>NC_010320.1:927500-1315000 GCF_000019065.1 Thermoanaerobacter sp. X514 | reverse complement strand
GTCAAAACGCCATTTTTATTAATGAATCCGCTCAATACATCGTCTCCTGGCCCGACTTCACGAGGAACAGATTCCCCTGTTAACGCTGCAGTGTCAACCATTGAGTTTCCTTCTATAACCTTGCCATCGAGGGGAACTTTTTCTCCTGGCTTAACAATAATGATGTCACCTATGTTTACCTCTTCAGGAGATACTTTCCTGATCTCATCGCCAACTTTAAGATTTGCATAGTCAGGACGAATATCCATCAAAGCACTTATTGATTTTCTGGAGTGACCTACAGCTATATCCTGAAACAATTCACCTACCAGATAGAACAGCATAACTGCTACACCTTCTGGATACTCTCCAATGAAGAAAGCACCAATGGTAGCAATACTCATCAAAAAATGCTCACTGAATACCTGACCGCGGGCAATACCTTTTATTGCTCTTAAGACAACCTCTCCACCAACTATGATATAACTAATAATAAACAAGGTAAGCTCAAGCCAATTTTGGAAATTAAAGATGATTCCCACGGCAAATATTGCTCCACCGACCACAAGTCTTATGATTTCTTTTTTGTTGACACCTTCTTCTTCCTCTTCGTTATTTTCGTTTATTTTGGTCTTGGAGTTATTCTCCTCAAAAATGACCTTTACATCTGGCTCTATTTTCTTTACTATGCCTTCAATCTTCTCATTTAACTCAGAGCGGTTGACTTTCGGACTTATTTCCAGTGTTAGTTTCTTCGAAACAAAATCTACTGCAGCAAATTCAACTCCTTCTAGACCGCTTATTTCTTTTTCCATTTTAGCTGCACAATTCGCGCAGCCAAGTCCTTCAAGTATTAATACTATTTTATTGCTCTTGTTAACGGATTTTTCTTTCACTACCACATCCGGTTCGTGCTTGTGCACTATGGTTTTAACTTGCTGTAATATATTCTTATACTCTTGCTCTGATTCAATTTCTAAAGTCAATGTCTTGTTCATGAAGTTCATATAGGCTTTGACTCCATTTAATTTATTAACCTCATCTTCAATTTTAGCTGCACAATTTGCACAATCTAAACCTTCTAAAATTACTTCCTTCTTTAACATTACTGACCCTCCTTTACTTACTTTCTTCTGAAATATGAATTAATCCCTGGTCAAATATTTGCTTTACATGTTCATCTTCAAGAGAGTAGAATACAATCTTTCCTTCTCTTCTGCTCTTTACTAGTCCAGCCTGCTTTAAGACTCTTAGCTGATGTGAAATTGCTGATTGGGTCATATTTAATAAGAATGCAATATCGCAAACGCACATCTCTGATTCATCTAATGCCCAGAGTATCTTAATTCTTGTTGAATCTCCAAAAACTTTAAATAGTTCTGCTAGATCATATAGAGTTTCTTCTTGAGGCATTTTTTCTCGCACTTTATTTACAATTTCCTCATGTATTACATCACAGTCGCATCTTTCAATTGGTTGAATTTTTTTTGCCATATTTATATCACCTCCTTATCATTCAATTGAACACTTGAATAAGCTTTCATATGTATTATAAACCTCAATTCTCCGTTTGTCAATAAAAACATATGAGTAATTGTTCAAGTGTGTTTATCTTTTAGCTTTACGGTCAAGACCGCCACCTCTAAGCGCAGCGTAGGTGGGTTTTAATCAGGTGGAGTAGACTCTCCATCTGATTCCCCGATGTTTCAGCTTGCTGAAACGAGTTCACTTATTAGATTATCCCCAAGTATAAATAGAAAAGAACCGCCCATCAAGAAGTATTTCTCCTCAATCGGCGGTCAAGTTCATTTTATTTTTCTATATCAATTTCTACACCAGATTTAAATTCAATAGTTAGTTTATCATCATAGACCGTTATTTTCTCTATAAGTCTCCTTACTAGTTGCTCATCATACTCCTCAAGGAGGATGGATTGTTCATTAATGAATTTTTCCATATCTTCTAGCCTTTGCTTGGAGCCCTTTTTGCCAGCTTCTTCTGCTAAAGCCTTATGCCTTTCCTCTCTGAGCCTGTAAATCTCATCGGCTATATCGTTATAATCTTCTTTGGAATTGGCCAGCCTCAAAAGGTCTTTTTGTAATTCCTCTAGCTTTTTATCTATCTCGGAAACAATATTATTGTCCGTTTCACTTATCACTGTTTCTATATTTTCCTTTAAGGTAATCAAAAAGTCATCTTTTTGCCCAAGTAGCTTATTAATTGCATCCACCGTAGCTAAGCCTATCATGTCCTCTTGTACAGTTCGAGAATGACAAGCTAACCCTGTATTCTCAAGCCTACTGACACATCTCCAAACAATCGATTTTTTGCCTCTGTTATTCCAATGAACTCTACGGTATATTTCACCACACTCTCCACAGAAAATAATTTGTGAAAATACATGATTTGCACTAAAGTTTCTTTTCTTTCCACTAGTACTTATATGTCCTTTACTTCTACGAACTAACTCTTCTTGAACCTGCATGAAAATTTCACGCGGGATAATAGCTTCATGACTATTCTCAACATAATATTGAGGTACGATACCGTTATTTACAACCCTCTTTTTTGTAAGAAAATCTACTGTGTAAGTTTTTTGGAGCAATGCATCACCAATATATTTTTCATTGCTTAATATCTTCCTTATGGTACTGGTATGCCACCTTTTTTTGCCCGCTCCTGTAAGTATGCCATCTGCTTCAAGTCCTTTTTTAATTTTATCCATACTGGAGCCTTCAAGATATTCTCGGTAAATTCTCTTAACTATTTCAGCCTCCTCCGGTACAATTACTAATCGCTTATTCTCATCCTTGGTATATCCTAAAAACCTAGAGCAATTGACCATTACTTCTCCTTGTTGGTATCGGTATTGATAACCAAGCTTTACATTCTGGCTTAATGACTGGCTTTCTTGTTGCGCTAAGGAAGCCATAATAGTTAGCATAATTTCACCTTTGGCATCCAGTGTATTGATATTTTCTTTTTCAAAATATACCGCAATATTTTTATCTTTTAATTTTCTGATGTAATGTAGGCAGTCTAAGGTATTCCTAGCAAATCGGCTTATTGATTTGGTAATAATCATATCAATTTTCCCTGCCATGCACTCATCAATCATTCGATTAAATTCATCACGATTTTTTGTATTTGTACCGCTGATACCATCATCAGCAAAGATCCCTGCAAATTCCCACTCTGAATTTTTCTTAATAAATTCAGTATAATGTTCAATCTGCACTTCGTAACTACTAGCTTGTTCATCACTGTCGGTAGAAACTCGACAATAAGCAGCAACCCGAAGTTTTGGTGTTTCATCTTCTTTTCGATTGTTGCCCATGCGTTTTATTGCAGGTATAATCATTACATTTTTACTAACTGCCATCTTACTGTCCCTCACTTTCTATTAAGCTATAAACATACTCCGCTTGTGTAAAAGGATTTGTATACTTCTGAATTACTTGTCCTATGGTAAACTTCTTAGAAATAGTAGGTTTGTCTTCTTTCTTGGGTTCAAAGATTCTACCTAGCTTTTTCGCTCTCTTTACCCTCTCTGCTTCTGCTTTTTCGTAGGTCTCTTTATCAATGATGGCAGGGTAATAATCATCACCAAGATAACGTTCATTTCTTAGCATCCTTCCAGCAGTTCCATGATAAGCATCTATTCCAGCAGTCTTTGCTGCGACCGATAAAGAAAGGCCTGATAAGTATCCCCTATACAAACTCCTAACCTTTTCAGCTTTTTCTTCATCGATAACTGCTCTACCATTCTCTATCCTATAGCCGTAAGGCGTATGTGCCACTTTTCTCACATCCTTTCCCTTAGTGTGATTCCGCATTTTAAAATGAAACCTATCTCTACTCTTGAGAAGACAATTATTTTTTCAACATAATCATTAAAAAGTTGGTCGTTAAAGTCACTTAACATTTCAGCCTTATTTGTAAATTTTATTAAGTTACTGACTTCCTGCACCTTTGATAATTCTCCATTTAAGGCATGAATTAATGCTTCTTTTTGCTCCATATAGTTGTTTGCTTCCATTTGCAGTTCATTGTTTTCTCGATTAAAAAGGGCAGGTTCTAGATATCCCTTCGCCATAAGCTTTACAAGCAGTTCTCTCTGTTCCGCGTTTTTTTCAATTTGCTTCTCTAATTCCTGAATTCTTGAAAGGTTATCAGACTTGTTCATTCCACGTAAAGCCTCTAATAGTGGTTGTAGAATAAGTTTTCTGCCGAAAATCAGCTTATTCATCATCGTAACAAATGCCTTCTTTATATCCTCATCTCGAATAAACTGCATGGAACATTCTGTTATCTGCTTTAAGTGTTTGCTACAACACCAGGCTACGTATTTTCTTGCACCAGATGAATGAATTCGCCTTTTAAAGGTACTACCACATTCCGAGCAAATAATTTTTCCAGAGAAAGAATACCGATTTTGGTATTTATTGTTACGCTTTTCTATGCCCTTTTCTTTTGCCCTTTGATTTAAGGCAGCTTCTACTGCTTCAAATACTTCATGGCTGATAATTGCCTCATGGTGATTTTCTATTAAATATTTATTTTTCTCACCATAATTGGTGCGCTTATTAAATCGGGAATCTGTATAAGTTTTTTGCAGTATAGCATCCCCAGTATATTTCTCATTTTTTAATATCCCTCGAATTGTAGTAGCAGTCCAACGAGCACCTCTTTTAGTAGGTATACCCATTTGATTAAGATCATCTGCAACTTTCTGTGTACCTTTGCCCGATAATACTTCTGCGAAAATATACTTCACGATTTCTGCCTGCTCAGGGTTTACCACCATTTGACCATCAATGTTGTCATAACCAAATGGTGGGTATGAAATCTTAAAAGTTCCGTTTTGAAATCTCCTTTGAACTGCCCATTTGTTGTTTTCCGAAATGGAAATGGACTCGCTTTCTGCAAGTCCACTTAATATAGAAAGCATCAACTCACTTTCCATTGATTGGGTATTAATATTCTCTTTCTCAAAATAGATGTAAATACCCAGGTCCAACAGTTTACGAACCATCTCCAAACAATCCGTAGTGTTTCTCGCAAACCTACTAATGGACTTTGTAATAATTAAGTCAATCTTCTTATTTTCACAATCTGACAGCATTCTGAGAAGTTCCGTTCGGTTTTCTTTTTTGGTGCCACTAATTCCCTCATCATAATACAAGCCAACATACTCCCATTCTGGGTTTGCCTTTATGTAAGTCTCATAATGGGATTTTTGTGCTTCTAGGCTCACTAACTGTTCATCACTGTCCGTAGAAACACGACAATAAGCAGCTACTCGTAATTTTGGCTTGATAATTGATGTACCCTTATTCCCGTCTATTTTTGTTATCTTTTTCATCGACTCACCTCCTTTTTG
Source organism: Thermoanaerobacter sp. X514 (assembly GCF_000019065.1). NCBI lineage: Bacteria > Bacillati > Bacillota > Clostridia > Thermoanaerobacterales > Thermoanaerobacteraceae > Thermoanaerobacter > Thermoanaerobacter sp. X514. The sequence continues at coordinate 1,309,638 of NC_010320.1, read as the reverse complement.
GTAGGTCACATATTACCTCTGAACGCCCAGTATATCAAGGAATATCGGGCATTATCTGTGCTAACATAGGTGAGAAAGTTTCGCGGTTTAATAGCATAATTTTGTTGAACTCTTCCTTTGAAATAAGACCCTTATCAAGCATTTGATGTAATAGCTTTTCCGCCCTATAATAATCAAATTCTCTTTGAAGAGCCTCGGCACTTAGATATTTCCTTTTTGGATTTAATAGTAGATCCTGTTTATCTGTAATTTTAGTAATCTGCATATAGGTAACCTCCATTTCTACAGGTAGACCCCTGCACCTATATGCAAAAATCCCTAATGATTCGAACCCCTAAAGGTCAAAAAAAAAATGACCCGAAGAGCTATTACACTCCTCAGGTCATAGGTAAAAGTGTTAATCATACTTTATAAACGCATCCGTAAAGCCAGCCTTTTTCGCTTTGGCAAGCTGGGCCTCTGCATTGGCTTTTACGGAATAAGCACCGATTTGAACGCGGTAGTATTTCTTTTTCTCTGTTTCTCCAGATTTAGCTCCTTCACTTAAGAGGCTTTTTACATCTGCACGAAATGTATCCATGCTCTTTCCATGCTTAGGAAACCAGTTTTTCGGATCACCATGATTACTTGCGATTCCTCTTTGATAGCCTTCATAATGGCCAATAATATCTTTTTCAGTTAGATTGTATAATTTGCAAAGATAAACACAAAGCTCTACCGCTTCTTTATAAACCGCATTAAAATACGAGGCATCGGTCAATCCATCCTCGCATATTTCAAAACCAATATGTGTATCATTTGCACTTCCTCCAGCATGCCACCCTCGATGGTCCCATGGTAGAGTTTGATAGGTAGCAATTGAACCATCCTTAAGTTTTCCAATGAAAGCATGGACACAAACCTGTTTTCCATCGGGCCTATCCTGATTCCAGTGATTATTGTACTGATTTACACCTAATAAACCATCATCCGGCCCAACATATCTACGAAGATAAGGATTGTTGGCACCGGTGCTATGAACCATGATACCTTTCGGTGTAATCTTTTTACCTGCCTTATAACAAGCATTTTCAGTCAGAATAAGTTTTCTTAGATTCAATATTCCTTACCTCCTTTATTATGCAACTGAACAAGGATATCTTTTAATTTTTCTGGTATTGGTAGTCCTAATCGACCAGCATTTTCTAGCATAGATACACCTTCATTGGAGCAATAGAAAAAGATGATAGCAGTCCGAAGCACGCTCCCATCTCCGATCAGATTTGTATCAATCAAATGTCCAACTCCAACTAGAATAAAAATAAGTACTTTTTTGAATATGCCCTTAAACCCTATTTCACTTGATAGTTTCTTTTCAACAATGGCACACATGACACCGGTGATATAATCAGCCACCATTAATGCCACTAATGCATATAAAAATCCATCAAAACCTCCTAAAAACCATCCTAAAAGTCCACCAAGTACAGTAAACGCAGTTTGTATCCAACTCCAAATTTCCTTCATTATTTTTACCTCCTTCATGATTGGTGCATATATAAAAAGAGTGTCTGCATTATCGCAAACACTCTTGGTTCAGTGTGTTAATTATATTTGTTTAGGTAAGGCTTCCCATAACCTCATATCCTCCTGTCCCAGAGACCATATCGCAATCCCCCTAAGCTTCCATCGATACGCTGCCTCATTTGCCCAATAGACTAGGCTATCCACGTCTTGGTAGTAAAGAATTGAGAAGCCATCAGCATCCCCGAGAAATAGGCGTGAAATCCATACATTAATGTCCTTAGGCACAATCTTTACTGAATAGTCATTTCCACAGACCAATGATAAAAGCTCTGAGTGAAAAAAATCATAATCCATGGAAATATCCTGACTTCTTGTTGAAGCTTCCTCCACATCACTGTTAACTGTAAAAACCTGAAACTCACTATCCCATGTAACACCAGTTCTTTCTAGTCTCCCATACTCCGTTCTAGTTCCATCTGGGAAGATTACATCAAATCTTTCATAAGGTTCATAAGTCCAGGCATCTCCTAATCTTATTAATTCACATAGAATACGTCCATCCGATTGAATTCCGGCATAACCACCTGAATAACCATCAAGCGACGCTGTGAATCGCAAAATACTACTTGCTCCAGAATAAACCCTTACAGAATTACTACGTATCCTCATTTCAATGGTGTACATTCTTGGATTTGAGCGAAGATCTGATGATGGAGTTTTAGAAATTTCGGTTGCATAGCTTCCGATTAGAGTAGAACCATTATATAGTTCAATACGCTGTGAATTAATATTTAAACAGCAAAAGAGTTCTCCACAAAAAATGCCAGCTCGACCACTTCCATCTGAAGGAAAAGCTAATCTCGCTCTTAAATGAACATCTGAGAAACCATTATATTTCCACGCCAACCTCCCATGTCCATCAAGCTGTGAATAAGGGCGAGTAGCTGGATCATTCTTGTTCTGCCACACCTCCCACTCTCCGCTTAATGTTGTCCAATAGCTGGATGGAAGCGGATTTTCATCTCGAAAGTCCTCATACCAAATTAGTGCTGAATCAGGCTTTCTACGAAGTACTTCCGTTGTCAATTTAAATCCTCGATCGGGCTGAACCATTAAACCGTTCACATCTTTAAACTGGCGAGGGGATAACATGAAGTCAGCCTCTCCAGCAGAAGGCTCTTCACTAAAGCTTGAACATACCCGAAATCCATAGAACTGTACTCCTGTTACTGTGGAACTAACTGTGACAGTATGAGTTCCAGCTGAAAGATATACACTCGAAGCCAAAGAGCTCCAGCAAGTTGTTCTCCAATATGGCCACCATAACCTACTCTCACTAAATACCTTATTTATTCCGTCAAGCGAAACATGGATAGTATTCTTGTCCCAAAAAGGAAAAGAAAAGCGAATAGCTACATCATAAAAACCAGCAGATTCTATTTCAAATTCGTAGGTGGCTTCACCTTCATCTCCAAGTGTAATAAATTGAGATGAAACTGATACATTACCAAAATAATTATCAGGTGTTCCACCACTACGGTCTATAAAGATTGTGCCAAATTCAGTTTTTTGTTGCTTACTATAGGCGGTCAAATATCTGCGACGACTATAGGATTCCTCAAGTAATGGGTATGTTCTTGAAACAGCATCCCAGCCTTCCATGTAGTCATACACATGTGGTAACGCCCAAGGAACCTTATCATAATCATCCCAATACGCAATGATTGGAATCATTGGTTGAGGTGGCCCGTCATCAGTAAAGTTATATCCTCCTGTCATCCAAAGCTTTGCTGCATAATAAGTGTTTGAAATCCCACGATATGTTATTCCAAGGTTCTCTGGTGTATCATGTATCCTCCAGTTCCAGCCATAGGCGGGCAATCCCAAAAATATTTTTTCAGGATTCATAACCCGAACAGCATAATCATAAATACCTTCCAACCAATCCCTCGGAGAAACCGGTCCCGGAGCAGAACCAGCCCATGCCATGCCATAACTCATAATCGCTGCCGTATCACAGTACGGATTTAAGTCTTCATAGACACACCAATTTTCGCCACCAACCGAGCCTTGTACTCCCGTCATTCCTGGTAAACAAATATTAACGAGTTTAGAAGAATCATAGGCTTTGACAGTATTATATATGTCACGAAATAGGGCATTGGCAGCATCCTTGTTCTCGTAGCCACCTCCACGTTCCAAGTCTATATCAACCCCTGCACACCATGGATACTTTTCCATAATGCGAATGATCTCAGTAAGAAATTTATCCTTCGCACCACTGGTATTATTTCTAAGGGCAGTAAAAATAGAAGCTGTACCATGATTCATAATAGTCAGTAGCCATTTGATATGAGGCCAACGGTTAATATAGGTAAGCATACTGGATATGCTTGTTCCTGTTTCTGTTATTGTCCCGGTGATATCCACTTCAAAAGTAAAAATACCCACCGTATCAATTCGATCACCATAGTCTCGTAATGCTTGATACATGCGGGTATTCCCCATGAAACTCCAGACCATACAACGCTTACCTTTTAAATAGTCAATCAAAGGCGCTCACTTCCTTCCTGCATTTCTTGAAACTCAAATAATACCCGGGCTGATTTTCTGTCTTCTAGCTTTATCACATGTTTGCTATCACCGGATGCTGTATATTGAAAAAAACCTTCCTTATCAGTTGGGTTTCCGTTCTTTAAACACTGCCTAGTTGATGCTAGTAGCGAAAAGGTATCACCTGGACTAACTGCCTCATTAAATATCACCTTGTGCGCCCCTGCTCCTTGAGACAATTGGATACTGCCTGCAGCCATATTTTGGTTGGGATAAATATGACAGTCAAGGCCAGCGGAAGTTGAACCCAGATTGAAGAGAATAATCGTCTCTCCGCTTCGAACTACTCCATTATAAAAGCGAACAGGAACAATTGTCTCATTCTCTCGATATTTTTGCAGCATGCTCTCTGTGTTAGTTGTATAACCAGTAAGGTGATTTCCTTCCTGTGCTTGAATATCAGTAAAATATACCGTACCTGTACAATCTTCAAGAAGTAAATTCACTGTTACGCTTACTACTCGTTTATCCTCTTTACAATGAATCGTCTCGGTAAATCTGGTAAATGCAACTGACATTTGCACCACCTACCCATCCAGCGTCCATTGTATTTCTGACACATGACCAACCCAGCCCGTAGCAACAGAGCCACCTTGCAAAAGCATATCCGTAAAGAATACCTCACCAGTACAATCAGTAATGAAAAGACGGATGGTAAGCGACTTTATCTTGCCAAAACCTCTCGGTGTAATAGCATGAGCTGTCTGTGAAAAATAAGCCATATCGCTACCTCCTTCCTAATAGAGATCAATAAACCTAGTTTCTGTCGAACCGTCCTCATATTCAATGACAACTTCAATTCCAACTTTTCCGTTTGGCCCTTTCTGTAGATTTTCCGATGCAATCTGCGCTGAAAATGTGTAACTCTTTCTACTAGCAGGATACACAGTCTGTGATAGACTTTTTGTCATTCCTAAAACTCCCTCAGCTTTAAAAGAAGCTGATCCTGATACCCCATTATTAGGGTCCACTGTAAAACCTGAACTTAACCAATAGGTTAACCCGTCATCAGCTCGTGAATTTCTTAGATGATTAAAAGGAACTAAGTCTTTTACTTCCTGACGGTCAAGAACATCAGCTGAAGATAAAATATCAGCAGCTTTATCCCAAACAGCAGATGAATCCCCCAGTTCTCTTAACGTTGTTGATAGCTCCAGCACTGTTTTCCATGGTTCTTGGAGATTATATTGTCTGCGTACCACACGAGTTTTGACAGATAAATTCAAATCTCTATCATCCACAGTTACTATATCACCTAGTTTCCATGCCTCATGCTCATATCCTGTCAACACTGATAAGTCCATTGCAGAGAGAACATATGAGATTCGTGGCTTCGCATACTGAGCTAAGCGCATATTAGCGAACTCAAGCAGCTGATAAGGGTTGCTGATTGATGAAGCATCCAGCGTTCCTACTCTAACTTCTGATGAATAGCTATAATCCTCAACATACTCTTTATTACCATTGATAGAAGCAAATGTTATACCATCTTTTCCATAAGCATAAAGGCGAGTGATTAGACTTCTAGTATCCACTACGCGCTGTATACTTTTCATGTTCTTTCTATAGCAAAATAATGCCCCACTATCAGTACCTCCAAATGTCAAGAGATGTACCAAACGATTGGCACTATCGAAAATCAAGTCGCCTCCATGAATATTCTGTATTGTTCGTAGGATAGCTAATGCATTCTTTTCTGTTGATTGCCATGTACGTTTAGTATTTACAGTTACGTTTCCTAATGACCAGCCAGTATTAAGTAAGGCATAGCGCATAGGGACTTCTGGTGTCTCTGCAACAAATTCCATGGGTTCTTTTTCAGCACTAAAAGAAAGATCATAAAATGCTGCTTCCGCATATACTTGAGTTACAACTCTTCCATCGGAGCTTTTCTCATCTGTTATAGTTCGAATACGATAAACATCATTAACAATCTGCACCTGTTTTTCATTGTCTAATGTCTCTCGCTTGGAATCATGAAATGGCAGTTTAAACTCCAGAATATCAGCGCCATTTACTTCACTTGTTACTACAATATCAAAGGCATTTTCTAACACTGCTTCCCAAGCCCCGTTAGTATCCAACACAACTGGTCTTGCAAATCCAAGTCTCTCATAAGGAGGTTTTGGTATATCATGTAGTTGTATTTCAAGAAGTTTAGGAGTTCTACTGGTGTCTTGAGTAGATAATGTAATTCGATAACGAATATATTCTCTGTTTGGAGATAGTAATTCCCCACTTGTTCCAATAGCCTGCCATTCAGTCCAACTAGACAAATCATCTGATGTAGAAGTTTCAACTAAGCTTATCGATGTTATACCTGCAATGTATTCACTTGTAACTGATACTCTACCCGTTCCAGAAAGCCCACAGGCAGCTGCTATCGAATAAAACTGGCCACTTTGTGCATAGACTCCGCTTGTTGCTTTTAGTATGACAGAACCAGGGTCCACAAGAGCATCAACATCAGCAGTGCTGTCTCCACCGTTTGCCAAAATTGAAGATTTAAAATAGAAAATAAGATCCTCCATGGTAAGCGAAGAATCTTTTTCATAGAACCAGTCATCAAATCCTCCTGCGTAATAATAGGTATTTGCATGCATCCCCATCACAATGTCCGCAACACAGGATTGATTTAAGTCTCCCGTGAATGTTCGAACTGGAGATTGCCAGACAGCCCCATCACTTCGATCGCAAAGTAAGTTCTGTACCCTTTTGCTGTTTACCTCAATGATTGATGCAATAAAGTACCACCCGTTATTCTTTAGGGGAATAGTAGGTGTTTCTGTCTGGTCATATATCAGGGAGCCGGAAGAATTATACAGCATTAATCGCAACCTTCCCTGAAATAAAGAAACATAAAAAATTGGTTGGCCAGGGCCTTGTCTAGTATTGAAAATCGGGATATACGTCTGCCCCACAGAATAAGTAGTTGGGTTTATCCATCCACCAACAACAATCTTTTCACCTAAATCACTAAAAAAGCTACCATCATTGGTAGCCACTAAATGCGTCTTTTCACTTGTTGGATTAATGATATTCTGCCTAAAATATCTTCCTAATCTACCAGATGATAAGTTGGCTGATGTGCCTGACCATCCGGATACAAAGAAGTTTCTGTTATGACCAGAATCATCTGCAAGCATGTTATTGCTATCTGGTGTAGCTTCATTAAATCGCCAAAGAGCAACTGTCTTCTCGCTTACAGGAAACTCACCTGTAAAATCTGTCTGTGATGTTAAGATTGATTTAATTGCCACAAGCTCACCTCCATCTGCTTTTAGCCATAATCTTCAGCTCCGAAAAAGTTGCTCCCGCCACTGAAACTGTTATTTCATTTTCACCTTTGTGCAGTATAGGAAAGTTAAGCTCATCCAAGCCTGCAAGCCCATTTCTAAGTGTATTTCCGTTTGCATCGGTTATTTTTGCAGTTACTAATCCACTATCAATGACAAGCACTTCATCTGCTGCCAAAGCCCCAAATACTCGTAGTTCTTCGCCATTTGTCGTAATAGAAATGTAGGTGGATGATGAGCTGCTGATTATCCCCTTAAGTTGATAAACCGGTTCTGAATCCGCATTCCCAGTTAACCTTTTAATTTCATGAGCACCAACACTGGAAATCGTAAATTGTTCATCTATCAGTGCATAGGCGTGTGGATCTGGACAAATAAATTTTAATTCAAAGGCTCCAGCAGTTCTAAGTAATCTCTCACAATCTACTTGTTCAGTAAGCCGAGCATAAAAGTATCGATCGGGAATATCCTCTAATACAAGCTGCTTGAGACCATTCATTGGATTAAGCCATTCTGCAATAGAATCTAAAACGCTCACTAAATCTGCAAAACTCTTTTGAGGATATACATTACAGCTGATTGTTATGATCCGCTCTGAACTATCACAACCAAAATCTGCAACTCCCGCCTTTCCTGGAACAACCTCATACGAATTTCGTAGAGCGGGCGATGCCTGCCACCTTGTAAGTTTTGCTTTTATCTTCATATTTTTTGAATTGATACCATTATAAACGAAGCCCATACATCGCCCTCCTTTATGCAGTTATAAATCTTCCTTGAGCTCGTGATCCTGTTTGCATTAAATTATATAGCTCCTGTGAAATCTTCCGAATGTCGTCCTCACTTCGAACAATCATCTGCTGTATCGTAATTAATGAACCTTCAAAAGTTCCATAGCTGCTACTAATGCCAGCTCCATTCATATTCAGATTGGAGTTGATGTCAAAATCAGTTGGGATGGCATTTTGCATATCTTGACTAACACTATTCATTGCTTTTTCAAAACCAACCCCAATACCCTCTCCAAGGTTTTCAACTATACCAGCAAATAATGTTGATGGTGAATGAATGCCAAAGAAATTTTTTATTTTATCGACAACCCCACCAAAAAAGCCTGAAATTTTATCCCAAAGCCAGGCTCCAGCATCAGAGATACCCTGCCATAATCCTTTGATTAAATTGGTTCCAATCTGAGCCATTTGCCAAATTGAACCTGTAAATCCTTTAACCAGTGCTGTAATAATTTGTGGTACAGCTTTTACAACCTCTACAATAATCGTTGGAAGGTTTTTAATCAGTGAAACTAACAACATGATCCCCGCCTGAATAATCTGAGGTATGCTACCAATAATAGCATTCACAAGAGATGACACAATCTTTGGTATAGCAGTAATAACAGTCGAAATGATCTGTGGAAGATTTTGAATCAGTGCTACTAACAATTGCACTCCGGCATCAATAAGCTGCGGGATTGAGCCCAAAATCGCTGTTATTAACCCGTCGACAATTTGCGGAATTGCTTCTACAATTACTGTGATGATTTCTGGTAAAGCTGAAATTAAAGATGTTAGAAGTTGAATACCCGCTTCAATTATTTGAGGTATTGCACCAATAATAAAATCTACTATCCCAGTAATAATGACCGGCAATGCTGCAATCAACACTGGAAGAGCATCCAAAATCCCCTGAGTTAGTCCAAGTACAAGCTGAAGTGCCGCCTCTAGGAGCATTGGTAGGTTATCCAAAAGTGCCTGCACAATTTGTATCACTGCTGATACTGCAGCTGGAATTAACTGTGGCAGTGCTTCTGCAATTCCACTGACAATAGTTCCGATCATTTGTACTCCTGCCGTAACAAGTGCCGGTAAAGTTTCAATGATTCCATTGACTAGTGTCATCAATAGTATGACAGCAGCCTCTGTTATCTTCGGTAATGCAGAGGTAAGTCCTTGAACTAGAGAAATAATTATTTGAGAAGCAATATCCACTACAATTGGCAACTGCTCAGAAATAAATTGAACTGCTTCTTCTAAGATTCCACCAAAAGCATCAATTAAGCCTTGAACACCATCTTTCTCAAAAGCTTGAGATAATTCATCAATCCAACCATTAACCATCGGAAGAACAGTTCCAGAAAGCATGGTTGTTAACCCTTCAGCAAGCTGCCCCTTTAACGAAGCAACTCCATCCTCAAGAGTTGCCATTTGCCCAGAAAAAGTTTTGGATTGTGCTTCCATTGAACCATAGAAACGCCCACCTTCTGATGTTGCTGATGCAAATGCCTCCGCAACCATGTCTGCTGAAATTGCCCCTTTTGACATTTCCTCCTTGAGTTCACCGATGGATTTTCCGGTCTTACGTGAAATTTCCTCTAATGGGTTAAAGCCTGCATTAATCATTTGCATTAGGTCTTGCCCTGTTAACTTACCGGTTGAGGACATCTGTGCAAATGCTAAAGTTAAACTTTTGAATTTTTCGGCATCCCCCTGAGATATATCACCCAACTGTTTCATTCTTATTTGAGCTTCTTCTGCAGACATTCCAAAGCTCATAAGAGTTTGGGCTGATTGAGCAAGATCTTGCATTCCAAATGGAGTAGCCGCTGCTTCCTTTTTCAGATCATTCACTAACTTTTGTGCTTTTGCCTCATCGCCCAGCATGGTAGTAAACGATGCAGTATAACTTTCCATTTGAGCGTTGTATTCAACGCCATCCTTCATCGCACCCACAAATGCTTTTCCTATTCCCGCAATAGCCGAGCCTAATGCTTTTACTCCACCGATTATGGCATCTGATAGCAGATTTGCTTTAAGTACATCTCCCAAAACAGAGGTTTTCTTAGTGGCATCATCCATTTCATTGCCAACATCATCAACATTATCAGCAAGTTCATCGGCTGCATCAGCAGCATCTTCCATGTTGTCAGCACTTTCATCTGTAGCATCGGAATGATCACGCAAACTCTTATTGTTATTTTCAAGTTCTCGTTCCATGCCATTGAGCTCAGCCAAAGCTTTATTTAATTGAATCTGCCAATTTTGAGTTCTACGATCATTTTCTCCGAAAGAAGTGGAGGCATTATCTAGTGCAGATCGTAGTGTCTCTATCTTTTCTTTTTGTGCATCGATCGTTTTTTCTAATATTTCATTACGCGCTGTTAAGGCTTGGATGGACTTATCATTTTTATCAAACTGGGAGCTGATTAGAGCCATCTCACTACCTAAGACTTTAAATGCCTGGTTAATATCACGAAGTGCATTTTTAAATTCCTTTTCGCCTTCCACTCCGATTTTTAAACCGAAATTATCTGCCAAGATTACCTCCTCCTTTCGTTGAAAAATCAAATCCCATAAGGAATAATGTCATCGATATAAAGTTCCCGCTTCGGTTTTGACATCCCAAGGAACTGCTTATGACACTCCCATAAATCCATAAGCAAGCCAATAGGTGTAAGCCATGTTTCCTCTTCAGTGCGATTTAAATGAACAGTTCCGTAATATAAAAGCCGGGTAAAGAGTTCATTCTCATTTACCCGGTTTGCACGTTTTTTGAGTCATCTTCAGACTCAATATTCCTTTTTGTTCCCTTGAACATAGCTTCTGTTAGAGCACTCTTATATGTCGCTAGTTCCAAAGGAGAAGTAAGAAGCTCAACTTCTTCTTGAGTAAGAAGCGGCTTTTTGTTATCTGGATTTCGCAGGTTATGAATGAGCAGGCTCTGATTGGCCATTAAAGTTATCAGCCAGACTATTTCATCCAGTGCCATTTCGAAGTTCTCAGACTTCATCAATTTTTCACCCAAATTTTCAAGGCCACCATATCTACCCGCAATTTCTTTCGTGGCTTTAGTAGTAAGAATAAGTTCATACTCCTGCCCGCCAATATTAATCATTGCACTTCGTTCTTTATCCATTTCAATTCCCCCTTACTCTCCAATTCCACTAGAAGCTGCGAATGTGGGCTCATACACTTCGTTGAACCAGCTATTAATAACCGTTGAAGTTACCCCTTCATCACCCTCGTTAACTTCCGCCTTCCATGGATGCTTACCTTGACCATCTAGCTTATTTCTTCGAAGCACTGTTCCTTCGATAGTTGGGGTTGAAAAAGTGATACTATCGCCTTTTGTCGCTAAGTTTGTTGCAGGAATTCCAAACTTCACACGATACAGCCAAAAGTATCGGTATTTACCGTTTGCTTTTTGTGCTCTGAAGCCAATCGCAACTGGAGCTCCACCATCCTCACTGGTTGAGATGAGCACATGATTGTCATCAATGGTAGCTCCTGTTAAATCTCCGGCAGCTGCTACACCTATATCATCAATACCGAGTGTAAGGGTACCGCTTTTAAATTCTTTTACAATCTCAGCAGCACCATCATCTGCATAAAGAGTTGCCTCAGCAAGCTCAACGGAAAGTTCTGCACTGATTGCTTTTGCCAGCGGTTTCGGTGTTTCATAGGTTTCATCACCGTTTATGTCTTCAGTGATTTTTGCATAATAAAGCCTATCAAGACCTATCGTAGCCATTTCTTATTCCTCCATTTCCAATTGAAATTCATATGATTTAGCCACATCTATGGCATAATGGTGATAATCGGTATCATCCTCATGTCCAATGTACCGACGGTCCGTTATAGTAAAATCCGCACCCAAAAGAGTGCGGACAATAGTGTTTTTTATAGTTGTATAATTTCCTTTTACAAATAAGGAAAGTCTAGCTTCCTGTACTTCATATCCTGGTGCATTATCAGCATGAACTTCGAATAAATCAATAAGTGGTGTAATTACAATATAAATATCAGGAGGAACACCAGAAAACCGTCCTGTCTCTACTGGAATATTGCACATATCTGCAATGAATTTGAGTTCATTTAATATACTCATAAGTTTTCTACCTCCTGCTCAAACCTTTTCTTCATAGCGTCAATACATGCTTTTCTTGACGCACTTCTTGCAGGCTTTAAAAATGGTTTTGGTGGCTGACCTGATTTTCCATATTCAATAATATTGGCTATCTTGGCATTACTTTCGCCATTTCTTCGTGGCTCCTTGAAACCCACCTTCACGTTAAAATTTCCATTCCTATCTACTTTTGCCGGAGACAGTCCCAGGGAATTGACAAGCTCACCAGTAGACCGACTTTTCTCTTTTGTTCCACTACCAACTACAGCTTTCAAATTTGACATTACCTTTTCTAAAACAATTTCTCCGCCTGACTCAAGTACTTTTGGAATAATTTCATCCGTCTTTTCTCCCAGTCTTGATAGTTTTAGAAGGAACTCCTCAGGCATTTTAACTTGTACTTTAGCCACTTGACCCCACCACCTTTTTTGCCAAAACTTCAATATACATGCCTCTGCCTTTTACATCTTCAACATTTGTAATCTCATAACGACCATCACTACACACAATCACCGTATTGGTAGACACCTCAACATCAGGTATCTTACGAAAGCAAAACAGAGCAGTCGCTTCAGAAAATACTGCTCGATTGGCCCATTTTTCATTACCATGACGTTCTTCTTTATAAGCACGAACAGAAGCAAGGATGATATCCTTAGATTTACCGAAACCTTCACTGTCTCTCGTTGTTTCAACGGATATGATATCAATAAAGGTGTTCATCTTACCAAAACTCATACTCTACACCTTCCAATCTCGGTCAAGTCTAAGCAGTAAATTTACAGTGTTCCAAACTTGTTGGCTTGCCTGGACGTTATCAGCAAAAAAGCCGCCAGTACTGCCATCTCGACTTTCATAGAAGTGAGATGATAACATGATGACGGCTTGCTCTGTAGTTGGTGGCATTTCATTTTCAGAATAATGTCCTTCTGGTAGATGCTGATAACTCTCGGCATAAGCGATAGCGGTGTTGATATACATTTGAAGAAGCTCATCATCGCGTTCATGCTCGAGAATTAAGTTAGCTTTTACTTTTTCAAATAGAGTCATAACCGTCACCATCCTTTTTTTAAGGCGTATCCGCAGTCATGATTCCTGCGGCTTTAAGCTTACTTAGTAAGGCATTAAAGTCTGTCACCAAAGCTTCTACAGTTTCCGCAGTACTTGCTGGTTGATTATCAAGAACAGGGAGCCCAGTTACTTTGGCTCCCTCTTCAATTACAAGCTCTCCACCTATAACTGTCTTTTCCCCTCCTTGTTCGGTGTAGTTCTTTGCGTTATAGCTCATCATTTACACCTCCCATTAAGCCTTCTGCTGAAGAACTTTGATGGCTTCAGGTAAGATAAGCTTTCCATCTACACGCTGGCTCGCAAGGAAACCAACCTGCCCTGTGGTTGCAAAAAGCTCGTTTAAACGTTTGAAAGAACGTCCCTGTCTATCGGCAATCCAATAATATCCGAAATCACCGAAGGCAATAGTTTTAGCTCCAGCTTCAATAGTAGGAGCATAAGCTGAAGTATAAACCGGACGATTTAATAAAGTATCTGGAGTACCTGCTGTTAAAGAAGGCTGCCACAGATATTGACCTTGACCGTCTTTCAGCTTACGGATTGCCTTTACTGTTGCATCATTCATCAGGAATACCGCGTTCTTTCTATATGGCGCTTTTAATGAGTAAACAAGATCGATAATCTCATCTGCAGTAATAGCAGTTGCAGACCCTGCTGTCACTCCAAGCTGTGCTCCGCCTGTTGCGTTGAAAATACCAGTAGGTTTTCCATCTCCGTCTCCAACTAAAAAAGCTTCTTCTTCCTTAGCACCGATTCTACGGGCAAATTCAGTGGAGATATAATTCTCCAGATCAAATACACTGTCATTGAGAAGTTCATCAGAAACTTTAATCATTGTACCCAGCTTGTAAGCACCAATAGATGTCTGACCGAATACAGAATCACTCTCATCAAACTCCTCACCTTCGTCAAGCCAAGCAGCTGTGCCTTTGGTCACCACAACCGGGATTTTACGATCACCACTTGAAGTTTGAATAATCTTTGCAAGTTTACGGAATACATTCTCTTCCTCAAGAGTTTGAACCAAGGTGCGCTCAAATTCATCAGGAACAAGGTATCCTCCCTCAGAATCAGTGCCTACAGATAAGGCGTTTAACACATCATGACGAGGGTTTTTGCTACGCATTACGTTCCAGAATGCTTTCCTATATTCATCACTGGCTCTTCCGGTCTTTGCATCCATCCCTGGAACAGCTGGCTTTCCAGTAAGAGGCATATTTACTGGCTTATTAAGCTCTGCTTCAAGAGCCTCTTGACGTTCCAATCTTGCTATTTCCTTACCGAGATTAATAATGTCTTCTTCCATTTTGTCATAGGTTGCTGCATCTTCTGCGGATACAAGCCCATCACTACCACGCTTTGAATCAAGAAATGCCTTTGCTGCTTCCCATGCTTTTGCGCGTTTTTCACGCAGTTCAAGAATTTTACTCATTTTTATTCCTCCTAATATTTCAATAAATTAAGCCGCTCATAAAGCGGCTCTACTGACTGTTTTACAACTGGTTTTTGAAGTTTATTCATTAGTGAATTGGTCACTGCTCTTCTGCTGAATACAAAGCTGTCTTGTAGTGAACTCTCTCCTGGTTTGAACATAATGTCATCTGCAAAACCAAGCTCAACTGCCTTATTGGCGTTTAGCCAAGTTTCAGCATCCATCAGGTGCGACAACCTTGTTCTAGATAAGCCGGTTTTAAGCTCATATGCATTGATGATGCTCTCTTTCACTTCATCAAGCATTTGGATTGCTTTTTGCATCTCCTCACTATCGCCAATAGCTATGGTAAAGGGATTATGGATCATCATCAGTGAGGTAGGAGACATTAAGACTTCCGTCCCTGCCATAGCGATGACAGAAGCAGCTGATGCAGCAATACCGTCAATCTTTACAGTGACGTTTCCTTTATAATCCATTAGCATGTTGTATATCTGAGATGCTGCAATACAATCACCACCAGGAGAGTTAATCCAAACTACTATGTCTCCTTCACCACTCATTAGCTCTTCTCTAAAAGCAGCTGGGGTAACATCATCCTCAAACCAACTCTCCTCGGCAATTGCACCGTTTAGATAGAGGGTTCGTGTCTGTGTATCTGTGTCGCGAACCCAATTCCAAAATTTCTTCATTCAGGTTTTCCCTCCAATCCTTCTTTATTTGCGAAAATACCCGCATCTTCAAGTTTGGTCATATTGCCATTGATTAGATATAAATCTCCTCCAAGCTCTGGTGGGATTCGATCAAGGTTCTCAAGCTCCCTAATATCATTGGCACTCATCCAGCCGTTCTGTCTCGCGGTTGCATACCCATTCATTCGAGAAACATAATCACCTCGAAGCAGTCCATCTACATTGAACTTGGCAAAATAAAGTTTCTTTTCATCTGGCCTTAAAAGTGCTCGGCTGATGGTCTGCTCCCAACGAATCACCCAAGGATCTAATGTGTATTTCACAAACTCCAGTGACTGTTGCTCAATATTAGAAAAGCTCGATTTTTCCAAGTCTCCTACCATATGTGGAGGTACGCGGAAAATTCGAGCGATTTCATTAATCTGAAATTTTCTTGTTTCTAAGAACTGAGCTTGTTCTGGTGAGATACCAATAGGCTGATACTTCATTCCTTCTTCAAGCACCGCTACACGATGAGAGTTACTGCTTCCCTGATAGGCTGCATTCCAACTATCCCGTACTTTTTGAGGGTCTTTAATGGTACCTGGATGCTCAAGTACCCCTCCTGGAGCAGCTCCGTTAGCAAAGAATTTAGCTCCATATTCCTCACAAGCAATTGCCATACCTATAGCATTCTTAGCCATTGCAATCGGCGAATAGCCCACTAGTCCATCAAAGCCTAAGCCAGGTATATGAAATACATCACTTGGTCTAAGTGTGACTGTCATACCTTTCATCGTAGGTGCTTCATCGGAATATCTGGTATAGGTATAATAAAGAGCACCACTGTAATCGCGGTCCACCGACATTCGATTTGGCATTAACGGATACAGTGCTATGACTTCACCTTTTCCATTTCGAATAATCTGTGCATAGGCATTGCCCCATAATAAAAGATGAGTCATTAACGTTTCTCGGAAAACGAAAGAACTCATCTCTGGATTCGGCTCATCATGTAATAAAAAATACAGTGGATGAGAAAGAGCCTTTTCCTTACTGCCGCTTGCAGTGTATTTATATAGGTGTAGGGGTAGCCCTGCCACAGCCTCTGCAAGTATTCTTACGCATGAATAGACCGCTGTCATTTGCATTGCTGTATGTTCGTTTACAGGCTTACCGCTGGTTGTTCCACCAAAAAAGAAGCTATAATTGCTTCCTGTGGTTCGATCCTTCGGTTTATCACGCGCTTTGAAAATATTAGAAAACAATCCCATCTGCATCACTCTCCTTTGCTACAAAATAAGAAGCCCTCGACCGTCATAAACGGAGTTACCTGTTCCACCTTTGCGAATTGCTCGGTCAAGAGCCATAATGGTAGCGACAGCTCCATCTATTCTTTCAGTTGATTTTTCTTTATCCGGTTTGATATTTCCAGCAGGATCAGTACGTATAAAGATGTTATCCATCATCCATCGGAGCACCGGATGACCACCATGCGCCAGTTTCTCTTCCAAGGTAAGCTTCATAAGCTCCTTCGTTGGCGGACTCATATCTTTAAAACCTTGACCGAAAGGAACTACTGTAAACCCAAGGTTCTCTAAGTTTTGTGTCATCTGTACAGCTCCCCACCGGTCAAAAGCAATTTCTCGAATGTTGTACTTTAAGCCCAGCTCTTCGATAAAGTTTTCGATGTAACCATAATGCACCACGTTTCCTTCAGTGGTGTGTAAGAACCCCTGCTTCTCCCATACGTCATAGGGCACATGATCACGCTTTACCCTTTGGTCCATGTTATCTTCTGGAATCCAGAAAAAAGGGAGGATGATATATTTATCTCCCTCATACTCAGGAGGGAATACAAGAACAAATGCTGTTATATCGGTTGTAGAGGATAAGTCCAAACCACCATAACACACACGTCCTGTAAGACTTTCTAGGTTTACAGTAAAAGCACATTTATCCCACTTTTCCATAGGCATCCAACGTACCGACTGTTTAACCCATTGATTTAGACGAAGTTGTCTAAATAAGTTTTCTTCTGCTGGATTTTGCTTTGCACTTTCACAAGCAATATAAATCTTTTCTATGTCAACGGTAATGCCCATTGAGGGGTTGGCTTTCGCCCACACCTTTGGATCAGTCCAGTCATCATTCTCATCAGCACCATAAATAACTGGATAAAATGTAGGGTCAACCTTTCGCCCTTCTAGGATGTCTTTAGCCTTTTGATGCACTTCGTAGCAAATAGAGTGTGTATCATTTCCGGCAGTCGTAATTAAGAAATACAGTGGCTGCTTTCTTGCATCACCAGAGCCATGAGTCATGACATCGAAAAGCTGTCTATTTGGCTGAGCATGAAGTTCGTCAAATACCACACCATGCACATTTAGTCCATGCTTGGTATACGCCTCTGCAGATAAAACTTGATAGAAACTACCTAGAGGTTTATAAACAAGTCGTTTTTGCGATAGTACCGGTTTAATTCTTGCTTTCAGAGCTGGGCATTGTTCTACCATATCAACTGCTACATCAAAAACAATGGAAGCTTGCTGTCTGTCAGATGCACATCCATATACTTCACCACCATGCTCAAAATCACCACAAGTAAGCAGTAAGGCAACCGCTGCTGCTAGCTCAGACTTTCCTTGTTTTTTAGCGATTTCGATATATGCAGTATTAAATTGACGGTAGCCATTAGGCTTTATAATGCCAAACACATCTCGGATAATTTGTTCCTGCCAGTCTATCAGTTCAAATGGCTTCCCATACCATTCTCCCTTGGTATGCTTTAAGCAATTAATAAAAGACACCGCAATGTCTGCAGCGTCCTTATCATATACCGAACCATCCGCCTTAAAGATGGTCGGCTTATATTTTTTTAGTTTACGTATAGCCGCCACCTCCCTATGGATACAAAAAAGGAACCCCCTAAGAGTTCCTTAATATTCTATAAAGTTGATTAGGTTATTTTGTTTTTTCTTCCCCTGTCAGAATAAAATGGACATACGCTTCTTTATTCTTTTCAAGGTAATCTACTAGCTCATTATAGCCTTCTTTTAAAGCAATGCTAGTCACAATCGGGATATCAAACATATTTGTTTCACCTGAATCTCGAATGGCAAGTATTTGTTTTTTTATGGTTTGGTACATTCATTATCCTCCTCAAAAGAATCCGCTACCGCTTTACGCAGAATCTCCACATCAAAACCTGCACTTTTATAGCCGTCTAGAATGGTGCTGTAATAATAACAGCTTGGCTGGCCTAATGGCCTTCCTTCATTCATGATGTAGACCATAGCCTGAACAGTTTTACCATTCAATCTCACTTTAATGGTTTCTTTACGATATAAAAATGGCCATCCTTCATAGCGGTCAAGAGCCGCTTCATCTGCCGGTGTGATATCCCAGACTAACACTGGAACACTTTCGCCTTTGAAAGGCTCTATGGTTGCCACTGCTCCCGCGTGTGATCCTCTAAAAAGCAGCCGATAACCTTTTATTATACTTGCCCCAACTACCTTGGCTGTGGGGCATCTGTTTGCCATTTGCTCCAGATTAAGATTAGAACCATAGGCAAGATATAGTTTGTTACTCATTGCTTTCCTCCTTCCTAGTTTAGGGCCTTAGGGCAGCTCAAGCCGCCCGAAACCGCCAAGCTGCATAACCTGAAAGCGCTGCTGTTAAATGCTCTCTGCAGTTTTTGAACTCTTCTCCTATAAAACCAATACGGTTTAGGTAGGTTCTCATGGCAAACTTTTCATTTTCTACTTGAGGCTTCTTCGCAGAGGCAAATTTTTGTGTTAAAGCTTGGTTGTTTAAAGCTAAGGCAAGAACAATATAGCTTCTTACCTTGCCTGCGTGCAGCTCGCTGTTAAAGCCTCTTAGCTCAACCGTATGATTCCCAGTAAAAAAGCTATGTAGATTAAGGAAATGGTATCTACTATTGTGATAATGTGTACCCCTGCTTTCGCTGTAGCCTTCATACCAAATGTCCTCAATCTGTCTCATGGTTGTTGGCTTTTTGTGGTTCATCTTCTCAACTAAAATGCTATCCATCTTCTTGCAGTAGCGCATTCGCTCTGGCGCAATCTGTAGTGCTTTATAAAAAAGATCGTTTTTACTTGCAATAATATTTACAAAGTTTCGGATGCTTCTTGGTGTATGATTGGAGCCATCTAAATGAATGTGAATTCCACAAGAAGTGTTTGTAAAGGCTCCAGCCTTTCGAAGCTTTCTTACTAGCTCCTGCAAAGTTTCAATGTCCTCCCGGTAGGTTAGGATTGGGCTAACCAGCTCAACGCTATAATCTCTACCTGCAGCTACTTTTCTTCTACCTTCTTTTCTTTGGCAGTTGATGCTCCCATCATACATAAATCTCCAAACTCTACCATCTGGAGTTTTTACCTTCTTAGTGTCGTAGTAAGTCCCGCCTTCACTATAAGTGCCTTGCAAAAACTCTGCAGCAACTCTGGCTGCCCTTTCCCTTGTAATCCCTGTAAATTCAATCTCGATTCCGAATTTTGCACTTAACATCGTATCTCGCTCCTTTTAAAGTGTGTTTGTCCTTTCGGCATGTACATATATCACTCTAAAAGGCTTATATAGCAAGACAATTCTGCAATATAAATCTACATATTTACTGCCATATTGGTCTTAAAATGTGTATGTTTACTCTTCGATTTTCCTGCATAAATCCTCTCCAAAGACCACTCCAAGGGAACTGCCTGAATCCCAACTGACGTGGATGGTTCCCATGTCATCAACACTAGTAACCGTACCTTTAGTTCCAGGCTGAAGCTTGGTATAAGGGTCATTCATTTTAAGTAGCATGACACGAGTTCCCGGAGTGTAATAACTCCTAAGTTGTTTTAGCATTTCTGGGTGAATGATATTCATTATTCACTCACCTCCTTATGCTTGGCAGTTCCGCTTTTGAAGGCAGAGCTACCCGACAGTTTGGAGAGGAGAATTTTTCGTTCGGTTTTGTATTCTGGACCGATAAAGCCAAGTCTTAGAAGGAAACAACGAAAGGCATACTTTTCATTATCCACTTCCTTAGCTGTGGCAGTGATTCTCTTCTGTTTTTTTGCCATATCACAAAGGGCTGTAATGAAATGCGTG
This sequence comes from Thermoanaerobacter sp. X514, assembly GCF_000019065.1. Taxonomy (NCBI): domain Bacteria; kingdom Bacillati; phylum Bacillota; class Clostridia; order Thermoanaerobacterales; family Thermoanaerobacteraceae; genus Thermoanaerobacter; species Thermoanaerobacter sp. X514. The sequence goes on along the minus strand of NC_010320.1, from coordinate 1,289,026 downwards.
TAGGCTTTAACTTTCTCAGCATCTTCATCAAAGGAAAACCAAGGAAAACGTAGAGTTTCCTCTGTTTGCTCAACAGGTAGTTCCTCTACTCCAAGGGCCTTTTTAATGAGAGCTCCCTTACTTTCCAGAATCTTTTCCAAGTTGCTTAAGGCAATGTCGGTGAAGTCTTTCTTAGGGATTTCAATTACTAACAAGTCTTTGTCGTCTGTGTGCCCCTGTAGCAAACCTTCTGGTTTCACATAGGTAAATCCTCGACTCTCAAGTTTATCGAGGAGTGTGGCCGCTTTTTCGCCAATAACTCCCTCGTCAAAAATAAGAGCACCTTCTTTATCAACTTTAAAACTGCCTATTTGATAAATAAATGTTGGTGCACCTTTGTATTCAGGCTTTTTTCTTAGTATTTCTCCAATCTCAGTAACTAGGGCCTTTCTCTCACCACCAGTGCGATTAAAATCAATTTTCATGCTACATACCAGTCGAGTAGACAGTCTCGACACTCCTTTCAAAATATTTTAGTATCGTGAAGGGATTGCCTACTGCCCCTCACGGAACCGTACGTGCGGTTTTCCCGCATACGGCTCTTCTGACACACATGTATTGTCATACTTTTGCTCATCATACCCAAATGTTGACTACGACCTTCGGCGGCTTGATATAGTAGTCCCACATTCTCTGATAGTCTTCCCATTTTATCGGGTGCTTCTGCCCTCTGGCTCGCAATATCTTTATGAATGTTTCTTTGACGTACATAAAGAAGTTTGCTACCATCTTTGAGTTCCCGTTTATGCCATAGTAGTTGACATGCCCTTGCAGTTTCTGATTCAGTTTCTTGAATGTTTCTGCTACCGGCGCATGTTGCTGCTCTTTGAGCCATGCCTTTACTACTTGCCTTTTTGCTTTGAGCTTCTTCTTGTTCGTCTGGATGTGTGCTCTGTATTTGCCGTTTCTGGTCGTACCGTTGCTGAATGTGAAGCCGAGAAAGTCGAATGTTTCGGTCTTGCCGTCTTTGCTGTTTTGTTTGGCGAATCTCCCAAATGGTAGTATCTTCGTCTTGTCCATCGCCAATTCCAGCCCGAATTTCGCCATCCTCTTTGGCAGCGCCTCGTACATCTTATCTGCGTCACTCTTGTATTGAAAGAGCATCACAAAGTCATCTGCATATCGCACTATGTATGCCTCACCCCTGAACTTCCCGTTTCTTTTGAGATAGGCAAACCATACGTCCAGCGTGTAGTGCAGGTATATGTTGGCTAGTATCGGCGATAGTGGCGAGCCTTGGGCTGTCCCTTTGTCGCTTTCGTGGTATTTGCCTTCTTCCATTATCCCTGATTTCAGAAATCGGACAATGTACCTGCTGAAGTTCTTATCGTCGATGTCGTGTGCGATGAACTCCATCAGCTGTTTCTGGTCTACGTTATCGAAGAATCCTTTGATGTCCGCTTCAAGCACATAGCTTATTTTGCATCTCCCTATTATGCGATTGAGTTCTTTTATTGCGTCGTGACAGCTCCTGCCTGGCCTGAACCCGTACGATGTGTCTAGAAATATGTTTTCGTACACTTCGTTTAGTATGTCTGCCATAACCGCTGCTACCAGTTTGTCTTCGTAACACGGTATCCCCAGCGGCCTCAGCTTTCCGTTGGCTTTTGGGATGTAGACTCGTCTTGCGGGCTGGGGTCGATAGCTGAACCGCTTCATTTTCGCTATGAGCGTTTCTACGTTCTCGTCCACGTTCACATCGTATTCTTCCCATGTTACTTTGTCCACTCCTGACGCTTTCTTTTTGGGCATCTCCTCGTGCTTGGCTTTGAGTGTTTCGGGGTTTACATAGCTTATCAGATTCTGCACTTTTCCGTATTTAGCTATGATTTCGCTTATCTCTGCTCTCTTTGTTCCCATAACCTTTCTGTGCCTCCTGTGCAATAGTTATGTTTCTGCTCTCGCAGAAATGTGTGTCAGCTGACCCCTTGGCTCCACACACTTTCATGCGCTTCCTCGCTACTATGAGTCAGTCCGACTTCTCGCAGGTCGTTTGTTTGGCTCCGTTTACAAAACGCTTACCTCTCATACTCTTTCGAGAACCTCCGAGACCTCCCGGGTACGCTAAATATACCTTGCAAGCTCGCCACGCTCTCTGACCCCGGCCGAACCTCCGCATTCTTGCCTTTTCGTTTGCGGATTGCTGCCTGCTGCCGAAAGGACGGCATCGGCTTCGACTTCATAAACTAACGGGGCTGTATCGCTTCACGCTTTCGCATTGCGGCTCGCTTACTCCCATGCCTACGCTTAAACCTAACCTCGCGGCTTCGGCTCCAAGGCTTGGTACCGGCTGTTGGCCTCACTTTACCGGGCTCGGTGTTTCACCGGGCTATATATTTAGCGCCGAACCGGCGCACCCTTTCTTATTTGGTAGTACCATATATCACTCTAACGCTACACAATAGCAAGTTATTTCTGTGCAAAAATGCATTTAAAACTTGCTCTATCAATCTAATTCATCAGTGGATGTGGCTGCCACGTTAAATGGAATCTTCTCTTTTCACGAATAACATAGACATCTTTATCTGTTCCAACCTGCTCAATGTAACGCTTCACAATAACATCGCAGTACTTTTCATCCAGCTCGATGGTATAGCAAATTCTATCGGTCTGTTCACAGGCAATCAGCGTCGAGCCAGAACCTCCAAAAGGATCAAGTACGATACTATTAGTAAGGCTAGAATTCATAATGGGGTAGGCAATTAAAGCAATGGGCTTCATAGTCGGATGATCTGCATTCTTTTTCGGCTTATCAAATTCCCAAATGGTTGATTGCTTACGGTCTGAATACCAGAGATGCTTCCCCTTCTTTTTCCAACCGAATAGCACCGGTTCATGCTGCCACTGATAAGGGGATCTTCCAAGAACCAATGACTGTTTCTTCCAAATACAAGTACCGGAAAGATAAAAGCCTGCGTCAACAAAGGCTTTTCTAAAATTAAGTCCTTCTGTATCAGCATGGAAAACATATATACTTCCATCTGATGCCAATACCGATTCGATATTCTTAAAGGCATCTAATAAAAATTGATAAAATGCGTCATTGGCCATATTATCATTTTTGATTTTCCCAGCGGTTCCTTCATAGTTGACATTGTATGGGGGATCAGTTACCACCAGATTGGCGACCTTTCCTTCCATTAAAATGTTATATGTTTCTTTTTTTGTGCTGTCTCCACATACCAGTCTGTGCTTACCAAGTATCCATACATCTCCTAAACGCGAAACAGCGGGCTTACTCAGCTCGCTGTCCACATCGAAATCATCTTCTCTTATTTTGTCTTTCAACGTATCCTTGAAAAGATCATCCAGCTCTCCGGGGTCAAAACCTGTGAGAGATACATCAAAGTCTGCGGCGTTTAAGTCTGTGATGAGAAGTGCCAGTTTTTCCTTATCCCAATCTCCGTTTATTTTATTCAATGCAATATTGAGGGCTTTTTCCTTTTCCTCATCCATCTCAACAACTACGCAATCTACTTCCTCCATACCCATGTTCAGTAGGATTTTCAATCGCTGATGGCCACCAACTACTCTACCTGTGGTTCTATTCCAAATAACTGGTTCGACGTAGCCAAACTCCTCAAGGGAGCGTTTTAGCTTTTCATACTCTGGATCACCCGGCTTTAAGTCCTTTCTAGGATTATAATCAGCAGGGATCAGCAGTTTCGTCTTAATTTTCTCTATCTGCATATTTTCCCACCGCCTCTTTTAGTTCGCTATATTTATTAACATCCTCCCAAGGGAACAGGCAACTGTTAAAGTGACCATAGACTGCTGTATCGGAGTAATGAATGTTTCTAAGTCGCAGCTTTTCAATAATTGCTGCAGGCCTCAAATTAAAAACTTCTTGAGCAGCAATGGTTAGAACTTCATCAGAAACTGTTCCTGTTCCAAAAGTATTTATGGAAAAAGCCACAGGATTTGCCTTGCCAATAGCATAGGAAATAGCCACTTCACATTTCTCTGCCAAATCACACCACACGATATGTTTAGCAATATACCTAGCCATGTAAGCACCGCTTCGGTCTACTTTGGTTGGATCTTTCCCGCATAGTGCTCCGCCACCATGTGATGCAAGTCCGCCATAAGTGTCCACCATGATCTTTCTTCCAGTTAAACCTGTATCTGCAGCAGGTCCACCTAATACAAACTGGCCAGATGGATTGATAAGAATTTCTGTTTCATCATCAAAAGGAAAATCCTCAAAACACTGCCATAACACATTATTTAAAATATCGGATTTTAGCTCTTCCTGAGTTTTATTCTTTTCATGCTGAACTGACACTACAATGGTTTTAACTCTCACTGGAACATCATCATCATACTCAATCGTTACCTGTGCTTTTCCATCGGGAAGGATACCTTTAATCAGCTTACCTTTTCTTGCCTCATCTAGTCTCTTTACAATTCGATGAGATAAGACAAGGGGAAGAGGAAGCATTTCTCTAGTTTCTTTAGTGGCATAGCCATACATAGTCCCTTGATCACCAGCACCGATAGAACCATATTGTTCGTTTATACCATTTCGTGCTTCTAGTGCAGTATTCACCCCAGATGCAATATCAGAACTCTGATTGTGTACATATACATAAATTAAAAATTTCAAAGGGTTATAACCTAGTTCTTTAAGCACATTCTTAACAATATTTCTGATATCAATTTTCTCGCTGCAGGAGATCTCGCCCGCCACGATAATTTTTCCTTTAGTAGCCATAACCTCACAAGCTACGCGTGATGCTTTATCTTTTCTAAGACATGCATCCAAAATACTGTCAGCAATAATATCGCACAGTTTATCAGGATGCCCTGCACATACACTTTCTGCTGTTAAATATCTCTTACTCATTTCACATCTCCTTATCATTATTTGCCTCTACGGGCAGTCAACAGTCGTTCCATCACATCATCCTGTGGATTTGTACCGGAATACTCTGTCGCACAGTTTTCACGAACAATCTGATATATTTCCATCCAGAGTCTGTTGGTTTGACTCATAAAATTATGGCTCATGGAAACGTATGGACTTTGGATAGCGTTGCCAGTAGTTGGATGCTTAGCAAGAAAACCAAACTCACTTATTGCTTCCTCACACTGTATCCACCTAGCAGCACTCATGGCATATCTTTCTAATAGCTGTGGTAGAACTAGATGTGCACACCCTCGCTCCTCAAGCCATTTCCACGTAAGCTCATAAATTTCGCTAGCTACTAAGGTTTTACCATCCTTTTGTACTGCTGAAAGCATAGCCCTTGGCTGTGGCATCTCCTGCCCTTGAAGTTCTGCGGTATTTTTAAATTCAATAACTTCCAGTTTTCTTTTTCCGGGATTTCCCTCAGCAATTTTATCTATAAGTGCTTTCTTTTTCTGACCAGATCCAATACGGGCACCACCTCGATTTGTACCATCTTTGGCCATTAACTCACCTCATTTCTTATTAGGGGGTATTACCCCGTTTGAAACTGCGACTTTTTGCACGAAGCCCCACGCCCGTTGCACATTTAAATAGCTGTGGAGATATGACTCCCCCTACCGGGTTCCCCAACGGTCTCCATCTCTTGCTGTGATAGCTGAGTGACAAGGAGTACAAAGAGCCATTAGGTTGCTTTCATCGTGTGTCCCACCTCGTGCCAAGGGAAGGATATGGTGCACTTCAGTTGCTGGTGTCAGCTTTCCTTGTCTTTTACACTCTTCACATAGTGGATGGGCTGTAATGTAACGGTCACGTATTCTTTTCCATGCACGACCGTAACGCTTCCTCGTTTCAGGATCTCTCTGATATTTTTCATAACGAGAAGCTTCCTTTTTGGCATGCTCCGGACAAAAACGTCCATCTGTCAGTTCCGGACAACCAGGAGAAGAACATGGTCGTTTTGGTTTCTTTGGCATTTCGTACCTCCTTTGGACATGCAAAAAGCCCCCGCGGTATTTCCACGAAGGCTCTCTACAATTTTTCACAATACCATTGTATTATGGATTTCTAATAAAATCGTCCATGATATTACTCATTACTTTCCATAGAGTAGTAGCGCAAGATGCTGAAGCGCTCGATTCTTTTTGTTGTATGCAGAAGAACGTTCAATATTAAAGTGATCACAAATGTTATACACTGCATCAATCTGCTTTTGTTCATCATCCAAATAAAACTCCTTTAACACATACTGCTCATCTTCTGTTAAAGCATCCCATGCCGGTTGAAACCAGTCCATGTATTCCAGTGCTTGACGATAACGTTCTTTCAATACATCAATTTCATTGATGCAGGCAATGAGCCTTTTCTCTCCAGCTTTTGGATCATGGGTCGATGGCATGCCATTGATAACTGGGGAAGCTGGGGAACTCATTTCTTCGTTGAGGGTTGCAATGTCCTCATCGGTATGTTCTATGATGTACTTCATACTGCTGTAATCTTTTAGGGCGTTAATTGCCGCTGCTCTTTTATCTAAATATTGCCAGACAATGTTCATTTTATCAGACCTCCTTTAGTGTGGCTTTAACCGCATCTATCAGTGCGGATTGAGTATTGTTTTTATCATTTAGGGCTTTCATTACACGTTCATCAATGGTGCCTTTGGAAATCAAGTGATGAATCACTACCGTTTCTTTTTGTCCTTGCCGCCAAAGACGGGCGTTGGTTTGCTGATAAAGCTCTAGGCTCCAAGTTAGACCAAACCATACAAGAGTTGAACCTCCAGCTTGCAAGTTCAGTCCATGTCCTGCTGATGCTGGATGGATGACTGCAATGGGGATTTCTCCATCATTCCACCTCTTAATAGAATCGCTAGTGGATAACACCTCAACCTCAAAACGCTTTTGTATTCGTGACAAATCATGCTTAAACCAATAAGCAATTAGAACTGGCTTGCCATTAGCAGCTTCGATTAAGTCTTCCAGTGCATCCAGCTTACGGTCATGTATATAAAGGACTGTGCCATGATCATCATAAACTGCTCCATTTGCCATCTGCAGGAGCTTTCCTGAAAGAGCTGCTGCATTTGCTGCAGTTACTTCTTCACCTTTAACATTTGTAATTAAATCCCGCTTCATCGTATCGAGGGTTTTCATTTCTTTTTCAGAAAGCTTTACAGGCACTTCGTTTATAACTAAGTCCGGCAACTTCAGGTAATCTGTCCCTTTCATGCTAATAGTTATATCAGATATAAGCTTATAAATTTCTTCTTCTGCTCCTGGTTTTGGTTTGTAGGAGAAGATCACTTGCTGATTACGCTTATCTGGTACAAAGTAATCCTCCCGATACCTACCAATAAACCTACCTAATCGTTGTCCCATATCTAATAAGCGATACTGTGCCCACAAATCCATTAATCCGTTGGAGGATGGGGTTCCAGTAAGTCCTACTATCCTTTTTACCTTGGGTCTAACTCTCATTAAGCTTTTAAATCTCTTAGCTTGATGAGATTTAAAAGAAGACAACTCATCAATTACCACCATATCAAAGTCAAAAGGAATTCCACTTCTTGTAATGAGCCATTCTACATTTTCTCGATTGATAATGTAAACTTGTGCTCTTTCCATAAAGGCAGTTTTTCTCTTTACTTCAGAGCCAACTGCTAAAGTATATTTAAGACCCTTTAAGTGATCCCACTTTTCAATCTCTGCAGGCCATGTATCTCTGGCAACTCTTAGCGGTGCAATAACCAGAACCTTACGAACAAGAAAACTGTCCAGTGTTAAATCAAAGATGGCAGTTAAAGTTATGACACTTTTACCTAAACCCATATCTAAGAGCACTGCTGCTATAGGATGATTGAGGATATACTCAGTGGCATAAACCTGATACTCATGAGGCTTGTATTTCATGAAGTATCCCTCCAATCTGATCTATATGGTCCAGGCAGAATACCAAAAAACCAAGTGCCTCTAACTGTCTTTTTCGCTTTTCTTGTAGGGGTCTTAAGGTTTTACCAGGTGCTTTAACCTCTACAAAAGCTAGCTTTCTATTAGGTAAAAGAATCAATCTGTCTGGCATTCCATCAAAACCTGGTGATGCAATTTTAAGTGCAATACCACCTATATCTTTCACTTCTTTTACCAGTTGCTGTTCAATCTTTTTTTCTCTCATATATCCTCCATGTTCCCTAAATCCAAAAAGTCTCTATACGCGCGTATATACGCGTCTGCAGGTAATTTCTTCTTTTTGTCTTTAGGATTATTTTTAATAATAATTATTGGAACAATGGAACAGGGGTTATAAAGTTGCCTACCTTACTAGGGGCTGCCGCCTGTTCCGATGAGATGTACCAAAAGACCGTTTTTGTTCCACCGGAACAGCTGAAATCTGTTCCATAGAAAAAATTGTTCCATGTGTTCCAAACTGAATTACTCTTTTGGAACATAAACCCACTGTGGTCCATAAAGCGGGATACGTTCTTTTTTAACGAGACCTGTCCATCCTCCAATACTCGCCATAATAGCTGATATTTCATTACCATCTACTCTTCGAAGGTTGGCTCGATCCTTTCCAAAGCATTCACACCAAATTTCCATATTAGAAACAGATTTTCGTTTCCAAACACCAACCCTTTGGCTTTCACCAAACTCAGTCCCGTTGATATAGGCTCGACGTTCATATAGATCCATGGTGTCCCAATCCTCAGGTAAAAGCATATCAAGGTACTCTCTAACCAAACCTTCTCGCTCATCGGACTCCATAGCTTCTCGCTGTTCTTCTTTTGCAAGCTTTTCAAGGCTAGCATCAAGGTACAATTTCTCTCCAGCCTTTACATAGGTAAGAGCCTCGGCCCATATCTGCAGAATTTCATCCTGCTTTAGCTGCCAAGATTTTTTTGTGCCATTTCCCGGGGTCTTTACCGGCCAAAAACGACGGTTTCCTGTGGTATCCCGTAAATAGCCTTTTTCAGCATTAGTGGTGCCAAAAAAGACACATTGTCTTAAGTGAGGAGTAGCTCTCTTGCCAAAGCTAGCTCGATAAATATCATTCTGGCGAGATAAGAAGCTTCTAAGTGTTTCTACTTCTGCTTTTTTTAGTCCAGCCAGCTCTCCAATTTCTAAAATCCAGTAACCTTGTAACTTTTCTGCGGCGGTCTTATCCTTGGTATCTGACAAGCTCAAACTATCAGAAAACCAGTCTCCACCTAACTTGGCTATAAGAGTACTTTTTCCAACTCCCTGCGGGCCATTTAAAACCAACATGGAATCAAACTTGATGCCTGGAGTCAGTACACGAGAAATCGCTGCACATAAAGTTTTTCTTGTCACAGCTCGAACATATGGATTATCTGATGCACCTAGATAATCGATTAGCAAGGTATCTACTCTAGCTACCTTATCCCACTCAGGAAGAGCCTCAATAAATTCCCGAATCGGATGATAAGATCTATCGTCAGCGACCTTCGCTACCGCTACATCATAGTTTCTTGCAGAAAAGGTTCCGTAGTGGGTGTCAATGTAGCTGATTAGCTGTGCATCATCTGCATCTCTCCAGAACTTCGATGGATGCGGCCAAGGAACATCACCTTTAATTTCGAGACTATCAGATAGCTGATTAAACACTATGCTTTTTAGGTTGGGATCATTTTCAAGTATCAAAATCAAATTTCTAAGAGTATTTTTAACCGTTCCTGTCTTATCAATCTCCAGCTGCTTTTCCCAATCTTCATCAATAAACTCTTTTTCAACCTGAGCCTTTCGTTCTTCAGCAAACTGCTCTTTTACCCGTTCATCCTCTAATGCCAAATCTGTCATGGCTCTAAATGAAGGTAGTTTACTTGGCGGTGTATTTTCTGTCACCTTTTCATCTAGTTCCCGAAACTTATGCACTCGGACCAAATCAAATGCGTTTAGCAACATTCCACATGCTGGATCGGTAGCATGATGGCTATAAGCAAATTTACCATCATAGATTACCAAGCCTGCTGAAGAATCTGCTGGAATATAATCAAATCGTCCATTCATGGTACTAGGTTCATATACATCAGGTAGAAATTCTTCGATGGCTTCTTCAATGTTATAGGCTCTGCAAAATGCTCCTATAACCCCTTCTTTAATTAATGGATCTGCTTGTTTAGTTATTTTCCTTTGTACAACCTCAGATTGTCGACTTGAGACTGGCCACATTGAAGTGTCCCGCCAGTCTACATATTTTGATAGATAGATATCTGGGTCCAATAGTTCACCGTCTTTCTCTTTAAATACAAACTCTCCATCTGACGGTGTAGAAGGCCAATACATTAGTCTTGAAGGTTCATAAGTGGTGTCATCGAATAAATCAATCCCAATCTCCTTTGCAACCATCCGACCAAGGGCTGGGTATTCATCCTCTGTTACTTCTCTTTTAAGTGGAATAATAAGTCTTAATCTTGGTGCATCTGGTGTATGTTTATGGGTAGAATAGATGCAGCATTTGAAATCATGTAACGCTTCAATTTGCTCCCAAACCTCTGGTTTGGCATAATCCATATCTAAAGTCAGAAGGGAACGGGAGAGGACATAACCATTTCTGCGTTTTCCTTCACGAAGGGCTCCTCCCACAAATCCTCCTACATCTTTTATTGAGTCCTGTTGAGCGCGACTCATTTTCCGAAATTCAGATACCGTTTCTGTTGTTCGTATGGTAGATTTAACTCGTGAGATAAAGTCCTCCCATGTGATATCATTGTTCTTCCACTTTTTATCCATTCGGCTGTTACCAACCGCTATCTTCATAGCTTCTGCACCTCCTCGCAGTTTTCAGAAAAATACCGGATAGGTATACGATGCTTCGATGCTTTATTTATCTCTGCTTGCATCCCTTTTGAGATATAGCGACCAAATACCCACAGCTCATCACACTTTCTAAGCCATACCATGCCAAAGTATAGTCCTAGTTTTCTTTGTTCAGGATCGCCATCATCTAGCACTTGAGGGTATAGCAGATGAGGAGCAAAAGGAATGGTTCCTTGCTTCACTGCAAACTTCAGGTATTCTCTAGCTTTATTCAGATTTTTTTCTATGTCTCCAGCAAAAGGAGAACAAATAAAAACGCAAGGTTTATAGTTTTTTGCTTTTTCTTCACGCATGATATTTTCCAAGGCTTCTGCTGCAGTTGGATCTGGATAGCCTTCAGCGTTATATCTATCCATAAGTTACATCTCCTCGAATTCGGACTCTTGTTCAATCAATGGTAAAATGCCATGATCCTTAAGAAGCTCATAAATGAACAAGCGTCCTTTCTGAGTCCAGTAAGTATGAACCTTTGAATGCATCGTCCCATCATTTCCAAGGTAAGTATGGGTTTTTGTCGTCGTATATCCATGTTGAGCGTACTTTTGATATAGAAGCCAAATCTTCCCTTGACGGAATTGAACACCTAAATTATGCAGATACTCATTAAACCAGCGCCCTGACTTTCCATAGTCCTTGGCTATTGTTGTGATAGACACCGCATCCTTACAGTTAAGTACCACATCGTAATAACTTGCTTTAGGTTTCATTTCTGCAATTTGCTGTTCTTGAATGCTAATGGTAGTAGTTAACTCAGCATTTTTAGCTCTTTCCGCTTTAAGCTCCTGTAGTGCCTGAATCAAAAAGTCTGGATTAGCAAGTAACTCATCTGTAGCATAAAGGCCATGCCTTCTGATTGAAGGAAGCACCTCATGGGTTACCCAGCGCTTAAACTTTTTAGCTTCTGGCTTTCGAGAAACCAATATCACGCTATAAAGACCACTTTCATTGATAATAGATACTTCCTGTTTTCCTCCAGGGGTGTCGATAATATCGACTCCCTTTTCATCACTGTCCAAACGAGCCATAACATCACGACTGTTTCCAATGTCTAGTACCGAACATACATCTTTTAGAACCCACCAAGGATTTCCATCCTTCATTACTGTTCTTACTGTGTTGCCTTCATAGTTGAATAAAGTTATTTTGTTCATATCGAACCTCCAGCATATAGTTGTAGAGCGATAAAACATGCCCTCAGCTATAAGCAAAAAAAGAGGAGGCTTCGAACCCCCTCAAATTAATCTTTTTTATAAAAATCGCATTCAAATCCATCCGCACGAAGTAGAAGCCCATGCGCCCAAGGCGGTACCTGACCCATAAGAACACAGACGTCTTGTACGCATATTTCTAAAGGAACCTCTAAAACTACCTCGTCATGGACATGCATGACAATATTTAGTCCTGATTCATCCAGATTTCGCATGGAATGGCAAAGAAGATCTCTTGAAATGGCCTGCACGATGTTCTCAACAAACTTCGGACCATAACTTTCAATGCGCTCCCATTTCTTTGTGGCACCAACTCCTTCATAAGTCACTGCTTCACTGCCAAAGCTGTTAATACCCATTCTTGGTTTAACATAAGTAAGTTGTCTGCCAGAAGGAAGCCATATTAATAGCATCCCGCTACGATACTCAAAACGGATACGATGAGTTTCAGTTCTGCACCTTTCTGTTACAGCTTCTTTGACAGCACGATCAACATCCCACCAAAGTCGTACAATATTAGGATTTGCATTTCGCCATGCGTAGACCAAAGGTTTTAATTCTTCTTCGGTAAGACCCATATCAAGTGCACCCATTGCTTTTAATGCACCTACAGAACCACCATAACCTAAGGCCAGCTCCGCAATTTTTCCTTTTTGTCTTAGAGGACTGCCTTTTGTGACTTCTTCTAAGGGGACTTTAAACATCTGGGAAGCAGATGCTTCATAAATCTTTCCATGAGTAGCAAACACTTCGTTTCTCCATGTCTCGCCTGCAAGCCAAGCAATAACTCTAGCCTCTATTGCACTAAAGTCAGCAACGATAAACTTATATCCTTTCTTTGGCACAAAAGCGGTTCGAATTAATTCAGACAAAACTCCCGGAATAGAGTCATACAATATTTCCAAGGCATCAAAATGGCCACCTCTAACCAATCGACGTGCCTGTTCCAGATCCGACAAATGGTTCTGAGGGAGATTTTGAACTTGTATAAGCCTTCCTGCAAATCTACCGGTTCGATTAGCACCGTAGAATTGTAGTAGTCCCCGAGCTCTTCCGTCAGTGCATACGGCATTTTCCATTGCGGTGTATTTCTTTACACTGGATTTGGCTAGTAACTGTCTCAGTTCCAGTACTTCACTCAGATGTTCTGGAGCTTCCTTTAATAGTGCCTTAACTGATGCCTTATCAAGACTGTCTGTTTCCAGACCCTTTTCCGATAGCCAGGACTTCATTTGAACAACTGAATTAGGATTATCAAGATCAGTTAGTTCTTTTAGTCTGCTTGTTAGCTCTTCTCTTACTTTTTCATCACATTGAATCGCTTTTTTTACCAATTCCAAATCTAACTGAATACCCCGATCATTGATTTGCTGATCTAGAATATAGTTATTCCATTCCTCTTCAGGCATAGGAAATTTTTGAAGCTTTTCCTGTATAGAAAGTTCAACTTCAACGTCTCGAAGATTATATGCTTTGAAGCTATTCCACTTCTCTGGAGCATGTTCAGGTAGATTTCGTGTACGACCACCATTAGTTACTGTTGGTTTGCATGGAACTGAAAAATATCGAATGAGCTCTTTACCTTTTGTTAGCTTTTTCTTGTCTGCTCCTGTTACGATTGCTGCTCCTTCCAAAGATAAAGGAAGCCCAAGGTACGCAGACCAAACCATTGTGCAACGCCAAGAATCAGGTGCAAGGTGTATACCAAAGTACTTCGATAAGCAAATCCGCTCAAACTGCGCATTAAACGCCCATTTGGTAACATTATTATCTAGAATCGCTTGCTGTATTTCTTTAGGTATTTTTTCGCCACAAGCGAAATCTACTACTTGAACCGGCCCAGCATCCACACTGTAACCGAAAAGTAAAATCTCAAAATCCGGTGCTTCAGCGTAACGATAGACCCCGCTTTTGGCGAGGTCTACGCTGCTAAATGTTTCTATATCTATACTGAGGGTTCTCATGATAAAAAGTCATCATCCACATCAGTGACAAAATCATCAGCTGCATTAGTTCTGCCACCCAAAGGTTCACCATCACGGATTTTTTGAATATTTCCAAGTCCACAGGCTATACCTTTGTTTCCATTGGAGTTAAAGGCGTAGAAGTTGATACTCACTCTTGCATAGACACCAGAGTATACTTCAGAACGATCAATGATTGGATTGACGTTTCTATCTACAATTTGTGGAGGGGTATTGCTATTGGCATTGATAAAATAGCTATTTGCATAAGCTTCATCATCTGGACGATCAATATCTCCGTCACGTAGAGGAAGCTTTAACGCCGCTTTATTTGGAATCTTACCACCGAATTTACCTTTACCTTCTTCTATTGCAGCATTCACCGCTTCATTGATAGCACTTAAGGTTTTAGTATCACTCTTATGAATAATCAGGCTCACACTGTATTTTTCAGCACCGCCATTGATTGATTTAGGTTCCCACACATTAGCATAAGAAAGTCTGACAACTCCTGTAACTACTTTTGTTGGATTTGTTCTTTTTGCTGTTTTTGACATAATTTTTATACCTCCATAAAATCATTTTTTGCTGATGATGTGTTCATTTCAGGACGCTTATCTGAAACTGGAACTAGCGTCGGTTTGCCTGGTGGCTTCATAACTAGTTCACCAAGGATTTCATTAAATTTTGACTTGCCCATCAATTTTTCCATTTCGGTAATGGTAATGAGACTTTGCTTGTATATATCTCGGTATCCTGCATTCTTTGCTGCTTCTGCGACTGCTTCTTCATCTTTATATTTACGGTTGGAGCGACCTTCGACTACTTTAAACCCTGTCCACTTCTTTCCATGATTAACTGCTGCATCCGTCGCATAGGCTATAATCTCATTTGCCCAGTTAGTGAGATCACCGATAGAAGATAAAATGTCAGCAATCTCTTCATCAGATAAAAGTGGTGGTAGAGCAAACTCAAACGTAGCCAGTTTCATTTTTGCTTCTGCTCTTGCTCTACATTTCACTGCAGCCCGACAAAATTGACACCATTCACCGGGACAGTAGTTGCCGTCACCATTGAAGGCTAATTCAGCTTTAGGTTTTAAAACTTCTTCAGCCCATTGATACAAGTTTTCTTTTGAGACTGTGGATGTACTGACATTTTCTCGACGGGGTTGATAAATTGTCATTGAAACCATTTCGATATCATAAATGCCATCAAATAGATCCAGTGCACCAAGGGCATAAAGTTTCATTTGAGGATTGTCTTCTGCGCTGACTAAGACACCCTGACCATACTTAAAATCAATAATGTGAAGAGTTCCATCAGCAATAATTAAACAATCCCCCGTTCCAAATCCCTCAGGTACATACTTTGAAAAATCAAGCCGCTGTTCTATCAAGATTAAGGGATCACTACAAATTTTCTTGGCTTGCTCAATCACTTCAAGTACAAATTCCACGTAACCATCGGTGTAATTGTCCATCTCATCTGAGTCGTATGGAGAGACCGGCTTTTTTGATCTCATCTTAAGTGCCTTTCGGAGTTTGTGTTCACTTAATGCATGAGCTGCTGTGCCTTCAGCTGCAGCCTCACCACTGTTGTCATCAAACTCCAGTTCTAGCCTTGCCGATGGTGTACAGTTCATCCAGCGATGAGCTCCTGACGCGGAGAGAATTGCATGTTTACTCATTTCAACTCCTCCGCATCAGCAAGAATTGCAGCATACTTACTTGGATCAATCTGACTAAGTTTTGATGCACCATACTTTTCTAGAAGACCTCTAACTTCAGCAGTAAATCCATCATGACTTTTCTCCGCGAGCACCGCTCTTACTTCTTCTAAGGTAATTTGCTTTTCTTCAGGCTGTTTTTCATATCTTGGCTGCTCTGACTTTGTATCCTCCTTTGGCTCATTACTTTCAATAGCATCAGCCACAGCCTGAACACTATCTGCTAATGCTC
This sequence comes from Thermoanaerobacter sp. X514, assembly GCF_000019065.1. Taxonomy (NCBI): domain Bacteria; kingdom Bacillati; phylum Bacillota; class Clostridia; order Thermoanaerobacterales; family Thermoanaerobacteraceae; genus Thermoanaerobacter; species Thermoanaerobacter sp. X514. The sequence continues at coordinate 1,273,111 of NC_010320.1, read as the reverse complement.
GAAGATCTAATACCACATCAAGAAGGAGCTTAATCTTACTCATGGCCTACACCTCCTTCCTTGATTTCTTTAATTTCTACCGTCTCAACTGAGTCACCTGGAGTAATTACTAACAAACTGGCTTTCTTTCCAAATAGGAAATCAAGCATTCTAGTTCGGATAGTCTTACGAGTGCTTTGAATGACGGAGCTTTTTTCGCCATTAGGCTTTGCCACATTAATAGTGACTTTATGTTTTAGGCTCATATTCCCTCTCCTTTCCGGGGGCAATTTACCTACCCCTCACCGATAAGCGAAAAAGAGAGTTCTTTCGAACCCCCTTTCAGAAAAGATTTTTTATATAAAGGGTTCTTACGAACCCAATTAGGATAGAATTTTTCTTAGTCTTTCATGAAGCTTCTTAAGGCGGCCGCGAATGGCAGCTTCTGTCACGCCTTCTTCTGCTGCAATATCAGTGTTGGATCGTTTCTCAAGATATACTTTTTTGAAAAGTTCTTTTTGTTGTGGCAAAAGAGACTCCATTGCCTTTGTTAACTTGTCCAACATATCTTGATAATCGGCTTCATATCCAGCTTGTATGATTAGCTGTTCTGGATTCGCAGTATCATCTGCAAGATATTTATTGCGGTCATTGGCTGCTTCCTCTTCTCCGTCATAATAAGCATCCAGATGTGTTTTCACTCGATAATCATAGCGACGCTGCTCGTCCACTTCGTCATCATCCATAATGTGCAAAAGCTCGATGTCCGCTTCGGTGACCCCATTCTCACCCGGGGTAATCACAATCTTTGTTCCTTCAGCTGTGTAATAAATGTAGTTAGTTCTCTTCTTTTGGCTAGTTTTGTACGCTCTTTTCATAATTTGACTCCTTTGGTTTTCAAAATTTGGCTTTGAAATCCGCGGGAGCCGCTCATTATCCGTGAGACAAAAAAAGACGGCAGTGGAATACCTTTTCAGGTATTCCGCACTGCCGTCTAGCGGTCTCGCGGATTTAATGTTTACTTCATTAAAAAGCAGATAAACTAATTTTTAAGATTTACTACTTCTGTAGTGCCATCTGCATTTCTTTTGATTAATGTAATACAGTCTTTGATTTTGATTTCTACAGTACCAGTAGCTTCATCTACTCTACAAACAAGTTTTCCATCAAGGTTTCTCACTTCACTCATCTTCTTTTCATCCTTTCTCCTCTTCTGATAACAGGTATTTATGTGTATTTATGAGTATTTAATTTGATGTAAGCAGTTTAAATTTCTATTACAGGTAAAGGAATTGAATTATACTTATTTAAGTGATATAATTTATAAAATGTAGTTAGCAGAATCAATGGTTTATCAGGGTTATCTTTTCGGGGAATAACATCGCTCAAAGACCATAGTCACAAAATAAAAAATCCTTTTCCTGTAATGCTTACAAGAAAAGGATACAAGCTTTAGACCTATAAGTATTTCCCCTCGGTTTGACCTATTTTTGACCCTTTTTTGACCTTATGGTTCTGCAGAAAGGGATGGTCGTCGTGGGTAAATTATGCTTTGGTTCATATGCTAAAATTGTTCAAAAATCAATTAAAGAGCCTAATAGTCAAAAACGTGTTGCTGAATTATTACTTGGTCTGATCACCGACAATGAAGATGTTACAAACCAAGAAGGTGAACCTTTCGTAGTTACTGACAAGCTTGCCAGTGACTTATTTAATTGTAAAATTAATATGCGCAAAAAAATTAAAGAAGCATCTAGCTCCCCATTAATTATTAATTCTGCTCATGACTATTTTGAAGATGTGGTCATGCCTGAAATGATGCCTGAAATGATACAAGACATGATTGCTGAATTAGTAGACCTCATATCAAGTGACGATAGTGTTCCTCAGGATAAAAAAGATGAATTCTTAAAATTTGCTAATCCGACCTCCATTCATGTCTTTTTGTCTGACTTATTTTTGTACGTAATAAAAAAGGATAATAAAATTTCTAAGAAGTCACCAGCTCCCTTAAATAGTAAAATGCCTTCTATTCTTAGTGATGTAAAAAAGCTAAAGGAGCTTATTGAAAAAATCCCTCCTAGACAACCAGAAGCTATTGCTCCACCAGAAGAAATCGAGAATCATGAGATGGTTTACGTCAGAGAATTATTAGCCGCTTATGCTGATGCTGAAGGCATTGATGAGTTGCCAAAAGAATCCTTAGAAAGTTTTCCAAAGTATGAGAAGGACTTTAATCGTAGGAGAAAAGACTACTATGCAGCTGAAAGTATTAGACGTGGTGCAAGAGATGTATTCGGAGAAACGAATCCGGATCATTTTGAAATATTAAAAGAAGAAACATATGACGGTATCATAGATGTTTACGAAAATGAGTATCCTCATGGTCTCGCTAGGCTAAAAGGGGTTATGTCTCAAGCCACTCTTATTCGAGTTGATAAATGCGTATATAGCCAAATTCCTAATTGGATCGGCGCTAGTGAAAAAAAAGGTGTCTGCCACATTCTTGTAAATGATGGCAAACTTAGGGGGTGGGTTGAAACCGATGAGTAAGTTGTATAATACGCCATTTGAAGTATCACTACGTATATTGCTTGTACTAGAGTCTTCAAAAAATCAGAGCTTTAGTTTGGACATGCTTACTGCTATAGATTTTATTTCTCTTTACGGAAGAGATTTTGGTCTTTCTAATGAAAATCTGCATGGAGATAATAGTTATAAATTCAGTGAATTCGCCTTGCGCCGCGAACTCATAAAAACAGCAATTAAGCATCTTGTTCTTGATGACCTCATAAAAGTTAGCACGACCAAACAAGGTTTTACATATTCCGCGAATCAAAAAGGCTTAAGTTTTAGCGAACATTTATCCAGTGATTATGCTAACACATATCGTCAAGCTGTTTATTTGGTAAGGGAATTTATATCTAATAAAACAGAGCGTGAAGTTTTAGAATCTATAAATAAACGCTCCATATATTCGCTGCGGGAGGATTAATGAAATGACTAACCTATATATAAAAAAGCTAATTGTTTCCGGTGGTGGTAAAGAGCCTTCAGTTTTGGAATTTGATGAAGGATTAAATATTATATGTGGACCATCGAATACTGGAAAAAGTTATATCTTAGAATGTATCGACTACTTATTTGGCAGTGATAAAATTCGTTTTGATAGAAGCACTGGCTACAATAATATCAAATTAATTGTTGCTACAGAAAACGGTAGTATTACATTGGATCGTGAATTAGATTCAAATAAAATTAGAGTTCATAGCAACAATCACAAGATTGAATCTGGAGATTATAGAACTAGTGGAAAAAAGAATATCAGTGATGTATGGTTAAGTCTTATAGGTATTGATAAGGAGCATTTTATTATAAAAAACTCAAGGTATGATAAACAACGTCTTACCTGGAGGACTTTTTCACATATGTTTCTCATTAAGGAATCTATTGTTTTTCAAGAAGCTTCTATTATATTGCCAAGGCAAAATACAGCACATACCGCAGCTCTTTCTGCTCTCTTTTTCTTAATTACTGGTCAAGATTTTGCTGAATCTGACCCAAAGGAAGAAAAAAAGATAAAAGAAGCTAGAAAAAAGGCTGTTGCTGATTATATTAACAAAAGGTTAAATGATTTTGCTGAACGTAAAAACGAGCTTAACAAGCTTCCAGTTGGAGATGAAGAGTACCTTCAAGAAAAAGTAGAAAATATACTTGTTGAAATCGCTAAAACGGAAGAAAAAATTGCTGATTCAGTTAACCGCAGCAAACAACTTCTAAAGGAAATTTATATTGTCAGCGATCAATTGGCTGAATGTAATACGCTGTATAACCGGTATAAGGCATTGAAGACTCAGTATGCATCTGATATCAAGAGATTAACTTTTATTGTTGAAGGAGAGCTGCATAAAAGTAAAATACACCCAAATTCTAAATGCCCCTTCTGTGACAGCAGTATATCCTCTTCTCAAAGAGGAGCTTCTTATGTTGAAGCATCACATGCTGAGCTACATAGAATACAACTCCAATTAGATGATTTATTAGAAGCTGAGCAAGATCTAATAAAAGAACGTTCAACACTAGAGACTAAACTTGCGAGATTAAATAATGAAAAATCAGATGTTGAATTACTCATTAATGATGAATTAAAACCCAAAATTGCTGGGCTTAGATCAACTTTATATGATTATCGAAGAGCCATTGAAATTCGAAATGAATCAGTTGTTATTACCAAATATGAAACAACAATGAAATCCGAATTGTTTGAAGCAATGATGGAAGACGAATCAGCTGTAGAGTTTAAAATCAAGGCCTACTTTAATAACGAGATCATAGCAACATTGGACATCTATCTAAATAGAATCCTAGAAGCTTGTAAGTTTGATGGTTATAGCTCTGCTTATTTTGATTCAAGTTCCTTTGACATATTTATCAACGGGACTCCCAAAGACACATATGGCAAAGGATATCGCGCTTTTTTAAATACGGTACTTGCCATTTCGCTTATGGAGTATCTAACCGATAAAGGTAAATATGCACCTGAGCTATTGATTATTGACTCCCCTATTCTTTCTCTGAAGGAAAAAGAAGATGGTGTGGCATCTGACACAATGAAAGCTGCATTATTCCAATACCTATTAGACAACCAAAGTCATGGTCAAGTTATTATTGTAGAAAATGATATTCCTGATTTAGATTATAGCAGTGCAAATGTGATTCAGTTTACTAAAGATGAATCGTATGGTCGTTACGGATTTTTGAATGGTGTACGCCAATAAGAAATGAAATGGAGGCTTATTTAATGAGCAAAGATCAAAATCTAGAAAAATGGTCTTCAATGGATATTATTACAGATTATCTGGGTGTAAGTCGTGAAACTGTACTGCAGTGGATTAACAATCGCAACATGCCAGCCCATAAGGTAGGTAGGCTATGGAAATTTAAAATTTCCGAAGTTGATGAATGGATTCGCTCAGGTGGCGCGGCTGAGAAAAGTGAAACAGATGATGTTTAAAAAACCCTTTAGCATTATAAGAATTTCATTATTTGAAAGGAAGTGTTTTATATGGATAACCAAACCTACAATTCAATAGTAAACTTTATATGGGGAATAGCCGACGACTGCCTACGAGACGTATATGTACGAGGTAAATACAGAGATGTAATCTTGCCTATGACAGTAATCCGTAGATTAGATGCTGTATTAGAGGAAACAAAGCCTGCTGTTCTTACTACGAAAATGACTTATAATCCACTAAAGGCCAAAAATCTTTAGTGAACTGCACATTCACAATTGAATATAGATAATCTTTAAAAAAGACAATACTATCCTATGCAAGCATAATTACCTATACTTGCCAAATAGATATGCGATATAACGGAAATATTTCAATTGTTATACAGGCTGCTTTACTTCAAAACCGAGTTTCTTGAGTTCGCTGACCATCTTTACAACCCTCTTTTGCTCGGTTTGTTGCCTGCGTATATCAAAACAGCTTTCATCATACATTGTATCTGTTTTAAGCATTGTATAGATAATTACAAGTAGTTTCCTGGCAAGAGCTACGATAGCCTTTTTATGACCTTTACGTTGCCGCATCTTCCAATACCATGCACAGAGATAAGATTTCTTTTGGCGAGTTATCACCCAGGCTACCTCACAGAGTATACTCTTTATATATGGGTTACCTTTGTTGACGCTTACTCGTTTTTTTTACCGGCACTCTCATTATTGCCTGGGCTTAATCCTGCCCATGAACAAATATGTTCGGCGGTCTTAAACTTGCTCATATCAGTGCCTATCTCCGCTAATATGGTAGATGCAGCAACCTTATCTATGCCTGGTATGCTATCTAGTAAGTCTATCTGATGGTCGTATTTTTGGATGAATAAGTTAATTTGGCTTTCAATTTCTGAAAGATGAGATTCAAGGCTCTCAAGGTGTTCAAATATCATCTTGAGAAATTGCATTTGATGTTTATCCAATTTACCGTTTATAGCCGACATTATCTCATTTATCTTGCTGCGAGTTTGCGTCTTTAGATAACCATCAAGGTCATCTATAGTAATGCTACCATGAGTATATAGATGCTTTATTATACCCTTACCGGAAACACCAAATATATCCGATATAAAAGAGGAGAGTCTAAAACCGCAGCTTTGTAAAAACTTCTCAATGCGGTTCTTCTGAGAAGTAATATCGGCTATAACGTTTTTACGGTATCTGGTAAGCTCTCTTAACTCGCGTATGTCTTTATCCGGTATGAAACTGCCGTTTAGAAGGCCTGCTCTTAAGAGAGTGGCAATCCATTCAGCATCTTTCATGTCAGTTTTCTTGCCAGGCACGTTCTTCATATGTCTTGCATTGGCGATAACAAGAGATATGGAGCTATCAAAGGCTGTTTCAAGTATTTCATAGACAGGTATCCAATAAATACCTGTGCTTTCCATGGCCACGTGCATACAGTTTTGCTCAACAAGCCATGTTTTAAGAGCCTCAAGATCGTCACGTAAAGTAGAGAATACTCTTATTTCCGACGAAGGTTGTTGATTAACCGGTCCTTTAAGTAAGCAAGCTACTAGAGACTCTTTATGCACATCAAGTCCACAACAGCATTCGAGGATATCTTGCATATAGATCAGCTCCTAAATTAATTATTTTGGCAGGAATGATTGCCAGAGATTATATGAACTTTACTACACGTGCTACCCTAAGGTGCACAGTTGGTTGTACTCGAAGGCAATCGGTTTACGTTGAAAAACGGGGTATTTATTCCTCCAATGAACGCCCAAACTTTGTTCCTGCACTATTTCCAAGTTTATCATATAAGCAGAAATATGCAAGTACCCACTTAGTTCATTTTCATCTATGGTTGTGATTGTAAGATCATGAGGCGTTGAAATGAAAAAGAAACTAGACGAGGCAGGCATCACCAATCAAACTGCTGCACTATGCAATGCTGCTGGACAGTCATTTTGCAACAGTTCACCTTTTTGCTTGCGCGATTTAACCTCTAGAGCAAAGAAACAAACTTTAAAAGCAGATTTTATAGCCTATTTGGATGGCTTCTCTCCTAATGTTCAGGAAATATTAGATAAATTCAAATTTCGCAATCAGATAGACACCATGATTGATGCGGATATACTTGGCGCTGTTATCGAAAAATTTGTATCACCTACAATTAACTTAAGTCCTAACCCGGTTTATAAAGATGATGAAAAGAAAGAAATCCGTTTACCTGGTCTTGATAACCATACCATGGGAGTAATTTTTGAAGAACTTATTCGCCGCTTTAATGAAGAAAACAACGAAGAGGCCGGGGAACACTTCACACCACGTGATGTTGTCGAATTAATGGCAGACCTTATATTTGTACCAGTAGCAGATAAAATTAAGGATGCAACTTACTCATGCTATGATGGAGCTTGTGGAACAGGTGGTATGCTTACTGTTGCCCAAGATCGTCTTATTGAACTTGCTGAAAAAGCTGGTAGGAAAGTATCAATTCATCTTTTTGGTCAGGAAATAAACCCAGAAACCTATGCTATAGCTAAGTCTGATCTTTTACTACAAGGTCAAGGTGATCAAGCAGACCATATTGGGTTTGGTTCCACACTTTCAAATGACCAATTTCCTACTTATCAGTTTGATTTCATGCTAAGTAATCCACCATATGGTAAATCGTGGAAAGTTGACGCAGATAAGCTCGGTGGCAAGAAAGATATTATGGACAGTCGTTTTGTGACCAACTTTGCTGATGATCCTAATTTCAGTATGATTCCAAGAACAAGTGATGGACAGTTACTTTTCCTACTAAACAATGTTGCAAAAATGAAGAAAACTACCGAGTTAGGTAGCCGTATCGTAGAAGTTCATAATGGTTCTTCCTTATTTACCGGTGATGCTGGCTCCGGAGAAAGCAATGCCCGTCGTTATTTAATTGAGAATGACCTTGTAGAAGCAATTATTGCTTTGCCGGAAAACATGTTCTACAACACAGGCATAGGCACTTATATCTGGGTTCTTTCGAATAACAAAGCAGAACACAGAAAGAGCAAAATTCAACTTATAGATGCTACTTTATTAAAGTCGCCACTTCGTAAAAACCTTGGGAAAAAGAACTGTGAATTTACTTCCGAAATTAGACGTCAAATTTTAGATTTGTATATGGCTTTTGAGGAAAATGAGTATAGCAAAATTTTTGATAACAACGAGTTTGGTTATTGGAAAGTAACTGTCCTTCGCCCTGCTTACAATGAAGATGGTACTATTCAGAAAGATAAAAAAGGAAAACCTGTGGTTAATAAGGAGTTAACAGATACAGAACAAATACCTTTTACCTATGAAGGTGGCATCGAAGCATTCTTTGAAAAAGAAGTAAAACCCTTTGCTCCCGATGCATGGATTGACGAGAAGCAAACCAAGATAGGTTATGAGATTAGTTTTACAAAATACTTCTATAAACCAATTCAGCTGCGAACACTAGAAGAAATAACAGCAGACATTCGTGCTCTCGAAGTAGAGACAGACGGATTACTTGCTGAGATTATAGGGGGTTGAGAATATGCTGAAGCCCTATCCAAAATATAAAGAAACTCCTGCTCTATGGCTTAATAGTATCCCAAACCATTGGGAATCTCATAAAATACGTGAACTTTTTGTGGAAAGAAGTGAAAAAGTATCAGATAAGGATTATTCACCTCTTTCTGTAAGTAAAGCTGGGGTTGTCCCTCAAATTGCTACTGTTGCAAAAACAAATAATGGTGATAATCGTAAACTTGTTATAAAAGGAGATTTTGTAATAAATAGTCGTTCGGATAGAAGAGGTTCCAGCGGCATATCCAATTATGATGGTTCTGTTTCACTAATTAACATAGTGTTAAAGCCGCGCTCTTTTGTTAATGGTCGATATATGCATTATCTGCTTAAAAGCCATTATTTTATCGAAGAGTTTTACAGAAATGGTCGAGGAATTGTTGCTGACCTGTGGACAACTAGATATACAGAAATGAAATCTATATATCTGCCAGTTCCAAGCATTGAGGAACAAGACCAGATTGTGCGTTTTCTTGACTGGAAGCTTGCTAAAATCAATAAACTTATCCAGGCAAAGAAAAAGCAGATCGCACTGCTGACCGAGTACCGCAAGGCTACCATTGATAACGTAATTATGTATGGAATTAATCCACACGCAAATAGAAAAGAAAGTGGAGTAATCTGGTTAGGTGAAATTCCGTCGCATTGGTCTGTTATGAAGCTTAAGCGTATTTGCCGAATTAATGCATCCATTACATCTCAACTAGAGAAATACTCTTTAGAAGATTATGTAGTCTTTCTACCAATGGAGAATATTTCATCGGATGGAAAAATTGATTGTTGCGAAAAACGCAAACTCAAAGATGTAAGAAATGGTTTTTCATCTTTTGCTAAAAATGACGTTATTGTTGCAAAGATTACCCCATGTTTTGAAAATGGTAAGGGTGCTTGCTTAGATACCCTTGAAACAAATATTGGTTTTGGTACTACAGAATTAATTGTATTAAGAGCAAACGAAAAAGTTCTGCCACGCTATCTATATATGATTACACAATTACAACAATTTCGTATAGAAGGCGCTAATGTAATGACAGGTTCTGCCGGGCAAAAACGGGTTCCCAGCAGCTTCATAAGTAACTTCGAGTTGGGAATTCCTAGTATAGCCGAGCAAAGTGAAATTCTTGAATATCTCGATAATCGTTTAGCTAAGTTCGATAAGTTGTACGAAACATTAAATCGTGAAATAGAACTATTAACAGAATACCGTATCCGCCTTATTTCGGATGTGGTAACAGGGAAAGTCGATGTACGTGATATCGAAATACCTGAATATGAAGGCGACTCTGATGAAACTATCGACGGTGAAATTGATGATAATATCGTCCTTGAGGAAGAAGGCGGAGAAATGGAGGTGGAATAACATGACCGACGATATTCATATGGAAATATCTATACCAGCAGATAACGATGGATATATACTTTTGCAATGCCCCAACTGTGGTACTTTCTTCAAAGCTACTCCTTCTGATATAGAGGACGATGGCGTACTTGAACTTTTTTGTCCAAGTTGTGGCCTTGTAGGAGAAGACTATATTACAGAGGATGTATTAGAGTTGGCTATGGCAATGGCTCATAACAAGGCGATGGACATTATCCACGAAGAATTTAAAAAAATTGAGCGTCAATTTAGGAAAGGACCTGTTACTTTTAAGGCTGGAAAACGTCCCAAGCATGAGCCTGAAAATCCCATTCATTCTGGAATTGAAGCTCTAGAAATCGTATCATTTCCGTGTTGCAAGCGCACTGCCAAAATAAAGCCTATTCTAAGTATGACCGGGTGCTACTGCCCGTTTTGTGGGGTGAAAAATTATGAAGTTGAATAGAGCAGACTTAAGAAAAATCATGTACGATTTTAACAGTATTTCTAATCGTCTTCTACAAGCTGATTTCAACGACTATACAAATGTGCTATCAAAATTTATTGCTTTTATTAAAAATACACCTATTATTATTGATTACATTATAGCTTGTGGAGTTTGTGATCAAGACTTGAAACAAGAGTTTGACGAAGTTAGTCGTTCTTACGGAAGATGCATTTTTTCTCTCGGGGATACAGATGAAGAAGAGATTCGAAATATCTTTGCAATTTTAAACTATATTGCTGAAAATAACATCGAAATACATCTAGGCGTTGCCTTTGGATATTCGTCTTCAAAAAAATATCAAGACAAAATCAAAGGATTCAACGACCGAGTTGTTATGGTATTAATTCACCATATAGAAAGATACTTAACCAAGATAGGAATTGATATGGGAGTTGATGAAAAAATTATTTATTCAATTACAGTACAAAATGGACAAGTCAATATTGCCAACGACAATGCTTCCATTTCAGCAACCAATACAGTGGGCATTGATACTACCCAACTTGAAAAGTTGATACAAGCAGTGAGAAAAACTGCTGATGGTTTATCAAACGAAGATGCTGAAATTTTGAATAGCAATTTAGAAGTTATAGAAGAAGAAATAAAATCTGAAAACCCTAGAAAAGGTTTTATAAAAACTGCAGTTTCCGGATTGAAAATGCTAAAAGGAACCGCTGAGTTTGCTGCGGCAATTACGGCGCTAATTCAATTTATTAATCCATTGTTATAAATAGAACGGAGGTGGAATAATGACTGCTACTAATACACGAGAAAGTGGTCTTGAATCTTTGATTGTAGATTGGCTTGTAAATCAAAATGGTTATGAACAAGGCAGCAATGCTGACTATAACCGTGACTATGCTATTGATGAAACACGCCTATTTCGTTTTCTTTCAGCGACGCAGCCAGATGAAATGGAGAAACTCGGTGTATTTAAAAGCGACTTAAAAAAGGCTCAGTTTCTAAACCGATTGCGTGGTGAAATAGCAAAACGCGGAATTATTGATGTACTTCGTAATGGTATTAAGGTTTATCCTGCTGACCTGGTTATGTTTTATCTAACACCAAGTGAGAGAAACATAAAAGCAAAAGCTCTATTTGAGCAGAATATTTTCAGTGTTACACGACAACTGCAGTATTCAAAAGATGCGACTCGTCTTGCCCTTGATTTGTGCATTTTTATCAATGGCTTGCCAGTTATAACATGCGAGCTTAAGAATCAACTTACAAAGCAAAATGTTGATGATGCTGTTTACCAATATAAAACGGATCGTGATCCGAAGGAACTGCTTTTCCAATTTAAACGCTGTATGGTTCATTTTGCAGTAGATGATGCAAGGGTCAAGTTCAGTACTAAGCTTGATGGTAAAGCTTCCTGGTTCTTGCCATTTGACAAAGGGTACAATGATGGAGCCGGCAACCCTCCAAATTCTTCTGGTATAATGACAGATTATTTATGGAAGGACATCCTTGAAAAGTATATGCTTGCACATATAATCGAAAATTACGCTCAAGTTGTTGAAAAAGTAGACCAGGAAACAAAAAAGAAAACATATACACAAATTTTCCCACGTTACCATCAACTGTCTGCTGTTGAAAGTCTCCTCGCAGATGTACGACATAATGGTGTTGGCCAAAGATACTTAATTCAACATAGTGCTGGTAGTGGAAAATCAAATTCTATTGCATGGCTGGCTCATCAACTCGTAGGACTCGAAAAGAATGGAAAAGCCATCATTGACTCTGTGGTAGTTGTTACAGACCGTGTAATACTTGATAAACAAATTCGAGATACGATAAAACAATTTATGCAGGTTTCTAGCACTGTAGCATGGGCAGAACACTCTGATGATTTAAGGAAAGCAATCAATGGCGGTAAGAAGATTATAATAACTACTGTACATAAGTTCCCTATTATTCTTGATAGTATAGGTTCAGAACACAAAGGGCGTTCTTTTGCCATAATTATTGACGAGGCCCATTCATCACAGAGCGGTAACATGTCGGCTAAGATGAATATTGTATTATCGGGTGAAGTTACTGGAGAAGAGGAAGATTTTGAAGATAAAATCAACCGCCTTATGGAAGGGCGCAAAATGCTGAAGAACGCTAGCTATTTTGCATTTACCGCTACTCCGAAAAACAAAACCCTTGAAATGTTTGGTATCCCATACCAAGACGGAGATGAAATTAAACATCGTCCGTTCCATGTATATACAATGAAGCAAGCAATTCAAGAAGGTTTTATTTTAGATGTACTTAAATACTATACCCCTGTTGACAGTTATTACAGACTTGCTAAAACCATTGAAGATGATCCTTTATTTGACAAGAAAAAAGCACAAAAGAAACTCCGTCAATTTGTAGAAAGCAATAAATTTGCCATATCACAAAAAGCAGAAATCATGGTGAACCACTTTCATGATCAGGTTATTTCAAAAGGAAAAATCGGAGGAAAAGCGCGAGCTATGGTGGTTACGAGTAGTATAGAGCGCTGTATAGAATACTATTACGCAATTAATAAATGCCTTGCTGACAGGCGTAGTCCTTATAAAGCTATTATTGCTTTTTCTGGGGAAAAAGAATATGGTGGTAAAACTTTAACCTCTGCAGCAATTAATGGCTTCCCAGATAATACAATTGAGAAGGTATTCCGTAAGGATCCATATCGATTTCTTATAGTGGCTGATATGTTCCAAACGGGTTATGATGAACCACTACTCCATACAATGTACGTTGACAAAATGCTATCTGATATAAAGGCGGTTCAGACTCTATCTCGACTGAACCGCTCTCATCCACAGAAACATGATACTTTTGTACTTGATTTTGCAAATAAAACAGAGACCATTGAAGCAGCATTCTCAAAATATTATCGGACAACTATTCTGTCTAATGAAACTGATCCGAACAAGCTTTATGATCTCATAGCAATTATGGAATCCCATCAAGTATACGAAAGTGGGCATGTTGATTCGCTTGTTGAACTGTACTTAAATGGTGCAGAACGTGATAGGTTAGATCCTATCCTCGATGCATGTACTGCTATTTACAAAGAGCTTGATGACGAAGGGAAAATTGAATTCAAAAGTGCAGCAAAAGCATTTGTTCGAACATACGGCTTTCTTGGAGCTATTCTTCCTTACGGTAATGCAGAATGGGAAAAGCTATCAATATTTTTAAATTTATTAATACCTAAACTTCCTTCTCCCAAAGAAGATGATTTATCTCAAGGGATACTAGATTCAATTGATTTAGATAGTTACCGAGTGGAAGCTCGTGATTCTATGTCTCTTGTATTAGATGATGCTGACGCTGAGATTGGCCCTGTACCTGCTGGTCGTGTAGGTGGCATAGTGGAGCCAGAAATGGATTTACTTTCTAGCATTCTTTCATCATTTAATGACTTGTTCGGCAATATAGACTGGAACGATGCTGATAATGTTCGCCGCCAAATTCTAGAAATACCAGGAATGGTTACAAAAGACGAGCGCTATATTAACGCAATGAAAAATTCAGACAAGCAAAATGCGCGTATGGAAAGTGAACGTGCCCTTCAGTCGGTTATATTTAGTATAATGGCGGATAATATGGAGTTATTTAAGCAGTTTAATGATAATCCTTCGTTTAAGAAATGGCTGTCGGATCTTGTTTTCAATTTAACGTATAACCCTGAAGGAAAGCCATTTGAAACTCCTTCCAATGATTCAAATAACAAATAAGCTGTTACGAGGGAGGTAAAGGATTATGGCTAAACGAGGAAAAAGTATAAATTTGTTTTTAATGGATGGCACACCAAATGGGAGAATAAAGTGTACTCTTGCTAATTGGACAGGCGTGGCTTACAAAATACCTCGAACAGAACTAGATAAGTGCAAGGGACGCGAAGATTTATCACAGAGCGGTGTTTACTTCTTATTTGGCACTTCCGATCAAACAGACGACAATATGGTTTATATTGGTCAAGCTGGAGTACGAAAAAATGGAGAGGGTCTTCTCTGTCGGTTGATAGAACATAAGCGAAATCCTGATAAAGATTATTGGACAGAGGCTGTTGTATTCACTACGTCCAATAACTCCTTTGGTCCCACAGAGATAAGTTATCTTGAGAACCGCTTTTGTGGACTTGCAGTAGAGGCAAACCGGTATGTGGTTAAGAATGGAAACGACCCTACTCCAGGAAATATAACCGAGGAAAAAGAAAGTGAGCTTGAAGAGTTCATTGATTACGCTAAGATTATAATGGGCGCTCTTGGACACAAATTATTCGAACCACTAACAGATAAACCAAAAGCAGCTATCACAGTAGAATCTCCCGAAGAAGAATTGCTTCTCTTTATGAAGCGAAAAAGTCGTAAGAGTGGACAAGTAATTGAGGCAAGCTGTAAGCAAACAAACGAGGGCTTTGTCGTCTTACAAGGCAGTCGTATAGAAACTATAGATTCTGATAGCATTCCACCTGGAATTAAAGAACGTAGACAAAAAGCCAAAATAGATGAAAATGGAATACTTCAAGAAAACATCTTATTTCGTAGCCCATCATATGCTGCTGCTTTTGTCATTGGCGGGCACGTAAATGGACTGGTAGAATGGAAAACGAAAGACGGGGTAT
Source organism: Thermoanaerobacter sp. X514 (assembly GCF_000019065.1). Taxonomy (NCBI): domain Bacteria; kingdom Bacillati; phylum Bacillota; class Clostridia; order Thermoanaerobacterales; family Thermoanaerobacteraceae; genus Thermoanaerobacter; species Thermoanaerobacter sp. X514. The sequence goes on along the minus strand of NC_010320.1, from coordinate 1,258,059 downwards.
CATTGAAAGAAATAGAAAACAGTGAAGAAAATTAAGCAGAAATTTATATCCATCCTGTCTCCTCAACCCTGTTAAAATATCTAACCTATCAACTCAACCCTATCACTTTCAAGGCAGTTGATATGTTACCGCAAACAATAAAAATAAGGGTTTTCTGACATTATTTCTTCCGGCAAAGTAACCGTGAGAAAAACCTAATGTCTGGAAACCCTTTATTTATCAGTATTTTTAGTAGAGCTACTTCTCAACCCTTGACATCAATACTACGCACTCCACGTGATAGGTATGAGGAAACATGTCTACACATTTTACTTTATCTACTTTATATCCTCCTTCACTAAAAATTTTTAAATCTCTTGCAAGAGATTCAGGATTACAAGAAACATAAACTACTTTTTGAGGGTTGAATTTTATAATATCTTCAAGAGCTTTTGGATTGATTCCAGACCTTGGAGGATCCACAATCACCACATCAGGCATTTCTTTAATTTCTTTGAGTTTCTTTGAGACATCACCGGCAATGAAAGTGCAATTTTTAAGTCCATTGAGTTCTGCGTTTTCCCTCGCCGACATAACTGCTTCTTCCACAAGTTCTATCCCAATCACTTTTTTAGCCATTGGAGCCATAATTATACCTATGGTCCCTGTACCGGAGTACAAATCAAAAACTATTTTGTCAGATACATCTCCTGCAAATTCCCTCACCGTCTCATAAAGTTTTTCTGCCCCGTATGAATTGGTCTGAAAAAAAGAAAATGCACTTATTTTAAATTTTAATCCTAAAAGCTCTTCAATAAGATAATCTTTTCCATATAACACATTTAACTTTTCACATACTACAGCATCTGACCAGGAATCGTTTTGAGTATGTAGTACACCTACAAGCCGACTTTCAAAATCCACATTTTTATATATCTCAATAAGCTCTTTAAAGTCATGTTCCAACTGTGTTGTTGTTACAATATTTAACAAAATTTCCCCTGCTTTTGAAGCTTTCCGAACCACCAAATGTCTCAAAAAACCCTTATGAGTTTTTTTATCATAAAAAGGTAGTCCTTTTTTTATTGCATAATCAAAAGTGAGATTTAAAGCTTTTAGAAAGTCATCATCAACAATATTACACTTATCTGTCATAACCACTTCATAAAATCTACCTTTTCTATGAAGTCCTAACACCTCATTACCTTCTTTATCTTTTCCAAAAGTATATTCCATTTTATTCCTATAACCATGCTCTTTAGGACTTTTCACAATCCTTAAAAATTCATAATCTCTTATTCCCTCTTTTTCAAGAAGCTTCTTTACAATATCTTCTTTTATCTTAAGTTGATCTGAATAATCAACATTTTGATAAATACAACCACCACAATCTCCAAAGTGAGGGCAAAAGCTTTGCTTCTCCAAAGGAGAATTCTCCATTACTTCCACTATTTCGCCTTCTACCATATCCTTTTTTACTTTTTTAACTTTTGCCTTTATTATTTGCCCCAAAAGTGCTCCTTTTATTTTTACTTTTTTCCCCTCAAAATAGCCTATCCCAAATCCACCAAATTCCATGTCTTTTATCTCAACTGTTATAATATCATTTCTTTTCACTCTCATTCCTCCTTCGCTATTTAGATTATACCTCTTTTTTCTCAATAATTCTAATATAATTCACTAAAATGTTTTTATCAAAAAATAAAATAACCTTTACATAATTTTAATAAAGTTGTACACACTTTTGATTGTTTTTTTATTGTATCACAAACATATATACAAGAATATTATATTAGTAAATATACAGATTTGGGAGGTTTAAAAATGTACGACTATAATCCTTATGTGCAGGATTATGCTTTTCCTCCTCTAAAGCTTGCACAGGCTTATGTGCCTTTACAGAAATATGTATCTCTTTATCCTCCGGAAGAAGCCATTAAAAAAGGCACTGTTTTTCCTGAACTTGATATGCCTTATGTAGGCGAAAAAATGAGGTGATAAAATGGATGGCAATCAAATATCTTTGCTTAAGAAAATCATGGAAATAGAGTTTACCTGTATAGATTTGAATCTATATTTAGACACCCATCCCGATGACCAAAAAGCCCTTCAAGACTATAACTATTATTCCAACCAATTGTCTATGTTGAAACAACAATATGAACAATTTTACGGGCCCTTGATGGTTTTTGGTCATTCACAAAGTCAATATCCTTGGAAATGGGTAGATGACCCATGGCCTTGGGAAATAGAATATTGAGGAGGACTTTGCTATGTGGGTTTATGAAAAGAAACTACAATATCCTGCTAAAGTATGCAAACCAGATGTAAAAATGGCAAAATACCTCATCGCCCAATATGGAGGCCCTGATGGAGAATTGGCAGCCGCTTTAAGATATCAAACTCAGCGATTCGTCATGCCTACAGGAAAAGCAAAAGCAGTTTTGACAGACATTGCTACAGAAGAATTAGCACACCTTGAAATAATAGCAACTCTTGTTTTCAAGCTTTTAAAGGGAGTACCAGTAGAAATATTAAAAAGAGAAGGATTAGGGGAATACTATACAGAACATGATAGAGGCCTATTCTATGCAGATACAACAGGAATGTTATGGACCGCCGCCTATATCCAGGCTAAAGGAGATGCAATCGCTGATCTACACGAAGATATGGCAGCCGAAGAAAAAGCAAGAGCAACTTATGAACATTTAATAAATCTCACAGATGACCCTTGTGTAAAAGATACTCTAAGGTTTTTGAGAGAAAGGGAGATTGTACACTTTCAAAGATTTGGAGAAACTTTAGTACAGGTAAGAGAATATATGGAAAGTAAAAAATTCTTTTAAAAAAGTAGATGTATGTCTATTGGCATACATCTACCCATTTTCCTTCTACTATTTTATCAAGGTCTTCGACTTTTATGGTAGCAGCAGCATTTGTATCACCAGCTGCAGGATATACTACCTCATAATTTTTTAAAGACACATCATAATATACTTCAACCGGATTTTTCAGCCCATAAGGACAAACGCCACCAACAGGATGCCCTGTAACTTCTAACACTTCTTCTGGGGATGCCATTTTTGCTTTTGTTTTAAAAGTATCTTTAAATTTTTTATTGTCTATTTTTCTATCCCCTGCTGTTATAATCATAATATATTTATCTTTTAATCTAAAAAGCATAGACTTTGCTATTTCCCCAGGAGTTACCCCTAAAGATTTAGCTGCTTTTTCCACAGTGCTTGTATCTTCAAAAATTTTTATTTTAATATCATATCCTTTCTCTTTAAAAAACTCTTTCACCGCTTCTACTGACACCTCTACACCACCTTTAAATACCACAAGTTTTACATAAAAGAGCATTTTTTAAGAAAAACTTATCAGCAATTTTAACTGCATCTTGAGCCGTTTTTCCGTAATAATCTGCTCCAATCTTATAGGCATATTCCTCAGTCAAAACAGCCCCGCCTACCATTATTTTCACATCAGTATTTGCTTTAAGCAGTTTGATAATTTTCTCCATATTAAACAAAGTTGTCGTCATCAAAGCACTTAGACCTACTAACGGTGCCCCTGTTCGCTTTACTTCCTCTAATATCACTTCTCCTTTGACATCTTTTCCTAAGTCAATTACATCATATCCATAGTTTTCAAGCAAAACTTTTACTATATTTTTTCCTATATCATGTACATCTCCTTCAACTGTAGCAAGTATTATTTTGCCTTTAGATACTGAACCTTTTGGAAGCTTTTCCTTTATTATCCTAAAAGCATTTTGCACCACTTCTGCAGAGCTCAAAAGTTGTGGCAAGAAATATATGCCTTTTTCATATCTATCTCCCACTTCTTTTAAGGCAGGAATTATTATGTTATCAACTATAGAAAGAGGCTGAACTTCCTTCTCTAAAATATTTTTTACTATATCTTCTACTCCTGATTTTTTACCTTCTAAAATTTGGATATAGAACTTTGACTTTAAATCTTCTTCCTGAATTTTTTGCTGTTCTTTTTCTTTACCTTCCTCTTTTTGCCTGTTACCATATATTTTTAGATAATTTACACTGCCTTTATCTTTATTTAGTAAAACCATTGATGCCCTCAAAGTGTCCATCATGGCTTCATCGCAGGGATTTATAATAGCAGTAGTAAGCCCATAAGATGCTGCCATTGCTAAAAAAGTAGAGTTTATCAACCTTCTTTCAGGTAAACCAAAGGAAACATTGCTAAGTCCCACAACAGTATTTGCTCCTAACTCTTCTTTAGCCAATTTTATCGCTTCTAAAGTCTCAATTGCGGCCTCCTGCTCAGAAGAAACCGTCAGCACAATACAATCTATCAATATGTCCTCTTTAGGTATGCCATACTCTTCCGCTTTTTTTATAATTTTTTTCGCATTTTCAATTCTTTCATGCCTATCTTTGGGAAGCCCTTTATCTCCTACAGTAAGTCCTACAACACAAGCTCCGTATTTTTTGACAATAGGAAGCACTTCTTTTAAACTTTCCTCTTTTGCACTTACAGAGTTGATTATGGGTCTACCTCTTAAAATTCTTATAGCTTTTTCTACAGCTTTAATATTAGTGCTATCTATTTGAAGAGGAATGTCTACCACATTTTGTATTTCAGAAACTACTTTAGGAAGTAATTCTTCTTCGTTTACCCCAGGAACTCCCACATTTACATCCAATATTTCCGCTCCGCATTTTTGCTGTTTTATAGCTTCCTCTACTGCTAAACTCACATTTCCCGCCAAAAAAGCCTCACTTAACTTCTTTTTTCCAGTAGGATTTATACGTTCCCCTATAACCCTTAAAGAATAATCGTGGCCTATGAAAACTGTTTTTGTATTGGAAGCTACAGCTGTAAATTTGTTGACTTTGACTTTTGGCTTTAAATCTTTTACAGCTTTTTTAACAAGTTTTATATAGTGAGGAGTAGTACCGCAGCACCCTCCCACTATAGATGCTCCTTTTTCAACAAGAGAAGGAAAGAAACTAGCAAATTCTTCTGGTTTTAAGTCGTAAACTGTTTTGCCGTCGCGAATGACAGGCATACCTGCATTAGGTTGTGCAATAATAGGTATGCGAGAAACTTGAGACATTTTTTCCACTACACTTACCATTTTATCGGGACCTGTCGAGCAGTTAACGCCAATGGCATCTAATCCTAACCCTTGTAAACTAACTACTACAGTTATAGGGTCTGACCCCATGAGAGTCCTTCCATCTTCTTGAAAAGTCATTGTACATATAACTTTCATGTTTGAATTCTCTTTAGCAGCAAGAATGGCAGCTTTTGCCTCCAGCATATCTGACATTGTTTCAATTAAAACAATATCTGCTCCCGCTCTTTCTGCAGCTATAACTACTTCTTTAAAAACATCATAAGCTTCGTCAAAAGTCATGTCTCCATAAGGGGTCAAAAGTTCTCCAATAGGTCCTATAGAAAGTGCCACAGGTTTATCTTTGGAAGCTTCTTTGGCAATTTTGACAGCCTGAGTGACAATATTGAAAACCTCATTTTCCAGTCCATATTTTGCTAATTTTATCCTGTTAGCGCCAAAGGTATTTGTCTCAATCACATCCGCTCCTGCTTCTATATAGGACCTGTGGATATCAAATACTACTTCTGGATGGGTTATATTCATATATTCGGGACACTCTCCAGTTTTTAAACCCCTCTCTTGAAGTTGTGTCCCCATTGCTCCATCAAAAACAATCACTCTATTTGAAAGTTCTTTAAAAATGTCTAACATTTTTAACCTCCATTTAATTCATCTGTACGTTATTTTCTGCAAAATCACAGACTAAATCATCGACTCTTGAAATTATTTCTAACACAACATTTGTACTCCCTAAAGGCATAATGTGAATTCCTGCAACTTCACTGCGTATCCGCTTTATAAACTCTACAGCTATGTTTATTCCCTCTTCTCTTCCTCCATCCTTTAGCCTTTCTAAAACTTTTTCTGGAATATCTATACCTGGCACTTTTTCATTTAAATTGACTGCCATTTTATAGCTTTTAAGAGGTAATATGCCTATCAAAAGTGGTACATTGAAATTTTTAATCTTTTCAATAAACTTAAATAAAATTTCCTCATCATAAACCGGTTGTGTTTGAATAAATTCTGCCCCTGCCTCTATCTTAACTTTAAGCTTCTCTAGTGCTTCATCCCTTAAATCATTTGGATTTGCAGTCGTACCGGCGCAAAATTCTGTTGGGGAATCTAATTTATTTCCATTGTAATCATAACCTCTATTAAAAGCACTGATAATCTTTAAAAGCCCAATAGAATCTACATCATATACCCCTTTAGCCTGAGGAGTATCTCCACGGGAAGGGTCATCTCCTGTCAATGCAAGTATATTTCTCACCCCTAATGCATAAGCTCCTAAAAGCTCTGACTGAAGGCCTATCAGATTTCTGTCTCTACAGGTCAAATGAAAAATAGCTTCAATGTTTAAGTGGTCTTGTAAAAGGTGAGCGACTGCTATAGGACTCATCCGCATATTCGCCATAGGACAGTCCGTTATATTTAAGGCATCTACAATGCCTTTTAATTTTCTCGCTTCTTCAATAGTTTTCGTTATATCTACCCCTTTTGGCGTAGAAATTTCTGCTGTCACAACAAACTTCCTTTTCTTAAGTTTAGTACACAAATTTTCATTTTTCAACATCTACATCGCCTCCATTTTTAAAAATAAAAAAGTCTCTTCGCCAAAAGAAGAGACACCAAAACTCTCTCATCTTTCAGCGAAACGCTGCTGGAATTGGCACCAAGACGCATATAAAATGCCGGTTGCCGGGTTTCATCGGGCCAGTCCCTCCACCACTCTCGATAAGAGATTTTAAAGTATTAAATTGTTAAACTATTTAAGCTATATGATACTATGGATTAACTCCTATGTCAATAGAAATTTTTTTGTCCCTCTCTAAAGATTTTGCAGGCTTTTAACTTTTTTAAAATAAATCTGTAAATTTTTTATGTTATTTGCTATACTATAATTGTAAAGAATATAAATTTTCGAGAAAGGAATGTTTTGAATGTTCTCATCTCTTATTTTTGGTATCCTTTCTATTGGATCAATTATACTTTACGGTTTAATCTGGTGGAAAATTTTTGATAAAACTGGTTATGGAGGAGCATATGGTCTTTTGATGTTTATACCTATTGTGAATTTTATAATGCTTTTAGTATTAGCATTCACTGAGTGGCCCGTACATAGATATAAAAATTATTGAGCAATAACACTGTTTTTATTTTTAATACTTGTGCAAACACTTGCATAATGATTTTTTTAATATTATAATATACTTAACACTTGGAAAATGAGGAGGTTTAATATGGGTAATGAAAAATTACCAAGAGTAGCCTATTTCTGCATGGAATATGGCTTACAGTCAGATTTCAAACTATATGCAGGTGGCTTAGGCATTTTAGCAGGAGACCATCTAAAAGCTGCAAAAGAGTTAGGTATGCCTTTAGTAGGAATAGGCATACTGTGGAAACAAGGTTATACAGAACAACATATCGGTGAAGACGGATACCCCTATGATGCCTATCGCAATTACACACGTAAGTACGACTTTTTAAAGGACACTGGAGTAAAGGTAAAAGTAAAAATAAGAAATAGAAATGTGTATTGCAAAGTATGGTTGATAGACAACTTTGACAATGCTCCTCTGTATTTGCTTGACACAGATATACCAGAAAATGGGGACAGATGGATAACAGGTCAACTTTATGGATGGTTTGGTGAAGAAAGAGTTGCACAGGAAATAGTATTAGGCATTGGCGGAGTAAGAGCTTTAAGAGCTTTGGGAATTGATGTTGATGTTTATCATTTTAACGAAGGGCATGCAGTATTAGCAGCCATTGAGCTTATAAAAGAAAAAATGGAAAATCAAAATATGAGTTTTGAAGAAGCATGGAAAGCCACAAGGGAAGAAGTAGTATTTACAACCCATACCCCTGTTAAGGAAGGAAACGAATCTCACGATTTAGAACTTCTTATGTATATGGGTGCAAACAATGGCCTTTCAATTGAGCAAATGGCCCAAATTGGTGGCGTTCCTTTTAATATGACAGTCGCAGGTTTGAGACTTTCTCGCATTGCAAACGGTGTCTCAAAACTTCACGGGCAAACTGCAAACAGAATGTGGCAGCATGTTGACAACAAAGCACCTATAATCTCCATAACCAATGGTATTGACAGAAATACTTGGGTAGATAAAAGGATAATAGAAGCCTACAACAAAGGTGAAGGGCTCCTACAAACTCACAATATTTTAAAACAAGAATTAATTGATTTTGTATATCAAAAAACAGGAGTTAAATTAGACGCTGATAAACTTTTGATAGGTTTTTCAAGGAGAGCTGCTCCTTACAAAAGAAGCGATCTTATATTTACCAATGACGAAGTTATAGGTGATTATTTAAGGTCTAAAAAAATTCAAATGGTGTTTTCAGGAAAAGGTCATCCATTAGATGACGTGGGTAAAAAAATTGTCGCAAAATTAATAGAGATGACAAAGAAATATCCTGAAAGCGTAGTATTCTTAGAAGATTACGATATGACAATAGGAAAAATGCTTACTCGAGGCACTGATGTGTGGTTAAACAATCCAAGAAGACCATTAGAGGCCAGTGGTACCTCCGGCATGAAAGCCGCCATGAACGGAGTGTTAAATTTAAGTATTTTAGATGGATGGTGGCCAGAAGCTTGTATAAACGGAGTAAATGGCTGGCAATTTGGGGATGGTTTTGAGTCTGACAACATAGAAGAATTAGACAAACACGACCTTGAAGCACTCTATGACGTCCTTTTAAATAAAGTAGTTCCAACCTACTACAATGATAAAGCGAAATGGGAAAACATGATGAGAGAAAGCATAAGGACGACTTATGAAGCTTTCTCAGCTAATAGAATGTTAAAAGAATACTACGATTTAATGTACACAAAAAAATAAGTCAACCCCTATTTAAAAAGGCCGCGCAATTGCCCGGCCTTTAATTTATTTTCCCAATCTTTTTTCTAACAATTCTTTTTCTTTTTCATATCCTGGTTTTCCTAAAAGTGCAAACATGTTTTTCTTGTAAGCCTCTACTCCTGGTTGGTCAAATGGATTAACCCCATTTATATATCCGCTTATAGCACAAGCCATTTCAAAGAAGTAGACCAGATTGCCAAAATAGTAAGCTGATATTTCAGGGATATTTACTACAAGGTTAGGAACATTTCCATCTGTATGAGCCAATAATGTTCCTTCAAAAGCCTTTTTATTGACAAAATCTATAGTTTTTCCTGCTAAAAAGTTAAGCCCATCTATATTGTCCTTGTCTTCATTTATAACTATATCTTTAACAGGTTTTTCAACATTTAAAACTGTTTCAAAAATATTTCTGCTTCCCTCTTGTATAAACTGCCCCATTGAGTGTAAATCTGTCGTAAAATCTACTGAAGCAGGATAAATTCCCTTATTGTCTTTACCTTCACTTTCTCCAAAAAGCTGTTTCCACCATTCAGAGAAATAGTGAAGCTTTGGCTCATAATTTACAAGTATTTCTATAGCTTTGCCTTTTCTGTACAAAATATTTCTCAAAATTGCATACTGCATGCTGATATTTTCATTAAGGTTGTCTTTGGTATAGACTGTTGAAGCATCATAAGCTCCCTGCATCATATCGTCTATGCTAATGCCTGCTACTGCTATTGGTAGAAGGCCTACAGCTGTCAAAACTGAGTATCTTCCTCCAACATTGTCAGGAATCACAAATGTTTCATATCCTTCTTCATCAGCTAATTTTTTTAAAGCTCCTTTCGCTCTATCTGTTGTCACATATATTCTCGATTTAGCCCCTTCTTTTCCATATTTTTTCTCAAGAAAATCTCTAAAAACTCTAAAAGCTATTGCCGGTTCTGTAGTAGTACCAGATTTAGAAATCACATTTATTGATACATCTTTGTCCTCTATAAGTTCAAATAAATCACTTAAATATGTAGAGCTTATGCTGTTTCCAGCAAAATAAATCTCCGGCATATTCCTCTTACCTTTTGGCAACAAATTATAGAAGGAATGAGAAAGCATTTCAATTGCCGCTCTTGCCCCTAAATAAGACCCACCTATACCTATTACTACAAGCACATCAGAATCTGATTTAATCTTCTCTGCTGCTTTTTTAATGCGTTCAAACTCTGCCTTATCATAGTCTTTGGGAAGACTCACCCATCCTAAAAAGTCATTTCCTTGAGCATTTTTACTAAGCACCATATCAAGAGATAATTTTGCATGCCTTTCCATATATTCGATTTCTTTTTCACTTACAAATTGCAGCGCTTTTGAATAATCAAAGCTTATCAATTTCCTCATATGTAAACCTCCATTCTTTATTTACATACTTATTTTATACCATAAATCTATGTTGTTCAAGTTTTTCAAAAGTATGTATAAGTTTACTTAGCTTTATTTTTACATACCCATAAATTTTTGTCAATCTTTTTGGAATTTTTACTTTATGGGATATAATATAAAGAGGAGGTGCGAAATTATGGAGGCATTAGAGGCTTTAAAAAAGAGAAGAAGTATAAGGAAATACATAGATAAACCTATTCCAAAAGAAATATTAGAAGACATAATAGACTGCGCAAGGCTTGCTCCCAGTGGAAATAACGCACAACCTTGGCATTTTGTCGTTATAACAGACAAAGAAAGACTTAAATTCATAGCAGAAAAAGCTACATATGGGAAATTCATTAAAGATGCAGGAGCTTGTGTCATCGTCTACTGCGATAAAAATAACAGACATCATTTAGAAGATGGTTCAGCAGCAACAGAAAATATATTACTCGCAGCTACTGCCTACGGCTTAGGTTCCTGTTGGGTAGCTGGGTATAACAGAACCTATGAAAAAGAAATAAACGAATACCTCAACATTCCTGACAACTTAAGAATGATTTCTATTATATCATTAGGATATCCCGCAGAAGAACCACAACCAAAATATAAAAAAGCTTTATCTGAAGTTTTACATTGGGAAAAATTTTAAATGAAAGAGGGTTATAATATGTCAAAAATAGTGGAGAGATTTTTAAAATATGTAAAATATCATTCAACATCGGATGAAAACTCAACAACTTATCCCAGCACTGAGGGACAAGTAATATTTGCAAAAGAATTAGCAAATGAGCTTGAAGAAATAGGCCTTAAAGAGGTAAATGTAGATGAAAACGGTTATGTTACGGCTTTACTTCCTTCAAATACTGACAAAGAACTCCCTACAATAGGATTTATAGCTCATATGGACACAAGTCCTGACATGTGCGGCAAAGACGTAAAGCCTCAGATAATAGAAAATTATGATGGCAAAGATATAATCTTAAACAAAGAAAAAAACATAGTATTATCTCCTACTGAATTTCCAGAGCTTAAAAATTACATAGGAAAAACTTTAATCACCACAGACGGAACAACTCTTTTGGGAGCTGATGATAAAGCAGGAATTGCAGAAATAATAACAGCTATGGAATATTTAATAAATCATCCTGAAATAAAGCATGGCAATATAAAAGTAGCCTTCACACCTGATGAAGAAATTGGTAGGGGTGTAGACAAATTTGATGTAAAAAAATTTAATTGTGATTTTGCTTATACTGTAGATGGCGGTGGAATTGGAGAAATAGAATACGAAAATTTCAATGCTGCCAGTGCTAAAATCAAAATTAATGGCAGAAATGTGCATCCTGGAACAGCAAAAGGCAAGATGAAAAACTCCATTTTGATTGGAATAGAACTCCAAAATATGTTACCTGAGCATGAAACTCCTGCCAATACTGAAGGATATGAAGGATTTTATCATTTAAACAATTTTGAAGGCAATGTAGAACAAACTAAAATGTATTATATTATCAGAGATTTTGATAAACAAACTTTTTTAGATAAAAAAGAATACCTAAAAAGCATTGTAGAAACATTAAATAAAAAATACGGTGAAGGCACAATAGAGCTTGAACTTAAAGACCAGTATTACAATATGAGAGAAATAATTGAAAAGCATATGCACATAATTGATACAGCATTAGAGGCAATGAAATTAGTAGGAGTCGAACCTAAAATAGTGCCTATAAGAGGGGGCACTGATGGAGCAAGATTAAGCTACATGGGACTTCCAACACCTAATTTATTCACAGGTGGACATAATTTTCATGGTAAATATGAATTTATACCAACATACGCAATCGAAAAAGCCGTCGAAGTTATAATAAAAATAATTGAGCTTTATGCACAAAAATAAGGGATAGCCAAAAACTATCCCTTTAATAATTCTTTTTTAAAGACTTTACTGATATCTCAACAAACATTTTATAATTCAATCATACTACAACAAAGAAAACTTTTCCACATACACAGATTTTTCATTTATCAAAAATTGAAGTTTGGCTAATAGCCCAAGATTCCACTTTTCTCTCTTTTACTGTATCCTTTTCTGTCAATTTGCTACACAACAGTGGAGAATTTACATTATATTGCTTTACATTTCTTTTTATAGAACTTATATTGCTGTTTGCATAGCAATAAATACAGCCATGTAGACAAGTATCATAGGCACCAATATCTATACTTTCATCACAACCACAAAACTTCCTTTGATTCTTATCCTTTCCTATATTGAATTTTTTACCTGAAAGCTCTTCTATTAAAGTTTTATCTATACATCTCGCATGCTCTATACCATAGGGCGATAAATCCAATTCTTCTGCACAAGTCTCAAGTTTAATTGAGTGCTCTTTCGCTATTTCATAAAATCTATATGCAATTTCTAACTTCTGTTCCTTGTTTATCTCATAAGCCCCTATTTTTTCTAAAGTCTTGTAAACTTTAGGATAAAGAGTCACAAAACTGATTATACATTTTGATGTATATCCATAAAGTTCAGACATTATTTCCTTAAAGCTTTTTACATGGTATTCTATATCAAATTCGGGAGTTAAAATAATAGGGTCATAACGCCAAATTACCCTCTCTTTCCCTATTTTGCTAGACAGCTTTTTAAAAATTTCAATTATATGTGATTTTTCTGGCACATTCCTCTCTATTCTTTTATCATAGGGATTTAAAGTAAATAAAAAATAATAAGCATAGTCCTCTATCAAATGCAATTTCGGTATCATTTTTTCTGGATTTTTTGTCCAAAATATAATTCCATCTACTGTTTCTTTATTTAAAAAAACTTTACTTACTTGACGAAAATTAAAAGGGTTTCTCACTAAAACATAACCTTCCTCCATCCTTTTGAAAAACCACTCACTATAAAAAGCTGGTATATCCGTTCTCCTGCTGGCACTTATTATCATTCAAATTTCTCCTTTCAAAAAAAGAGAAATTGACATGTTCATTTTTACTTTAACATCAATGACAATTCATGTCAATTTCTCCGCTTTTGAATTAACTTTCTTTGTTAAGTTTGTACTCTATTGAATCAACAAGGGCTCTCCAACTAGCCTCAATAATATCTGTAGAAACCCCAATTGTGCTCCAGGAATCTTTTCCGTCTGTAGACTCTATTATAACTCTAACTTTAGCAGCAGTTGCAGAATTAGAATCCAAAACCCTCACTTTATAATCTGTCAACCTCATCTCTTTTATCTGTGGGTAAAATCTCTCCAGTACTCTTCTTACAGCATTATCAAGAGCATGTACTGGCCCATCTCCCTCAGCTGCAGCTATCTCCTCTATACTATCGACTTCCACTTTTATAAGTGCTGAAGAATTAACACTATTTACAGAAGGCTCATTTACAATAACTTTAAACTCTTTTAAATTAAATGCTGGTTTATATTTTCCAAGAACCTTTCTTATCAAAAGTTCTAAAGAGCCTCCTGCATTTTCATATTGATACCCTAAATACTCCATTTCTTTTAATTTATCTAAAATTAACTTGGTTTCAGGAGAATCCTTTGTAATAGTTGGATCTATTTCATTTATGGCATTTAGCACTGCTCCTCTGCCAGCAACTTCAGAAATCAAAAAGGTCCTACTATTTCCCACTAAAGAAGGGTCAATCAGTTCATAAGAATAAGTATTTTTATTTACAGCATCAGCATGCATCCCCGCTTTGTGGGAAAAAGCATTTTTCCCAACATAAGGCGCCCTTTCATCGTAAGTGACATTTGCAATTTCACTTACAAATCTGGCTAAATGAGTCAATTGCTTTAAATTTTCATCAGGTACACATTTATATCCCATCAGAAGTTGTAGATTAGGTATCAAAGTACATAAATTAGCATTGCCACACCTTTCCCCATAGCCATTTATTGTACCCTGCAGCTGTATTGCCCCTGCTTGTACTGCCATTATAGAATCTGCAACAGCCATTCCGTTATCATTGTGACAATGTATTCCTACTTCCGTATTAAATTTATCTACAACAGTTTTTGTTATATCATAAACTTCCATCGGAAAAGCTCCACCTTTTGTATCACACAAACAAACACTGTCTACTCCCGCCTCTAATGCTACTTCTAATGTCTTTAAAGCATACTCTGGATTTTGTTTGTAACCATCAAAAAAATGCTCTGCATCAAATATAACTGACTTACCTTTGTCTTTAAAAAACTTTACTGTATCATAAATCATTTTTAAGTTTTCTTCTAAAGTGGTTTTCAAAATTTCTGTAACTTGAAAATCCCATGACTTGCCAAAAATAGTTACTACCTCTGTGTCAGCATTTAAAAGAGAAATCACATTAGCATCCTCTTCGGTAGTTGTATTTGCTCTTCTTGTGCTGCCAAAAGCGATTAATTTAGCATTTTTTAATTTAATATTTTTAACTCTTTCAAAAAATTCAATATCTTTAGGATTAGACCCAGGATTACCTGCCTCAATATAGGCTACACCAAACTCATCAAGAACTTTAACTATCTTTAATTTGTCTTCTACAGTAAAAGATATACCTTGTCCTTGAACTCCGTCTCTTAATGTGGTGTCGTATATCCGTATGTTCCTCACAATGCATCCCCCTTTATACCTTTTTTATGTATAGTACATATTTTATCAAATTGAACTGATAAAGTGAAGAAAATTTATTTTTAATTCTTAAAATAAAATAATAAAGCTTCCTGATTGACCAAATTCAGGAAGCTTTGCATTTCTGCTGCTAAATTAATCCCTTTTCTTTTAAAAATTCTTTTGCTACCTTTGCTGGATCTTGCCCTTCACCATCGACCTTGTAATTAAGTTTTTGCATTTCTTCATCAGAAATTTGATTTGCCAATTTGTTGAGAACATCTTTTAATTCAGGGTGTTTGTCTAGCACATCTTGCCTAATAATTGGTGCAGCATAATAAGGTGGGAAAAAGTGTTTATCGTCTTCAAGTATTTTTAGTTTATGAGATACTAGCAATCCATCAGTAGCAAAAGCATCAATAACCTGAACTTCATTATTATCTATCGCTGTATATCTTATACCCATATCCATGGATTTTGTGTGTTTAAACTTAAAATTATACACTTTTTGTAGACCAGGATAGCCATCAGGCCTTTCCAAAAATTCCATTGTAGCTCCCAGGATTAACTTATCGCTAATTTTAGCTAAATCTGAAAAAGTCTTTAAATTATATTGCTTTGCCAATTCATCCTTTACAGCTAAAGTATAGGTATTATTGAATCCAAGTGGCTTCAACCATACTATATTCCATTTGTCTTTATATTCTTTCTTCACTGTTTCATAAGCTTTTTCTGGATCAGTAGTAGGTTCCATCCCTAATATGTCCACCAAACCTGTCCCTGTATATTCAACATAAATATCTATTCCGTTATTCGCACCTCCCCTTTTTATCGCCTCAAAGTTTACATTTGTACCGCCAAGGTTTAGTTTTCGCACTACTTTGAGATCGGTATGTGCTTCAATCATTTCGGCAACCATATTAGCTACGATAATTTGCTCTGTAAAATTTTTTGATCCTACAACTACAGTATCATTTGCATTCCTTTGAGAACTGCCAATACCGCAAGATGCCATGAAAGTAACAGCTAAAATAAAAACCAAACTTAATAGCAAAATTCTTTTCATTTAAAATCTCCTCCTTTTTTTATTTTATTCCCTTTGGAGTTACTATCTTTTCTACTAAAAGTAAAATATAGTCTATCAATAGTGCCAAAATCATTGCTGGTATTGCACCTGCTAGTATCATCTGGTTATTCACCATCGATATCCCCCTGTAAATCAATTGACCTAAACCACCGGCTCCAATCAACGCCGCCAAAGTAGTAAAACCAACGGCTGTCACAGCTGCTATTCGAATACCTGCCATTATAACAGGTAAAGCCAATGGCAGTTGCACCATCCTCATTAATTGTATCTCCGTCATTCCCATACCTTTACCCGCTTCGAGAATAGCTTTATCTATATTGACAAGACCGGTATAGGTATTTTTTATAATTGGTAGTAGTGTATACATAACTATCATAACTATTGAAGGAGTTGAACCTATACCTAAAAAAGGCACTAAAAATCCCAACAAAGCTAAACTTGGAATTGCTTGTACAGCATTGGCTAATCCAATGACAAATGAAGAAGTTGAAGGAAATTTTGCAATCAAGATACCTAATGGTACTCCTATAGCTATAGCTATAATCAGAGCCATAACAGATAATTGAATATGCTGAGTTGTTAAAATTAAAATATCGTCAGCTCTATCTTTTATAAAATTTATATATTCTGCCAACACTATTTAAAAGTCCTCCTTCCTATTCTGCATAATTTGCACCTAAATAATTTACCAGGGCACTTCGCGTGATCAAGCCTTGGAGCAAATTATTTTCATTCACTACTGGTACATAACCTATATTTTTTTGCGCCATTATTTTAAGAACATCTAAAATTGAATCATCAGGTTTGACTGTATAAACATTTCGAGTATAAATCTCTTCTATCCGTTTTGCAGTGTTTTTATTAGCCCTTATATCCTCCGCTGTTACTATGCCTAAAAGTTGATTTTCTTTATTAACCACTAAAATACTGTCAACACCACTATTACTCATAATTTCTATCGCTTGTGCAAGAGTCCTGGAAGGAAGAGCCTTTATTGGATTGGTAATCATAATATCTTTTGCTAAAACATGCTCTGGTTGTATCCACATTCGTTTTTTTCCTATAAAATTCTCCACAAATTCATTTGCTGGATTTTTCAATATTTTTTCGGGAGTATCAAATTGCACTACTTTTCCATCTTTCATTATGCAGATCCTATCACCTAATTTCAACGCCTCATCCATATCGTGAGTTACAAATACAATGGTTTTTTGCAACTTTTGCTGCAATTCAAAAAGTTCTTCTTGTAGCTGAGACCTTGTAATAGGATCCAGGGCACTAAAAGGTTCATCCATTAAAATGATATCTGGATCTGCAGCTAAAGCCCGTGCAACTCCTATCCTCTGTTGTTGCCCCCCGGATAATTCTTTTGGATATCTGTTCATATACTCTTTTGGAGGCATTCCTACAAGATGCATTAATTCCTTTGCTCTTTCAATTCTCTTCTTTTTTGGCCAATTTTTAAGCAAAGGAACTAATTCTATATTCTGTTCTACTGTCATGTGTGGAAGTAAACCAATTTGCTGAATCACGTATCCAATATTCCTGCGAAGTTGGATTGGGTCTATCTGAGAAATGTCTTGTCCGTTTATATATATTTTGCCAGAGGTTGGTTCAATTAAGCGATTTATCATTTTCAACGAAGTGGTTTTCCCACAACCACTCGGTCCTATCAAAACCACCAATTCATTATCTTTTATTTCTAAATTTATTCCTTTTAATATTTCAGTTTCTCCATATGTTTTAACTATATTTTCAAATCTTATCAATGCTACCACACCTCCTTTACAAGTGACAACCTATATTATATAATAAAGTTGTCACTGTGTCAATAAAAGGGATTACAAAAAATAACCTAGCAACTAATGTTGTTGCTAGGGAAAACTAATAACAGTATAGTTATCGACTAGAGATATACTTTTTTTGAAAGCCTCCTTACTTCCTACAAGAACTAAATAATCTCCACCTTTAATTTGCTCATTGGGACCAGGAGAAATAATTACCTCTTCTCCTCTCCTTATAGCTATTACGGTAGCACCTGTAACATCCCAAAATTTTAACTCAGCCAAAGTCTTACCTACAGCAGTGCTTTTCTCATTGACGCGAATTTCAACAGGATTAAAGTCACTAATATTTTTTAATCTATTAGCGTATTCTATAAATTTTAGTAAAATAGTTTCCAGCCTTTCATCAAGTTTTTTTCTTTCTTCAGCGATTTTAACCAATTCATTTTTTAAGACCTCTAAGGTTTGTTTTTCATTAAATTGATTTATATATCTTTGTGCCGCTTCTTTCGATTTAACAATTACTCCTTTACCTTGTTCTGAAAAAACTACTCCCATGTCCTGTAAAAGGGAAATAGCACGCCGTATTGTCTCAGGTGAAACTTTATAAATTCCCGCAAGATTTGACCTGCCGTAAAGTCTCTCACCCTCATTAAACTCGCCATCTACAATTCTTTTAGCAATATCAAAAGCAATGTATTCATATTTTGGTCTTATAATTTCAGACATATAAATATGCCTCCGTCTCATTATTTAAAAATCATGGCTTTAATTAATTTTCTCACTACACTGCCTTTATTCATATTTTATACTTTTCCATGTAAAAACTCAATCAAAATTTAAAAAATCCCTTTATCAACACAAGCCTCAGTTACTTTAATTTTCCTATTGTGTTATAATACTATTAGTGATTAAAAAGTTTAGAAAAAACAAATATATAAGTGCTGATCAAAATCTATTTGGACTCCATTATAATCCAATTGAAATTGCCCCTAAACAATACAGACAATATAGGATGTTTCCTTGTATTTTTGCAATAAAAATAGGAGGTGTTATATGGCAACTAAAAAAGAAATAAAAGAAATACTTAATTTAGCATTACCTGCAGTTGGAGAAATGCTTTTATACATGGTTGTGTGGGTAATAGATACGATGATGGTGGGGCAATTTGGCGGTAAAGACAGTGTTAGTGCTGTAGGCCTTGCATCAGAAATTATATATACCTTCTCTAACATTTTTGTAGCAATGGGAATCTCTATAGGAGTAACTTCCTATGTCGCCCGTAGCATTGGAGCAAAAGATTTTGAAACTGCTGAAAAATACGCATCTCAAGGAATTTTTTTAGGATTTATTGTTGCTTTATTTATTTCTTTAATACTTGTTGCTTTTGCAGAAAATTTTTTAATAATAGCCAGTGCTACTGGTAATGTACTTTTCTTAGGAAAAATATATATAAAAATTGCATCAATAGGTATTTTCTTTAATATGCTTATGAATGTATTAAACGCAGTTTTAAGAGCACAAGGAAATACAAAAACCCCCATGATAGCAGCAAGTATAGTTATATTTATCAACATTTTATTGGATTGGATTTTAATATTTGGAAAATTAGGCTTTCCTGCTTTAGGTGCAAAAGGTTCTGCAATTGCTACTACTATAGCACAAATTACTGGCTTTATATTTATAATGTCATATTACTTCAGCCAAAAAATATTAAATATTGAGCTTCATGATATAGTAAACTTTGATAAACAAATAATTGTAAATATACTAAAACTTGCTTTTCCTGCTTCTCTTCAAGAAGCTGCCTTTGACATAAGTCGACTTATTTCAATATTCATGATAATGCACCTTGGAACTGTAGCTTTTGCAGCGAATCAAATTGCAACTACGATTGAATCTATCTCCTTTATGCCAGGATGGGGTTTTGCAGTGGCTGCAACCACAATGGCAGGTCAAATGGTTGGCGCAAAAGACTTTGAAAGTGCAAAAAGATATACAAATATTGCAGCATTATTCGCTGTAGCTATTATGGGTACAATGTCTATACTATTTCTTACAATACCTCATCTTTTTATGAGAGCTTTTATAAAAGATGCTGATGTAATTGCAGTAGGAATTCTCTGCCTTATGGTAGCCTCTATTGAACAACCTTTTATGGCAGTTGGCATGGTTTATGGAGGTGGCCTTAAAGGAAGTGGAAATACAAAGATTCCCTTTATTATCTCTACAATATCCAGCTGGTTTATAAGACTTCCTCTTATGTACGTAGTCATCTACATTTTAAATTTAGGAGTTGTCTATGTATGGTTTGTAACAGCCATCCAATGGGCGTTTGAAGGAAGCATAATGTATATATACTTTAGAAAAGAAATAGATAAATTAAAAAGGGGAGTAAGGAATATATAAACCTTACTCCCCTTTATTGCCATCTAAGCATTATATAAGTCATAAGTAAAATGCTTATAATAATTGAAGCGGTAATAAAAACAGAAGCCAACTTAGCATTTAGTCCTCTTTCCTTGGCATAAATTACTGCTACCATAGGAGTAGGAAGAATTGCTCCTATTGTTATAATTTTTATTATAAGCAGCTTTGTATCAAACAAAAATGGTGTTGTTAAAATTAAAGCAACTCCCGGTAAAAATTTTACAAACAAACCTATTATCAAAGCTTTTAATTCATTTTTATTCAAATTAAAATCCAAAAAATATCCAATTGTAAATAAAGCAAGAACATTGTTAGGTAGGGAAAGTTGATAAATAAATTCCTTTGTCATCCCAGTAAAATTGATATTAAATAAATTCATCAAAAGAGCTGATATGTACACATCAAGTGGAAAAAAATATATAATCTTTTTTGATACCTCTTTTAAATTAAAATTAGTTTTTCCACCCGCTAAAAAAGATACACCATAGGCAAAACCAAAAACAATAAAAGAATTACCCATATCAAACATTGCCATATTTATAATGCCTTCATTTCCATAAACCTGCTGTATAAAGGGAAGGGCAAATAAACCTATATTATATCCGCATATAGAAACCAACAGAGTCCATTTATCAGAATTATCTAAGTTAACTTTTTTTACCACAAAATATCCAAAGATAAATGTCAAAACTCCCAAAATAATACTTATAAAAGTGAGAATAAATAATCGCGCATCAATTTTATACTGAGAAAAAATAGTTAAAATCGTAGCAGGTAAAGTTATATAAAGCACAATCTTGCTCAGTACATCACCTGAATTTTCAGGAAATTTCCTGGATTTTTTTATAAAATACCCTAAAAAAAGTACAGCAATATTTAAAAAAATTTTTTCTTGTATCATTAACTGGTTCATTTAACGCACCCCAAAGTCTATTCTATTGCATAAAAACATCTAAAACCAATTAATTTATTTTCCAATAACCTAAGTTCTAACTGCCTTTAAATAGTGGGAAACACGATTTTTATTCTACTTCCAGTAATCAAAATTGTTAACTTTTATTAGTAATCAAGCAAACACTTTCAACGTGATGCGTATAAGGAAACATATCAACAGGTTGCACTTCCATGGTTTTGTATCCTTTGTCATCAAGATATCTTAAATCTCGTGCCAATGTAGAAGGATTACAAGAGACGTATACAATTTTTTGTGGATTCATATTCACAATTGCTTCTAAAACAGGTATATCGCAACCCTTCCTTGGAGGATCTATTATAACTACATCTGCTTTGACTCCTTTATCAACTAACTCAGGCATTACTTTTTCCGCTTGTCCTGAAATAAATTCCACGTTTTTAATGCCATTTATGTAAGCATTTCTCTTTGCATCTTCCACTGCTTGGTGGACAGCCTCTATACCATAGACAAAAAAAGCCTTCTGTGCTGCAAATAAAGATATGGTACCTATCCCACAATACACATCTATTACGGTCTCATCTCCCTTTAAATCGGCATACTCAAGGGCCTTTCCGTATAAAACCTCTGTTTGAACAGGATTTACTTGAAAAAAGGATAAAGGTGATATCTCGAATTTTATGTCCTTGATATAGTCAATAATATTATCGCTTCCATAAATAGTTATATTATCCTCCCCCATAATCACATTAGTTCTTTTTGTGTTGATATTTAATACTACACTTTTAAGTCCATTTATCTCTTTTTTCAAAGCATCAATTAATTGTTCTTTATAGGGTATGTGTTTTCCATTAACCACAAGGATAACCATAACTTCTCCTGTTTTAAACCCAACTCTTGTAACAATATGCCTTATCAAACCCTTTCCTGCTTTTTCATCATATACAGAAACGTTATATTTTTTAATCCAATTTCTTATAGTCCTTGCGATATAATCACTAACCTCATCCTGTATCATACAGCTTTCTATAGGTACAATATCGTGAGAACGAGGTGCATAAAAGCCCGTCACTACTTCACCATCAAGCATTCCAACAGGAAACTGAGCCTTATTTCTATATCTTTGTGGCTCTTTCATTCCTATGATTTCATGAACTTTAGTATACACTTTACCTATTCTTTCTAAATTGTCTTTTACCTTTTGTGTTTTGTATTTTAACTGCCCTTCGTAACTTAGATGCTGGAAAGAGCAACCACCACATTTATTTGCATAAGGGCATAAAGGCTTTACTCTATCATGAGACTTTTCTAATATTTCTACTACATGACTTATAACGTAATTTTTATAAACTTTATCTATTTGTGCAACAACCTTTTCTCCTGTCAATGCTCCTTCTACAAATGTAGCAACTCCTCCAATTCTTCCAACTCCTTGCCCTTCATGAGCCATATTGTCAATATATACCTCATAATTTTCTCCTACTTTTATGTTGTGCAACAAAAACGCCTCCTTTTCCCATAATTATTATACCGTTATATTGAGAAAAAACATAGAGTTCTTATAAAATATGTAAACGTTTACTATAATTTTAAGAAAAAATACACTTAAAAAAGTGCATTTAAAAAAATCGGTTACCCTATTATTTATTATAACTCATTTTTATAGTATTTTATACCATTTTTTATAAATTTTAATCACAGCATTTTGCAAGCATTTCATAAACTTCTGGCATTACTTTTTTTAAATTGATAGGCTTTTTTTCAAGATTTGTAAAGGGATGCTCTGTATAACCTTGTGCTAAAAGTTTGTTATCCTCTTTGCGTATTATATCATATAAAAATTTAAGACGAGTTCCTTTCACAAATTCTAATCGTGTTCGTATTATTATGAGGTCATCGTACAAAGCAGAAGAAAAATATTTACACTGAGCGTCAATTACAGGTAGCATTACATTTTTTTCTTCTAAGCTTCTGTAGGACATCCCCAAAGAGCGAAAAAACTCCGTCCTGCCAATTTCAAACCAATTAAAATAATTGGAATAGTAAACTATACCCATTTTGTCCGTTTCTCCGTATCGAGCCCTTACCTCGGCATCCCATACATGCATAATTTAAATCACTCCTTAAAAAAACAAAGACAAGAGAAAATCTTGTCTTATTTATTTAATATTTACAATTCCTTTATACACAAATCCTCTAACTGTGTCAACCGTTACAGTCATGCCATCTTTTAATTTAGAAGTCGCTCCTTCACAACCTACAACTACAGGAATTCCTAAGTTTAATCCCACAATAGCTGCGTGAGAAGTAAGCCCTCCTTCTTCTGTGATTATAGCAGAAGCTTTCTCTATAAGAGGCATAAAATCTCTTTCTGTCTTTGCAGTTACTATTATATCGCCTTCTCTAAATTTATCTTTGTCTTTGCTGATATCATTAATAACACATACAACACCTGTAGTAGCCTTAGAACCTATACCTATTCCTCTCAACAAAACATCTCCTACTATATGTACCTTCAACATGTTGGTGGTGCCTGTCATAGCTACAGGAATTCCTGCAGAAATTACTACGATATCACCATTTCTTATAAGTCCTGCAGTTAAAGCACTTTGTATTGCGACATCTATCATTTCATCTGTAGTAGAAACCTCTTCTGTAATCAAAGGATATACTCCCCAGACTATAGAGAGTTTCCTTGCAACACTTTCGCTTGGAGTAGTAGCAATAATCGGAGCTTGAGGTCTGTACCTTGATACCATTCTCGCTGTATAGCCAGATTTAGTACAAGTTATTATAGCAGCTGCACCTATATCTCTTGCAGTAGTACAAGTTGCATGGCTTATAGCGTTTGTAATAGAAACATTTGTATCAATATTTCTATCAATGATATCTCTGTATCCCACATAAGCTTCTGTCTTTTCTGCAATCTTTGCCATTGTCTCAAAGGCCTCTATGGGGTATTTACCTTGAGCTGTCTCCCCTGATAGCATTATAGCATCTGTCCCATCTAGAATAGCGTTTGCTACATCTGTAACTTCTGCTCTTGTAGGCCTTGGATTTCTCATCATAGAGTCTAACATTTGAGTTGCAGTAATTACCGGTTTCCCTGCTTTATTACATTTTTGTATAATCATCTTTTGAACGATTGGTATTTCTTCAAGAGGAATCTCAACCCCTAAATCTCCTCTGGCTACCATTATTCCATCTGAAACCTTTATAATTTCGTCTATATTTTCTACTCCTTCGCGATTTTCTATTTTAGCAATAATTAAAATATGCTCTGCCTTATTTTCTTCTAAAAGTCTTCTTATTGCCAAAACATCAGCTGCTTTTCTAACAAAAGAAGCCGCAATTATATCAATGCCCTTTTGAATTCCAAACTCTATATCATCTACGTCTTTTTGAGTCAAAGCAGGAAGATTGAGTTTTACTCCTGGAACATTTACTCCTTTATGGTCTTTTACAGGACCAGAATTTTCTACAATACAAACTATATCTTCTCCTTTAACATCAGTAACCTTTAGAGAAATTAACCCATCGTCAATTAGTATGCGGCTACCTCTTTCCACATCTTGAGGCAACCCTTTATAGGATACACTGCATATAGTTTCGTCTCCTAATACATCTCTTGTCGTAATGACAAAAGTTTGTCCTTCTTTTAATTCCACTCCGCCATTTTTAAACTTTCCTGTCCTTATCTCTGGACCTTTAGTATCCAACAAAATAGCAACAGGTAGCCCGAATTCTTCTCTTATCTTTTTAATATTGTCAATTCTTGCCCCATGCTCTTCAAAATCCCCATGAGAAAAATTCAATCGAGCAACGTTCATACCTTTCTCAATTAATTTTCTCAGTATATTATAGTCTTCGCTGGCAGGTCCTATTGTACACACTATTTTTGTTCTGCGCATACCTTCACTCCCTAAAATTTATTTATATAGACAATATCTTGCTGAGCTCATAAAGTTTTCTGTTAAACTCCTTTTTCATGGAAAGGGCTTCATCTATATCATCGTCTACAATTTGATTGTTTCGTATACTTATTATCCTCTTGGTTTTATTTTCTAAAAGCAACTCCACTGCTCTTGCTCCCATTTGGCTTGCCAATACCCTATCCATCACTGTAGGAGCTCCACCTCTTTGAATGTGCCCCAAAATAGTATACCTTAAGTCCAATTTTGGTAGCCTTTCTTTAATCATTTTCGCTAGTTCTGGAGCGCTCATAACTCCTTCTGCAAGGACAATTATATGATGAAGCTTTCCTCTCTTTATCCCGTAAGTAATTTTATCGCAAAGTTCATCGATGCTCCATTCCACTTCAGGAAGTATAATCATCTCCGCTCCACCAGCTAGACCAGCATACAAAGCAATGTAACCCGCATTTCTTCCCATCACTTCTATTATATTTGCTCTCTCATGGGAAGTAGCAGTATCCCTTATTTTATTTATTGCATCAATAACAGTATTACAAGCTGTATCAAAACCTATTGTATAATCTGTACAAGGTATGTCATTGTCAATTGTACCTGGAATTCCAATTGTATTTACATTCCATTCTTCACTCAAAAGCTGTGCTCCTCTAAAAGAGCCATCTCCTCCAATTACAACGAGACCTTCTATTCCATGTTTTTGAAGGGTTTCGTAAGCTTTTTTGCGCACCTCTTTTTTCTTAAATTCTTCACATCTAGCAGTTCTCAAAATAGTACCGCCTTTTTGCAATATATCTCCTACTGAAGAAAGATTTAAATCAATAACTTCATCCTCTACTAAGCCTGCATATCCCCTCATAATACCTTTTACTTTAAGCCCATAATAAATTCCTGTCCTTACCACAGCCCTTATAGCTGCGTTCATCCCTGGTGCATCTCCACCACTTGTAAGTATACCAATCGTCTTCATAGTCTACCTCCTCATTTTATCCCACATGGACTTTAGTTGTCCCATTTTCGTTAAAGCAGCCCTTTCGGGCAAAAAATTATAAGCCATACTCAATAATAATGCTTTGCGCATCTTGAGCTTCTGCTTTTGGAACTAAAACCTCACAATAAGAACCTTTTTTGTCTATTTTTTTATTAAGTGGACGCAATTTTACCAAAAAACCTTCTTTTGTTAAAACGTCTTTGACCTTTTCTGCTGTCTCCATATCTTGTGCCATGTATATTACCGTCCACATAAAACGGCCTCCTTAGTATTTCTAAATTATATTTTAATCTATTTTTTTTCAGTTATCAACTTAAAATTTGCAAACTTTTTCTCAAACTACTTTGACATTTTCCTCTCCTAAGACAGCATGAAGTTCTTTAATTAATTCTTTGCTTCCATTTACCCACAAATCTCTATTAGCCGCTAATAATTTTTTACTGTTAAGCTTTAAAACTACTGGCATATTACCAGGATTTTTGCGCAATATTTGTTTAACAATCTCAATCTTTGTAGAATCCTGTAAATTAAGATAAAGTTTCTTCACTATCGCTTGAGACAATGGCTTAATTTCATCGCATAAAATCTTAGGCTCTTCCTCTTCCTTTAAACTAACCTTTCCCCTCACTACAACCGGGTTGTCTTCTTTTATTATACTGGAATACTTTTCATATACAGTTGGAAATACTATTACTTCTACAGTACCATATAAGTCCTCAATTGTGACAAAAGCCATGATATTGTTATTTTTTGTAAATTTAATTTTTTTTGTAGCTATAACTCCTGCTATCACCACTTCTTGGTTATCTTGCAATTTGGGCTGAAACATTTCCTCTTCGCTAACTTTAAAATCCAAAGTAGTGGCATTAGTAATTTTAGGAATATCTTCCATGTATTCTTCTAGAGGATGCCCACTTATATAAAGGCCTAAAGTTTCTTTTTCCATGGACAACAATCTACTTTTAGGGAATTCCTCTAAATCAGGAAATTCAAACCCCACCCCATGAGTTTGTTCTACTTCTCCAAATAAAGAAATTTGCCCATTTAAATTATTATTTCTATTTTTCTTTATATTTTCCATTAATTTGTCATATGCTGATAGAAGTTGAGAACGCCGCACTCCAAAAGAACTAAAAGCTCCTGCTTTAATTAAGCTTTCCACTGCTTTTTTATTTAATTGACTGTCCTGCATCCTCTCAAAAAAGTCGACTACAGATTTAAATTTCCCATTTCTTTCTCTTTCACTTACGATTTCCATTGTCATATTTAAACCAACATTTTTTACTGCGCTAAGGCCAAACCTTATTTTATCTTCTACCACTGTAAAATAGGAATCACTTTCGTTTATATCAGGGGGCAGCACCTTTATCCCCATTTTTCTACAAACTTGCACATAAAAAGCTACTTTATCCAGGTTATCTACAAAACTGTTTAAAAGAGCTGCCATAAATTCTACAGGATAATACCTTTTCAAATATGCAGTCTGATAAGCTATAACAGCATAAGCCGCAGCATGAGATTTATTAAAAGCATAGTTTGCAAAATCTAACATTTCGTCAAAAAGTTTATTAGCAGTTGCCTCGTCTAATCCATTTCTTAAAGCCCCTGGAACTATCACATTTCCCTCTTCATCAACTATCCCATAGATAAAATTCTTTCTTTCTTGTTCCATTACATCCATTTTCTTTTTAGCCATAGCTCGTCTTACCAAGTCAGACCTGCCTAAAGAGTAACCAGCGACATCTCTTACAATTTGCATAACTTGCTCTTGATACACCATGCAGCCATAAGTTACGTCTAAAATTGGCTTTAAAAGAGGATGGTCATAGACTATACTCTCTGGGTGATTTCTATTTGCAAGATATCTTGGAATTTGGTCCATAGGTCCGGGTCGATAGAGAGAAATTCCTGCTATTATGTCCTCAAGGTTTTTAGGCTTTAATTCTGCCATAAACTGTTTCATGCCAGAAGACTCTAATTGGAAAACGCCCTCGGTTTCCCCTTTTGATATAAGTTCATAAACTTTAGGGTCATCATATTCCATAGAATCAAAATCTATAGTCACACCCCTGTTCTTTTCTACCATTTCAATAGTATCCCTTATAACCGTCAAAGTTCTCAGTCCCAAAAAGTCCATCTTCAAAAGCCCTAACTCTTCAAGGGTGGTCATCGGAAATTGGGTCACTATGGAATCTTCGTTTTTTTGCAGTGGCACGTAGTTGACAAGGGGTTCTTTTGATATTACTACTCCCGCAGCATGAGTAGAGGCATGTCTAGGAAGGCCTTCTAAAGACCTAGAAATATCAATAAGCTGTTTTACTTTTTCTTCATTTTCGTATCGCGCTTTAAGTTCAGGGTTTAAAGATAAAGCTTTATCAATAGTCATTCCCAATTCAAAAGGAATCATTTTTGCAATTACATCTACCTCTGCATAGAGATAATTTAAAGCCCTTCCTACATCCCTTATAACCGCTCTCGCCGCCATTGTACCAAAAGTTATAATTTGAGCCACATTGTCCTTACCATATTTTTTTACAACGTAATCAATTACTTCTTGTCTTCTCTCATAACAAAAGTCTGAATCAATATCAGGCATGCTGACCCTCTCAGGGTTTAAAAACCTCTCAAAAAGAAGGTTGTATTTTATAGGATCTATGTTGGTTATTCCCAACGTATAGGCTACCAAACTACCTGCCGCAGAACCTCTTCCTGGTCCCGTCATAATCCCGTTGTCTTTTGCAAACTTTATAAAGTCCCACACTATGAGGAAATAATCTACATATCCCATTTGCTCTATTACAGAAAGTTCGTAATCTAATCTTTCAATCACTTCTTTGCTTGGATTTTTGTACCTCTTGTACAATCCTTCATAACATAAATTTCTCAAATATTCACAGGAATCAACGCCTTCTGGCAAATCGTATTTGGGCAATTTCGTCTTATTAAACTCAAATTCTACATTGCACATGTCTGCAATCTTCTCAGTATTTTCAATTGCCTCTTTACAACAAGAAAAAAGATTCTCCATCTCTTCGGGAGATTTTAAATAAAATTCATCAGTTGGAAAAGACATGCGATCTTCATCATCAATTGTCTTTCCTGTTTGAATGCACAATAGCACTTCATGAGCTTTTGCGTCTTTTTTCTCGAGATAGTGTACATCATTAGTAGCAACTAAAGGTATTCCCGTCTCTTTGGATAGTCTTATAAGCTCTTTATTTACCTTTTGCTGTTCTAAAATTCCATGGTCCTGCAGTTCTAAATAAAAATTCCCTCGTCCAAAAATAGAGTCGTAAAAAAGTGCTGCCTCTTTCGCTTTTTCATACTCACCTCTTAAGATATAAGAAGGAACTTCTCCTGCAAGGCAAGCACTTAAAGCGATTAGCCCCTCACTGTGCTCTTTTAAAAACTCTCTGTCAACTCGCGGTTTATAATAAAAGCCCTCAATTGAAGCCACAGTCACTATCTTCATTAAATTTTTATACCCTGTCATGTCTTTTGCCAGTAACACCAAGTGATAATTTTCATTATCAATCCCATATTCTCTATCCTGCATGCTTCGAGGGGCTACATAAATTTCACAGCCTATAATAGGTTTTATTCCTTGTGCTACTGCTTCTTTATAAAAATCTATTACGCCATACATCACTCCATGGTCTGTAATAGCTATGGCTTTCATGTTTAACTCTTTAGTTTTGGCAATTAAATCTTTAATTCTGCAAGAACCGTCAAGTAAACTGTATTCAGAATGAACGTGCAAATGGACAAACATGATATAATCACCTAAACCATCTTTATTCTTTTAGAAAGTCTGACAGACATCAATGCCTTTGCAATTTCTTCTTTTTCATGAATGATTTGAATTTCCAACTTACTAAAATTATTACTAACTTCTATTATTTTTGCGAAAACCTCTATTAATTCTTCTGTACGCATAGGTTTAATAAAATAAACTGAGAAATTATCTAAAACCGCATCATATCTTTTATTCTGCGTTATAGCAAAAATACCAGATTCACACATTAACATCATCAAAGCACTGCTACTTACTGTACCAAATTGGTTAATCATCATCGAAGGGATCTTACCTTTAAATTTTACTCCATTTTCTATTTTTTCCATATCAAAATCTTTAAAAATTGTATCTTGAATAGCTTCACTAATCTGGGGCTGTTTTGTCGTATAATGTAGGGCCTTAATTACATCTTCCCTGCTTATGAGTCCTATCAATTCTCTGCCACGAGTCACAGGTAGTATCTCTACATTCCACCATATCATCAGATGGGCTGCATAAGAGAGCGTAGTAGTATCCGTTACAAATACAGGGTTAGGAGTCATAATACTCCCAATTTTATCATCATCCGATGCAGTGGCAACATCTCTTGAAGTTACCATACCGACTAACATCCCTTTAGAATCAACAACGGGATATCTGGTATGTTTAGTCTCTGTATATAATTTTTTCCAATCTTTTACTGTTTGTTGAGGCGTCATATAGATTGGATTATATGTCATTACATCGCTGACGTACAAAATCTTTTTTCGTGTCATACTTTCATTGATCGCCTTGTTTATAAGAGTCGCTACAGTAAAAGTATCATAAGAAGTAGATATAAGCGGCAATGAAAGCTTATCCGCCAGTTCTTTTATATGAGGTAATGTATCAAAACCTCCTGTAATCATCACTGCTGCCCCTGCTTTCAAAGCCGCTTCCTGTGCATCTTCCCTATTTCCCAAAATTACAAGGTCTCCTGGTGATATGTACTTCACCATTTCATCAATGGTCATGGCTCCAATTAAAAATTTGTGAAGTTCCATCCCCATTCCACCATGACCACCTAATACTGTCCCTTCCACTACATCTGTAATAACCTCATAAGTAAGACGGTCAAAAAATGGATCTTTTTGTTTTCTTCTTATAGTTCCTACTCTTGGAATCGTAGTTACAAGCATTAAATTTTCTGCATCCTTTATGGCTTTGTAAGCGGTACCTTCACTTATATGTAAAGTCTGTGCAAGACCTCTTACTGAAATTTTTGTGCCTTCAGGTAAATTTTTTATATATTCCAATACAATTTCATTTTTTTTCATAACTATCATCCTTTATACAAAAAAGGTTTCTAAAAAGAAACCTTTTTTGTTTACTCCTCACCGAATTTTGATTCAATAAGGTCTACCAATGCTTTTATAGCTGCCTCTTCGTCGTCACCTTCGGCACTCAATTTGACAATATTGCCTTGCGATACTCCAAGAGACATAATTCCCATTATACTTTTGGCATTTACTTTTTTGTTATCTTTCTCTACCCATATTTGTGAGGAAAATTTGCTGGCAGTTTGTACAAATAATGCTGCAGGTCTTGCATGAAGCCCCGTCTTATTTTTAATTTCAATCGTAACCTCTTTCATTATTGAACTCTCCTCTCTTTCAATTTCTTTGAAATTTCTTCAATCTTCCTAAGTCTATGATTCACTCCTGACTTACCGACAGGAGGAACTAGCATTTGTCCTAATTCTTTTAAGCTCAGATCAGGATAATTAATCCTGAGTTCCGCCACCTCTTTCAAATTAGGCGGCAAATAATCAAGTCCTACTGTTTCTTTAATATAATTTATACTCTCTATTTGCCTTAAAGATGCATTAATAGTTTTTGTCAAATTTGCAGTTTCACAATTTACAATTCTATTTACATTGTTTCTCATTTCTTTGTATACTCGTATATTTTCCAAGTTCAAAAGAGCACTGTGGGCTCCTATTATATTTAAAACATCAACAATTTGCTCTCCTTCTTTTAAGTATACTACATAATTATTTTTTCTTGCAATAACCTTTGAATTTAAGTCAAAAGAATTTATCAATTTACTTAAATCTTTCCCGTGTTCTAAATTATGAGTAATAAACTCCATATGATAAGCTTTTTCAGGATCGCTTATTGAACCACCCCCCAAAAAAGCTCCTCTCAAATAAGCCTTTTTTGCTTTACTGTTTTTTAAAATCTTTTGGTCTATCCCATAATTTAATTTTATATGACCTTTCTCATAATTCAATATCTTAACTTTACCTAAAATTTCTTCTGCAATTTTTGTATCAGGTACAAAGATAAGGTAGCTTAAGGTTTTTTTTAGATATCTACCTCTTCTTACCATTGTCTCAGGAATTATTCCAAATAAATCTTTTATTAACTTAAAAACTAATCTCGCCACAGAAGCATTTTCTGTAGTAAAGGTCAAAGAAATTTTTCCATTGCCATACATTGAAATGCTGCCTATCGTCCTAATCAAAGCAGCTAACTCTGCTATTTTACTTTCTTCCTCTTCAGGATAAATCCTTGCCAATTCGTCTTTTGTATCTGAAGAAAATGACATAAAGCATCACCTCAATAGGCTTATCTTTATTATACTACATTATTTCAAAAAAAAAACCCCTTTAAAAAACAAATGAACAAAAAGGGGTTTATAAGTTTATAGCAAACTACAATAATTTTTTCTTTTCCCATTCAATATATTTAGGTGAATTTTTCCAATTATGTCTTTCTTCAGAATTACACCATTCCTTGAACTCTTTGTAATCTTTCCACTCTTCATATTCACTTGCTTCAACTAATTTTTTTAATGTGATAAGCTTTGTAATGTCGTAACTTCCATATAATCTCTCATAATCCTTATAATATTGATAATCTCTGCCATAGCGGGATGTATCTTTCATACCATCACCCCTGTTTTTTTTAAAAAATATAGGGGAATTTTAATTCCCCTATATTTTTCTATCTTCATATTATTCACTTAAACTCAGATTGGTTACTTTAAAATATAGGCAGAGTTAGGTTGCAAGTAAAGGAGATTTCCACTCCTTTTTAATTCCTTCATCTTTAAAATATCTTCTTTTCCTTCTACTTCATTCAAAAATATCACTTCCTGCTTGCTACTGTTATTTAGTACAACAATTATTGATTTACCTTTGTATTCCCTCTTAAAAGCAAATACCCTTCCTATAGCGTATAAAGTACAGAAACTTCCGTATTTGAGCTCCTCATTTTCTCTCCTTATAGAAATCAGCTTTTTATAGAAATTAAAAATACTTTTATTTTGCTTTTCCTCCTCCCATATCATGCATCTTCTACAATCAGGGTCATACCCCCCTACCATTCCTACCTCGTCTCCATAATAAATATATGGAATTCCAACAAAGGTAAATTGAAACACCAACGCTAACTTCATTCTCGCAACCATGCCATTAGCTAAAGTCAAAAACCTTTCAGTATCATGACTTCCTATTAAATTAAACATAACCCTATTTACACTATCCATATGCCTCATAAGTTGCTCTGTAATCATTGTATTAAAGCGAGAAGCACTTATTTTCCTTTCTGCAAAAAAGTCTACAACCGCATTTCTAAAAGGATAGTTCATTACACTGTCAAACTGATCCCCTCTAAGCCAAGGAGAAGCATCATGCCAAACCTCTCCTACAATTATGGCCTCCGGTTTAGCTGCCTTTACAACTTCTCTAAACTTTCTCCAAAAATGGTGGTCTATCTCATTAGCAACATCCAGCCTCCAGCCGTCTATGTCCACTTCTTTAATCCAATATTCCGCTACTTCCAATAAATACTTCTGTACTTCTGGATTTTTTGTCATAAGTTTTGGCATTCTCCATACAGTATCTGCAAAAGCTTCATATGATGGTTTTGGATGAGTTTTAAGTGGACATTCGTATATATTAAACCAATTCCAGTATTTTGATTTTTTACCATTTTTAATAACATCCTGAAATGCAAAAAAATCATATCCACAGTGATTAAAAACGGCATCAAATATAACTTTTATGCCATTGTCATGACATTTTTGCACAAGTTCTCTCGCTTTTTGCGTATCACCAAAGTGGGGGTCAATTGTATAATAATCAGTGGTATCATATTTGTGAGTAGAAGGCGATAAAAATATGGGGGTTAAATAAATAGCATTTATACCCAAATCCTTTAAATAATCTATTTTATCTATTATTCCTTGCAAATCTCCTCCAAAGAAAGAATCTGCAGTAGGTTTTTCACCCCAAGGCTTTACACTTTCAGGGTCATTTGATTTGTCACCGTTATTAAACCTTTCAGGAAATATCTGATACACTATGCAATCGCTTGTCCACTCTGGAGCAAAAAAGACATCCTTTTCTCCTATATACGGGTAATGGAAAAATCCCCAAAAATGATTTTCTGGCCTTTTTTTGTAAAATCCTGCTTCTGTATAATATAACTTCTCGCCCCCATCAGATACCAAATAGAAAAAATACACAAATTTTTTATTAAGCTCTAAAGTAGTCTCATAATAATCAAATAACTCGTTGGTATGAGTTAATACCATTGGTTTTATTTTGAATTTTCCCAGCCAATCGTATCTGTCTTTGTATAAAACATACACCCTATCTACATCAAATACAGCCGTCCTTAGTACTATCTTTAATTGATTTTCATTCAGTGGATATGCGTAAGGCATATCGCTTTTATGAAATATAGCTTCTTTTATCATCTCTTTCCCCTTTCTATGTATGTATATTTATTGTAACTGGTGACGGTGTTTGCACTGTTGGTAGCTCCTCACCATCTACAGTTATTTTAACAGCTGGCGGATAACCCATCAAGATAGTAATACTATCTTTTACATCAAAAATTTTAGACATATCCTTTGTCATAAGGCCTTCATAAACGACATTTCCATCTACTTTTACACTAAACCAACATTTTTCGCCAGGTACGCTTATTTCTACTTTATAACTTTCTCCAAAGGGAACAACTTTATATTCTATTTTTTTAGAAGTCTCTGCTACTTTTTCAATCGACGTCTTTACTGTAAGTTGAGAAACATTGCTTTCCTGTGGAAGATTTGTTTTGTCTTCCGAAATTGTTGAAGCTTCACTTTGATTTTGTTGTGGAATTGGTGCAAGTCCTTTTTTAACTTGAATTAGAAAATAGTAAAAACCGTATCCTATAATACCTATTATTAAAACAACAATTACTGCTTTTTTTAAAGTCAAAAAAAATTGTGAAAAATCTCTTCTCTCTTTTTTATAAGATGTGATCTCTATATTAGGTATGGCTTCCTCCTCTTTCTCCTGAAACAAATACTCATACTTTTTTACTAACTCATTGCCATCTAACCCTAAGGCCTCAGCGTAACTTTTTACAAAGCCCTTAGCATATACAAGTGCAGGCATTACGCTAAAATCTCCATCTTCAATAGCTTTCAAATAGCGTATCCGTATTTTAGTTATTTCTTGAATTTCTTCAAGAGTCAATCCCATTTTAATTCTTTCACTTTTTAAAAATTCTCCCAATTCCTTCATACCTATCACCCCTTACTAACCATCCACTTATTATATATTCCACACAAAATACATTTTTCCTTCATTATTTTCGGAAAAATAAAAATTAAAAGGATGATTTCAGCAAACTACCTCCATCCTTTTTCTATACAAAAGATCCACAAAAGCTTCCAAACGGGTTTGGTAACCTGCTTGCCCAGTGTTTTCATCATATACTAAAGACATCACTGGAATATTGTAATCTCGGCTAATTTTTGCAATTATTCCTTGAGCTACTATTTCAGGGGTGCAGGTAAATGGAAGTATGTGAATCACGCCATCATAATTTAGTTTAGCATATTTTACGGTATTTGCAACAGTGTTGAGCCCATGTCCTCCTATATCTCTTTCTAAATATCCTCTTGCGTTTTTCTTAAACTCCATTCTTTGAGGCAATTTAAAAGCGCTGTTAATTAAATAATCTGAAAGATATTCTGTTTTTGTAACTTCTACCCCCAATTCATTTAAAGATTTGCTGATATCCATATTAGTAAAGGGTTCTAGGAGCATATAAATTTCTCCCACTAGTGCTACTTTAAGCTGTATTTTCCTCCGTACATTTGCATTTTCCTTTATTTTTTTCATGGCCTCTGATACTATTTTGTCCACTTCTTTACCATTTTGAGCTTTTTCTAGCTTTTTCATGTATTCTTCGTATATTTTTGTAGTTACACCTGGGTTATCTTCATGGGCTCTGTATTTTAATAAAAACTTTTCTAATTTATCAGCCGCTATCATTTTTTTCACTGCAAATACAAAAGATTTTAAAGCTATTTTTCCATCTACATTAGGAAAATATGAAGCTAATTCTTTTAAAAAGTCTATCAACCTGCCATGGGGTGGATCAACAATTATCATTTTAAAGTCATAGCCCAAATCTTTTAATATCTCTCTCTGCACCTGACCGTAATACCCAAATCTGCAGGGCCCAATTCCCCCTAACATTATAATCGTATCTGCTCCCTTATCAAGAGCCTCAATAAAATTTCCGACATTGATTTTAAAGGGTAAACATGCAAATTCATGAGAATTTCTAACTCCTAAGGTCAAAGTTTTATTAGTAGAAGGTGGTGGGTCTATCACTTCTACCCCAATTCCTTCAAACATCGTCTTTAAAATCATATTTAAAGAACCCATGTGAGGATAAGTAATTTTCATACCATCACCGCCTTTTTATTAAATCTTAAAAGGTCTGTAAAAGCCTCCAACCTCGTCATAATGCCAGCTTCCCCCGAATGTTCATCAATTGTAATCAACATAAAAGGTACCTCCTTCTCTCTTTTATAAATCCTCTCCAACAATTCCTCTGTCATAGAATTAGGTCCACAACCAAAAGCAGAAACCATAATTACCCCATCTACATTCTTTTGTTTTAAAAAATACAATCCCGCTCCCAAAATATCTCTTTCATAGTTCCAAAACATTTCTTTTGAAAGCATTGACACTCCTTCTAATATTAAATCTCTCTCTAACATTTCCATGGTATAAACTTGCGCTCCCATGTTTTTTAACTTTTCAATAATCCCCA
This sequence comes from Thermoanaerobacter sp. X514, assembly GCF_000019065.1. Lineage (NCBI taxonomy): Bacteria > Bacillati > Bacillota > Clostridia > Thermoanaerobacterales > Thermoanaerobacteraceae > Thermoanaerobacter > Thermoanaerobacter sp. X514. The sequence continues at coordinate 1,221,059 of NC_010320.1, read as the reverse complement.
TACTTATGTATTCATCCATAATATCATAAGGATGAGCAATGACGGCTATTTTAAGGTCATAATTACTTTCTTCTTTTACCAAATTCTTTCCTTCCCAAACTTTTAAAGCTTCTAAATTGGTAAGACCTTCTTTCAACAAACTCTCGAACTTTTTTTGTTGGTGGGTAGCCTTAAAATAGGCTTTTAAAGATTGGTCTTTAGTCTTCCCAAACATCCTGCCAATTTTTATAAATTCATTTTGAGTAAATTTATCATTATTTTTATAATAATTAATCTCAATATCTATAATAGGTGGTAAATCACCAATTAAGCTTTTTATAAAATCTGGCAGTCCCAAAAACTTTGAACAAAGGTATTTTTTTCTTTCTACACTTACAATCCTCGGAATAAATATATAATCAACATCTTTTTCTTTTAAATTTATCACATGTCCTACATAAGTTTTTACAGGAAGACAAGCATCTTCAACACAGTTTTTTACTCCTTCATCAAGAATTTTTTTATTTGTATCCTGGGAAACCACTACTTTTGCTCCCACACCTTCAAAAAAAGTCTTCCACATTGGATAAAAATCGTAATATAAAAGTCCTTTGGGTATTCCTACAGTCTTACTCATTTTTGACACCTCCTTTAAAAGCAAATACATATTTATTCTTGCCATAAATTTTTATTTATATACAAAATAAAAATACCGGAAATAATCCGGTATTTACAAATTGTTCCATGTGTAACAATTTTTTATCCTTTTACTGCACCTGCTGCAAGACCAGCTTGCAAATACCTCTGCAATACCATAAAGAGTATTACAAGAGGCAAAGATGCCATAACAGAGGCTGCCGCAAATTGAGTCCAGTGGGCCGAAAATTGGTTTTGAATAAACCTTTGAAGCCCTAACGCTATTGTGTAATTTTCAGGTGACTTTAGTACCGCACTGGACAAAATAAATTCACTGTATACTCCCATAAAGCTAAATAAGAATATAACTACAAGCATGGGAGTCGCCAAAGGAAGAATTATTTTCGTGAAAATTTGCCAATGAGTAGCTCCATCAACTAAAGCAGCTTCGTCCAACTCTTTTGGAAGACTATCAATATAGCCTTTTAAAAGCCATATACTAAAAGCGCTGCTACCTGCCATGACCAGCATAAGGGCATAGAGATTATCCAGAAGGTTTAATTTTGCCATTATACCAAATATAGCAGGTAATGCCATAAACGTAGGAAACATCTGAAGTATTAAGAGAGTCTTTAAGCCATTTTTTCTTCCAGCAAACTTCATTCTACTGAAAGCATAAGCTGACGTAGCAGTCAAAAATAATTGAATAGTTGCTACACCAACGCTTAAAATCATACTATTTTTTACCCAAAGTAAAAAATTAGTCTTAACAAGCACATCCTTATAATTTTGAAATGTCATATGTTGCGGAAAAATTGAACCGGAGAAAAAGGCATCTCCAGGCGCCATAGACGCTCCTACTACCCAAGCTACAGGAAACATCATTATTGCAATTACAGCCCATATAATAAGTCGGCTAATCCATAGAGATACTTTTTCATGAGGTTTTAATTTTTCCCTATAATAAATCTTTTTAGTCGTTTTTTTGTCACCAATTTTAACACTTGCATATTCCACCTTAATCCACCTCCTCGAAAGCACGAGTCATCTTCATATTGATAAGGCTCAATGTGCCAATTATCAAAAATATAATTATAGACAAAGCTGCCGCCAAGTCATACCTATTAAACTGCATTGTCATTTTATAAGCTGAACTTACAAGCAAATCAGTATGACCTGCAAAAGAAGTATCTGTCCTTGGAGGCCCTCCTCCTGTAATTAAAAACGCTGCGCCAAAATTGTTGAAATTATAAGCAAAAGATGAAATAATAAGTGGCAAAGTAGAAGATGTCAACATTGGTACTGTTATCATCCTAAACTTTTGAAACCATGTAGCACCATCAATATCTGCAACTTCATAAAGTTCAGGTGGAATAGCCTGCAAAGCTCCTAATGAGGCATTCATCATAAAAGGATAACCCATCCACACACTGACAATTATAATCGCAACTCTTGCCCAAAAAGGATCAAGAAGCCATGGTATCATGGGAAGGTGCAACTTTTGCAGTATCAGATTTATACCCCCATACTGCTGATTTAAAAGTCCTGTCCAGGTAAGTGCGGCAATTGTGCCAGGAAGTCCCCATGGAATAATCAATATTGCTCTATATAAATTTGTTTCCCACATATTTTTGTTATTCAAAATAACTGCTAAAAGAAGACCGATAATATAACTCAATAATGTAGCTGAAAGAGCAAAAATAACTGTCCACACAAATACAGGAGCAAAAACTACTTTGAAAGGGCCGGCAAGTATATCAACAAAATTTTTAAATCCTACAAATTGATAATTTTTAAAATGATATAAATTAAAGTTTGTAAAAGCAATATAAATAGTATACAAAATAGGGGCAAAACTTAATACAGTCATAGATAGTATAGCAGGAGACAAATAAGCATAAGGTCTTAATTTATCCCGCATAGTTTTGTTTGTTTTCATCTAGCAACCTCCTTCTCTAAAAAAAGGGGCTAAAAGCCCCTTTTTGTTATTGCTGTGTTGCAATGCCTTGCTTGATTTGATTCACCATATCGTCAGCAGCTTTGTCAACCGGAACTTTTCCAGATGTAATAAGCTGTAATGCATTGCCTGCAGGAGTCCAGACTGCTGCCATTTGCGGTATATTAGGCATTGGAATAGCATGTGTAGCTTGCTCAGCAAATGCATTCAAAATCTCATTATTCTTAACTTCTGGATTGTCTAAGAGGGATTTAAGAGCTGGTATCCTGTTACCTGTTTCAAATAATGGCAATCCTGTATTTTCAGCAAGATACTTCATTAAATCCCATGCTTCTTGTTGATGTTTTGAATTTGCACTTACAAAAGCAGCTTGCACACCTGCAAAGGAAGGCATTGGTTTACCATCAACCTGTGGTAGTGGAGCAACTTTGAATGGAACATTAGCTTTCTTGAAGCCATCCACATCCCATGGACCACTTATATACAAACCAGTCTTTCCACTTTGGAAGTTACCTTTTGCCATATCTCCATTTATATCTGCAGGCATGAATTTATACTTTGTCACAAAGTCTTTTATAAGTTCTAAGCCTTTCTTTGCACCATCGTTATTCAATCCTATATCGTTTGGATCAAGTCCACCGCCTGTATCCTTGAACACATAACCGCCATAAGCAGATATAAAGGCAAAGCTAAAATAGAAGTTATTTACATCGTATTGGAATCCTACTTCTTTGCCCAGCTTAATTAAATCATCAAGTGTTGCTGGTGGTGTTGGAACTTTATCTGTATTGTAGAAAAGTGCATAAGTCTCCATTGAAATTGGTACAGCATACATTTTTCCATCGTAAGATACAGCACTTATGCTCATTGGAACATAGTCGTCTTTGTTTATAACTCCGTCTGGTACTTCAGCTAAAAGTCCTGCCTTTTGGAAAGTACCCAAGTTATCGTGTGGTAAACCAAACATGATGTCTGGGCCCTTACCACTTTGAGCAGCTGTTGAGAAAGCTTGGAAGTCACTCTGGTCTGCCAAAACTTTTACTTTGTTGCCAGTTTGCTCTGCCCACTTATTTGCAATCTCTTGAACCTTTGCTATTTCAGGATCTGTTAAGTGGGACCATACTATTAATTCTACAGGCTCTTTCTTTTGTTCTGTCTGACCTGATGAAGTATTTTCGCTTGTCTTGCTGCCACCACAACCTGTTAAAGCAGCTGACAAAACGAATACCATCACAGTCAGCAATGCAATTATTTTTGTGTACTTCTTCATACAAATCCTCCTCTTAATTTTTAATTTTATTATAATTTTGGGAAAAACCCAAAATCTTATTTCACTTTTACATTTGTCCATATGCTTACACTGTCTTTAGGTAAAGTTATACTTAAAATGTTGTTTTCACCATTTCCTCTTTCAACTTTTAAATTAACTCCTTCTAATAAACCCTTTAAATAATCACTGTATTTGCCTTTTCGAAGAGAAGTCTCTATATTTTTTATAGTAGTCTCCTCTCCTTTATTTATTGCAACTACAACTATATCTTTGCCATATTGCCTTTCATAGATATAAACATCATCACTAACATACTTTGCTACAGTCTTACCATACTGTAATGCCGGTGTAGCCTTACGCAAGTTTGATAGTTCTCTAATTAAAACATAAGCCTTAGTATTCTCATCAAACTTTTCCATCATTGGCCTATTGTAAGGGTCATATCCGCCATTGGTATCATCATGCAAATATTGCTCTGTGCCATAATATATCGCTGGAATCCCACGAGATGTCATTATAAATGCAATCGCTTCATGGAGTTTGTCCTTATCATCATTTACTGATAAAAACCTCGGCATATCATGATTGTCCACAAAAGTAACCAACTTATAAGGATTATCATAATCTTTATTTGTCTCTTCAATAGTATCATTCAACCTGTCAAAGCCATAGCCTTTTTCAAAAACATCCTTTATCGCATTGTTGAGCATAAAATCCAATACAGAAAAACCACTCATATTGGCAAATTGAATATTATAACCGTACAAAGGATCAGTGGGACTGTTTAACATCCACTCGCCAAAAAGAATAGCATCTTTTTTAACGCCGTATATGGTATCAGCAAAACTTTTTACCCATTCCATAGGCATATGCTTTGCTGCATCTAGCCTTATCCCATCAATTCCATGACTAAACCATAACTTGATAGAATCCTTTAAATATTTGTCAACAATAGGATTATTTTGATCAAGGTCCGCTAAGTCAAACAAATTTTTATCTTGCAAGTCCTTTAAATTGTTCCAATTTGTAATAGTGCCGTTGTGATGAAAAAGCTTATTAAGATCATTGCTATAAGTTCCCAATAATTTCCCATCGCCATAAAGTGCACCGTTTTCAGCAAAGTCAGGATTGTTTTCATCTGCAGGACTCGTATGATTTGGAGCAAAATCTAGTATAACTTTTATCCCATTAGCATGAGCAGTCTTTACAAAATTGTCAAAGTCCTCCCATGTACCAAAATGTTCTTCTACTCTTTTAAAGTCCCTTGCCCAATATCCGTGATAAGGTGCATTTATTTCGCCATTATATATTGCCGGTTTGTTGATGTTGTCTACAACAGGAGAAATCCAAATAGCTGTTACTCCCATCCCTTTTATATATGGAATTTTTTCTGTCAGTCCCTTTAAATCTCCGCCCCAATACATTCTCCAATTAGTATGTGTTGGGTCAAACATACCTTTGCTTACTTCCGGGTCATCGTTGGACTTATCCCCATTGTAAAACCTATCTATCATAACCTGATATATTACATCCGACTCAGGAACATTACTAGAAGTGGTATCTTTAACACCACAACTGGTCAGCAATAAAGAAAAGACTAAAATTATCACCGCAAATAGCTTTACATTTTTTCTCATCACTTTCCCCCTTACAAGTAATTGCCAATATGTTACAGCAATCGCTTTCTCGAAACGTATTTTTAAAAAGCGCGCCCAATTGCAATTTCATTGCAATCGCTTGCGCTTGCTTTTAATAATATTGTATATCTTATTTCAACAAATGTCAATATATTTTTTTGTACAACATAGACTAAAATTTTGCATTTATACTAATAGGCTTATAATCACTTCTGCAAGCTTTTGCTCATTATGCCTTATAAATTCCTTTTTTAAAGCTACTAAATTTTCTTCTACTACTTTAATTCCCATTCTTTCTAACTGATTTTTATCGTATTCAACAGGTTGTGACATGTCTTTTATATAGCGCTCCATATAATCATGAGGAATTTCGCCATTGTTGACAATAATGTAATCTATAGATTTAAGCCCATGTTCAAAAAGAGCCTTCACATGGTCACAAGCAGTATAACCCAAAGTCTCTCCTGGCTGTGTCATGATATTACATACATAAATTTTAACCGCTTTGGAGGTTTCAATAGCATCACACATTCCATCTACCAAAAGATTAGGTATTACACTTGTATATAAACTTCCAGGACCCAATATAATGGCATCAGCATTTAATATATCCACTAACACTTCTTCAAAAGGCGCTGCATGAGAAGGTTCAATATATATCCTCTTTATCTTGCTGTTTTCTTTTTGTTGTACAACAGGAATTTGCGATTCCCCTTTAATAATAGTCCCGTTTTCCAGCTCTGCTACAAGCCTTACATCATTAAGAGTTACAGGAATAACTTTTCCAGATACAGCAAGCACATCACTCATCTTTTTTACAGCTTCTTCAAAATTTTTAGAAATACCTATCATGGCTGCCAAAAACAAATTCCCAAAATTTTGTCCTTTTAACATTCCCTCAGTAAACCTGTACTGCAAAAGTTGTTCCATTGTAGGCTCTGTATTTGCTAAAGCCAGTATACAATTTCGTATATCTCCAGGCGGCAGTATCCCTAAATCCTGTCTTAGGATTCCCGAGCCACCGCCATCATCTGCTACTGTAACTACCGCAGTAATATTAGTTGTATAAAATTTTAACCCCCTCAACATAGTAGAAAGCCCTGTACCTCCACCAATAGCAACAATACGAGGTCCTCCTTTAGAATTATTTTTCATAATCATATTACTCCTCTCCTATATCTCTATGGTGCAAAATAACAGAATAATCTTCTTTTTTTAGAAACTCATAAAGGGCATTTGCAATAGTAACAGACCTATGCTTTCCTCCTGTGCATCCAATAGCTATAACAAGTTGAGATTTACCTTCTCTTATATAATACGGGATTAAAAATTTAATCATGTCCCCTAATTTTTTTAAAAACTCCTTTGCTTCCTCCCACTTCATCACGTACTCTTTTACCTTATCATCATTTCCTGTTAAAGGTCTTAACTCTTCAATATAAAAAGGATTAGGCAAAAACCTCACATCAAATACAAGGTCAGCATCAAGAGGTATTCCATATTTATATCCAAAAGACATAATATCTATTATGATTCCTTTAAACTTTTTCCCTTTTAAAAAGATATTAGACAATTCCTCTTTTAACTGGGAAGAAGTTAAATTAGAAGTATCTATTATGCTATTGGCAATTTTCCTTATTTCTGCAAGTCTCTTTCTTTCCTCATTTATTCCATCAACTATTCTACCTTCCTCAGAGAGAGGATGTTTTCTTCTGGTTTCTTTAAACCTCTTTATCAAAACCTCGTCAGAAGCTTCCAAAAAAACTATTTCGTAATCGTAGTTGTTTTTTTTCAAAAACTCAAGGCTAGAATAGATGTCCTCAAAAAACTGGCCACCTCTTAAATCCATACCAAGGGCTACCTTATCAACATTTTTTGAGTGATAAAAAAGGTCAGCAAGTTTTGGAAGAAGAGCAGGTGGAAAATTATCTATACAAAAAAAGCCCATATCCTCCATCGCTTTTAATGCCTGTGTTTTTCCAGCGCCAGAAAGCCCTGTTATTATGACAAACCTCATAAATATCACCTCTTTGCGTTTATTATATCTTCTTCTGTTAGTCCCGCCTCTTTTGCTATTTCTATTCCCCTTTTAAAGTCTCCTACTTTATGAGGCGTATGGGCATCGCTGTTTATTACAAATTTGCACCCCTCTTTTTTGGCTATCTTTACATATTCAACTGTCATATAACCATGACTAGAATTAATCTCAAGAGCCGTTCCTTTCTCTTTTGCTGCCTTTGCAAGCTTTTGTGTATCAATGTCTACTTTTGCTCCGGGGTGTGTTATTATGTCAATTTTGTACTTTTTTATAGCATTAATCATCGCTTGAGTATTTTTTTCTCTCATCTCTTCCCGCAAGGAAATAAAATATTTACTTGCCATGTTCTTACCAAAAAGCTGTAAAGTACTTCTAAAGTCTTTAGGCATAACTCCTTCATGATATCCCATAAGCAAAATATCTAAATATTTCATAAGTTCATCTGGAACATCAATATCTCCTTCTAAGCTGATTAAATTAGCTTCTACTCCCATCAGCACTTTAATTTGAGGATATTTTTCATTAATCTTATCTATTTCCTCCCTCATTTTTTTAAAATCCCTTTTTCTTAAACCATAAAATACATGAGCTGGTCCATGGTCAGTAATCGCAATTACCTCAAGTCCAATTTCTATTGCCCTTTTCACATTATCCTCTATTGTACCTTTGCCATGGCTGTATACCGTATGGGTGTGATAATCAGCAAAAATTCTCATTTGTCTAATCACCTATTTCTCTCCTACTATTTTTATTTCTGGTACAAGTTCCACTCCAAACTTTTCTTTTACTACTTTTTGTATATGCTCAATCAAATTTAAAACATCGTAAAAAGTTGCATTGCCAGTATTTATAATAAATCCCGAATGCTTTTCAGAAACTTTAGCCCCTCCAATTGAATAACCTTTAAGTCCTGCCTCCTCAATCAATTTTCCAGCATAATATCCAGGTGGCCTTTTAAAAGTACTTCCGGCACTGGGATACTCTAAAGGCTGTTTTTCCTTTCTTTTTGCATTTAGTTCCTCCATTTTGCTTTTTATTTCTTCGTATTTCCCCTTTGTTAAACTAAGCCATGCTCTTAAAACAATCCAATCCTTTTCTTGAATAATGCTGTGTCTATAGGAAAAATTCATTTCTTCGTTTGATAAAATCAATATATTGCCTTTTTCATCTAAAACCTCTACCTTTTCTACCACGTCCTTCATTTCAGGCCCATAAGCTCCTGCGTTCATCACTATTGCTCCACCTAAAGTGCCAGGAATCCCGCTAGCAAATTCAAATCCCGCAAGTTCATGTACAAGTGCCACATTGGCAATATAGGAAAGAGGGGCTCCCGCTTCAGCAATTATGCTATTACCTTCTACCATTACATTCCTTAAAGAGGATAATTTTATTACAACTCCTCTAATGCCCTTTTCACTTACCAATAAATTAGTACCATTTCCTAGTATAAAAAAAGGAATGTTTTCTCCTTTCAACAAAAATATGACTTCCAATAATTCTTTACGATTATTTGGTACAACTAACACATCTGCAGGTCCACCTATTTTAAAAGAAGTGTGTCTTTTCATGGGCTCGTTTAAATACAATTTCCCTTCTCTAAGGATATCCTTCAATTTGTCAACTATCTCAATCACTCTACCACTCCTCAAAATTTAAAGTTTAACTACTCCATCTATAGTCTATCAATAATATATTGTTTTCATTCCAAAATGAAACTTTATATGCAATTTTATAATATCACTTTTTTTTCACAAAATAAATAGAGGGGACTACCCCTCCTTTATGCATTGTAACAAACTTTAAATCTCTTGCTTATGCAACCTTCCGAATCATACATGCTCACAACAGCTGTGCACTTTTTTATCTTTATCTCGCAATTGCAATCCCTGCAAAAATACAGGTTATTCCCTATTTTGCCCACATTCGTACTTTTGCAATTTGGGCATTCCACAGCAATCACCTCTTAATTAGCTGCTTACACTATGAACTGCATCGCCAATGAATTAGTGGGCTGCAGAGTCACAGACTGCCATCTGTTCCTTCTCTGGCGTGTCCAACACACCTCCTGTAATTAAATTTATTCCAGTATAAGCAGCTTTTGATTTGTGCATTAAATAATCTTAAAATTTTGATTTCCATTTCAATTTTTATTATACCACAGGGGAAGAAATCGGATATAGCTTGAAATTACCTCATATCTTCTAATATTTTGAATTTTTCCTTATATTTATTCAGTATTTCTCCCTTTAGCAAAAAAAATATCCGTTTTTCTATGTTTTTTGCTAAAACCTAGAGCATATAATTATATGAGGTGTTCAATATGATTTTTAAAGTTATAAAAGTATTTTCCATTCCTTTTTTCACATCAATGGGAGTTGTTTATTCTATACTTCCAGTTCTCTCTTTATTCTCCAAACAATAGAATCGGCAGCTTCAAATCCCATATTTATGCATTTTCCCGCCTGGTCAAACCTATACCAGCGAATATTATTAACATTAGGTTTTATTGTATAGACTCTTTTACCCCTCTCTGTTTTTTCAGAATTTTTGTTAGAACTGTCTTTTAATAACTTCATAGTTGTAGCTGTAATGGATATAATTTCAGGCGCTGTCCTTTTTAAATTGAAATATTTTTTTAGAGGCAGCAACTTATCACTATTAGCTAAAGAATAAAAGGTTTTTTCAAAAACTCCCATATCTATGCTAGAGCTCACATCACATTCTATAATTATGTCTGCACCCAATTTAGCTGCTAATCCTACTGCGTCAAAATCAATAATTGACCCATCAACTAACTTGGTTCCATTGTATTCCACAGGTTCAAAAATGACAGGAATAGAAATACTTGCTCTTATAGCTTTTATCAAGTCTCCTTCTGAGAATACTACTTCTTTTCCTGTGTGAATATCCGTAGCCACAATATATAGAGGGATATTAAGCTCTTCAAATCTTTCTTTTATATAGACCTGCAAATATTTTTCTATTTTTTCGCCTTTTACCAAACCAGTTTGTGATGTTTTAAAATCCAATAAGTTTAAAAATTTTAACATATTAATCTTTTTTGCATCACTTATAAGTTTGTCTACATTATGTCCTGAAGCATAGATTGCTCCTATTATCGCTCCCATACTTATGCCTATTATAAAGTCAATAGGAATATTTTCTTCTTCAAATCTTTTTAGTATACCTAAGTGCGCATATCCTCTTGCTGCTCCACCACCTAGTATAAGTCCTACTTTTGGTCTCATTTTCCATCACCATTTTACTCAAAAATAATTTGTATGGCATTTAACGCATCCAAAATTTCATTTTCATTAGAATCTAAAATCACTTGAATTCCCGTACCAAACATTGCACCAAGTATCATTCTCGCTACTGCTCGTGGAGAATAACTTTTAAAATTGTCTCCTAAAGCACTATTACTTAAAATTTTTTCCTCAATCATTTTAGATAAATCATTAAATAAATCCTTTAATAAACTGTTAAAAGAAGAGGACCACATGGCTAAACCTGTAAAATCGTACAACAGTTTAAAAAGTCCCGGATTATTACTTAACAGGTCTTTAAAAAATTTCACTAAGGATAGCATCTTATCCTTTGCAGTTTCTCCAATACTCAAAGCTTCATTTATTTCTTCTAAATATTTATCTATCATCATCTTTATTACCTCTGTAAAAAGCCCTTCCTTACTACCAAAATAATAATGCAATTGGCTTAATACAACACCAGCTTCCTCTGCAATATCTCTTAACGAAACATTAGCATAGCCTTTAGTTGAAATGCATTTATATGCAGCATTTAATATTCTTTGTGATTGGTTTCTTTCTTCCATCTTGGATTTCCCCTTTTGAAGTTTATTTATTAAAGCCACCCAGATCGGAAAATAGAAATTGCTAAACCTAATACCATGACAAAAGCTATCGCTAAACCAATCTTTAAAATTATCCCATTAAGCTCATACAATTCTGCACCAGCATTAGCACTAATTCCTGACCCTATTAAAATCCCTGCAATAACAATACTTAAAGCCAAAAGTATAATACTGGTGGAAAGTCGATTAAATACCTTATCAACGCGTTTCTCTAAATTTTCAAAGTCTCTTATTTTCAATTCTACAGCATAATTTTCTTCTTCTGTTTTCCTTAAAAAATTCAATAAAAATGATGGCAACTCTTTTATCAATCTGCTATAATCCATTGTGGCATTTATTATCTCTTCTTTCATATGTTGAGTAGAAAACATTTTAGGTATCAACTGCTTTGCAATTGGTTTTGCCACTTCTAAAACGCTAATTTTAGGATCTAACTTTTCTACTATTCCCTCTAACGTTATAAGGCTTTTAGCCAGCATATTAAATTCATTGGGAATTACAATATTATACGAAAATACAAGGTCAAATATCCCATTGAGGACTTCCCCAACTTTGAGCTTTTCTAATGGTATTTCAACATATCTATCTCGCAAATTATTTATGTCTTTTTCTAGCTTTTTCATATTGACATTTAGAGTCACAGCATTTAAATCTATAATGCTTTCAGTAATCATCCTGCTATTTTTGTAAACAATCCCCAACAACATTTTAGAAAACTGCCTTTTTCTTTCTGGGCTTAAGCTACCTACCATTCCAAAATCTAAAAATGCTATTGTCCCATCCCCTAGCACCATAATATTTCCCGGATGAGGGTCTCCATGAAAAAAACCATCCCTTAAAATCTGATTCAATACAGATTTTGCAAGGTTTCTTGCAATTGCACCGCGGTCTAATCCAGCCTCATCAATTGCATTAAAATCATTTAACGGAATGCCATCAATGTATTCCATCGTCAATACACGTCTTGTCGTATGGGTCCAGATTATAGAAGGAATTTTGACTTTTTTGTCTTTTAAAAAATTCTTTTTGAACTTTTCTGCGTTTTCCCCCTCTATTCTAAAATCTAATTCCTCTTCCAATCTCTTTTTGAAGTCTTCTACCATTTTTGTAAAATTATATAGTTTGCCATATTTTGTATGATTATCAACAAATTTGGCAATATCTTCTAATATCCTCATATCTTGGGCTATGATTTTTTCTATCCCTGGCCTTTGAACTTTGACAACAACAGTTTTGCCTGACCACAACAAAGCCATATGAACTTGTGCTATAGAAGCAGCCGCTAAAGGAGTAGGCTCAAATTCAGCATAGGCTTCCTCCAAACTTTCGCCAAATTCATTTTGTATAACTGATTTCACCTCATCAAAAGAAAAAGCAGGAACTTTGTCCTGTAATTTTTCCAATTCTTTTATAACATCCTTTGGCAAAATGTCAGGCCTGGTACTTAAAATCTGCCCCATTTTTATAAAAGTAGGTCCTAATTCTTCAAGAGCAAGTCTTAATCTTTCTCCACGGGAAAGTTTCGCAATATTTTCATCATTTGTTTGCTTCAAGATTTTTCTTCTTACATTAATATGTTTTAGAATGCCAATATTGTCAATTATAGCACCAAACCCATATTTGATAAATACAAACACTATTTCTCTGTATCTTCTTAAATGTTGCATTATTTCACACCTGTCATCAAAATTTTATAGTTACTTATTTCTTTGTGTTTTGCATTTCCTCCAGCACTTTTTTAATTTCTTCACGAACAATATTTCTTATATCTTCTTTACTAACAATGTCCTCCTTTTTGGCGATGTTCATGTAATCTAACGTTTCAGCAACTGCGTCTTTAATCATTTTTCTCAATTCTTCCTTCTGTTCTTCACCTTTTTTTACCAAGTCTTTTACCATTTTTTGTGCATCTTCTCTTGCAACTTCTCCTCTATCTACAAGTTCTTCTACTACTTTTTCTATTTTCTCTCGCGATAATGCAAATAATCCCAAACCAAAATTGATAGATTTTTCAAGCAAACTTGTCATATATATAACCCCTTTCAAAATTAATTCGGACATCCGTCCTAATATCTCTATTAATATTATATACTAAAATTTCCTAAAGTCAATATGGAATTTTATTACTCCTCCAACAGCTCTTTTACAACTTCTATACCGTTTAATTTCATGTGATACAAAAACATGGTATGTATCAAATTGCCATCATGAGGCATTATTTTGAGGGATTGAGCAGTTTTTACAGATGTATCATAGGTTTCAACGCAATTTTCCGGTACAATTACATTTACTTTAAGATTATTGGCATTTGCAATCATTTTTATAGACATAGCCGTCTGGTAAACGCATAAATCAGTACAATCTCCTACAACGATAAAAGTAGATTTTCCTTCCTTTATCATTTCAACAACTTTCTTTAAAAACTCATTCCCGCCTTCTAATTCCCCTCCAAAAAACACATTCAACGAATTTTTCTCCACAATCACAGGTTCTCCTTCAATTATTTCTTTTAATTCGTCAACAATTTCACTCTCAAAAGTGCCTTTTACACAGTGAGGTGGAAATTCTCCAAATTCAACTGCATCTGAAGGATGAGCGTCATTTAAAAAGAACACATTTTTTATCCCCATTCTGTAGCAGGCCTTTAATAAATTCTTTATAGGTTCTATTATGCCTGCCACTCTTGGACTAGCTAATGGACCGCTTTTACAAAAACCGTTTAGCATATCTACAACCAAAACTGAAACCTTATCCTCTCCACCAGCATTGTATATCACACTGCTTAAACTTTTTTCTTCTAGGTTGCTATAAAAATCAAAAAGGTAATTTAAAAATGGCCTTGTGTTATACAAAAAACTGTCAAAATTCATAAAAAACACCCCTTTATATGTTTATTCTTACCAAAATTATACCATAAAAACAATTCTTAAACATAATGTATTACATATTGAAAAAAGTTTCTCTTGCCACAGCTAAAAGCCTCCCATCTTCAGCATAGGCTTCACAAACTGCCACAGTAGTTTTACTCCCCGCATGAACTATTTTACCTGTCGCTTTCACTTTTTCTCCCACTTTCACTGGCGAAAGGTAATTTATATTCATCTCAATAGTTATCACCTGTTTACCTACTGTCCTTGCTGCCATACCCATTGTAATATCCATCAAAGAAAAAAGCACGCCTCCGTGAGCAATGCCAAGAGGATTTAAGTGTTTTTCTTCAATTTTCATTTTTGTAACAGCATAACCCTTCCCTAATTCTGCTACATGCACCCCTATTAATTGATGAAAATTAGTACTCCTATTTATTTTTAAAAGTTCTTCAAAAAGTTTTTCATCTATTCCTCCATTTATTGCTTTCACATTCCCGCCCTCCTCATAAGTTGTTGTTATTATTATAGCATAAAAAACACAGGACTTTTCCTGTGTTTATGCAAATATTTTATGCCATATTTTTATAATATACCCTTCAACAGGACTAAGTATTCCTTCAAGTCCTCTTAAAATTTTACTGCTTATAAATCCTATTATAAAGCCTGCTATGACATCCAGTGGATAATGTACTCCCACATATATTCTTGCAAATAAAAGTAATAGAGTTAAAACCATCATTATACTGCCAATACTTTTGTCATACATAAGCTCTGTAAAAGATAAAGCCGAGTCTCCTGACGCATGGTCACTTGGGAAAGAAGCATCTGCAGGATGTTTTACCAAAAGATTGACTTTGTGATGCACAAAAGGTCTGGGTTCAAAATAGACGGTAGAAATTATTAAATTTTAACCCCAATGCAATAATAGCTGCAAAAAAGGCATTCATAGAAGTCTTTTTACCCTTATCACCGCCTATAAACCACTGAACCAACATAAGCATCCCATACAAAATTGGAGAATACACAGCAATAAAAGTCATAATCTTGTCCAAAAAAATATTATGGCCTGCTAAGCCATTTATCATGTGAAAAAGTGTCAAATTCATGTTTCTTCACCTCACGAAATATTATAGAGGTGAAGTCTTAAAGGAAAATTAGATTTTCATTAAAAACAAATTAAAAAATCTTAAAAATCAATGCCCAAATTTTCTATAACAGATATAAATCCATCAACAACTTTGGGGTCAAACTGTTTTCCCGCATTTTTTTCAATTCTTCAATAGCTTGAGCCATTGTAAATGAATCTCTGTAAGGCCTTTTAGAAGTCATGGCATCAAAACTGTCAGCCACAGCTATTATTCGTGAACCTAAAGGTATCTCTTTTCCTTTTAATCCATCGGAATAACCTTTGCCATCATATCTTTCGTGATGATGACGAATTATCTTTGCGATATTTTCCATAACCTTCATCTTATTTATAATCTCATAACTCATAACCGGATGATCCATTAAACTATTATGATTCCAATTTTAATTGCAATTGCAATTTTAGGAGGAATAATCATCTCAAACAAAGCATTAAACCCAATCAGTCATATGACTGAAGTAGCAACAGAAATAAGCGAAAGAATGAGTTTGGACAATTCCAAACTCATTCCCTAAATCTTCTCAATCTCAAGGCATTTGATACAACTGATACTGAGCTAAATGCCATTGCCCCTCCTGCTATAGCTGGAGTTAAAAGGCCCATTGCGGCAAATGGTATGCCGATTGTATTGTATACAAAAGCCCAGAATAAATTTTGATATATATTTCTCATGGTAGCTTTGCTTAATTTTATGGCGGTCACAATACCCATAAGATTACCACTTATCAACGTTATATCCGAGGTTTCTATCGCCACATCTGTACCTGTACCTATCGCTATGCCAACATCCGCTGTAGCTAAAGCAGGAGCATCATTAATACCGTCTCCCACCATTGCAACTACTTTTCCCATTTTTTGAAGTTTCATAACCTCTTCAGCCTTATGTTCTGGCAATACTTCTGCCAGCACATTTTTTATACCAACTTGTTTTGCTATTGCCTCAGCAGTCCTTTTATTATCTCCTGTAATCATGTATACTTCAATACCCATAGCGTGTAACTCTTTAATAGCTTTTGCCGAGTCACTCTTTACGGTATCTGCAACAGCTATAATGCCATAAACGCTGTCGCGAGATGCCAATATCATTGCTGTTTTACCTTGTGATTCTAGTTCTGTGACTTTATCTTCAATTGATGTTACATCAATATTTTGTTTGTCCATGAGCCTTCTATTGCCAATATAAAACTCTTTTTCATTTATCATAATGCATATACCGTAGCCTGGTATAGCCTCAAATTTCTCAGGGTCTTCCAATATTTTGAATTTTTCTTTTGCTTTATTAACGATTGCTTGTCCCAATGGGTGCTCAGAATTTTTTTCTGCAATTCCCGCTATTTTTAGTATCTCATCCTCGGTAAAATCTCCAAAAGCTACTATGTCTGTAACTTCCGGTTCTCCTTTTGTTATCGTCCCAGTCTTATCAAGCACTATTGTCGTGATTTTTCCTGCTTTCTGCAGATGTTCTCCTCCTCGTATAATTAATTTTAAAGACAATAAATTTGTCTCACTTCTTAAAAATTTAATAAAGTGCATTTATAACTGGAAATCTTTAATATTCTCATCTTGTCTAAAATCTTATCTATTGCCATGAATCCGTAATATTGCGCAATATGCAGGATTCATGGCGCGGCCGTCTCATCTTTTTTCGGCCTTATTATTTACTTTTGAGATAACTTGTAGCATTATTATACTGTAAAGTTAATGTGGGACAGGCTTTCGTCCTCCATGCGGCTTGACCGCTCTTTTAAGTGTGGTCCCTACACCAGATTTGCCTTTTCTTACGCGAAATCTGCTTTGTCATATATAAGCCCCTGGCAGCAGAGGATTCAGGCTTATATATTAAGAGCTAATTGCGAGGTTGCTACATAATCTGGTTGCTAGGGTTATCTCAAATTAACTTTTACTTACTTTATCACTTTTGAAAGGAGGTGTAACAATCTTGAATAAGCTTTTTGTTGGTATGGATGTAAGCCTGAATGATGTCAAGGTTCATATTCTCGACCAGGAGGGTAATGATGCTTCCTCCCGTTTTTCTGTAGAAAATAACCCTCATGGTTGTGATGTTATAGTATCACGTATCTTGGAGTGTTGTAATAAATACAATATTCAAAAGGTCTTTATTGGTTTGGAATCTACCTCAGTCTATGGCTGGCATCTTCAGTATTATTTGGCTGATCATTCTGCTCTTAAGCCTTATCAACCTTCTATTACTACTTTTAATGCAAATATTATTAATGCTTTTAAAAAGTCTCTCGGCAATTTACCTAAAAATGACTGGATTGATGCCTTTGCTATTGCCGAAAAACTGAGATTCGGTAGACTCCCTAAATCTTGTTCTGTAGATTTTAGATATCTTGCTCTCCAGAGGCTTACTCGCCATCGCTTTCACATTGTTAATAGTATTGTTAGAGAAAAAAATTATTTACTCAGCAATTTGTTCCTTAAGTTTAGCGGTTTGTGCCAAAATAAAGTCTTTAGTAATAATTTTGGAGCAACTGCTACTGAAATATTTAATGAGTTTTTCACCCTTGATGATATTGCGGCTCGACCGCTTGATGAACTTGCCGGCTTTTTGGTTGATAAGAGTAAAGATCGCTTTGATGATCCAGAAGCTACAGCTAAATTGCTTCAAGAGGCTGTTCGCAAGTCTTATAGAATTAATGCTACTGTAGATGATTCTTTAAACTTTGTTATCAAGTCTTGCTTTGACAATCTACAGTCCCTTGAAAAGCAGAAGAAAGCTGTAGAAAAAGCCATTATTAATGAGGTAAAAGGATTTAACAATGAATTTCTTTGTCTTACATCAGTAAAAGGTATTGGCCCAACCATCGCAGCCGGC
Source organism: Thermoanaerobacter sp. X514 (assembly GCF_000019065.1). NCBI lineage: Bacteria > Bacillati > Bacillota > Clostridia > Thermoanaerobacterales > Thermoanaerobacteraceae > Thermoanaerobacter > Thermoanaerobacter sp. X514. The sequence continues at coordinate 1,202,815 of NC_010320.1, read as the reverse complement.
TTAATATCTGAGATAGGCGGAATTTCAAGGTTTGATAATGATAATGCCCTTGCAAAGTTTTCCGGCCTTTATTGGTCAGAGTACCAGTCTGCTGATTTTAAAGCGGAGGACACATATCTCAAGCGTACTGGTAATGAGTATCTCAGATATTATTTTATTCAAGCAGCTGACCAGCTCAGGAAGTATTTACCTGAGTTCTCACAATACTATGCCCGCAAATTTAAAGAAAGCAAAACTCACAAGCATAAACGTGCTCTTGTATTGACTGCACGTAAAACTGTAAGGTTAGTCTTCGCTCTGCTGCGCGAAGAAAAACTTTATAAATCCCCAATAATGAAAGGAGATGATTGTATAAGTTAACATATTACCCCATAACCATATTTTACATTAATTTCCATTAGCTTATTGCGTGATGGTTAGCTTTGCTATACCCTTTTTTTAGGTTATTTTATTAAATTTTTTTTGAATTTTTTTTACCACCCTCTTGACATATTACCGAAATACTTGTAGATTCTCTCATACAATCTGTGATATTGACCTTAATCTTTTAACAATTTGTGGAAGTACTTCTAAAACCTTATCTATATCTTCTTCCGTGTTTTCTTTACCTATTGTAAGTCTTAATGACCCTCGAGCTAATTCGCGAGAAAGCCCAATTGCCAGAAGCACATGAGATGGCTCAAGTGAACCAGAAGTGCATGCTGAACCACTTGAAGCACATATTCCTGCCATATCTAAGTTTAAAATAAGGGATTCGCCATCTATAAATTCAAATGATACATTAACATTGCCTGGAAGCCTTTTTGTTGGATGCCCGTTTAACCTCGCATATGGTATTTTTTCTAATATTCCATTTATAAGTTTATCTCTTAAAAATTTGAGTTTATTTATATGAGAATCCAAATTTTTCGTGATAAGCTCTATCGCTTCCCCCAGTCCTACTATTCCTGGAACATTTTCAGTGCCCGCTCTTCTATTCCTTTCCTGTGTTCCACCTTGTATAAGCGAATGAATCTTTACACCCTTTTTTATATATAATGCTCCTACACCTTTGGGTCCATATATCTTATGAGCAGACAAAGATAACAAATCAACATCTAATTTTTTTACATCTATCGGTACATTTCCAACTGCTTGCACAGCATCAGTATGAAAATATACATTTTTCTCATGAGCTATTTTGACAAGCTCCTCAATTGGCTCTATCGTACCTATCTCATTATTAGCAAACATTATAGAAACAAGGATTGTTTTATCTGTAATCGCCTTTTTTAAATCTTCAGGTTTTACAAGTCCATATTCGTCAACTGGAAGATATGTTACTTTGAATCCTTCTTTTTCAAGATATCGGCAAGTATGGAGCACTGCATGATGTTCAATTTCTGTTGTAATAATATGATTTCCTTTTTCTTTCAACGCATATGCTACACCTTTTAATGCCCAATTATCTGACTCAGACCCTCCACTGGTAAAATATATTTCCTCAGAATCTGCCCCTAGTGCTTTTGCTACTTTTTCCCTCGCTTCTTCAATAGCTTTTTTCGCTTCTTGACCATATGAATACGGAGAAGATGGATTACCAAAAACATCACTATAATATGGTAACATCGCCTCTAATACCCTTTTATCAACTGGTGTAGTCGCAGCATTGTCTAAATAAATTCTATCCACAAAAATCGCCTCTCTCTATTATTTTTTACTTCTTAGTATCTCTCTTACCTTTATAATTTCATCGATAATGTCAAGATTTAATGTGTCAGGAATAAATCCAGCTCCTATTCCTTGTACCTTAATTCCGAGTATTCCGATAAGAATTATAAATTTTCTCTTTTTAAGGTATCACAATCTTATCTCAATGTCAATAGGTGCATTTACGCATCCAAATTGCTATTCCTTATCAAACTGAATGGGCGGTATCAAGCCGCCCAACATATCTTTTCCTTAGTCAGTTGCAAATTATTTAGAAAAGTTAACACCGATGTTTCACAAATTCCACAAAACATCCTCCTACTTTACACTTTAAATTTTTTAATAGGTATTACACTTCATATCCTGTATCAATAATTGCTTTTTTCATATCATCGACAGAAACTTTAGCAGGGTCATATGTTACCGTAACATTACCTTTATCAAGGTCAACAAAGCTTAAATATACCCCATTTAACTTCTTTAGTGCATTTTCAACAGACATTTTGCAATGGTTGCATGTCATCCCCTTAACATTTATGACGATAGTCTCACCCTTAGGTCCAAACAAACCCATGATTCATATCCTCCTTTTTTAAAAGTTAGTAATATTTTTATTTTTTATTAAGCAATCTTAAAGAATTAAGGACTGCAAGGAGTGCAACACCTACGTCGGCGAACACAGCTTCCCACATTGTAGCAACCCCTAAAGCACCAAGTGCTAAAACTACTATTTTTACTCCCAGCGCAAGAAGGATATTTTCCCATACTATTAATTTTGTTTTTTTGGATATCTTTATCGCTGTTACCAGTTTTGAAGGTTCATCTGTCATTAAAACTACATCGGCTGCTTCTATAGCAACATCTGACCCGATTCCACCCATTGCAACACCCACATCAGCTCTCGCTAAAACCGGTGCATCATTTATGCCATCACCGACAAATATGAGTTTGCCCTTTTTATTGTTAGCATATAACTTCTCAAGTATACCAACTTTCTCATTTGGAAAAAGTTCTGAATACACTTCATCAATCCTTAATGAAGCAGCGATTTTATCGCTGATAGCTTTGTTATCCCCCGTAAGCATGACAATCCTCTTAATGCCCATTTCTCTTAGGCCTTCTATGGCTCTTGAGGAATCTTCTTTTACTTCATCGGATATGACGATATAACCAGAATATTTGTTATCTATAGCTACATGAATGATAGTACCTATTGAGTCACTGGTAACACAATCAATATTTTCGGCCTTCATTAATTTAGCATTACCTACAAGGACTTTTTTTCCATCTATATTTGCTCTTACGCCATTTCCTGAAATTTCTTCATACTTTTTTATTTTAGATCTGTCTACTTCTTTTCCATAGGCTTTTAAAATGGATTCTGCTATAGGATGGTTTGAAAAACTTTCGGCATATGCCGTATATTCTAAAAGCGCATCCCTACTTATACCATTTACAGGTTTAATTTCCGTTAACTTAAATACCCCTTTTGTAAGGGTACCTGTTTTATCAAATACAACAGTTTCTACATTGCTTAACGCTTCCAAATAGTTACTTCCTTTTACAAGGATGCCATTTTTTGAGGCAGCACCTATACCAGCAAAAAAGGTTAAAGGAATCGATAACACCAGTGCACAGGGGCACGATATTACAAGAAAAATAAGTGCTCTATATATAAATTCCTTGAAGGTTGCTGCTGGTATAATTAAAGGAGGAATTACTGCAATAATCAATGCCAAAAAAACAACAATAGGAGTGTAATATTTGGCAAACTTTGTCATAAATTTTTCTGTAGGAGCTTTCTTACTGCTAGCCTCTTCAATAAGTCCTAGTATTTTTGAAACAGTTGATTCTGCAAACTCTCTGGTTACTTCTATTGTGAGAAGTCCATTTTTATTTATAAAGCCACTTAAAACGTCCGCGCCTTTATAAACCTCTTTTAAAACAGATTCTCCTGTTAATGCAGAAGTATCCACCATCGATTCCCCTTCGATTACCTTCCCATCAAGTGGTATTTTTTCACCAGGCTTTACTATGATGACGTCTCCCGGTCTTACTTCTTGTGGTGAAACCCTCTTTATTTCATATCCAATTTTTAAGTTAGCATAATCGGGACGAATATTCATTAACTCTTTAATAGACCTTTTCGAACGGTCAACAGCAATATCCTGCAGAAGTTCCCCAATTTGGTAAAAAAGCATTACAGCTACACTTTCCGGATACTCTCCAATAACAAAAGCACCAATTGTCGCTATGCTCATAAGAAAATGTTCATCAAAAACCTGCCCTTTTAAAATCTTTTTACCAGCTGTTAAGATGACTTCTCCACCTACGATTATATAGCTTATGAAAAATAAAGTAAATTTAACATAAACAGATAAATTAAATATCAATGCAACAGTAAACAAGATAGCAGAAATCCCATATTGAATGATTCTCCTGTATACTTTATTAGAGTCATCATTATCAAAAGAAAGCTTACAACTATCAGAATCACAATTTGCGTTCAGTGGATTTCCTTTTGCATCTAGGGCACAACTTCTACAACCAAACCTCTCTAAAACAAAGGCCCTTTTATTATTTTGCATAGTATTCACCTCTCCTGATTCATTCATTAATATGGTCAAAACCCTGTTCAAATATTTTCTTTACATGGTCATCCGCCAAAGAATAATAAACCACTTTTCCTTCTTTTCTAAATTTAACAAGCTTATTTTGCCTTAGTATCCGAAGCTGATGAGAAACTGCAGACTGGCTCATGCCAAGAAGTGCAGCAATATCACAAACACACATTTCTGATTCAAATAATGCATAAAGAATTTTTATCCTTGTAGTATCTCCTAATACTTTAAACAATTCTGCAAGGTCATACAATTTTGTTTCCTCTGGCATAGTTTCTTTTACCTTATTTATAATATCTTCATGTATTACGCTAATTTCGCAGATTGGGATTTTGCTGTCTTCTCTTTTCATGGCCATCTCCTCTTTGCTTTAATATATGAATAATTGTTCATACTTTATTATATAATAATTTTTGCTTCCTTTCAAGAACTTCAATCTCTAATCCAAAAACTAAAATACAACTTCCAAGCTAAAATATTTGTTGAACATTCTATTTCCTTTTAAAATTCTTGACCGAATAATTCAAATGTGTTATAAATAATTTTACCGTACAATTTTCGAAATTTGGTTTCTACGGGGGTATCAAGAATGACAGTAATATTTGTAGGAAAAAACAATCAAATTACAATAAAAGCTCCAAAAAATGTTGAAAAACTCGCGAAAGAGTTGGATATAAATTTAGAATCACATGTCATTATAAAAAATGGAGAAATAGTTACTCCAGACGAAATTCTTCAAGATGATGATGTAGTAGAAATAATATCAGTAGTTTCTGGAGGTTAGTAGAAGGAGGCTTTACCAATTGAAGTGCATAAGATGTAAGAAAAAAGCAGTTATCACTCTAAAAAGGCATAATGCAGCCTTCTGTGCTGAGTGTTTTTTACATTATTATAGAAACCAAGTCTTAAAAAACATTCAAAAAAATAAAATGTTTAAAAAAGACGATAGAGTTTTAGTGGTAGTATCTGGCGGCAAAGATAGTATGGCTCTGTGGGACGTTCTAGTCAAGGAAGGTTATAACGTTGTCGCAATGTATATAAATCTTGGAATTGGAGAGTATTCAAACAGGTCTCAAGAGGTGGTTGAAAATTTTGCAAAGAAAAATAATCTTCCACTCATTGTAAAAAATATTAAAGAAGAATTCGGGCTTGATATATACAAGCTTTCAAAGACTTTAAAACGAAGCCCCTGTTCCGTATGTGGAACAATTAAAAGATACCTGTTTAACAAAGTAGCTTACGACAATGGATTTTCAGTTATTGCAACAGGTCACAATTTAGATGACGAAGCAGCAACACTTTTAGGCAATATTTTGAATTGGGGAGAAAGCTATCTTGCAAGACAGGGACCAGTTTTACCTCAAACTCACCCGAAACTCATAAAAAAAGTAAAACCTCTTTATACTTTAACAGAAAAAGAAAACATGTATTACGTACTTTTAAACAAAATTGAATTTTTACATGAAGAGTGTCCTTATTCAGTTGGAGCTCGTTCAATTCTTTATAAAGAATTATTAAATGAACTGGAAGAAAAAAGTCCTGGCACAAAACAGCGTTTTTTGATTGGCTTCCTTGAAAAGGGCAAAAAACATTTCAAAGAGGTAGAAAATATTGAATTGAAGGAATGCAAAACTTGTGGCCATGTCACAACAACGGAAGAATGTTCTTTTTGCAGACTTACAAAAGTTTCTAATACCGTTAGCTAGTGTAGAGATTGTACCTAAGGCTGGTAGTATAAAAAATTTTTAAAACCAGCCTTTTTTCTTACACAAAAGTCAACATTTAAAATTACAAACAAAGTAAGGAGAGTGAAAAATGCATGAATCCTTTTGATGTAATGCTTAAAAATTATTTTGATGAAAAGATGCTTGACAAGCTTTCAAGAGTAAAAATTCTTCTCATTGGCTGTGGTGGACTTGGTTCAAATGTTGCAGTGATGCTTATAAGAAGTGGTATTAAAAACCTCACAATAGTCGATTTTGATGAGGTAGACATCTTAAATCTCAACCGACAAAATTACTTTTTACACCAGGTAGGAGAAAAAAAGGTATTAGCCCTTAAAGATACTCTCTTTAAAATCAACCCCCACGCAAACATAGCAGCCAAAAATATAAAAATTGATGAGTCAAATTTAGATGAGTTAATCCTTCAACATGATATAGTTGTGGAAGCTGTTGACAATGAATTTACCAAAACGCTGATTTTTAAAAAAGCCCAAAAACATAATAAAAAAGTGGTTTTGGCTTCAGGTGTCGCAGGATTTGGTGATTGCGAAAATATTAAAATAAAACGGGGTAAAAACTTTTCAATTGTGGGGGATTTTGTTACATCGATTAATGAAAAGAAACCTTTGGCACCCAAAGTCATAGCAGTCGCCGCAATACAAGCAGATGAAGTATTAAGGATGATAAATGAGCTGGAGTAAAAATGATGATATAATTATTTTTCTTCAAGTATTTTTTTTTTCGTTCCAGATACTCTTCTTCGCTTATTTCCCCTCTTACATATCTTTCTTTCAAAATTTCTAATGCATCACTCTTGTGACTTCTATTTCTTGTACCTCGAAATGATGATATAATAAAATAGATTGCTACAATTATTAAACCTATTTCTATTGCTGACCAAATAATACCCCAAATGAATACATCCGCTCTATATCCCCATGCGCACATCATACGCATCAATTGTCTCTCCTCCTTTACAAAGGAATTTTAACAGTAAACTTACTCCCTTTATTTATCTCGCTTTCAACGCTTATTTCGCCTCCATGGGCTAGTACTATAGCTTTTGCAATCGAAAGCCCTATTCCACTTCCACCTGTTTCACGATTTCTTGATTTTTCTCCTCTGTAAAACCTTTCAAAAATAAAAGGAATATCATCTTTTGATATGCCCATTCCATTATCTTCTATTACAAATACTGCATAATCACCATCTTTATAAAAGTCTATTTTTATTTTGCCACCTACAGGAGTATATTTATTTGAATTTGATATTAGGTTAACGAAGACCTGTGCTATCCTGTCCTTATCACCAAACAACATAATGTTATCTTCGATGTTCTTTACAACTTCTTGTTCTTTTTCAGCAAAAGATGCTTCAAAATTTGTCAAAATGCTCTTTACTAATTCGCTTGCATCAAATTTGATTTTATTAAGCTTTAACATATCAGATTCAAATTTATTCAATGTTTCAAGGTCTTTTACAATATTTATAAGCCTTAAGACCTCTTCATTTAAACTCTTCAATCTTTCATGCGTCGGCTCCCAAATCCCATCAAGCATTGCTTCAATATGACTCTGCAATGTTGTCAATGGTGTTCTAAGCTCATGTGCAATGTCAGAGGTCATTTGTTTTCTTAGTATTTCTTGATTTTTTAAAGATTCTCCAAGGTGGTTTATTGCAGCTGTGAGCTTAAATAGCTCATCTTCTTTAGGTATATCATAAACCTTTGCAGTAAAATCACCTTTTTCAAGCTTTTTAGCAACTTCCGTAATATTAATTAACGGTTTTGTAATATAATTTGACACATAAATACTTATAGTCAATGCTATAAAAAGAGCTATCAATGTTGCTATAATATTATATCTGCTAATATCACATAAAAACTTAAAATCCAAGTCACTCATCATTATCGGCCCATAATAAATTATATCTACATATCCCACTGTTTTTTCATCTACAATGATGGGAAGAGTTTTTTCAGAAATATTTTTCTTATTCCATTTTCCCATCATATTCATCATATATGACATTGAAGAAAAATCCCATATAATTTTGCCATCTTTATCTCTAAGCCTTAATCCATATCCTTTCATCATAGCTGCATGAGCAATTTCACGCCCTGTTGTACTTTTCCAACCTCCCTCAGATTTATACACTGCAGCAAGAGTGTTAGCTATATTGCTAAATTCTTTATCTGTTGACTTTGTAACATAATTTCCAAAGCTATTTATTATTAAGATGTTTGTTGTAATACTTACAATAACAATCGATATAAGAGCTATTGAAATAAATACAATAGCCGTCCTTGTTCTTAAATTATTTCTAAACATTTCCATCACCAAATTTATATCCAACGCCATACACCGTTTTAATATACACTGGATTTTTCGTATCGTCTTCAATTTTTTGTCTTAAATTTTTAATATGTGCATCAATCGTCCTGTCATAGCCTTCATAGTCAAATCCCATAACTTTTTCAATTAATTCTTCTCTTGTAAAGACCCTATTTGGATTGCGAATTAGAATCTTTAAAATTTTAAATTCATTTGGAGTAAGATTTACAACCACACCCTTTTTCCTCACTGTATGTGCTCTTAAATCAACCACAAGGTCATCATTATTAAAAGACATTACTTCAGCAAGAGGCACATCATCAGTTGTTCTTCTTAATATTGCTTTTACTCTCATAACCAATTCGCGTGGGCTGAATGGTTTTGTAATATAGTCATCAGCACCTATAGAAAATCCATTAATTTTATCACTTTCTTGAACTTTTGCTGTAAGCATCAATATCGGAACATTGGAAAACTGACGTAACCTTTTACACAGTTCCTCTCCTGAAATACCTGGCAACATGAGGTCCAATATAACAAGGTCTGGTTTTTCTTTTTTGAATGTATCTAAAACGTTATTGCCATTAGTTTCAGTAATAACGCTAAATCCCTCACGCTCAAGGTATGACTTTACAACTTCCAGTATTTTTATTTCGTCATCAACCACAAGTATTTTCTTATTCATCTTCCATCCACCCTTTATTATTTTGCAGCAAAATTATGAATAACTTATGAAGATAGCTTGATAAACTTCTTTTAATATATTATACATCACAGTTTGCAAAAATCTAATCGCCTACTTTTGGAAATTATTTTAATTAAACTGTATTTATTTTCTCTTCATATTTTCTTCAAAAGTAAGCCTTAAAATAAAAATAAACCCAAGTTAACAGTTTTTTGATAAATAGAAAGGAGTTGAAATGTATGGGGCTTATATTAATCTTGGCAATTGGCTTTTATTTGTACAAAACAGGTGATCTGCAAAGAATAATTAATAATTTAAATGCAAACAAAGATTGCCAAGTGAATGAAGCAAAGAAAATACTTGATATACGTTTAGCCAAGGGAGAAATTACAGTAGAAGAATATAACAAATTAAAAAGCATTTTGTAAAATATAAATATTTGGAGAGGAGGAGAAAATAATGTTTGGAGGATATATGATGGGTGGTTTAGGTCGTTGGTTTGGAGGATATTATCCTTGTGGTTATGGAACTTGGTTCGGTGGTGGACTTACCAATATATTGTTCTTAATTTTAATAGGCGTAGTAATTTACTTGCTAGTAAAACAGATTAGAAATGTTAACTTTTTTAAAAAACACGATACAGATCCTAATAATGAAGCATTAGAAATTGCCAAGTTAAGGTACGCTCGCGGTGAAATCACCTTAGATGAGTATATAGAAATAACTAAAACTTTAAAAAAGTGAGCTAAATAATCAGATTGAAAAACCCCCCATTTTTCTGAATACAGAAAAGGGGGGCTGTATTTGTATATAATTTGCCTTTTTTAGTATAATAAGTGACAATAATCACAGATTTTTGATAACCCCCTTTTGTATAATAAATTAAATCTTTAGTTATACCCTTTGTTGAAAAGCTGCAAAAGCAGTAGTTGGGGAAGCCAGTGAAATCTTAATTTTATCGTTAAAAAATTATTTTAGAAGTTCTTGTCAAAAATAAGAATTGATATTATAATGGAATCGTAATCAATATAAAATTGTAATGTGTATTAAGGAGGAAAAATAAAATGGATGCCAAAGAGATAGTATTAAAAACTTTAAGAGAATCTTCAGAGCCTCTGCGTCCTAGTGATATTGTGGAAAAATCAGGCCTTGACAAAAAAGAAGTTGAAAAGGCTATTAAAGAATTAAAAAAAGAAGATTTAATAATGTCTCCTAAAAGATGCTATTACTCTGCAAAATAATCTGTAAAAAAAGAGAGTGCAGATTTTACACTCTCTTTTTTCTATAACCAAAACTTTCTGAAACTACTCTTCCAATACTATTTATCCTGGCAGTTATACAACTAAAGCAATGAGCAGGAGTATCAGCAACACAAATTTTTCCCGGATACAGCCGGATATAATGCGTACAACTTTCTGCATTCTCCCTCTGTCACATTGGGCATTACAACATTTGCTCCACAACGAAGTGCTGTCATTCTTCCATTAGGATTAAATTCATTATGGCGTTCAATATTCAAAAAATTTGTGCATACTTAAATATCTTTCCCCAGTATCAGGTAGTACTGTTACAACTCGTTTTCCTTTCCCGAGGCGATTTGCAACTTCAACTGCCGCAAAAACATTTGCGCCTGAAGAAATACCACAAAGAATCCCTTCTTGTTTTGCAAGTTTCATTGACATCTCAAAAGCATCTCTCTCTTTTACCTTTATAATTTCATCGATAACGTCAAGATTTAATGTGTCGGGAATAAATCCAGCTCCTATTCCTTGTATCTTATGAGGTCCAGGTTTGCCGCCTGACAATACAGGAGATTCCTCTGGTTCTACTGCAAAAATTTTTATATCTTTGTTATATTGCTTTAAAACTTTCCCTACTCCGGATATTGTTCCCCCTGTGCCTACACCTGCTACAAATGCATCTACTATTCCATTTGTATCTTTTAATATTTCTTTTGCCGTTGTAAGTTCATGTATTTCTGGATTCGCAGGATTTTTAAACTGATCTAACATTATATAACCAGGATTTAATTCCAAAATTTCTTGTGCCTTTTTTATGGCTCCTTTCATACCCTCTGCACCGGGTGTTAAAACAAGCTCTGCTCCATATGACAAAAGTAAATTTCGTCGTTCTATACTCATCGTATCAGGCATTACAAGAATCAACTTATACCCTTTTACAGCACTAACCATCGCAAGACCAATGCCTGTATTTCCACTGGTAGGTTCAACAATTGTCCCACCAGGTTTTAATCTTCCTTCTTCCTCAGCTCTTTTTATCATATTTAATGCAATTCTGTCCTTAACACTTCCACCTGGGTTAAAAGACTCTAATTTTACTATGACCTCCGCTGAATTTTCAGGAACAACTTTATTCAACCTAATCATAGGTGTATTGCCTATAAGCTGAGTTATATCCTCATAAATTTCGTTTTGTCTTTTAGGCATAACTTTTTGCCTCCTTTTAATTCCGAGTATTCCGATAAGAATTATAAATTTTCCCTTTTTAAGGTATCACAATCTTATCTCAATGTCAATAGGTGCATTTACGCATCCAAATTGCTATGTCTTAGCCTTTATCAAACTGAATGGGCGGTATCAAGCCGCCCAACATATCTTTTCCTTAGTCCGGTGCAAATTATTTAGTAAAGTTAACACCGATGTTTCACAAGTTCCACAAAACATCCTGTTATTTTGTTTACAAAAAGGTATAATAAAATAATATATGCAAATACTATTTTTGATAATAAAAAGTGAGGTGTGTTACATGTCAGCAGAAAATGTAGTTAAATGTTCAGTAAATACTTGTAGTTACTGGAAAGATATGAAATGTCATGCTCCATCGATTGAAATAAATTCAAAAGTAATGTCTGCAAAAACTAGTGCAGAAACAGAATGTACAACATTTAAACCAAGGTAACGCAAAGAAAAGCATTGATATCTCATTCAATGCTTTTCTTTCACTTTAAATTTTTTAATAGGTATTACACTTCATATCCTGTATCAATAATTGCTTTTTTCATATCATCTACAGAAACTTTAGCAGGATCATATGTTACCGTAACATTACCTTTGTCAGGGTCAACAATAGCTTTCGATACCCCATTTAATTTCTTTAGTGCAGTTTCGACAGACATTTTGCAATGATTGCATGACATTCCTTTAACATTTATAACGATAGTCTCACCTTTAGTTCCAAACAGGCCCATAATCCATATTCCCCTTTCATAAAATTTAAAATATATTAAATAATATATTATATCGAAACAGCACACATTTTATCAAAAACTTCCTGCATCAACGTTTTTTCCTTTTTAAAACGCTTATAATTGCGGGTATTAACGATATGACAATTATCGCAATTGTCACCAATCCAAAATGGTCTCTCACTATTTGCAAATTCCCAAAATAGTACCCACCTAAAGTAAAAAGTAAAACCCACAGCGTTCCTCCTAATGCATTGTAAAATAAAAACTTAAAATATCTCATTTGTCCAATACCCGCTACAAAAGGGACAAAAGTTCTAATAATTGGTATAAATCTTCCTACAACAATAGTAATAGAACCATACTTTTCATAAAAGTCACGAGCTTCCAGCAAATGCTCTCTTTTTATTAGTCGTAGATTTTCTCTTTCATAAATCTTTTCTCCCACAAATTTCCCTATATGATAGTTTATTGTATCTCCTAATATGGCAGCAGATGCCAAAAGTATAACCACATAAAATACATTTAAACTGCCAATTGCTGCAAAAGTCCCTGCTGCAAAGAGAAGAGAATCTCCAGGCAAAAAAGGCGTCACCACAAAGCCAGTCTCAAGGAAAATAATAAAAAACAAAATGCTGTAAGTATATGTGCCATAAGTTTGAATAACACTGCCTAAATACTTATCAAGATGCAATACAATATCAATGAAGTTTTTTATAAGGTCCATTTACTTCATCCTTTCATATATATAGTAACTCTTATTCACAGCATTAATTATACTATATATATGAAAGGTTTTGTAAAAAAATATGAAAATTTAATAGAATTTTAATCTTCTCCACCCTAGTGGCCATGTCTATGTCGCATACCTCTATGACCTCTTTGTTCTTCTTCATAAACTCTGTAATTTCCACCTTCCACTCTTATCGCTTTACCATTAACCAAAGCATCTGCCACTTTTTGTCTAGCAGAATTGATTATTCTAAAAAAGGTAGGTCTCGACACCTTCATCATATCAGCACATTCTTCTTGCTCTAAACCTTCTAAATCCTTAAGCCTTATAGCTTCTAATTCCTCTACTGTTAGTATAACTTCATCTAACATAGACATAGGCACACCTACTGGTTTAAAATGAGTTACATTTGGTTCACTTCTAACCCATCTGCATTTTGGAGGTCTTGGCATTTTATCACACCCTATTGTTTAATAAATGACGATTACTTTAATATTTTATACTTTTTAAAGAAAAATATCAATCCTTCATAAAGGCTAAAAATTTTTCAACAAGAATAGGGTCAAATTGTATCCCCGCCATCTTTCTAATCTCTTTTAGCGCTTGCTCTTTAGAAAGCCCCTTCCCTTCTTCATCTATCATCTGCACATAAGCATCTACTATAGCCAAAATTCTACATTCGTAAGGAATATCCTCTCCTTTTACAGCAAGTGGATAACCTTGTCCATTCCACCATTCATGATGCATTAAAATCATATCCGCAAGGTGAGCTAAATCAGGCGATGACATAGCAATTCTATAACCTATTTCACAATGTTTTTGAAATTCCAATTTTTCTTCTTCATTTAAGTTATCTACCTTATCTAGTATTTTATCTGAAATTCCTACCATTCCAATATCATGAAACTCAGCCAGAAGCTCTAAATTTTTTATCCGCACTTGAGAAAGTTTTAAATATTCGGCAAAGTTTGCTAAAATTTCTTTGACTGCATTTAGATGCTTTTGTAGCTTAGGCTGTCGTATTTCAAACATCTTTAAGATAGAATCTAATACTTTTCTATAACTGCTTCTTTTATGAAATAGCTTCTCTCTATACATGTTATTATCTGCTTCTTTAAAAACTTCCTCAATTTTTTTAAAACTATTATTCTTCACTGCATAGCCTATTGACATACTTAAAGGTATGTTTTCTTTTTCAAAAGTAAATTTACTATTTTCAACCATTTTTCTTATTCTATCAACCGCTTCTTCTACAATCTCAATGCTAGCGTTAGGCAGTATTACAGCAAATTCATCTCCTCCTATTCGGGCGATAATGTCCTGTCCTCTAAAACATTTTCTCAGCACATCCGCCGCTGTTTTTAAAAGCATGTCTCCTGCCTTATGTCCTATTGTATCATTGATAAGTTTTAATCCGTCTGCATCACAAATTATCAAACCAGTCGGCACTATATTCTGTTTACCAACAAAAGCTAATTTTTCTTCAAAGAAGTTTCTATTGTAAAGGCCAGTAAGTATATCATGGGTGCCCAAGTGCTCAAGCTTCTCTTGCGCTAACTTCCTTTCTGTTATATCTCTTATTATCGTCATAATAAGCTTTTCATTTTCAAAATCAACACTTACTACATTGGCCTCCACATAAAACTCGCTACCGTCTTTTCTCTTATGTTGTAAGTTCAGCAAAACACCCCTTTCAGCTTCAACATCTAACAATTGAGTCAACTCCTCTTTCTCACAATTACAAAGCTCAAAAATATCCATCTTTAAAAGTTCTTCCATTTCATAGCCATAAGCCTTTATTGCAGCTTTATTCACCTCTATAATCTTGCCATCTTCATATCTTGCAAATAAAATTATGTCATTTATATTGTCAAAAAGCAGTTTATATCTTTTTAAAATTTGTTCGGTTTTTTTGTTTTTTGTAATATCACGGGAAATAAAAGATATACCAATATATCTACCTAACTCATCTTTTAAACCAGCAAGTGAAACAAGCACATGTATAGTTTTTCCCTCTTTTGTAATCCGTATTCCTTCATAACTTTTTATTTCTTCTCCTTTTAACAATCTTTGTAAAATATTTTTGACTTTTTCTTTTTCAAAATCTGGCATCAAAGTGTATATGCTCTTGCCTATCATTTCATCAGCTTTATAGCCGTATATTTTTTCACATCCTTTATTCCAAGTTTGAATAATGCCTTCAAGGTCAAAACTCCCAATTCCTTCATTAGAAGATTCTACAATAAATTCATACTGTTTCAATAGCTTTTCATACTCTCTTTTATCGCTTATGTCTCTAAAAACCATAACTGTCCCAATTACATTTCCCTCTGAGTCTTTTATGGGAGCAGCAGAATCGGCAATGGATATCACATGCCCATCTTTTGATATCAAAGCAGTATGATTTGCAAGCCCTGTAATTTCACCAGTTTTTAAAACTTTTTCTATTGGAATTTCTACCTTCTCTTTCGTATCTTCATTGATTATATTAAAAACCTCATCAATTCTCTTTCCTAATACCTCTCCTTCTTTATACCCTGTAAGCTTTTCTGCAGTAGGATTCATAAACTCTATATTGCCGTTTGCATCCGTAGCAATAACTCCGTCTCCAATGCTCTTTAATGTAACACGAAGCCATTCTTTTTCTTTATTCAAAGATTTCATAAGTTCTTCTTGTTTGTGAAAAATAATAGCTAATATATTGCTTGCAATTTCATAGAAATGCATCAGTAAAGCAATCGCTAATATAACTTTTAAGGAATACAAAAGGTCAAAATCAACTAAATAATTTATCAAATTAAAGTGTTTTATAATGGGAAATGTAATCTCACGAATGCCTATTAAAATAAGTAATATTCCTATGACTAAACTAGAAATCACTTTTGAGGATTTGAAATTTTTAAATATCAATGTACCAGAAAATATACTCATAACCCCTAAAAAAATATACATTGGAATTACAGCTATATAATTACTACTTCCTAAAATTTTATTTACTGCATACCACCCTAAACTTAGTGAAATAATCCATAAACCCTTTTGCAAAAAATTTACTTCAAAAAAAGATTGAAAACCATAAGTAAACAATATAGAACTTATTACAAGCAAACCATATACTATCACCTGTGTCAAAAATGTATTAGGCAAATCCCCATATTCTATTGCATATTCCATAGCGTATCTTATTAAATCAAGGCCCCAAGCACTTCCCCAAAATAGAATATATTTTTCCTTTTCTGCATTATGCACTAATAAATAAAATATTGCTAAAATCAACAAAATTAATATCTGGTATTTATTGAAATATGTATATTGCTAGCCATCCTATTCCCCCTCTACCTAGAAAAACAAATGTTTCTAAATACATTATAAATCCATTTTTAATTTATGTCCATTATCAAGTTCATTTTTCCGAAAAATAAAAAGAGAGAGGTGACTCTCTCATTCTCTTATTAATATTTCTCCAAAATTTCCATTCAGTTTTTCTTTTATTTTTTTTAAAAAGTTAATATCACAATCTTGAATTCCACTTTTCTCCTTATCCAATATACTTTCAGCATACTTGTACCTTTGCAAAGCATACCTTTTTGCAGGAGAAATCCAATCAGCTAAAGCCTCAAAATCTTCTAAAGTAAGTAGTTTGTCATTTACAGTAGTTCTAAATTCGTAATCTATATGAGAATTTTTAATTATCTCTACACTTTTTTGAATATTATCTATATCTTTTTTATTTTTCAAAAATATGCTATATTTTTCTATTGGAGCTTTTATGTCCATAGCTATATAATCAACAAGCTCCTCTTTTATCAAATCTTCTAAAACCTGTGGCCTTGAACCATTAGTGTCCAACTTGACACTGAAATGTAAATCTTTTATATTTTTTATAAAATCTTTTAATCCTCTCCAAAGAGCAGGTTCCCCTCCTGTGATACATACACCCTCTATGAGGTTTGCTCTTCTTTTAAGATAATTAAAAAAATCTTTTTCACTCCGTATACCTTCTCTTATAGGAATTAGATAACTGTTGTGGCAATAAGGACACTTAAAATTGCAGCCACTTATAAAAACAGTGGCTGCAATTTTTCCTGGGAAATCAATAAAAGAAACAGGCATAAAATTGTATATCATACAACAAATTCCTTTCTGTCCTTGAACTCTTTTTTCTTACCTTCATTCCAATTCTTAACTGGTCTGTAGTAGCCAACAACTCGACTGTAAACTTCACATTCTTTCCCACAATATGGGCACTCAAAATGTTCTCCTGATATATAACCATGGTCCTCACAAATTGAAAAGGTTGGAGTTATCGTGTAATAGGGAAGTCTGTAATTATAAGCTATTTTTTTGACTAAAGCCTTACAAGTAGCTACATCGTTTATACTCTCTCCAATGAACCCATGAAATACCGTACCTCCTGTGTATTTTGTTTGTAACTCTTCTTGCAAGTCTAAAGCAGTAAATATATCTTCAGTAAAGTCCACAGGAAGCTGGGTGGAATTAGTATAGTAAGGCACATCGCTACCTGCAGTTATTATATCTGGGAATAATACTTTATCTTTTTTAGCTAATCTGTAGGAAGCTCCTTCTGCAGGAGAAGCTTCTAAATTGTACATCATATTTGATTCTAATTGATATTGTTCTAATTTGTGCCTCATAAAATCTAATACTTCAAGAGCAAAATTTCTTCCTTCTTCAGTAGCTATGCTTACTCCCATGAAATTTAATAGTGCTTCATTCATGCCAATAAGTCCTATTGTGTTAAAATGATTTTGCCAGTAATAACCGAATCTTTTCTTTATATCCTTTAAGTAAAATTTCGAATAAGGATAAAGTCCCATTTCAGTCATTTTTTCTAATACTTCTCTTTTTATTTCAAGGCTTGTCTTAGCTATATCCATGAGCCTTTCTAACCTTTTGAAAAATTCCTCTTTTGATTTTGATAAATACCCAATCCTTGGCATATTTATTGTTACGACACCTATTGAACCCGTCAAAGGATTTGCACCAAAAAGTCCTCCCCCTCTTTTTCTCAACTCTCTGTTGTCCAACCTGAGGCGACAGCACATACTGCGAACATCATTTGGATCCAAATCGCTATTTACAAAATTGCTAAAGTAAGGAAGACCATACTTTGCAGTCATTTCCATTATTTTATCTACTACAGGGCTATCCCAGTCAAAATTTTTAGTTATATTATAAGTTGGTATTGGAAAAGTGAATATCCTGCCGCTGGCATCTCCCTCCATCATGACTTCTGCAAAAGCCATATTTAGCATGTCCATTTCTTTTCGAAATTCTTTGTAAGTTTTGTCCATCAATTGACCGCCAATTATGACAGGTTCATCTGCCATAATCTCCGGTACCACCAAGTCCATAGTTATGTTTGTAAAAGGGGTTTGAAATCCTACTCTTGTAGGCACATTTATATTAAATATAAATTCCTGCAAAGCCTGTTTTACCTCTTTGTAGGAAAGATTATCATAATATATAAAAGGCGCTAAATAAGTATCAAAGTTGGAAAAAGCCTGAGCTCCTGCTGCTTCCCCTTGAAGTGTATAGAAAAAGTTGACAATCTGCCCAAGAGCAGACCTAAAGTGCTTTGGAGGTTTGCTTTGAACTTTTCCTTCTACTCCTGTAAATCCAGAAAGCAGTAAATCTCTTAAATCCCATCCACAGCAATATACAGATAAAAGCCCTAAGTCATGAATGTGCAAATCTCCATTTACGTGGGCATCTCTAACTTCTGGAGGGTATATTTTATTTAACCAGTAATGGGCCGTTATCGTACTGGAAATATGGTTATTTAAGCCTTGAAGAGAATAACTCATATTGCTATTTTCATTTACTCTCCAGTCCTGTTTTCCTATGTATTCATCCACCATTCTTTCAATATCCATAAACATCTTTTTGAATTCTCTTATGTCTTGATGCTGCTTTCTGTACAAAATATAAGCTTTTGCTGCTTTGGCATGACCATATTTTATCAAATATTGCTCTACAATATCTTGAATCTGTTCTACAGTGGCTATCCCTTCAAAATGCTTTTCAACATAGTCTGTAACTTCATCAGCTATTTGAACTGCTTGCTCATACTCCCCTTCTCCTACTGCCTTAAAAGCCTTATATATAGCATTTACAATTTTAGACTTATCAAATTCAACTTCATTTCCATTCCTTTTTATAACTTTCATAGCAATTTTCATAGTTTAAAACCTCCATTTTTTAATAATTCTTTGGTTAATAATTATACCTCTTAACTCCTACGGCCAGTTAAGAGGTATACAAAGGTACCTCACCTCCTCTATACACCGTAGAGAAGTGATAACAAATACAGGCAGGTCTCCTGACTTAGGCTCATCACTCTTTACGCCTTCCCACCCAGCTCCAATATTCCCCAAGGAAGTGCCAGGCAGTGGCATAATGTAAAGAGCTCACCATCACAGTGGCGGGACCGTGCAGGGCTTTCACCTGCTTCCCTTTTAACCCAATTTTAGCTTCCAAATTGGGCACCTGTATCTGAGAATATTAATTTTTCTACAAAATATAGTGTATAAAAATATTTATAACCCAATATTTAGTATATCATCCCCTTATAAACTTGTCAACAATAAATATTTTTTTAACATCCTCTGTTGTAAAGTGTAGAAAATACTATAAATGAAAACGGCAGGATTTTCCTGCCTTCTCCTAAAAATTATTAATTTCGCCAATATTAATGTTTCTCATTTTTTGGAGTTTTTTTGCATTTACTACATATTCCATAAAAATTTAATTCTCCATAATATACGTCGAAATCATATTTATTATCTATCATTTTTATATACTTAATCAAATCAGGACTGTAATATTCGTCTATACTACCACAATATTTGCAAATTAAATGAGCGTGAATCTTTTTCTTGTTAAACATTTTAAGCTCATAGTACTTTTTGGTTCCTATTATATTTTCTGATAATATTCCTTTGTCTACAAAAATTTTTAAATTCCTATAAAGAGTTGCTACACCATAATGGGGCCATTCTTTCTTTGCTTCTTGGTAAAGGGTATCAAAGTCAAAATGTATATCGGGATTTTTTAAAAACACATTTAGTAAGATTTGTCGCTTTTCAGTTATTTTTAAACCATTTGCTTTCAAAGCCTTTATTAAAAGAGACATTAAATCATTTTTACTTTTAATAGCATTCATAATGAATCACCAAATTTCAAACATATGTTCAATTTAAATATACACCTTTTATTGACATATGTCAATAACTATTTGTACATTTTTCTCCACTTATCCCACAATATTTCATCTATTTCCTCTACTAATACCGGATCAAACTGTGTGCCTTTATTGAAAAAGATTTCTTCTCTTATCTCTCCCCAATCTAGCGGGCTTCTATAAGGTCTTTTGGAAGCCATGGCATCTATACTGTCACAGATAGCAATTATTCTTGCTCCCAAAGGAATAGTTAAACCTTTTAATCCCTCAGGATATCCCTTCCCATCCCAGCGCTCATGATGATAAAGAACTATTCTAGCGATTTCTTTAAGTCTACTGGATCTGGTAAGAATATTGTAACCTATCACAGGGTGGGTCTTTATAATCTCAAATTCATGAGGCAATAGTTTACCTTTTTTATTTAATATTTGATCTGAAATGCCAATTTTCCCTATGTCATGTAAATGGGCAGCGATATGTACTTTCTCAAGTTCTTTGCCTCTGAGTCCTATTTTTCGCGCTAAATCTTCTGTCATATCAGCAACTCTTGTAGAATGCCCTTTTGTATAAACATCTCTTGCTTCTAATGCAGCAATTAAGCATTCAACAATGTCATGGTAGAACTCATGTGTTTTTCTAAACATTTATTTTCCTCCTTTGTTAAATTTCAAAAAAAGCAATCCCATTACAAATTGGGATTGCTTCTTGAGAGTATATACTCTATATTTTTTACAGGACAGTTGCTACAAGAATTCTTGCAATTAGAACAATATGCACATGACTTCGAACTAAGTTGTTTTTTTAACTCTTTATATATCACAAAAACAGATAAAACACCAAGTAAACCTAAAACAATTGTTTCTAACATACAAATCTATCCTTTCAAAATCAATTAAGTCCTAAAAGTTTTCCACCTTGATACACAATCACAGCCATAAGCCATCCCAACGCAAGGGTGTATCCAACTGCGAAAGCAGTCCATTTCCAGGAATTTGTTTCTCTTTTAATAGCTCCAATTGTTGCCACACAAGGAATATAAATCAAGGTCATTACCATAAAGGCATATGCAGAAAGTGGAGTAAAGTTTTGGCGGATTGCCTCTGTTAGTGCAGCCCCTTCAGCTCCATATACAACACCAAAAGTTCCAACAACTACTTCTTTTGCCAAAACGCCAAATATAAGGGCTGATGCCGCTTCCCACTTTCCAAAACCGGCTGGCTTTAAAATTGGCGCAATCAAAGACCCTATTCGGCCTATTAAGCTGTTTTCACTGGCATATTCCACTCCAACAGGTAAATTTGAAAGTACCCATATAAGGATTACAACGCTCACAATTATCGTACCTGCTTTTTTAATAAACTCACTTCCTCTTTCCCACATGTGAATAAAAAGCCCTTTTAAAGTAGGAATTCTATAAGGAGGCAACTCCATAACAAAAGGAGAAGTTTTTCCTTTAAAAAGGTATTTTTTAAACAATTTTGCTACTATTATTGCCAGAACAATTCCCAATAAATATATAGAAAATACTACCAATCCTTGATTTGCAGTGAAAAACGCCCCAGCAAATAACACATAAACAGGAAGCCTAGCAGTACAGGACATTAACGGATTTATCAAAATAGTTATAAGCCTATCTTCTTTGTTTTCTAATGTCCTTGTAGCCATTATAGCTGGCACATTACATCCAAAACCTATAATCATAGGAATAAAAGACTTTCCATGTAAACCAAGTGCATTCATTAATCTGTCCATCACATAAGCTGCACGAGCCATATATCCACTGTCTTCTAAAATAGATATGGCAAAAAACAGCAAAAATATTGGAGGTATAAATACAAGAACTGAACCTATACCGCCTATAAGCCCATCAGTTATAAAAGAAGTTATTACCTCTGGAACTCCAATATTTGCTAATACAGTATTTGTAACTTCTCCCAACCACCCAAAAAAAGTCTCTATCCAGCCTACTAAAGGATCTCCAATAACAAAGGTAAATTGGAAAACTCCCCACATTGCCAGTAGAAAAATGGGTATCCCTAAATAACGATTTGTAACAATTTTATCAATTTTATCCGAAAGGGTATACCTGTCTTCTACTGTATAGTGTTTTCTTACGCATTCTTTTATAATGCCAGATATAAAACTGTATCTTTTGTCAGCTATAAGAATTTCTGCATCTTCTCCCAATACCTCTTCTAAATACTTTCTGCTCTCTTTTAATTGAGACAAAATATCTTTATAATTTTCTATCTCTTTTATGAGGTTTTCATCATTTTCTAATAATTTTACAGCCAACCAGCGTGCCAAAAATCTTTTTGTTAAATTTTCTTCTTTCTCAATCAATTTTTTTAACTTATCAATTTCTTCTTCTATCTCTTTTCCATAGTCAACTTTATAAACCTCTTTTTCTTTGCTTTCATAAACTTTCAAAACAGCTTGTAAAAGCTCCTTTATCCCTACATTCTTTGTCGCAACAGTAGGGATAACGGGTACTCTTAAAAGTTTTGATAGTTTCTCCACATCTATTTGGATGCCTTTAGCTTTTGCCTCGTCATACATGTTTAATGCTAGTACCACATTAGCATTCATTTCCAAAAGCTGCATTGTCAAATACAGATTTCTCTCTAAATTAGTAGCATCAACTACATTTACAACCACATCGGGCTTATCGTAAATGATAAAATTGCGAGCTACGACTTCATCTTCTGTATAAGCTCCTAAACTATAGGTACCAGGAAGGTCAACAACATTGATATCTACACCCTCAAATTTTAATTTCCCTTCCTTCTTCTCTACTGTGACTCCTGGCCAATTCCCAACATGTTGCCTTGAGCCAGTCAAATCGTTGAATAAAGTTGTTTTACCTGAATTAGGATTGCCAGCTAAAGCAATCACAAGCTCCCTTCCCTGCAATGTAGATACCTCTCCCATCCTTATCCTCCTTTTTATCTTTCTTCCACCATAATTTTTTGAGCCATTCCAAAGCCTAAAACCATTCTGCTTTCACCTAATGCTATAATAAGAGGCCCTATATCATTTTTTATTACTCGTATAGTAGCTCCTCTAATAAGCCCCATTTCCGCAAGCCTTCTTCTAATGCCTTCTCCTCCAACAACATCCACAATAACAGCATTCTTTCCAACTGGAAGCATGGTTAATGGCACTATTACCCCTTCTTTCCCTATCAATTTACATCACCTCTACTTCTATCAAAGCTGCTTCACTCTTTCTAAGACTTAAACGATAGCCCAAAACTTTAACTTCTATTGGGTCTCCTAAAGGTGCAACACCTTCTACTTTAAGTTCAGTCCCTAGAATGACTCCCATGTCTGTTAGCCTTCTCCTTAAATCTCCTTTAGCTGCAATTTTAACAATTTTTGCTTTTGTACCTATTGGCAATTTATTTAATGTAGTTACATTTTGAGTCCCCATCTTTTCCGCCTCCTTTCCTATGGTTTATCTGTTTTAATAAATTACTTGAACATTCGCTATTCTAAAAATAATTATGTATGAAACAAATTGAAAATAAATTACAAATGATATTGATAATATTTCTCATTATCTATATAAAAGATTACCACACATCTTACTTTAAGTCAATATAAAAAAAGACACCCGCACATCTTCTGCGGATGTCCCAGACTATAGACAAACTTTCGGAAAGTAGATATTTTGCATAAGGAGTGACTTGTGACAAAGCGTTAACAAAACTTAGCGAGACCGAGGATGGAGGCAGGGCCGCAGCCTTGTGATGGCGGAGGCGGGCACCTGAGACAGGATGTCGAATGTGCCCGGGACCCTGCCGAAATCCGAAGGTCAAGCTTTAGCTTTGTCGCTTTGGAACTCCGGAGCGACGATGCAAAATATCTGCTTTTAAAAATTTTTGACTTTGTCAAAAAGCTGAGATAGCCGTCTTCTGCGGTTGTCCCGTTTTTTATAAACCCTAGTGTTATACATTAACAACTTCTAATCCTTTTACAGGACAATGGGAGTATTTTCTATCCTTTGCTACTAAAGTTGTTACTAATCCTTTAGAATATTTATTAAAAAGTATGTCATGCCCTACGCAAAGTCCTATCACTACATTAAGTTCTGTATTTTCTTGGTTCATTATCTCTGCCTGTGTTATAGGATTGCAAGTAGCAACAAATCCCTCTTTATCTTTTTGAATGTCTATATCTTCTATATCAATAGAACCGACTTTACAGCAAACAGGAACAATTTTCAAATCGTATCGTTCTAATAATTTTACAAATTGTTTAGCTTCTTTACTCATAGAATAACAAAATGCAACGCCAATAGTTTTAAATCCCATCTGTTTAATAAACTCTATTATTTCTTCAGCTCTACTTCTCAACTCTCCATTTTTCTTTTTAGGAAGAGTATTGGCAAAGTTCATTATTTTATGAACCATTTCATCTTGTTTATATATTGCTACTGATTGTTCTACTATATCCCTTCTTTCAACAGTAGGACAATTTTTCGGGAAATTAGACTCTCCTTTAGCGCAAGGCTTTTTAGGACATATTCCACAAGTGTAAATCGACTTCATTTTATTCACCTCTTGTATACTGTATACAATATTTACTAAAAAATTATAACATGTTCCCACCCCCTATGCAAGGGGGGTATTTTCAAAGCAATCTATACAGACCTTTTTGCCTTCCTTAAATCTTATCTTATTTTATTCTCTCCCGCATATTCATCACAGATTTCACATTGTATTGAAGGATAAATTTTAGCTTTTGGTGGAATATCGTAAGGAGGCACCTTAAATTCAAAAATTTCCTCCAAAGGCGCATTCAGCAAAAATTCCTGCCACTATTTTCTACTTTTACCAATACTGTAGGTTTTAAGTACTATCCGTATGCCTTCCCTTGTATCCCTTCTAAAAAAAGTAAAAGGCTGTTTGTCTTTAAATATAAGATTACCTTTGCCAAAAGTGCAGCCTGTTATATACTGAACTGCATCTACACCACATGCATTATTTTCTGTAATGCACAACTACTTCCTCATCCTGCGAAAAATTCAAGTCAAGCTTTTTTATAGCAGCTTCGCATGCCCTAAAACCTATTGCAAGTCCAAGGCACTCATGACCATGAAATGATACGCATTTTTTCTATAATTCTTTATCCATATTTTACCTCATTCTAAAGCCTATCCTCTGGTCCCTTTATACTGTCAAGTTCATAAACATAAGGCTTTATATCAAGGATTGGACTTCCATCTAAAGCATCCACACCTTTTACATAAAGTTTATTTCCTTCAACTTTTACAAGGTCGGCAACACAAAAAGCAATAGGGTTTGGCCTTGAAGGAGATCGAGTAGCAAAAACCCCTTTTACCTCTGGTCCCCAAGGTGTAACTGTCTTTAAAACATCCCGTTTTCCTAAATGGCACCAATAAAGCACAATTATGTGTTTTTTGCTTTCAATATCACAAAGCCCATCTACAAATTCAGGGTATATTTTTAAAACTGCCTCTTTATCCGACATCCTACCTTGCTTTGGAGCATCTCCTCTTTTTTCATAAGGGCTGTGAACAATTCCTATAGGTATTAAATCCAAGCTAAACTACCCCTTTCTACAATTTAGAGTGGTATAACTATTGGTATATTACGGCATTTTTCTACTGCAACAGGTATACCATAAACAGCTTGTATATTTTCCTCCGTCATGACTTCCATTCCACCATAGGCAAAAATGGTGTTATCTTTTAAAAGTAAAAATTTATCAGAAAATCTAAGTGCCAAATTTAAATCATGGATTATAACAATTGCTGCTATATTTTGCTCTTTCACTGTCTCTTTCACAATTCTTAAAACCTCGATTTGGTTTTTTAAATCCAAATTATTTGTCGGCTCATCCAAAAGCATTACAATAGGTTGCTGTGCCAATGCCCTTGCTATGACCACTTTTTGCAATTCTCCTCCACTTAACTCACTTAAATAACGCAGTGATAACTTTTCTAAGTCAAATTTTTTTAATACCTCATTTACAATCTTTATATCCCTTTCAGTCACATCCCACTTTATATGAGGTTTTCTTCCTAAAAGTACCGCATCAAATACAGTAAATCGACCATTCTCATTCCTTTGAGCCACATAACCTATCCTTTTAGCTACTTCTATTCTACTTAGTTTTGAAATTTCATCTTTTTCGATATATATCGTCCCTTTGTGAGGCTTTAAAATTTTATTTATACACTTCAAAAGAGTAGACTTACCAGCCCCATTGTTTCCTAAGATAGAAAGTAATTCTCCTCTTTGAAGAGTAAATTTAACATCTTTTAAAACAGGTACACTGGTATAGCTGAATTCAATACCATCTATATCCAAAATCATCTCTTATACCCCCTTGAAAGCACATAGAGGAAAATCGGTGCTCCCAAAAAGGAGGTTATAGCTCCCACAGGTAACACTACCGGAGAAATAATAGTTCTGCCTAAAGTGTCTGATGCTAAAAGTATTAAACCTCCCATTACAGAAGAAGCAGGAATTAAAAATCTATGGTCTCCTCCAATTAATCTCCTCATTATGTGAGGCCCAACAAGTCCAATAAAGCCTATAATTCCTACAAAGGAGGTAATAACGGCAGCAATTAAAGAAGAGACAAACATGCCCAATAATCTTACTCTTTCCACGTCAACTCCAAGGCCTTTTGCCGTTTCTTCTCCACTGTCTAAAGCATTATAGTTCCATCTGTTAAACATAAAATATATCAGAGAAATGCCTACAACTACAGACATTATACCTAAATCCTTCCATGATGCCCTTCCTATATCTCCAAAAGTCCAAAAAACTACAGAAGCCACTTTTACATCATCAGCAAAATACTGCAAAATCATAGTAACAGCTGAAAACAAAGACCCTAAAGCTACTCCTGCCAAAACCATAGCCTCAGGAGTTACTCTAAAACTTTTTGCCAACATCAATACGACTATTGTCGAACCCATAGAACCCAAAAAAGCAAAAAAGACTACTAAATAAGGATTGTTTATAATCACAGAATCAGAATTTGCAGTACTACCTGCACCAAACACAATTATAGCTACTGCTGCTCCAAAAGCTGCTCCTTGAGAAATACCTAAAGTAAAAGGAGAGGCTAAGGGATTTCTTAAAATGCTTTGTGTTACACATCCTGCAACTGAAAGACCAATTCCTGCTACAATTGCTGTTAAAACCCTTGGCATCCTAATGTTCCAAACTATGATACGAAATCTCTCTTCTCCCTTACCTAACAACGTTTTTATGACATCATAGGTACTAATGCCAGCCGAACCTGCATTTATAGCATATACTGCAAGTACAAGTGTAGCCAAAGCTGTTAAAAATATAATCAATATTTTTCTTTTGATATATTTATTATAGCTATCCGGTACAGTATATATATATGACTGTCTCAAAGCTTCATCCCCTTATCTTTGTAATTCCCCCACTCGAAAAGCGGAGGAATTATGTTATACTCTAAAACTTAATTTTTTCAAAACCCCCATACACTTCTTCCATTTTGTCATACACATTTTTTCCGTAATCTCCAAAAAACAAACTATAAATTTCTTTTGCCTTTTCTACAGGATCGATATCTTTAAATGCTTCTGGATAAAGAACTTTTCCAACCCAATAGGAATCTACCAAAGCTGTGTCAATATTTGTAGTGTAATTGTTGTAAGGTAAAATTCCATATACATTGTCATTTTTAACAGCCTTCAAACTTTTATAAAAATCAGTATTTTTTTGATAATCTTGTTTAACTAAATCAAAGTTCCCTTCATCAATGAATATTATATCAGGATTCCAATCTAATAATTTTTCTCTTTCTATCATGATACTTCCTTTTTGTCCTAAAGTATCAGCTACATTTTTTGCATTTACAGCCATAAAAGGCGGATAATTCCCTTGTGTACTCTCTATACCGTGTGCACCTTTAAATCCTAGTGCACCTATATAAACGGTTGGCTTTTTATCCTCTGGTATATCCTTTGTCCTGTCCTGTAAATCTTTTTGAATTCCTTTGATGTAGTCAACTACTTCTTTAGCTCTATCCTCTTTTCCCATAATCTTTCCTATAATCTCTAATGAGGTATATACATCCTCTTCAAAAGTCCCGAGTTTGCCATAGCTTAAAACTACCACAGGAATTCCTGTTTTGGCCTGCAAGTCATCAGCTTTGGCTTTGTCGAGCAAAGATATCACAAAAATAACGTCAGGATTTACTTCAACTAATTTCTCTGCATCTGCTGTAGAATCAGGACCACCTTGTCCAATAGTAGGAAGTTGAGCTAATTTCTCTTGAAAAATCATATTGTAGGTTCTACCATCTACAAGTTTTTTCTCTATATTTTCTACTCCTGCGACTCTATCAATCCCATCTATATAGGTTATAAGTCTTAAAGCTCCTGGACCTATCCCTACAACTTTATGTACTGGGGTCTTTATCTCTACCTGTCTTCCAACTAAATCTGTAACTGTTTGAACTGTTTCCTTGGAAGTTTGAGAAGTTTGAGATTGATTTTGTGAAGCTTTACTACAAGCTGTCAAAGAAATGACAATCACTAACAAAATAGCAACTATTCCATTAAATTTTTTTAATTGTTTTGACACTAATTACCCCTCCATTAATAAATTTTTACTATTATCGGTCCATGTATAATGTATACGAGTAGTATAATACGGTGTTA
This sequence comes from Thermoanaerobacter sp. X514, assembly GCF_000019065.1. Taxonomy (NCBI): domain Bacteria; kingdom Bacillati; phylum Bacillota; class Clostridia; order Thermoanaerobacterales; family Thermoanaerobacteraceae; genus Thermoanaerobacter; species Thermoanaerobacter sp. X514. The sequence continues at coordinate 1,173,942 of NC_010320.1, read as the reverse complement.
CTTTTTTAAAAATTATAACACGAAAAAATAGCGAAAACAATAGTCATTAAAAAAACAGACCAAATTTGGCCTGTTTTTTTAATTCTTAAAATTCTCATATCTTTGACATAGCATCTAAAGCAGCTGAATTTATTGGGTATGACACAGGAGAAGATGTGAGTAGTGGATGTGTCGCCACTTGGAATGTATTTAGTTCTGACGCTGTTGTTCCTTTTTGTATTGCAAGACTTAAAATATTAATCATTTCACCAACATTTTCTCCTCCTGCTATTTGAGCTCCTAATATGACTCCAGAATATCTTGAGAAAATCAATTTTATCTTCACACTCTTTGCATTAGGCAAAGTTCCAGGATGTTTGTCCATTGTGCTAAATTCTCCGATTACTATATCAAAGCCTTCAGCTTTTGCTTGCGTTTCTGTAAGACCTGCAGCAGCAAAAGCAGTATTGTATATCTTTGTAGAAAAAGCACTTATTGTACCTTTATTTTCCCTAACCAATCTTAATTGAAATACATTTACACCTGCAATTTTTGCCTCATTAGCCGCAGTAGAGGCAAGAAGTATAGGAACATTCTTTCTTGTAAAGAAGCATTTCTTTTCTGCACAGTCACCAACGGCGAATATGTCTGGATCGTTAGTTCTCATGTATTCATCAACTGTTATTGCTCCTTTTTCATTAAGTTTTATACCTGCAGCTTCAGCTAATTTAGTATTTGGTTTTACGCCCATAGCTAATATGACAACGTCAGCTTTTATTTTTTCACCTGTATCTAATTCAACTTCTTTTACTTTTGTATCCCCTACAAGTTTTGTAACTTTTGTATTTGTTTTTATTGTTATACCATGTTCTTTTAATGTGGCTTCTGCCATATCACTGTATTCATGGTCAAAGGCTTGCCACAAAAGCTTGTCAGCAACCTCAATTATTGTTACATTTTTGCCAAGAAGTTGCACCTGCTCTGCCATTTCAACACCAATAAATCCACCGCCAATTACTACAACATCCTGAGCCTCGTTAATCTTTTGCTGAACAAATTTTAAGTATTCTTCGTCTTTTTTTATTGTAAATACATTTTCTAAGTCATGCCCTGGTATAAAAGTAGGAACTATTGGCAAAGAACCTGTCGCTAAAATTAGTTTTTTGTAGGAAATTTCTCCACTCTTTTTAGCATTAACTTTCTTGTTTTCCCTATCAATTGAAAGAACTTCATCTATTATTAAATCAATACCAGCATTGGTAAGCATTGCATCGGGTATAACATTTTTAGATGTGTCTTTTAATGTTCCAAAAATGTACGGGATACCGCAAGGAACCATTACCCGTTCTCCCATTCTTACAACAGTTACTTTCTTATCTTTGTAAGTTTTTTTAGCAGATAAAGCTGCTAAAATTCCACCTGCACTTCCTCCAATGACCAAAACATCAGTTTCCATCACTTCTATTACCTCCTATATTTTGCATTTTGCTAGAAACTACCCCCTACCCTGTAGGGTACCTCTACGTAAATTATAGGATTATAATAAACTTATGTCAATAAAATATCAAAAATTTGTTAAGAAAATAGTTTAACAATTTTATTGATTTTTTATTAACAATTGTTTTATACTAATTAGGGAAAGAGAGAGTGATATTCATGATAAAAGAAAAAGATATTGATGAATTAATTGAAAAATTAGAAACACATCACAACATTGATAAAGAAGAACTTGTGACACTTTTAGCTTTAGAAGACCCTTCCAAGATTTATCAAGCTGCGGATAGAGTTAGAAAAAAATATGTAGGAGATGAAGTACATTTAAGAGGTCTTATAGAATTCAGTAACTACTGCAGCAATACTTGTTTTTATTGTGGCCTTCGAGGTCCTAACAGGACAATTAAACGATACAGAATGGAACCCGAAGAAATCTTACAATGTGTAAAATATGGAGCATCAGTTGGACTAAAAACAATAGTCCTTCAAAGCGGCGAGGATAAATATTTTAAAATAACTACTTTATGTAAAATAATAGAAGAAATTAAAAAATTAGATATTGCAGTAACTTTAAGTATTGGAGAACTTTCCACTAAAGACTACGCTGAATTAAAAAAAGCAGGAGCCGATAGATATCTACTTCGCATTGAAACTACAAACAAAGAGCTTTATCAAAAATTACATCCCGGCATGAGTTATGAAAATCGCGTAAGGTGCCTTATGGATTTAAGAGAATTAGGTTATGAAGTCGGAACAGGAAGCCTTGTAGGCCTCCCGGGACAAACTTTAGAAATGCTGGCACAAGACCTCATATTCTTTAAAAAAATAGATGCAGATATGCTAGGAATAGGTCCTTTTATACCTTGCGAAAACACACCTTTAGAAAGGGAAAAAGGCGGCAATGTGGAAATTGTATTAAAAATGTTAGCTTTATCAAGACTACTATTGCCTGACATTAACATACCTGCTACTACTGCTTTGGCTGTTAAAGACAAAGCAGGTTATATTAAAGGACTAAAGTGTGGAGCTAATGTAATAATGCCAAATATAGGTATAGATGAGTATAAAAAATTATATAAACTTTATCCTGGAAAAGTACCTGACAATCCCTCTGAAGCTGTAAATAGCCTTGAAAATATCAAAAAGCTTATTTTATCCCAAAATAGGACAATTGGAAAAGATAAAGGCTATCGTAAAAAAATATTAAATTGATATACGATAGCCTTTTTTCTATGAAATTGCTCCTACAGGGCAAATATCAATACATCTGCCACAGTCTCTGCACTTCTTAGGGTCTATATAGGCAATTCCATTTTTTAACTTATGTTAAATTTAACGGGCTTTTAAACAACAATAGAAGAACTTGTAGTTAAATAAGATAGTTTGTCTTTTAAAACAGATTTTAGGATTCCATATTCGTCTATTCCCGTGCAATGACCTGTATATATTTTCTTTATTCCATAGCTATCTATTTTTTTGGCTATTTCTATGATTTCTTCTTCTGGCATACCTCTTAAATGAAAACCTCCAATTAATGACTTGAGAGAACTTCCTTCAAAACGCCTTTTTGCCGTTCCCAAAATATTTAATATACCTGCATGGGAACATCCCGTAATTACATTAATTCCATCTTCCTCTTTTACTACCACAAAAACCTCATCTAAAAAATTATCCTTTATTTTTTCTCCTTTTTCTTCAATTAAAAAATTCTTAGTAGTGAATTCATTGTCATAAACTATGTCAGTGCTTGTGATCACAAAAAAATCTTTTTCTACTTCTGTATCTTCCTCTATTAGCACAAAATTATTTTTGTATTTATTGTAAATTGCTAAGTTAAAACCTATCTCATCTATATTTCCATTTTTCCTCAATGCATATTTTTTATCTAAAATCCGCTTATGAGCATATATTTTTACATTGGGATTCTTTTCAAGCAAACCTTTGAGCCCACCAATATGGTCATAATGCCCATGGGTGAGAACCACTTTTTGTATTCTTTCTACCTCTATACCCATTAAACCGCAATTTTTTATAAAGTTTTCACTCTGGCCGGTATCCACCAAAACTTCTTTATCATCTTTTTTTACTAAAATTGATAATCCATGTTCTGCTACAAAGTTTTTATTAAAAGCCACATTTTCTATAAGCACTTGTATTTCCAATTATTCTCTCCTCCCTTCTTTAGTGATGATGATGTTCGTACAATGCATTGAAACTTCTTCGCCTTCTGAAGCAACAGCAATTTTCATTTACTTTCCACCCCTTCATCTAAAATTTCTTTAATCCTAAGCCACATTTTATAAATTTGCTGGTAAGCAGTGCTGTCAGGATAACTACTTAAGCTTTGTAAATTTTTTAGAGCTTTTACAACTGTTTCATCAAAATCTATTTTCCCAACAACCACAATGTTGTTTTCCTCACAATATTTTTCTATTTGTTGTGATACTTCTTTATTTAAATCCCATTTATTGACACACACCACGGAAGGAACTTTAAAGCTTTCTATCGCTGACAATACTCTCTTCATGTCAGCAAAACCAGAAAGTGTAGGTTCTGTAACAATTAATACCAAATCAGCACCCGTAGCAGAAGCAAGGACAGGACATCCTATTCCTGGAGTGCCATCAATTATCAAATACTCATCGTTACCGTCACTTACTTCCTTCGCCTTCTTTCTCACCTCTGTCACCAATTTCCCTGAACCATCTGCTCCAGGAAAAAGCTCTGCATATACTACTTTTTCTCCCGACTTTGTCTTGGCATATACTACATGGCCTGTTTTTTCCTCTACCAATTTAATCGCTTCAACAGGGCATTTATACATGCAAAGGCCACAACCTTCACAATAATAAGGATTTACCTCAAAATTTGAAATAGCATCAAACCTGCAAAGTCTTTCACAAAGTCCGCATTCAATACACTTGTCTTTGTCAATTACTGCTGTCTCTTTGCCGTAAAAGTCTTGCTTTTCTATTATTTCTCCTTGCAAAACTATATTTAGGTTAGGAGCTTCTACGTCACAATCCGCCATAATCTTATTTTTGACAATGGTGCTCAAAGTAGTGGCAACTGTGGTCTTCCCTGTACCACCTTTCCCGCTTAAAATTGCTAACTGCTTCATTTTTTTATCAACCCCAATGCATCAGTCGTCAACTTCTCAAATATTCCTTTTACCTCTTCATTAACCTCAATCAACAATTTACCTTTTGAATAGGCCTCTGCAAACTCTTTTTTAAAAGGAATCTTCGCTAAAACTTTTATGCCTTCTTTTTCGCAGTATTCCTCGATAATATTGTCTCCTTCCCCAGCTTTATTAATGACAGCGGCCATAGGAATGCCCATCTGTTTTACAAGCTGTACCGCTAAATCAAAGTCGTGCAGACCATAAGGGGTAGGTTCTGTAACCAGAATGCACAAATCACTTCCTTCAATAGAATGTATAACTGGGCAGGAAGTCCCTGGCGGACTATCCACTATTACAGGTTTATCTACATTCTCAATCAATTTATTAATCTCTTTTAAAATAGGCACTCCAGTCGCTTCTCCATAATTTAATTTTCCGTCTATAAAATCTACGCTTTGGGCTTTGCCCTTCCTTATCGTTCCAATAGGTTTGTATTTTTCTACTATGGCATCATAAGGACACATCTCAAAACAAGCTCCGCAGGAATGACATAAGTGGTCAAACACGAGAATTTTTTTGATTAATTTTGTCAAAGCTCCAAATCTACACGCTTTTACACACTCACCACATAATGTGCATTTGTCGGAGTTTATTTCAGGTATTATGACTTCAACCGTTTTTTCATCTTCTATTTGAGGATTTAAAAATAAATAGCCGTTAGGCTCTTCTACATCGCAATCAACATACAGGCTATTATTAAAAGTTTTGGCAAGGTTAACAGAAACAGTTGTTTTTCCTGTCCCACCTTTACCACTCAATACAGAAATCTTGACTCTTCTCATCTTCAATGCTCCTTTTAATGATGGTGATGTCCTTGATTTGTCGCTTCTGTTATCTTTTCAAGGCTTCCATTTTTAAAAAGCTCTATGTTTGTTTTTACATCTCCTTCTATTGCTTTATAAACTGGAATTTCTGCTGCTTTAAATACTTCCATAGCATTTGGTCCTACATTGCTTGAGATGAGAACTTGCACCCCTTCATCTATAAGAGTCTGTGCCGCTTTAGTGCCCGCACCACTGCTTTGGGCTACTGCAGCGTTGTCAATAACTTTATAATCCATCGTCTCACTATCAACTATAATAAAATATTGAGCTCGTCCAAATCTTGAATCCACCTTAGCTTCAAGAGTTTTTCCTTCTGAGGAAATAGCTATTTTCATATTGCATCCTCCATTTCATTATTGACATATGTTACTTACATTTATTAATATATTATTATTTTTGTCATATGTCAATAAATTTATTAAACAAAAAGCGCACTTAATCTGTTTTACTATAACACTTTAGCCAAATTATATCAAATTAAAGCATAAAAATAAGCAGCCACTTGCGTGACTGCGACTTTTAAAACTAATTATTCCTCTTTTTTATCGTCTTTTTTCTCTAATTGGTCCAATCTTTCTTTTATATATTTTAATTGGTCTTCCAAATATTTTGCTTCAGCACTTAAAACATCTTTTTCATTTATATTGTAGCCAGGATATTGAGGATACCCATAACCATACCATCCTCTTGCCCAACCAGGAAGTCCTGTTAAATAGTACATATGTCTAAATCCTCTTCCTCTGCCGAACCAACCGAAGCCTCTGCCAAATCCCCAGTATGCTCCTCCGGGATTTAAATAACCAGGTACATTATATCCTGAACAATATCCTAAGCCTCTTCCTGTTCTTGGGCCTAATCCCATTGGACCTGTTCCATCTCCTCTTGGCATATCAATCCCTCCTCTTTTATTTTGGTCATATGACCATTACCTAGTTATATAATATCACTGTTATGGACTTATGTCAATAATATTTTACCCAAAAAAAGCTTTTTATTGTTGAATTTTTAAAACCTGATTTAATTCTTCACGTATTTTCATTATATTTCTGTTATATGATATAATGAAATCAATGGAAGGTTTACTATAAAAATTTAGACTATTTCGAAAAAAACTGAGATAATCTATAATAAATTTACCAGAGGATGAACTGATAAATAAGATTGATTTAAAAAAGCATATCCAGGAAGAAAATAATAAAAAGAAGGGGGCTTAAAATATGCCTAAAATATCTGCTTTTGAAAAACATTTTGACAGATATGAAGAATGGTTTGAAAAAAATGAATACGCCTATCAATCGGAATTAGACGCAGTGAAACTACTCATGCCGAAATTTGTAAAGGGATTAGAAATAGGAATTGGCACAGGAAGATTCGCGGTACCTCTCAATATAAAAAATGGAGTTGAACCTTCTTCAGAAATGAGAAAAATAGCTTTAGAACGGGGTCTTAATGTGGTAGATGGAGTAGCAGAAAATCTTCCGTTTGAAGACAACTCTTTTGACCTTGTTTTAATGGTGACGACTGTATGTTTTGTAGACGATGTGCTAAAATCTTTCAAAGAATGTTTTAGAGTGCTTAAAAATAACGGTACAATTTTAATAGGTTTTGTAGATAGAGAGAGCACAATTGGCAAAATATATCAAGCAAATAAAGAAAAAAGTCTATTTTACAAAGAAGCAACGTTTTATTCTACAAGTGAAATAGTTGAATTGCTTTACGAAGCAGGATTTAAAAATTTCAATTTCTCACAGACCATTTTTAAAAAACTTGATGAAATAAAAGAAAAAGAACCTGTAAGATATGGCTTTGGCAAAGGCTCCTTCATAGTAATAAGCGCTAAAAAATGACATTTGAACTACCTTTTTAAAGCAAAGCTTTTATTACGTTGTCTAAAAAATCCCCTTCTTTGGGTTGCGTATCCTCTTTTGATTCTATTTTTTCTATCAATGTACCTGATAAAACAATTTGCACATTTTGATTTCTATCCACAATTATTGAGATAGGTTCCAAAGCTCCGCTAAGTATACCTAAAATAACCATTATCTGTGAAGGGGTTAAGACTCCCTTCTTTTTTTCATCTCCTCCTTTTCCACCTGTGTTATCTTTTTCACCATTTTCCCCATTCCCTTTATCACCATTCCCTCCATCTACATCAGGATGTTCTCCACCTTCTTCGTTTTTATCCTCCTCCTTATTTCCTTTTTGACCATCCCCTTCGCTATTTTCCTTTAATCCTAGCTTTAATAGCAAATCTTTCAATTGGGATTCTAAATTATCCGATGAAAACATGTATTTTCTCCCCCTATAACTTTTATGTCATCTTATTGGCAGTGGAAAAATTATTATCGCTGGCTCTTCAGGTCTTGCATAACCCAAACCAAAATAGAGAATCAACGAAAGTATAATTACAAGCAAATAAGCATTTAATCCTTCTTTTTCTTCTTTCATAGCGATCACTCTTTTCATAAAATTTTATATACTCATTCTTATATATGATTTTATAGTTTGTCTTGTGCTTGTACTGAATAATAAATATAGGCCTCCACATTAGTGTGGAAGCCTATGCTTTGTCTCCTTTGTAAATTAAAGCCTCTTCGTCTACGTATAATTCACAAGGTTTATATTCATTTTCAATTCCTTTTGAATCTTTTAAGGTCTCTATACGATACATAGAAGACCTGTACCAATTAAGTTTTGGCTCTACTTGCACAAATTCATATTGTTTACCTACTGTATTTAAAAGATAGTCCCAATTTACATAATGATTAAAGTTATGGATAATATCTGTCACTACCACTTTAAATTTACTTGCTAAAATTTGCTGGAAAACATTCCACTTTTCCAATGAGGCCTCTATCAACGTCAGTCCAAAATACCCCGCACACCCTTCTTTGGAAAGAGCAGAAATTCCTCTTCCTATGCAAATTTCCAAAGCTTCTATAGTCTCTGGCGGGTCAGTAATAAAAGTATCAAAATACCCTACATATTCCTCTGGTAGTTTGTCTCTAAAATCGTATTTCATAGCTTTTATAGGCAGATTATATTTATTTGCCACCTCATTGATGTATTCCACTAGTCTATCGTCTATTTCCATCACAACAATTTCCGTTGGCATACCTGAAAGTCCTGCTGCTATACTTACAAGGTCATCATCACCTAAAACTAAAAGCTTTTTCCCCTCTAAATCTCCTCTTTCAGCCATGAGAGCTATTCTGCCCACCACTGTTTGTGTCGTAACAAAACCTTGGTCATAATCACTAATAGCTTTTGGGCGATTTACTGTCACTTGGTCAAATTTTTTGATCAAGTCTTCTAATTTAGAAAAGTTTATCCCTCGTCCTTCACACGCGTGACAAGTATATGTTCTTTTTGGAGCTATTTTAAGACTCCCAAGATATTCTAAACCTTTAGAATTAAATTTTATATCTCCATTTTTCTCAACTTTCAACAGATTTTTTTGACGTAGTATCTCAATCATTTCTGCTACAACCGAAAAAGGTTTCTGAGATAAGGTTATAATCTCCCAAAAATGCGGAGTTGCTGCAGCAGCTGACAATATTTTTTCTACATCTTTTGAGGAAGTCATAACCCCTGTTTTTTGGTAGATTTGGTGTGCTATATCTTGTAGATTTTCCATCTTCTCACCCCCATACTAGTATTGCTACAAGTTTTTTACACCTTCAAAATACCATACAGGGGTATATTCCATTTAAGCCAATATTTAGGCCAGCACATAAAATTATACATTTAATTGAATAAAAAAGTCAAGAGAGGTCAAAATTACGTAGTCTCCCTCTCTATCAGAGTTATAGGCAAAATATTTTCTTTTTCCACCTTTTCACCATCTATTTGGCGTAATATCAGTTCAATAGCTTTTCTTGCTATTTCTTTAATTGGTTGTCTTACGGTTGTTAAAGAGGGAACTACCAAATTAGCAACATTTATATCATCATAACCTACAATTTTCAAATCTTGAGGTATTTTTTTATTTAACTCTTTAGCCACACTTATTACAGAAGCAGCGATTAAGTCACTGCTGGCAAATATACCATCAATGTCTGGATGTTCTTTAAAAAGGCCTCTTACTATTTTTTTATATTCTTCTATTTCAAATCTATTTAACTTTGTTTCTACAACAAAATACTCAACATTCTCTTGTGTTGCTACCTCTTTAAACGCTTTATAACGGTTATTAGCCGGTGTATTCAAAATCAATGGTCCGCTTATGTGAGCGATTTTTTTACATCCCTTTTGTATCAAAAGTTTTGTAGCCAAAATTCCACCTTTATAATTGTCTGAAGCTACATAAGGTATATTGGAATAATATCTATCAATTGCCACTATAGGAAGTTTCACATTTAAATATTGCTCTGCTTCTAAGGTATGACTGCCAATAATTATACCATCAACTTGATGTCTTTTCAGCATATCTATATATCCTTTTTCTTTGCTACTATCTTGCCCAGAATTGCACAACAAAATTTTATAACCTTCTTGATAAGCATAATATTCTATATAACCGGTCAATTCTGCAAAAAAAGGATGTGATACATTAGGAATTAATAAACCTATTAAATAGGATTTTTTTCTGTATAAGGACCTTGCTAATTCGTTAGGCTGGTAATTTAATTCTTTCATCGCCTCATAGACTTTTTTTCTCGTTACCTCGCTTATATAACCTCTGTTATTTAAGACCCTTGATACAGTCGTAACAGTAACTCCTGCTTTTTTCGCTACGTCTTTTATAGTTGGCATGTCTATCACCTTCTATTACTACTTTTTGTCTCCTCTTCTATTATACCTTTATCGTAATTACAATTAAAGTCTTCATAATGGCATATTTTACAACGATTTTACACCATGTACTAGTAAATATTTTACCTCTTCTAATGTTGGCATTGCAGGAATTGCTCCTCTTTTAGTTGTGCATAGTCCACCGGTAGCATTAGCAAAGTCAATAATTTTTTCGAGTTCTTGAGTTTTTAATTTATCTAGGGGATAATCTATTTTTGATATATTATAAAGAACTCCTCCTAAAAAAGCATCTCCAGCTCCTGTTGTATCTACCACATTTACACGATATGCAGGTATATGTCCTGTGCCCGATGTATGTCTATAATAGCAACCTTTTGCTCCTAAAGTTACTAAAACTAGTTTTATCCCCATATCAAATAATGTTTTACTGCCATATTCCAAGTTTGATTCTCCCGTCAGAAATTGTAGTTCGTCTTCAGATAATTTCACTATATCTGCATATTGTAATCCCAAAACCATTTCTTTTTTCGCAACAGTTTCATTTTCCCATAAAGGTGGTCTCCAATTTGGGTCATATGAAATAATTTTTTTATTTTGTTTTGCATATTCAATAGCTTTTAATGTGGCACTTCTCGAAGGTTCATCTGTCATAGATAAAGACCCAAAATGAAATATTTTTCCTTTTTCTATTAAATCCAGTTCAATATCCTCTTCTTCCAACATTGTGTCAGCTCCCGGATTTCGATAAAAAGTAAAGCTTCTGTCTCCTTTGTCATCAAGATGTACAAAAGCAAGAGTTGTATTTGCTTTTGTAGTAAATTTTAAACCATCTGTGTTAATTTGATTATTTTCAAGCACTTTTTTTAAAAAATATCCAAATTGGTCATCACCTACTTTACCTATAAAAGCACCTTTTCCTCCTAATTTTGTAACAGCAGTTAACACATTTGCAGGTGCTCCCCCAGGATTCATTTCAAATAGTGTATTTCCATTATCAGAAAACCCTGCAGGAGTAAAATCAATCAGCAACTCACCTAAAGCTATAACATCATACATTATAATCACCCCACACAGATTTTATTTTACACTGTGGTAACGCTCACTTTAAATTTATCAATAAATTTAATCTACAACAATATCCCATTTATTTAAATAATTAATTTTGCATTCCCCTTTGGAATATACAGATATATTTACCGAATTTTTGCTAGGATATATCCTTCCACTCATTACTTTTTCCCAATCATTAATAAATATCTCAACCGAACTTACATCTACAAATACTCTGAGTTTAAGTTTATTATTTTTTAAAGCTACATTTATTTTCCTTTCTCCTTTAGGTCCTATACCTGATTTATTGCGGTCAAATATAAATAATGATTCATCTCTTTTATATGATAAAATAGTTTCTTCATTGTCTCCTTTTCTTATTTTTAAACCAAATTCCTCTGCTTTACCCCCCTCAAACTCAACTTCAAGTTCATAACAGTCACCATATGTGTCTAAGTTTTTTTCTCCATCTATCTTTAAGTTTATAAGCTTATAATGATTTTTTCTGTAGTTTTCTATTTCTTTAATCGGCCTAAAATATAATTTACCATTAACCATTAAAATTTCCCTTGGTAATGTCATGGCTCCAGCCCAATTATGGCCTCTTTCCTGTGTTGGCATAACTTCCCCCCACATATCCATCCATGCAACCATAAGCCTTCTTCCCAATTTATCACTAGTAGTTTGTGGAGCATAAAAGTCAAATCCATAGTCAATCTGTTGATAACCATCAATATCAAACTTAAATATCCCTTTGTTTATGTCTAAATCTCCAATAAAATATATAGATGAGTGAGTACTATTAAAATCATTCCCTCTAGTCTTTATATGTTCTGCAGATACCATCAGTACATGCCTGCCCTCTAATTCAAATAAATCAGGACATTCCCAATTGTAACCTGTGTTTTCATTCCCTCTCGCAAGTATATTTACAAAATCCCAATCTTTTAAATTTGTTGATTTATACAATAATACCTGCCCGTGTCCATTTCCATCATTTGAACCTAACATCATGTAATAATATTGTCCGTTTTTAAAAACTTTAGGGTCTCTAAAATCCTTTTTACTTGCTTCTTCTGGAATTTGTTTTTCTCCAATTACAGGATTTTTACTGTATTTTATGAAATTAATGCCATCTTTCGAGTAAGCCAAATTTTGAACCTGCTTATAATCTTTACTCTTATCAGGTCCTGTATATATGTGTCCAGTATACAGTAAACATAACATATCGTCTTTTTCAATGGCACTACCTGAAAAACACCCATCTTTGTCAAAATCATCTCCCGGCACTAACGCTATTGGAAGATAAGTCCATTTAACCAAATCCTTACTAATCGCATGCCCCCAATGCATTGGACCCCAAACTGCTTCATAAGGGTTGTGCTGATAAAACAAATGGTAATTACCTTTGTAATATATAAATCCATTAGGGTCATTAATCCAACCATATTCACCCATTAGATGGTATTTCAATCTATACTGTAAATTTAATCTACTCTTATTTGCTTGAATATACTTATTTGCATCATTTATATTTCTCAATTCCAATTCTACTACCTCCAGACCTTTATTTTATTGAACCCTTTAAAACGCCTTCTATAATCTGCTTTTGCATTAGTAAATATGCAATTATTACAGGAATTGTAGCTAACATAAGAGCTGCCATAGCAGGCCCATATTCAATCGTGTAAGTTCCATAAAAATAGAAAACAGAAAGCGGTAAAGTTCTCTGCTCTGGCGCCATGAGTACTAAATATGGCAATAGAAAGTCATTCCATATCCACAAAATATCCAATATAGCTATTGTTGTTGTTACTGGCTTCAAAAGCGGAAAAACAATTTTAAAGAAAGTCTGAAGCTGGCTGCACCCATCAATAGTAGCAGCCTCTTCTAATTCCAATGGTATACTCTTTATAAAACCGTGATACATAAATACGGCCAAAGATGCACCAAAACCTACATACATATAAATCAATGCCCATTTGCTATTCATCATGCCGATAGAACCATATATTTTTACAAGGGGTATCATTATCCCTTGGAAAGGAATAATCATAGATGCCACCATAAAAAAGAACATAAACTGATTGAATTTCCACTTTTTTCTTACAAAAATATAAGCAGTCATTGATGACAGCAATGTAATCAAAAATACACTAAAAGCAGTTATAATCAAAGAATTCAAAAAAGCATGTAGATAATTCATTTTTGTAAAAGCATCAATGTAATTGCTTAAATTCAGCACCGACGGAAGCTTGAGTGGGTTTTCTAGTATTTCCTTTCTCTCTTTAAAGGAATTAATTAAAACTATAAAAAATGGAAATATATAAAGTACCAAAAAAATACTTAAAGCAAAAAATTTTATTCCACCAAGTAGGCGATTATTCTTTTCCATCAATTTTCCACCTCCAGCTTTTTGCTAAAATACACTTGAAGCAACGTGACAGCCGCTACCACAAAAAAGAGAAAAAACGCCTCTGCTTGACCAATACCATACTGCTGACTTAAAAAAGCAGTGTTATATATGTGAAGTGATATGAGTTCGGTGCTTTTATATGGTCCTCCATTTGTCAAAGCCAAGTTTATATCGTAAACCATAAACCCTCTTTGTAAAGTCAAAAAAACACTTATAGTAAAAGAAGGCACCATTAATGGAAGTATCACATTTTTTAGTCTTTGATAAGTATTTGCTCCGTCTATACTTGCTGCTTCTAACAAATCTCTCGGTATATTCATAAAACCTGAAATATATATCACCATCATATAACCAGTATACTGCCAGACTGTCACAATCACCAAAGCCCAAAAAGCTTTGTCAGGATCTGACAACCAAGAGCCTGACAAAATTGGTATATTATATGATTTTCCTAAATATACTAAAATGTTTGAAAAAATAAATTGCCATATAAAACCTAACAATATTCCGCCTATCAAATTGGGAGTAAAAAACCCTGCTCTAAAGAAATTTTGGCCTTTTACGCCACTCGTTAACATATAAGCCAAGAAAAAAGCTATGACATTAATTAATATTACTGTGAAAAATACATATTTTAGTGTCAATAAAAAAGATGTCCAAAATACTTTATCTTTAAATACTTGTAAATAATTTGAAAAACCTACAAAAGCATGTGTAGCAGAAATACCATTCCAATCAGTAAAAGTTAAATATATTCCATATAAAAACGGTAGTATTATTACTGTGAGAAAAGCAAAGGTAGTAGGTCCTGCAAATATCAAGTACGTTTTGAGTTTAGCCAACAAAGTTTTTTCTTGTTCCACACTCATATCCTCCTTCACTTTTATATTGAATAACGGATAGACAATAACATTCTATCCGTTATTCAATCAAATCTTACGTATTATTGAACATTTTTCCAATAATTTTCTATTTCATCAATCAAGCCTTTTCTGTCAATTTTCCCTGCCAAATACTTTTGCATTGAAGCTCCTAACTTTGACCAGTGGTCAGGTGGCAATGTAGTCATAAACTCTAAAGTATTACCACTCTTAACATACTGCAAAATAGATTTAGCAAGGGGATCTTGCGGTTGTAAAGTTATATTTTTAAATGCAGGTATAATGTTAAGTTTGTTCACAAGCATGTCTTGACCTGTAGAGCTGTATACCAACCAATCTAAAAATTTCTTAGCTGCATCTTGCTGCTCAGCACTATTTTGTGTTTTATCTATGCCGATAAATTTTGTTACACCTACAGGTATACCTGAATTACCATAGTCATCTGGGTTATTGCTGATTGGTACAGGTATAAAGCCGTATTGTCCATTTGCAGTATCAAATTCTTTTATCTGTGGCCATGCCCAATTTCCCATAAACCAAAATCCAACTTCACCTTTACCAATAAGCTCTGGTCCTCTATCATAAGTCGGAGATAATGGATCATTTTTATCTATGTTGTACTTTTTCATCATGTCAAAAGTATCCATTAAACCGTTAAAAACTTTATTATTTGCTAAATCAACTTTTCCCGCTTTTAAGTCTGATAAAAATTGAGCTACTTGAGCAGGATCTTTAGATTGATCCGCATACGCTATTGAAAGGAAATGTGCGCCTAAAGACCAATCCATTGGAGAAATTTCTAGTGCTTTAGCACCTGTTGCTTCTACTTTTTTAAATGCTTCTTCTAAAGCATCTCTCGTCTTTATAGAACTCGGATCAAAGTTTCCACCATAAGCCTTGTCCAGTACAGCCTTGTTGTAAATAAGTCCATATCCTTCAACAGCAAACGGAAACGCTATAACCTTTCCATCCACTGTAGCTGCATTTAAAGCACCATCTATTGCATCTGAAACCCACTTTTCACTGCTTAAATCTAAGAATTTATCTTTGAATTTTGCTATATCACCTGGATCTAACATTGCCATTGTCGGTGCATTACCAGATGCATACATGGAGGTAACCTTTTCAAAAGGTGACTGACCGGCTGTTGCAGGAATGACTTCTACAGTAATATTCGGATTTTCTTTTGTAAAAGCTTTAGCTGCATCTTCTAATTGAGCCTGAATTTCCCCCTTAGAATTTAGCAAAGTAATTTTTACAGTCTTTGTTGCCGTGGCAGTACTATTACTTTCTCCATTATCGCTGCTTTTTGTACCACAGCCTGCCATGAGCGAAAAAACCAATGCAAACGTCAACATAATGGATAAAATTTTTCTCTTCATGACAATCCCCTTTCTTTGAAATTTTTTTGATTTACTCTTATTATACTTGATTAATTTTTATATGTCAACCGTTTGACATAAATTTTTTGATAAAATGTCAACCGTTTATAATACGGTTGACATTTTTGAAACTTATTAATATTATAATAGATTGGATCTTGCTATTTTGTTAATTTGTTCAACTAATCGTTCTACCTTTTCCTTTTGGGAAGATTCAAATCGTGACTTAAAAACATTAGAGCCAGATATATTAATAGATAAATTTAATAACCTAGTTTCTTCCTCGCTAATGTACGTATTTAACCACGTGTACAACAATTATAGTAGATATTTTGAATGGGACACATCCTCCTTATTTGCCACTCTTGTTTTAATTTTCTCCAAAGAATTTTCAATGATATTTTTTGTTAAAATTGAGAATTTATCTTTGTTTTCTAAAAGAAACCTGTGAGACTCTTCTCCGCCAATCTCTCCAAGAGCCCAAACAATAACCTGTTCAATATATGGGTCCTTTTTACTGCCTTTCAACAAAATCTTTATCAGCCTGTAAAATATCTATCAATATATGCATTTGGTATTTATCTCTTTCACTTAAATAATCACAAACAAGGCATTTGTTTTTTGTTTCTTTTTTCCTTTTTTTCTTTAAAGATTTTCGTTTCTCCGTAATTTGCTGTAATTTATAAGTGACGTTCTCTTTTAATGCGATTGCCAAACCCAATTTATCATATGAATTATTCAATAATTCCAAATGATAATGGCAAAAATTTGTCTCTCTTATTTTGACATACATTTCAGGGTCTTTTAAAACCTCATCTTCAAACAAATGCTCACAATAGGCTTTTTCTTCGTCTTTTATAACCTTGCATATTGGACAACCTCCCTTATATTTTTCAAAAACCTCATCCTCTCTTTTTTGTCAAATAAACAAAAATGGCTTCTACGAAAGCGCGTAGAAGCCATTAGCCTTCACGGCAATAAGGTGAGCTTCATCACCGTTATTTAATTTTATCTCTTATTTATAATTATATATTTTTTATAAGAAAAATACAAGTGAAGCCTCCACCCAAGCAAAAACATTTCTATACTTTTATTTAATTAAATTGCAAAATATCTATGGTATAATTATATTGGATAAACAAAATCTTTATAAAAAGGGGTTAGAATAAAATTGACATCATATGTAAAAAAACGAACATTTACCATATTTATCTTTTTTACTATTATGATTTTCGCCCTTATCGTAAGGCTTATATGGATACAGGGTATAAACTCTGAAAAACTTGCCATGGCAGTCGAAAGGCAAAGTACTGCTGATATCATATTAAAGCCTCAACGGGGCAATATTTATGATGTAAACGGGAATATCCTTGCCTGTAATGTTCCAGCAGGAGATGTATTTGCGGCTCCTAAATTTATAAAAAATCCAGAAAAAGCTTCAGAAGAACTCTATAAATACTTAAATATGGACAAAGACTCGCTTTATAAAATTCTTTCAAATAAAAACTCAGAGTGGGCTGTACTTGGCAGGTCCATTCCTCTTGAAAATATAAATAAAATAAAAAGTCTTAACATACCAGGCATATATGTAGAAGATACTTTTATGAGAAATTATCCCAACGACAAAATGCTATCACAAGTATTAGGTTTTGCAGGAATTGATGGTAATGGTTTGTATGGCCTTGAATACTCTTTAGATAAATACTTGGGTGGTGTACCTGGCCGTGAAATCTCTCTTGTAGATAGAGAAGGTAGAAAAGTAGGAGTTCCAAAGTTTTACAAAGAACCTACAAACGGTGATAATATTGTCCTCACAATTGATTCTGTAATACAAAGTTATACAGAAAAAGCTATAAAAAAAGCATATGAAAAATATAAACCAGAAGATGGCATAACAGCAATAGTTATGAATCCAAAAACTGGTGAAATACTTGCCATGGCTAATTTGCCCGATTTTGACCCAAATAATTGGCAAAATGTGCCTTCAAAGGAATACTGGTCAAACCCGGCAGTGTCAAGTACTTACGAACCCGCTTCAGTATTTAAAGTAATAACCGCTTCTGCAGCATTAGAATCAGCTGTAGTTACACCAGACGAAAAATTCTACGACCCTGGATATTATATAGTCTCTGGTAAAAAAATTAGAAGTTGGAAAGCTTTGGGAGATATAACTTTTTCGCAAGCTATTGAAAAATCAAGTAATACAGTTTTTGTCCAAGTAGTAGAACGATTAGGTGTCGATGCCTTTTATAAATACATACAAGCTTTTGGTTTTGGTACTCCAACAGGAATTGAGCTTCCTGGAGAAGCCAGTGGAATGATCTTGCCAAAGTCAAAGATATATCCTGTCGACCTCGCTACTATGTCTTTTGGTCAAGGAATCGCTGTAACTCCAATCCAAATGATTACAGCTTTTTCAGCCGTGATAAACGGTGGAAACCTCATGGTTCCACATATTGTAAAATATATCGAAAACGGCGATAAAAAAATTAAAGAATATAAGCCTCAAATAGTTAGACAAGTTATCTCTAAAAAAACATCCGATACAATGAGACATATACTTGAAAAAACAGTAACAGAGGGTACCGGCCAAGCAGCAAAAGTACCTGGCTATACAGTAGGTGGAAAAACAGGTACAACGGAAAATTATGCTCCAGGGAAATACGTAGCATCATTTGCTGGATTTGCACCAGTTGAAAACCCAAAAATTGCAGTATTAGTTCTTGTTAAAAATCCAACACAAAATGGTCATATGGGAGGAGAAGTAGCCGCGCCAATAGCACAAGAAATATTAAGAGATACTCTTAGGTATTATGACACAGTAAAAAAGTAAAAAAATAATAATACCCGTTATTTTTAGTGCACCAACTGACTTACACTGTTTTTTATTTCCTCTGTTATATCAAAGGCATTTTTGTTATTTCCTATTCCTTCTTTTATTTTTGCTATCACTGTGTTGTTTATTTTTCTCCATCCGTCAAATTGTGGGATGATATTTGTATAATTAGTAGCTAATTCAATTCTTTTCATTTTGTCATCTTCAGTAACTTTATCTTTTTTAACTGGTACATAACCTAACTCAATCACCTTTTGTTGGTCTTCTGTAAGAAACTTTATAAATTTATACTCCATCTCAAGCTTTTTTTCATCTTTTTCCTTCTTTATGCCATAGGCATATATTTTAGGTGATAATGTCAATGGTATGCCACTTTCCCCTTCGGGGTACATCGCTACATCAAACTCAAACAACTTTCCTTTTGACTGTAAATTTTTAAGCTGTGCTATTTTATAACTTTCTTCTACTAATACTGCAGTGTTTTTAGTAGTAATAAAGTCTTGCCACAACTTTTCCCTCTCTCCCTCAAGTGAAACAGGATTGACCACCTTATATTTATTAAATAAATCCAAAACTTTTTGCACTCCTGAAACTGCTTGAGGGCCAAAAAAAGAATACTTTTCTTTGTCAAAAGCTCTCGCACCATCTAAAAGTAAAAACCCCCATAAATTATAATTATCAGGTGCAAGAGAAATGCCTAATCCATAAAAGTATTTTTTATCCTTTTTACCTTCAGTATAAGTCAATTTTATCATACTATCCACAAATTCTTCGTAATTCCACTCGCCGTTTTCAGGAAGTTTAATTTCTTTTTCATCAAACATATCCACATTTAAAAAAAGCACATTAGTATACATTCCTAAAGGCATTCCATAAATATTGCCTTTATAACTTATAGCATCAATAACGCCTTCCTTGTATTGCTTCTTAAACTCTTCATCTACATATTTATTGATAGGACTTAAATAATCCTTTGAAATAAAATAAAAATCTGCCCCAACAGGTAAAATATCTGGCAAAGAGCCATCTTTAGAAGAGTTAATCAGTTTTTCATATCCGTCTTTGTATGAAAGAGGCTCAAAATCTATTACCACACCCGGGTATTTGTACTGAAATAATTCTATTTTCTTTTTTATAAATTCAAATCCTCCCGGGTCTCCTATTGAAGGATGAGGGAAATCCCAAAAAGTTATTATCCCCCTAAACTCCTCTTCTACCTGATTTTTTTCTTGTATTTGTTCTTTTTCATAAAGATTCATATAGTAAGGCCAATATATAAGAAAAAATATCACTAACAAATATAAGAAAATAGTAAAAGGCTTTCTCACATTAACCACCTCTTACTATCTATATTCTCAAAATTACTCTTAAATAACTTAAAAAGCAGGATAGCTTTCCTAATTCTACCCTGCTTTTTTATCAATTTATATTTTAAGCCCTGCTTTTCTCCAATCCTCTTTGAATCTTTCTATTCCCGCATCTGTCAACGGATGTTTTACCATCTGCATGAGCACTTTATATGGTACTGTCGCTATATGTGCCCCTAGTTTTGCTGCCTGTAAAACATGTATAGGATGTCTTACACTTGCAGTGATTATCTCTGTATCTATGTCGTAATTATTGAATATCGTAACAATATCCTCAATAATCTGCAAGCCATCTGTATTTATATCATCAAGCCTTCCTACAAAAGGACTTACATATGTCGCACCTGCACGAGCTGCGAGTAATGCTTGATTTGCTGTAAATATTAATGTCACATTTGTTTTAATCCCTTCTTTGGAAAGAACATTTACTGCTTTCAACCCTTCAGCCGTCATAGGAATTTTTATTACTATATTTTTATGTATCTTTGCAAGCTCTCTTGCCTCTCTAATCATGCCCTCACTGTCATCACTTATAACTTCTGCACTTATAGGACCATCTACAATTTGAGTAATTTCTTTTACTACCTCAATAAAATCTCTTCCTTCTTTAGCAATAAGAGATGGGTTTGTAGTAACACCTGATATTACACCTAATGCATTAGCTTCTCTTATTTCGTCAACATTTGCAGTGTCAAGAAAAAATTTCATCACTTCATCCCTCCGTTATCAATTTATTTACCTTTATTATATATCTAACTTTAAAAAATTAAAAGCCATGCTTTATATTATGCAATTTTTATTTTATCTTCAAAACAAGCCTTCAAAAACTCAAACAGTATTCTTAGATAACTCATATCTTAAATGGTCTATAAATTGCTTTGCACTTCGAGGCGACCTGCCATTATGCCAAATACCCCATTGCAATGCTTTTTCCTTTAAGAGATTCCATTCAATTTCTATATTGTGCTTTTGAGCTAAACCCTTAACAATTTTTAAATACTCTTCTTGACTTGGAGTAACAAAGGTAATAGTTATCCCAAATCTATCGCTTAAAGAAAGTTTTTCTTCTCTCGCATCTGTATTATGAAGTTCGTTGTCCTCTATATTCTCTGTGACAATATGCCTCCTATTTGACGTCGCATAAATTACTACATTTGAAGGTAAAATCTCTACTCCACCTTCTAATACTGACTTAAGTTCTTTATAATCCGCCTCACTTTCATCAAAAGACAAATCGTCAAAAAACAATATAAATTTCATTCCTCTGTCTTTAATTATATCAAGTATGTATGATAAATCTTTTATATCATTTTTATTAATTTCTATAAGTCTCAATCCCTCTTTGTAAAATTCATTGAGCAAAGCCTTAACAGTAGAAGACTTTCCAGTACCTTTATCGCCGTATAAAAGCACATTATTTGGAGGAAAACCTTTTAAGAGAGCTTTCGCATTTTCTATAACTATTTTATGTTCTTCTTCATATCCTATCAAATCCTCAAAGGTTATAGGGTCAACATTTTCTATTCCTTTTAATTGTCCTGACCCATTTTCTGTAACCCATCGAAAAGCTTTATATTTTCCAAAAATGCCGCAACCGTTTGAATGGTAATAATTTGATAGATATTCAGCAATTTTACCCTCTTTTAGTTCCCATAAATTTCCTAACATGAAAGTGGTATTGTTAACTTTTTCATAAAAAATATTATTAACAGAGTTTTCAAAGTCAGGTAATTCCGTATTTAATAAACTATTTACAGTTTCTGCTATGTTTACATAGCAAAATTCCTTTAAAATCCCTATTTCTTTTTCAATAGTCTTAATAATTAAATTGCTCACAGCATTAAAACCATATTTTTCTGAAATGTGGCTAAAGGGGTTTTCATCATAAGCGATTTCTTCTGCCAAAAAAGTAGGCCAAATATTTTTATGAATCCTCTTTTTAAAAGCATATTCAGTAATACCTTTGTAAAAACTGCTATATTCAGAATAAATAAACTCAATAGAGGGCTCTTCTTTTAAAAGTTCTTGTAAAATTTTAATCCCTTTTCTTATTAAGCTATGATTTGTAATATTTCTATAAATCACTATTTCATTTAACCCGTTTAAAATATTTTTTAATTTTTCTTTATTTCCCAACTGCATCATCTCCTATAACATAGTTTAAAAAATTTCTACTTTATCTCTTTATCTTATTAAATTATATCATAAAAGCAATATTTACTAAAATTTATTGTGTCCTGTGAGATAGTGTCAAGATACTGTAGGATAATTTTTAGCAACAACCCATGAAATATCTTAAATCGTAACTTTTCTGTAAGGCTTGTTTTTCTTAATTTTTCTATATTATATTTTTCATACTTTGAAGTATCACTTTTCTCCCCTCCTGCAATTTTAAAAGGGTATTATCTCATCGTGAGATAATACCCTTTATTTATAATATTTAAACTATCTTTATAGCTTCTTAGAAAAAATTGCTAATACTCCTATGATTGCCAAACCAAATATCATCAGGCTTGTTTGTTCAATAGAGATAATACCCATAATAGCAACAATAGCTATAGTGTCATTTCTCAAATTAATTTAGCCCAAAACCGATAAAATTTTTCAGATTAAATAATCTTGTGATAAAATTAATGCTAAAGGAATTTAAAAAAATTTTTTCAGATTCCTTTAGCATTAATTTTAATTGGAGAGGTTACTTATGCAAATAATTTTCCATGTTGATAACATTGAAGAATATTTACATAAAGGTAAAGATTACAATTTTCCTGACCCACCAGATAGATGTCCTTATCCCGATTGCAAGTGTAGAGTAAAACTAAAAAAGCACGGGTTTTATTACCGTTACTATTTAGATGGACCTAACTGTATAAAAATAGCCATAAGAAGATATATATGTCCTGTGTGTAAAAGAACTCTTTCCTACCTTCCTGATTTCTGTCTTCCCCATTTTCAGTATTCTTTCAATATGATTGTAAAGTCTTTAAAAGAGACACTTACAAGAGAAAAAACTCTCAGTTCTTTCATAAGTGACTTAAAAAGAAACTTTCCCACCATACTATTTTCAAGACAGCATATATATTTTTACACCAAAAGGATAATGAATAATTTAAGTTTTATCATATACGGATTAAGGCAAATAGACCCTTACATAAAGTTATCTGAGACTGACTCACAAAGAGAGAGGGCCAGAGAGATTTTGGACATAATAAGCATTGTACCACTCTTCTCCCAACGGTTTTATGCTCATTGCCAAAAATCATTTCTGGCCTCTCTCACATAATTTTAGCATTAAATCCGAAAGATTTAAATAAAAATTTTGATTTTTTCTTAGCAACATAACTTTTTCCTTTAATGTCCCCCAGGTATGAGCTAAAATTACGATTAAGAAATCAAAAAAGTGAAGGGGGAACATATAAATGCTTGATGAAAAAGCGAGAGAAGCTATAGCATTAAAGAGATTTTCACTGATAAGTCCGGTGCTAAACGGACAGGTAAAAAATCAGAAAGAATATTTTGATGCTCTTTCCGATAAACCTATTGAGATACCTTATCTTGGAATGAGAAGATATACTCCCAAGACACTTAGAGGGTGGCTATATCAGTATTTAAGAGGCGGTATAGAAGCGTTAAAGCCGGGTTATCGAAGCGACAGAGGCAAATACAGAAAGATAAACTTTGAACTTTCAGAGAAAATAAAGCAAAAAAAGCTTGAACATCCTGAAATGCCAAACAAACTTCTTTATGAGACATTGATAGGAGAAGGAATAATCTCACCGGATAAAGTATCCCTTTCGACATTCTATAGGTTTTTGAAAAACATTCCTGTAAAATCTTTAGATAAAGAAAAAGAGGGTAAAACAAAGAGATTTTCCCATGAATTCATCAATGAACTGTGGCAGACTGATGTCATGTATGGGCCATATATTAAAGAAGGTAAAACAAAGAGACAAACGTACCTTATTGCATATATAGATGATGCTTCCAGGCTGTGTACCTATGCTCGCTTTTACTATACCCAGAATTTTTTAGCTTTAAGAGACTCATTTAAAGAAGCAGTGCTAAGAAGGGGAATACCCAAAATGCTCTACACTGACAATGGAAAGATATATAGAAGCACTCAATTTGAATATATATGTGCATCATTAGGTACATCTCTTATTCATGCTGAGCCCTTTTCACCTCATTCAAAAGGGAAAATAGAAAGATTCTTTCATACGGTGAGAATGAGATTTTTAAGCACAATAGATCCTACATCCATAAAGAGTATAGATGAGCTCAATATGATGTTTTTTAAATGGCTGGAGGATGATTACAACCGAAAAGAACATAGCAGTATTGGCATGAGTCCTTTAGATTTTTTCATGTCTCAAATATCAAGGGTAAATATGTGTGGTGACATAGATATGTTGAATGAATGTTTTCTCATAAGAGTAAATCGTAAAGTAAACAAAGATGCCACACTTAAAGTGGAAAATATACTTTACGAAACAGAAGAAAAGTTTAAAGGTATGCGCTTAGAAGTCAGATATGACCCGCAGTGGCTTAAGGATAATACACCCCTTTTACTTTTTCATGAAGGCAAAAAAGTAGGGGAAGCGTATAAGGTAAATTTTCATGATAATGCTAAAATTCCTGTAGAATATATCGAAGACAGAAAGGTTGTAAGCGAAAATGAAGATACTGTGGATTTTGCGGCAAAACCTAATTCCCCAGTAATATCCTTTAATGATATCATTGATTAAAAAAAGAGGTGTTTACAATGTTTACCCAATATTTTGGAATGAAATTTAATCCATTTTCTAAAGAGATAAGTGTAAACGACCTTTACATAAGTGAAGACATTGCTGAATTAAATGCCAGGCTAAAATATTTACAAGAAACAAGGGGTATAGGACTTGTCGTTGGGGAGGCCGGTTCAGGCAAATCTACCGCATTAAGAAAATATGCTGAAAGCCTCAATCGTTCTACATTTAAACCATGTTACTTTGCCCTTTCTACACTCACAGTGAGAGAATTCTATCAAGCATTGGCTATGATTTTAGGCGAAACCCCCTCATACAAAAAAGTAACGCTCTTTCACCAGATACAAAGAGCGATAACAGAACTTTACTATAGCCAGAAGATAACTCCTGTCATAATATTAGATGAAATACAACTGGTTTCTAATGATGTTCTTGAAGATTTGAGAATAATATTTAACTTTAATATGGATTCTCAAAACCCGTATATACTGATACTTTCAGGACAACCACACATAAGAAACAAACTAGCCTTGAATGTAAACAGTGCACTAAGGCAAAGAATTTCTATAAAGTATGTAATGCAAGGGCTAAAAAAAGAAGAAATTCAAGATTATATAAAAACAAGAATGAAAATAGCTGGAGTGATGGATGATATATTTACACCATCGGCATATGAAGCAATATATTCTCTAACAAAAGGGCTGCCAAGGATAATAAATAACCTGGTAACGGCTTCTCTTCTCTATGCGTATTCTAAAAGGCTAAGAGAAATAGATGAAGAAGTAATATACCAGGCACAAAATGAAATCAGTTTATGAGAGTAGTAGCTTTCGCTACTCTCATTTTTTATTATACTTCAATTAACCCAAATTGCCAATAACAGATATTAACATATTTTGGCGGTTATGCTCTTAAAAAGTGAAAAAAATTTTTAATCAGGCTGTGATAATTTGAGAAAAAATACTTTTATGCACTTAAAAAATGCCATTATAATTTGAAAATCTTTGGAGATTTAATTTGAGAATTGACACTATAGCTACTGGAATTACATACTTAATAAGATTGTACCATACGTTAAACAGTGGAAACTTAATAGTTCCACCATTTGTAAGCTCATCCTCAAGGTCCTCCTTCTTAACGACCCAGCCAACAAATATAGCCAGTAACAATCCACCGATTGCAAGGAATATCTTATCTGTTAAGATATCGAAGAAGTCAAATACTCCAACTCCAAGGAATTTTACATCTGACATAACTCCCAATGATAGGGATGAAAAAATTCCTGTAACTAACATAATAGTTCCGGAGATATAAACAGCTTTCTTTCTTTCCATTCCTCTTTCGTCAATCAGATAAGCTGTAACTACTTCAAGTAATGATATTGATGAAGTAAGAGCTGCAACTGTAAGAGCAATGAAGAATATAACTGAGAAGAGAATTCCCAATGCTCCCATTTCAGCAAAGATTGTAGGAACAACTACGAATACCAACCCTGGTCCAGCTGTTGGTTCCATTCCATAAGCAAACACCGCTGGGAATATTGCCAAACCTGCAAGAATAGCAACAATAGTATCCATTAATGTAACTATCAACGCGTTGCTTGGAAGGTTCTCACTCTTACTTAGATAACTACCGTATGTTATCATACAGCCCATACCTAAACTTAGAGAGAAGAATGCCTGTCCCAAAGCTGCAAGAAAGGTCTGACCAGTAACAGCACTAAAATCAGGTTTGAATAGGAATTCAATACCCGCTCCCGCTCCTGGTAATGTTATACTTCTAAGTGCGATTAGAATAAGTAGCACAAATAATGTAGGCAGAAGAATACTGCTTGCTTTTTCAATTCCCCCTGCAATACCTCTGGCAACGATAAAGATATTCATTGCTAAGAATATGCCCATCCAAATCAAAGGCTCCACTGGGCTAGAGATAAAGCCACCAAAGGCATCAGCAATTGATCCTGCATTTGACAGTAGGCCTGTTACAGATTTTACTACATAGGCAAGTGCCCAACCTCCTACAACAGGATAGAATCCCATTATAAAGAAGGCAGTAAGTATACCAAGAACCCCTGCAAAGGTCCAATTTTTGTTAATAGATTTGTACGCTCCAACTGCTGCTAAGCCGGTTCTACGTCCGATAGCAAATTCTGCGATCATGATACTGAGACCGATGACTAATGCGAATACAAAATAAATTAAAATAAATGCACTACCACCGTTTGAACCGGCCATGTATGGGAATCTCCAGATGTTACCAAGCCCAATTGCTGAACCTGCAGCTGCCAGGATAAATCCAATCCGAGAACCCCAACTTTCTCTTTGTCTTTTTTCCATCAAATATTCCCTCCTTAAGTATGTAAATTGCATATTAAATGCAACACTTAAATAAGGATTCTATAAACGGAATAACCTTTTTATTTTTTATTTTTTATTTTTTATTTTTTATTTTTTATTTTTCATTTTTCACCTCATCTCTCTCGTATAATATGATTGTATATAAAATTTCCAGTTAAGGTTTAAAAACTTAAACAGGAAATTTTAAACCTCCAAATAAACTGTTCTTTGATAAATTATAATATGAAATTATAACACAAAATTATTCAACAAGCAACAGCTACACCAACCAACTTTTTTATGCTTATGAGGTTCAATAAGCTGTAACTTTAGTACATATTATCTTTTGTTATAATTATGTGCTATAATGATGATAACAGAAGTAATGAAAGGAATGAAGATAGATGAGCTTAACATTGAATTCACAAAAGTTGAAAATAGAGAAAGTGACAAAAATGACTTTTGGGAGAGTATAATATTCTCAATTAGAAAATAAAATGTTTTTGAAAGCAGTATAACCAAAAAAGGAGTGATTATTTCAAATCACAAAATTGAAAATTAAATCAACACAAATACGAAAGGGGAGTCGTGTAAATGCATTACAAAATATCAAGTGAAAATCACATATTTAGTTTTACAAAAGATAATAAGCCTGTACTATTCGTAAAAGACGGCGATGAAGTAGAGATTGAAACATTAGATTGCTTTTCAAATCAAATCAAGTCAAATGAAGATAAGCTTGAGCAAATGGATTGGAACAAAGTAAACCCTGCAACAGGCCCTATTTATGTTGAAGGTGCAAAAGAAGGTGATATTTTGGAAGTCACAATTAAAAAAATTGAAATAGCCAATAAAGGTGTAGTGGCAACAGGTAAGGATTTGGGCGTATTGGGAGATTTAATGGAGGGACTGTATTCCAGAGTAGTTAATATAAAAGATGGAAAAGTTATTTTTGATGAAAAAGTTTCTCTCTCAATTAAACCTATGATAGGAGTAATAGGCGTTTCACCAAAAGAAGGCAATATAAACTGTGGAACACCTGGTTCTCATGGCGGAAACATGGACACCCTACTTATCAGTGAAGGCTCAAAACTTTACTTGCCAGTATTTGTAGAAGGTGCATTATTTGCTTTGGGAGATTTACATGCTGCAATGGGAGATGGAGAAGTAGGAGTATCAGGTGTAGAAGTGGCAGGTTCTGTTACAGTGGAGTTTAGAGTTTTAAATAATCTCAAACTTTCTAACCCAATGGTAAAAACAAAAGATGTAACAGCAACAATAGCATCAGATGAATCTTTAGATAAAGCAGTAAAGTTAGCTGTTCATGATATGGCAAACTTATTCCGAAGCTTTACTAAATTATCAATAGAAGAGATAGCTACACTTTTTAGCATAGCAGGAAATGTACAGATTTCACAAGTAGTAGATCCACTTAAAACCTCACGCTTTAGTTTGCCAAATTGGGTATTGGAAAGTTATGGAATAGGGGTGTGAAGATTTTTTATTAGAACAATTTGCTATGGATAAATATTTCTATTTATATAATTTTATATAAAAGTATTTCTTTGGACAAAGGTAATAGGATAAATTATCACATAATTTAATTACTGCTCTAAATTATGTAAAGAGCTGGGATCTACTGATTCCAGCTCTTTATGAATTTTTTGAATTCCTCTAGTAATACTTTCACTTTCAATAAAAAAATAAAATATTAATAGTAATACTTCTTAATATTATCTCTATAAAGTCCCGGAGGATATCCTTCTTCTCTTTTAAAAAATTGATTAAAATAATATTCACTAGAAAAACCTAGTCTATTAGCTATTTCTTTAATTGAAATATTTGTATTTTTTAGCATTTCTTTTGCCTCCTGAAGCTTAAGAAAGTTTATTAGCTCTTTTGTAGATTTATTTGTTTTTTCTTTTACAATTCTATTTATCTGTTTAGGACTGAGATGAAGATAATTTGCTATATCTTCTACTTTACGAACATCTGAAATATTATCTTCAATAAATTTTTTTATCAAAGTAAACCTATAATCAGTTTCTTTTAATTTTTTAGGCACAGGATAATAAGAAGATATTTTGTTATCAAAAACCAAGGCACGTGCAGCCATAGTAAGTATCATGACAATTAAACTTTTTATATTATTGTAAAATCCTATTTTTTGTGCATATGCCTCTTGTAGAGCTAATTCGAAATACTTCATTGCTCCATATCGATCTTTGACTGGAAAACATTTTGCTGAGCTTAATATTTCAAAAATAATATCTATTTCAGAGAAAACTTCTTTCTCTGTTTTTTTAAAATCACAATTTATGCTATATTCTATATATTTTTCCCCTATTGAACGTTGCTCATGATAAATTCCCGGTGCTGTAACATAAAATTCACCTTTTTTGACTACAAATTGCTCATCATCAAGAATAACTAGTGAATCCCCTTCCGGAACAAAATGAAATTCAAAACTAGAATGAGTATGTCTTGGTATTTCCCATTCCCCTTCTCTAACCATCACTCTAAACCATAATACATTTATTATAAAATCATCAATAGAAACTTGAATATCCAGTTTAGATAATTCTTCAGAAGCTCTATACATATTCACAAAATGCCACCCCCACAATAGGAGCACTACATATAAACTTAATACATACTTATTCTTATCAAAGCTAAAATTACTTAAAAAAATTTTTTAATTAACGTTATATGTTCATTAATAACTATCTTTTATTCTAACTTATATCACTTAACTTTGAAAGTTTTTATTTCATACGGTTTAAATACGCTACTAAAAACACCATTTTGAATCTTTACTATATCTCCTACAGGTTGTTCCAATAAATCAGTCTCTACCACTGTTTCAGCAAACAATGATATTTTCACATTTCCTACCGTCTCTACTCCATTTGTTTCGTACATCCTCAATATTATAGAATCATCATCTTCAGCTCTTTTTATAGCCGCTATAATGATATTTTCCGGTTCTACTTCTACTGTAGTCATTACATCTCCTAATATCCCTTCATGAGGATCATCATAAAAAGCTTCCAATCTGTTGTTAAATTCATATCCACATCTCGTAGAGCGTGCATTTGTCCAGTTTCCAGTATGAGGATATACTGCAAACTCAATCTCATGTTCTCCTATCTCAGGAAGCGGATCAGGAAAATAAGAACTTCTTATTAAAGACATGCGCATAGTATCACCTAAAAAATCAAACCCATAATAGTAAATTCTAAAGCTAATATATATTGACGTAGATTTGATTTTAATTCATTGGATGATACATACATAATTCCCACCTCTACTTTTGAACCTAATTTTTATTCTTTCAAACCTGTCAATTTTATACCTTCTATCAAATATTTTTGAGCAAATGCAAAGAAAATGATAGTGGGTACCACGGAAATAGTAGCTGCTGCCATCATCCAATTCCAATAAGTACCATATCTGTCTAGAAACTGAGGAAGCCCTAGCGCAAGAGGATATTTACTTTCATCGGTTAAATATATCAAAGGTCCTAAATAGTTATTCCACGCACCTATAAAAGTAAACAAGGTTATCAAAAATAATACAGGTTTAGCAAGAGGTAGCATTATTCTTGTATAAATTTGTAATTCTGATGCCCCATCAATTCTCGCAGCATCTAGAAGTGAATCAGGTATTGTCATAAAAAATTGTCTTACAAGGAAAATACTCAAGGGATTGCCAAAGAAACTGGGAATTATGAGTGGTAAGAAAGTATTTATCCATCCAAGTTTTTTAAAAATTAAAAATTGAGGTATCATAGTAACTGCAAAAGGTAGCATTATCGTGGATAACACAATGTAAAAAAGTATATCTCGCCCTTTCCAATTAATTTTAGAAAAGCTGTAAGCAACTAACGGAGAAGAGAAAAGAGTACCGACTATTACTCCAGTAGTAATTATTACACTATTTTTGAAATATCTCCAAAAAGGAAAATATTCTGTGGCTTTTTTGTAATTTTCAAAAACAAGAGGAATAGATATTATCTTTGGTGGAGACGCATAAAGATCTTGATTCGCTTTTAAAGATGTTGTTACCATCCAAAGAAGTGGAAGCATGTATATAAAAGTTACTAATATCAATAATAATCTTGTCATATTGGTATGAAATATTTTTTTTATTTTCAGATTTTTAAACATCGCTATTGAAATCCCCCTTTTTAACTATTTTTCACTACCACCGTAAAAAGTCCATCTTGCGGAAGTTTTAAATATTAAAATGGTAAGAATAATTGTTACGATAAATAATATCCATGCCATTGCAGAAGCTATCCCCATATGTAAATACCTAAACGCATGTCGGTACAAATACATTACATAAGACAAAGAAGCGTTAGCTGGTCCTCCACCTGTCATTATTTGAGGCAAATCAAAAATCTGCACTGCTCCTATCGTAGCAGTAATTAAATAATAAAGAATAGCAGGTGACATAAGAGGTAATGTTATCTTCCAAAAAGTTTGCCAACCAGTAGCTCCATCAAGCATAGCAGCTTCATATAAATCTTTTGGTATATCATTTATCGCTGCCATAAATATTAAAGCTGTTCCTCCTGCTCCCCATTGTGAAAGAAGCACAATAGTAAATTTAACCCAGTTCTCATCATTTAACCACATAGGTCCATTTATTCTGAAAATAGACAAGAAACCATTTACAAGACCGAAATATGGATTAAAAAAAACCAACGAAATAACAGCAAGAGCATAAACCGGTACAATACTCGGCAGATAAATTAAAGCCCTATATAAATATTTTTCTTTCAATGGTTGTACTAATAATAGTGCTAATATTAAACCAACAATAAGTCCGAGAGGAACTAATCCCGCAGCGTAATATCCTGTATTATAAAAAGCTTTTAAAAACAATTCATCTTTGAACAAATTAATATAATTTTCTAAGCCTACCCATTTTGGGGGTGTTGCAACATTATATTCTGTAAAACTGTAATAGAAAGAAGCTACTATTGGATAAAAAGTAAAAATTAAAAAACCTACTATCCAAGGTAATGCAAATAAAAGGCCAGTTATGTTATTTCTCATTTCTAACGATAATTTTTTTGTTTTAAACATTCAATATTGAGCCTCCTTTTCCTTACTTTCCTCAGCCTTGCCCTTTACAAAAAGCAAGGCTGAGGTTAAAATATTTATCCTTTTTATTCACTCAGAGCTTTATCAAGTTCTTTTTGAACTTTCTCTTGTGCTTCTTTCAAAGCCTGTTGAGGTACTTTTTTACCATAAAGTGCGTCATCTCTAGCCCTTA
This sequence comes from Thermoanaerobacter sp. X514, assembly GCF_000019065.1. NCBI lineage: Bacteria > Bacillati > Bacillota > Clostridia > Thermoanaerobacterales > Thermoanaerobacteraceae > Thermoanaerobacter > Thermoanaerobacter sp. X514. The sequence continues at coordinate 1,141,407 of NC_010320.1, read as the reverse complement.
CTAACTCATCCCAAACAAGTGCTCCTACTGGTACAACAGGGCGGCTGTGAGCATTGGGGCCATTTAAAAGTTCATAAAACAATTTTTGATCTGGATCTTCTTTTACAACCTCCAATGTACCTTCTTTAATTGCAGAAAAATGAGCAGTATCTTTGGCATATTTTATAGCACCCTTTGTAGCCATCCATTGAATAAATTCAGCTGCTTCTTTTGGATGTTTTGCACCTTTTGGAATAACTAAACTCCAACCTCCTGCCCAAGTTGAATCTTTTTCCCTACCTCCAGGATATGGTATTGGAGCTATTCCCCATTCACATACTTTAGGATCTGCAAATTTTCTCAGCGTGCTCAAAAACCAGTTACCATCTATCCTCATAGCTTCTTTTCCCATCATAAATGGATCAACAGGCTCTGCTCCTCCACCATCCCCAAAAGCAGCAAAGAAAGAATCAATATTTTTTATTCCATATTTATCAGCATAGGTTTTCTGCCATTCTAGTGAAGCAACAATCTTAGGATCATCTGCAAAAGTAAATTTTTTGGTTTCATGATCATAAAATTTTCCTCCAAATACCCAACCCCAAGTGTAAGGCCATCCTTGACCACGCCAAGGAATAAAACCTATTTGCAAAATTTTTCCCCCTTGCACTTTCGTGAGTTTGTTAGCATATTCATCGAGTTCTGATATAGTTTGTGGTGGTCTTTCCGGATCTAATCCTGCTTCTTTAAATAATTTTTTATTATAATATAAAACACGTGCATCAGTATCCCACGGAAGTGCATAAAGTTTTCCTTTATAAGTTGCTTCTTCAATTGCAAAATCGAAAAATTTACTCTTTAAGTCATCAATATTTGTACCCAATTGTGTTAGATAATCTTCTAAGGGTTCTAACATGCCTGCATGAGCTCTTTGTGCTACTGTAAATCTATCAAGATAATAAACGTCAGGTCCTTCCCCTGCTGCAACAGCTGTCATTAATTTCGTTGCATCTGTTTCGTCACCTGGAACTAATACCGCTTTTACTTCAATGTTCGGATGTTCTTTGTTAAACATTTGAACTGCTTCTTCAATAGACTGTCTATCAGTCACTACCTTCATATTATGCCAGAAAACAACTTCTACTTTCTTTTGTGAAGTTTCTGTTTGAGGCGCTGGAGCTCCTTCAGATGACTGGGAAGTTTTTTGTCCTCCACACCCTGCCAACATTATCGTGAGTGCAAAAACAATAACTACCATCAACGAAAGATACTTTTTTGTTTTACCCACAACATTCATCCCCCTTTTTATTTTATTCATATTTGCTATTGTAGAACCACAAAATTGTTTAAATGGTTCTACTCTCTATTTCAAAGGAATTCCCTTTTTTAAAAATAGGGATCCTTTGAAAACAAATTTAGAATTTTTTTATTTCATATATTCATACTTGATTGTTAACTTTTTATTTAAATTTTTATAATGAATTTAAAACCTAATAGTTTACACCTCTTTCTATAGCTTCTGCTACAATTGAATTAGCTTCCTTTTGCTCTAAATTCATAACAACTATTCCACTTATACCAATTATTGACAACATTTCTCCTGTCTTACCTAATATTCGTTTTGGAATCATACAACCTCTCACCTTTTTTGTATTTATGCATTTTTTAAACGTTTTTATAATTCTTCTTATACTTTATATCTAGATTGCTATTATTAAATGTGTTTTCTTTTTAAACTTTACCGGAAAGCATTTCTTATTGATTAGCAATTGTTAGAAACTCTTTTTACCTAGGGATAATTATTGCAGTAGTTGTATGTTATCACATAGGGTTTAAATAGGAGGTCAGACGCTCAATAAGGATATGTTTTTATTCTTTTTTATTATTATAAATGTACTATAAATTTTATAAAATTCTATTCCAGGACATTATTTTAAGTTTTTGGGACATTTCAAATGTGATCAACATTTGCTCTTTTGTCGTTTTCAATAGAATTGGCCCAACAAGTTTCCAAATAAGGTCCTATAACAGCAATTGATATAGATCCTAAAAAAATACTAACCAATAAAATAACAAAACCTTTTGGTGGAACAAACAAAAATATAAGATTGGAGAAAGTAAACAAAACCATACCAGCAAGCAAAACTTTTTTGTTATCTTTATTACTTAATCTTGGAAGAGTTATGTACATTGTTATTAAAGTTATAAATGCTCCTATCCCAGGAAACAATGCTATAAACTTATCTTCTATTTGAAGGTAAGACGTTAAGTACAAATTGTAATAGGTAAATCTCAATATATTCTGAAAATTGTTCAGTACTATAATTATTAATAAAATCAGATTGTTTTTATGAGTTATAATGTAATTCAATGAAACTATATATCCAATTTCTTCTGCAGATAATCCACTTCGATTCATGTAAAGAATTTGATATGTCATAAACATATTTATTGGTATCATAAAAAGCGGTTCTAATATTATACTTATTTGGGCATTTCTATTCATCATTATAAAATTGGAATACAATTCTTTCATTTTATCCCACCTTCCTAAAAAATATAACATCAAAATAAAAATTTTACAGAACCCTAACCCACAGGTTCTGTAAAATTTTTATACGAAAAGTTGGTTATTATTAAAATTTTATCTTAAATGTTTTAATTTCATAAGGTTTTATTTCAAATTTAAAGCTATTCCCTTCGAAATCTATTTTGTTTATTTCATTTTCCATAAGATCACATTCAATTACATCTTTTATTTCCTTAAATAAAGTTAAGGTAACTTTTTCTCTTTTGTTTTGATATTCATATAATCTTACAATAATGTCATCACTTTCTTCTGCTTTTTTTACAGTTTCGACTATCACATTTTCTTTATCTACATTAAGTAAAGAAAATCTTTCTGGCAAAACACCATCATGTGGCCCTTCAATTTTAGCATACATTGGACAATTTAAATTATATGCCATTTTTACAGTATTCCCATCTTTCCAATCTCCTTTATGAGGATATAGGGAATATACAAATTCATGAATTTCTTTATCAGCCTCCTCATTGGGATAAATCGCAGATTTAAGAAGAGTAAGTCTCATTACTAAATCTTTAATGTCGTACCCATATTTACTATCATTTAATAAACTTACTCCATATCCTCCTTCAGATAAATCAGCCCATTTATGCGCAGGAACTTCGAAACGCGCATAATCCCAACTCGTGTTCCAATGGGTTGGTCTTTCTATATTTCCAAATTGTATTTCATAAGTTGCTTTATCTGCGTGTATATCAACTGGAAAAGCCACTTTGAGCAATATTTGCTTTTCCTTCCAGTCTATTTTATTATTAAAATCTATCCTCGGTATATCGTTATACACATATATTATCTGTTCAATAGTTGAATCTAAAAATTTCTTTTTTACTTTAAGTGCTCCTCTAACTGGGCCTGTCTCTAAAACTTCAATTTTTTCTACCTCATTAATTTCCCACATCTTTTCTTGATAATAAATATTAATATTCCAGGCATCAAAGTTATGTGGTTTATCTTCAAAAGCTTGGAGTACATTACCTTTTTGATTATTTTTAAGTACTTCCCTTTCGTTTAATTTGTCGTAAATAGAGATAATATTACCATTGTCATCAAGTTTAATATTAAAGAATTTATTTTGCATCTCTTTTTCGTTTATTTTAATTTCACTACTTGTCTGAGAGAAATTCTCTGCTTTCTTTAAGGTATATACTTTGTATCCTTTTGATGAAACATTTTCTGCAAAAAATATTATTTTGTTACTTCCCACTTTCTGTGAAGTTATTAATTTTTCTCCATCATACACTAAAACATCAGACCAACCCTCAGGTAATTCAAATTCAACTATATCAGATCTTTCAAAACTAAGTTGATTAAATACAACTAAAGAAATATTTTTTAAATTAATATTAGAACATATACTATCTAAGGCAGAATTTATTATATTTTTCCCTCTAGCATTAATTTCTTCATACTGCTTTTTTGATTCTTCATAAACTTCTTTTATCGAAGAACCTGGAATTATATCGTGAAATTGATTAAGCAAAGTAATTTCCCAATTTTTATTAATTTCACTTTGAGGATATTTTTTCCCTTGTAAAATCATGTTCATAGTAGAAAATAATTCAGAATCTAAATTTAGAAATTCCGTCTTTCTATTATATTTTTTGTTTCTTGCCATAGAAGTATAGGTTCCCCTATGATATTCTAAATAGAGTTCGCCTACCCATTTAGGAAGTTTAGGATTACCTTTTACAATTTTTTCTAACTGTTTAAAAAAGTCTATCGCTTTTCCCATTTTTACTTTAGGAGCACCTGGTATACCTTTTGCGAGTCTCTTTCCATTTTCCAGCATCTCTTTAGTAGGACCACCACCACCATCTCCGTAACCATAGCTATTTAAAACGTAATTATTTATTTCTTTTTGTTGATACCTTTGCCAACACCCCATAACTTGTGAAGGATTTAAATTACCATTATATGTAGTAAACCATCCTTTAGGTTCTCCTTTTACATAATCAGTAGTTGTTATAAAATGTGTTAGTATTTCTGTTCCATCTATTCCTCTCCACATAAAGGTATCATAAGGCATTTTGTTGTATTCGTTCCAACTAATTTTAGTTGTCATAAAATAGTCTATTCCACTTTTTTTAAGAATTTGTGGTAAAGCAGCACTGTAACCAAATACATCAGGTAACCATAATATTTTGTTATCTACTCCAAATTCTTTTTTGAAAAATCGTTTTCCAAATAAGATTTGTCTGACAAGTGATTCTCCCGATGTAAGATTTGTATCTGCTTCTACCCACATCGAACCTTCTGCTTCCCATCTTCCTTCTTTTATTCTTCTCTTTATTTCTTCATATATCTCTGGATGGTCTTCTTTTATAAACTTATATAATTGTGGTTGACTCGAGATAAATATATATTCTGGATATTGTTTCATAAGATTTAAAACAGTTGAAAAACTCCTTGCTGCTTTTTCTTTTGTCTGTGACAATGTCCATAACCAAGCAATATCAATATGCGTATGTCCAACACATATTTCGATTACATCATCATGTCCGCAATACTTTTCGTAAAACTCCTTTTCTAAATATTCATTAGCTTTATTTATAGAATTATAAAAGTCTTTACTAAATGGTTTTCGAAGGTCTAAAATATTAATAGCTGTTTGCAAATATTTTATGGTATTTATATATTCTAAACTATCTTTTTCTAACAGTTTAATTATATCCAATGGAACTTTTATATTATAATAAAGCTTTTCAATTTCTTTTTCTAAAATAGCTATCTCTGTATAAAGGTCTATGTACCCTTCTAACATCCCAGCAAAAGCATATAAATCTATATCATACTTTTCTCCGGCCTTTGCATTTTCAGTTAATATTATTTCTCTATGATTAACATCCAATCCCTGGATTAATTTTTTATTAACATAGATAAAAAATTGAGGGTTTAATGCATCCCATTCGCCTTCTCTGCCTGTTGACACTTTATATACTACTGTTTTGCCTTCAAAAGTTTCTGGAATAGCTATTTGTGTTTTAAACCAAAAATGTTTATCTGTTCCTCCATATCGGTCTCCTCTTTTGAATATATCCCAATTCTCCCCATCTTCCTCCAACAAGTGATAAGAGTTATAACCACATTCTTTAAATCTATACATATCTACTGGAACCTCTTGCGAATAAATATAACTTTCTAATTCCTTTAAAATACGCTCTATTCTTTCTAATTGAAAATACATCGTCTTCTTCTCTCCTTTCATAGCATAATATTCTCGTTTAATATTATAAATTGCAACAAAAGTTTATAAAATTCGATTTATAGACATTCTTTTAAGTTTTTGAGACATTTTTAGTTTGTAGGAATTTATTTTTTCAAAAATTATTGATTAGCTACCAATAGGAAATTATACATACTATAATAAAACCCACCCCAAAGGGTGGGTTTTTAATATCCTATTGACTTAGTTTTTATAGATACATTGCTTTCTTCCGCTACATAATGAGATTTAGCTTTTAAAATTATTTCTCCCGGCTTTCGTGTCGATTTTACATAAACTGCTCCTCTGCCAGCCTCTAATGTCAACGGATTTTCTCCAATCAGTTTTCCTTCACCTTCTATTTCAAATGATACAGGTATATTAGCATATGGAAGAATAGAGCCGTTTTCATCTACAACACTTATAACAACCCGTGTACAATCAGCGCCATCTGCCATAATCTCATTATCATCACAAGAAAGAATTAATTTATGTGGTTTCCCATATGGCCTTAATGTATGTCTTGCTACTTCCTTACCGTCTATCAAACCTATCGCAGTAATAGAAGCGTTATTAACTCTTACCTCCATATAGTTGATTCCGCATTCCTTCATTGAAAATTCAAAAGGCGGATGTGGTAAACTAGGAAAATCAACTCTATTGGGCATTTGTCTTTTCACAAATTTATCATTTATATAAAGTTCTACTTCTTCGCAATTGCTAAATACAAGCAATTTATCGCCGTTCTCTTCCTCAAATGATGGTATTAAGTACGAAGCTATAAACACATAGGGTCCATATAAGTGCGGGTCGGCTTGACTCCTGTAAAAATGAGCTGCAAACTTTGGAAGTCTAAATATATCACAGACTCCATGATAGCATATATTGTCTCCTGAACCAAAAGCACTTGTGGTATTATAATCAAATGCACACCAGCCTGATGCACCAGCCATGTTTGGTATCCCATATTGTTTGTCTTGAATAAGAGCATGCAACCTTGCATGAGTAATAAGTCGATTAAGGTTATCATAAGATTTTGTCGGATACATGTGACCCATATATTCTGTTACCATATACTTTTTGTGATTTGGAAGTTGTATTTTGCCTTCTAAATTGTATATAAAGTCGTTATATGTAAATACATCCTCTAGCTTTTCACTATCTCTTAAATATCTAACACCACCTGTTGGTCTACTTCTGTCTAATTTATGAGCTATTTCATTCATTTCTTTATAAAAATCGTGGTCATCTAAAGACTCATTTATTCGCACACCCCACATAAATATACAAGGATGATTTCTATCTCTTAAAATCATTTCTTTTAAATTCTCTTTTGCAATGTTCTTCCAATTTTCATCGCCTATATGCTGCCATCCAGGTATCTCTTCAAAAACTAACAAGCCTATTTCATCACATCTATCCAAAAATGAAACAGCCTGCGGATAATGTGACGTCCTAACATAATTTAATCCCAAGTCATACTTTAGTATATCTGCATCTTTTCTTTGAACCCTATCCGGCATAGCACCGCCAACATAAGGAAAAGTCTGATGTCTGTTTAATCCTCTTAATTTTAAAGGTTCACCATTAATATAAAACTTACCGTCATCTCCAAAATGCACAGTTCTTATTCCTGTTCTAAAAGTATAATTATCTAAAATTTCATTCTCTGCAATAAGTTTTACAGACACATTATATAAATACGGATGATCTGGATACCAAGTTAATGGATTCTCCATCTTTATTCGCTGTACAATCTCCTTTTGCATGTCTTTAACATCAGTAACCGAAGATGAACACACAGCACCTTCTTTATTTATAACCTCTGTCAATATTTTTGCATTTCTTACCTCTTTACCTTCGATGGTTGTAGTAATTGAAATTTCAGCAACAGAATCTTGCAATTTATCAACAACAAAATAAACATCTTGTATATAAGTTTCATTTAAAATTTTCAACCATACATTTCTGTATATTCCACCAAACAACATATAATCTACAAGATGACCTTCTGGGGGAATATCTTTATGTTCTCTTGAATCCACTTGTACAGCAATTAAATTTTCAAAATCGCCATATTTGACATATTCTGTAATGTCAAATTCAAAAGGGGTATATCCTCCTTTATGTTCTCCTACGAATTCGCCATTTACATAAACCATCGCAACAGTCATAACACCTTCAAAATGAATATAAACCTTTTTACCCTCATATTTGCTATCTAGTTTAAAGTGCTTTCTATACCACGAAACAAACCTATAATCTTCCTCTTTAAAATAGTGATGAGGAAATATCTTGTTTGCATGAGGAAGACTAACAAATTCAAAATTGCTTTCATCAAAATCAAGTTTATATGCATCATTTAAGTCTTCAGGAATATATAGCCAATCTACATTAAAATTTAAAATCTCTCTACCCATCTTTAATACTCTCCTCCTTAAAATGCATCATAATGCTCTGAAAGTCCCCTTTAAGTTCTGGAATTACTTTCCCTGCATACATAAGTTCATCACCACTATATTCACTACCATCATCTTCTAAAACATAATTAAAATCTGGATTTATCCCTTTTAGACGAAGTCTTTTAATAGGTTCATTTGCTCCTCCCAAAACTCTAAAATAATAGAGCAAAAATTCTCTTTTATCCTCAGAAACAATCAACCAAGCAGTTTCATTCCCTTCAAAGGGACTTAACAATCGATAAAAATCTCCAAATTGCACCAGTTTCCTAATCTCTTTATACTTTTCAACATATTTCTTTATTTCATCTTTTTCTTCACTGCTCAATTTTGTCAAATCAAGTTCAAAGCCAAAATTAGCTGACATTGCTACATGTGCACGTATTTTTAACGGCGTAATTCTGTGAACTTGATGATTTGGTACAGCGGATATGTGGCTTCCCATTGAAATAAGAGGATAAACTATACTTGTACCATACTGTATTTTAAGTCTTTCAATTGCATCTGTATCATCACTGGTCCAAGTCTGTGGCATGTAATAAAGCATTCCTGGATCGAAACGACCACCACCACCAGCACAACTTTCAAACAAAACATCAGGAAACCTTGTCGTTATTTCTTCTAATATTCTGTAAAGTCCAAGTATATATCTGTGAGCAGTTTCTCTTTGTCTTTCAGGAGGCAAAAGTGCAGAGCCTATCTCTGTCATATTTCTATTCATATCCCATTTTACATAACTTATGTTGGCGCTTTCCAAAATATCTGACACTACTTTTATAATATAATCTTGTACATCTTTGCGCGACAAGTCTAACACAAGTTGATTTCTGCTTTCACTTCTCGACCTATTAGGTACATGTATACACCAATCGGGATGCTCTCTATAGAGGTCACTATCAGGAGACACCATTTCTGGTTCCATCCATAATCCAAATTTTAAACCTAAAGAATTTATCCCTTTTGCAAGGCCATCCAAACCACTTGGAATCTTTTCTTTATTTACAAACCAATCTCCCAGTGAAGAATTGTCAGAATTTCTCTTTCCAAACCATCCATCGTCAAGAACAAACAGTTCAATCCCCAAATCTTTAGCTTCTTTAGCAAGTTCTTTAAGTTTTTCTTCTGTAAAATCAAAATAAGTAGCTTCCCAGTTGTTTATAAGAATTGGTGTTTCTCTGTCCTTAAATTTACTTCTCATAAGTCTATTTCTGTACAGTTTGTGATAGGTATTTGACATTTTATTTAAGCCACCATCCGAATAAACCATAACGACTTCTGGTGTTTGAAATGTTTCACCTGGTTTTAGAAGCCATGAAAAATCAAATGGATTGATTCCCATAGAAACTCTTGCCATATTATATTGATCTACTTCTACTTGTGCCAAGAAATTGCCACTGTAAACAAGGCTAAATCCATACACATCTCCATGCCATTCATCAGCGTCGTTCCTTAAAAGTGCTATAAAAGGATTTTGCTGATGGCTGCTTGCACCTCTTCTGCTTTCAATAGACTGGGCTCCTGGTACAAGCGGTCTTCTTATAACATGTCTTTCTCTCGCCCAAGCTCCTGACAATTGAAGCATGTCAAAATTACTATCATTAAAATCAACATTCATAGACAAAGCTCTTAACAATTTTATGTCTTCTTTTCCCATGTTTTCAAATCTCACTGACCTTGTTATAACATCATAATCCCTAAATGCTGTATAAATTAAAGTTACCTTTAAATTAGCTACTTTATCATACAATTCTAACTCAAGAGTATCAGCTTCATCTTCATTTTCAACATAAGTAGCCGGAAGCCCTTCTAATTTAGGCTTACCTTTATAGATTTTGTGAGATAAGTACCTTAGATCAGAAACAGTAGAACCGTTTTCAAGCTGAATTTGATATGCAGGACTCCTAAAATCAGTATTACCATACGCAGGATACTCCTGTGGCAAAAAATCTAGCATTAACTGATTCCCAAAGTTAATAATATCATTATCTATACTTATATGGGGTAATTTTAATAAATGGTATATATTAGGAGTCTTTATTATTTTGCCAAAATATGCATGTAAAACAGCGCCATTTTTTAAAACATAAATTACATAACTTGTATCTTTGGCAGTTAGGTAAAAAGTTTTTGTTTTATCATTAAAATGAATAGACATAGTAAGTCCTCCTTATATTATTTTTTATTTTCTCTTAATATCTTAGTTTTTCTTTAATTTTCTCATTTCAACAAAAGCATCTCATAACTCCTTAAAAAAATATCTTTATTTTATTGCACTCTCAACCATACCTTGAATAAAGTATTTTTGTAAAAATAAATATACTATTATAACTGGTAAAACAGCCATAATCGCAGCAGCTGCCGCAACATTAGGATTTGCACCTGATATTCCAAAAAATGTTGCTATTGTAAGTGTAATTACTTTTATTTCAGGTTTTTGTAAGAAAAATAATGAGAGTTGATAATCGTTCCATATATTCAATCCAGTCATTATCAAAACAGTCACAGTAACGGGTTTTAAAAGTGGTAAAATTATTCTATAAAATATAGTAAATATACTACATCCATCTATCAAAGCAGCTTCATCTAATTCCCTTGGTAACGCACGTATAAAATTTGTATACAAAAAAATAGCTAATGGTAATTGAAAAGCAAGATGTACTGATACTATCCCCCAATAGGTACTTATTGCTCCCACTTTTCTCATTAATACATACAATGGAACTAATAAACTAAGTGGTGGAATCATCATTACAGATAAAATCATTGTAAGGATGGTATTATTGAATTTGCTATTATTGCGAGCAAGTGGATAAGCAGCCATAGCGGATATTAATATAATCAATATGGAAGATACCCCCGTTATTATTATTGTGTTTTTAAAAGCAATGGGCATGCCACCATTTTGCCATGCAACCTTATAATTTTCTAAAAATAATTGCTTGGGTAAAGTCCAATAAGATGAAAAATCTGTTATATTTTTGAAAGAAACTGTTAAAGCAATATAAATGGGAATAAGATGTATTATAGTAATTAGTATCGCCAATATAGTTTTATACCATGTATTATTTTTCATAATATATAATCACCACCTTTTTTCTTAAAAAAGATTTGCAATATAATTGTAGAGACCAATATCGAAACAAAAAGTAATACTCCTATAGCCGCAGCATATCCCGCTGATTGCGATTGGAAGTACGTTGTATAAATTAATGTTGACAGTGAATGGGTTGTGTATCCTGGTCCACCACCAGTTAATGCTCTTATAATGTCAAATAATTTTAAGCCTCCTATTACATTTATAATAACACTGCTAACTATTGATGGATATAGTAAAGGTAAAGTTATATGTCTAAATTCTTGCCATAGAGTTACTCCATCAATAGCTGCTGCTTCGTAATACATAGAAGGTATTCCTTGTAAACCAGCAAGATATATTACCATCGAAACTCCTACATACTGGATAGTATTCAATACTACTATTACCCATACTGCAATTGTAGGATCAGATAACCATAATACAGGTTTTATGCCAAATAAACCCAATAAATCATTTAGTGCTCCGTGATCATATTTTAATATAAAGTACCACATATAACCCATTATAATTGGTGAAATTAAAACTTGCAAATAAACAGCAGTTCTTGCTAAAGTCCGTCCTCTAAATGGTTTATTCAAAAGTAAAGCATATGCAAGTCCCAAAATCTGTTGAAAAAAAGTACTACCAAAGCCATAAATCAAAGTATTAACAAAGGCTATTCGCACATTTTGATCTCTAGACAATAGTTTAAAATTTTCTATACCTATATAGCGATACGTTTGTGAATAACCATCCCAGTCCGTAAAAGAAATCCTAAATCCGGTTAAAAAAGGATAAACAATAAATACTACAAGGAAAATAATAGCAGGAATATACATAATATTTGAACGTTTAAGTTCCCTTTCCAAGTTGGTAATTCCTCCTTATCCAGCATTTTAACAAATAAAAACATTTATCTCTACAAAGCATATATTAGAAATATATGCTTTGTAGAGTAGTAATAATTGATTTTTTCTCTCCTTTCTTATTTTTTTATTTTTGTTGCTGATAAAGTCGTTGATAATCAGCTTTTAATTGAGCAATTACTTGATCAATAGACATAGTACCAGCAAGCATACCAGTTCCAGTCTTGCATAAAGAATCCCACATACCATTGGGTAAATACTCTCTATCAAAATATCCAAAACCTTTATACTTAGCCGCATTTTCGAAATATGGACTTAATTTTCCAGCATCCAACTTATATCCATCACCAACTAATCCAGTCGGCGTCATATTACCTTTGGCTACTAAGTTAATATTTTCTGGTTTAGCCAAATATTCTAAAAATTTAAGAGCCTCATTTTTATATTTTGAATCTTTCCAAACACCTATAGCTGTACGCTCACCAACAATAACTGTACGTTCACCATCTTTATAAGCTGCTGGTAAAGGCATAAATCCATAATTTCCATTAGGATTATATTTCATCGCTTCGCCTATAACATAATTACCAAAAAAAGCAAAACCTGCTTCACCTTTTGCTAAGGCTTCTCCTACTTCTTGCCATGTACCTTCATTTGCATTTTTATTAAAATATCCAGCTTTTATAAAATCCACAAACAATTGAGCTACCGGTCTATAATTATTCCAATCAAATGTTCCATCTTTCAGTTCTTTTCTAAAATTATGATTATCATCTGTAACTAGAAAAGAAGGAGCAACCCAATCAAAGAAATTACCTATAGTCCAATCGTCTTTTGAGCCACCTAAATAAACTGGTATTTTACCAATAGCTTTAATTTTATCGCAAGCCACTTTAAAATCATCCCAAGTTTTTATTGAATCAGGATCTACACCCGCTTTATCAAGTACATCTTTATTAAATGCTATACCAGCAACATCTACGTCCATTGGTAATACATAGATTTTACCTTCTTTATCTGTGATAATAGGTTTGATAAGCGGATTAATTTTTGATGCCCAAGGTTGATCTTGAAGAGGTAGCAAATATCCACTATATCTCATTACAGACCAACCATGTGTTGTCCACATATCAGGAAGGTCATTAGCTGCCATCTTAGTTTTCATAGTTGCTTCATAGTCCGGAAGTGATGTAACATTTACGCGAATATTAGGATTCTCTTGCTCAAAATTTTTAGCTATTGTTTTTAAATTTTGGGTCGTGACGTCTGTTTCTGGGAAATTAACGGCTAATGTTAAAGTAATAGAACCATTCGTCTTTTCTGCATTAGCTTTTTCTGTAGTAGTAGAACTATTTCCACAACCTGTTAAATATAACAATAAAATCATTAAAATTATTATTGTCATACTTAAAAACCTTTTCTTTAACATAATTCAATTTCCCCCTATCTCAATATTTTGTGATTAACTCAATTAAACTTTTAATGTTAAAATCAAAATTAAAATTTGTTTTAATGCCCAAATCTCTAACAATACGCCAATTTTAGGTAACGTCATCGCTTCTTATGCTAAATCTTTATTAAATATTATAATTAATGTATATTCCCCACCTCCTTTTTAACTTTCTTCTTAATTCCTAATTATTGATATTTTATTAAAATATTTTATTTACATTTAACTATTAATATTCTCTAATGTCATAAATTCTTGATGTAAACATTTTTATTGTAATTCAAAACTTATCATTTTCTCTAACTTTATTTTTTATTTTAACTAATTCCTATATTATATATTCGACATGAATTCGAAAATTCCTTCTTCGAAAGCGTAATTTATTAAAAATTTTTATAAACTTTTTGTAACCAAAAATTTACTTCCTGCAATATTTTTCTACAACCTTATCAAATGCACCTTCATCTATATCTTTTACATTTACATTATTGTAAAGCTCCCATTCTTCAACATGCTCAACAGTTTCACCGGGTTGTAATTTTGTAAATGGACTTAATGTTTCTATTTCAAGCATCCAATCATTTGTATAGGTTTCAAAAGATACTCCAAAGTCAGGATATGTTGCGTCGTGCTGTGGATAATACCTTTTTACAAAAAGATGTCCTCCTCTTGCGTAAGCTGCCCAGCCTTCTTGATTGTTAATTCCTAACTTAAAGGGAGCTTTGTTATTAGGATCTTGTTTCAGTGCAATATATTTTTCTCCCCAATACACCCTTTTATCATTCATTTTAGAATAAGGCCAGAGTACAATTTGCCTATTTGGAAGTAAATCTGTGTCTTTATTTGGTTGAGGAATTATTTCGATGCCTTCTGTGTTTAATACTGTAATTGTCCACGCTGAAAGCTCAATAGGCCACGCTCCAAGATTGGTTATCCTGTGTACAAGCCTTACTCTACTCTCATCAGGATTTAATATTATATCGATTTGCTTTTGTGTATTAACCCATTTTTCTGGCTTTTGAATAAGTCTCACACCGTTTTCTATTTCATGCCAATCAACTTCATCATTGTCTGGTATATATGTCCTCTTTCTATCTTCGGGGCTATGCCACAGTCTATGGCCGCCATAATATCTGTATTCGTCACCTCCTTTTAAGCCAATAGTTTTAGGGTCCAAATTAAATTCGTTTACATCATTTTCAAATCCAAACCTCACAATTCTTGGGCCTATATCAGTTGTAGCCACAACATCAATAATGCCATTAGACAGTTTTATACTATTTTCCCATCCTAAAAAGTTTATTTTGTCAATTTTTATTGCCATACTATTTTCATTCCTTTCTGCATAATTTTTTATTTTTTTCACTACCTCAGTAGGTAAGATTCTTCGCTGCGCTCAGAATAACAGAGATGGGTTACAATACTTCATCCATGACCATATTGGCAGCACCGATGAGTGTAGCATCATCACCTAATTCAGCAAAAGCTATTCTGCAGGAAGAAAATGAATTCTCAAAAGTGCGTTTTTTAGCAGTTTCTATGATGATATCTTCAATAAGCTCACGTGCCTGCACAATCCCTCCCCCTATCAAAATGAGCTCTGGGTTAAATGTATTTATTGTATTGGCTATACCTATTCCTAAATATCTTCCTATAGTTTTTAAAGCATTGACTGCTAATTTATCGTTTAGTTTTGCTGCCTCGTATATCATCTCAGGAGTAACACTGTCTAACATCCCTTCTGCCATTTGATACACAATAGAATCCATACCCTCTTTAATAGATTTAACAACTAAATTCACTAAGGCTTTCTCTGAAGCCAATGCTTCAAAACAACCGTAATTGCCGCAACTACATTGTGGCCCTGCTACATCAATAGTTGTATGCCCTATTTCACCCGCACCGTCACTGGCTCCAGTATATATCCTGCCATTTATAAGTATTGCTGAACCTATTCCATAGCCAACCTTTAAAAATATCATATTTTCAACGTCTTTTGCTTTGCCCATGTGAAATTCTCCTAAAGCCATAGCTCGCACGTCATTTATAACATAGGTAGGTACACCAAATTTTTCTTCTACAATTGATTTTAAAGGCACATTTCTCCACCCTATATTGGGAGCAAATACAGATATACCTTCTTTCATTTTTACAGGTCCTCTAACCACAATTCCTATCCCCGATACATTTTGTGGAGATACTTTTATTGCTTTATCAAGAACAGATGTCAACAATTCTAAAACTTCTTCTTGCTTTAAACCTCTAATAGAATTCTTCTCTTTCTTTTTTGTTTTAAGTTCTGCGTCAAGAGTATATTGATGTAAGTTGTAAGTGCTTATATGAATGACAATAATACTCATAAAGTCAGGATTTAATTTGATAAGTACAGGAGGCCTTCCACCATTTGATTCGCCAACTTTGTACTCCATCACAATATTTTCAGCAATGAGTTTGTTTACAATGTTAGTCACAGTCGGCGGCGTTAAATTTGTCTCTTTGGCAATATCCGCTCTTGAAATAGGTCCCATTTTTCTTATGATATTTAATATAACTGATTCGTTCATTCCTTTTAACAATTTGTAGCTGACTGGTATTAAGTTTTCCATTTATACCCCTTCCTTTACCCTCTCTTAAAGCCATTTGGATGATTTTTGTGCCACATCCAAGCACTTTCAATTATTTCTTCTAAAGATGGATGTTTTGGCACCCAACCTAACTCTTCTATTGCCTTTTTGGAAGATGCCACAAGTACTGCAGGGTCTCCCGGACGGCGCCCAGCAACTTCTGCTGGAATAGGATGCCCTGTCACTTTTCTTGCAACTTCTATCACTTCCTTTACACTAAAACCTTCTCCATTTCCCAGGTTATAAATTGCGCTATTATTGTCTTTTCTCAATTTATCCAACGCAAGTATATGTGCATCAGCTAAGTCCATCACGTGAATATAATCTCTTATACATGTCCCATCTTTAGTAGGATAATCATCACCATAAATCATTATCTTTTCTCTTTTCCCAAGTGCAACCTGAAGTATAATCGGTATAAGGTGCGTCTCAGGCGAATGGTCCTCTCCAATCTCGCCTGTTTCAATAGCCCCTGCAACGTTAAAATATCGCAAAGCGACGTATTTGATTCCATAAGCACTGTCTGCCCATTTTAGCATCTTTTCAACGGCAAGCTTTGTCTCACCATAAGGGCTTGTGGGATTAGTTCTATCTTCCTCTTCTATTGGAATTCTCTCTGGTTCTCCATATGTTGCAGCTGTTGAAGAAAACACGATTTTGTTGACATTGTGTTTCTTCATCGCTTTTAAAAGGCTCAATGTCCCGCATACGTTGTTTTCATAATATTTAAATGGCTCCTCTACACTTTCTCCCACAAGTGAAAAAGCTGCAAAATCAATTACCGCTTCAATTTCATTTTCTATAAATACCTTGTCTAAAAAGGCTTCATCCCTTAAATCACCTATATACAGTTTTCCTCCCAAAACAGATTCCTTATGCCCTGTGACGAGGTTATCTACAACGACAACTTCTTCATTTCTCCTTAAAAGTGCTGCAACTGTGTGGCTTCCAATATAACCTGCACCACCGCATACTAAAACCGCCATATTTTTACCTCCTTCAGTATTTAATTTCTCCTGCTCCTTCACCTATTCCCGTTATATAGACTGTTGGCCTGTAGCCTATTTTTTGAGTGTAATTGTGAGTCACCACTTTTATAAATTCCTCTACTGCATCTTCTTTTACAATGCTTACAGTGCAGCCACCAAAGCCTGCTCCAGTCATACGGGAACCTATTACTCCCTTTAATTTTAACGCTTCTTCTACCAAAGTGTCCAGTTCTTTCCCTGTAACTTCGTAATCATCTCTCAAAGAATTGTGAGATTCAACCATTAATTCTCCAAATTTGATTAAGTCTTTATCATTAAGTGCTTTTACTGCATCTAAAACTCTTTTATTTTCAGTTATAACATGTTTTGCCCTTTTTCTAAGCACTTCGTCAGGTATCAAATCTTTGTATTCTTCAAATTGTTCAATTGTAATTTCAGATAGATTTTTTACAGGCAAAGCTTTTTGAAGATATGAAAGGGCCTTTTCACATTCACTTCTTCTTTCATTATATTTCGAATCCAAGAGCCCTCTCCTTTTATTTGTATTTGTTATCAAAATTTTATAACCTTCTAACTTCAAAGGCACGTATGAATACTCTAATGTATCGCTTTTTAATAAAATAGCATGGTCTTTTTTACCCATTCCAACAGCAAATTGGTCCATTATGCCACAATTTACCCCAACAAAAGTATTTTCTGCTTTTTGACACAATTTCACCAATTTTATTCTGTCAATATTTAAATTGAAAACTTCATTTACTGCAACAGCAGTAACCAGCTCTATTGAAGCAGATGAGGAAAGTCCAGCGCCATTTGGAATGTTGCCTTCAAACACAATTTCAAATCCAGAAAAGTCATACCCCTCATCCTGTAACACTTTTAAAACCCCTTTAGGATAATTAGCCCAATCATGGCTTTTATCAAAATTGAGTGCATCAAGGTCTACTTCCACCTTTAAATCGAAATTTAAAGAAGCCATGAAGACTTTTTTGTCATTTCTTTTTCTAATCGCAGCATATGTTCCAAAGTCAAGGGCACAAGGAAATACATAGCCTCCATTGTAATCTGTATGCTCTCCAATAAGATTCACTCGTCCCGGAGAATAGAAAAGCCTTATTTCAGCATCATTTTTACCGTAGAATTTTTCAAGTGCTTCAATTACAGCCGTTTTCATTTAAGGTCTCCTTTCATATCTATTTTTTCAAAGCCTACTGTTTTTATAAATTTTTCAAAGGCTTTTTTCCCTTTTTCATCTCTTTTAAAAACTCCTGCATCTAAAAGAACCTTCAAAAATTTGTTTCCAACCTCCTGTTTTATATAATTTTCGGCTTCTTCTTGAGTGCAGTTAGTACCATATTTTAGAAGCAATTCTTCAATCCATGGAATATGTTTGTATAAAGGACTGCCTTCACTATACAAGTCTGGATTAAATTTTTCTTCCCCTATTAAAAACTTAATAATTTCCTCCAACTCAAATTTCAGCCTTCCTGGCAAAACTGCTAATCCCATAACTTCTATAAGTCCAATGTTTTCTTTTTTTATATGGTGAAGTTCCTCATGAGGATGAAAAATTCCATAGGGGTATTCATCTGTTGTCCTGTTATTCCGAAGGACAAGGTCAATTTCAAATTCCCCCTCTTTATTAATCCTCGCAATAGGTGTAATCGTATTGTGATGGATAAGTTCCCCATTCTTTTTAGTATATGCCAATATGTCACAAGATTCATCACTATAGTCCTTCCAGGTATTCAATATATGTGAAGAAAGCTCTATTAGTTTATCCCTGTCTTTACTTGAAAGGCGAATGGCAGACATAGGCCATTTGACTATTCCTGCTTTAATGTTACGATATTGAGGATATATAAAGTATTCTTCTATAGGAGCCTCTTCCATTGGAAAAACGTGCCTTCCCCCTTGAAAATGTTCATGGGATAAAATCGAGCCTCCCACAATTGGCAAATCCCCATTGGAGCCCATAAAATAATGGGGGAATTGCTCAATAAAATCAAAAAGCCTCACAAAAGTTTTTTCTGATATTTTCATTGGAATATGGGATTCATGGAGCAAAATGCAGTGCTCATTGTAATATACATAAGGTGAATACTGGAAATACCATTGCTCTCCCGCAACTTTTACTGGGATTATTCTTAAGTTTTGCCTTGCTGGATGATTTAAATTTCCCGCAAAACCTACATTTTCAATGCATAAAAGGCACTTTGGATATCCTGACTGAGGAATTTTCTTTGCCGCCTCAATTTCTTTTGGATCTTTTTCTGGCTTAGAAAGATTTATAGTGATTTCTAAAGAACCGTATTCTGTGGGAGTACGCCAATATAAATTTTGCGAAGTTCTATCCATCCTGATGTAATTGGAGGCTTGAGATAATTTGTAAAAATACTCTGTGGCTTTTTCAATCCCCTTTTCAGAGGCAATGGTATTAAACTTTTTTACAACTTCTGATTCTCTTGGCATTAAAAGCCCCATAATTCTTGCATCCATTAAATCTCTATAGGTAACAGTATCCTCAATAAGGCCTATCTCCACCGCATAGTCCAATAATTTGTTTAAAATAGGAGAAGGGCTTTCTAATTCCTCCTCAGAAACCTCACCTTCATAAGGTTTTTCTATTTTAAATAAATCCATAAGTGCATTGCGGCTTGGAATCACATCTAATTCCTCTATCAAGCCTTTTTTAAGTGCAAACTTTATAAGCCGCTCGATGTGTAATGCTACCTCTCTGGAATCCATAATATATCCTCCAGTGACTTTATTATATTTTTTAATTAAGTCTGTAATAAAAAAGAAATCTACAGTATACAATGACTTTGTTAAAACAAGAGATTATTAAAACATGACATTCACATGCAATGAAAAACATTTAAAAGAGTTTGTTTATTATTTTAATTAACCTCTTTTTTATTATATTCGACACACATTTAAAAATTCCTTCTAGTTTATAAAAAGTTTTTTAGATATTTTTATAAAGGTAATGAATAATTGTTAATATTGAAAAATGTGCTAAAATATATTTAGAACGTAGTAAATGGGGATGATATAATGGAAAATATAATACCTAAAAATAAAAGAATTACTTATGAAGAATTCGAAGAAATAGACTCTAAAACTGATGAAATGCTCGAATTCATAAACGGCGAAATATATTTGTTATCCGCACCTTCAGTGGCACACCAAAGAATTTTAACGAACTTATCGACAGAATTTGGAATATATTTTAGAGATAAAAAGTGCAAACATTTTGTTGCCCCTTTAGATGTTATACTACAAAATGCTCAAGAAAAGCACAAAGTACAGCCAGATATAGCTGTTATTTGTGATGAAAAAGGACTCACTGAAAATAACTATACCAAGTCCAATAATCCCAATATCTGTATGCAATTGCAATCACCTTTATCATAAGTATCTTCCCAAAATAATATAAAGTGCATTAAAACAAGTTTATAACTCAGTTCTTATTATATTATTGCAGATTTATTATTCTAATAAACTCATTTTTTAGTTGATCATATAGACGTTCATATATTTCAAATAACCTTGTATAAGTATAATGGTGATTTTTATCTGGATATATGGTTTGTGATATCGGAACCATTTTTTCAACATCTTCAATTGAGCTTATTAAACCGAGAGACTTCATCCCTAGAACAACTGCACCAAGACATGAACTCTCATAGCTTTCTGCTACCAAAACCTTTTTATTAAAAACATCCGCTAGGATCTTAACCCATAGTGATGACCTTACAAACCCACCAGTAGCATAAATTTTTTCTATGTTACCAGTAATCTGCTCTAAGACTTTTCCTACACTATATATTCCAAATATTACACCCTCCATTAATGCCCTTAGAAAGTGTTCTCTCGTATGGGTTATATTTACTCCAAAAAAAACGCCTCGAGCATTGGCATCCCAATGGGGTGCTCTCTCTCCTAGTAAATAAGGGAGAAATATTAATCCGCTTGCTCCCACAGGAATACTATCTACTTTTTGAGTTAAAATATCGTAGAAATCAATATTTTCTTTTTTTGCATTTTCAACTTCTAACGGATAAAAGTTGTCTCTAAACCATCTTAGCACTATACCTCCGTTATTGATTGGACCGCCTACTACATAATGATTTTCAGTAAGTATATAAGAAAATATTCTCTCGCCTGGATCTGACACCGGTTTGTTTGAAATTACCCTTATCGCACCGCTGGTACCTATTGTGACAGCAGCTACACCAGGTTTTACAGCATTGGTACCTAGGTTTGATAAACATCCATCGCTAGCCCCAATTATAAATGGTGTACTTTTAGGTATATTTAAAAACTTCGCATATCCATCTTTTAGCCCTCTAACAGTATGTGTTGTAGAAACAGGAATAGATAGTCTATCAGGCGAAATGCCAATGAGATTCAGTGCCTCATCATCCCATTTTAATTTATAAGTATCAAACAGCCCTGTTGCAGATGCAATAGAATAATCAACGATATATATTGAAAATAATTTGTAAAAGACATATTCCTTTATTGATATAAATTTATACGCCTTATTAAAAATCTCACTATTATTCTCCTTCATCCATAAAAGTTTACAAAGTGGTGACATAGGGTGTATCGGAGTTCCCGTTTTTAGATATATGGAATGTGCGACCTTACTTTCTTTCATTTTCTTTGCATATTCTTCACTTCTTGTATCAGCCCAGATTATACAATTGGTCAATGGTTTCCCTTCAGGATCTACAGCTATTAAACTATGCATAGCTGCACTAAAACTTATACCCTCAAGTTTATTACCCATTGCATTGTTTTCTTCAACTACATCCTTTATAGAAATTAAAACCGCATGAAATATCTCTTCAGGGTCCTGCTCACTCCATGTAGGTTTTGGATGGTATATAGGATACTCAACACTCTTTTTAGATATAATAACACCCTCCCTATTAAATGCTATAGCCTTAGTAGCTGTCGTGCCTATATCTACCCCTATTAAATATTCCATAAAATTACCTCCTAATTGTGGATGAAACTGTATTTAAAATCGCAGGTGAAAAATATTACATCTGGTTTATTATAGATTCAGAAACTCGTTTCATCTTAGGCTTCCATCTATCACCTTATAGAAACTCTAAACAAGCTTTTGTTTTGCTTAATTCTGTTAAGGTTTAGGAACTCCCTCTGCTATAGTCAGTGATCGTTACAGCGCCTATAAAGTACCTGTTAAATCTCTCTTTGATGACAATGTTAAACATATTAGAGTTGAAAGCTTTAAAGATGACATTTCTAATAATTTGATAGAATCTTTCCATCACCAATTTAAAGCCTGGTATAAAACTAAGCAAGGATTTAGTTCATTTGAATCAGCAAACAGTCAAAATAACTTGCTTCAAGAGTGCAATAAATCCTCTAAAAATATATTCCCTGCTCCAAAATGCACCCATGTAGGATATTTCTTGGTTTGTTCTGCTATTTTTTCTACATCAAAGTCCGGAAGCTTTATACCTGCTTGCTGCCATTTGTTAATGTCTTTTATGCCTTCTTTGTTTAAAAGCATGTACGAATCCAAAAAATCCTTCTTGATTTTTAAATTTTTTTATTGAATTTTTATTGAAAGAAAATGGGGAGCAAAAAACTCCCATTAATTCAACATTAACTAAATGATGTCAATTAGGTTTTAGTTTGCCTCCCATTCAGTGTGGAAAATTCCCTCTTTGTCTATTCTTCTGTAAGTGTGAGCACCGAAGAAATCTCTTTGAGCTTGGATTAGATTAGCAGGCAAGTTTTCTTCTATCATGCTCAAGAAATAATCTAATGAAGAATTAAGTACAAGCGTTGGAAGGTAAAAATCTTTTGTTAAATTAGTGATATATTTTATTGAATCAATTTTATCCATTAAGAAAGATAACGCCTTTTCACTGTTAAGAAGATTTACATTTTCTTTATTTTCTTTAATAATGTCTCTTAAGAAATCTAAAATTTTGGCTCTTATGATGCATCCGCCTTTCCAAATTCTTAAAACTTCTGAAAGGTCAATGTTATAGTTAAAAGCCTTTGAAGCCTCAGATATAAGCCATAGTCCTTGAGAAAAAGAGACGAAAACACTAAAAAGCAATGCATTCTCCAAATCATTTATTACTTTCTCTTTGTCCACCTTAATGCTAGGATAAGTTTTTGTTACTTTTTTAGACAATTCTACTCTCGCCTCTTTAAAGAAAGACAAAGTTCTTGCTTCTACTGCAAGATTTAAAGAAGGAGTTGGGATTCCTAAATCCAAAGAAGTTTGAGAAGTCCACTTGCCTGTGCCTTTTTGTTCTGCTTCGTCTAATATGAGGTCAACGAGGTATTTTCCTGTTTCTTTGTCTTTGTACTTCATTATTTTATAAGAAATTTCCATCAGGAAGGAGTTTAACACCCCATTATTCCATTTTTCAAATATCTCTCCTATCTCTTCGGGAGAAAGTTTTAACACCTTTCGAAGTACATCGTAAACCTCAGCTATTGCTTGCATTATGGCATATTCTATACCGTTGTGAACCATTTTGACAAAGTGTCCTGCAGAATCATTTCCAACGTATGTACAGCAAGGACCTGCTTCCGTCTGAGCAGCAATTTTTAAAAGAATTTCTTTTACCATCTCATAAGCATCGTAAGATCCCCCTGGCATCAAAGAAGGCCCGTGTAAAGCTCCGGCTTCTCCTCCTGACACTCCCATTCCAAGGTACAATATGCCTCTTTCTTTTAATTCATTAATTCTCCTGGAGGTATCTTTAAAGTAGGAATTTCCTCCATCAATAATCAAATCTCCCTTATCTAGATAAGGTAAAAGTTCTTGAATCATTTCATCTACTGGTTTTCCTGCTTTAACCATGAGGATGATTTTTCGCGGCTTTTTTAAAGATTCTACAAAAGACTTGATATCATAATAAGCTGCGATTTCTTCGTCTTTTACTTTGTTTTTCATAAATTCTTGTGTTCTATCAGGTGTCCTGTTAAAAACAGATACACTATACTTTTTCCTCGCAATATTTAGAGCAAGATTTTGTCCCATTACTGCCAATCCAATTAATCCAATGTCTTTCATCTAATTACCTCCTCGTTTTTTATAATTTAGTGTGCAGTTCAAATAATTTTTTAAGTTCTTTTGTCAAAGTTTTCAGGTGAAAGATTAGGGTCATAAGCCACTACTTTAGCACCAAACCCATATTTCAGAATTTCACAAACTCTGCTTCCAATATTTCCAATACCTATAATTCCTGCAACTTTGTCTTTTATCTCATATCCAATGAAGCTCGCTCTTTCCTCCCACTTTCCTTCTTTCACTTTAAGGGATGCAGACCTTACTTTTTTCATAACATCTAATAAAAGTGCAACAGCATTTTCGGCTACAGCTTCCCTTTCTACAATGCCTTCAACTTTCGTTACAATAACTCCCTTTTCAGTAGCGCTTTTAATGTCTATTGTATCATAACCTATGCCGTGGCGTGTTATTAAAAGAGTTTTATCTTTATGCTCAAAAAACTCCTTATCGTAATATGGCTTGACACTGGCAATTATTACAGAATAGCCCATTAGCTTTTCTGCTAAAGCCTTCCCTCTTATATCGTGGGGAAGTTCAAATCTTTCTACTTCTCCTAACGCTTTTAACCTTTCGATATGTTCAGGAAAATGCTTACCAAAACTACTGGAATTTACAATAGCAATTTTAACACCCATTTTTACGCCTCCTAAGTAATCTTCTCCTTTTAAATTTTCTATACCACTTCAATCTTTACATAATTTTTTAATTCCTCTACTATCTCTTTGTTTTGTTCTCCAGAGGTTATTATCTTTTCTACATCTTCAAATGTGCAAAAAGACACCATTGCAACTTTTCCAAATTTGCCACTATCAGCCACGACAATTACTCGCTTGGCTGATTTTATCATTGCTTTTTTAGCTTCGGCTTCAAAAATATCAGAAGTCGTAAGCCCTTTTTCTAAAGAAATGCCACCAGTTCCTAAAAACAAGATGTCAATGTTGTATCTGCCAATGCAATTTAGTGTTTCAAAGCCTACCATTGAATGATTGTCAGTTTTTAATTTTCCACCAGTAATAAAAAGATTAATATTAGGATTATTAGCTAATTCTGTAGCAACGTTTAAAGCATTTGTCACAACAGTTATGTTATTAAAATTTTTAAGGAGTCGGGCTATGTGATAAGTAGTAGAACCTGCATCTAAAAAAATGACATCTCCTTCTTTTACTTCTCCTACCGCTTTTGCAGCAATTTTTTGCTTTTCTTCTGTGTGCTCTTTAAATCTTTTGACAAGTGGAGGAATAATAATATTTTCTTTCAGTACTGCGCCTCCATAGTTTCTCTCTACCAGTCCTTGTCTTTCTAATTCTTCTAAGTCCCTTCTTATTGTCTCATCAGAAACTTTGAAAATCTCACAAAGCTCAGAGACTTTAACGGCTTTCTTTTTTAAAATGATTTCTTTGATTTTATCTCTCCTTGTCGAAACCAGCATCTACATCCACTCCTAAAAATATCAATTTGTTTTTTATTTTGCTCAAAACCTAAAAAGTAAATAAAAACAAAACACAGTTTCAAGTTGGAAATTCCGTTTTTGTTTGTTGATTTTATTGACTTTAATATATTAATTCTACACAAATCCAAAAAATCCTTCTTTGTTTTAAAATTTTTTTATTAGTTTGTATGGTTTTATAAGAACAAAGTAAGGAATCCCATTTTAGGGATTCCTTAAAAATTTACTTCTCCAATATGTCTTTATTTACAAGGGTGCGCGGCGTTCTTCCTTCTATTACGTCTATTATATTTTGTGCAACAAGTACTGCCATATCTCTCCTTGCCTCATCTGTAGCACTTCCTATATGTGGAAGTATTACTACATTATCTAAAGTTTTTAATTCCTCTGTAATCTCCGGTTCTTTTTCATATACGTCAAGACCTGCTGCATAAATGTCTTTATTTTTTAATGCATTTACCAGCGCTTTTTCATCTACAACAGGACCTCTCGCTGTATTTATTAAAATTGCGGTTTTTTTCATAAGTTTTAATTCTTTTTCCCCTATTAAATGGCGTGTATGAGGTGTCAGCGGAACATGAAGTGATACAAAATCCGATTCTTTCAAAAGTGTTTCCAAGTCAACATACTTTGCACCTGTCTCTTTTTCAAATTCTTCTTTTGGAGTGTTTGCAGTGTATAAAATTTTCATGTCAAACCCTTTCGACATCTTTGCGAAAGCTTGTCCTATACGCCCCGCACCAATTACTCCCAATGTTTTTCCCGTCACAGCTTTACCTAAAAAGAGGTTCGGTGCCCATCCAGTAAATTTTCCTTCTCTTGTGAATTTATCTGCCTCAACAACCCTTCGAGCTGCTGCAAAGAGGAGTGCCCATGCAAGTTCTGCTGTTGCATTTGTCAAAACATCTGGCGTATTTGTAACATAAATTTTTCTCTTAGTTGCCTCTTTTAGATCGATATTGTCAAATCCTACAGCGTAATTTGCCACAATTTTTAAATTTTTTGCTGAATCAAAAAATTCTGCATCAACTTTTTCATTAAGCTGCGTCACAACGGCATCTTTGTCTTTTATTACATCAAGCAATTCTTCTCTTTTAAGAGGTCTGTCTTCTGGGTTTATTTCAACTTCGCAGTACTTTTTTAAAAGTTCAATCCCTTCCTCAGGAATCATCCTTGTAACATACACTTTAAACATAAGAATCCTCCTCCATACAAATTTATCCCATCAAGTATAGTATAACAGATATTGTTATAAAAGACAAAATATTTGTCAAAAATACACTTATAGAGACAAATTTGTGGTTTTTATCATATTGTTTTGCAATAATTGCTGAACTAGCCATTGCAGGCATAGCGCTTTCTAAAATGACTATCTTTTTCACAAGTGAAGGTATACTCAAAAAGCTCACCACTCCATAAGCAATAAGAGGAGCTAAAATAAGTTTAATTACTGCTGCGATATAAACATATTTGCTACCATTTCTTTCTTTAAAATCGATATGGACCATATTCATCCCTATAAACATCATAGCAAGAGGTACAGCAATGCCACCTATCATTTGAAGGCTTTTTAATAAAAAAGAAGGAATTTTAATATGTAAAGTTATAGCTAAAAAACTAAAGAAAAGAGTAATTGTGGAGGGATTAACTAACTTTTTAAAGTTTTTCGCATTAAAAAGCTTGTCACCTGTAATAATCATCACACCCAATGTCCAAAAAAGTGAAGTATGTCCAAAATCATATAATATGACAAAAGGCAGACTTTTTTCTCCAAAAAGAGCCAAACTGACAGGTAACCCTACAAACAAGGTATTGCTAAAAGAAGAAATGAGGTAAAGTTCTTTTTCTATCTCTTCAGGAACTTTTAAAAGTAAAAAGATAATTTTGCTCACTAGATAGGTTAAAAAAGGAACAGCCACTCCCACTATTGGTATCATATAAGAAGTTTTTAACATATCTAAGGTGTAGTTTGTGTATATGCCGTAAAATATAAGAGCAGGTATTGCCACTAAGACAGTTAGATCAGCAAAAGCTTTAAAATTTTCTTCCTTTACTATTTTTATTTTTGCCACATAAAATCCTACTGCCATAACAGTGAATATTTGTAGAAGCACTTCAGCGATTTTTGAAGTGACCAATTTTATCTCCCCCATCACTTAACGTATATCTTATATTTTACAGTATGTTTACATTAAAAAAAAGCCCAACCGATTATTAGGTTGAGCTTTTTTTAAAGTTATTAAAGTTATATAAATTGTTTTAGATGATTTAGACCTAAAATAAGTCCTTCTTTAACTTTCTCTTCACTGCCTTCATATAGAGGGTCTTCATGTTCTATGCTTATTACTCCGTCATATCCGTTGTCTTTTAGCGCCTTTATAAACTTGCCCCAATCTACATTTCCCATACCTGGCATTCGGTATCTCCAGTATCCAAATTCGCCATGCGTTCCTGTGTAAAGCTGTCTGTTGAAAACTCCATATCGCTTAAATTTATCCTCAAACACTTCTGTGTCTTTTGCGTGTACATGAAATATTCTATCTTTAAACTCTGGTATCACATCTATATAGTCTATAAACTGCCAAACAAGATGGGAAGGGTCAAGATTTAAACCAAAGTTTTTAGAAGGTATCCTTCTAAACATCTCCTTCCAAAGCTCTGGTGTAAAAGATATGGTTCCTGGAAGGCCAGGTACCTGCCATCCTTCCATAGGGCAATTTTCGATTATAATTTTTATTCCTTTGTCTTCCGCATAACTTACTATATCGGTAAAAACTCTTTCAAATTCATCAAAATTGTCTTTGATGCTTTTTTCAATGTTCCTGCCTACAAAAGTCCCCACCATGTCAGTCCCCAGCATTTTAGCTACATCAATGCACTTTTTTAAGTGATTGTTTATAAACTTTCTCTTTTCTGGGTCTCTGTCAAGGTTGTTGTCATAATATGCAAGAGATGAAATTGTGAGCCCGTACTCCTTAAAATATTTTTTTATTTCTTCCGCCTCTTCAGGTGTGAGATTTTCTACATCTATGTCACTTGCAGAATAATCCCTCGTATTGTCTTTAGGCCAGCAGGCAATTTCCAGTGATTTAAACCCATTTTCACTTGCCCACTTAGCTTTTTCTTTAAGAGGCATATTCCCAAGACATACTGTTAAAAATCCTAAATACATCTACATTTCCTCCTCTAAAATCTTTTTTAAATTTTCAAAACTAATTTTCACACTTTCAATTGGAGGTCTTTTACACACATCCTGTTCAACAATTAACCATTTAACTCCATTTTCTTTTGCAATTTTTATTACTTCTTTAAAATTGATAATTCCATTTCCTATTTCAGTAAAAGACCTGTCCTCTTTATCCATGTCTTTTAAGTGAATTAAAGGTAGTCTATTGGAGAATTTTTTAAGATATTCTACCGCGTCAACTCCCGCATATGTAACCCAATACGCATCGATTTCAGCTTTTACAAGGTCTTTATCTGTATTTTTGTAAAGTATATCAAGTCCATATTCTCCATCGTATATTTCAAATTCGTGATTGTGGTTGTGATAGCAAAACTCAAGTCCCTTTTCCCTACACTTTTCACCTATTTTATTAAACAACTTTGCTGTTTCAATATAATCCTCTCTTGACTTGTACTCATTCCACGGACAGACGATGTATTTATTGCCTATTTCAAGGTTATAATCTATCACTTCCTCAAGATTGTTTTTAAGTAATTCTATTCCTACATGACTACCAGCAACTTTTAATCCTAAATTATCAAGCGTTTTTCTTAATTCTGATGCTTTTAAACCGCCATATCCTGCAAACTCCACTCCTTCGTATCCTATTTCCGCAACCTTTTCAAGAGTACCTATAAAATCTTTTTGTGTCTCCTCTCTCAAAGTGTAAAGTTGAAGTGCTATAGGTATACTCATTTTAATTTTTTCCCCCTTTAACCTAAAACTATTTCCTTACCTTTTTCAGCTGATTCATAGGCACCGTCTATTATTCCCATGAGTTTTGCCCCTTCTTCAGCAGAAGCCAAAGGCTCTTTGTCATTTTTTATACAGTCAACAAAATGTTCAAATTCATTTAAAGGCGATTTTGGATAATTGGTGTCGGGAACTATGTCAATCAATGTATCAACAATTTCCGAAAATACTTTAAGCTGTCCGTTTTTAAACCATATGCCACCTTTATCACCTAAAATTTCATAGTAATTGTAATCTCCCTCAATGTTGGAAGCCCAGCTGAATTCAAAGTCAATTGTGGCACCATTTTTAAGCCTTACAAAGCCTACTGCCATATCCTCCACATCGTAAATTCCATCCCCGCTTTTTGCATAATTCCAGCTGTTTAAACTGTTGCTATTTGAAAACTTAGAATAAGTAGCTGCTGACACAGATTGCACCTCTGGGTATCCCATGAAATACAAGACTAAGTCTAAAAAATGTACTCCCAGGTCAATGAGAGGGCCTCCTCCAGACAATTTCTTATTTGTAAACCATCCGCCCTTTCCAGGAATGCCTCTCCTTCTCCTCCAGCCAGTCTTTACATGGTATATTTCGCCTATATACCCTTCCTCTATATATCTTTTTACAAAGAAAGATTCATTTGTAAACCTATTATTTAATCCTACCATAAACTTCCTTTTGTATTTATTTTTTGATTCAATGACCTCATAAGCTTCTTTTGCATTTAGAGTTATAGGTTTTTCACAATGCACATGAATTCCCTTTTCCATCGCTTTTATAGAAATAGGCGCATGTAAATAATTAGGAGTACATACGCTTATTAAGTCTGGTTTTTCTTTTTTAAACATTTCTTCATAATCTGTATAAACGTGAGGTATATTGTACTTTTCCGCTAATCTTTTTGCAGCCTCTATATCCGGATCAGATATGGCTACAATTTCAACATCTTCTACTTTTGAATAACCGTTTAAGTGTTTGTAATCAGCAACTGACCCTGCACCAACACATGCATATTTAAGTTTTTCCATACAAAAGCCTCCATTTACCTGTTAAAATATACTGGTTCTCCTGTTTTCGCAGATGTATAAATAGCCTCTAGTATCTCAGTTACTACAAGAGCTTCTTCTGGCTTTACAACCGGCTCTGTATCGTTTATGATGCAATCAATCCAAGCTTTTGCTTCTAAAAATCCCGGCTCATCTGATTTACCTTCATAGAAATCTACTCCACCTACATCAGTAGAAACTTTAGTTGTATAAAGCCTTCCAAATTTCTCTCCATTTATGCGAAGTCCATCTCTCATGTCAGCTCCGCCTTCTGTTCCACACAAAGTGGTCATAGCCTCGCCAACTTCTAAAGTATTCAAAGCCCAACTGGACTCTAATATAATGGTAGCCCCATTCTCCATTACTATAAATCCAAAAGCTGAATCTTCAACTGTGAACTTTTCAGGGTCCCATGGCCCCCAAGCATTCGCAGCATTTGCTCTTTTGCCTAATTTATAGTAGGCGCTTCCCATTACAACTTTAGGCTTATAGTTATTCATCATCCACAATGTCAAATCAAGGGCATGTGTTCCTATATCAATTAAAGGCCCACCACCTTGCTCTTCTTCATTTAAGAAAACACCCCATGTAGGTACCGCGCGGCGACGTATAGCATGAGCCTTAGCAAAATATATTTCCCCTAATTCACCATTTTGACAAACTTTATGTAAATATTGAGAATCTGGTCTAAAGCGATTTTGATACCCTATAGTGAGTTTCATACCTGTTTTCTTATATGCTTCCACCATTCTTCTGGCATCTGCAGCAGTCTTAGCCATAGGCTTCTCACACATTACATGTTTTCCTGCATAAAGAGCATCAACAGTTATGTCTGCATGAGACTTGTTGGGAGTACAAACATGAACCACATCTATCGTTTTATCTTCAAGAAGTTTTTTGTAATCCGTATATACTTTCGCGTCTTTTGTACCATATTCTTTTGCCGCTTTTTGAGCCCTCTCTTCTATGATGTCACAAAAGGCCACCATTTCAATATTGTCTAGTTTTGCCAAAGAGGGCATGTGTTTACCAAAAGCAATTCCTCCACAACCTATAATTCCTACTCTAAGTTTTTCTTTTACCATAAAAATTCCTCCCATGATTATATTTAAATTTGTATTTTTAAGACAAAACTTTATTCTTTATTTTACTGTCGACTCTCTTATTATTAACTCATGTTCTAAAAAAATCCTCTGTGGTTCTTCTAATTTGCCACTCATGTGTTTTATCAGTAGTTCCATAGCAACACATCCTAAATCGTATTTTGGCTGTGAAATAGTTGTAAGCATAGGGTCATACATAGAAGCAAAGCTTATATCATCAAAGCCTACAACCGCTATATCCTCAGGGACTTTAAGCCCCTCTTCCTTTATCGCTCTTATAGCTCCAATAGCCATGATGTCAGAGATTGCAAATATAGCAGTAGGCCTTTCTTCCATCACCAAAAGCTGTTTCGCTGCTCTTACTCCGCTTTTAAAGCTGTAATCTCCGTATTTTATAAGCTTTTCGTCAAATTCTATCCCTGAATCTTCAAGAGCTTTTTTATAACTCGCTTCCCTCTGCTTCGTAGATACAAAGTTATTTTCACAGCTTATCATTCCTATTTTTTTATGTCCTAAACTTACCAAGTGCTTTACTGCTTTGTAAGCTGCAGAAAAGTTGTCTATAGATACATATGAAACGCCAGCTCCTTCTATGTATTCACAACACTGAACGACAGGATAATTTTGGCCTATCAATGTCAATTCTTCTTTTCCCATCACAGGCGCCATAAAAATAACGCCATCCGCTAATCTGTTTTTTAAAATTTCAAGGTATACCTTTTCTCTGTTAATATCAGAATCAGTATTGCAAAGCATTACATTATAACCATTTTTATGGGCTACATCTTCTATTCCTTTTACAACCCTTGCATAAAAAGGATTTGAGACATTAGGCATCAAAGCCAATATCATTTTCGTTTCAGAACGTCTTAAATTTCTTCCAAGGAGATTTGGATGATAATTTAATTCTTTTATCGCTTTTAATACTCTTTCCTTTGTTTCTTCAGACACCGAGTCACTGCCATTTAAAACTCTTGATACTGTTGCAACAGAGACTCCTGCTCTTTTAGCAACTTCTCTAATATTAGCCATTGTAACCTGGTCATCTAAACTGTGCAAAACTGCACTAGTTTAGAAGGCTGGGCTATTTATAGTCCGCCCTTTCAGAGAGTGCCTATTCCCAGCAGGCGGTATTTAAGCACTCCCATAGCCCCTGCCCCAAGAAGCAGGAACTTACGCCCTTACGGGTCTCCCCACTTACCCTGAATTAATAATTCCTTCAGGATAGAGAAGTCTCTTGGTACCTTCTCAGGAGAGAGTGGTGTTACCACCGCTACCTTGAAAACTCGCCAGAAATCATAGATACTAAAACTTGTTCCCTCCAGAGGTTTTAGTACCCTTCCTGACTCACTCTCAAGGCTTTGTAAAAATTTTATTGCTCTATTTATCTCTCTTAAATGCTTTTTCTTTAAATATATGTTTTTGACTGTTTTCTTTACGTACTCCTTTAATTCTTCTAATTCTTCTACAGTCAATGCGTTGAGAAACTTTATATAATTGTCTGGTATCTTTTCTTGCAGTCCCAATCCTCTTCTTGCTATTACATAGGCTGCTCCCTCATCTTTTGTTATCATATGCTGCGGTGCATATTTTAACATGCCTATTATTGATGTGTAAGAAGGGTCTACCTCTATTACTTCTATCCCTTCTCTTTTTACTAGTGTTTTTATTTTTGAAAGAAGTGATTTATAGCTAAAGTTATGTCTTATTCTCCTTGATTTTCTCCCTGAAAAGTCTCCTCTTTTACCTTTTTCTTTTATTTCTAATCCCTCAATTACTATTGCTTTTCCTTTCTCTCTTGCTATTTTTACTATTTCATGAGCATACTGCCATCTGTAATATTCTTTTTTGTTTTTATTTCCGCTTGCAAGCTCTGGCATTGGTATACTGCCATAGTTTATTAGATTCCCTTTTTCATCTGTTTCTGCCCATGATATGTTGTCCGGATATGCATTTACATCTATTCCTATGACTCCTTTTTCTTTTGTTATTTTTATTTCTGGATATTCTTCTTCAATAGCAAAATAGGCATATATGCTGCCATTTTTAAGTTTTAGCTCTACAGAGTATGGTATATTTGATTCGGCAATTTCCTGTAGAAGTTCTTCTCTTCTCTTATTCTTTTTATATCCTGCTTCTATTCTGGAATAGACATATTTTCTTTCTCCTACATTTATCCTTAAGAAAGTACTATTTTCTTTTGCTTCTATTCTTGTGTTGAGATTTCCTTTTTTGCTTTTATCCCCTCTTGAATAGAGATTTCCTTTTCTCTTCTCCTGCCACCTAATTTTTAATTTTTCATATGCTTTCCCGTTTATATGGCGCTTTTGAAGTTTTCCAAATAAGTCTCTTCCTCCAAAAATGACTTTCTTTGGATTGTTGTCTAATTGTCTAGATGATTCTAATACACCTATTGCTTTCATTATTGCATCATCTACATATCTTGAGTTTAAGTCAAACATCCCCTGAAGGTCTCTTTTTAATGTTTTTCTATCATAACCTTCTAAAAGCCTTTTGTATGCAAATCTCATGCAGGAGGACCATCTTCTCATTAAGTCTAATACTATTTGTTTGTCTTCTTTATTTAGGAAAATGAGTTTAGCCTGTATTACTATCATACTTTTTACTACCTCTTTGTCCGTAAATTCTTGCTGCAAATGAGGTGACTATTGCTATTAAGTCCTCTGCCAGCTCTTTATTTACATCTTCTTTATTCTCTTCTCCGTTTAAAACTATAAGCTCCACCCCAAAGCTTTCCATGAAAAATTTGAGATATTCAAAGCCAAATCTCACTAGCCTATCAGGATATTCTATTACAACTTTTTCAACTTCCCCTCTTTTTATCTTGTTCAAAAGCTTTAATAAGCCTCTCCTGTTTTCATTTACCCCACTTGCTATTTCGGATATGACTTCATACTGCCATCCCTGGAAATTAGCGCATTCTTCGAGTCTTCTAATTTGATTCTTAAGATATTCTTCTTGTTTTTTTGTGGATACTCTTGCATATAAAACTACAGTCGGTTTTGGTTTTTCTTCTATCATACCTAATAGCTTCTCTATATCTTCTTTTCTATACCTTCTTCTACCCTTTGGAGTTCTAAGAGGAGTAATTAACCCTTCTTTTTCCCAGTTTATAAGTGTCCTTCGACTAATCGAGTATATTTCTTTTACTTTTTGCATACTTAATAACATCTATCATCACCTAATTAAAATTATACCTTTTTGCACGATTATCGCCAACTGTTATAACCTCTTGTGTAACAGATTACATAATATTTTTCATTGATTTTCAGAGACATATCTAATAAAATATGTAACGCATTACATTTACTATTATACCTCTAAATTAAAAAAAATCAATAGCAACAAATAAATTTTCATACTTTTATTTTAAATTTTGTTTTTTTATTTAAAAAAGACTGCCGAAGCAGTCTAACAAAATAAAAAGCATCGAAGTAAAAATACTGTACCTCGATACTATATTTTGCTGTTAAAATATTCTTCTGAAACTTGAAGCTGATTTTTTAAAATCTCTTTCCATAAATATTTTGGAATTTCACCACTTCCCATTGAAACTTTTGTCCGTCTAATATTGCCATTTTTATCACGTTTAACGTAGAAATAATGATCCGTTTGTTTGTATAACTCCCAACCGTCTCTTTCACAAAAACGCTTTAATTCTCTCCACGTTGGCATTTTATTAGTTTTTTTACTCCTTCATGACTATCTTGTAATAAGACATTTAAAATATATGGTAAATGTTTTTTACGGTTAGGAGCTGAATACCAATATTGAAAATCGTTATAAAAATCTTCTGCATATTCAATTAAATCATTTACTAAACGATTTAAAGCTTCTTCTTCGTTTTTTCCATTAGCAACAATATCAATTTCATTTAATGAAATTGTTACACTCCCATTCTCTTCTTTAAAAATATTTGCTGTAAATGTATATACTTTTAACATTTCTTTTGCCATTTCTAAGTTTGAAACAAAAATATAATCTTTTGTGCGCTTAATAATTTTTGGCTTTTCACGAATGACCGAATTGATAAAATCACTCCATTCATTTCGAGCATCTGTTGCATTCACTGTAAACATTTCATTCATTCCCCCCTTTTTCACCTCCATTATATCATATTATGTGCAATATGTACAATATGTACATATTGCTAAGTTTTTATACAAAACAAATTTATTCCGCCTCTTTGTGAACCGAAAAAGCTCAACCACAGCGGTTGAGCAAAACTATCATTTTAATGTTTTTATCTGCTCTTCAAGAGCTTGTATCTTATTTTTAAGGTATTCTAATTGC
This sequence comes from Thermoanaerobacter sp. X514, assembly GCF_000019065.1. Lineage (NCBI taxonomy): Bacteria > Bacillati > Bacillota > Clostridia > Thermoanaerobacterales > Thermoanaerobacteraceae > Thermoanaerobacter > Thermoanaerobacter sp. X514. The sequence continues at coordinate 1,105,229 of NC_010320.1, read as the reverse complement.
TGTAGGGCTTGTTGTTTTTGTTGCATCATCTCTTCTTTTTCACTGCCTTGCTGTCTTAATTCTTCCATCTTATTTTTAACTGTTTCAACTATTTTTTGTTTGCTATTGTCAAAAAACTCCATAGCTTTATTAACAGCATCTTGCATCTCTTCTATGCTCTTTTCTATTGAGGGTTTCATATTTTCTTTTGCTTTTGGGTAGAGCATTAAACTTAAAGCTGCTGCTCCAATCCCCCAGTAAAGCTTTCTGGAGGAAAGAAATTTTAAAATACCCATTTTCTTCTCTCCTCCTCTCTTTTGTTCCATTAATATTTTGCCCTCAATTTTTTATATAATTTAATGTGTTATTTACCAAAAATCATAACTTTTGTTATCGCTTTATATAAATCCTTTGCATTATATTTTTCACTAATTTTAGAAAAATATTGTAAAAATTCTCCTATTGTCTCTTGCCATAAATTTACTATTTCATTCTTTTTAGACGGGTCTTTTTTATATTCCTTAAAAGACAATTCCATCGCATATTTTAAGGCATCAACTGCCTTTTGAAATTCTTTTTTTATGTCATCCATTATTATTTACCTCCAAAAAAGTATAATCTAAAGATAATATATGAAAATTATCACGATAGTGCCACAAAAAAAGAAAAGGCTTTGTAGTCTTTTTACAGACTGTAGACAAACTTTCGTAAAAGGAGATATTTTGCATCTTTAATTAACTATATTTATACTGTTACCACATTTCCTACACTTATTGCCTTCCAATCCTTTTACATTAACATACCAGTTTTGCCTCTCTACAAGCAAATTACCGCAATAAGGACAATGGGTATTATTATCAAATCCCATTACATTCCCTACATAGACAAAATCTAGATACTTTTTCCCAATTTGATAGGCTTTTTCAAGAATAGAAATAGGAGTAGGAGGATTATTTAGTTTGTAGCGTGGAAAATACCTTGAAAAATGTAAAGGTATATTTTTGTCAATTTGAGAAAGCCATTTTACTAAGTTTTCTATTTCTTCTTCTTTGTCATTTAAATCAGTAACAACTAAATTAGTAACCTCTACATGGCAATATTTCGAAACTTCTTCAACGGTCTTTAAAACGGGTTCTAATCTTCCGCCGACAATCTTTTTATAAAAATCTTCTGTAAAGGCTTTTACATCTATGTTCATGGCATCTACATAAGGAAGTATCTTTTTTAATGGTTCTAAATTTATATATCCGTTTGTCACAAGTACAGTTTTTAACCCCTCTTTTTTAGCCTCAATCAATCCATCGTGTACATATTCATACCATATTAAAGGCTCGTTGTAAGTAAAAGCAATCCCTATATTGTCTCTTTGTCTTTTTGCTGCAGCAATCAATTGTTGAGGAGAGATGTAATCTCCCTCCCATTTTTGATGTGCTATTTCCCAATTTTGACAAAACTTACACTTTAAATTGCAGCCATAAGTCCCCACAGAAAATATATATCTGCCTGGATAAAAGTGATAAAGAGGTTTTTTCTCAATTGGGTCCATTGCTACAGAGGTTATAATTCCGTAATTTTCAGTCACTAATGTTCCGTTTATATTTTTTCTCACATTGCAGACTCCGTACTTTCCTTCATTTATACGGCAATTGTGGGGACATAGCAAACATTCTACAACATTATTTTCTAGTTTTTTATAGAACATAGCCTCTTTTAACATAGTAAAAGATACCATTTATCCATCAACTTAAATGGAGAAATGGCTCCTCCCTCCTTTTTACCTTACTATTTATGTCTATCAACTTCAAATTTTTCTATGGTGTAATCCTCATCTGGCCTAATTCCCGCTTTTCTCAAGGCAATAGAAATTTGTTCTTCAACAGTATCTACTCCTTCTAAGTCAGGCAAAAGTAGACCAGAACGATAGCCACTTCTCACTATTACTCCGTATTTTTTGGGGTCAAGTTCTTCTTTTGATTTAACAGGTTGAAGAGGCATTAGAATGTCAACAGAATACTCTATATCCTTCAGTTCATGTTCTTCTACATGTTCAAAACGAGGGTCTTCAAAACCTGCACTTATGGCATTTTTTATTATTTCTTCTGCTATGTTTTTCTGCTGTGGAAACACTGTACCTATGCATCCTCTTAATTCCCCATCTTTGTGAAGAGAAACAAAAACTCCTGCTCTTCTACTATACATCTCCTCCGGTAAACTTTGTGGTACTGGCATTGGCTTTCTATTTTTTACATAATATTCAAGGCTTTCTCTGGCAAGTTTGACATAGGGGTCTTCTTTTTGCCTTATCTCTTCAATCCTTTGTCTTTTTAACCTGTACAATTTTTCTATAAGACTTGTGCCTTTGTATTCCCCAACGGCAAGTTGTGCAACACCATATCCTACACCAAAAGGTCCTTCATGAGATAATACTTCCGCTTTGACCTCATATCCATCAAGAGCTCCCAGCATAACACAAACCGATCTAAATCCACACTCTGCAGCTTCTTCAATTAAGCCTTTGTCCATTCCGATTATTTCTTCTACTTTCATTTCAGAAAGCAAGTCTAAAAGTTTTTTGTCAAAAACTTCTCCCTTTGGCGTATAGCCATTTGGACTATTGGGAGTCAATTTGTGAGATAAATCACCACTGGCGATAAAAACGACCTTTTTGTTTGAATTTCTTATAGCATCTCCAATTGCAGTGCCAAATTCATAAAGCTGTTCAAAGGACAAAAATCCATAAGAAATATGGACTAATTTAAAGTTAGAATAATGTTTTGTAACAAAATATAGAGGTACAATAGTTCCATGGTCAAGCTTTTTTGGAAGCACATATTTTTTGGCTAATTCATCATCTACTTCTGCAATAGGTATATCTCTCTTTCTAGATTCTTCTACAATTTTTTCAACAAGTTCTAAATCATTCTCAAATTCAAACCTTACACCTCTTGCACCAAACTGTCCAAGGTCTCCTTCTAAACGAGGAAAAACAGTCACTGCCACAGCATCTCTAAAAACGTATCCATGAGGAGTGACAACTATTATTGTATCAGGCTTTTTTTCTTTTATGTTGCTTGAAACAGTATTAAGTGAATCTATCGTCTTTTGAATCTTTTTTTCTTCTCCTCTCCCTACTTCAGGTACGATTATAGGTGGATGAGGCATGAGATAACAAGACAACAAAACTCCCATTTTTAACACCTCGACACTTTTTCTTCTCATATTTGATTATACCACAATAACAAAAGCTTCATCCCTTATAAATTAATATTAGGGTGAAGCTTTTTAAAAATTACATAATAACAGCAATATCAATATCACTTTCACTAGTATAATTGCCTTTCGCATAAGAACCATATAAATAAGCTTTCTCAATGTTCATTTCTTTTTTGGCTAATTCGGCGTATTCTCTAGCAATTTTTTCTACGGTTTTTCTATCAATGAAAGTAGCCATTGTCTCATCTCCTTTATCTTCTCAATGCTTAAAGTGGTAAATTCATATTTTAAACTACTATACCTCATTCCTCATCTTTCTTTATATACTTCCTAATTACTCCCTCAAAAATAATATCTATTACATAGGCTGAAACACTTGCTAATATTATAAAGAACAATATTGGCATAATGTTTGCAAGAATCAAGGCAGTTAACAACGTCAAAATTATGAGTATTGTTTGGGGTAAATGTCCAAGACCTAATAAAAAAGAGGTTTTCCATAAGCCAAAAAGTTTTCCCTCATAATATTGAATCGTCAAAAACGTGTATATCAATGTGATTAAAAACATGAGTCCCATTGACAATAACAAACCAGCAAGAATGTATGCAAAAGCTGTGTTTTGTTGTATAAAAAATCTCACGTCTACATAAAGTATTAAAATAACAGCAACGGTAATCACAAAGTTTATAAGCATCCACCAAAAGTGTTTTTTAAAGGCTTTCCAAAATTCTTTCCAGACTCCTTCTCCTTCGTCTTTTCTTAAAAGATGCACAGAACGAAAAAGAGCTTCTGTGGATTGGAAAATTGTCACAACAGGAAGTGAAAATACAATCCACAGAAGATTTAATATCATTAAATCGCTTATGAAATAGGCTATGTCGTAAAGCTTTGAATCTCTCATTGCATTTCACCTTTACATTTATTTTAACAATTTCTTTTGTATTTTACCAGCTGCATTCTTGGGAAGTTCGGGTACAAACTCAAAAATCTTTGGAATTTTATAAGATGCCAATTTATACTTTAAAAAGTTTTGAAGCTCTTTTTTGTCAGCTTTCGCTCCTTCTTTTAGCACCACAAAAGCTTTGACTTCTTCTCCTTTCAATGGATCACCCACTCCTATCACAGCAGCTTCTAAAACATCTGGATGTTCTAACAAGGCATCTTCTACTTCCCTCGGATATACGTTGAACCCACCTAATATTATCATGTCTTTTAGTCTGTCTACAATGTAAAAATATCCGTCTTCATCTTTTTTGGCAAGGTCGCCCGTGTGGAGCCAACCACCTCTTAAAGTCTGGGCAGTTTCTTCTGGCATGTTGTGATAGCCAACCATTATATTAGGTCCTCTTAAAACAAGCTCCCCTACTTCTCCCACAGGAAGTTCATTGTCATTTTCGTCCACTATCTTTGCTTCAACACAAGGAAGTGGCAATCCCACAGACCCTGGCTTTCTTATTGCATTAGGCTCTAAAGGATTTAAAAGTGCAACAGGAGCTGCCTCACTTAAACCATAGCCTTCTACAAGAGGAAAATTGAATTTTTCCTCAAATCCTCTTTGTATCTCAGGGGCTAATGGAGCTCCACCTGATATAGCTAACCTTAAAGCTTTAAATTGTCCCTTTTCTGCCATTCTCATAAGGACTGCAAACATCGAAGGCACTCCGCAAAATACAGTTACATCTTCTTTTGTCAGTGTCTCCAATGTGTCTTTTGGCATAAAACTTTCTTTTATTGTAATAGCAGAACCCAAATAAAATCCAAGAAGTATGTTGACTGTCCAAGAAAAACTGTGAAACAAAGGTAATACGCACAAAAAGTTATCCTCTGGTCCTAAGTCAGATACATCGTCTAATGCTTTTACATCAGCAATGAAGTTATTGTGAGTAAGCATCGCACCTTTAGGTTTCCCTGTCGTTCCAGAGGTATATATATACGTACATACTTCGTCTGGTTCTATTTCAACATGTTGAGAAGGACCCATTTTTAAAATTGCATTAATGGTATTTTCATCTAAAACGACCACATTTTTGAGATTCAATCTTCCTAATTGAGACTTATCAATTTTTTGAGCTATTAAAGGATGAATGACTATAGTATTAGCACCTGATTCCATAATTATATATGCAATTTCTTCAAGTGTAAGCATCATGTTTAGCGGTACAACAATTGCCCCTGCTTTAGATGCTCCCATAAAAGAAAAAATATATTCAGGGCAATTAGGAAAACTCAATGCTACTCTATCACCTTTTTTTACACCTATTGATTGAAAGAAAGAAGCGTACTTATCTATGAGAGAGTCAACTTCTCCGTAACTATAGATTCTATCTTTAAACTTTATTGCAACATGATCGTCAGACACTTTTGCGTTTTTGTGAAGTTCATGAATTTGCATAATTATCCTCCTTTAACTTAATATGGCAGCACCGATGATCCCTGCATCATTTCCAAGCTCTGCTTTTCTTATGTCAGCATACGGTAAGTCTTTGAATAAAATATTCTCTGCCACTTCTTTTTTAAGAGGTTTTATGAGAAAATCCCCTGCATTTGCAACTCCGCCACCCAATATTATCACTTCAGGGTCAAACATGTTTATCACATTTACAATCCCAATAGCTAAGTATTTGACATAGTCATTAAAAATCCTCATGGCGTCTTCATCATACTGCTTCGCAGCATCAATTACGTTTTTAGCCGTTATGCTGTTTATATCTCCATTTGCAAATTTTAAAATAAGAGAATTGGGATTCTTCTCTACTGCCTTTTTCCCTTCTCTTATTAAAGCAGTTGCTGAAGCATATGTCTCTAAACATCCAATTTTACCACAGTTACATCTTATACCATTGTCTCCTATCACTATGTGTCCAAGCTCAGGTGCAAAATGATGTGCACCATTGTATATTTTACCATCAAGGATAAAACCAGAACCTACTCCTGTTCCTAAGGTAATTGTCACTGAGGACTTAGAACCTTTGCCAGCCCCATATGCTGCTTCTGCCAAAGCTGCTACATTAGCATCATTGTCCATATATATTGGCAAATCAATGTATTTTCTTATTTCTTTTGCAAGAGGAACTTTTGTCCAAAAGAGATTCACCGCTCGTATTACTATGCCTCTTTCGCTATCTGCTACACCCGGGACTCCTATTCCCATTGACTTAATATCACTTCCACTTAGATTACTCCTCTTAATAAGTTCTATAGCTATATCCGCTATGTCTTTGGCAACTGCTTCATAACCCCTTTCCGGTTTTGTCGGCCTGCTACCTGTAGCTACTATACGTCCCTCTTCATCCACCAATCCAACAGCAATATTAGTGCCTCCAAGGTCAACACCAATTCTCATTCTTCCTCTCCTCCAATTTTCCGTTTTTTCTCTTTAAGATATTCTTTTATTTTTCCAACATCAGTATTAAGCACTAAATCCTCAGTTATACCGGCATTCTTAATAACTTTGAGAGCTTCCTCAAACCTTCCTACATCAAAGCTTACATGTGCATCGCTTCCCACAGCAATTTTTACTCCCATTTCTTTCGCTTTTTTAGCAATGAGAAAACAATTTTCTTCACTGCCCTTTCTTGAACTTACAAAGGAGCTGTTGTTTATTTCAATAAATTTGCCATATTCTTTAGCAGCCATTAAAACTTTTTCAATATCTATTGGATAGATGGGATTCCCAGGATGTCCTATTATATCTACATAAGGGTTTTTTATAGCATTTATAATAGCTTTTGTGTTTCTTTCTATATCGTCACTTGGTTCAAAACACACGTCATGTAAACTGGCAATCACTATATCTAGTTTTTTAAGTATTCCTTCTGGTAAGTCCAAATTTCCTTCTTCATCCATTATATTAACTTCTACCCCTTTTAATATCTCCACCCCCTCTATTTTTTCAGGTAACACTTTTAAATTTCCAAAATACCAAAGGTGAGCAGCTCCTGGCATTTTAGGTCCGTGGTCTGTCATACATATAAGTTGAAGCCCTTTTTTATAAGCCTCCCTTGCGTTTTCTGTAATAGTGCTGTAAGCGTGACCGCTGGAAATTGTGTGAGTGTGAGTATCCAAAACTAACTTCAACTTTATCCTCTCCCTTTAATTCCCTATTTGTTTTAATAATTTTTTGTTAAGTTCGTGAGCAGCGTTGTATCCCATTTGTTTTTGCCTGTGGTTCATCGCTGCTACTTCTACTATTATCGCGAGATTTCTTCCTGGTCTTACAGGTATAGTAAGCTTTGGAACTTTGACATCTAAAAATTTGATATAATCGTCTTCTAATCCTAACCTGTCGTAGTACTTATCTTCGTCCCATTCTTCCAATTGAATAACTAAGTCTATGTTCATAGAATTTCTAACAGAACCCACACCATACAATGTCTTTATGTCAAGTATGCCAATACCTCTTATTTCAATAAAATGCCTTATTATCTCAGGTGAACTCCCTTGAAGCTTGTCCTCACTTATCTTGCTGATTTCCACCGCATCATCAGCAACCAGTCGGTGTCCCCTTTTGATTAGCTCTAATGCCGTTTCACTTTTACCTATGCCACTTTCTCCTAATAAAAGAACACCTATACCATACACATCTACAAGGTCTCCGTGAATAGTAATTTGTGGTGCTAACTTTTCATCAAGGTAATTAATTAATCTATTTATAAACTTGGTAGAAGCTTCTTTTGTCCTTAAAAGGTATCTATCGTGTTTTTGCGCAGCATCTATGATCTCTTGACGAATATTTAAATCTCTCGTTACAATAAGACAGGGAATGGGATAATTAAAAAACCTGTCTGCTCTTTCAGCTAATACATCATCTGGCAACTGTTCTATAAAAGTTGTTTCAACTTTTCCAATGATTTGCACTCTTTCGTAAGCAAAATGCTCATAAAAGCCGGAAAATTGTAAGCCCGGCCTATTTACATCACTTGTAGTTATATCTATTTTATTATTTTTGGCCTCAACAATAACTTCCAAATTTAAATCCTTTATCAAAGTTTCAACAGGAATCTTATCCACTTTTTCACCTCCAGCCAGCAACAAAACGCTGCATTTAATTCAATTATATTATTTAATGTAAAATAAGTAAATAGACAAAACCTTTTCTTCTTGGAAGATGTAAATTATAATATGTTTATAGCCATATAAACTTTTGAGGTGAAAAAATGTTAAGGTCAAAGCTTCTTAAACTTTTAAAAGAAAACAAAGGGGAATATATCTCTGGGCAAAAACTTTCTGATCAACTCAACGTCTCAAGAACTGCTATATGGAAACATATAAATGAATTAAAAAATGAAGGATACCAAATAGAAGCCCATCACAAGCTGGGGTATATGTTAGTTTCTGAGCCTGATTTGTTAATTTATGAAGAAGTATCCCCTTATCTTACTACAAATTTTATAGGAAAAAATTATATACATAAGTTAGTCATTGATTCTACAAACAACTTCGCAAAAGAAATGGCATCAAAGGTTCCTGATGGTACAGTAATTATTGCCGAAGAGCAGATAGCAGGAAGAGGCCGATTAGGAAGAAGTTGGATATCTCAAAAAGGCTGTGGCATCTGGATGTCTATCATTTTAAAACCAAATATACAGCCACAGGAGGCACTTAATCTCACACAAGTAGCGGCAATTTCTGTAGTCAAAGCTATTGAAGAAGTATTTCATGTAGAAAGCAAAATAAAGTGGCCAAATGATATAATACTAAACAATAAAAAAGTGTGTGGAATATTGACAGAGATGAGTTCAGAAATTGACAAAATAAACTATGTGATAATAGGAATTGGAGTCAATGTAAATTGTGACAATTTCCCTGAAGAATTAAAAGGGAAAGCCACTTCCTTGTACTTAGAAACCAACTCTAAAGTTGATAGGAAAAAACTTACCGCCAGCATTTTAAATAACCTGGAATTTTATTATAATGCATATTTACAAAAAGGCTTTGAATACATAGGGCCTATATGCATTGAAAAGTCCATAACAATAGGAAGGCAGATAAAAGTCATTGCCAATGAAGGTGAAATTGAAGGAAAAGCTGTCACTATTGACAATAATGGAAGTTTGGTAGTAGAGACAAAAGAGGGCAAAAGACTTAGTATTATGTCAGGAGATGTGTCTGTAAGGGGGTTACTGGATTATGTTTAAACAAAATCTTGACGCTCCAGTTTGTTGACAAAGTTAAAAAATGTTCAAAGGAGATATTTTGCATCGTCGCTCCGGTGTTCCAAAGCGACAAAACTAAAGCTCGACCTTCAGGTTCCGGCAGGATACCGGGCACAATCGGCATCCATGCCTTAAGGTGCCCGCCTCCGCCCTCGGTCTTGCTAAGTTTTGTTATCGCTTTGTAACAAGTCGCTCCTTATGCAAAATATCTCCTTTACGAAAGTTTGTCTATAGTCTGAAGCGTCAAGACAAAATCTTGACGCTTTTTATTTCCTAAAATATTCATATACAGCTTGAGCAGCTTTTTCATTCATTCCTTCCACTTTTTTAAGGTCCTCCACACTTGCCCTTTTTATTTCTTCTATGGATTTGAAGGCATCATATAAAGCTTTTGCCCTCTTTTTTCCTATGCCGGGGATATTGAGAAGTTCGCTTTTAAATCTCTTACTTTGCTTTTCTTTGTGGAAAGTTATGGCAAATCTATGAGCTTCTTCTTGTATTTGAGCAATCAGGCGAAAAGCTTTTGTAGTCATAGGTATGTCAATTTCACCTTGAGGTGATACAAGGCCTCGAGTCCTGTGTTTTGAATCTTTTACCATACCATAAACAGGAATAGAAATCCCCAAGCCACTTAACACCTGCAGTACAGCATTTACATGCCCTATGCCACCATCTACAAATATTAAATCTGGCATTTCAGCAAATTTGGCCTTATCCTCTTCAAGTTCACCTTTTTCAATAAGCTCTTTTTCTTCAATGGCATGTAAAAAACGCCTTTCTATTACCTCTCTCATACTCTCATAATCGTCTTGTCCCTCTACATATTTTATGTTAAACTTTCTGTACTGACTTTTCTTGGGCTTTCCATCTACAAACACCACCATAGACCCTACATTGTCTTGACCTCTTGTGTTTGAAATATCATAGGCTTCAATCCTCTTGGCGTAGTCAAGTCCCACTAAATTAGAAAGTTCTAATACAACCTGGTCTTTTGAAATTTCCTCTCTTATTGATATGTCATTCTTAAGGGCTTCTAAAGCATTTTGATAAACCATATCCACAAGCTCTTTTTTCTTACCTCTAACAGGAATGGTTATAAAAACTTTATTGCCTCTCTTTTGTGATAACCATTCACTGAGAAGCTCACTTTCGTCTAATTCCACATCAGTTATTATTTCTTTGGGAATGTAAGGAGCACCTTCATAAAATTGCTTTATAAAAGAAGAGATTATTTCTCCTCTTTCCATCCCTTCTGTATTTTTCATATAATAATGCTCTCTTCCGCTTAATTTTCCGTCTCGTACAAAGAACACCTGTATGCAGGAAATATCCGCACTTCGGGCCATTGAAATTATATCCTGCTCATCTTCTCCTACTGATACCACCTTTTGTTTTTCTGATGTCCTTTCAATAGCAAAAATCTGGTCTCTAATCCTCGCCGCTTCCTCGAACCTCAATTCTTCCGCCGCTTTTTTCATATCTTCTTTAAGTTTTTGTATGAGCCAATCCCTCTTTCCATCAAGAAAGAGAACTGCCTGATCAACTAATTTTATATAATCTTCTTTATTTATTTTGTTAGTACAAGGGGCAGAACACAATCCTATGTGGTAATAGAGACATTCTCTAACCTTACCCATGTCCTTTTCAATATTTTTGTTACATGTTCTTATTGGAAACATTTTTCTGACAAGTTTTATAGTCTCCCTCACTGCAAAGGCACTGCTATAAGGTCCGAAGTATTTCGCCCCATCGGGTTCAATCCTTCTCGTAAACATTATGCGGGGATACTCTTCATTTACTGTAACTTTAATATAGGGGTAATTTTTGTCATCTTTTAATAATACATTATACTTAGGCTTATACTTTTTAATTAAGTTGCATTCCAACATTAAAGCTTCAAGTTCAGTATCAGTAACAATGTACTCAAAGTCTTCTACATGAGAAAGCATTACTTTTACTTTTGGCAATTGTTTTTCTTTATTTTGAAAATACTGCCTCACTCTGTTTTTGAGAACTACCGCTTTACCTACATAAATTATTTTGCCACTTTTATCTTTCATTATATAAACGCCAGGTTTTTCAGGCAAAAGCTTTAATTTTTCTTCTATGGTCATTATCCATCACCTTCAGGTCATTTAGTTAAATAAGCTCTTATTATATCTCTCGCTATAGGTGCTGCTACTTTCCCACCTTCACCGCCATTTTCAACTATTACACTTACAACTATCTGTGGGTTTTCTGCAGGGGCAAAACCTACAAACCACGCATGAGGATCACCGTGAGGATTTTCTGCAGTCCCAGTTTTGCCTGCAACTGTAATACCAGGAATTTGTGCAGCTTTACCTGTCCCCTCTTTATCGTTAACTGCGCCTATCATCAATTGTTTAATAGCATCTGCCACCTTTTTTGATATAGGATTTAAATACTGTGAAGGAGTGCTTTTTTCAATGACAGCCCCTGAAATAGGATCTGCTACATATTTCATCAAATAGGGTTTCATTATAACCCCATCATTTGCAACGGCAGAAGCAACTAAGGCCATTGTAAGAGGTGTCACAAGCATTTTCCCTTGCCCTATAGAAGTCTCAGCTAAATCAGACTTCCCATCAATAGGAGGAAATTGATTTTTTGTTGTATCTATCTCTAAAGGAACTCGTTTATCTAGTCCAAAAGCATAAGCTATTGTTTGCAAATTTTCACTTCCTAAATCCAAACCAGCCTGTATAAAAAAGGAGTTGCAAGACCTATAAAAAGCTTGTTTAAAATCTTCTATTCCGTGAGCAATACCTCCAAAATTATTTATTCTATTACCATCTACAATTATATATCCTTTACAATAAAAAGTCTTGTCATATAACTCAGGGTTATATGTCAAAACTGCTGCGGTAGTTACAATTTTAAAGACAGACCCTGGAGGATACAAACCTTGCGTAGCTCTATTTAAAACTACGTGCTCAGAACTTGTCATTATTTCTTCCCAATTCTCTCCTAAAGTATTGGGGTCATAAGAAGGTGTAGAAACCATCGCTAAAATTTCACCAGTCTTTGGATTTAAAGCCACAACCGCTCCTTTTTTACCCTCCATATCCTTATAAGCAATATCTTGTAATGTTTTATCTATTGTTAAATAAACATTATTCCCCATTTGTCCTTTTCCAAAAATTAATTTCCTCAAAAGAATCATCGGGTCATTTCCTACCATTCCAAGTAGTTCCCTATCATAGGCTTTTTCTATCCCTGTGTTTCCTTGCTGGTATATTCTACGGCTGTATCCTATCACATGGGCAAAAGCAGGTCCATCTAGATATTCCCTTTTTTGTAAACCATCTACCTGCACGCTTTTTGCAAGCACAATCCCATTTCTGTCCAAAATACTACCTCGCAATATCTTTTTTTCCTGTTCTATAAGTCTTCGATTGTAAACACTATAAGAACTAGTAATTAATTTATCTCTTTCATATATTTGGAAATAAGTTAAATAGGCAATTAGGCCGAAAAAAAGTACAGAAAAAAACCAAAACAGAATTTTAATATTGCGATTTAAGTTGGACATCCTGTTGCTCCTCCTTAAGAGCTATGCCATTGAGCATGCCCAATGTCACAAAGCTCGTCACCATAGAACTACCGCCATAACTTACAAAGGGAAGGGTTACCCCTGTCAGAGGTATGAATTTTATGACACCACCAATTATAGTAAAAACTTGTAAGCTAAACATTGAAATGAGGCCTGTAGCTACTAATACACCAAACTCGTCTTTAGCATTTAGTGCCACTTTAATCCCTCTATACATTATAACAAAATACACAAGAATTATAGCTACCGCTCCTAAAAACCCAAATTCTTCACTAATGGCAGAAAAAATGAAGTCAGTTGCCACAGCCGGTATATATTCGGGATGCCCCATGCCAAGCCCTGTACCAAAAAAACCTCCCGCCGCAATGGCAAAAAGGGACTGTACAATTTGATATGTTTTTCCTGGTACATCCATCCAAGGATTCAACCATGCCTCAATTCTTACTCTTACGTGCCAAAACAAAAAGTAGGATATTATACCTCCTAGAACAAATAGCCCAATCCCTACTGCTGTGTACAATAGATTAGAAGTAGAGACAAAAATTAATAATACTGTAGTAGCATAAAACAAAAACGCCATCCCTAAGTCTTTTTCCAATACAAATATTCCTACGATTACAAGAGTTATTAATCCTAACATAATTATGTCTTTCGTTTCTCTCCTAGTACACAAATATTTTGCCAAGAAAATTATATATATTATCTTAGCAAGCTCAGCTGGCTGAACATATATGCCATCAAAAGTAAGCCAGTTTTTAGCACCACCTATCTCTCTTCCAAAAATCAATGGTAAAGCCAATAGCGCTATTGTAATTGCAATGTAAATAGCTTCCCCATATTTGAGTTTATAAAGCAAATAATAGTGTTTGAAGATATATGAGGAAATGAAATAAAGTAAAAATCCTATTGCAATCCAGACAATCTGTTTTACGAGCAAATTCGGCGCAACTCTGTATATCATTATAAGTCCCATTTCGGTCAAAAAAGAAGTTAAAATGACAAATTGGATTTCCCCCAAGGGAAACAATCTTACATGTAAGTAATAAACAATATAAATTAATATTGGAAATGCTAATGTAAAATATATAGTGTCAAATCCCTTCGGTTTATTGTGTATAAAAAGCAGCAAAAAGGCTATTACAAATATCCAAAAAACATTTTTCATAGCTTTAGATCCAGTTTTTATATATTCTTCCATAAGATTTCACCCTATAAAATAAATTTGAGTTCAACATCTCCTAAAGTAATTACATCATTATTTGTTATTTTGGCAATTCTTTTTATTCTCTTACCATTTACAAAAGTGCCATTTGTACTGTTTAAATCTTGTATATAAAACCTTTTGCCCCTCTTTCGTATGATAGCATGCCGTGCAGACACATAAGGGCTTTCAATTACTATATCACATTCCTCCGACCTTCCTATAGTAGTAACTTCAAAAAGATTAAAAGTCCTTTCTCCATTTAAAAAAGAAAGTTTTGCAGAGGTTATTTGCCTCTCATATCTTGCCCCTTTTATGTCCATATACACTATTTTAAAAACCCTGTATAAAAACAGGTAGATGAGAAAAATAAGGACATATTTTAATATCTGAGAAGCTATGGCATAATACATAAATTCACCTCATTTTTGAGAAAGGACTTTTTTCAAAAAATGGCCTGTATAAGAATTCTCATTAGCAGCAACTTCTTCAGGTGTCCCTGTAGCTATTACCCTTCCACCCTTGTCTCCACCTTCTGGTCCTAAGTCAATGATATAGTCTGCACTTTTTATGATATCTAAGTTGTGTTCAATTACAATAACAGTATTGCCCGCATCAGTTAATCTATTTAAAACTTCAAGAAGCCTATGCACATCTGCAAAATGTAATCCAGTTGTAGGCTCATCCAAAATATATAGTGTTTTACCTGTAGGCCTTTTAGAAAGTTCAGTAGCTAATTTTACTCTTTGTGCTTCTCCTCCTGAAAGCTGAGTAGAAGGTTGCCCTAGCTTAATATATCCTAAACCCACATCATATAAAGTCATCAATTTATTTTTTATCCTGGGTATATTTTCAAAAAATTCTAACGCCTCTTCTACCGTCATATTAAGTACATCCGAAATATTTTTCCCTTTATATTTTACTTCCAATGTTTCCCTATTATACCTTTGCCCTTTGCAGACTTCACAAGGGACATACACATCCGGCAAAAAGTTCATCTCAATTTTAATTATACCATCTCCACCACAGGCTTCACACCTTCCACCTTTAACATTAAAACTAAATCTTCCTGGTTTATAGCCTCTCATTTTAGCTTCTGGAGTATTTGCAAAAACCTCTCTTATATAGTCGAAAACTCCTGTATAGGTAGCAGGATTTGAGCGAGGAGTCCTGCCTATAGGAGACTGGTCAATATTTATTACTTTATCTATATTATCGATACCCTCTATTGCATCGTGCATACCTGGTTTATCTTTGGACTTATAAATCTTCTGTGCCAATGCTTTGTACAGTATCTCATTTATAAGGGTGCTTTTGCCTGAGCCAGAAACCCCTGTAACACATATAAATACTCCGAGGGGGAAAACCACATCTATATTCTTTAAATTGTTTTCCTTAGCTCCTTTCACTATTAAAGCTTTTCCATTAGGTTTTCTCCTCTGTTTTGGCACTTCTATCTTTATTTTACCACTTAAATACTGGCCTGTAATTGATTTTTCACATTTTAACACATCTTCTATCGTACCCGCAATTACAATTTCTCCTCCATGCTCACCTGCGCCTGGTCCTACATCCACAATGTAGTCTGCCGCATATATTGTATCCTCATCGTGCTCTACTACTATAAGAGTATTGCCTTGGTCTCTTAATTTTTTCAAGGAATTTATAAGCCTTTCATTATCTCTTTGATGAAGTCCAATGCTCGGCTCGTCCAGGATGTATGTGACTCCTACAAGCCCAGAGCCTATCTGGCTTGCCAATCTTATCCTTTGTGCTTCTCCACCTGATAAAGTAGCTGCAGGTCTTGAAAGAGTCAAATAATCCAGTCCTACATCCACAAGAAAATTAAGCCTTGCCTTTATTTCTTTTAAAATTGGCTTTGCAATAATCTCTTGTTTTTCTGTTAATTTGAGTTCCTCAATAAATTTTATAAGCTCGCCAACAGAAAGGTCTGTCATTTCTTTTATGGAAAGTCCACCAACAGTCACAGCTAGCGCTTCTGGCTTTAATCTAGCCCCATGGCATGCAGGACAAGTAACCGGTCTCATATATTTCTCTATCTCTTCTTTTATAAAATCTGAAGAAGTATTGTTGTACCTTCTTTCAAGATTGTTTACTATACCTTCAAATCCATAGGACTTACCTTTTGTATCTTTGCCATAAAGCAGTACATTCTTTAAATCTTCACTAAACTTTTCATAAGGAGTATTCTCTGTATATCCAAAATGTTCAATTAATCTTAAAATGTTGTAATAAGCATAACTATCCTGTGAAGCAACAATCCCCGGCAACAACCCATTTGCTAATGATTTTTTAGGGTCTTGTATTAAAAGCTCTGGATCTACCTTCATAAATTCTCCCAATCCAGTGCAAACAGGGCAAACCCCATAAGGGCTATTGAAGGAAAACATTCTCGGGGAAAGTTCTTCAATACTTATGTTGCACTCTGTACAAGCGTATTTTTCAGAGAGTGTAAAGCTTTCTCCGTCTATTACATCAATAGAAACTATCCCATCTGCTAATTTTAAAGCTGTTTCTATAGAGTCTGTCAACCTCATGTCTATTCCCGGTTTTATAATAACCCTGTCTACCACAACTTCAATAGTATGCTTTTTATTTTTGTCAAGTTTAATCTCCTCATTTACATCGTACATGACTCCATCAATTTTCACTCTGACATATCCGCTCTTTTTTATGTCATTTAAAAGCTTAGCATATTCCCCTTTTCTTCCTCTAATAACAGGAGCCAGTACCTGTATCCTTGTACCTTCTGGCAATTCTTTGACTCTGTCTACCATCTGATCTATAGTTTGCATGCTAATCTCTTTTCCACAAACAGGACAATGGGGAATCCCAGCCCTTGCATATAAAAGTCTTAGATAGTCGTAAATCTCAGTTATCGTTCCTACCGTAGAACGAGGGTTTTTATTTGTGGTCTTTTGGTCTATAGATATTGCCGGTGAAAGACCTTCTATATAATCAACGTCTGGTTTGTCCATTTGTCCTAAAAATTGCCTTGCATAAGCTGACAACGACTCCACATATCTTCTCTGACCTTCAGCATAAATGGTATCAAAGGCAAGAGAAGACTTACCAGAACCTGATAAACCCGTTATCACAGTTAATTTATCTCGTGGAATCTCCAAATCTACATTTTTTAAATTATGAACTCTTGCCCCTTTAATTACAATTTTGTCTTTCGCCATGATTTCACCTCAAACTACTTCCTCCAACTGTTTCTTCAATTCAAAAATCACATCTCTCAATTTTGCAGCCTTTTCAAACTGCAGCTCAATTGCAGCTTCTTTCATTTCTTTTTCAAGTTGCTCTATAGTTGACTTAATAATTTCAGGGTCATAAGTCTTAACTTTCTTTCTTCTGTACTTCTGTTCTTCTTCAGCTACGTGAGTAGCTTCAATTACATCTCTTACTCCCTTAATTACTGTCTTTGGAGTTATACCATGCTTTTTGTTATATTCCATTTGTATCTTTCTTCTTCTATTCGTCTCATCAATTGCTCTCTTCATAGAATTTGTTACAGTATCTGCATACATTATTACTCGTCCTTCCGCATTTCTTGCGGCACGTCCTATAGTCTGTATTAAGGAAGTCTCTGAACGCAAAAATCCCTCTTTGTCTGCGTCTAATATTGCCACCAAAGCAACCTCAGGTATATCCAACCCTTCTCTTAAAAGATTTATGCCTATTAAAACATCGAATTTACCCAGCCTTAAATCTCTTATTATTTCCACCCTTTCAATCGTCTCAATATCAGAATGTAAATATTTTACTTTTATTCCCATATCTTTTAGATAATCCGTTAAATCCTCTGCCATTTTTTTCGTAAGAGTTGTAACAAGTACTCTAAAGCCTTTGTCTACCGTCTTTCTAATTTCTCCTATTAAGTCATCTACTTGCCCTTTTACAGGTTTTACAATCACTTCTGGATCTATAAGACCTGTCGGTCGTATTAACTGCTCAACAACTTGCTCCGAATGTTCAAGCTCGTAAGGTCCTGGTGTTGCAGAAACAAAGATAACTTGATTTATCCTCTTTTCAAACTCTTCAAAAGTAAGAGGACGATTGTCAAAGGCAGAAGGAAGTCTAAATCCGTATTCTACTAATGCTTCTTTTCTCGACCTATCTCCATTGTACATCCCTCTAATCTGAGGAATTGTCACATGAGACTCATCTATAAAGATAAGGAAATCTTTAGGGAAATAATCTAAAAGAGTATAAGGAGGGCTTCCTGGAGGTCTTCCTGAAATATGCCTTGAATAATTTTCTATTCCTTGGCAGTAGCCCATCTCTTGAAGCATCTCTAAGTCGTAATTTGTCCTCTGTCTTAGTCTTTCAGCCTCTACTATTTTGCCAGCATCTTTAAGCTCTTTGTACCTTTGCTCCAGTTCTTCTCGAATGCTTTTTATCGCTCTTTCCAATTTGTCTTTTGAAGTAGCATAGTGAGAAGCCGGAAATATAGCCACGTGTTTTCTTAATCCCAGTACTTCACCTGTTAACACATCAATTTCCGCTATTCTGTCAATTTCATCTCCAAAAAGCTCAACCCTTATCGCCTTATTGGAAAAAGAAGCAGGGAAAATTTCTATAACATCTCCTCTTACCCTGAATTTGCCTCTTGTAAAATTCACATCATTTCTTTCATATTGTATATCTACAAGCTTTTTAATTATTTCGTCCCTATCTTTTATCATTCCCGGCCTTAGAGAAAGCATAAGATTTTCGTAATCTACAGGGTCACCTAAGCCATATATACAAGAAACACTGGCGACAATTATAACGTCTCTTCGCTCAAAAAGAGCTGCCGTAGCAGAGTGCCTCAATTTATCTATTTCTTCATTTATAGAAGCATCTTTTTCAATATAAGTATCAGTTTGGGGTATATAAGCCTCCGGTTGGTAGTAGTCATAATAACTCACAAAATATTCTACCGCATTGTCTGGAAAAAACTCTTTAAATTCGCTGTACAATTGTGCAGCCAAGGTCTTGTTATGAGCGATGACAAGAGTAGGACGATTTAACTTCTGGATTATATTAGCCATAGTAAAGGTTTTTCCAGAACCCGTCACACCCAATAAGGTTTGAAATCTATATCCTTTTTTTACCCCTTCAACTAATTTATCTATAGCTTGAGGTTGGTCTCCTGTTGGTTTAAAATTAGATACCAACTTAAATCCACTCATTTTTTCTACCCTCTTTGCAATTATCATCTTATTATTATAGCATACCCTACTTGTCAACACAAACATAACCAAACAGCCGTCCGTGTCAAGATCTTGTAGGTAAAGATGTAGCTACACTTTATAAATGGCTGACATTTTGCACATACCAAACAGCCGGCCTTTACAGGTCGGCTGAATTTTTTATAATTCCGTCTTTAAGTTTTGGCACAATATCAAACTTATCAACCGTCAAGCAAAACTCTATGTCTTCATCATACCCTAAGTCTTTTAATCTTTTAAAGTGAAAGCCATGTTTCATTATTTCATACAAGTTATCTTCATAAGGTTTGTACAAAAAATAACTGGCTTTTGATAAATCATCACTTTCAAATTCCATTAAATCTTGCAGTTTTTTATATATCACTCCAGCAGTTATTATGTCGTCAAGAGAAAATTTCCCTTCTGTCCCGGCACATACAATTATTGTATCCTTATTGCTGGTATATATATACTTAGCAACCGCAGAAGCATTTAAAAGACATCCTAAAATTACATTATCTGCTAAAGAGACTTTTTTTAAAGCTTTTGTCCCATTAGTAGTAGTAAAAATTATTGTTTTATTTTCCACCTTTTCACGAGTATACTCCAAAGGAGAATTAGATAAGTCAAAGCCTTCAATCTTTGTAGAGTTCCTTTCCCCACCCAAAAGATAAGTCGTTTTATCTAAACTTTTTACAAGTTCGATCGCTTCTTCCACTTCTGAAACTGGAATAATCTCTTTAGCTCCATTGTATAAAGCAGTAGTAATAACACTTGTAGCTCGTAGGGTATCTATTACAACGACGTTTTTATTTTTTAACTCTCTTTCATTAAAAGAATTATATGTTTCAAAAGTTTGTAAAAACACTCACCCTGCCTCCTTATCTGTTTTTCTTAAAAATGTTTTTAAAGATTTCTTTTAATTTTTTTATAAATATTCCTTCCCCATTAATTTCATAAATCATAGAAGTTGCCTTTGGCACTATTAAAACTCCTAATCCCAAAATTCCCTGTGGATCCTTATATTCATAGTTAGTATAATTGCCATTTAAATCTTTTACAGTGATCCACATCACAGAAGGCCGTTCATTGAGTATTCGTATTATATCATCTGGCTCATTAATAGGAATATCATTAATTTTTAATATTACATCCCCCGGTTTAATTCCCATTTCTCTAGCGGGAGAACCTTTTGCTGTCGCTAAAATCATCACTCCTGTATCTGGCGCTACAAAAAGAGGTGGATTTTCCCTTTCTTCTCTTTGTCCTATCAAAATCAAAAGCTCATGAGCTACTGGAGCAAAAATAGCTGCCAAATATTGAAATAATTTAATATAGATTCCTAATACTGCTAATATAATTAAAACTATGCTAAAGCAAAATAAACGCAGCGAAGAAATGCGCGTTTTCTTCTCTGGAAGTTGAGTTAAAGCTAAATCTCCATATCCCAAAGCTGCAATTGCTGGCATCATCAAAAAAATTACATTATTTAAATCAATGCCAGAGGGTTTGATGATGGGCCACCAATCTGGCATATTTACACCCTGTCCCGTTATTGTTATCCCAGTAGCAATAGTTAATGCAGCAAAAGGAATAGGCCAAAACTTTTGCATAGTAAAGCCTCCTGCCACTCGCCCATCCTTAAGCCTTACAAAGATAGGAGTGGCATTCCTTGGACCATCTATATATATTAAAAGGCTTTCCATCAAATGAAGAATACCTACAATAGACATAAGGGCAGGCACACTTATATTAGGAAATCCAAAAAACAAGCTGAATAGAGAAACTATTCCTCCTGCATAAGAAAAACAAATATATCTAGGATTGACAAGCATCAATACTATGACCAAAGGCCATACATACTGAAGCCCTATATTTTCTATTGTTATTCCTAAAAATATCATGAGAAAGCTCCCAATTATTGCAGCAATTACACCATAAAAGACAGAGTCAAGAACCAATTCTTTCATTGGTTCTTGCTCCTGTCCCATAATTTCCCTTTCTATGGCTATTTTGTTTCTATACTGCATTACTATCAGAATTATCACTATCCAGAAAAAGGGATTAAAAACTGATAAAGCTATCGTCTCTATTGCCCACCAAAAAACTTTAATAAAAGCTGTCATTTTAACACCCTACTTTATCTCACTTTTTACAATTTCAAAAGCTTTTATAAGCTGAGTATCTCCTTTTAAGTCAGGAGTATCTTGAAGAGTGTAACTTTCAGGAAGCTCCACTACATAGTTGGGCTCAATTCCTTTGCCTTGAATATTTGTGCCATTTGGCGTGTAATACCTTGCAATAGTATATTTTAATCCTGTACCATCACCAAAGTCAACAATAGTTTGTACAAGTCCTTTTCCAAAAGTATTTGATCCAACTAAAACTCCTACTTTCCTATCTTTTATTGCACCTGCTAAAATTTCTGAGGCACTAGCACTGCCTTTATTTACAAGCACAGCAAGTGGCAATCCCAGACCAGGTCCTTTAGAATAATATTCTTTATTGTCAACTCTCCCTTTGGTCGTCACAACAACCCCTTTTGGCAAAATTAAATTAGAAATATCTATAGTTTCCTCTAAAAGTCCACCAGGATTATCTCTTAAATCTAGTATAAGTCCTTTCATACCCTGAGACTTTAATTTATCAAGAGCTGCCTTAAAGTCATCAGCTGTGCTTTGGTCAAACATTGTAATCTTAATATACCCAATCTTATCAGGAAGCATTTCATCATATACTGTTTCTAATTTTATTATCTCTCTTGTAATTGTCTTAGTAAAAGTTTTTCCTTCTCTCATTATAGTAAGGGTTACCTCTGTTCCTTGAGGTCCTCTCATCATAGCTACTGCTTCATCTAAATTTTTGCCACTTACTTTTTTATTGTTCACTTCTACTATTATATCTCCGGATTTTATTCCTGCTCTTTCCCCCGGTGTATTCTTTATTGGAGAAACCACCACAATATGGTCTTCTTTATCAACTGCTACAACTATCCCTATTCCCCCATAAGTACCTGTAGTTTGAGTCATAAAATCAGAAAATTCTTTTTTATTCATGTATACAGTATAAGGGTCCTCTAAAGAATTAGCCATTCCTTTCAGAGCGCCTTCTAAAAGAATTGAAGAATTTACTCTATCCACATATCTATTTTCAAGGGTTTTCTCAATTTCAAAAAGTTTACTATATTTTTTTATCAACTGGTACTCCTCGCGAGAAACAATTACTTTACCATTGGGAAGAGCCACTGACACCACATTTGCGAGTGCAAAAGTTATGACATTTGTAACTATCAAAAGCATTGCTAACAAAATATAAAATCTTTTTTTTGCCATAATTTCCCCACCTTTTTTAGTCTCTTAAAATTATATATATGTTCTTATTTATTATACAACATTCATGAAATAAAAAAAACAGACTGGTTATTTTAACCAGTCCATCGGATTAACTGGAACACCATTTTTACGCACTTCAAAGTGCAAATGCGGACCTGTGCTTAAACCTGTACTTCCTGCCTTTGCAATAACTTGGCCTCTTTTAACTGTATCTCCTTCTTTTACTAATAAGGCAGAATTATGAGCATACAAGGTAGATATTCCATCCCCATGGTCTATAATTACCGTATAACCATATCCCCCATAGTATCCTGAAAAAATTACTTGTCCATCTGCCGCAGCTACTATTGAAGCCCCCGTATTGGCGGCAATATCAATACCTGTATGCATTCTATAAACCCCAAGTACAGGATGCAATCTCATTCCAAAAGGTGAGGTAATCACATTACTAGAAGGAACAGGCCATAAGAGTTTTCCACCGCCATATTTGATGCTTGACTTCGCTTGCAATTGTTGAATAACTGTCTCTAACTGTTTCGACTGCTGCAAAAGCTCATCTTCCTGTTGTTCATATAATTTTTGCTGTCTCTCTAAATCTCTCATCAAACCTTCCCGCGAGGCCATAGCTACTTGTAATTCCCTTTGTCGAGAAACTATTTGGTTTTTATAATTTTGCGCTTCTCTTTGCATTTGTGCTAATTCTTTTTCTTTTTGTTCAATAAGTTCTCTCTGTTGCTTATAGGATTCAAATAAACTAGAATCAAAATCTACTATGCGTTTTACAATATCCAATCGCGTTATAAAATCTCCAAAATTTTGGGCACCAAGAAGTACGTCTAAATATCCCCATTCGCCACTTATGTATATAGCCCTTATACGCTCTTTCATTGTTTGGAGCTGGGTATTTTCCTTTTGTTTGGCCGCTTCTAATTCTTTTCGCGTCTTGTTAAGTTTTGCAGTAATATCAGACAATTGTTTTTGTGCATTTGCTAATTCTTGCTGTGTAGCATTAAGTTTTTTATCCAAATCTGCTATTTGAGCGGCAATATCATTTTTTTGATTAATTATTTCTTCCTTTTTCTTCTTAGTCTCAGTAATGGATTTTTGGATTTGATTTAATTTGTTTTTAGCATCTTGAAGCTGGTCTGCTTTTGGATAGGACGTAAAGAGCACTGTAAAGAGAAATATAACGACAAAGATTAGCCATTTCCACCTATATCTTCGCAATGCTATTTCCCCCTTGTAAATTTTTAAACATTCAAGAACCTTTTAATTGAAAGTCCACTTCCTAAGGCTCCAATAATTGCACCAATTATAGAAAAATATACTATAATGTCCCCTGCTATTTTTTCTAATGGCAATAGTTTAAACACCATTAATTTATTATTAATAATATCAAGCATATATCCATAAATTAAAGCTAATATTACAACTGATAGCAAGGCACCTACCAATCCTAATACTATACCTTCAATCAAAAATGGCCATCGTATAAACCAATCAGTCGCTCCAATATACTTCATTATGTTGATTTCTCTTCTCCTTGCAAAAACCCCCAATTTTATTGTGTTGGAAATTATGACAATTGAAATTATAAAGAGAATAAGTATAATAGAAAGCCCCACTATCCTTATTATCTTTATAATTCCAAGAAGCTTATCTACAACATCTTGCCCATAACTTACTTTGTCAACTCCATTTATCTGCTTTATCTTGTTTGAAATATTTTTCATCAAATTAGCATCTTTCACTTTTACTATATAAGATTGGGGAAGGGGATTGTCCTTTTCTAAACCTTCTGCTAAATAGCTTTTATCTCCTAATTGTTGTTTGAATTTTTGTAAAGCCTCTTCTTTAGATTCAAAAACTACTGAAGTAACACCATGTATTGATTTTATCTCATTACCTATCTGGCTAACTTCTTGTTCAGAAATATTATCTTTTAAAAAGACTTTAAGTTCTAATTGAGATTCCACCTGATTAGTCAAGCTATTAACATTTAAAATAATAACAAGAAACAAACCTAAAATAAGCATTGCTGCCATTACAGAAGTTATAGAAGCTATTGTCATAAGCCTATTTCTTGCTAAATTATTAAAACCTTCTTTTAAAAAATATTTTAAATTTCTAAAGAGCATATCCATAAGCACCCCTTACTTCGTCTCGTACTATGTTTCCTTTCTCCAGCGCTATTACTCTTTTTTTCATGGCATCTACTATATCTTTTGCATGGGTGGCCATAACAACTGTAGTGCCTCTTTTGTTTATTTCAGAAATGAGTTTTACAATTTCCCAGGAAGTATCAGGATCAAGATTACCAGTAGGCTCGTCTGCTATAAGAATAGAAGGTTCATTTACAATAGCTCTTGCTAAAGAAACCCTTTGTTGTTCTCCACCAGACAGCTGCCTAGGATACTTGTCCGCTTTATCACTTAACCCTACTAATGCCAATACCATTGGGACTTTTCTTCTTATCTCCTTTGGATGTGCTCCAACTATTTCCATAGCAAAGGCAACATTCTCAAACACTGTTTTATTAGGAAGCAATCTAAAATCTTGAAAAACTACCCCCATACTCCTTCTCAAATAAGGTATCTCACGCTTTTTAAGTTTTGTTATATCTTTTTTATTAATCATAATACTGCCAGAAGTAGGTTCTTCCTCTTTTAGCAATAATTTAATTAAAGTTGATTTACCTGCGCCACTAGGCCCAACAATAAATACAAATTCCCCACTTTCAATTTCAAAACTAATATTTGAAAGAGCAATTATATCTTTATTGTATCTTTTGGATACATTTATAAATTTAATCAAATTTTCTCACCTCGGAATATTATATAATTTGGTCAAAATCATGATCGTCTTTAATAGGACAGCATCATCAAAATTTTTAGCATCCAGACCTGTCATTTTAAAAATTTTATCAAGTCTATAAACTAATGTATTCCTATGAATGTATAACTCTCTGGCAGTCTCACTCAAATTTAAACTATTCCTGAAAAAAGCATTTAAGGTTTGTATCAATTCCTCATCTTTGAAAATACCAAAATCAATATTTCTTTTTTTAATAAAATTATTTACCTTCTCTATATCAATTCCCCATAAAATTTCTGGAAAGCTGTAATCTTCGTAAATATATATTCCTTTTTCATCTTCCAATTTTTGTCCAATAAGTAAGGCTGTCTCTGCTTCCCTATAGGCGATATGTATATTCTCAATTGGCACAAAGGAAGAAGAACTAGCTATTTTTACTTTCATATAGCCTTCAGATTCTATCATATCTTTCATAGTTTTATAAAGTTCTATTAAAGAGTTATTTCCTTTGTAAGAAAATATCGTTACAAATCTTTTATCATCAAATTTTACAGTATATAAATTGCCTTTATCAAAAATATTTGTAATTATCTTTATCGCATCATCAATTTCATTATTCGATTCGACAATTGCTACTGTGTATTTCACATTCTTATTTATTTTATATTTTTCAGCATAATACGACACTAAATTTACGCTTAATTTACCTGTTAAAGCCTCTATCAAAAACTCTTCTCTATTATATTTCTGCAGCAATTGTTCAAAAATTAGAGAAATTAGATAAAGCACTTTTTTTGATTGTTCATCTTTTCTTTCTAAAGCGATAGTAAAAAAGAGAACATTATTGTAAAATATGTTATAGCATATAAATTCTCCTACTTCATATATATCTTTTTCATCAATATATTCTACCTTTATCTCTAAAAATCCTGCTTTTTTTTCAAAAAAATCTTTGTTACCGTAAATTAAATTTCCTGACTTATCTATTATATATAACGGCATTTGAAGATTTTTTTGAATATCGTAAGCCACCTTTTTTATAAGGTCATAGCCGATCATTTTCATACCACCTTACTTTATAGTATACAATAATTATACACTATTTCCTAGAAGAAATAATAGGCAAATGTAAATTTATGTGGTATTTTGACACAAAAAATAAAAGGCGGAATAACCGCCTCAGTTTGCTGGCAAACTAATTATCGTTGTTAGCATTTTGCATCGTTCGCTCCGGTGATATCGCAGACTAAACTATCGCTCGCCCTCGGGCTCAAGCGGGGTTCCGGGCACATTCGTCATCCTTGACTTAGTGCCCGCCTCCGCCTTCCTTGGCTTCGGCCCCGCTTTCGCCTCTCAGCCTCGCTAAGTTTAGTTACTGCTCTATCAAGTCGCTACACTTATGCAAAATGCTAACATGTTATATAAAAAGTTTGTCTACAGTCTAAGGCGGAATAACCGCCTTTTAGCTTATTACTCTATTCAAAATTGACATTTCTGTTTCTTTATCAAACATGTGCAATTTATTTATATCAAATCCTATTTTAATTACGTCTCCTGCTTTTGCCCTTGTTCTTGGATCTACTCTTGCTGTCAATGGAACACCATTCACATCCAAATATAGATATGTCTCTGGACCCATCAACTCTGTAACATCTACTTTTGCTTCAACTACAGCCTCTGGATATGCTTCCAAGAACACTTCTTCGTCATGCAAATCTTCTGGCCTTATTCCTAGCACAATTTCTTTTCCAACGTAGCTTGGATCTTTTAATCTCTTTAAAATCCCTTCTGGCACCAAAATGCTGAATCCCTTAAAAGTAGCATATACTTTGCCATTCTTATTTTCTAATCTTGCATCAATAAAGTTCATTTGAGGACTTCCAATAAATCCAGCTACAAACAAATTATTTGGATAATCATAAATAGTCTGAGGTTTATCTACTTGCTGAATAACGCCATCCTTCATAACTACTATTCTTGTACCCATTGTCATAGCTTCTGTTTGGTCGTGGGTAACATATATGAAAGTCGTCTGTAATCTATCGTGTAGTTTAGCCAACTCGGTTCTCATTTGTACTCTCAACTTTGCATCTAAGTTGGACAAAGGTTCATCCATCAAGAATACTTTTGGATTGCGGACAATAGCACGTCCCAATGCAACCCTCTGTCTTTGTCCACCTGACAAAGCTTTTGGTTTCCTGTTTAAATATTCTTCCAATCCTAAAATTCGAGCTGCTTCTTTTACTTTTCTATCAATTTCCGCTCTTGGAACCTTTCTAAGTTTAAGACCAAAAGCCATATTGTCATACACTGTCATATGAGGATAAAGAGCATAGTTTTGGAATACCATTGCGATATCCCTATCTTTTGGTGGCACGTCATTCACAAGTTTGCCATCAATATAAAGTTCCCCACTTGATATTTCCTCAAGTCCTGCTATCATTCTCAATGTTGTAGTTTTACCACAACCGGAAGGTCCAACCAATACTATAAACTCTTTGTCCTGAATTTCCAGATTAAAATCTTTAACTGCGGTAACACCACCTGGATAGACTTTGTAAACATGTTTGAGTACAACATCAGCCATTTTTAGATTCCCCCTATTAGAAAACGTTTGATGCCTTTATTATAATACTATTTCTTCTACTTTACTATCGTCAATAAATATGATATTTAGCACAAATTTTTGTACAATATATCTACAATAGTAGGTATTTTTTTCTTTAACCCTCTTTTTTTTGAATTTTATTTAAAAAATTAAACCACAAGAACACCAATACCCCATCAATAACAATCAAACTCAAAAAAACATATAGTTTCACTATTTTTCCCTCCTCATCCAGGGGGACAATTTAAAAATAGTGATGAGATTTCCTAAGGCCAAAAGTGCTGCCACGTCTATAATTAGACTATATAAATAGTGCCAGTGAAAATACTTTAGTGCCCCTATATGCACTAATAAATATTCCATTATAAAAAATAATGCGGTTGAAATGATCACATCTATAAGGCGCAAAATATTATTTTTAGGATATGTTTGTGCATACAATACCCCTATGCAAAAAGGCGCACCTAAAGTAAAAAATAAACTTGAATCAAAGATCCTAATAACAACATTAGAAAAATCATAAAGATTAAGACCAATTGCAATTTCATCTACAACAAGTTGAAAGCTTAAAGCTAATAGTCCTCCCCATACAGTATATTTTATATACCTCCAATCAACTAACAAAAAGAATATAATCCATGAAACTATGAAAGTTATTATCCATGGCATTTATAAACACCTCTCATTTAGTTTATCCATTTTTTAATTTCTAATAAGAATTTTTCGAAAATCTATTGACAGGTGTTTTCATAAATGATATTATAATAAAAAAATTGAATAACAATACCTCATCTTCTTGGAAGGTGAGGTAGAGGCGCGGGTTATCAAGAGTAGTATACCAGAGGTATTTAAGGGCCGATGAAGGTATATGAAAGGGATGCTCGCCGAAGCGCGTAAATTCCTTAAAGTTTACGCAGCTGGGCCTATGCCGAATAGGTATAGGACTGTCACTGGAGGTTTCCCGAGCCTTCAGTGAAGAGCTATCTCGCTATAGGGGGAAGGAGGTATTACCATGTCTATGTGCAAACTAGACAGCTGAGGTAATACTTAGCTGTATTTTATTTTGTTATTTAGTTTCATAATTTAAATTATTAAAGTAAATGAGGTTGATAGAATGTTGCATGGGACAATGAAGATAAATTCAAAGGGTCATTTGGAAATAGGTGGTTGCGATACTGTAACTCTTGCAAAAAAGTTTGGTACACCGCTTTATGTAATAGACGAAGAGTTATTGCGGCAAAATTGTAGAGCATTTTATAATGGCTTTAAAAAAGATTATCCAGGAAATGAAGTGATTTATGCCAGCAAAGCTTTCATGACAATGGCAATATGCAAAATAATTGAAGAAGAAAACTTGGGTCTTGATGTCGTTTCTGGTGGAGAACTATATACTGCGTTAAAAGCAGGATTCCCTGCTGAAAAAATATACTTTCACGGCAACAATAAATCAAAAGAAGAACTTATAATGGCATTAGAAAATAATATTGGGAGAATCATTGTAGATAATTGGTATGAACTAAATATGTTAAATGACTTGGCAAAAAAGATGAATAAAGTTCCTAATATTTATATAAGAGTATCTCCTGGTGTAGAAGCTCATACTCACCAATATGTAAAAACAGGACAAATGGATTCAAAATTTGGCTTCCCTCTTTTTAATGGAGACGCAATGAGAGCCATAGAATATGCTTTAACTTTGGAAAATGTAAATCTAGTAGGTCTACATTCTCATATCGGTTCTCAGATTTTTGATGCAGAATCTTATAAAGCTGAAATAGAAATTATGATGAATTTCTTAAAATTAGTAAAAGAATTTTTAGGTTGGGAAGTAGGGGAACTAGATTTAGGTGGAGGTTTTGGAATAGCATATGTAGAAGAGGACGATCCCCAGCCAATCGAACAAATAGCTCAAGAAATAATGCAAGCAGTAAAAGAATACTCCGTTGCTTTAAATATAAAAATGCCAAACATAATTGTAGAGCCAGGTCGTTCTATAATAGGAAATGCCGGAACTACTCTTTACACAGTAGGAGCAATTAAAGACATACCAGGTGTCAGAAAATACGTAGCGGTAGATGGAGGAATGTCTGATAATATACGTACCGCTTTATATGGAGCAAAATATGATGCTATTGTAGCTAATAAAGCTAAGAATATAAAATCAGAAAAAGTTTCAATAGCAGGAAAGCTTTGCGAATCAGGTGATATGCTAATTTGGGACATTACTCTACCTAAAATTGAAGAAGGAGATATACTAGCTGTAACCTGTACAGGTGCTTACAATTATTCGATGGCCAGCAATTATAACAGGTTACCTCGTCCTGCTGCAGTACTCGTATCTAATGGTCAGGCTGATATAATTGTTGCGCGAGAAACTTATGAAGACTTAATCCGAAATGATATAATCCCAGAAAGGCTAACCAATGAAAAAAGAAAAATAGCTAATTATTAAAAAAAGAGAGGTATAACCTCTCTTTTTTTATTATTCACTTTCTTTCGCTGTTTCAGTAGCCTCTTCTTCTGCCTCTTCTTCACTTTCTCTAGGTGCCAATACAGAAACTACAATCTCATCGGGGTCATCTACAACTTTTACTCCCTCAGGAACTTGTATATCTTTTACAAAAAGTGTATCTCCAATCTCTAAATTGCTTAAATCCACAACAATTTCTTGAGGAATTTTGTCGGGTAAGCTTTCCACTGTCAACTCCCAAAGTTGATGCTGTACAATTCCACCTCTACTTTCAATAAGGCCTGTTCCCTCAAATTTCAATGGAACAGTAGCTTCAATTTCTTCATACATTGACACTCTTTGGAAATCAACATGAATTATTTTCCCTTTCAAAGTATCTTCTTGAATCTCTTTAATAACCGCATTATGAGTAGAACCATCCACAATCACATTGAGGAGGACATTCCTTCCATGTTTTTGTAGCAACCTTTGAAGCTTGTTATATTCAACTGCCAAAGGAATGCTCTCCGCCATACCCTTGCCATATAAAATAGCAGGAATATAGCCTTGATTTTTCAAACGGCGAGCTGCATTTTTACCAGTATCTCTTTTTATAGCTTCGATACTAACGCTCTGCATCTGTCACTCCTCCTTTTGTTTATTGTTTCCAAATATTATTTTACCACTACGTTTAATAAATATCAAATCCATTTGACAGGTTAGTTTTTTCATAGTAAACTTTTATGTGTAAAGTGTGCGCCTGTAGCTCAGCGGATAGAGCGTTCGGCTCCGGACCGAGAGGTCGCAGGTTCAATTCCTGTCAGGCGCACCATTTATTTTTATTAGTTTTTAACAACATCTTCCGCATTGTTTAATTCATCTATAATTTCTAATAATTCTTCTCCCAAAGAATCTATAATAAAATCAGCTTCTGATAAGTCCTGATTTCCGGAATTAGGATTTTTAAAACCTATCACTTTCATCCCTGCTTTTTTAGCACCATGAACTCCATTGTATGAATCCTCAATTACAACACACTCATGAGGTTTTACTTTTAATTTGTCTGCTGCATATAAAAATATATCTGGGGCTGGTTTGCTATTTTTTACATAGTCTCCAGATACAAGCACCTCAAAACAGTTATCAATTCCCAACTTTTTCACAACTAATTCTATCACATCTATAGGAGAGGAAGAAGCAACAGCTAATCTATACTCTTTCTCAAAAAGCTTTTTTACCGTCTCTGTTATACCTTCTATAGGAATTATTTCGCCTGTTTTCAAGACATGTTCTAAATACCTTTTTCTATCTATTTCTACAAGCTCTTCTACGCTTTGAGAAAGATTAAATTTTTCTTTAACCTTCCTCCACATATAATAAGAAGAAGTCCCCACAAATGTCAAATGTTCGTCTTCACTTATCTCTACTCCTAAACTTTTGAATAATTCCTCTTCTAATTTAATGTGTATTGGCTCACTGTCAATAATTACACCGTCCATGTCAAAAATAACTGCTTTAATCATTTCATCAACTCCTTATAATTTATTAGTTATTTCTTTCTATTTTCAAATAATCCCCTTATAGCAGCATAAATTAAGATAAAGGAATCTTACTTATTTTCTCTCTCAATGATCATTTCCAATTTTCTTTTTAAATCTTCAAGATATTTTAAATGCTTATCCTTTATATTGTTATAAATCTCTAAAGATAATTTTTTATCGTAAATATGTGAAGTTTTATTTCTATCCATTAACATATCTATCCAAGCTTCTCCATCATCTATTAAATGATTTTCATAAGCTGCCCTGATAACACTTCTCGGACTGTTTACTTCAATCCCTTCATAAGCAAGATAATCTTTCATAAGTTTCCACGCTAATTCAAAAGTAAATTCAAATCTTTGTATTATCCCATCAATAATTATCTCATTCTCTATCTCGATATCAAAGGCTTCTTTTAAACGCATAAAAGCATTTTTAAAATCTTCAAATCTCTGAAGTAATCTTTTTTCTATCATATACCTCTACTCCATCCTTCAATATGTTTTCTTTTAATTCCTCTTTCGTAATACTTTTAAAACTTACTACATCAAAGTCAAGAGGAGTATTTAATTCTCTTAAATCAAATTCTAAAAGATTTATCTCTGTATGTGTTACTTCATCTCCAAAAATACAAATATCAATATCCGACGTTTTTTTAAAGTCTCCCCGACCTCTGGAACCAAAAATAACTGCTTTTTCAACACTTGTATATTTTGATATCACCTTTATTATTTCTTTCAATAGTGTGACAGACAATCCTGTTTTCTTACTAATATCTAGAAATTCTAATTCTCCTTTCATATCCCAAACCTCTCAATATTATCTAAAAAGCTTCCTTGGTATATACCTTGCTATCGCTTCCAACATTTTTTCATTTGGCTCAAAAAATAGCAAAGTTTTTACTCCCCCATTTTCAAAAACTGCAAAATATACATCAGGAGAAGACATAGAACTTACCGCTTCAATTCGATTTTTAATAGTTTTTATATCTTGTGTGAATCTGTCACTGTTAACTCTTGCCATGATTTCAAAATCTCTGCAGTCAACGCTTATAACATGTTTCCTTCTTTTTTGGTCAATTATTTTATCTACATCCAATTCACTGTTTGTAAGCGAATACTCAAACTCAATGTTTCTCGACCTTATTAAGTAATGCGCTAAATAGCCAAACAAAAACAAAAAGAAAATTAAGAAATTTTTAACTATTGGTATTAAAGGTATCACGCCAAACACAATAATTAATGTAGCCACCACAACACCAATACTAAATAGATTATCCTTCGAAGTTTTTTGTTTTTTGACCAATTTTTCAATAAATATATCCATTCTCTTTTCACCTCTCCCTTAATTATATCAGCAATGTCAAAATTCCACAACTTTATAAAGTCTCCACCCTTTTAAAAGCGGAGACTTCACCTACTTTTATATTTCAATTTCAATATTATCTCCTGGCTTTAATATATCTGTATAGGAGGCACGCCTTCCATTAAGTTTCATTTCTGGCACCTTGTTATTATCCAGTTTCAAATCTATAAAATTAAATACGTCTACAAAGAGATACTCTTCTTTCCCCTTTAACTCTACTTCTTTCCCATTTACTGTAACAACAAAACTTGTTAAATCTTCTTTTATAACTATCTCATCCCCATTTTTTATAACATAATTTTTGTCCACTTTGGAATCATTTACAAAAATTAATTTCCCCTTTTGCTGCTTTAGTAGTTCATCAGCGGTTATTGTAGCATCTTGCCCTTTTTGACCTTTTACAATTGTTATTTTGTCCCCATCGTTTATATGAGTCTTTAAATTTGCTAATGAACCATTTACATATATTTTGGGAGGTGTTCCTTCTTCACCTTTAATAACAACTTTTTGGCCGTTAAGCTTGATAACTAAATCTTCACCATTTTGCACAATTAAATTTTTAGAGTCATAGTTTATAGCAACTAAAGCATCCATTACCGTGGGATTTTTTACGTTAAAAATCTTTATTGTTTTATTATCAATAGAAACTTTTATAAAGTCCTTTTTCTTATTTATCATTGCAGAGTAAGCTATTCCTATTGGAGTTATGCTTTCAGGGCCTTTTAACGTCTTCCCTTTGTAATCTAAAATTTCTACTGATTTTATATCTCGCACAGATACTCTATTTATAGGTAAATTCAATATAGAGGCTATTTCTTCAGGCAAATTAGGAAGATTACTACTGCCACCCACTAAAAATACTGCAGAAGGGCTTTTACCATTATATTTTATAATTTCCTCGCATATCTTTTGCGCTAAAACTTTAACTTGTGGCGCTATAATTTCCATTACTTCTTCTTTTGTTATTTTGTGCTCTATATTTAACACGTCTTTAAATTTTATTTCTTTTTTTGTGCTTTTTTTTATTTTTTCGGCAGTATTAAAATCGGTGAGGAAATGGGTAGCAATTGATTCGGTAATTTCATCGCCGGCATAAGGCACCATAGAATATGCTATTATATTTCCTTCTTTTGATATAGCAATGTCAGAAGTACCTGCTCCTATATCTACAAGAGCTATATTCAACATCCGAATTTCAGGTGGAATTGCCACATTTATTGCTGCTATAGGCTCTAAAGTGATATATGAAACTTCCAACCCAGCTTTTTTTACTGCAGCATAGAGTCCCTCTACTACATCGTAAGGAAGAAAAGTAGCTAAAATTTCTACTGCTATTTCACGGCCTTTATGTCCTTTTAAATTGGTAATAGGAAAACTATTTAAGTAATAATTGGATACTGTATAACCGACGGTATGATATCTTGTAACTCCTGATTGAGAAATGATGGAATTTTGTGCAATCTCAAGGGCTTCCAATTCGAGATTGTTTATGTCTTCTACTGTTATTTCGTGCTCTTCATCAATATTTTTTTCCGCTCTCGCAAATTGAGTTTTTAAAGACCTTCCCGCCGCCGCAATACACACTTCCGTCAATTTTATATTTAAAGAATCTTCAAGCCTTCTCTTTATTTTTTCAACAACATTAGCAACTTTATCTATATCATGAACTTGCCCATCAAACATTGCCCTACTTTCATGTTCCATCTGTTCAACAGCAAGCACTTGGAATTTCCCATTATTTTCAATTCCAACTATCCCTACAACTACCCTTGTCCCAATGTCAAGAGCAAAAATAATATCACGGTTATCCATCCTTTAACCTCCGAAATTATTACTTTATAATTTTATTATACAATTTTACATATTATTTCGGAAGAGTTTTTAGTAAGTTTAATATAGATTAACATTTTTAACAGCAGGATTACGTAAAAGGAATTGTAAGGCATGCAGTTGGCGTGGATAATGATTGGAAATGGACATATATAAAAAAATAAGGTTTAAAATTGGGAGGCTTATATTGCCTCCCATTAATTAACTAGCTGTATTTGCATGGACTTTCTTACTAGTACTGTTAGACCACCTGCCACACTTATCTCCCCATCTTGAAATTACCTCATCTCCTTGTATGAATTCTACGACTTCGCATCGATTTGGGCAAGCAGTACACTCAAAACCTACCGCTCTATATTTAAAGTCACTTACTTCAAAGCCTTTAAAGGAAGTATATCCTTTTTCTTTCACTGCTTCTTTTGCCAATATTGCTGCCCCGATGGCTCCCATTACACCGTAATGTTCAGGCACATATACTTTCATTCCTAATGCCTTTTCAAAGGCTGCCTTTATTCCTTTATTAGCAGCAACACCACCTTGAAACACTATTGGCTCTTTTATTTCTTTTCCCTTCCCTACATTATTTAGATAATTTCTAACAAGTGCATCACACAAGCCACTTATTATGTCTGGAAGAGCATATCCCATCTGCTGCTTATGAATCATGTCAGATTCTGCAAAAACACTACATCTACCCGCAATTCTGACAGGACTTTTAGATTGCAAAGCTATGTCTCCAAACTGTTCGATGGGAATATTTAACCGGTATGCTTGCTGGTCAAGAAAAGAACCGGTACCTGCTGCACAGACTGTATTCATTGCAAAATCTACTACTACCCCATCTCTTAAAATTATGATCTTCGAGTCTTGTCCCCCTATTTCAATTACCGTTCTGACATCCTTTATTACATTGGAAGCTGCCACGGCATGAGCAGTAATTTCATTTTTGACAATGTCTGCCCCCACCATTAAGCCAGTCAATTGCCTTGCACTCCCTGTGGTGCCTACTCCTTTAATAACCATATCTCCTATTTTATTTTTTATCTCACGAAGAGCATTTTGAACTGCTTTAATAGGTTGACCCTGTGTCCTTATGTAAACAGAATCTATTACTCTATTATTCTCATCAATTACTGCAATATTAGTACTAACAGAACCTACGTCTATCCCCATGTAACCTTTCATATCTAACCTCCTAAAATCGTTCATTTATTTTACATTTTTACCTTCAAAATCATTTTTTATACTCTTTCAATTAACGAATAAATTGCATTAATAAGCAAAAACTACATTCAGAATAAAAGTGGGGGCGAGAAATTATGAAAAAGAATTTGCATATTATTATTTTGGCGCTTTCTATCTTTATAAATTTACTTTTTATTTACATTTTTATCTCAGAAGTAAAACCAAATCTAAATCTCAACCTTTCTTTTATCTTGACAGCAGCAGTAATTGTTGTAACCTACCTACTATTTAAAAATAAATTTTCGGAGCTCATGCCTGTAAACTACAACAATATCACTGAGACAAAGGAAGATACCAGTCATCGAAAAACCAATATCACTTTTAAGGATGTGGCAGGATTAGATGAAGTAATCGATGAATTAAAAGTTATAATCGACTTTATGACAAATACAGAAAAGTACAACAAAATGGGTGCAAAAATTCCTAAGGGTATATTATTTTACGGACCACCAGGCACAGGAAAAACTCTTTTGGCTACGGCATTAGCTGGTGAAACCAATTCTACTTTTATCAGTGCTTCCGGTTCAGAATTTGTAGAGAAATATGTAGGAGTAGGTGCAAGTCGCATAAGAGCTCTTTTCGCAAAAGCAAAAAAAAGCGCTCCCAGTATTATATTTATAGATGAGATAGATGCTGTGGGAACAAAGAGAAACACCGATAACAATTCAGAAAAAGATCAAACTTTAAATCAACTGTTAGTAGAAATGGATGGTTTTAATAGCAACGAAGGGATTATAGTCATAGGAGCAACTAATAGAATTGACATGTTAGACGAAGCCTTATTAAGGCCTGGAAGATTTGATAGAACCATACACATTGGAGCACCTAATATGAAAGCAAGGTTGGAAATATTAAAGGTACATACTCGCAATAAACCCCTTGACGAAAGTGTATCTTTAAGTGAATTAGCTCGAAAAACTCACGGTATGACAGGGGCACATCTGGCTGCTATGTGCAACGAAGCAGCAATACTGGCTGTAATGAAAAACAAAAGTAAAATTGGAAAGGAAGAGTTTGAAGAAGCATTAGAGCGCGTAATCGCAGGTCTTAAAAAGAAAAATCCTTCTGTATTAGAAAAAGAACGAAATATTGCTGCATACCACGAAGCAGGTCACGCTCTTATTGGAAAAATTTTAAACGTAAATACTATAGAAAAAATTTCAATCGTTCCTCGAGGTGAAGCATTAGGATATGTATTAAACTTTCCAAAAGAAGATGCCTTTTTACTAACAAAAACAGAGTTGAAAAATAAAATAACCATGCTTTTAGGGGGTAGAGCTTCTGAGGAAATAATATTCAATGAAATTTCAACAGGAGCCGAAAATGACTTAAAAGAAGCTACAAAAATTGCCTATCAGATGGTTTGCAATTATGGAATGAGTGAATTGGGAAACAGGGTTTTTGACTTACACATGTTAAAATCCACAGAAATTGTCGATAAAGAAATTGACAAAATTATAAATAGCTGTTATATACTTGCCAAAAAAATATTGCTGGAAAATAAACATAAAGTTATTGCAATAGCCGAAAAGCTTTTAGAAAAAGAATCAATTACAAAAGAAGAATTAGAAACATTATGGGAAGAAGAAAATACCTTATGCGTATGACAAAAAAGCCTATTTAAAAACAGGCTTTTTTGTCATTTTCACTACTCCATATACTATAGCAAGTATAACTATAAAAGTAAAGAAAGTATTTCTGAAAATTACAAACACAGCATCTTGAAAAAATTCTAAAGGAAACATTTGTATAAGTCTATCTGTTTCAACGTTTAATAGCCATAAATCATTGTCAAAAAATACAAGGTGAAAACCAGTAAACCAATTATCAAAATTCAAAGTCACCGCCAGCGCAAAAACCAACAGTAGAATTATTATAAATATTGTACCTTTTAGAAGATAATCAAAGGCTTTATAAAAGGATTTTTCAAAAAGAAAGTATGTAAAAATGAGTATAAAAACTATTATTGATATATTTCTTGTTAAAAAACCCATTTGAAACAAATCTTTTACATCTTTCATATGAGCTAATTCTCTATCATTAAACATTCTCTGCATACTGCCATTAATTTTTGCCATTACATCTAAAGTTTCTTCTTTATCCATTAAATACTTCTGCATTATCTGGGTTACTTTCATAAGTTCATCAATACTCATGCCAGTTACTGACATTACATTATTTTTTTCATATTCCTCTTTATAAAAATTACGGTTAAAAGCCACATATTGCAAACTACTAAGCAAAACAGCCAAAAGCAGTGAAATCATCATCCCGCCAATAAGGAGGGCATCAATAGTTTTCCTCACCATTTTAAATAACATCCTTTGCACCTTTTATTATAGCTTCATAAAAATTTTTTTGGTTTTTTAAATCCTTGTAAAGTTCTATTTTTTTCTTTACTGTATGCATAAAAGATAACTTTCTACTCTGTGAATTGTCAAGCTCAATGGAGTTTTTTATATAATGCAAGACTTCTTTTTCAAAATTCTGAGGTACAGGAATAATTCCCATAAGTCTTTTCATTCTCGCTTTTCTATACTCATTTTTCATGTTTCTTGAAATATCTTCAATTAAAGAAATGACATTTTTTATTTCGCCTTTTATCAGAGCCATATCTATAGGTTCTTCGTCTATTTGACCACCCTCGAGTACTACTTCACTCGTATCATTTAACAAGTTTTCGTACTCTGAAAGCGTTTCAATGTCTCCTAATATACCCTCATTTATAATTTCCATAATATCTAAACCAGAATAATCAATTTCTCCCAATAGTAGATTATACCTATACAATTCAAAATACCAATTAGAAATTACATTATCACATTTTTTGATGTTTTTTTCTATTTCTTTGTAATCTAAAGAATCTTTATTCAATTTGCTGTAAAAATCCATATACTCCACAATAAAAGGCTCTTTTTTAAATAAAGTTTCAAATTTATTTTCTGGCAAAAATACTATCAATAATCTATTTATAATTTTTAAAACAGAAAAAGAAACCTCTCTTAGACTTTGAATACTTTTTATTAACTCTATACTTTTTTTAAAGTACGCGTCTACTTCTTCCCGAGTCATTTCTTTAAAATCCAGTGACTGTAAGTACTCAATTTTCTTAGCAATAAGAGGGAAAAATTCGCCGTAGCCTTCTATTAATTTTCCATAAAAATTTTCCTCTATATCTATTACATTTTCCAAAAAAGCTTCATAATTTGGATAATCCTTCTCCAATCCCTTTGTTAAATATTCATAAAAGCGTTTTTTAGACATAGCAAAAGGAATACTGGATATTATTTCTTTTATCCTTTCTTCTTTTTCCTCTTCAACCTCATTTATAAAATTAATAACACTTTCGTAAAATTCTTCCTCATCTATCAATTCTTCAGAAAAGAAATCTCTTATTCTATCACTTACCACTTCGTTAACATATCTCGATTCTACATAATACCCATACAAAACATCTATAGCATTTTCAAAATACTCTTTATATTTTCTAATCGTCTTTTCTACATTTTCTTTCATTTTTTCTTCCATAAGGCTGAAATATTTTGTATTATTTGCTATATTCTTAACAACCTCCAAAATGTTTTGTGTTTCTTTATCCAAATACGCCAAAGCATTTGCCACATTTTTTTTCCTAAATAGTACATGGTATAAATACACCGTCTCATTAAAAAGCTCCAAAATGCTAATTATTTGTACTATTTCTTTTTGTTTTTTTATTATTCTTTTTAACAACAAAGAAATCTCATTTGGTGTCTTCGGAATTTTATTTAGTTGTTCCCGCAATTCTCTTACTTCATCTTGTTGCATTGTTACACCTCTCAGTCAATTATCTTTAACATTCGCGACAGGTCTTCTACTAAAGAATACTCTTGTTCTTCCTTAGTTACAGCCAGTTGAGCTACAGTGTTGGCAAGCAAAAAATTTGTTTTCTCTTCTATATTAGTCAAAATTTCTTTTATTTCAAGCAAAACATTGTTAAAATCTATCTTTTGCTGTTGGATTTCTACTAGCAATCTATTCACGGAGATTTTTAAATTTTCGGCTTGTCTTTCTTTTGATGAAGCATTTTCAATAATCTTGTTCATTCTTTTTTCAAACTCTAATCCAATTTTTTCTATTCTCTCCTCTAATGTTTCTTTTTCCTTTTCTAACTGTGAAATTTTATTTTTATAGCTTAAAATTTCCCCTTCTTGCTCTTTTATTTTTTCAGTAAGCCTTTCTATCTCCATTATATTCTTTTTTTCCTGCAGAATCAATTTTTCCTGTAATTTTTCAATCTCTTTCAATAGTTTTTTGTTGATTTTTACTGGTTTATCACTACCCTCTTGCCCATCAATATTTTTTTCTATTTTTTCTTTTTCTCCTTCAATTAAATTTGATAAGTCCTGTAATATTTTTTTATAACTCTCTCCTTTGGAAAATAGAAGTGCGGAAAAAATAACTTCTGGCTTATATAAACTCAAAAGCTCTGGTACTTTCTCCTCTATTTTTTCAAGAGTCAAAGGCTGTATCTGCCTTACCAAATCTGCATAAATTTTTTCCCATTCTTTTATAAACATTTCTTCCTCTATATTCCCTTTCAAAATCTCTTCTCTGAGAATTGGAATTATCTTTTTAGGTGGAGAAGCACTTTCTATTAATCGAAAACCGGCCAACTTTTTTTGTAAATTAGTATTTTTTTTGAAAGGTTTTATAAGCACATCATAGGGGAGAGTAGATAAAAAAATATCTATATACTTCTTTTCTGTCACATTTTTAAATTCCAACATATTTTCACCTTCTCACATTCTAATGAGCTTGTCTGTTTTTTTATAGTTCTCTTCAATGATTTTTTGTGCTAAATACCTAATCCTAGCACTATTGCTTTCCATTGCATCCCTAAATATTTTTTCATCAATTATATTTTTTAATCCTTTCGCATTTTTGCCTAAAATTTTATAAATCAAATACTGTATTTCTTCCTTTGCAGTGTTTTTTAATTTTTGTATTAATTCTTGTGCTATTTCCTCGTCGAGATTTGTTTCTATTATTTTTAAAGCGTTTATACAAGCATAACCATCATCATTTTTAATAATATACTTTATCCCTTCCGCAATTTGCCTATTTATGTCACTGTTCCTAAGCCCCTTCAATCTTTTAATTTCTTTTATTGCATTTAATAATTCCTCTACAGAAAAACCTGGTTTTACAATATAATAGAATAAATTACTTAGATATTTTATCTCTCCCAACTGAACCAAAGCCGAATAAGCATTAATAGCCAAATAATTATTTTCTAAAAACTGTTTTATCATAGGTTTTGCTTCTAATATTTGCAAATTTGCTAAAGAAGTAATGGCACAAGCCTTTAACTCTAACGATTGATTTTCTTCTTTCAAAATTTCCAACATTACATTTGCACATCTTTCATCTTTCGTATACCCTAACCCAATTACTATATTCATTTTGTTTTCTATGCTAGGATCATAATAAGCCTTAAGTAAATACTCTGTAGCAATGCTCGTCCTCATTTTCCCTAATGTTATCGCAGCTTTTTGACTATATCTCTCCTCATATAGCAGCTCTGCAATATTTTCAACTGCCTTTTCCTTTAGATTCGCTATAACATTAGAATATACAATATTCAAGCTGCTATTTTCATTGTCCAAATATTTTTCTATTATCTGCTTTACTGCCTCATCTCCTAGCACAATAAGCTTTGTTAAAATTCTAAAAGCAAAATTTCTTTCTCTGCTATTAAATCCATTAAGAGAATTAACCATATTCAATATATGAGGAATGCATTTTTTCTCTCCCAATTCTATAAGAGTTTCTGCTGCTATTTCCTTTAAATTATCATTTTCTAAAAGTGTAATTAATTGCTCATAAGCCCTTATTTCTTTTATTTCTCTAAGCGTTTGAATGACAAGTTTAATTTGTTCTTCCCATTCCCATTCTTGCAAAATAGTGATAAGAGCATCGCGGGCCTCTAAGCTGTTATTTGATATATTTTTGAGAATTCTTACCATTCTTTTAAAAACTTCTTCTTGTCTTAAATCCAAAGCCTTTGTACTATATACTATCATCTCAATTGGATTTTGCCCTTCTGATAAAATATTTCTCCCTAATTCAACAATGTCTTTTTCTAAAGAAGTTAGGGCAGATTGGTTAAGAGTAGATAGCAATTGAATTTTTTCTCCAACAAGTTTTGCATTAGTTTCGCTAATATAATATTTAAATAGTTCTCTTTTAAAGTTTTTATCTTTATCTTTCAGCCTTTTTGCTCCCAAATATTCCATTCCTTCATCCATCACCTCTTTAGAAACATTTATAAAAAAATCTTTATTCTCCAAAAGCAACTCCTTCCAGTCAATGCTC
The DNA here is from genome assembly GCF_000019065.1 of Thermoanaerobacter sp. X514. Classification (NCBI taxonomy): domain Bacteria; kingdom Bacillati; phylum Bacillota; class Clostridia; order Thermoanaerobacterales; family Thermoanaerobacteraceae; genus Thermoanaerobacter; species Thermoanaerobacter sp. X514. The sequence continues at coordinate 1,062,346 of NC_010320.1, read as the reverse complement.
ATACTTTTCACTCTCCTCGCCAATAGCCACTTGGACTCTTTGCTCTGTAGAAGCTACTACCCATGCGCTCAAAGTCAAAATCCTATTTTTATCAAAATTTATTTTTAGAGAAATAGGCGTGCCGGGTTTTATTAACTTTGAAAAATTTAATTGGACACTTTTTAAACGCTTCATCTTTGGATCCCATAAATTTTTCCCTGAAAATACATCCAAGCGCATCCCCGTAGCATTAGTTACTCTTAAAATCTTGTCATACTCTCTTTCATAAGGTGCTTTTGTACCTTGTGAAACAATCAAAAAAGGTAACCCATTCTTTATATCAATGTATATGTTGGAAGCCAGAACAGGCTCAATTTTGATATTGTTATTTCCTTTATTCAGTTTTTCGCTTAAATAGTGGTAAATTGCTGCTCCCCGCGCAACCGAAAACATAGGGTGTAAACTTATTAAAGCTTTTTTCACAAATAATTTCTCTATGACATTTCGCACAGGCTTATAATTGCTCATACCTCCTGTCAAAAGTACATCATCTATATCTTGAATCATAAGCCCCGCTTTTTCCAAAGTATCTAAAATAGGGTCTACGACATTATATCCCATGTTTCCTTCTTTAACCAATAGAGGTCTTATGCACTCCTCATATTCCTTATTAGATATTTTAAACTTATAAGGTTTCCCTTTTATAAAATTTTCTACAATATTTTCATATATTACTTCTTCTCCCACTGAAATACTAAAAAATTTTCTTGCCTTTTCCATCTCGCAAACCAATCTATTATATACATGCCTTTTTTCATTTTCACTATCAAATAAATCCCCCATTTCCTTCGAACATTTTTCTAAAAGATAAATACTGCCCATTATTAAATCAAAATTTATTCCTCCTACTAGAGTATGAGAAGAAATGGCTATTTCTTCTACAATGAAGTCCTTATCCGTTATTTGTACTTCTAATATCGAGACATCACAAGTTCCTCCTCCTAAATCGAACACCAACATTTTTCTCGGCCGCGAAAAATCTAAATGTCTTTTGTTTTGTGGCAATTTCTTCTCAGTATTTATAAAATCAAGAAGTGCTGCTGTAGGCTCAGAAATAAAATAAGTATTTTGTTCATCAAATCCTGCCATTTTTGCAGCTTTTTTTGTTGCTCGAATTTGGTCGTGATTAAAAGATGCTGGCACAGTTATAACTGCATTTACTACTTCTTCACCAATTTCTCTCTCCAAGCTCTGTTTAGCTTCCTTTAATATTAAAGCTGCCACTTCTTCTGGTGAAAAAAGTTTTCTATCAATTTCCCAAAAATAACCTGACGTTCCTATATAATTTTTACTGTTATAAATAACTCTCTCCGGTTCCTTAACTTTCATAGACTGTGCTATTCTACCCACATACTGATTTCCACTTTTATCTACATATAAACAAGAAGGCAATATTTTATCATAAATATATTCATAGTCTTCATTAAACTGTCCAATATCTATGACCCGAGGCAGTAATTCCCCTTCTTGAGATATTTCCAAAACTGATGCAACCGTATTCGTAGTACCTAAATCTATTCCTACATATCTTTTCATAAACTCCCCCCTATTGAAGTTCTATTATTTCTCCTTCTTTTGGTGCAAAAACTTTTATTCCTTCAATTCTTTTTAAAATTGTTTCTATATTTATTTCACTCTTACTTTCGTATCCCCTGTGAATTACAAAAACAGCAGATGGAGCCATCTTTATAACTGTTTCTAATAGGTCTACCATATTTGCATGATTTAACATTCCAATTTGATAATTTTTTAAACCTTCAATTTCTCTATTATTAGTATCGAGATTCATAATACAGCCCTTTGAAAAATTTTTTATTTCAAAAGCATATATAAAAGATGCACTTCCCTCTTTTAAGTCATTTGAACTGGCGAGAATCACGCAATTGCCTAGGGCTATTTCCTTTTTTATAAAATCTTTTCTATCAGTGTATAAAGTATTTCCAGCCACATTTAGTATTCCATTTCCATATATGGGCCCAGCAAAATTTTCATATAATTTACTAAAATATGCTATATCTCCATCTACATACACATTAAAAGGAATATATGAAAAAGTTTTTCTAAAAAATAATAATAGGTCTTGCCCTTTACCAATAGCATATACAGGTAAAAGTATTCTCTCTTCATCTTTTAATAGTTTTTCTATCGACTTAAGTATCAATTTATCCTGTAAATACTTATTTTGGACACCAAAGTTATTGCCGTAACCATAAGTAGCTTCAGTTATTAAAATATCTACTTTTAAATCGGGAAGAAATCTAAGTCCTTTATTGCTTTCCACATCTTTTAATGTAAAATCACCTGTATAAAAAATTTTTATCCCGTCAATCTCAAGATACACAGCTACAGCCCCTAAAATATGCCCCGCAGGAAATAACTTAAGTTTTACTTCTTTATTTTTTATTCTAAAACTACTTTCTTCTTCTGTATCAAAACTTATAATCTGACTGTCAAAATTTATAATTTCTTCTTCTATTTTTACCTCCAATTTTGTATGTCCCCGCAAAAATATTTGCTTCAAAATTTCTTTAGTAGGTCTTGATATTATAATCGGAGAGTTTAAACCTTTTCTTAATAATTCTACAATTCCCCCAGAATGGTCTAAATGAACATGAGTAATAATTACCAAATCAATATCTTTAATATCTATAGGTAAATTTTTTATAGAATTGTAATATAAGGTTTTATCCTTAATCAAAGCTCCCGCATCTAGTAAAATATTTATTCCCTCATAGGATACCAAATAAGAGCTAGCACCAATATTATCCCCTCCCCAACAAAAAAATTTAAAGTTATGGATGGAGTTAAAATTTTTTCTGGTTTTATGGTAATACTCATTTATTAATTTCGAATCTTCTGGAAACAAACGATAAAGTTTAAGATTTTGTTTTTCTTCTTCACTAATAAGGCCATATTTTAATTTTAGCCGCAATATATATAAATCTTGAGGATTTAATTTATAAGCTTTATCTAAGAATTGGTGCCCTTTTATTTCACCAATTTCTTCGTATATTTCAGCTATAAGCCCATATATTTTAGGCAGTAACAATTTATCTTCTACTTTTTTCTCCATATAAAGTAATTCTTCCAAAACTTCTAAAATCCTTCTTTTATTTTTAAAAGAAAGTAACAATAAATAAAATTTTATCCATTGGTCTTCCCCACTATAATTCATTAATGCTTCAAAAAGGTTTTTTGTTTTTAAAGATTCTTCTACCAAATCTAAAAGAATCACACTTTTTATAAACAAAGCTAAATTATGTTCATCAATTTCTAATTCGCTTTTTAGCTCAAAAAAATGCTCTTTTGCCTCTTCAGGAATACCTATATAAATTTCAAGTATTATCTGCCACAACAGCAAATATTCATATAATTTTTTGTCCAATTTCTTTACCAAACTTTTTTGCTGAAAAACATACCAATAAGCATTTATATAATCCTCCTTTTCTATAAATTCTTTTAGGTTGTTATCGTATACATCATAAATATTTAAAAATGACGTATTCCATCACCTCCTTATGTTTTTATTTTAATACCTTTTGAGTAAAAATTCTACACAAAAACTAAGTCTGGATTTTGTCCAGACTCAAAAATATTAAAATTTATTAAGTTTTTTTGCTTCTTCTGCCACTAAAAGAACTTTATCAAAATCACTACCTATAGAAGCCTCTACACTAGCTGCAATTGCTCCCTCCACTAAAGGTGCATCAGCAATTTTTACTTTACCTTCATATTCCTCTCCCAGGAGTTCTATCGCCATTTGCGCACTCATTACAGCACCTCCAATATCAACTAAAACTACTACTCCTTCTCCCTCGTCTACTTTTTTAATTTCCTCCATTATCTCTGTAGCATCTGTTCCCAATCTGCCATCTTGTGTCCCGCCAGCTATCCCTATAGGAACTTTTCCACCTGTCATTTGGCTTGCAAGTTCATAAATCCCCTCTACTATTTTTCTTGAGTGAGAGACTAACACTATTCCAACCATTTTTTCCTCCACCATCATGATAAATTGACAACATCAGAAAAAGACTTTATCATCAAATATGCTGATGTTGCCCCTGGATCTAAGTGTCCAATACTTCTTTCTCCTAAGTAACTTGCTCTTCCTTTTCTTGCAGAAATATTCTTAGTGTATTCCATTCCCTCTTTTGCAGCATTAGCTGCTCTATTTAATGCTTCAGGTAATGCAATGTTGTTCTCTAAACTCTCTTTTAAAGCTTTATATGCAGGTTCAATAGAATCTATCATAGTCTTGTCTCCTGCTTCGGCTTTTCCTCTTTGTTTGATGCCATCTAAAGCAGCTTCAAAGATTTTAACTATATCCTCTTCAGAAAGTTCATTTTTACCCTGAACTACTTGTCCAGCCCTCATAAAAGCTGTACCATATAAAGGACCAGAAGCTCCTCCCACCGTAGATACAAGAGTCATGCCTATAGTTCTTAATATTGTCCCTATATCAGTAGTTTCAGGCAATGTGGTCAATTTTTGCTTTACGGCATCAAATCCTCTATCTAAATTTATTCCGTGGTCCGCATCACCAATAGCAGCATCCAACTCTGTAAGGTACTCTTTATTTTCTTTTATAACCTCTACAATTTTGTCCACAATTTTTAGGACATCATTTTTTGTGATAACCATCTTCTACCTCCTAAAAATTTATAATTGTTTGAAAGCAGGTGTATCAGCCTTTGCATCTAACAATGTTTTAAGTTCTTCATCTAATTTTAATAATGTTATAGAAAATCCACTCATTTCAAGAGAGGTCATAAATTCTCCTACGTATGTTTTGTAAACTTTGATCTTCTTACTCTCTAAGATTTCTGCTACTTTCCTGTTCGCAACATAAAGTTCCATTAAAGGAGTTGCACCAAGCCCGTTTATCATAACAGCAACCTCGTCATTTTCTTTATAAGGCAGGTCATTTATTATTTTCTCCATTAAATGTTCTACTATTTCATCTGCAGGTTTTATTTTTTCTCTGTGAGTTCCAGGCTCTCCATGTATTCCTATACCAATCTCCATCTCATCTTCTGCAAGAGTAAAGCTGGGTTTCCCTGCTGCTGGAACAGTACAGGGTGTTAGTGCCATTCCCATTGACCTTACATTTGCAATTACTTTCTCAGCTACTCTTTTTACTTCTTGTAAGCTAGCCCCTTCTTGTGCCTTTGCACCAGCAATTTTGTGAACAAAAACAGTTCCAGCAATGCCACGTCTTCCCTGCGTCCAAGTGCTATTTTCTACTGCAACATCATCGTTTACTATCACTTCATCTACTTCTATTCCCTCCATCTGTGCCATTTCTCTAGCCATTTCAAAATTCATTACGTCACCTGTGTAATTTTTAATAATCAATAATACTCCTTTTCCTCCATCCACCGCCTTAATCGCTTCATAAACTTGGTCAGGCGTAGGTGAAGTAAAGACAGCACCAGGGCAAGCCGCATCTAACATTCCATAGCCCACATATCCTGCATGAGCAGGCTCATGGCCACTGCCGCCACCACTTACAAGTCCAACTTTTCCTTCTACAGGTGCATCTTTTCTGACAATTACATCTATGTTGTCAAGCTTTCTCAGGTAAGATGGGTGAGCAGCCAGCAAACCTTCTATCATTTCTTTCACGACATCATTAGGATTATTAATCAACTTTTTCATAATTTACCTCCTCTTAATTTACTTTTGTTAGTTTTTAAATGCAATTTACGTGCCAAATAAATTGTAGCGAACAGGTATAGCTTGTTGACAAAGTAAAAAATTTTTAAAAAAAGTAAAAAATTTTTAAAATAGGATATTTTGCATCGTCACTCCGATGTTCCAAAGCGACAAAACTAAACTCGACCTTCGGGTTCCGGCAGGGTACCGGGCACATTCGACATCCTTGTCTTAGTGCCCGCCTCCGCCATCCGTGGCTACGGCCCTGCCTCCACCCTCGGTTTTGTTAAGTTTTGTTGCCGCTTTGTCACAAGTCGTTCCTTATGCAAAATATCCTATTTACGAAAGTTTGTCTACAGTCTGAAATAGCCTTCAAAGGCTATTTTGGTAAAAAGTATCAACTATTTATTTCTTTTGGTATTATCTATCAACAAGTCCAAATTTCCTTGCTTTTGCAGCAATAGTTTTATGGGTAAGTCCTAAAACTTTTCCTGCTTTATTAAAGCTTTTATATCTTTGTATCGCAGCCTTTATTATTTTATACTCATATTCCTCCATTGTAAGTAGCTCACTATTTTCTCCAAGATAAATAATATCATCATCTGATACAGTAGTAGTTTCATTTCGAATATATTGGGGCAAATCTTCATAATCGATGTAATCAGTATCACTTAATGTTATACACCTTTCAATTATATTTTCTAATTCTCGTATATTCCCAGGCCAATCATAATATATCAATGCTTGCATAGCTTTTTTCGTAACCTTTTTTACATTTTTGTTTAGTTTTTTGTTCAGCTTTTCTATAAAATGTTCGACAAGTAGAGGAATATCTCCTCTTCTTTCCCTTAATGGAGGCAAAATCACAGGTATAACGTTTAATCTATAGTATAAATCTTCTCTAAAAGTCCCCTCTTTTATTGCTTTTTCTAAATCTTTATTTGTCGCAGCGATTATCCTCACATCTACTTTTATAGTTTTTATTCCCCCTACTCTTTCAAATTCCTTTTCTTGAATCACTCTCAAAAGCTTTACCTGAATCTCAGGTGGAATATCTCCTATTTCATCAAGAAATATCGTTCCTCCATCTGCTAATTCGAATTTTCCTATCTTTTGAGTTACAGCTCCAGTAAAAGCTCCTCTTTCATGCCCAAAAAGTTCACTCTCCAATAGAGTCACAGGAATAGCCGCACAATTTACCCTTATAAATGGTTTATCCTTTCTCTTACTGGCGTAATGTATCGCATTAGCCACCAGCTCTTTCCCCGTTCCGCTTTCCCCTCTTATGAGGACTGTTGAATCAGTTTCTGCAGCTTTAGAAGCAATAGTAAGAGCGTCTTTTAATTTTCCGCTATTGCCTATTATTATGTCAAAAGCTTTGTCAAGTTTTCTATCTCTTTTTAGCTCATTTTCCAAATATTCTATTTGAGGGAAGTCATAAAATACTATAACCGCCCCTTCTATTTTTGTACCTGTATAAATAGGTGTTATATTTGTTAACACCACATTTGTGCCTATTTTTAGTTTTTTATTCATCTCTTCTTTGCCAGTTTTTAACACATCAGCAATTTTTATATCCGACATCACTTCTTGTATTTTTTTCCCTATAGCCTGGTCCATATTAATCCCTGTAATACTTTCAGCTGCTTTGTTAAAAATCATTATTGCCCCATTTTCATCAGTAACTATAAGTCCTGAGCCAATAGAATTAAATATTTTCTCATAGGCTATTGAGGTATTTTTTAAAAGTTCATAAGTAGTTTTTTCTTCCTTTTCTTTCCCTAACTCGTTGTAAAAAAAGCCTTTAAACTCTTTTATAGCATTGTCCACATTTGCTCCTTCTACCACTACTTCTATTTCTTCTCCCCGAGAAGCAAAAAAAGTCACCATTGATAACATACTATTTGCAGGAATCAACCTATTGTCATTTATCTTCCTTAAAAATATGCTTACATTGTTTTGTCTGCTTATGTGACTAACCTTTTGAACAATATGGGCAGCAATCTGAGAATGGATACTCACAGGAGTTCTTAATATTTCCCTTCTTCCCTCCATTTTATCACCACGCAAAAACTTATTTTACATAGAGGTTTCTTGTAGCAATTATGTCAACCCCCGTACCTAAAATGTTCTTCACCACTACATCTCCTATTTTTACAGGAGCTTTAACCTCTACCTTAGCCAATTCAAGCATTATTTCTTGTATCTTTTCTTTTGGAACAGGCTCTTTTGTCCTAACAGATAAGAGTGGAAGATGTCCCCCTATTGCTCTCACACTTGTAGTAATAGTCCTTTTAGGCATAGTAACTTCATTTTTAGCATATTCTAATCCTCTAGAACAAGAATATCCTTTTACGCTTTTTATCTCCCCTCCTTCCATTTCAACTTGTATCCTGCAGCCCAAGGGGCAAACTATGCATGTAATTTCTTTTAGTTCCATTTTATCCCTCCTCAACTAAAAAGACAATACCTTCTTCAAGATTTGCATTTTTTAGTATGTCTTTACTTAAATTTACATCAATCATTTCACCAGGGGTTAAGCGCTGCCTTTTTTGTCTTAGTAAATATTTGTCTCCTGACTTTACTGCTAACATAGCATTGTTATAAACGTTAACAGGTCTCATTCTGAATTTTATCCTTTTTTCTATGTTATCTACATTTATCTTTTGCGGAACAACATAACGTATGCCATTACCAGCTTTTACGGCAATATTGCTTTTTCCAAATTCACCTTCTCGAATAAATCGTATTGCTGAATTAGCTGCCAATCTCGCTTCTGCAGTAACATTGTCAACTAAGTCGTGAACTTGAAGGACATTGCCACAAGCAAAAATTCCAGGAACACTTGTTTCTAACATTTCATTTACAATAGGTCCTCCTGTTATAGGGTCTAGCTCTATACCGGCCTTTTGAGAGAGCTCATTTTCAGGAATCAAGCCAACAGAAAGTATTAACGTATCACAACTTATATACTGTGCAGTCTCCATAATTGGCTCTCTATTTTCATCAACTTTGGCAATTGTAACTCCTTCTACCCTGTCTTTGCCGTGAATTTCAATGACAGTGTGACTTAAAAGAAGAGGAATATTAAAGTCCTCTAAACACTGAACGATGTTTCTTGTAAGTCCACTAGAGTAAGGCATGAGTTCTACAACTGCTTTGACTTTTGCTCCTTCTAATGTAAGCCTTCTCGCCATAATAAGCCCAACATCACCAGAACCTAATATCACTATTTCTTTCCCTGGAAGATATCCTTCCATATTTACATACCTCTGAGCAGTACCTGCTGTGAGAATACCTGCTGGGCGAGTGCCAGGTATCATAATAGCACCTCTCGGCCTTTCCCTGCATCCCATAGCTAAAATTATAGCTCCAGCTTTTATTGTGAACACACCTTCCTTAGAATTAACAGCTTTTACAATTCTATCAGGAGTTATTTCCAAAACCATAGTTTCCAACATTACATTTATGTCATATTCTTCTACTTTATCAATGAATCTTTGTGCATATTCTGGTCCTGTCAATTCTTCTTTAAATTCCTGAAGTCCAAATCCATTGTGTATGCACTGCTCTAAAATACCCCCAAGATATTTATCTCTTTCAATTATGACTATATTTTTTACACCCTTTTCATAGGCTTCTACAGCAGCACCCAAGCCTGCAGGGCCGCCACCTATTATGACTATATCATAGTTAAGCATTCTCATACACCTCTTTCTTTAAAACCTCCGATGCTTTTTCTAATAAAAATTTTTTTGTCTCTGCAGTTAGTATATTCGAATTTCTTCCATGCTTTGTAACCTCAAGAGGAGAAATATTAAGTTCTCTTGCTAATATTTCAACAACTCTCGGCCCACAAAAACTTCCCTGGCATCTTCCCATTCCAGCTCTTACACGCCTTTTAACACCATCTAAAGATTTTGCACCTACAGGTCTTCTTATCGCATCTATTATCTCTCCTTCCGTCACTGTCTCACATCTGCATATTATTCTTCCATAAGCAGGATTTTCTTTTATAAGCTTGTTTCTTTCCTCGTCTGAAAGTTCAGTAAATCTTATGACTGGTTTTCTTTTTGGGTTAAAATCTACTTTTTCAATCAACTGAAGTCCAGCATCTTTAAGTATATCCCTTATCATTTCAGCGATAGCAGGAGCTGCAGTAAAACCAGGAGATTCTATTCCAGCAGCATTTATAAATCCTTTCACATCAGATTCTCCAATTATAAAGTCTTTGTCTTCTGTATCAGGAGTCGCTCTAAGTCCTGTAAACTGAGTGATAGTCTTTCTGACATCAAATTTATCCACACTTCTTTTTGCAACTGTAATTGCTTTATTGAGCCCTTCTCTGGTAGTTGCTTTAAATTCTTTATCTTGTATGTCTTCTGAAGTAGGTCCTATCAATAGATTTCCATCAACTGTAGGAGAAACTAGTATTCCTTTACCCATTTTAGTTGGAACCTGGAATATTACTGTCCTTGCAAGATATCCTTGGTCTTTATCTAATATCAAATATTCTCCTTTTCTAGGATGCACAGAAAATGGCTTCGCCCCTACCATGTTATTTATGACATCTGAATAAAGTCCTGCAGCATTGACAACATATTTACTGTAAAATTCTTCTTTGTGAGTTTTTACTATAAAGAAGTCCCCATTTTTTTTGATATCAATTACTTCTGAATTAAAAACAAATTCTGCTCCATTTTGTGCAGCATTTTCTGCCACTGCAATAGTATATCCATAAGGACATATTATTCCTGCTGTTTTGGCATACAAAGCAGCAACTACAGTGTCATTTATGTGTGGTTCTATCTCTTTGACCATATCTTTTGTAATGAGAGACAACCCTTTGACACCATTTTTTATTCCTCTATCAAACAATTCATAGAGCTCTTTTACCTCTTCTTCAGAAAAAGCCACAACTAAAGAACCTGTTCTCTTTATTGGAACATCCAAATCTTTACACAACTCATCGTACATTTCATTTCCTCTGACATTCAGCATAGCTTTTAAAGTACCAGGTACAGGGTCATAACCCGCATGTAGTATTGCACTATTAGCTTTAGAAGCTCCTTCCGAAGCCACATCTTCACCTTTTTCTACAACTAATATTTTTAATTTGTATTTTGAAAGTTCTCTCGCAATTGAACATCCAACCACTCCAGCACCTATTATCAAAACATCGTACATTTCTTTCATAGTCATAAAACCTCCTTAAAAGATAAAAAAACCATATATAACCGACCCCTGTCGGCTATATATGGTTCTCCAAATCTCCACCATACTCATATTTATTTTTTCTTCTCTTTAATAAATATATTCTACAAACATCTTAAAATTCCTGCTACTTTTTATCAATTTTTTATTTTATTCTTCAGCCCATTTCATAGCCCTTTCTACAGCCTTTTTCCAACCTTTATACAATTTTTCTCTCTTTTCATTATCCATAGCTGGTTCAAAATGTTTATCAACATTCCAATTCTTCTCTATTTCTTCTTTGCTGTTCCAGAATCCTACTGCCAATCCCGCAAGATAAGAAGCGCCAAGAGCAGTAGTTTCAATTACTTGAGGCCTGTCAACTGGAACACCTAAAATGTCAGATTGGAATTGCATCAAGAAGTTATTAGCACTTGCTCCACCGTCAATTTTTAAAGCCTGCAATTTAATACCTGAATCCTCTTGCATAGCCTCTAATACATCTCTTGTCTGATAAGCAATAGACTCCAGTGTTGCCCTTATTATATGCTCTCTCTTTGCGCCTCTTGTAAGTCCTACAATAGTGCCTCTCGCATACATATCCCAATAAGGGGCTCCTAATCCTACAAAAGCAGGAACAACATATACACCATTTGTGTCTTCAACTTTCAGCGCATATTCCTCACTTTGAGGTGAATTGTCAATTATTCTAAGCTCGTCTCTCAGCCACTGTATCGCAGCACCTGCTATAAATATACTACCCTCTAAGGCATATTCTACTTTGCCATCAATTCCCCAAGCGATTGTAGTGAGAAGTCCAGTATTGGAAGGTACAGCCTTTTCACCAGTATTCATGAGCATAAAGCAGCCTGTTCCATAGGTGTTTTTTGCCATCCCAGGTTTGAAACAGGCTTGACCAAACAAAGCTGCCTGCTGGTCTCCCGCATCTCCGGCAATAGGTATCTCTACTCCAAATATACTTTTATCAGTATAGCCATATACATAACTGGAAGGCTTAACTTCAGGAAGCATTTGCTCTGGGACATTAAGTTCTTCTAATATCTCTTTATCCCATTTTAATTCATGGATATTAAAAAGCATCGTCCTTGACGCATTAGAATAGTCAGTTACGTGTACCTTACCCCTTGTCAAATTCCAAATAAGCCAGGTATCAATATTTCCAAAAAGCAATTCTCCTTTTTCTGCTTTTTCTCTTGCTCCTTCAACATTATCCAAAATCCATTTTATTTTAGTACCAGAAAAATATGCATCTACTACAAGTCCGGTTTTTTCTCTAATTTTCTTGTCAAAACCTTTATTTTTTAGTTCATCGCATATAGGAGCAGTTCTTCTGCATTGCCACACTATTGCATTGTAAATAGGTTTTCCTGTATTTTTATCCCATACAACAGTTGTCTCTCTCTGATTTGTAATGCCAATAGCTGCAATATCCTCCGGATTAATACCCGCTTTTTCTATAACACCTTTTGCAACACCTATTTGTGTACCCCATATCTCCATTGGATCATGTTCTACCCAACCTGCCTTAGGATAAATTTGCTTAAATTCTTGATTTTGTGAAGCCACAATTTTCCCACTATGGTCAAAAATTATCGCACGGGAACTTGTTGTCCCCTGGTCAAAAGCCATAATGTACTTTGCCATCTCTTTTCCCCCTCATAATTTTTGTTATATTTGTCGGCGAGAGAAAAACTCTCGCCGATTTAAGCTCTTTCACTAATGTATATTCACAATAAGTTGGTAAACTATGGCTCCAAGTATTCCTCCGACTATCGGCCCAAATATTGGAACTATTAAGCCGTATCCCCAATCAGAATCCCCTTTACCTGGAATAGGAAGAACAGCATGAGCTAGTCTCGGGCCGAAGTCTCTCGCCGGATTAATTGCATAACCTGTAGGTCCACCTAAGCTTAAACCTATCGCCCATACGAGAAGTCCTACTAAAAGCGCTCCCATTCCTCCAACAGAGTTATTGCTATTAGTAATTCCAAGTATTCCTATTAAAAGCATGGCAGTACCAAATGCCTCTGTCATAAAATTCTTACCCAAATTTCTTATAGCTGGAATAGTTGCAAAAGTACCAAGCTTAGCTGTGGGATCATCAGTTGCAGCAAAATGATCCATGTACATCAAATAAACAATTATGGCTCCCACAAAAGCTCCCAAAACTTGTGCTATAATGTAGCCTGGCACTAAACTCCATGGAAAGTTCCCTATCGTTGCTAAACCAAGAGTCACAGCTGGATTTATGTGAGCACCACTTATCCATCCAACTACATAAACAGCTACCATTACTGCAAATCCCCATCCCGCTGTGATTACAATCCAGCCGCTATTTTGCCCTTTAGATTTATTCAAGACAACGTTTGCAACAACGCCATCACCTAACCAAATAAGTATCATAGTACCAAAAAATTCAGCAACATATTTTGCAAGGTCACTCATAAAATATCCCTCCATAATTCCAAATTTCAAATCGTTTAACTTTTAAAATAATTATGCAATATGTTAAAACTATCCCTCCTTTCATTCTATAAACCACAGACTTTTTTCGCTTGTTGATACAGCAATGGCGCCAGATTTAAGTGCATTTATAACTTCTTCTTTTGTCTTGACTAAACCTCCTGCGATGACTGGTTGATGCACATCTACTGATATTTCACTTATCACTGAGGGAATTATCCCAGGCATTACTTCTATTGCATCTGGAACTATTTGTTTTGTTGAAGCAAACCCTGTTTTTAATGCCTGGGAATCTAAAATGAAAAGTCTCTGGATGCAGAAAAGATCAAATTGTTTAGCGTGTATCAAAATATTATTGCGGGTAGAGATTATACCATGTGGCTTTATTTTTTCAGCCAAATACTCTACTGCTTTGTTGTCCTTTCCTAAACCTTCAAGCAAATCAAAATGCACAAAAACAATTTTATCATGTCTTTTGACCTCTTGAACTATTTCAGAAATGTTCATTATGTCACCAGTAAGTAAAAATATCACCTGTGCATTTGAAGAAAGAGCCGTATTTAAATCTTTTGCCTCTCGCACTGCAGCTATTATCGGGAAGTCTCTCATTGCATCCAGAATCTTTTCTTTCATCTTTATACCCCCACCTTTTTCTTATGCAAGTAATATGCCAAAAAACTCTTCAGTAAAATGAGTAAAAAAAATAACTATTTGGTATAAAATATCAAAGGTCATTTTTTATCATGATAATTAGTATCAAAATGTTATTTAATTAACATTCTCTTTTCCTCTTGATTTTTTATTGCCATAAAAAATCCTATAGCCAAAATTCCTAAGTAAACATAATAAACAAAAAATCTCCATATATTTATAAAAATTTCTAACTTACTGGGAGGAAGTATAAATTTTGCTTTTTTCATGGTATATCGTCTAGAGTTTTAAATTCATATCCTTCAGCTTTAATACTCTTAATTATTCTATCAAGGGCTAAAGCATTGTCTTTTGAAACTGCATGAAGAAGTATTACCGCCCCCGGATGAAGCCTTTTCATAACAGTATTATAGCTTTCCTCTGGTCCTCCGGGAAGTGGCTGCCAATCAGCCAACGCAAGGCTCCAAAAAACAGTCCTGTATCCCAAAGACTTAGTAAGATAAAGAGTCCTTTCACTATATTCTCCCTTGGGAGGTCTAAAATACTTCATGTCTTTTCCTGTTAGCTCTTTAAACATATCTCCCAACATAGTTATTTCCTCTTTTACTTTTTCATCAGATAAGGTAGGTAAGCTTGGATGATTCACAGTGTGATTCCCAACTATATGCCCTTCCTCCACCATCCTTTTAACTAAATCAGCCTGTTCTTTTACATAGGGCCCAGTTACAAAAAAAGCAGCTTTTACATTGTTTTCTTTGAGTATATCTAATATTTTAGGTGTATAACCATTTTCATATCCTTCGTCAAAAGTCAAATAAACTACCTTTTTTGTCGTATCTCCTACAAAAATCGCATCGTATTTTTTTATAAGCTCCATTGCCAAAGGGGTAATTTCTGGAGTTTGATGATTTGGCAACACCCTTAGTCCCCAGCTATACAAAGTGTTATCCAGATTTTCTGTATTGGTATAAACAGCATTGTTGACCGTATTAGATATTTTTTCTTTAGGTTTTTCCAAAGGCTTTTGTAAAGCTTCATTTTGCATTTTTTGTTCTTCTGCCCTTGTAATGTCTTTTTTAGCTATTCCACAAGAAGCAATTGAAAAACACAACAAAATTCCCATTAAGATAGAGAATATTTTTCTTACCATGGTCATACCTCACTTCAATTTTTCTATATTTCTTTTTTATTTTTTTCTCTATATAAACATAATATTCTGTTTTTATTTGGAAGTATTTTTGTATATTTCACATACAGTATCTCTACAAGGGCAGAATCTACATAAAGCAAAAGAAGGATTTACTTCAGGAAAGTAATCTCCTTCTTGCATTTTTTTCATTTGCTTTAATATATTAAAAAGTTCTTTTCTTAAGTGTCGCCTATTATAAACCTCAAACATAGTATTCCTATAAACTATTCGCCCTCTTTTTACTCTTTTTTGGTATACATCTTCTATTATCAAAAAATATGCAACTAATTGCATAACATCTTTATAATAAGGTGAATCCTCTGCTTGACTGCTCTTTAGTTCTATTGGTATCAAATCTTCTGCTAATTGGTAAATATAATCTGGTTTTCCCGATAAGCCATATTTATCCGATTTTAATAATTTTCCATATACTACTCCTTTTTCCTTCACCTCTTGTGGCTTATCTATGTATATTATTTTGCCTCCTCGAAATCCTATGCTTCTTCTCATTTTTTTATAAAAAGGCTTCTGTTCGATAAATGATTGAATAAGCAAATATATGGTAAAAAATAAAAAAATTATATTGAGAATCATTTTAAAACCCTCATAATCGCAATTATCAATAAAATAGCTATAATTCCAAAAATAATCGCATATTTTTTATATCGCAATTTTACAATATCCTTGTAATATTTTTCATGATATTCTATCCCTTTCTTAAAGTTATTAAATTGCAAATCTTGCTCTTTTTGTTCTCTCAAACCATTGATATATTCCATTCCATATTTTTTTATATAATACCACTGATAGGGGCAATAAAGAAATTGATTTATCTCTGTAGCGGAAATATATTTACCCTCTTTTTTCATAATAAAACACCTTCAAGAGAAATTTTTTCATGCCTTTATTATACCATATAAAAAAACGGGGTAAAACCCGCTTCAAACTGTAGTGCGTGCATAAGGCCAGCCTCCGGCATCCTTGCATCCGGCCCCGCCTACGTCTCTTTGTCTCGCAAACTTCAAATAAAATTTTACTTTTGTACAATACTTTTAATTTCTTTTTCATACATTGAAAATAACTCTTCAGCTCTTTCTTTTGTAGGAGCTTCTATATAAATATTACAAGCAGGTAATTCATAATCCGGTACTACTAACACCCATGAATCTTCTTTATTAAACTTTAAACCATCTAAAAATTCTGCCCCTCCATCGGCCTTTTCAAAAAGCATTCTTATTATTTTTCCTTTATCTCTCCAATCGCATTTTATACTTTTGGTTATTCTATATCTTAAAGGAAAACTATCTTTTATAGAGGAAAGTTTTTGAGAGGTATGTTGTAAATATTCTAAAAGGTCTAGTAAAAAACTAAATCCGTCAAAATTTAAATTAATCTGTAGATCTTTTTCTACGCCTTCCTTCGACACTATTGTTTTCATTCTATCTTTATGGGAAATTTTGCTGCTTACAGTCTCAATAGCAAATTCCTTCGCAAATTCTGTCAAGTATTTGGAACTATCGAAAGGAAGTACAAAATTTTTGGCCCCTTGCTCTTTAGCAATTAACATTCTTATAAACTCAAGTTCATCCTCATCAAATTCTCTTCCCTTTTCGTCGTAGAGTTTAACTTTTTCCCCATTTTTATAAAAAAGCACCCCTACATCATAAGACTCTTGCGTTATAAAAAACTCATTTTTACCTACGGCTTCTAATAGCAGTTTTGTTTTTTCATCGTAAGGTTTAATTTTAAAACTTTTATAGGCAGTCCTTTTTTTAAAAAGAAAGTTAAGATAATCATTGTTTATATCAATTTCTCTTATAGATTTTAAATTTTTCCCATCAACTCGTTCAATATCATATACTCTCAATTTGTTCTCTATTTTCTTTTCTAAGTTTCTATCGATATCACACCCTTCTTTATCGAGAAACAAAATCCTTAAATTTCCTTCTTCTTCCTCTACATAGATTCCTCCTCCACACTTATTTTTCTTAATTCCATATCTTAAAGTGGGTAAAAGAGTATTATTGACTTTTAAGACCTCACAACCACCAGATACAAGCCCAAAACTTATTAAATCGCTTATAAATTGAGATACAATATCCCCATCGTGTCCTACCAACACACTGCTATTCACTATATTTCCAAAAACTTCTCCAATTTCAACTGCAATTTGAGGAGTAATATCCTCATTAAAAACTCCTTTAATCCCCCTATACCCAAAAGTCAAAGGCTTCCTTCCATTCCCCCACACTACATCTTTTGTGATCACAGAGCCCTCATCTATTATTTTATAGGGCCATATTTTTACCTCTGGCTTTATTTCAGCAAAGGATTTTATTTTACAACTCTCCCCTATAACACTGTTTTCAAAAATTCGGACATTATTGCCGATTCTCACTCTATTGCAAACTACACAACCCCTTAATTCACAATTTTTATCTACAATTATTTCATCCCACAATACAGCATTTTTTAAACTGCTCCCTTTCTTTATATAGTTATTTTTACCAATTATTACGTTAGGTCCTACAACAGCGTTAGCTTCAATTATTGCATTGTCTCCTATAATCACAGGAGGGATGATTTTAGCTTCAGGAGAAATTGTAACATTTTTGCCTATTACCTTTCCCTTTTTAAGTAACTTATCCTTATATCCTAAATCTACTCTTCCTTCTAAAATATCAAAATGACTAGTGATGTATTGATTGGTATTTCCTATATCACACCAATATCCTCCTGTAATATAACCGTACATTGGAATATCATTTTTCAACAACATAGGAAATAAATCTTTACTAAAATCAAAAGGCTTATCTTGAGGTATAAACTCCAATATTTCTGGTTCTATTATGTATATACCCGTATTTACTGTATCGCTAAACACTTCTCCCCAAGAAGGTTTCTCTAAAAATTTTTTTATTTTGCCTTCCTCATCCACAATCACAACACCATATTCCAACGGCACATCTACTCTTGTCAAAATAAGAGTAACTTTTGCCCCTTTCTTTCTGTGAAACTCATAAGCTTCT
Source organism: Thermoanaerobacter sp. X514 (assembly GCF_000019065.1). Taxonomy (NCBI): domain Bacteria; kingdom Bacillati; phylum Bacillota; class Clostridia; order Thermoanaerobacterales; family Thermoanaerobacteraceae; genus Thermoanaerobacter; species Thermoanaerobacter sp. X514. Next base: position 1,044,106 of record NC_010320.1, on the reverse strand, counting down.
TTTATATTAACATCAGTAATTACATCTCCGCTCATAACAATAAAAGTATCATTTAGAAAGTCTCTAGCATTTTTGACACTGCCTGCCGTCCCTAACGGCTTATCCTCTATATAAAACTTTATTTCATCCCCATATTCTTCTTCTAAATATTTTTTAATCTTTTGAGGCAAGTAAAAAAGCGTAACAGCTAAATCTTTGATTCCATATTTGTGTAAGTGTTCCACTATGTGCTTTATCGCAGGTTTATTTGCAACAGGTACCATAGGCTTAGGTATATCGGCTGTTAAAGGTCTTAGTCTACTTCCTTCTCCACCCGCCATGATTATCCCTTTCATCCAACCACCTCTAAAAAATATTATTAACCTCTAATTCTTAGTGTTTTTTATTTAATGAAAAATTATTCATTTTAAGACATTGGCAACATAAAATTGAAATAGGAAAGGACTTTGCGGGGGAGTAAAAATGATAATCTCTTTAATATATTTCGCGGCAGGAATAGGAGTATTTATTTGGGGAATTTTTACTTTAACAAGGGGATTAAAGGTCTTCTCACAACAAAAAATTTCTCAAATTATTAACAATTTTGCAAGCAATTTATTAAAATCAATAATAATAGGTTTTTTTATAACCTTAATTATTCAAAGCAGTAGCATGGTAACTGTAATCGCAGTAACAATGGCAGGAGCAGAGCTTTTAACTCTTAAAAGCGCAGCAGGTATAATTATAGGTTCTAATATTGGAACTACTATTGCCGTGCAGCTTTACGCATTTAATCTGTTTAAAATAGCCCCTTATTTAGTTTTTATAGGTTCTGTACTACATTTCCAAAATTGCAATACTAAATTAAAATTTGTAGGAAATGTATTTTTAGGATTTGGATTAGTATTTTATGGTCTTAAGATAATGGAACTGGCTACAATGCCTCTTAAAAAAAATTCTAACTTCGAGCTTATTAGTGCTAATCTTTCAAATCCTTTCTGGGGAATTCTTGCTGGAATAATCACAGCATTAATCCTTCAATCAAGTAATGTAGGTATAGCAACACTACAAGTTTTGGTCTCCTCTCAACTAATAACCTTGCCTCAAGCATTGCCAATAATATATGGTTTAAATATTGGAACTTGCTCAGAGGCTATCATACTGAGCTTTGCCTCTAACAAAGAAGGGAAAAAAATAGCTCTCTTTAACATTTTTCTTAATATAGGGGGCACTATACTCTTTTTGCCTTTTACAAATTTTTTTGCAGAGTTTTTGAAACTCATCTCCCCCCACAATCCTTTAAGACAGGTGGCAAACGCCCACACATTTTTTAATCTTTTTTCTGCACTTTTGATAATTCCTTTTCTTAAGCAACTTTTTGTTTTAATAGATAAATTAGTAAATAAATAAAAAATTCAATTAATAGGAATCCTAATATTAAAGTTTATTTTCAAGGTGGTAACAATGAACAAAAGATTAGAAGTTAGCGATTTATTGTTTTTAATGATAACTTTTGAGATTGGAACATCAGTACTCTTTTGTTTGGGAATTAAAGCAAAACAAGATTGTTGGCTTTCTATTTTAATTGCAATGCTTATTTCTCTGCCAATTACACTTATGTACGTCTCCTCTTTTGAAAAATCGCAAAAAAATCTTCCACAGTTACTTGAGTTTGTTTATGGGAAATATATAGGTAAAACTTTATCTCTAATTTATGCTCTGTACTTTTTATACATTGCTTCAAGAAACGTAAGAGACTATGTAGAACTCAGTGTAAATACAATATATTCTCGAACACCTACATATATTTTTTCTTCTTTTATGCTTATATTAGTAATGTATTACCTCCTATTTGATATATGTGTACTTGCCCGCGTTGCTAAAATTTTGCTCCCTCTTATTTTAGCTATTATGGCTTTTCAAACAACTATGATAATGATGGGAGATAATTTTAGTTTTTCAAGGCTTTTACCAATTTTAGAAAATGGAATTGTTCCCGTAATCAAAGCAGCAATTCCTCTAATTGTGACTTTTCCATTTGGTGAACTTATTGCTTTTACTACAGTTTTTGATAAAGTAAAACAAAAGGAAAAGATAAAAAAGATAATGCTGATAACCACTGTTTTTACTGGTCTACTATTGTCCTTTAACAATATCATTATAATTTCTTCTTTAGGAGCAGATGAAGCTTCAAGAGAAAATTTCCCATTGTATCAAGTTATAAGATTAATAAATTTAGGAAATTTAAAAAACCTAGACACTTTGTATGTATTTATAATGATTATAGGGGTATTTTTTAAGATTAGCGTATTTACTTATGCGGGACTTACCATGATAAAAAATGCGTTGGAATTAAAAAGTTATAAATACCTGCTTTTCCCTGTTTTGTCGATGATTTTTGCTGCTTCTTTTATAATTGCCGACAGTTATCAAACCCACATACTTATAGGTCTTAAATTTACTCCTTTTTACATACATGTACCTCTACAAATAATTTTACCTATGATTACTTTTCTATTTCTAAACATAAAAGAAAAGAGAAAACCTTAAAAGCCTTCTCTTTTACTCACCTATTTTATACATATTCCAAGGTATTTTATCTATAAGACGATTCTTATAAATAGAATCTGCTCCCATAAATATATATCTTAAATTATTCACCTGTGGTATTTTTACTTCAACCCAAATTTTATTTCCATGGATTATAGGTTTTGCTGCTATGACATCTGTCAAAGAATTTTCCGCCCTTTTATACTGATACAATTTTTCATCTACAACTCCTAAATCAATACGTTTTATATCATTTTGATCTTTATAAAATAGCCTCATTTCAATATGGTAAATTACTTTTTTAGATATTGGTCTTGCCGATTCTAATCCAATATACAATTTATTATCGTAGTAAAAAGCTCCTAGTCGCGTTAAAACTGCACTTCTGTATATTTTTCCATTTAATATGCCCCCAGTGTACACTTTTAAAAGAGTATGGGGCAAAGTTCTGGTTTGTAAATCTGGCTTTGAATCAACTACAGGAATACTTATGACAGGTTTTGTAGCAAATAATTCGGTTTTTCTTACAAAAGCCATCAAAAAGGGTTTTATAACTTCTGTTTGAGTTCTATATTGTTTTATAGCAGTCCTCTTTAAATCTACTTCCTTTGGAGTTAAATCAAAAGATTGCCATTCTGTGTTACTATCTTTCATATCTACAGGAGGTAACATGGGTCTATTTTCCTCTGCCATCCATGGCACTGGCCACTGAGGATGGTGAACTAAAAACATATGCTCTCGCACATTTATATTCATGGCTGTTATGGTATATCTAACAAAATTGCTTACTGCCCAATGGTCGGGATGTATGTCGTCTGCCAAAGGATAGTATATATCTGTCGGTTTAAAGTTCTTAATTATTTCTGTCAACTCATCTACTAAGTTTTGACCTGTATAAGGGATTCCCGGTTTATATACCGTATCATAAGGAGCATATGCCACACGAGTTCCGCCACTCACTCTTGGACGATCATTATCCCAATATTGGCTCCACAAAAATCTGGTGCTCCCATCAGCAAACCCTAAAAAAACTAAATCTTTTCGCGGTAATCCCAAAACTCTCATAGCTGTAATACTCTCTTGCTGCCTTGCCAGTCCAAGGCGATAAAAATCTTGAGGAGTAGGGTTTGTTTTACCACAAAACGCCGTTGCAGCTTTTTTGTAACTTTCTCCACTGGTGACAATTACTACTTTAATAGGCCTTTTAAGTGCTACAGCCCTTTGAATAATTCCTGCCATTCCTAAAGTCTCATCATCAGGATGAGGAACTACAATGAGAATTCTTTGCCCAGGATCATCAAAAATTGGCAGTGTACCTTTTTCTGTGAAGTTTGCAATAGCCACTCCCCAATTCATTATATATGATATTCCTATTAATAAAGCAATAAACAAAGAAAAGTAAATAGTCCGTTTATTTATCATGTTACTCTGCCTCCATTCATGCTATTATTTTACTATACATTTATGAACAAATTATTACATGATATCAAATTTTGAAAAATATTTTGTTGTGCTACAATCATACTATGAAGAAAAAATAAAAAGGGGGAAGGATTGATATGTTTGTAGATTTTCATTGTGATACTCTTTATCGTTTAGTGGACAAAAAAATAGATTTCGCTGAAAGGTCAAAAGAAGGTCATGTGGATTTACAAAGGATGAAAGAAGGCAAAGTCCATCTGCAGGTTTTTGCTGTATTTGTAGACCCAAAACAGATGAGAAAAAATGCTGCCACAATGGCTTTAAAAATGATTGACAAAATGCATGAAGTAATCGAAGAAACAAAAGAATTTAGATTAATATTAAAGGGAGAAGATATAGACAAAGCAAAAGAAGAAGAAAAAATTGGAGCATTGCTTTCTATAGAGGGTGGCGAAGCTTTAGAAGGTGAAATTTCTCTTCTTAGGATGTTTTATAAATTAGGGGTAAGAGCTCTCACTTTAACTTGGAGTTTGAGAAACGATTTAGGGGACGGAGTAGACAGTGTTAAAGAAGCGGGGCTTACTTCCTTTGGCAGAGAAGTTGTAAAAGAAATGAATCGCTTAGGAATGATTGTAGATGTATCTCATCTTAATGAAAAAGGAATTTGGGATGTAGTAGAACTTAGTGAGAAACCAATTATAGCTTCTCATTCTAATGCTAAAACCCTATGCTCCCACAGAAGAAATTTAACAGATAAGCAAATAAAAGCGATAGCTCAAAAAGGCGGTGTAATTGGAATAAATTTTGCTCCACAATTTTTAAGAGATGACGGTAAGGCTACATTAGAAGATGTTTTAAATCATATAGATTATATATGCGAATTAGTAGGAGAAGATTATATAGGTTTTGGTTCTGACTTTGACGGGATTAGCAGTACTCCTGAAGGATTAAAGGACATATCTTATTTCCCCGCAATTTTAGAAGGACTAAGAAAAAGAGGATACACCCAAGAACAGATTGATAAGATTTCTCACAGAAATTTTGAAAATCTTATCAAAAAAATTCTAATATAAAAACAAAAAGAGCCCTGGAATACTCCAAGGGCTTGCATATGTTAAAGGGGGAGTCATTGTTTTGACCAAGTATACATTATACAGTCCTTTTTCAAAAAAATCAAGACCTCATAAAAAATTTTTTTGAGGGATAGGGGGTATCTTTAAGGGAGCTCATCTTATATTATAACCAAATTTGTGAGTTTTAAAATTAAAATCTCGTTAATTTTGTTAAGTTTATGTTAAATTTTTGTTAATTGGCGTTATTTTCTTCAAAAAGAAGTGCTGTTGAATATAGTATACAAAAGATTTATAATAGAGGTAGATAATGAAACATAGGGGGTAAAGTCATGGATATTGAAATAATAAGAAAAACTGATCCAGAAATCGCAGACGCAATTGAAAAGGAGCTTATAAGGCAGAGAAATAAAATAGAGCTCATAGCTTCTGAAAATTTTGTAAGTAGAGCCGTAATGGAAGCAATGGGGTCCCCTCTTACTAATAAATACGCAGAAGGGTATCCAAATAAAAGGTATTACGGCGGTTGCGAATATGTGGATATAGCTGAAGAATTAGCAAGAGAAAGGCTCAAAAAACTTTTTGGTGCTGAACACGCAAATGTACAACCTCATTCAGGAGCACAGGCAAACATGGCTGCTTATTTTGCTCTTATAAAGCCAGGAGATACTGTGCTGGGAATGGATTTAGCCCATGGAGGGCACCTCACTCATGGAAGCAAAGTCAATTTTTCAGGCCAAATCTATAATTTCGTATCTTACGGAGTAAGAGAAGATACAGGATATATAGATTACGATGAAGTAGAAAGAGTCGCAAAAAAGCACAAACCCAAATTGATTGTCGCAGGTGCTAGCGCTTACCCAAGGATAATCGATTTTAAGAGATTTAGAGAAATTGCAGACAAGGTTGGAGCTTACCTAATGGTAGATATGGCTCATATAGCTGGTCTTGTAGCAGCAGGTCTTCATCCTAATCCTGTTCCTTATGCAGATGTCGTTACGACTACCACCCATAAGACTTTAAGAGGCCCAAGAGGAGGAGCTATTCTTTGCAAAGAAGAATACGCAAAAGCAATAGACAAAGCACTCTTCCCGGGCACACAAGGTGGCCCTTTAATGCATATAATAGCAGCAAAAGCCGTTTGTTTTAAAGAAGCTCTCACCGATGAATTCAAAGAATATCAAAAAAGAATTGTCGAAAATGCAAAAGCTTTAGCAAATGCATTAATGGAAAGAGGAATAAATTTAGTGTCAGGTGGAACTGATAACCACTTGATGTTGTTGGATTTAAGAAACACAGGAATAACAGGCAAAGAGTTAGAAACAAGATTAGATGAAGTAAACATAACTTGCAACAAAAATGCTATACCTTTTGACCCATTAGGGCCAAATGTCACTTCTGGTGTGAGACTGGGAACTCCAGCTGTTACAACAAGAGGAATGAAACCCGAAGATATGGTAGAAATAGCGGACATTATAGTCAATGTAATAAGGGATGAAAACTATAAAGAAAAAGCAAAAGAAAGAGTAGCAAATCTTCTCAAAAAATACCCTCTTTATGAGGACCTCATATAAAGAAGATAGGGAAAGTCTTTTACTGACTTTCCCTATTTCTTTCTCTCTTTATGTTCTTCTTTAAATTCCTTTGGCTTATAATACCTTCTGCCAAGCTCACCGTATACATCCTCGAGCTTTATACCTTTGTCAACTAACAAAACTATTAAATGATAAAGTAAATCTGAAACCTCATACACTATCTCTTCTTTGGAGTCATTTTTGGAAGCTATCACTACCTCCGTAGTTTCTTCGCCAATTTTCTTTAAAATCTTATCTATGCCTTTTTCAAACAAATAATTAGTATAAGACCCTTCTGCCGGGTTTGTCTTTCTATCTTTTACCCGTTCATATAGCTTTTTAAGTATTTCCATGTCATAATTTTCAACTTCACCTAAAAAGCTCCTATAAAAACAGCTTACATTCCCTGTATGACATGCCGGCCCTTTTGGCTCCACCTCAATTAGCAAAGCATCCTCATCACAGTCATAAAATATGTTCTTTATCTTTTGGGTATTACCTGAAGTTTCCCCTTTATGCCAAATTTCATTCCTGCTTCTGCTAAAAAAATATGTCTCTCCCTTTTCCAAGCTTAATTTTAAACTTTCCTCATTCATATAAGCCAACATTAATACTTGTTTTGTGTTGTAGTCTTGCACAATCGCAGGAATAAGTCCTTTTTCATCAAACTTTAATTCCTCTATATCAATCATTCTCTACATCCTTTCGATAAATTTAAATTCTCACTGGTATACCTTCTTCTTTTAAATATCTTTTAACTTCTTTTATTTCCAACTCCCTGTAATGAAACACAGAAGCCGCTAACGCAGCATCAGCTTTGCCTTCAGTAAAAACCTCTTTAAAATGCTCTTTATTTCCTGCACCTCCAGAAGCTATAACGGGGATATTGACAGCTTCACTTACCATTCTTGTAAGCTCTATATCATACCCATCTTTAGTACCGTCTTTATCCATACTTGTAAGAAGTATTTCTCCTGCTCCTAAAGACTCTACTTTTTTAGCCCACTCAATCACATCAAGCCCTGTGTTTACCCTTCCGCCGTTTATATACACATCAAAGCCCGAGCCATCACTTCGCCTCTTGGCATCAATTGCTACAACCACACATTGGCTTCCAAAACGTACAGCGGCCTGACGAATAAGAGTTGGTTGTTTCACAGCTTGGGTATTTATTGAAACCTTATCAGCCCCTGCTCTTAGAATATCTTTTATATCGTCAAGGTCTGAAATTCCACCACCAACAGTTAAAGGAATAAATACTTTTTCAGAAGTCCTTTTTACAACTTCTATCATTATTTTTCGTTTTTCATAAGAAGCAGTAATGTCCAAGAATACAAGCTCATCTGCTCCTAATTCATTGTACTCTGATGCTATCTGGACAGGGTCTCCCGCATCTTTTAAATTTAAAAAGTTAACTCCTTTTACTACCCTGCCGTCTTTCACATCTAAACAAGGAATTATTCTTTTTGCAAGCATTTATATTACCTCCAAAGCACTTTTAAAGTTTATTTTTCCAATATATAAGGCTTTTCCAATTATCGCACCATATGCTCCCATCTCTTTAAGCTTTTTTAAATCCTCAATTGAGGATATTCCTCCTGATGCTATCACTTGAACACCTGTTTTTAAAATATTTTCTAAAGCTTTAAAATTTGGTCCATTAAGAGTTCCATCTTTAGAAATATCAGTGAAAATTATCGTTTTTACTCCTATTTCTTTCATTTTTTTAGCTAACTCCATATCTTTTATTTTAGTCTTTTCAAGCCATCCACTTACGGCAACTTCTCCATTCTTTGAATCTATACCCACTATCGTCCTTTCTCCGTAATTGGAAAGGGAATAAAGAAGAAGGTCTTTGTCATATATTGCCGCCGAACCTAAAATTACATACTTAACACCTACAGAAAAAAGATAATCGATAGTTTCTCTATTCCTTATTCCTCCACCTACTTCTATCTCGGCTTTACAACTTTTTATAATCTGTTCAATGATATTACCATTTACCAAATGACCTTGTTTTGCACCATCTAAATCTACCACATGAATTCTCTTTGCTCCTAATTCCTCCCACATTTTAGCTACGTCAACGGGATTTTCATAATAAACCTCTTTGGTATTAAAATCTCCTTTTGTAAGCCTTACACATTTTTCTTCCATAATATCAATTGCAGGTATTAAAACCATTTTGCCATCTCTCCAAAATTCTTTAAAATTTTAAGCCCCACTTTTCCGCTCTTCTCAGGATGGAATTGACAAGAAAAAACATTGTCTTTAATTATAACTGCAGGAATCTGAACACCATAATCAGTCACTGCATACACATATTTCTCTTCATTGTTGGCTACATAATAAGAATGAACAAAATACGCATAATCTCCATTCTCCACTCCTTTAAGAAGTGGAGTTTCCTTTTTTATTTCAAGACTATTCCATCCCATGTGAGGAATTTTATTATGCTTTGGAAGTTCTATTACTTGCCCTTTAAAAATCTTAAAGCCCTCAGTTTCTTCTATCTCAAAACCCTTTTCAAATAAAAGCTGCATCCCTAAACATATCCCAAGAAACAACTTACCTTTATCAATTTGTCTTTTTATCTCTTCTAACATGCTTGTTTTAATGAGAGTATCCATCGCATCAGGAAAAGCGCCCACTCCAGGAAGAACTAATGCATGAGCCTCTTTTACCGAATCTACATCTTTTATAATTTTTGCTTCATAGCCTACGTATTCAAATGCCTTTTCTACACTCCTTAAATTTCCCATTCCATAGTCAATAATCCCTATCAATTTTTCACCGCCTCACTTAAGTTACGTGTAAAGTATATGCAATCTCCCTTAAACTGTATCTTTATAAAATCCCTTTAGTAGAAGGTATACCCTCTGCCCTTTCATCTATTCTCAATGCCTCATCAAGAGCCCTCCCCAGTGCTTTAAAAGTTGCCTCTATAATGTGATGACTGTTACCGCCGTGCAAAAGTTCTACATGTAGTGTAATGCCAAAGTTGTAAGCAAAGGCTCTTAAAAATTCTTCCACATTTTCCGTTTCAAAATTTCCAACTCTTTCAGCTTTTAAAGGCAAATCACAGTATAAAAAAGACCTTCCACTTATGTCTACAGAAACTCTCACTAAGGCTTCGTCCATGGGTACATAAAATGTACTAAACCTCTTAATAGATTTTTTATCGCCGGCAGCCTTTAAAAAAGCATTGCCCAATACAATACCTACGTCTTCAACAGTGTGATGAGTGTCTACCTCTAAATCTCCCTTTGCCACTACTTTTAAATCAAAAAGTCCATGCTTGGCAAATAAAGAAAGCATGTGGTCAAAAAAACCTATTCCTGTAGCTATGTCATAATTTCCTTTTCCGTCAATATTAAGTTCAGCGTATATATCCGTCTCTTTAGTTTTTCTTTTAACTTCCGCCTTCCTCATAGCAATAACTCCTTTAACCCATTTATTAAATAATCATTAGCCTCGCAACTACTCACTGTTATCCTTAAAGCTCCTTCAAGCCCTTCTACCTTTGAAAAATCTCTCACCAAAATTCCTCTTTCTAAAAGCCCCTGGTACACATAATCTGCATCTTTAAATTTTACCAATATAAAATTCGTTTTTGAGGGATAAACTTTAACGCCAGGAATTTTGCCTAGCTCTTTTATAAGACGCTTTCTTTCTTCTAAAATGTAGTTAATTCTTTCTTTTAAAACATCTGTCCTTAAAACCTTCAAAGCTATTATCTGAGATAAAGAGTTAATGTTATAAGGTGATTTCACAAGGTTTAAATACTTTAAAATATTCTCGTTAGCTACAGCATATCCTACTCTCAAACCGGCAAGTCCAAAAGCCTTAGATAAGGTCCTTAAAACAATCAAGTTTTCAAATTCATTTATAGCATCTACAATTGTATTACCATAAAACTCAAAATAAGCTTCGTCAACAACTACAATTCCATTGCTCTTTTGTATTATTTTAATTATATCTTCTCTTTCTATAACACTTCCTGTTGGATTATTAGGGTTGCACAAAAACACTAATTTAGGCTGATATTTTTCTATAACTTTAATAAAACTATCAACATCGTAATTATAATCTTCTCTCAACCTTACAGGTATTTCGACTGCTCCTGCAATTTTGCTATATACACTGTACATAGCAAAAGAAGGATGAGGATATGCTACCACATCACCTTTGTTTATGAAAGCCAGCATAATAAGGTGGATTATCTCATCCGAGCCATTTCCCACAAATATGTTTGTAGGCACTACTCCACAATATCGTGCCAATTCTTCTTTTAACTTTTCTGCAGTAGGGTCTGGATATACATTTACTTGAGAAGATTTTACAATCTCTTGAATATTTTTTATCACTTCTTCAGGAAGTTCAAAAGGCGTTTCATTTGCATCCATCTTATATCTGTAGGGAATACTGTGCACTTCATAATTTTTAAATCCCTTAATTTCTTCTCTCACCAAATTCTCAATCATTTTAAAACCTCACTTTTATAGAATTAGCATGAGCGGTAAGCCCTTCTGAATTTGCTAAAGTTATTACATCCTCTTTTACCTCTCTCAAAGAATCCTTAGAATAATAGAGAATATTCATCTTTTTGATAAAGTCCGTCACAGAAAGAGGCGAGAAAAACCTTGCTGTTCCACTAGTAGGAAGCACATGGTTAGGGCCAGCAAGATAGTCCCCTAAGGGTTCTGGAGAATATTCTCCCACAAAGACTGCTCCTGCATTCTTGATTTCACCAATTATTTCAAAGGCATTGGAAATGTTAAGCTCTAAATGCTCCGGAGCTATGTCATTTGCAATACCAATTGCTTCTTTTAAATTATTTACAACAATTATCGCACCAAAATTTTTTAAAGACTTTTCAATTATTTCTTTCCTTTCAAGATATTCCATTTGCCTTTCAATTTCTATTTTTACTTGTTGCGCAACCTCCAAAGATGTTGTGACAAGTATTGAAGATGCCATTACATCATGTTCCGCCTGTGACAACAGGTCCGCCGCCACATATTTAGGATTAGCAGTTTCGTCAGCTATAACTAAAACTTCACTGGGGCCTGCCACCATATCAATATCCACATGTCCGTAAAGAGCTCTTTTAGCCAGTGCGACAAAAATATTTCCCGGGCCAACTATTTTATCAACCTTAGGTATTGACTCTGTCCCAAATGCCAAGGCTGCAACAGCCTGTGCGCCTCCAACTTTATATATATCCTCTATTCCTATCCTATCTGCAGCCACTAACACATAAGGGTTTATTCCCTTCTTACCAGCTGGAGAAACCATCACTATTTTCTCTACACCAGCCACCTTTGCAGGTATTCCATTCATCAAAACTGAAGAAGGATAAGAAGCGGTTCCCCCCGGCACATAAATTCCAACTTGAGAAAGAGGTCTTACTATCTGCCCATAAACTATACCTTCTTTAAAATCCATCCATGTAGACTGTTTTTGCTTTTCATGAAATTCTGTTATGTTTTTGATAGCTTTGTCAATCGCTTTTAAAAATTCTCCTTCCACTTCTTTATAAGCATTTTTTATTTCCTCTTTCGTAACTTTTACAGTACTTTTGTCAAGATTTATTCCGTCAAACATGTAAGTATACTCAAACAAAGCCTTGTCTTTTCTCTCTCTTACGTTTGAAATTATTTCTTCCACTTTTTTTGCTATTTCTTTATTCTCTAATTTACTTCTGTTGTGAAGCTTTTGTAAAATACCATTGTCAATTCCCTTTCGAAAATCAAATATCTCAATCATTTTAAACCTCCTTAAAAGTTTCCACAACCTCTTTTAATTTTATAATTATCTCTTTTATTCTCTGGCTTTTAGTTTTAAGACTGGCTTTATTCACTATCAATCTCGCACTGGAAGGAAAAATTTCTTCAATGACTATAAGACCATTTTCTCTTAAAGTATTGCCTGTCTCTACAATGTCTACAATTACCTCTGACAGCCCCACAATAGGAGCAAGCTCCACAGAACCATTCAGCTTAATTATTTCTACATTTTCTCCCTTTTGCCTGAAAAATTCTTCTGCAATATTGGGAAACTTTGTTGCAACTCTTTTATTAGTAAGAAAACTGTCCTTTGCCTCTTTAGGCCCCGCAACCACCATTTTACAAAAACCAAATTTTAAATCTAAAACTTCATAGCAATCTTTTTTTTGCTCTAAGAGAATATCTTTTCCACAAATCCCCAAATCAGCTGCCCCGTGTTCTACATATGTGGGCACATCCATCGGCTTTACCAACATAAACTTCATTAAATTTTTATGGTCATTAACAACAAGTTTTCGAGAAATATCTTTTAAAATATTCTCAGCAATTCCTGCCTTTTCAAACAAAGTTATAGCACTATCTGCCATTCTACCTTTTGGCAGTGCAATAGAAATATTTTCCATATTATTCCTCCATATCTATAATTTCGTCAAAGCTATTTTCATCAACATGCTTCGCTTTTTCATAGCTATACATCTCTACAATTTTTCCCTCACCTCTTAACAAAGTGGCTTTCTTGTAAGCATTACTTCTTAAGTTTTCCTTGTATTTTATTAAAACTCTCCAGGATTTATCAATAATATCTTTTTTCTGTTTTTGAAGTGCTAACATTGACCTTTCCACACTTATAGCAAAACCTGTCGCCGGAATGTGCTCTCCAAAAATCCCTAAAAGACCATCATACCTTCCTCCGGTACATATAGCATAACCAATCCCTTTAACAAAACACCTGAATATGATACCAGTATAATAATTAAGATTTTGCACCATTCCTAAGTCAAAACTTATATACTCTTCCATACCAAAATCTTTTAATATTCTATATACTCTTTCAAGGTAATCTATCGTTTCACCTAGTTTAGGAGTATCATAAAGCTCTTTTGCTCTTTTAAGCACTTCTTCGCCACCAAATAAAAGAGGAAGTTCACTTAAAAACTTTGCTTTTTTGCCCCTAATTCCTTTATCATTTATGAATTCTTCTATCGCAGATTGATTTTTCTGTTGCAAAAACTCTCTTAAAAGGTTTATTTCTTCATTTTGTAACTCTAAATCTTCCACTACTCTTTTAAAAAATTCCACCTGTCCCACGTCCACTTTAAAGTCCTCTATTCCAATACTTTTTAAAGCCTCTATCGCAACTGCTATTATCTCTGCATCAGATTCTTCATGATTTGTACCTATAAGTTCAATCCCTGCCTGAGTAAACTCTCTCATTTTTCCTACCTGGGGATCATCATAGCGATAGACATTAGCGACATAGCATAACTTAAGTGGGAAACTACCTTTTAACTTTGTAGACACAATTCTCGCTATTTGAGTAGTCACATCTGGCCTTAAAGCTAATATATTTCCCTTTTTATCGAAAAATCTGTACAAATTGTTTTCATCAAACAAAACAGAAAAATTATCGTTATATTCAAAAGTAGGAGGCATTATCTCTTGATAGCCAAATTTTATAAAAACCTCTCTAAACTTTTCTTCTATTTTGCGCTTAAACTTATATTCCTCTGGCAAAAAATCTTGTACACCATCAGGCAAATATATCATTAAAACACCCCACAATTTACTCTGTCTTTGTAACGTGATAAAGTAATAAACTGTATTTCTTTTATTGTATCCTAATTTTCAATGTATGTCAAGCACAGACAAATAGGCAGAAACGTACTGATTATTATCCTGCTCACATTGTAAATCCACACGCAAAATCAAAAAAGTGAAATTTTACATTATTTGAAGAAAACTTAAGGTTGTTTGTGGTATAATTAAATATAAAAGGAGTTAAATGTGAATAATGTATTTACTGTTAGATGAAAAAGGTGTGGATTTTTGGCAATTTACATAAGAGGAATAAAAGCTTTTAATCTAATTTGAAAGAAGGTGTTAAATATGCCGTTGCCAAAAGAAAATAAAATATATACTTATGCAGATTATATAGCGTGGCCAGAAAATGAAAGAATAGAACTGATTGATGGCCAAATTTACTTGATGACTTCCCCTTCAAGAACTCATCAAAGGATCTTGGGACAGCTTTTTTACCAATTTTTTGATTATCTCAAAGATAAATCGTGTGAAGTATATATGGCACCTTTTGATGTAAGGTTTCCTGACGGAAATGAGAAGGACGAAGAAAATATAAAGTCTGTAGTTCAGCCTGAGATAGTTGTTGTGTGTGATGAATCCAAGCTTGATGAGAAGGGATGTACGGGAGCTCCTGATTTGATAATCGAAATTATTTCGCCTTCAACAGCGCAGAAAGATAAACTCCACAAGTTTAACTTGTATGAAAAGTATGGTGTGAAAGAATATTGGATAGTAGAACCCGAAAACAAAATCCTAAGTGTGTTTATTTTACAGGATAATGAAAGATATGGACGACCTGACATATATACACAAGATGATAAAGTTAAAGTTTCTATTTTTGAAGATCTTGTGATTGATTTAAAAGCAGTACTAATATGAATAGAAACTGAGACTGTAGAAAATTTTGTGTAGACTGAATTCCTTTTTTCTTTAACATTTCTTCCGGAACTAAAAATGTTACAGTCGCTACTCCTAGCAAACGTTGATGGATAAAAGGGAGAGTTTAATAAAGAGGTGTTTTTTATGATAGAAGCTACTGAATTATTAAAGTATTCCTTAGAAGATGAGCTAAAGAGGATAACGAATATTATTATTGAAAAGTGCAATCCAGAGAGGATAATACTTTTCGGGTCAATGGCTAATGGTACTGCTAAGGAATGGAGCGATATTGACTTAGTCGTGATAATGGATACAGATTTAAGATTTGCTGATAGAACTTTATATTTAATGAGGCTTACCCATCCTAGAGTAGGAGTTGATTTTTTAGTATATACACCAGAAGAAGAAGAGTTGTTTAAGAAGAATAGAGACCTATTTTATACCGAAGAGGTACTCAAGAAGGGGGTCATATTGTATGACAGAAGTTCATAAATATAGTCAGTGGTTAGATTATGCTAATGACGATTTGAAGGCAGCAAAAGAACTGTTAAAAACTGATTTGCATAATATTGTTTGTTTCCATTCGCAGCAAGCTGTAGAAAAAGCTTTAAAAGCCTACTTGGTTTTTAATAATGTAAATCCTCCTCAAGTCCACAATTTGATCACTTTGTTAGAATTGTGTATAAACTTGGACAAAGAATTTGAAATTTTGAGATTAGTTGATGCTAAGTCTAACAGTAAGAGAAAATGGTCGTCTTCCTCAGCTTAGTGTATTAAATGGAATGAACCCATAAAAAGCAAACAAAGTTTTACTAAAGTTACACAAAGCTCTTGACATTACTAATAATTTGGAGTATCATTATATTTAAAGTAGGTATAGTTATATTTTTAACAATAACCCCAAAAATCAAAAATGGAGGAGGGTTTAAAATGAACTCATCATTAGAGTTCGAAAAGCTTTTAGAGCCAATTCAAATTGGACCGATGAAACTGAGAAACAGAATTGTCATGCCTCCAATGGTTACAAATTATGCAGCTGCTGATGGTGCAGTTACCGAACGTTTTAAAGCTTATCACCAAGCCAGAGCAAAAGGTGGAGTAGGCTTAATTATTGTAGAAGCAACATATGTTCATCCAAGTGGTAAAGGTTTTCAAAATCAAGTTGGTATTTAGAAAGATGAATTAATATCTGGCTTGAGAGAATTGACTGAGACGGTGCATAAGTATGGAGCAAAAATTGCCGTGCAACTTTATCATGCTGGTAGGCAAACAACTTCGAAAGTTACTGGAATGAAAGTGGTTGCCCCTTCCCCTATTCCTTGCCCAGTTAAGCAAGAAATGCCCAAAGAATTATCAGTAGACGAAATAAAAGAATTGGTGGAATCATTTGGACAAGCTGCGAGACGTGCTAAAGAAGCAGGGTTTGATGCTGTCGAAATCCATGGCGCCCATGGTTACCTACTTAACCAATTCTTATCGCCGTATAGCAATAAACGAACCGATGAATACGGTGGAAGTTTTGAGAATAGAATTAGATTTCCATTGGAAGTTGTCAGAAGAGTAAGAGAAGAAGTTGGTGGAGATTTCCCTATTATATATCGCATGAGTGCCGAAGAATATGTTCCTGGAGGACTTACGATTGAAGATACTAAGATATTTGCTCAAAAGCTGGTAGAAGCAGGAGTTAATGCCCTGCATATTTCAGGTGGAGTATATGAATCTTCGGCAATGATTATCCAGCCCGCAGCCATTCCTCAGGGTTGTTTTGTAGAAAACGCAGCTGCTATAAAGAAAGCAATTAATAGCAAAATACCTGTAATTGTTGTTGGTCGAATCAAAGATCCTCTTATGGCAGAACAAATCATCCGTGAAGGTAAAGCTGATCTAGTATCTATGGGAAGAGCTCTACTAGCAGATCCAAATTTGCCTCAAAAAGTTTCTGAAGGTAAAATTCAAGAAATAAGAAAATGCATTGGTTGTAATCAAGGTTGTATTGATCGTTTATTCCAAGACCTTGATATTACTTGCATAGCTAATGCATTAACTGGACATGAAACAGAATTTGATATAGAAAACCCGGCAGAGAAAAAGAAGAAGGTATTAATAGTTGGTGGTGGACCTGGTGGTCTAGAAGCAGCCAGGGTAGCCGCTTTGCGAGGACATGAAGTGATTCTTTACGAAAAGCAAACAGATCTGGGTGGACAAATGCGAATTGCTGCTGTACCGCCTTATAAAGGAGAAATAAATGATTTGGCTAATTATCTTATTAATCAAGTAAAAAAATCTGGCATTGCAATTGTAAAAGGCAAGGAAGCAGATATGAAGACAATTCAAGAGGTTAAACCAGATGTGGTAATCTTAGCAACAGGATCTGAACCAATAATTCCTGAAATTCCTGGAGCTAATCAGAAAAACGTTGTTACAGCGCATGATGTCCTTAAAAATGCGGTTATTGTCGGTAAAAAAGTAGTTGTCATTGGTGGTGGATTGGTAGGTTGTGAAACTGCCGAATTTTTAGCTGATCAAGATAAAGAAGTAACTGTAGTGGAAATGTTGGATGATATAGCAATAGATGTTGGGGCATTGACTAGAGTTCTCTTACTAAATAGAATGGCCGAGAAAAAAATAACCGTATTGACGAAGAGCAAAGTTCGAGAAATATCAGGAGATAAAGTTATTATAGAAAGTAAAAGTGGAACTCAAGAAATAACTGGTATAGATACAGTCGTAATGGCAGTTGGTTCTAAACCCAAAAATGATTTATTGAAGTCCATTGAAGAAGAAAATATACCTGTTTATGCTATTGGGGATTGTATCAAGCCTAGAAAATTTATAGATGCCATTCACGAAGGTTTTCGCATAGCGTATAATTTGTAATTTTAAAAATTTTATCAAGTAGGAGGGATGATTCGCCTCCCTCCTACTTGATTTTACTCAATTACAACCCACTTATTTTCTTTTGCAGACTTTACTATTTGTTCACATAAGAATAATTCGCGACGTCCATCTTCAAAAGTTGGAAAATCAGGAGTTTCTCCTTTAAGATGACCATCCTGAAGTATATATTTGTAAACTTTTTTAAACATCTGTTTAGAAGTATCAGGAAAACCTTCGTTATGTCCTCCAGGGAAACTAGTTATTTCTCTAGCATAAGGATTTAATAACGAAGGGTCTTTAATTAAAATTTCATTAGTCCCATCTCTTCTTCCAATCCAAAGTTCATTAGGTCTCTCTGAATCCCAACTTATAGACTTTTTAGAACCGTAAATCTCAAAATATAATCTATTTTTTCGTCCTGCTGCAACCTGATTTACAGTCATTGATCCATGTGCTCCATTATTAAATTTTAAGAGTACTGTAGCATAATCTTCAGTCTCAATCTTTACTTCTTCATAATCCTCTGGACTTAACAATTTCCCTGCATAGGTTTCAACAGGTTTTAGTGGTTTTTTCCTTATAGGATAAAATGTTGCAAAATCCGCACACACTTCATTTACTTTAATTCCTGTAACAAATTCGATTAGATCCAACCAATGGGAACCTATGTCTGCAACCGCCCTAGAATCTCCACTAAATTCAGGCAAAAGTCTCCAGTTAAAATCTGTATCATAAAAAAGCCAATCTTGCTGATATGAACCATTTATTGCAAAAATCTGCCCTAATTCACCTTCTTCTATCATTTTTTTTGCATGATGCATTAAAGGATAAAATCTTAAATTAAAATGTACCGCATTCACAAGTTTTTTCTCTTTTGCAATTCTAATAAGTTCGTCAGCTTCAGAAGAATTCATAGCTAAAGGCTTTTCGCATATTACATGTTTGTTTGCCAATAAAGCATCTTTAGCAATTTTATAATGGAGGTAATTAGGAGTACACACATGAACTGATTCTATTTCTGGATCTTTCAATAATTCTTTGTAATCACCATAATATTTTTCTACATTTAATAACTCTGCTTTTTGCTTTGCTATTTCTTGATTAACATCTGCAATTGCTGCTACTTCTATAAACCCTAATCTTCTCAAAGCTTCAATATGTGCAGGTCCTATAAAACCCGTACCTATTATTCCAACCTTTATTTTTCTCATTTTTTACATCTCCTCCTCTACCATAATTTAATCTAATATAGCTGCACCAATTATTCCCGCATCATTTCCAAGTTCTGCTTTCCTTATGTCAGCATAAGGAAGGTCTTTAAACAAAATATTTTCCGCCACTTCTTTTTTGAGGGGTTTTATGAGAAAATCTCCCGTATTTGCAACGCCGCCACCCAATATTATCACTTCAGGGTCAAACATGTTTATGACATTGACAATTCCAACAGCCAGGTATTTGACATAATCATTGAAAATTCTCATCGCTTGCTCATCATACTGCTTTGCAGCATCAATTACATTTTTAGCTGTTATGCTTTCTATATCCCCATTTGCCAATTTTAAAATAAGAGAATTGGGATTCTTCTCTACTGCTTTTTTCCCTTCTCTTATTAAAGCAGTAGCTGAAGCATATGTTTCCAAACATCCAATCTTACCACAGTTACACCTTACACCATTGTCTCCTATCACTATGTGTCCAAGCTCAAGTGCAAAATGATGAGCACAGTTGTATATTTTGCCGTCGAGAATAAAGCCAGATCCTACTCCTGTACCTAAAGTAAGCGTGATAGAGGACTTTGAGCCTTTACCAGCGCCAAATATCGCCTCTGCCAAAGCCGCTACATTTGCATCATTGCCCATATATATTGGCAAATCAATGTATTTTCTTATTTCTTTTGCAAGGGGAACTTTTGTCCAAAAGAGATTCACCGCTCGTATTACTATGCCTTTTTCGCTATCTGCTACACCCGGGACTCCTATTCCCATTGACTTAATGTCACTTACACTTAGATTACTCCTCTTAATAAGTTCAAAAGCTATATCCGCTATGTCTTTGGCAATCGCCTCATAACCTCTTTCCGGTTTTGTCGGTCTGCTATCTGTAGCTACTATACGTCCTTCTTCATCCACTAATCCAACAGCTATGTTAGTGCCTCCAAGGTCAACGCCAATTCTCATTCTTCTCATCACCTTTATTATTTTTGTTAGCTATATTTTCTAAGAAAATTTAACCTCATGAAATGCAAGTTTCGTAAAATTATACAATGAATTGTTTTAGATAATTCTTGCTCATTATTAATGCACGTTTTTTATGCTCTAAAGAATCTTCAAAAGCTTTATCCTCCACTTCTATGCAAGCAGGACCTTCATATTTTATGTCATAAAGCGCTGATATAAATTTTTTCCAATCTATATCGCCAAGACCCGGAATTTTTGGTGATTGATATTCGAGAGGTGTTGCAAGAATTCCAACTTCATCCAATTTATTTTTAAAAATTTTAGTATCTTTAAAATGTATATGATGTATCTTATCTTTAAACTCATATAATGGCTTTATATAATCCATTTGTTGCCATACAAAATGTGAAGGATCGTAATTTAACCCAAAATTCTCACTTGGAATAAGTTCAAACATTCTTCGCCATATAGCAGGAGTGGTTGCTAAATTTTTCCCACCAGGCCATTCGTCATTTGTAAAAAGCATAGGACAATTTTCAATTAAAACTCTCACGTTGTGTTCTTCAGCGAATTTGATTATTGGTTTCCATACCTCTACAAACATTTTTAAGTTTTCTTCAACATTTTTAGTTTGATCTCTTCCAATAAAAGTATTGAAATTTTTTATGCCAAGTTTATTTGCCGCTTTTATTCCTTTTTTTATGTGTTCTATATAAAATTCACGCTTTTCCGGATCGGGATCTAAAGGATTAGGATAATATCCTAGCGCTGAAATTTCTATACCTGCTTTATTGAGGTAATTCTTAATATAATTTACTTTTCCCTCATCAATTTCGGAAACATCTATATGAGTCACTCCTGCATATCGTCTCTCAGCTTCTCCTTTGGGCCAACACATAATCTCCACACATGAAAACTCATTTTGCGAAGCAAAATCTATAACTTCCTCAAAACTTAATTCTTCCAATATTGCGCTTACAAAACCCAGTTTCATTCGATGAGTTCCTCCTCTTTTATTATTAAAATTTTGATAATGCTTTAATTTTTTGTATTTGTTTTGCTTCCCAAAGCTACTGCCAAAATTATAATAACACCTCTCACGATCATTTGCTGACTTACACTCAGTCCCGCAATAATAAGGCCGTTATTGATCATTCCCATCATCAGCGAACCAAAAACCGACCCTATGACTGATCCTGTACCACCCGAGAGACTTGTACCACCTAAAATTACAGCTGCAATAACTGATAATTCATCCCCCTCGCCATAACTATATCTTCCTGCTTGCATTCTACCTGCATACAATAATCCTGCAAAACTTGCCATAATACCCGAAAACAGCATTACCATAAATTTTATCTTTTGAGTATTTACTCCTGTATATTTTGCAGCTTCTTCCTTACCACCTGTCGCTAACGTATATTTGCCAAAGGGGGTATAATTCAAAACAAAATGTCCTATTATCAAGATAACTAATGTCCATATAAAAAGTATAGGGAAGCCATAAATATCTCCTAATCCAAAAATGAAATTATAAGTGTTATTAGAAATTGGTACTGCCGCAGTATCTGTAATCCACATCGCCAAACCTCTTGTAATTCCCATTGTTCCTAAGGTTACTAAAAAAGCAGGAATATTAATCTTGGTTATAAAAAAGCCATTAATAGCACCTATTATTGCTCCCGTCGCTAAACCTCCCAATACTGCCATGATGATTCCACCATTGTTAGCTAATATTAACGCTGTAACTAAAGAAGTAAGAGCAGTAATAGAACCAACCGACAAGTCAATTTGAGCTGCACCTATCACAAAAGTCATAGCTACTGCCATGATAGAAATCATCGCAGTCTGTCGAGTAATATTCAATATATTTGAAATACTCGTAAAACCTTGGTCATGAAGAGTAATGGCAAAGAATAAAAATACTATTACAAACGCAATATAGACTATATATTTTCGCCATTCGATATTTTTTATATTCCAATATCTTATTTTGCTAGTATTATTGTTGGATGGCATGTTGTAAGACCTCCTCAGATTCAATATCTTTTCGTAAATATTCATTTATTATCCTACCTTTACTTAATATCAATATCCTATCACATACAGCAAGCAATTCTGCCAATTCGGACGAAACAACAATCACACCTTTACCACTATTAGCAAATTCCCGAATTATGTTAACAATTTCACCTTTAGCACCTACATCTACTCCAGCTGTAGGTTCATCAAGTAGCAATACTTTCGGATTTGTCTTTAACCATTTAGCAATAACTACTTTTTGCTGGTTACCACCTGAAAGAAATCTTACAGGTTTATTTATACTATCAGTTTTTATGGAAAATTCTTTAATACTCGTTTCTACTAGCATCTTAACTTTCTTAGTATTTATTGCAAAAACATGGAGTAATCTTTGCAAATTTGGCAATATAATATTTTCTTTTACCGAGTGCATCAGAACAAGTCCTTGTTCTCGTCTGTTTTCCGGGACTAATGCTATTCCTGCTGAAATTGCATCTTTAACGCTTTTTATCTCAGTTCTTTTTCCTTCTATTAAAATCTCACCTTTTATTTTTTCTCTTATTCCAAATATTGCTTCTAGAATTTCTGTTCGTCCACTTCCCATTAAACCCGCAATACCTAAAATTTCCCCTTTCTTCAATTTAAAACTGATGTCTTTTATTTGAGAATTAACAGTAAGTTCTTTTACCTCTAAAATATAGTCATTATCTATCATCTGATCTCTTTCTTGCCATTCAAAAATCTTTTCAACTTTCGACCCCATCATATACTCAATAATTTCTTGAATATTTATCTTATCAATTTCAGTAGTTATAACATTTTTCCCATCTCTTAAAATTGTTATCCTATCAGCTACTTTAAAGATTTCATTCATTCTGTGTGATATATATATAATTGATACGCCTTTTTCTTTTAACTTTTTTATAAAATTAAAAAGAATATTTGTCTCTGCCTCAGATAAAGATGCTGTGGGTTCATCCATTATTAGAATATTTGCCTCTGTAGCTAAAGACTTTGCTATTTCAATAAGTTGACAATATCCCACTCCTAATGAGCTTACGCGTGCATTTGGGTCTACATCTATATCAAATTCTTTCAAAAGTTTACTTGTTTTTTCTTGAATAATTCTCTTATTAATTGCAAATCCTTTTGTAATTGGTTCATTCGTAAGAAAAATATTTTCAGCCACTGTTAAAGTAGGAACCAAACTTAATTCTTGGAAAATCATGCGTATTCCATATTTTTTTGCATCATTAGGATCTTCAATTTTTATTACTTTTCCATTTATTTTTATAACACCTTTATCACACTTATAAACTCCTGTTAAAATTTTCATAAGTGTTGACTTTCCTGCTCCATTGCCTCCCACCAAGGCATGAACTTCACCCGCTTTTACTTTAAAATTCACATTTTCAAGTACTTTAACTCCATTAAAAGATTTATGAATACCTTCTAATTCGAGTATATACTGTTCATTCATTTCTCTACACCTCGAATAAATCTATAATCAAGGATTTTTCAGTCCCCTTATTACAAGGGGACTGAAAAATCAAATTTTGTAACAATTTTTATTTACCAAAATCTACTTTTACCCATCTCTTCTCTTCAGCTGATTTTACTACTGCATCACATATTAACGAAATCCTATAACCATCTTCAAAGTTTGGTGACGCTTCTACATCTTCAATAATTGATTTTATAAAATCATGACATTCTATTATCTTTGTTTCTCCATATCCGATTCCTAAGGCGGGAATTGGCCATAAAGCTTCACCATATGGATGAGCAGGACCTGTATATATAGTTCTAAAACCTCTCCTATCTACTGGATCATCTGCAAAATACACTTGTAACTCGTCTCTTCTTTCATAATTAAAGAAAATAGAACCTTTTTCACCATGTATCTCAAATGTAAGGAAATTATTTCTGCCCCATCCATTTCTAGTAGCTTCTATACTCCCAACAGCTCCGTTTTTGAACTTTATCATGAAAGATGCTTCATCATCTACATCAACAGGTCCTTTTTTTACACTTCCTTCCAGTTTTACTGTCCCAAGCTTATCAACCACTCCTTCTTGAATAGGTCTTTCTGTTATATAAGTATTCATCATAGAAACTACTTCGTCAAATTCTCCTACAAGATATCTTGCAATATCAATTACATGTGTTCCAATATCCCCCAATGTTCCTAAACCTGCAATAGACTTTTGAAATCTCCAAGATAATGGTGAAGAAGGATCTGCTGACCAATCTTGAAGATAAGTACCTCTAAAGTTTAAAATTTTCCCTATTGCTCCTTCCTCTATAAACTTCTTTGCAAGTGCAACAGCAGGTGTTCTCCTGTAATTAAAAGCAAGCATATTTTTTACACCCGCATTTGTCACTGCTTCATACATTTTCTTTGCTTCTTCACTAGTTCGGGCAATTGGTTTCTCACAAAAAATGTGTTTTCCTGCTTTAGCAGCAGCTATCGCTATTTCAGCATGAGTATCATTAGGCGTGACAATATCTACTATATCTATTTCCGGATCTTCTATAATTTTCCGCCAATCTGAAGTATATTTTTCGAACCCAAATCGCTCAGCTGCAATTTTAGCACCTTCTTCTGTAATATCAGCAATCACTTTTCTTACTGGAATAGCAGGCGCTGGCCAGAAAAACATTGGCATAGTTGCATAAGCCATAGCATGTGCTTTTGCCATAAAACCTGCACCAATTAATCCGACATTAAGTTTTTTCATAACACAACCACTCCTTTTAATCTTTTTTATTTTTTAACTTTTAATTTTATTTTTAATTAATTTAACTAATTTTTTGTCTCCTTTTTGTTTTAAATTGAGAAAAGAATGGCTAACAATCAAAATACATCTTATTTCCCTTTAACTGCATTTACCAAAAAATCTGGCGGATCTTTATGATAGACCTGTTTATAAGCTTCAAGAATGTTATCTCTAGTGACTGCTAATGCAGGAACAGCTACATAAGGAGGAGCTTCCTTTCCTAAAAGCGCATAAGCTGCCAGTGTGGCTTCAGCCACACCTTGATCATATGGTCTTTGAGCTCCGAGTCCTTTAACAAGTCCTCCTTCTGCAATAATCTTAGCAACATTATTTCCTAAATCGATGGTAGTAATCACAAGATCATTCCTTCCTGCTGCTTTTGCAGATGCTACTACTTGCTCTGCAGGAACATCCCAAACTGCAAAAATACCATTAAGATCTGGATGTTTTGTCAACATGGCGTCCGCTACAGAACCTACAGCATTAGGATCAGTAAAACCGCCACGAGCTACAATTTTGATATCAGGATATTTTTCTTTAATAGTTTTTTCAAAAGCTTCCACTCTCTGATTTGTAACAAAGAAATTAGCGTCATAATAGATTACTCCAATTTTCCCTTTATATCCTAAATTTTTTGCCATGATGTCTGCAGCTATAACACCATTTCCATAATTATCTGCAGAAACAACGCTTACATAATCTTTGCCCTGTTGTAAACCATCTGGTACATTATCCATAAATACTAACTTTACCCCTTGTTGAGCAGCTTTTTTGTATGCTGGAGCAGTAGAAACAGGATCAACTGGAATACTTACTATTATATTTGGTTTTAATGCCAACACATTTTCAATATCTGACACTTGCTTTTCCGCTTTAAAATTAGCATCAGTTACAGCTACTACTTTAATTCCTAATTTAGCAAAGGTATCTTTCAAACCTTCAACTTGAGCAGTAGACCAGTCATTACCTGCATAATGCAGTACTATAGCAGCAGTATAATGCCCTTCTTTAATTTTTGCAATTTCTTCATCTGTAAGTTTTAAAGTTGTAGCTAAAGTTGCTTTTTCTCCGTGCGGACCAGTACTCAATACTTGGTCTTGAGAAGAAACAGCCATGTCCTGTGTTTGTGAAGTTTCACTTTGTGACGTTGTAGATGAATTTGATGTTTGAGAGTTATTAGGTGTGCTTTGTGAACTTTTTCCACATCCTACTAAAGCTATACTAAGAATGAAAATTATGCTTAAAAGCACCACCATTATTTTTTTCATATTCCTTTCCCCCTTTTTTTATTTTTTATTTATTTTCATTAAATACCTGAGACAGGTATTTATATGACTCAATCGCCGCTTCTTCTGGGTCCCCATTATAACCGTCAGCTTCAACAGTGAAATCTACTTCATGTCCACAATTTAGTAACGTGTTTAATATAGGTTTAAAATCTATATGGCCTTTACCTAAAGGATAAAAGCCGCCCTCATGATAATCTTTCAAATGTATATACTTTATCCTATCCTTATATTTTTCTACAACTTTTACAGCATTACCACCCCCTGCCTCTATATGACCTGTATCAGGACACAAGTTTATTTTTGTAAGTTCCATAAGTTTGTCAAGTTGATCAGGAGCCTGAACAATAGTTCCTAAATGAGGATGATAACTTGCAATAAGATTATATTTACTCGATAAATCTACTAGTCTATTTAACCCGTCAGCAAGTTTTTTATAATCGTCATTCGTAATACCATTGGCACGAATTGCGCCTCCACCAACCACAAAATGTTTTGCTCCAAACTCAACAGCCAATTTCATAGCTTTTTCAAGCTTATAAAATTCGTCCTCAAGTATTTCATCAAATATAAAATTGGCTCCAGAATACACAGCTAAAAGTTTCAAATTAAAGCTTTTCAAGAGATCGTTAAACTTTTTCTTATCATTTTCATATTGAGCTAGGTTTCCATCAAAAATTTCAATCATTTCATATCCGACTTTTGAAATTGACTTAACTGCTTCTTCTGTAGGTCCAGTAGATAGATAAAAAAGATCTTTTACAGAAGTGACACCCGCAGGATGTCCTACTACACTCCCCCATGCATTGGTCATATAACCTACCTTCATATCAAATCTCCTTTCTAATTATTCGAAATATTTGTTGCATTTTCTCCAAACTTTTTACTCAGTATCCTTTACTTTTCACACAATTTTTTTCATAGGGCATACAACTTTCTCTCACAATCAATTGGTGTTCTAACACTATGTTTCTCTTTTCCACCTCCTCCCCTTTAATCAATTTGATGAGCATATCCATTGCAGTAGTCCCAATTTCATACATTGGCTGAGCTATAGTAGTTAATTCAGGCTTTATAATAGAAGCCAATTTAATATTATCAAATCCTACCACTGAAACCTCTTCCGGTACTTTAATATTATTATCTATGCAATATCTTATAAAGCCTGCAGCCATATCATCCGATGCAGTAAATACAGCAGTTGCTTCGTTTTCTAAGATTTGCTTTGCATGTTTATAACCACTTTCGTAATAAAAGTCTCCTTCAAAAATAAGTTTTTCATCAATTTCTATTCCATATCTTTCAAGAGCCGCCTTATATCCTCTTAATCTATCTCTGGATAATACAATACCTTCAGGACCATTTATATACGCAATCTTTTTATGCCCTAGTTTTATTAAATATTCAGAAGCTTCATAAGCAGCTTTAAAATTGTTGATAGAAACAGTAGGAATGTCTAAATTGTCTATATATTCACAAGCCACAACTACTGGACAAGTTTTAGTTAATTCCAAAATGTTAGTATAATTAACTCTTGCTGTTAAAAAGATAATTCCATCTGCTCCTCTTCTTTCTGTAAACCTTATATATTCAAGTTCTTTCTCCACATCATTATTGGTATTGCATAAAAGCACATTGTATCCGTTTGCATTTGCAACATCTTGCATACCCAAAAGTATTTTTGAGAAAAAAGTGTTAGTAATATCGGGAATCACAACAATAATCGTGTCAGTCTTATTTTGTCTAAAATTTTTAGCTATAGTGTTCGGTTTGTAATTTAGCTTTTTAATTGCATCCAAAACTTTTTGTTTTGTTTCGCTATTCACACCTCCTTGTTCATTTAAAACTCTTGAAACTGTAGCTGTAGAAACCCCAGCCAACTTTGCAACATCCCTTATTGTAGCCATTTGCTCACACTCCTTGTAATCTATTACGTATGATTCAAAGACTTATTTTAATATGATTTACCGATTGTATATGTAATCGGTAACTATTTGTATAATATAAATATTCGACGTAAATTTGTAAATTCCTTCTTGTTTTTGAATACTAAAACTTGTAATTTGTATATTGTTTGGGATTTCTACAGCTGTTTATTAAATTTAGTTAATGAAATCTGTTACATTAGTGTTAAATTGCGAATCTACATATTTATCGTCATTTAATGTAATCGGTAACTATCTTTATGTAATTATATATTCGACATTTTTTCAAAAATTCCTCCTTATTTTTAAAAAATTTTTTCTCTTTCTCCCAGCCACTATTTTTCTTAAAAATCACAACTTATCCTCCAAACTTATTTTTTATTTTTATTTTCGAAACCTGTTACATACACGATAAATGCGATATTTTCAGGATATTTTTAATAATTCATGTAATCGGTAACTATCTTTTTATATTATATATTCGACATCTTTTTTAAAATTCCTTCTTTTACAGAGAAAAAAATTTATAAAAATTTTTAAACTCCCCAAAAACCTTTTTATGCCTTAAACTCTTCTATAAAGCTCAACATATTCAAACTACTTACTGTTCGCAGTAAAAATTACATTAAATACTCCTCCAACGCACTTTGCATTTAAAAGCTTAGTATAAATTTAAGGCAGAAACTAACAGTTTCTGCCTTTCTATAATTCATTTAATAAGCTTATCAAAAGTATCTTGCAGATTTTTTATGTCTTTCAAAGTTACATATTGTCCTATGCAATGTCCATTAATAAGCACATATTTATTTTCTGCATCTCTTTTAGCAAAGCTTATTTTTTCTACTTTGCTCTTGCCATACACATCAAAAGCAAAAGGTGTTTCTCCCTGTGAAATATTTTTTCCTTCATCTAATCCACTAATTTGAAGTAATACTATTCCGTCTAAGAGATTGTCTACATCATCAGCTTTAATAGCTTTCCCATCAATTTGCCAGTTATCTTTTTCATCTTTTTGTATTTGATACTCTTTTCTATCTTGATAGAAAACTAATTTAGTTATTTCATTCTTTGGAATAGACACTACAAATTTTTCCATATATTTATATACGTAATCATCTGTCAGAAAGAAATTCTCTAAAGAAGAAGCATTGACTCTGTAAATTTTATCTCCATCAGTTTTTGCATAATAACCCTCTTGGTAATTTTCTTTTACAGGAGATTTATTACCTATAAAAAGTGAATAGCTTTTTCCATTTTTCAAAGATACTTTTATCGCATAAGAAGGTTTGTCAAGACCATAAGTGGATAAATCACCTTCTAACGTTCTATCAAAAGTGAGAGATGTCAAGCTGTCTAATAATTCATCAACATAAATGCTATCTGCTTTGTAGTCAATAGGTTCTTTTATAAACCATGTATCGCCTTCTTTTTTAAAATCAATTAAAGTTTTCCCTTCTTTTTCTATTTTTAAAGAATTTACATCGTTATTTTTGAAGGTAAAAATTTTGTTGTCTTCTTTAACAGGTTTATTGGTCTTACTTTCATAAAAATAGTAGCCAAAAAGAACAGCGAATATTACCAGCAAAACAATAGTGGTTTTAAAAATCTTCATAATGTCTTCCTCCTATACCACATGTATCCTCCAATTATCCACATCACCAGTGGAATAATTACAACTGTGGTATAAAAAAGCATAGCAGCTTGTTTGCCGGTTAGGAAAATCTGATTAAACTCAAGGGATTTGGGACGTATAGAAATCTGTGTTGTCTTATCCGCTAACCAGTTAGCACTGTTCATTAAAAAGTCTCTATTAGCTTCCAATGTAATTATTTTATCAGTAAACATCATGCTACTTCCAATAGCTACAATCTTCATTCCTGTCTTTGAATCGGATATAGCTAAGCCTAAGCTTAAAGGACCTTTGATATCACCTTTTTGAAAATTAGCATCTTTTGAGTTAAAATCGGTTTTACCCCAAGCTTTATCACTGGTTGAAAGCAATTGCTCTATAGTTATATTTTCTGTTGGTTTATCAGGATAAGAAATACTTCTTGACATTGGCATTACAACGTACAAGTTTGATAAATCCAATTTATTAGTTATAGTATGAAATTTGTACTGAGGAACTGGAGAAAGCGGGTCCATAAAATAATTCCTTCCTGGATCTACTACAACGTCATTGTCAAATTTTACACCCCAAGTAGACAAAAGCTCATTTACAGATTTTTGAGTCAAAGGCCCATATTCTGCCCCCATTGCAATGATTGCTTTTCCGCCTTTGTCAAAGTATTCTTTTAAAGCAGCCATTTCCTTGTCAGTAAAGTCTCTTCTTGGGTTAACAATAACTAATAAGTCTGTATTTTTTGGTATTCCTCCTGCCTGTCCTATATTTAAATCTTCTACATTATATCCTTCTCCTCTCAAAGCGTTTTTAAAAGTCACCAAATAGTCAATACTGTTTAATTCATCATGTCCTTGAAGAATATACGCATTTAATTTTTTAGGCTGTGTAACATCAATTATAGCCTGTGTAAACTGTTCTTCTCCATTAAAAGTAGCAGTATTAGGCTGACTACCCATGCCAAAAATATCATAAGAATTTACTATCTGTCTTTTTTCATTAGCACCACTTCCTGCAATAAAAAGCACTGTGTCATAATCCGTAATTCCATATCTTTGAGCAGTTGCCGGCTCCTTATCTGGGTCTACAAAATGGACAATTATTCTCTTTGAAACATTTCTGTATTGATCTAACAAACTTTTTACCATGTCTCTTGAAGTAGTACCCTCTTTGAAAAAGGCATAGACAGTTACATCTGTTTTTAGACTTTTCAAAACTTGTTTTGTTTGGTCAGAAAGGGTATATTGCTTGTTTTTAGTCAAATCCCACTTGACAGGCTTTTGCGTGACTATAACATTTGCCAATATTAAAATAGCCAGTAAAAGAGCTGTCATTATAAAAGCATTAGTCCCGTACTTTAGCCTTATATTATTCATCTTTTCTCCTCCTAACTCCAACGTCTTTTGTCTACAACACGAATTGTCAAGAAAATAAAGAATATAATTACACTTATGAAAAAGACTACATCACTTAAATTCACTAATCCATTTAGAAAATTATTTAGCCTGTCAAAGAAAGACAGATTCTGAAAAATAGTTTTTGCTTTTCCACTAAACACGTCTCCTAGCCAACTAATCAACCAAAGCACAAGAATTAAAGCAAATCCAATTACTCCAGCTATCATTTGATTTTCTGTAAGTGAAGAAGCAAAAAGCCCTATTGATATAAAAGTCACTCCTATTAGAAACACTCCAATATAACCTGCTATGATAGAACCCATATCTGGTGAAGAATACAATTTAAGATAAATGGGGTATAAAAAAGTTATTACAAGTGCTACTAAATACACAAACACTGTAGAAAAAAACTTGCCAATCACTATATCAGTAACTGTAACGGGTGACGTGAGTAAAAGTTGATCTGTTCCCGTCTTCATATCCTCTGAAATAAGTCTCATTGTCAAAATAGGACTTATAAACATAAAAACAGTGACCATACTACCTAAGATTGGAGTTAATATAGCATAATGAGTAGATAACACATAGGTTGTAAAAAAGTATCCAGATATCAAAAGATAAAATCCTAGCAGCACATAGGCAAGGGGGGAAAAGAAATAGCTTTTAAGCTCCCTCTTTAGTATTTCCCACATTTTCATCGTAACTTTCCTCCTCTGTTGTAAGTTCTAAAAATACTTCTTCAAGACTATAATTTAGCATTTTAAGTTCTAATATTGGAAAGCCTTTTTTGGCAAAAGCAAAAAACATATCTTTTCGAACATCTTTATCAGCAGAAGATTCCACTGTCAACTTTATCGTATTATCTGAATCAACTTCTGCTTCTACATTAGTTACTCCTTCAATCTCTTTTACACTGTTTACTACTTCTTCATAAGGCCCTTCCACTTTTATAAAATATCTCCTTGAATTTTGCAATGCAGTTGATAAATTCTCTGTCTTATCTATTGCAACAATTTTCCCTTTATTTATTATAATAACTCTGTCACATACCATACTAACTTCTGGCAATATATGAGTGCTTAAAATTATTGTATGCTTTTTCCCTAACTCTTTTATAATATCTCTTATTTCTTTAATTTGCTTAGGGTCAAGACCTACTGTCGGCTCATCTAATACCAAAACATCAGGGTCTCCTATGATTGCTTGTGCTAGTCCAACCCTTTGTTTATAACCTTTAGACAAGTTTTTTATAAGCCTTTTTCTCACATCAGTCAAACCAACTTCATGTATAATTCGTTCAACATCTTCTCTTCTCTTTTTTGGAGGAACACCTTTTATACCTCCTACAAAATGGAGATATGCCTCTACGGTCATATCTAAATACAAAGGAGGTACCTCTGGTAAATAACCAATATGTTTCTTTGCCTCTATCGGTTGTTCAACAATATCATATCCTGCAATTTTTATAGTACCGCTGGTAGGAGGCATATATCCTGTTATCATTTTCATAGTGGTAGTTTTACCAGCACCATTGGGCCCCAAAAAACCAACTATTTCTCCTTTATCGACAGAAAAGCTTATGTTATCTACTGCTTTACGAGTACCATAAACTTTTGTGACGTTTTTTAGCTCTATCATCATAGCAGTCTCAACCCTCCATTTTACATAGTGTGGAAATTATATCACAAAATTATTAAAAATTTGTGTACAAATTGTTAAGCATTAGTTAAGATTGTAACTTAAAGCAAAATGATAATAAGAAACTATGACAAAAGTCGTCATAGCTTTAGTTTGTTGACAAAGTCAAAAATTTTTTAAAGTAGATATTTTGCATCGTCGCTCCGGTGTTCCAAAGCGACAAAACTAAGCTTTACCTTCGGGTTCCGGCAGGGTCCCGGGCACAATCGACGTCCTGTCTCAGGTGCCCGCCTCCGCCATCCTTGGCTTCGGCCCTGCCTCCACCCTCGGTCTCGCTAAGTTTTGTTACCGCTTTGTAACAAGTCGCTCCTTATGCAAAATATCTACTTTACGAAAGTTTGTCTACAAATTGAAACTATGACAAAAGTCGTCATAGCTTCTTCTTATCCCATTATCACTAACACCTGATGACCATTTCCTTCTTTTGTTAAATCAATAGTCTTATCTGTGACAAGCTCTCCATCTATATATACTTCTTTTACACCTTTGTTAACACCTTCGGGATTTCTTACCTCTATTAGGTATTTCGTATTCTTATAGTTATATTCTATCACATATTTATCCCAATTTTTTGGTATACAAGGGTCTATTATAAGTTTTTCTCCGTATTTTTTCAAACCCAAGAGGTTCTCAATTGCTATTCTGTACATCCAACCTGCTGCGCCAGTATACCACGTCCAACCTCCTCTTCCTACATGAGGTTCTACCGCATACACATCTGCAGCCATGACATAGGGCTCTACTTTGTACTTCATACACTCAATAGGGGTCCTGGTGTGATTTATAGGATTTACCATATTGTAAAGTTGCCATGCTCTATCTCCTTCTCCTAGCTCTGCAAAGGCGAGTATTACCCATGCTGCCGCATGAGTGTATTGACCCCCATTTTCTCTAACTCCTGGAACATATCCTTTTATATACCCCGGATTTAAATCCCCGTTGTCAAAGGGAGGGGTTAAAAGCTTTATTATCCCTTCTTCCTCATTGACCAAATAATTTACAACAGCCTTCATTGCCTCTTTTACTCTTACTTCTTTTCCCGCTTTAGATATAACAGACCAAGATTGAGATATGGAATCAATTTTACATTCTGAATTGTCTACAGATCCTAAAGGTGTCCCATCGTCAAAGTAAGCCCTTCTGTACCAACTTCCGTCCCATGCATTTTCTTCTATAGCTTTTATTAATTTATTAGCTATTTCTTGATACTTTTTTGCATGTTCTTCATCCTTTTTAGTTTGACATATGGGCGAAAACTTCTGAAGAATAGTGTACAAAAACCAGCCAAGCCATACACTTTCCCCTTTTCCTTTGTTTCCTACCTTATTCATTCCGTCATTCCAGTCGCCAGCCCCCATCAAAGGCAAACCATGTTCTCCAAATTTTAATGAATAGTCTATAGCCCTTATGCAATGCTCATATACTGTACCTTTTGTTTCAGATATACGAGGTGTTGAATATCTTTCTTCCTCTTCTTCTTTTAAACGCAAATCTTCTAAGTAATTTACTTCTATGTCCAGTATAGGCCAATCTCCTGTCTTTTCTATATAGTCAGCTGTGACGTAAGGAAGCCACAACAAGTCATCGGCAAATTTTGTCCTTATACCTTTATTTAATACAGGATGCCACCAATGTTGCACATCTCCTTCAACAAACTGATGCTGGCAAGCGTTGACTATTTGATTTTTTGTAAATTCTGGCTCTAGATATACCATATTCATAGCATCCTGCAATTGGTCTCTAAAGCCATAAGCTCCTCCTGATTGATAAAAAGCTGACCTTGCCCACAATCTACATGCAATTGTTTGATAAGGCAGCCATCCGTTTACAAGCAAATCCATCGACCTGTCAGGAGTTTTAACCTGTATTCTTCCTAAAAGGTATTGCCAAAATTCTTTCACTCTTTGCAATTCATTTTTACAATTTTCAACATTTGTATATTTTGAAATCAACCTCGCTACTTCTTCTTCGTTTTTTCCATGCCCTAACAAGATTGCAAATTGTTTTTCCTCATAAGCTTTTACTTCTACATGAAATTGTATTGCAGCACAGGGGTCTAATGATATTCCTGTAGAATTTGATAGAGTCTCATATTCCAATGCTTGGGGTGAAGTTAAACTTGAAGCAACTCCTATAAACTCTGACCTGTCGCATGTAAATGAATTTATCTTTTCCGAAGCTGACAAAAATGCTAATCTGTTAGTAAAATCTTCATTGTACACATTCTTAATCATTAATGCTCCTATTTTTTCATCGTATTTTGTAAATAGATACGGTGAAGTAATCTCATCAGTTACTCCTAAAACTGGCCTTATGTAATAAGATACTGTAAGTTTCCTGTTTTCATTCCCTAAATTTTTGATGGTAACTAAATTTATCTTTATAGAATCTTCCTTTGCTACAAACATCTTTAAGTGTTGGCTTAAACCACAGCATATTGTTTCAAATGAAGTATACCCAAAACCATGTTTTATATAATGAACTTTTGCTTTACCAGCAGGTAAAGGAGTAATTGACCATCTGTCCCCTGTTTCCTCATCTGTTAAATAAATTACCTCTCCATGGGGGTCTAAAACAGGGTCATTGTACCATGGAGTCAATTTGTATTCCCGGCTGTTTTCTGCCCAAGTATACCCTGCTCCTGTTTCTGACACCTGAAAGCCAAAAGAAGGGTTGGAAATCACATTTATCCAAGGAGCAGGAGTACTTTTGCCTTCCCACTTTATGATATACTCTTTGCCATCATAGCTAAATCCTCCAAAACCATTGTAATAATCTAATGGTAATTCCTCTAATTTGATTTCTTCAAAATTTTGTACTTTTTTGACCCAATTTTTAAGTTTTGGAGCGTTTTTTGTCTCTTTAATCATTATCTGGTCGTAAATAGATTCATTTCCTCCTTCAAACTTAAGGGCAACAACAGTATTTAAAAGATATACATCTTCCTCTTTTAAATTATTTTGCTGTAACAAATATACGCCTCCATATTTGCCAAAAATGTCATAAGAAAAGGTAGTATTAATTAATTCTTTTATCTTATCATGTAAGGGCTGTAGATAACCGCTTTTATCTTTGTTTAATATCACAAGGTCAATATTTATCCCTTTCATTTTCCAATATTCATAAGCTTTTAAAAACCACTTTACCATTTCTATTTCTTCCATCTTTTCTATCTCTACTAACACAATTGGCAAATCTCCTGAAATCCCATATGCCCACAGACCAGATTGACCTTTTACATTTTTCAAAATCATCTCTTCTCTATACCTGCGTTGAGGACTCACAAATAAAATGTGAGCCAACATTCTTTGCAAAAGGCCTAATTCTCTGGGTTTTAAATTAAGATAATCTAATTCTACCCTACTTCTTGTCCACGACATTTCAAAATCTCTTTCTACTACATTTTCCTCTTTGTATTTTGCAGCAATTTTTATGGCTTCTTCTTTAGTTTCAGTTATTGCAGAAATATATACTACTTTTGCTACTTCCCCTGGCATTACTTTTACTCTTTTTCTTAAACTTACAATAGGATCAAGAACTGCTCCTTCTGTATTGGAAAGGGGCTGATCAGCTTCTAAAGCAATTGGATTTTTTAGACTTCTTCCTCTTCCTATAAATTTTGCTCTATCAGTTTCAAACTGAGTATCTCCCACAATTTCTCCACTTAAAACTGCTACCTTGTGCACAGCCCATAGTTTATTTTTTCCTTGTTCCCTTGGCTTTCTGCAGACTAAAATTGCATCTTCTTCCTTTAAAAATTCTGTTTTTACAAAAAGTTTATTAAAAGCAGGATGTGCCACATCTGTTGGCAAATCTATTAAGCTTATTTCTCCAAAACTTGTAACTTCTAATATTCTCGGATGTTTACTATGATTTTTTAAAGTAAGTCGCCTTATCTCCACATCATCTTCTGGCGAAATAACTATTTCTAGGTGGGTATCTATATTTCCAACTCTTTTAAAGTACTCTGCTTTATCGGCAGAAAAAACAACCCTGTAATTTTGACCTTTTTCGTAAAAGGGAGCGTAAGTGACTGACCATACAGTATTAGAGTTTATATTTTGAACAAATATGAAGGTACCAAAATCTTGCGCCAAGTCTTTCCTCCACCTTGTCAAGAAAATACCTCTGCTATTTTTACTGTATCCCGTTCCCTTTTCTGTAAGCATTACGAAATATCTTCCGCTTGACAAAATATGAACCTCTGGCAGCCAAGTTTTTGATTCTCCCAAAATCCTTACAAAGTCCCCATCTTCTTTGCGAACTTTTTGAATTTTTCTTGCTTCTTCTCTTTCTTCTCTCGTTATATCTAAATACATTGGCATTTTTTCTTGCAACAATATTTGAGCAGCTTTTATCCTTGGGTCTTTGTGAAATCTTTTTTGCATTACATTGTTATTTATAAAATTGTCCAAAGCTACAAATACCATACCTTGGTGATGGGCCATAAAGCTTTTGACTATCGCACTTTTCTTGCCAAAAGGAAATCTTTCTGGTGTATAATCTATCGCTTCATAAAAACCGTATTTCCCTTCAACTCCTTCTTTTTTAAGGAACCTTATGTTTTGTAGTACCCCTTCTACATCTACTCCAATAGCCAGCAAAGACCCATAAGGAGCTACTACTTTGTCGTGGGATAATCCCCTTTTAAGACCTAGACTTGGGACTCCAAAAGCTTTGTACTGATAATTCAAATTTATGTCAAAAGCGTAAAATCCGGACTCCGATATACCCCATGGAATTCCTAATTCTTTAGCATAATTTTTTTGCACTCTTACAGCAAAGGCATAAGTTTCATCCAATAAAGTATTTTGGTAATTTTTCATTATTAAAAGGGGCATAAAGTACTCAAACATCGTTCCAGACCAAGATACCAAGCCTTTATAACGATTTTCAATGGCAAGCATCCGGCCCAATTTAAACCAATGTTTTTTATCAATTTCTCTTTTTGCAATAGCAATAAAACTTGCTTGCCTTGCTTCCGAAGCCAACAAGTCATAATAAGACTTTGTAAGTTTTTCCTCCTCAACATTGTATCCTATTGAGAATAACTGTCTTTTTTCATCATACAAATGTCTGAACTCTGTTTTTTCTACCAAATTTTCAATTATACTCTTTATATTTTCAATCTCTGCCTCCAAGTTTTTGATTTTCTCCAAAGCCCGGGCAACTTTATCTTTTTGACTTTTTAACAAAGCTTTCTCCTCTTCTGTAGCTTTTTCAAAAACTTCTTCTATTTCTAATAAATAGTTTTTATAGACTTTTTCCAATTCTTTTGGAGATGAATGTTCTTCAAAAACCTCCTTATATCTTTTAAAAATTTCTTGCTCTTTCTGTCTTTCATCAAATTCTGTCCATGCTAAAAATTCTTTCATCTCCCTTTTTAAAGCCCCAATTATATTCTTTAACCTTTCAATATTTCCTACCTCATCTTCTGTACTTGAAAGTTTCTCACTAATTTTACTTAAGAATACCTCCCAATCAGATGGCATTAAAGTTTTTTTATTTAAAATGTTTCTAAAAATATCTTCAGTAATTCCTTCTATATTCAACATTTTGATAGTATCTTTTAAGCCTTTTGCCAATTCAATATCTATAAGAGGTTTATTTAAAAATTCACCTATTGCTTCCTTTACTGTAATCAAATAACCTACTAAATTTCCGCTATCGACAGTAGACACATAATAGGGCCTTAAAGGCTCTAAAGTCCTCGTATTGTACCAATTGTACAAATGGCCGTTCCATTTTTCCATTTTTCCAATTGTAGTGAGGGTTTTTTTGATTCTTTCTACCATCTCAGTTGTGGTTATATAGCCTAAATCTCTTGCTCCAACTACTGAAACCAAGTAAAGTCCTATGTTTGTAGGTGACGTTCTCTCCGCAATCCCATTAGGCGGGTCTTCTTGAAAATTATCTGGTGGTAGATAATTCTGGCTTTCTGTCACAAAGTCTTCAAAAAATCTCCAGGTTTTTCTCGCAATTAGTCGCAATTCCTCCATTTCCTCTTGTGACACAGTTTTTTCTTTTGAAATTATTGGCTGGCTTATATAAAAAGCAATGTAGGGAGAAATTGCCCAAAGGAAAAAAAGCACTATTGCCCCAATTAAATCTTGGGGTTTAAAATACATAACTAATGCAACTAATGCTAATCCCTCTACTAAAACTATCCACATTCTTTTAAAAAAACTTGCAAAGTCATTTCTAAGTCGCTTCTCCATGTCAGCAGCCGTAACCCATTCTAATAAATTCTTTCGAGTTATATACAGTCTCGTCAGTGTTCTAACTATTGCATCTGCCATCATATAAGCTTGATAGGGTAAAAACGCAAAATTAAGTAATGATTGATAAAAAGCGGCTTCTATGCTTGTTATCACGGCTTTATGTCTTTTTTCCCAATAGTGTCTGAACTGGCCTTTAAAAATAGTGTCAACTAAAGCAGGTAGAATTGGGAAGAATACAGTTAAAATCGCAACCCCTAACCATAAAAAACTGCTTCCCGGCAAAAGGCTAAATCCTAAAAATAGCATTAACATCAAGGCAACTGAAACAACACTTCTTCTTAGGTTGTCTATAATTTTCCATTTAGTTATTAAAGAAAGGGGGTTTTTTACCATTTCTCCTTTTCTATTTTTTATTTTAGATTTCAAATAAGGCAATAACTGCCAATCCCCTCTTACCCATCTGTGCAGTCTCATGATATAGGAATTGTATTTAGCAGGATAGCCATCAATCAATTCTATATCACTGACAAGACCGGTTCGCACAAAGGACCCTTCTAAAAGGTCATGACTTAAAATAGAATTATCCGGTATAGTATCTCTTAAAAGTTCTCTAAATACATCTACATCGTATATTCCTTTACCTGTATATATGCCTTCTCCGAACAAATCCTGATAAACATCTGATACTGCTGTAGTATATGGATCTATACCGCCTTCTCCAGCATAGATTTTAGAAAACAGTGTAGCATTTGCGCTTTCTATATCAATGCCTATTCTAGGTTGCAATAGTCCATATCCCTCTACTACTACACCATAATCTCTGTCAATCACTGCTTTGTTTAAGGGATGCAACATAGTACCTACTAATTTTTTAGCAGTATCAATAGGCAAATTTGTATCTGCATCCAAAGTTATTACATATTTTATATTTAGTTTGGCAACATCTCCACTAACTACATAAAAACTCGTATCTTCCTTCCCTCTTAAAAGTTCATTAAATTCGACAAGAGCTCCTCTTTTTCTTTCCCAGCCCATCCAGCTTTTTTGCATTTGATTGTATTTTCTTTTTCTGTGGAAATAGTAAAATATCTTTTCGCCGTTTTTAGAATATTTCTCGTTTAACTTTTCAATTTGTTCCAAAGCACACTTTACAATCTTCTCATCCTCCGACATAACCTCAAAAGGAGCGTCTTTAAAATCCCCTAATAAGCCAAAATACAAATTCTTTTCTCTGTTGGCGTGATAATACACCTCAAGATTTTCAATCAGCTCTTTTGTCCTTTTTTCATCTGGCAAAAGAGAAGAAATAACTACCATTGTCTTAGCATCTTCAGGAATACCTTCTTTTAACTCAATTTTTGGCAATACTACTGGCTTAAAAATATGCACTAAAATCCAATTTACTAATTGAACTGACATTTCACTAAAAGGTATTAGAAGAATTACACCAGAGATAAATAATAGCCCCCATTTATTAGAAAAATTTGCTATATATTTTAATGCAAAAAACTCCTCCACCAATAGGAAGATTAAAATTAAACCTACATACAAAGTCTCTGGAGATTTTTTGGCAATTTTTCTCCAGCTTATTGTCCTTTTTGATTTGTTACTCAGCTTATTTTCAAGAATACTTCTTCCTTTGCCTACAAGGTAAAATCCTACATGGTTTATATATCCTAGTTTTCCCTCTTGTTCTGTCACTTCTTTTGCACATTCAATTGCCTTTTTAGCAACATAAGTTTCTGAAGTATTATAATATTTAGCTATTTTTTCTATTTCATGTCTGTAATAATCTCTTGATTCAAAATCCATCTTAGGATATGTACCGTCCGGGTCTTGCCTCAAAACTTGCTCTACGGAACTCAAACTTTCAAAAATTTGTGCCCAATCGAGAGAGGAAACAGTTTTTAAACTGGTAATAGCATTGCCTATAGAAATTTGCCTTTTTGCCTGTATTTGATGAGCCTTTTCTGCTACATCGTTAATGCTAGTATCATACTCCATTAAAATTTTTTCTATAGACTGTATGACATTAACAGAATTACTCCCTTCTTTTCTAAGTCTACTTACCAAATGTTCAATAAATTGTAGAGGGAATCTGTCTGCAACATTGATATTGTTCCTTATAAGCTTTTTCACTTCTTCATATTTCATTTCTTTTTCCAAAAGCAATGTGAGTATCTTTTCTGCTTTTTCCCTTTGGTGGCGAGTTTCTACAATTTTCTCGCAAATCTTTTTTATTTTCTCCACCAAAGCAATACGTATCATAAGGCTTAAAGCCCACAGCTCAGAGCTGGAAAGCAAAGCCTTTGTCTGATAAGCCTTTATAAAATTAATTATGGCTTTTTCATCAATTTTCCCATCAGTGTGAAGAACTAGCTCAAAGGCTATAGCATATATTCTTGGGTAACCTTTGAATAAACCATTTTTAAGCCCTGGAAGCCCCGAATAATAACTTTTTGACAAACTTTTCCTTATTTCCTTAACTTGCTCTTCGATTATATAAAAGTTATCTAACAACCACTCCTCTTCTTGAGAAATATAGACATCCTCTTCTTTTAAAATGCTGTTCAAATTTCTGTAAACATTCTTTATGTAGTTGTAGTTTTTATTCATCCGCGGAATTAGCAAATAGGATAATTTAGTTCTCTTCATTATGTTGTGATTCTGCGCTATTTCTGCTGCATGCTTTTCCATTTCTTCCGAATTTAAAATGATATCGTCAAAATCCCTAATCGAATCTTCTCTACTTAATCTCTGATTTTTTGAAATATGTACTATTGAAGTTGCTATTAAAAGCAAAACTAAAGCTACTATGTACCACACGGTCTGTCAACTCCTTCTCCACTGCAATTTCAGCTAAAAATATTATTCCCCCAAAATTGAGATTTTAAAGCATAAAAATAAAAGCTCGCATACGCGAGCATTACACAACTATTCTTCCCAAACTTTTATATCTCTAAGCCACTTAGGATAATAATTTTTAACTACCCCTTTTGCAATTCTGCCCCATCCCGCAGGAAACCCTTCTATAGTAAAAAAAATCCATCCGTCTTCTAAGTCCAATTCAAAAGTTTCACCTTTTAAATATTTTTCCCTTTGTTCTCTTTCAAGTTCCAAAAGTCTTTTAGCTTGGAAAGTTTTAATTCCCATTGCCAACCAGTGAGAAGGCTCAAACCTGTTTTTCTTAAGCTCTCCTAACTGCCAACCGTATCTGTATACCTTTATATTACTCAAATCCGGTAAACCCTCTGGTACATGGTAAACAAAATCATTATGCACTTCAATATTTAGATTATCTAAGTCTAAATTAAGATATTTATCAGCAAAATCGTAAAATAGTTGTAATTCTTTTTGCTTTTTTCTGCCTTTTGTTTTTTTAAATCTAGAGTCTGGCTCTTCTTCCTCTTTTTTTCTCAGTTTCGCAATAAAATGTCCTTCTCCTCTCACCTTATGTGGCCATAATCTCATGCATTTTTTTAAATCTTCAGGACCTTCAACCCATTCGGGATGCCCTCTGTCAAAGAATTTGCTCATTTCACTTTCTTCAACTTCAAACTCCGGATATTCTTCTAAAAAATTTTTTATAACCCCTTCGTTTTCTTCTGGCGAAAAAGTGCAAGTAGAATAGACTAAAATACCTCCTGGCTTTAATAAGGATACTACATTTCTAAGTATATTTTTCTGTGTAATAGAACAACTCATGACATTATTTAAAGACCAAATTTTCCTTGCTGTAGGGTCTTTTCTAAACATTCCCTCTCCTGAGCAAGGAGCATCTACCAAAATTTTATCAAAATATCCTTCAAATGCGGTAGCCAACTTTTCAGGAGTTTCATTTGTTATGACAATATTTCTTATTCCCATTCTCTCTACATTTTCCACCAGTGCTTTTATTCTTTTTTTATCTATTTCATTAGCAACAATTATTC
Organism: Thermoanaerobacter sp. X514; assembly: GCF_000019065.1. NCBI lineage: Bacteria > Bacillati > Bacillota > Clostridia > Thermoanaerobacterales > Thermoanaerobacteraceae > Thermoanaerobacter > Thermoanaerobacter sp. X514. The sequence goes on along the minus strand of NC_010320.1, from coordinate 1,001,107 downwards.
CTTCATCGCCAATTTTCGTAGCTATGTGGGTGGTTTTACCTCCCGGCGCTGCACTTACATCGAGAATCTTTTCCCCCGGCCTAGGGTCTAATACCTCCACAACTGCCATCGCTGTCGGTTCTTGAATATAGTAAAGGCCTAAAATATGGTACAAATGGTTGCCCGCCTTTTCTTCTTTATCATAATAAAACCCAGTTGGGCACCAAGGAATTGGGGTTATCTCAAAAGGAACAATTTTTTTAAACTCTTCTACACCGATTTTTAATGTATTCACTCTTAAGGCTTTTTGAGGCTTTTTGTCGTATTCCTTTAAAAAATCTTCATACTCTTCTTTAAGTAATTGCTCCATTCTCTTCAAAAACTCTTTTTTTACTGTAATTTTCATCTTATTACTACCCCTATCTTATTGATTGAATAATATATTGACAACTAATCTTTTAGATTACTAATAACTTTCCCATTATTTTCAGCTGATAATAATATTTTATCCAAAATAACCTGGTCTTTGTAGGCTTCCTCAAAAGTGGGTGTCTCACTAAATTCAATTTTACCCTCTACAATATTTGTAAAAAAATTTATAAGGCTTGCCATGTGTAAATCTACCATCCATCCAAGAGAATATTTTTCTGGAGGATATATTGACTCCACATACTCGCTAAATTTGCTTTTTGTATCGTAATCGCCAATTATTTGGACATTCTCTTGCTTTTTATATAATACAGCATAACGAGGATGTTTTGTAGATATTTTTATTGAGCCCTTTGTACCGTATATTTCAAATCGAGTCTCCTCCTCAAGGTCGGCAGATATCCTTGAAGCTTCGATGCTTCCCCATCCTCCATTTTTCATTTCCACTTCTACATTTGTCCAGTCATCTACATCCACTTCTTCATAAATTTCAGAGCCTTTGGATACAGGCCTTTTTTTAAAATATGTCTTAGAATTTGCTCTTAAAGACTTTATTTCTCCCATCATAAATCTTACTGCATCCACAAGGTGTATCCCCATGTCAACTATTGCTCCACCGCCAGAAGTGGCTTTTTTCATTTTCCAGGACATAGGCCTTTTAGGGTCCATATATCCTGAATGAAGCATTAAAGCTTTAAAATTTAAAATTTCACCTATTTCTCCATTTTTTATCATATCTCTTGCCTGGTTTACAGCAGGCATAAACCTATACATTAAAGCTGTTTGATGTATTATCCTTTTTTCTTTTGCCTTTTCCATTATTTCATAGGCTTCTTTGCCGTTAACTCCTATTGGCTTCTCAAGATATAATGGAATGCCTTTTTCTATCACTTTCATCGCCTGTTCATAATGAAGGTAATTAGGGGTACATATGTCGACAGCATCAAGGTCGCCCTCTTCCAACATTTCTTCAATACTTTTTACACCTTTTTCAAAAAAATGTGGTATATCTTCTATGTTATTCTTGTACACAGGTCCAAGTTTCACTTCAAAAGGAAGGTTTTTAAATATCAAAGGCATTGAAAAACAAGCTATAGAATGGATTGTCCCAATAAAGCCAAGCCCTACAAAACCAAGTTTTATTTCTTTTTTTGACATCAAAATCACCTCTTTTTAAAATTCCGATATATTAATTATAACATTAATAAAGCATAAAAAAGAACAACCCCTTTTAAAAGGGACTGTTCTTTTACAATTATACACAAACCATTTCTTTATTGTATGTTTCTTCTATAAAATCCGAAATAATAGGTCCAATCTTATCTATATCCACCAAAAAAGAGTCATGACCTTGCATTGAAGATATTTCTTCAAATTTGCCACACCCTCCTGAAGCATTAAGTTTTTTAATGAAATCCCTCATGTACTTAGAAGGAAAAATCATATCTGTATCTATCCCTATCATGAGTATTTCCGCTTTAATCCTTTTAAGTGCCATCTTCAAAGAACCATAAGGCTTCGTAATGTCATGTTCATTCATAGCCCATAAAATATATAAATATGAATTTGCATCAAACCTGTTTATAAAAGACAAACCATGATAGTTGAGGTAATTTTCCACTTCAAAATTGTTTTCATCTCTTAACCTATCAAATCTATAGTCAAATAAATCGCCACTTTTGTAGGTTATCATTCCCAGCATTCTGGCAGTACTCAATCCTTTATCAGGTTTATGGGGCTTATCATAGTAATCACCGCCGTAAAAATGTGGGTCATTTAGTATGCATTGTATTCCTACATGATTATACGCAATATTAAGAGGAGTAAGCTTATAATCAGCAGCTATGACAATAGATTTATCCACTAAATCCGGGTATGTCACTGCCCACTCTAAAGCCTGCATTCCTCCCATAGACCCTCCAATAGCGACTTTTATCCGGTCTATGCCAAGATAATCTAGAAGAAGTTTCTGCACTCTCACCATGTCTCTTATATTAATTTTTGGAAACCTTAAACCGTAAGGTTTTCCTGTTTTAGGGTCTATAGAAGAAGGGCCTGTCGTTCCATAACAACTGCCAAGAAAGTTAGAGCATATGACAAAATACTTATCTGTATCAATATACTTGCCCGGACCAATTAAAGGGTCCCACCAGCCCACGTTATTTTTCCCAGGATGCATACCTGCTGCATGGGCACTGCCACTTAAAGCGTGTTCCACAAGTATCACGTTATTTTTTTCTTTATTTAATTTTCCATAAGTTTCATAAACAATAGTAAGTTCATCAAAGCTATATCCACTTTCTGTAGTGAATATATTTTTCCCTTTTAGTGTAACCTTTTTTTCCTCAACTATCATCTACATCAACCTTTCCTTATCTATTCTTGCGATGCATAAAGGGCATTATCAAGGTCTTCTAATATATCTTCTATGTCTTCCAGCCCTACAGAAAGTCTTATCATATCCTCCGTAACACCAGAAGCTAACTGTTCTTCTTTTGATAACTGCTGATGGGTCGTGCTGGCTGGATGTATAACCAAAGACTTTGCATCCCCTATATTAGCAAGATGAGTAAATAATTTTAAACTCTCTATAAACTTAATGCCTGCTTTTAATCCGCCTTTTATGCCAAAAGTCAAAACTCCTCCTTGCCCTCTTGGCAAATACTTTTGTGCCAAAGCATAATAGGGACTTGATTTAAGTCCTGGATAATTCACCCACGAAACGTAGGGATGAGAAGCTAAAAACTCTGCAACTTTTAAAGCATTTTGACTGTGCCTTTCCATCCTAAGAGATAGAGTCTCTAATCCTTGTGCGAATAAAAATGCATTAAATGGACTCAAAGCAGTACCCAAATCCCTTAAAAGCTGCACCCTCGCTTTTACAATATAAGCTGCTTCGCCTACATCTTTTACATACCTTATACCATGATAACTTGGATCTGGTTCTGTAAGTTCTGGAAACTTTCCATTGTCCCAATTAAATTTTCCAGAATCTACTATAACTCCACCTATAGAAGTCCCATGTCCACCTATAAATTTAGTCGCCGAATGTACCACTATATCAGCCCCAAACTCGATAGGCCGTGCAAGGTAAGGAGTTGCAAAAGTATTATCTACAATGAGAGGAATTCCTGCAGTGTGGGCAATTTCTGCTATTTTTTCAATGTCAGCCACGTCAATCTTTGGATTGCCAATAGTCTCAACGTACAAAGCTCTTGTGTTATCTGTTATTTGACTTTTAAAGTTTTCAGGATTGCTGGGGTCCACAAACTTAAAATTTATACCAAACTTTTTCAAAGTAGTCGCAAAAAGATTATAAGTCCCTCCATAAAGATTGGTAGAAGATACAATCTCGTCTCCTACTCCTGCGATATTAGTAACTGCCAGCGTTATAGCTGCTTGACCTGAAGATACAGCAAGGGCACCTACCCCACCTTCTAATGCAGCTATTCTTTTTTCAAAAACATCAACAGTAGGGTTCATCATTCGAGTATATATATACCCTTCTTCTTTTAAGGCAAAGAGGTCTGCAGCATGTTGTGTACTTTTAAAAGCAAAGGAAGAAGTTTGATATATAGGAAGTGCTACAGCTCCCGTAGTTGGGTCAGGCTCCCACCCTTCATGAATTGCCAAAGTTGAAAAACCATATTTTTTAGACATAATCTTTATCCCCTTTCATCAAATATAAATATTTGATTTCTAAATTACTCCTACCAAATCTTCAAATTCTTTTAACTGTAACTCATCTATATCCTCTTGTAACACTTTAAAAATTGCTTTTAGTTCTCCAATTTTTTTGTCATTTAGCTTTTCTACAAATACATCAATATTTGTCTTTAATTTAATTACAGCAGCAAATGTGTCATTTTCGTAAGAGGACTCTAAGATTAAAGCTTCTTCTCTTTTAAAGAAATTCAAAATCTTTTGTAGATTTAAAATATCTCCTTTATGCATTTTGAGTCTTATATAAAACGTATCTGTAAAGCTTCCTTGACGAACTGGAAGAAGCTTTGCTGCATCATTATCTTTGATATTATAATTTAACAGTATATCAATTAAATCCGCGACAACTGCATCTCCAGTAGGAAGCTCTCCTGCCCCTTTGCCCACAAATACATATTCGCCAAAACTATCTCCTTTAAGAATAACAGCATTATTTACGTCGTTTACCCTCGACAAAATATTGCTTTCCTCAACCAAAACGGGTTCTACTCCTGCAAAAACACCATTTTCTATCTTTTTTCCCCATGCAAACAATTTTAATTTATACCCCCATTCAGTGATATAATCTAAATCTTCTCTTGCAATCCCATCAATCCCACTTCTCCTTATAGAATTTACCGGCACATTTACATTAAATACTTTGCGCATTAGAATAATCAGTTTATACAGTGAATCAAAACCTTTTACATCATAATCGGGATTTGCTTCTGCATAACCTAATTGCTGAGCTTCTTTAAGTGCTTCTTCATAACTTTTTCCTTTAGTAGACATTTGCGTAAGAATGTAGTTAGTAGTGCCGTTTACTATACCTCCTACAAAATCTATTTCATCTGTGATTTTTAATCTATCAATTTGATGAAGTATAGGTATTGCTCCTCCAACACTTGCTTCGCATTTTAAAAACACTCCATTTTTTTTTGCTGTTTCATTTAAATCTTCCCCATGTTTAGCCATCAATTCTTTATTTGCAGTGATTACATGCTTCCCTGAAGACAAGGCTTCCTTCACATATTCGTAAGCTGGAGAAATACCTCCTATTGCTTCAATAACTATTTTTATCTCTTTATCTTTCAAAATTTCTTCAGCATTTTGGGTAAGTAGTCCTTCTACCTTCACTTTCCTTGGCTTATTGAGATTTTTCACGAGTATCTTCTTTATCTCAGGATAAAACCCTGTACTCTCCCACATATGACCTCCTCTTGAAGTTATCAATTTATATACTCCTGTTCCTACTGTTCCAAGTCCTAATAATCCGATTTTTATTTTCATGTCACACCTCCAAATAAATTTTTAGGCCCTCTTCTCAATGAGAAGAGGGCCTAATAATCCGCCACTCCTCTCATCTCTCAGGTTAGAATAATCTAACCTGCAGGATTTGGCACCAGACGCATATAAATGCCGGTTGCCGGGTTTCATCGGGCCAGTCCCTCCACCACTCTTGATAAGAGGTTTGTGTGTAATATATTCAATTTTGCATGTTGTAATCTATGTTATCACTTTGAAACTGTAAAGTCAAGAACTTTTTTTGTACTCTTTCTTAAATTTTTTCTAAATTTTAATATACGCCGATTTTTTTTAGTGGTATAATAATATTGTATAATATTTATACTCTATCGATTATAAAAATTTAATATTTGCCACATGGGGTGCCGGCGTAACCGGCTGAGAAAAAGGTGTTGCCTTTTAACCCATCGAACCTGTTAGGTTAGTACCTGCGTAGGGATGTGGTCATCTGCCATGGCTATAATCCCCATGGTTTATTTATTTTTTAAGGAGGTTTTTATTATGACACAATTGGAATACGCCCTTTCAGGCATTGTCACAAAAGAGATGAGAATAGTTGCAGAGTATGAAGGAGTAGACGAAGAATTTATTTTAGAAGGAGTTAAAAAAGGAGAAATAGTAATACCATCAAACATCAACCACAAAAACCTCATTCCCAAAGGCATAGGAAGGGGTTTATCGACAAAAGTAAATGCCAATATAGGAACCTCTGATGCATACCCTGAAATTGAAAAAGAAATTGAAAAATTAAATGTTGCTGTAAAAGCTGGAGCAGATGCGGTAATGGATTTAAGCACAGGGGGCGACATTAACCAATCTCGTAGAAAAATACTTGAAAATTCCCCTGTCCCTGTAGGCACTGTCCCCATGTATCAAGCAGCTGTAGAATCTATATCCAAATACGGTAGCATTGTAGCTATGCCTGAAGAATTCATTTTTGAAGTTATAGAAGAACAAGCAAAAGACGGGGTTGATTTTATTACAGTCCACTGTGGTCTAACATTTGAATCATTGAAAAAGCTTAAAGACAACGGCCGAGTGATGGATATAGTAAGCCGCGGTGGCTCCTTTACAATTGCTTGGATGCTCCATAACGACAAAGAAAATCCTTTGTATAAACATTTTGATAGGCTCCTTGATATTGCTAAAAAATATGACATAACTCTAAGCTTAGGAGATGGACTGCGTCCAGGTTGTCTCGAAGACGCTACAGATAGCGCACAAATTCAAGAGCTCATCATCCTTGGGGAACTTGTCAAAAGGGCTCGTAAAGCAGGAGTTCAAGTGATGGTAGAAGGACCCGGGCATGTGCCAATTGACCAAATTGAAGCAAATGTAAAACTTCAAAAACAACTTTGTCATAATGCTCCTTTTTATGTGCTTGGCCCTATTGTGACTGATATAGCTCCTGGTTATGACCACATAACTTCAGCAATCGGAGGAGCAATTGCAGCAGCTTCTGGTGCTGATTTCCTTTGCTATGTTACACCCGCTGAACATCTCGGACTTCCAGACAAAGAAGATGTCAAAGAAGGCGTTATTGCAGCAAAAATTGCCGCCCATGCTGCAGATATCGCAAAAGGCGTAAAAGGTGCTAAAGAAAAAGATTTAACTATGGCTAGAGCTAGAAAAGCCTTAAACTGGGATGAGCAAATAAAGCTTTCTATAGACCCTGATAAAGCTTTTAAATATCGCATCAATAAAAACATATCTACAGCCAAAACTTGCAGTATGTGCGGAAAATTCTGCGCTATGAAAATTGTCAGTGAGTACCTTGGAACTTCAGCTATGACTTGCTAATACCTTTGCCTTATTTACATTCCCCCCTTGATTTTCTTTGCTAATTTCTGCTATAATAAAGGAAAACATCAAGGGGGTAATTTTTATGGAAAAGTGGCAGTGCACAGTATGCGGGTACATATACGATCCAGAAGAAGGAGACCCATCTCAAGGAATTGCACCAGGAACACCTTTTGAAGAATTGCCTGATGATTGGGTTTGTCCGGACTGTGGAGTAGCAAAAGATATGTTTGAAAAAATGTGAGGGAGCAATTGCTCTCTCTTTTTATTGATTTTTAATAAGATTCATATTATTATAGTTGTATGAAATCATTATGCTCAAACAAAGATATAATCAAACTGTGGAGGGCGTGTAATTTTAATGAGTGAAGGTTTTAAGAGGTTAACTCCTGAAGAAGCACCCGATGCTTTGTTATAAAGTTAATCAAAAAAGCAAAAAATATAGAAATTCACGTAATACCTTATAAATAACTTCTTCATTACTAAAAGGAGCAGTGAAAAATGGAAAACAAATTTGGAATCTCACTTATAACTTTTTTGTTGATTTTGGCCATAACCATGACAATGGTATTAGTTTTTCACCAACCTCCCTATATACCGCTTTTTATAAGCTATATAATAACCTTTGCTATTGTTTTGATAAACGGTTTTTCGCCTCAAGAACTTGTCAATATGTCAATTGATGGATTTAAAAAAGGTATAAATGTGATGATTATACTCCTTTTGATAGGAGCCCTAGTTGCCTTGTGGAAACAGAATGGAACGCTTCCGGCTCTTGTTTACTATGCCTCCCACTTTTTAAAACCACAAGGTTTTCTATTATTGTCTTTTATCACAACCTCTATTATCTCAATGATTTTAGGTACAGCTGTAGGAACCGCCAGTACTATTGGAATAGTAATAATGGGATTAGCCCATGGCTTTGGCTATCCTCTTCCAATAGTTGCTGGTGCAGTAATATCCGGTTCTTTTATAGGAGATAGGACCTCTCCCCTTGCAGGAAATGTCATTCTTCTGTCGGATATGGGAGAAATTGAGCAATACAATGTACTTAAATCTCTTTTTAAAACTGCAATTCCTACTTATATATTAACTGGTTTATTGTACTATCTTTTAAGTCTTCACATTAATATTTCTTCGCCCTACACTTTTGACAATCTTGCAGCTATAATTTTGAAAAATTATAAAATAAACTTCTTCTTGTTTTTAGCTCCTATAATGATTATAACCTTAGCTTTTTTTAGAATTCCTACAAAGATAAATCTTTCAATTGCTGTCCTTCTCTCCTACTTTGTCTCTTTACTAAATGGTTATAACCTTATAGATTCTTTAAAAGTCATTATGATGGGAAATGTATCTAATATTCCAGAATTTAAATCTTTCTTTTCAGGAGGAGGTATGGTTTCAATTTTCCCAATGATAGGAGTAGTAACCTTTGCTACCGCTCTTTCTGGAATATTAGAAGGGACAGGAATTATAAAAGCAGTTTTTAAAAAAGCTCAAAAAATTAAAAACCCTAAAATTGCCTATTTGGTCACAATGTTATTAAGCACTTTAATGGCAGTAATAACTTGCAATCAAGCCCTTTCTGTAATTTTACCTTCCCGCATAATGTTAGAAGTGTTTAGAAATCTTAACGTAAAAAGTGATATGATGGTAAGAGCAATAGCAGATTCAGGCATGATACTTGCCGGCATAATACCCTGGAATTTAGCAGCAATGTTTCTTTCTGCAGTTTTAGGAGTAAAAGTCATTGATTACCTTCCCTATGCTTATTTAAATCTATTATTCCCTATATTATCAATACTTATCGTGTTTATAGAAAGTAATAAACAATATAGCAATGTTCTAATGGAAGAATTTTAAAAAAAGCAGGATTTTATTCCTGCTTTTTTATCGCATATTTTAAGTTTATATAATAAGGTAACCCTTCTGCCATAGGGACCTTCACTTCTCCTTGTATAAGTGGTCTTGCATAATCAAAAAATTCTTCAGTAACATAATTACCTTCTTCATTTATCCAATTTAAAGGCATTTTTTTCTCCTTGTTACACACTTTATCAACATCTACAATATCTGTTTTAACAGTGTATGGGTAATTTCTTTCTCTTACAAGGCTTATCATTTTCCCGGTTTCACCACATAACGCATACTTTACTGCTTCCCTCCCCAACATTTCAGCTTCTTCAAAATCCACTTTAGATGCCAAGTGCATTGCACATCTTTGCGTTACACCAAGTCTGGTCATTTTGACACGTTTATATATTTTCTCTTTTACAAGCTTTTCTATATAGTCTCCTACTCCTCCCAGTTGAGGATGACCAAAAGCATCTTTATGATAAGCATTTTCTTTTCTTCCAATGTAATTCCCTTTTTCATCCATAAGTCCTTCTGACACAGTTATAAAGACATTGCCATATTCCTTATAAGCTTTATTTACATCCTCTAAAAATCTTTCCTCATTAAAAGGTATCTCAGGAAGATAAATAAGTTGTTTCAAATGGGGCAATCTTTCTTTAACCAAAGCAGAAGAAGCGGTAAGCCAACCTGCATTTCTGCCCATCACTTCGAGTACGTTAATTGTTTTAGTCTCATACACTTCCGCATCTAAAGCAAGTTCTAAAGTAGTTGTGGCTATATATTTTGCCGCACTTCCAAAACCAGGAGAATGATCTGTAAACATCAAATCGTTATCAATAGTCTTAGGAATTCCAATTACATTTATTTCAAAACCTATTTCTCTTGCATATTTACTGATTTTGTCAACGGCATCCATAGAATCATTGCCACCTATGTAGAAAAAATATTTAATGTTGTATTTCTTAAAAATTTCTATTAACTTTTTGTATTCCTCTTCATCCTCTAAATAGTCTTTTAACCTATATCGGCACGACCCTAATGCAGCCGCAGGGCTAAATCTCATTTGTTTTATTCTTTCATAGGGAATATCAAATATGTCAATAATATTGCCTTTTATTATACCTTCTATGCCGTTTATCCCACCATAAACTTTGCCAATTTTCTCCGAGCGCGAAGCTTCCATTATAGCTCCATACAGACTGGAATTAATAACAGCTGTAGGACCACCTGATTGTGCTATAAGACAATTGCTTTTAGTATACATAATATACCCCCATTGTGATATTCTATTATAAATTATAAAGTAATTCAGATATATTATATCACAAAAAGAAATATAATAATAATTTTTGATAAAATTTTATCAACCCTTCTTGCAAAAAGCAAAAAAATATAGCAAAATTATAATAAATAACGCATTCATCTTAAAAATACGGAGGGAGACATTATGGATGTAATTGAATTAGCTGCTCATTTGATGGCATTATCAGCGAGAACAGCACCTAAAGCAACTGGAAAAGACTTTATAGAAACAAAAGTAATTACAGGTGAAGACCTCGTAATGTTAAAAGAGGATATGATGAAATATGGCGAAGAATCCGGAAAGAAAAATTTTGACAGGGATGCAAAAAACGTCGCTAACTCCAGTGCAGTACTTTTAATTTCATTAAATAAACCAGAAAAAGTTGGACTAAATTGCGGCGCCTGCGGTTATAATCTTTGCACTAGTCTAAGGGATTTTAGAGAAGGTACAGAATTCGCAGGTCCCATATGTGCCTGGAGGCTCATCGACTTAGGAATAGCAGTAGGGTCTGCAGTTAAAACCGCCAGTCTCTTGAATGTGGATAATCGAGTTATGTATAGAATAGGTGTAAGTGCAAGAAGGTTAAAATTAATTGAAGGAGAAATTGTTATAGGCATTCCTCTTTCTGCTACAGGCAAAAACATATACTTTGATAGATAAAAAATGCCAGGTTAAATCCTGGCATTTTTTAAAATGACTTAGCTGCTTTTACAATATCCTCCGCTGTCAAACCATAATGTTTTAAAAGCTCTTTAGGTGAACCGGATTGTCCAAACTCATCTCTTATTCCAATTCTCTTTATCTTCACTGGATATTCCTCTGAAAGAACCTCTGCTACCGCCGAACCAAGCCCACCTATTATGCTGTGCTCTTCTGCTGTTATAACTTTGCCCGTCTTTTTAGCTACTTCTACTATTAAATCTTTGTCTATCGGCTTTATTGTGTGGATGTTCACCACTGTCGCTTCTATTCCCTCTTCTTTTAGTTTATCTGCTGCTTCAATCGCTATGGCTACCATTATCCCTGTCGCTATTATCGCTACGTCTTTCCCTTCTCTTATTACTTCACCTTTTCCTAATTCAAATTTGTAGTTTTGATCGTGTATATCTGGTACTGCCATCCTCCCCAATCTTATGTATACTGGTCCATAGTGTTCTGCAGCCGCAAATATGGCTTGTCTCGTCTCTTCTGCATCGGCTGGGTTTATTACCACCATCCCAGGTATTCCTCTCATAAGGGATATATCCTCTATTGATTGGTGTGTCGCTCCGTCTTCTCCTACTGTTATGCCAGCATGGGTAGCTGCTATTTTTACGTTTAAGTGTGGATAACCTATGGAGTTTCTCACTTGCTCATAAGCTCTTCCTGTTGCAAATATGGCAAAAGTGCTGGCAAAAGGAATTTTCCCACAGGTAGCGAGTCCTGCTGCTGTTACCATCATATCTTGCTCTGATATTCCCATGTTAAAAAATCTATCTGGATATACTTTTTGAAAATCTGCCGTCTTTGTGGATTTTGATAGGTCAGCGTCTAATACCACTACATCTTTGTTTTTTGCGCCTAATTCTACTAAGGCTTTCCCATAGGCTTCTCTTGTCGCCATAGCCATTTATACTCCACTCCCTTCAAGTTCTTGTATAGCTTTTTGTCTTTGTTCTTCGTTAGGCGCACTGCCATGCCATCCTACTTGATTTTCCATGAAGGATACGCCTTTTCCTTTTATTGTATGAGCTATTATCAAAGTGGGTTTTCCTTTTGTAGCTTTTGCTTCTTCTATGGCTTTGTCTATTTGGTCAAAGTCGTGACCGTCTATTTCTATTACGTGCCATCCAAAAGCATTGAATTTTTCATTTACTGGTTCTATGTTTTTTACTTCTCTGTTTGGGCCATCTATTTGTAAGCCGTTAAAGTCAAGTATTGCTGTTAAGTTGTCCAATTTGTAATGGGCTGCTGTCATAGCTGCTTCCCATATTTGCCCTTCTTGTAATTCTCCATCTCCTAATATTACATAGACTCTATAGCCCTTTTTATCTAATTTACCTGCTAATGCCATTCCATTTGCAGCAGAAAGTCCTTGCCCTAATGACCCTGTGGTCATATCAAGTCCCGGTGTGGATTTCATATCGGGATGCCCTTGAAGTATTGAGCCAAGCTTTCTTAAAGTTTTTAACTCTTCTTTCGGGAAAAACCCTTTTTCAGCTAATACAGCATACAGGGCAGGAGCTGCATGACCTTTTGAAAGCACAAGTCTGTCCCTATCTTCCCATTTGGGATTGTCAGGCTTTACATTCATTTTGTCAAAATAGAGCAGGGTTAAAATATCTGCACAGGATAATGACCCCCCAGGATGGCCAGATCCTGCTTCTGCCAACATGTTTATGATGTCTATTCTCACTTCTTTTGCCTTTTGCTTTAAAAATTCTTTGTCCATACCAATACCTCCATTTCACATGTTTTTAAATCCTTCTCCTAAAACTTCATGGGCTGTTGATAATATCATGAAAGCGTTGGGGTCTATTCTTTTCACAAGGCTTCTTAAGGTTGTAACTTCTCTACGAGTTACAACACACAACAAAACATTTTTGTCCTTTTTTGAATAACCCCCTCTTCCTTTTAGTTCTGTTACCCCCCTTTCCATTTCCTCCAATATTGATTTACTAATTTCCTCATACCTATCAGAAATAATTATAGCAATTCTCTCATCGCCACTACCTTCTTGTATGAGGTCAATAACTTTGATAGAAATAAATTCAGTAGCTAAAGCATAAAGGGCAAGTTCCGGGCTAAAAACTATGCCTGCTAAAGTTATTATTACAAAGTCTATTATAAGCAGTATTCTGCCCACACTTAAAAAGTGTATGTATTTATGCAAAGTCATAGCAGCCATGTCTGTTCCACCAGTTGTTGCTCCATATTTTATCACAATACCTATCCCTACACCCATTATTATACCACCATATACTGCCGCCAATATTGTATCATGGGTAAGAGGTTTTAAAAAAGCCAATGCATCAATAGAAACACCTAATAAAATAGTTGAATAAAGTGTTTTAGCTCCAAAACCTGTTCCTAAAGCTTTAGTCGAGATGATAAAAAGCGGAATATTTATTGCCAAGGTAACTGCTCCTATTGGCCATCCAAACAAATGTTGTAGAACAACTGCAAGTCCACTTACTCCACCAGGAGCAATTTTGTTAGGTGCCAAAAACAAATCTAAGGATAAAGCCACAAGTAATGTTCCTACACTAACCCCAAAAAAATCTATTATTATTTTTTTAGCGGTAATTTTCATAATATCCTCCTTAAAGATTCTGTTAGTTTTTGAATAGTAGCAATCTTTTATAAGACTTATTATTTCATCCTCGCTTAAGAAATATTGTGCTCAAATAATATATCAAAATTCTTTTTGGTTTTTTCCCTTAACTCATCTAAATATTTAGACATCTTATTCGTATATCCTTCTTGTGTTTATGAATTTATTACTAACATAAAGGATAAAAATTCTATTCTCTTTTTTAAAGGAAAAACTATAAAAGACTTTAATTATAATTATATCATAAAACTTTTTTCGCCGTACAAAAAAACAGCGCTAAGCGCTGCCTTATAATTAGTTAACCTTTTAAAAATCAATCAACCCTAAACTTATTTGCAAAGCTTCATTGACTTTCTCCATCATTTCCTGGTCAAAATGACCAATTTTTTCTCTTAAACGTTTTTTGTCAATAGTCCTTATTTGCTCCAATAATACTACAGAATCTTTGTTAAGTCCATATTCTGCCCCATTTATTTCAACATGAGTGGGCAATTTGGCTTTGTTAATCTGAGATGTAATTGCCGCTACTATTACTGTTGGACTATATTTATTACCAATATCATTTTGAATTATAAGTACAGGCCGAATTCCGCCCTGTTCAGAGCCTATTACAGGGCTTAAATCGGCATAAAAAATGTCTCCCCTCTTTATCACCATAGTTAATCACACTTTTTCAATTTCATTTCATATCCTGTAAAACATTCGTTTTCTGCGGTTAGGCCCATTTCCGCAAGTTCACTGTTAATTGCTGCCATCTCAAGATATCCCTTTTTCATGCTCTCTCGTATTTGAATTTTTTTCTTCTCGCGTATATATAATTTCATCGCTTCTCTTATAAATTCACTGCGATTCCTGTTTTCCATAGCGGCAAGAACATCAACTTCTTCTAATAAACTTTGCGGCAAGCTTACAAGTATTCGCTTTGTTTCGCCCACTTTTAGGACCTCCTTACGCACTTATATAATTTATTATATATTACTATATATAATGATGTCAATCATTTGTAAATTTTATACTATAAAAGTCAAATTTTTAAATAATTTTTTACCTCAATTACCTCTCCTTTGTAAATATATATTCGAGGTACCCTTCTAGATATTCCACAATATACTTCATAAGGTATAGTATTTAATTTTTTAGCAATCTCCTCTGCTGTTATTTTTTCTCCATCTTGATTTCCAAAAATAGTTACATCATCACCTACTTCTACTCCTTCTATATCGGTGACATCTAACATCGTTTGGTCCATACAAATTCTCCCAATTACGGGAGCATATTTCCCTTTTACTAAGACATGATGATTATTAGAGAGTAATCTATTAAAACCATCAGCATATCCTACAGGCAATGTGGCAATTTTGCTTTTTCTTTTAGTTATAAATGTCCTTCCATAACTAATGGAAGTACCTTCAGGTACTTCTTTTATATACACTATTTTAGTTTTAAAACCCATAGTCTGTCTTAAATCCAATGGTCTTTCAACATTTTCTGAAGGATAACTACCGTATAGAACTATTCCTGGCCTTACCATGTCTAAATAAGTATATTTAAGGTCAATAATTGCTCCACTGTTAGCTATATGCTTTAAAGGAATGTTTATCTCTTTTTGCTTTAAGCTTTCTAACAATTTCTTGAACATATCAAACTGTTGTTCAGCATATGTTTTATCTTTTTCATCAGAAGTAGCAAAATGACTAAATATGCCTTCTACCTCTACCCCTTCCATTTCCATCATTTTTTCTATCTCTTTTTCAGCTACATTTAAATCTGTATATCCTATCCGTCCCATACCTGTATCAACTTTTACATGAACTTTAGCCTTCTTACCCACATTTAAGGCAATTCTTTCTAAGTCTTTAACATAGTTTATATCAAAAACAGTTTGAGTTATATTGTGCACAATTAATTCTTTGGCCTGAGGTAAAGGCGTATATCCAAAAACGAGTATGGGAATATTAATTCCGCATTCCCTTAATTCTAACGCCTCTTCTATTGTAGCTACTCCCAAATAAGAAACCCCATTTTCTATTAAAACCTTTGCTACTTGACAAGCTCCATGACCATAAGCATTGGCTTTCACTACCCCCATTATTTTTACTTTCTTCCCCACCCATCTCTTTACTTCACTCAAATTATGCACTATATTATCCAAATATATTTCTGCTCTTGTTGGCCTTATATTATCAAACATTAAAAATCCCCCTTTTGTTTTTCACCTCAAGGATTTTATCACCTTAAGTATCTCTTCTTCACTCAAATCTCCTGTTACTGTAATTTTTATTTGAATACCATTTACCATCGTAGTATATTCCTTTTCCCCATTGTCTTTTTCTTTATAATACACTCCTTCACTCAAAAGAAATCCTTTTTCATTAACTATTTCGTTTTGGTCAACCACAGTCTCAAAAATTTCCATCAAATTCTTACCCAAAGTATACACAAAAGTAACTCCATTATTTTCATTAACATTCACTAATACATTTAAAAGTTTAAAGCCTTGTGGTAAATACACAGGCATTACAGGATTTATGCCGCAATATTTATAAACCTCTTTTGCATCTATTTCTATTACTGGAGAATCTAAAAGATTTCCCGCTAACGTCGTTACGCTATCCTTAGTAAATAACTTGTCATTTATCTCAGGGTTATATTTATAATCCTTATAAGTAATTTTTGAAAAAATTTCATTATTAATATCAAAAATTGTCAATTCTTTAGGTGTCAAATCCTCTTTAGAAAAAGCCATTTGTTCTTTGTACATGAAAATATTTTTATCCAAAATAGGAACTGTTATTAAATAAAATTTATCCATCTCTCTTTTTTCTATCTCTCCACCTGAATTAATATAGTTTTTTATAAAAGAAGTAATCAGCGAATACAAAGGAATCTCTTCTGTATTTTCTGCTACAAAAACTTGATTCACCTTTGCAAAATACACATAACTTCTTTTGCCGTCATATACAATAATTTTATCCGGACTCCCACTTTCCTCTAAAACTTCTAAGCGAAATTTACCTTTTTTATAAAACTGCACAACTGAAAATTTGTTACCTATCTTGTTGTTATAAAGCTCTACAATTGCTGTGGCAGTATAACTTTCTAATTTATCTAATTGTTCTTTAATAGAAATAAAAGGATCTTTAACTTTTTTTGCTTTTATTCCACACCCTGAAAGAAGAAATATAAGCACAAAAACAATTACAAAAAAGCTCTTTTTCAACAACTCTCACCCTCTTACAAACTACATTTAAGAGCCTCCGGAATGTTCTCAAGGATATCCATCGCTGTCATTCCATACTCTCCTACATATTCTTTAGCAATATCTCCTGCCTTTCCATGATAAAATATCCCATAAATTGCTGCTTTTTCTTCGCTAAACCCTTGAGCCAAAAAAGCTGTAATCATTCCTGCCAAAACATCTCCACTACCAGCAGTTGCCATTCCAGGGTTGCCTGTGCTATTTATATATATGCTTCCTTCTTTTGTCGCTATTACAGTTTTAGCACCTTTAAGTACAAGTGTCACTTTATACCTATCAATAAAAGTTTTTGCTACTTCAAAAAGATAATTCTTAATCTCATCAATTTTTAGGCCTGTCAATCTTGACATTTCGCCATAATGGGGAGTTAGAATAATTTTTTTACCTTGTATAACTTCCAATCTTCCTACCAAAGCATTGAGAGCATCAGCATCTAAAACTACAGGCTTATCCGTATTTTTTACAATGTCATATACCAATTGTGAAATATCTCTATCATGAGTCAATCCTGGTCCTATAGCAATAACATCACTTTCCTCTATTAACTCTAGTACACTACTTAAAGCATTATGGGATAAAATACCATTTTGTTCCTCTAATCCATAGGTTATAACCTCATAAAGTCCCCCTTGAATTACTGATTGCACACTTTGGGGAACTGCTAATTTCACCAATCCGCAACCTGCCTTAATAGCGCTTTTAGCACACAGATATGCTGCTCCTGTCATATTTTTAGAACCAGCTATAATCAAAGCTTTACCATAATCTCCTTTATGAGTATTTCCATGCCTTTTTGGAAGCTTTACATCCTCTGAAGTCACAAGGTTATAATTATAACCTACCTCTGCTGCTAACCGGTAAGGAATCCCTATTTCAGCAACACGAACTTCTCCTGCATAATCGACACCCGGATACACTAATAAACCCGGCTTTAGAAATTGCATAGTAACTGTTTTAGTAGCCCTAACAGCGCATCCTTCTATTTTACCTGTATCAGCATTTAACCCAGAAGGAATATCGACAGATACCACAATTTTATTTGCTTGGTTTATCATTTCTATAATCTCTTTTGTTATACCGCTTATTTCTCCTTTAAGCCCAATTCCGTAAATTGCGTCCACAATCACATCGCTGTCTTTAATGGTTTTTTCCAAAAATTTTAGATGTTCTCTTTGAGTAATTTCCGCTACATAAATCCCCATATTTAGGATTGCATCTAAATTTACTTTTGCATCACCTGAAATAGCACCTAAACTTGTAGTTAAAAATACTTTTACATCGACTCCCCAATTATAAAGATTTCTAGCCACTACATAACCATCTCCACCATTATTCCCCTTTCCAGATATAACTATTACAGAGTTTAAATTCTCTTCCTCTAAAATCTTTTTTACCTCTAGCGCTGTTTCTCTTCCCGCATTCTCCATTAAACCTATAGAAGGAATTCCTATTTTTTCTATAGCTATTTTTTCAACTCCTCTCATCTGTTTTGAGGTCAGCACTATCATTTTTTTCACCTCCAATAGCAATAGCACAGCTTATAGCATAGGTCTTCGTATGAGAAATAGACAGCTTTATATCCCTTATTCCCTTTTTGTCTGCAATATTTTTAGCCTTCCCCTTTAAAATTACGGCAGGGGCTCCTTTTTCATCGTGACATATTTCAATATCTTTCCAGCTAAAACCACTGATACCTGTTCCTAAGACTTTTGATATGCTTTCTTTTGCTGAAAAAAAACCCGCTATATGAGGTAATTTCATCCTTTTACTGTTAAAATACTCTATCTCTTTTTGAGTAAATAACCGTTCCAAAAATTTAGAATTTGCATCAAAAGCTTTTTTTATCCTTTCAACTTCTACAATATCCGTTCCCACAAACAGTTCCATATATACAGTTCCTCCAATTATCCTAATTACATTATATTATTTCTCTATTAATTCACAAAATCCTTCAAAAAAATAAAAGAAGGCATGACACCTTCTTAAATAGCAACCTTACACAATTTAGCTTGTCTATCATAGTCACTTATATAATCTTCACACATATCGTCAATTACTTCATACAGATGAACAGGCGATACCGTCATTTCTTTAAAGAATTGTGCTAGCTTGTCCACTTTTTCAAAGTAAGGACTTATATTTGTCACTTTTTCTTCTATTATTTCAATTTTCTCCTTTTCTCCATCAAAAATTTCTTGAAGAATTTTGATCCCATACGACGGCAATTTTACTTCCTCTTTTCCGTTAAAAACACTTATTTCTGACATGACCACTGTGTAGTGAGTAGTTATGTTTCTCCTTTCTTCCTCCCTTGTCGATATGTACTCGCTCACTTTCCTGTAATACATCTTACTATCCCCTCCAATTTATTTTTTAAGATTAATTATTAACTTACAATACATATTAATATATTCTATTTTTTTCTAAAAAATCCTTTATTTTTTTGAAAATTTTTTATCGACAGAAAAGACACTTTTTTTACTTTAACAAACATTTAACAAGTCTATGTAAAACTATTTGGTGTTTTTTGCGATATCGAAAATTGTAAATTATTCTGTCTATGTTCAATATTAGAACTATAATTGTCGAAAAAAATTTATAAAAAATTTCTATCAGGAAAATTTCATAAAATACTAAAACTCTTTTTTAAAGTTTTAATATCTCCTTTATTTTATCCATATATTTTTTCCCTGACCTTTCACCATGTAAAATCATGCTTAAATATGGCTCACTGGTACCTATCAATCGCGACAATTCTTTTTGTGTCATATTCAGTTCCGCCAATCTGTCATTCACTAATTTCCCAAAATCTGTCAACTTTCTTTTCTTCATCAAAGCACCCCCTTATTTTTTCCTACAAACAAAAGTTAGCATACTTATGCAGTAGGAATAATAAAATATTTGTGTTAAAATAGATAATGATTAAAAATTAACTATTTTAAATATATATCTGAATTACGAAAATGTCAATACTAATATCGTAATTCAGAAAAACAAAGGAGGAGTGTTATGGATACAGTCGGCGAACGCATAAAATATGCTCGTAAAAAAAATAATTTAACTATAACAGCTTTGAGCAAACTCACAGGTTTATCTGTTGGAAATTTAAGTGACCTTGAAAATAACAAATCAATGCCTTCTTCCAATGCTTTGATAAAGTTAAAAAACGCTCTTAATGTTTCAATAGATTGGCTTCTTACTGGCCAACAAATAGAATATGTAAAAGAAGAAGAGGAAAAATACTTATCGAGAGAAGAGTTTGAAAGCATCAGTGAAAAGGATAAAATAATTTTTAAAGCCTTTGAAACATTGCCTGAGGAAAGAAAGAGAGATATAGAAGGATACATAAAAGTGAGTTTGAATACTACTGATTTAGAAGAGTTCATTAAAAAAGAAAAGAAAGTATAATTTTAACCATTATGATTAATTATTAATCATAATGACAAAAGATTACGGCTGCATTTTGCAGCCGTAATCTTTACTCACCCATGAACATTTTCATATCATCTTCTACGTTTGTGATACCACCAATGCCAAATTTGTCAACTAATACTTTTGTGACATTTGGTGATAAGAAAGCAGGAAGCGTAGGTCCTAAATGAATATTTTTTACTCCGAGGTATAAAAGTGCCAAAAGCACTATAACAGCCTTCTGTTCATACCACGCAATGTTGTAAGAAATAGGAAGCTTGTTTATGTCATTTAAACCAAAGACTTCTTTAAGCTTCATGGCTATCACAGCTAATGAGTAAGAGTCATTGCACTGTCCTGCGTCTAAAACTCTTGGAATTCCGTTTATGTCTCCAAGGTTTAACTTGTTGTACCTGTATTTTGCACAGCCTGCAGTTAAAATGACTGTATCTTTAGGAAGAGCTTTAGCAAATTCGGTATAATAGGTTCTGCTCTTCATTCTGCCGTCACAGCCTGCCATTACGAAAAATCTCTTTATAGCTCCTGTCTTTACCGCTTCTACAATTTTATCCGCCAGCTCTAAAACTTGGTTGTGAGCAAAACCACCAATTATTTCCCCTCTTTCAATCTCCACAGGTGGCTTGCATCTCTTTGCATGTTCAATTATTTCTGAAAAGTCCTTCTTTCCGTCGGGACCTTCTGGAATGTATTTTACTCCCTCAAAGCCTACAACACCTGTAGTGTAAACTCTATCCTTGTAGGAATCCTTTGGAGGCACAAGGCAGTTTGTAGTCATTAAAATTGGTCCGTTAAATAGCTCAAACTCCTTATCCTGCTGCCACCATGCATTTCCATAATTACCAACAAAATGCGGATATTTCTTAAAAGCTGGATAATAATGAGCAGGAAGCATTTCTCCATGTGTATAAACATCTACCCCTGTACCAGCAGTTTGCTCTAACAATTGCTCTAAGTCTTTCAAATCATGACCGCTTATCAATATTCCAGGATTATTTCTCACACCGATATTAACTTTTGTTATCTCAGGATGGCCATAAGTCGAGGTATTTGCTTTGTCAAGGAGCGCCATTGTATCAACACCATATTTTCCTGCCTCGAGTGCAAGAGCCACATAATCATCTGCAGTTAAGCTGTCATCTAAAACTTTAGCTAAAGCCTTTTCCATAAACCTAAATATATTATCATCTTTGTATCCTAGCTGATATGCGTGATATGCATAAGCCGCCATACCTTTTACACCATAAGTGATAAGCTCTCTCAAAGACCTTATATCTTCGTCTTTCGTAGATAAAACTCCTACTTCAGCTGCTATTGCTTCTATATCTTCATCTGTATCATAAACCCAGTTTATTGCCTCACAGGATTCGTCTACTTCAATTCCTGCCTTTTTGAGGTCTTCTTTTATTTCTTCTCTTAATGCAACAGCTTCTTTTATTTTGTTAATAAAGAAGTTTCTGTCAAAATTAACGTTAGTTATTGTGGAAAATAATCCCTCAAAAAGGAATCTGTCCGTCTTCTCTTTATTTACTCCTGCCTCTCTTGCTTTTAAATTTAAAAAAGATATGCCTTTTAATGTAAAAATCAACAAATCTTGCAGATTTGCAACGTCGTCTGTCTTACCGCATACACCTCTCACTGTACACCCTATGCCCTGAGAGGCTTCTTGACATTGATAACAAAACATACTCATTTTACTTCCTCCTTTTTCTAAGTTTTTGCCCACAAATTATGATAAGCTAAAAACTCAAAAGAATCTGTGATAAAAATCACAAAATAAAAGCTCCAAATGAGCATATTCATTTGGAGTCACACATTTATTGTATCCATTTCTATATTTTCTATATAAGCATCTGTATTTTCTTCAATATAGTCTACAACCTCTTGAACTATTTTATTTGTTAAAACAGCATCACTGCCACACACCGAAAAACCTATGACAATTGATTTGTGTAAATCTTGATTTTCTATTTCGCATATAGAAACATTATAGTGACTTTTTACTTTACCTACAATACTTCTTACAATCATTCTTTTTTCTTTTAAAGAATGAACCCAATTTGCTCTCAGATATATTTTACAATAAGATACAATCATATATATCGCCTTACCTAATTTCCTTCAGAAAATTTTTACAATATAATTATACCTTACAATATTATGTTTTTTCAATAAAATCACATCTTCTCTATCTAATGCGTACTATAAAGGTAGATAGAGAGGAGTGTGAACATATGAAATGGCTAATCATTTTAGGTTTTGCAATATCATCAAGCATAGATAATTTTGGAGTAGGCATTTCCTATGGTATACGAAATATACGAATAAGTCTTTTTTCCAATACAATTATTGCAGTAATCTCTTTTTTATTTAGCATATCTGGGATATTTTTTGGTAAATGGTTAAACAAAATCCTTCCAGGATCATTACCTATAATTGTAGGAGCATTTCTGCTTTTTATAATAGGACTTAGAATTATTTTGCTGGCTATCCCTCGTAAATCTTTTACCAAAAATATACAACAAGTATCATCAAAGACTACTTCTATAAAAGAAATTTTGGAAAATCCCGAAATTGTAGATTTGGACAAATCCGGAGAAATCAATTTATGGGAAGCAATCCTTTTGGGAATAGCCCTTTCAGCAAATGCTCTGACAAACGGACTAGGAGCAGGGCTTTTGGGTTTTTCTCCCTTTGCTATATCTTTCACTACATCAATTGGAAGCTTTGTTTCTGTATGGACAGGAGTACAATTAGGGACAAAAGTTGCTAATATACGAATAGGCTCTTTTACCATTGGACAATTTGGCACAATTATAAGTGGAGTTATTTTACTTATAATAGCTTATAAAGCCTTGTTCTAATTTTTAGCTTTTACACAATGTTGAAAGATATAACTTCACAGATTGGAATCTCTGCTATAAAAAAGTTTAAGCCGGAAAACCCGGCTTAAACTTTTATCTATTTTGAAAGTCATATACCATTTTTGATATCTGCCTTATTACAGTATAAGCATAAGAGTCGTCAGAACCGTCTACATTATTTGCAAGTACAGTTAATATATATGGCCTTGTAGGATGGAAAACTATCGCTGCATCATTTACTACATTGGACAAATTACCTATTTTGTGTGCAACCTCTATTCCATCTGGTATAGGATAAGATATTCTATCATTATATATGGTATTTTTAAGATAATACATCAATTCTCCTGCAGTATCCGGATGAGCATTTACATAATCTAAAAGATTTTTCATATACATGCTCATATCTCTTGGAGAAGTGACATTGTTACTGTAGGGTATTACATAGGCCCCTAACTTTTCCATAAATTTTATATAATTATCCCTTCCTACAATTCTCATAATCATATTTGATGCAATATTGTCACTTTCTTCAATGGAGCGTCTTGAAAGCTCTCTTATGGTATAATAACTTCCAACAGGGTCTGCCTGTATAGAACCGGCACCCCCTTCATAGTCAGCTTGAGTGTATTGCACTTTCATATTAGGGTCTATTTTTCCATCGGTTATAAGAGTATAAAGGTAAAAGTTAAGAGGTACTTTATAAGTGCTTGCCGCAATAAACGAATCATAACCGTTTATTTCAAAAGTTTGCCCTGTATTTAAGTCAATAAAGTAAACTCCGTATTTGCCAGGATATTGAGATATTAATGCCTGAATGTTATTTTTAAGTTCTTGATAATTTGTAGCATTGTTCAATTGTTGCGGCACTTCAACAGGCGGATGAGGAATTAAAATCTTTTGCCCAATATATAAACTATCCCCATCATTTAATCCATTTGCATCTATTATATTTTGGACATTCGTTCCATGGCGCTTTGCTATAAAGTATAAGTTGTCCCCTGGTTTGACAGAGTAAACTATCGGGTCAGCCCAGGAAACAGTTTCAAGAGCAGCATATATCTTAGGACCTACAATTCCATCGGGTACAAGATTTTTGGACCTTTGAAAGTCTAAAACTCCATTTAATGTCATTTTACCAAATATGCCGTCAACAGTACCTGTATCAAATCCCGCTTTATTTAACATAGCTTGTAATTCTTCTACATCAGTCCCATACGTCCCGCTATATAAAAGCCTTGACCCAAAAGTGAATTTTGGAAGATTTCTTGCATACGAAAATATAGGTATCAATACAACAATAGCAATAATAAGAATCCATGAAAGTATCTTTTTTATATTCTTCAATTTTATCCCCCCCATTCAACTCCATATTATATTGTATATAATATCATATTTCAATAAATATATATATCCATATATACCAATTTATATATATGTTTTTATAAATAAAAAGTTTCTTAATGGAAATATTAAATATGAGGTGATTTAAAAATGCGCTCAATGTGGAAAGGAGCAATAAGTTTTGGTCTTGTAAGTATCCCCATAAAACTGTATACCGCTACAGAAGACCATGCCATACATTTTAGGCAACTTCACAAAGAATGTAAATCCCCCATAAAATACGAAAAAATTTGCCCTGTATGTAATAGACCCGTTTCAGATGAGGAAATAGTACGAGGATATGAATACGAACCAGGTAAATTTGTCATTATAGATGATGAAGATTTGGAAAGGATACCTATGCCAACAGTTAAAACCATTGATATAGTAGATTTTACCGATATAGGACAAATAGACCCCATATATTATGACAAAACATATTTCATTGTACCCGAAGATATTGGTACAAAACCTTATGTACTTTTAAGAGATTCTATGAAAGAAACAAAACGAGTTGCAATAGCGAAAGTGGTAATTAGGTCCAAGCAAAACCTCGCATGCATACGAGTGTATGAGGAAAAATACCTGGTCATGGAAACAATGCATTTTCCTGATGAAATAAAAAACACAAACCAGCTTCCTCCCTTAAGAGAAGTCAGCTTGCATGAAAATGAAATAAAAATGGCCAAACAACTTATTGATACTTTGACCTCCGATTTTAAACCCGAAAAATATGATGATAGCTACAGAAAAACGTTAATTGAAATGATTGAGTCAAAGATACAGGACAAAGATATAGAAATTCCCCAAAAAGCACCTGAAGCCGATAATGTTCTTGATTTAGTAAGTGCACTAAAAGCAAGCATTGAATCTGTAAAGAATGAAGAAAAAGCAAAAAAAGGACACAAAAGAAAAGGCGCATAAAGGAAGATTGAATATGTCTATGATAGAAGAAAAAATATCACCTATGCTGGCATCCAGTAGTGACCCTTTTGATAGCCCCGAATGGATATATGAAATCAAATGGGATGGTTCAAGGACTATTGCCTTTCTTTCAAATAAAACAAGACTTCAAGATAGAAGGCTTGTTGATATAACCCATCAGTTTCCAGATTTGGCATTACTTTATAAGCAAATAAAAGCAAAAGAAGCAATACTTGACGGTGAACTTGTAGTTTTAAAAAACGGCAAGCCCAGTTACAAAAGCATTATGTCGAGAAAGCATCAACAAAATTTAGTAAAAATAAATCTTTTAAGCAAGATAATGCCCGTAATTTTCATAACATGGGATATATTATACTTAAACGGCAAATCTCTTGTAGAATTGCCACTTATAGAGAGAAAAGATATACTTAGAAAAACAGTTAAAGAAAATGAGATCATAAAAATATCAGATTTTATATTTGAACATGGAAAAATGCTTTTTGAAGAGACAGGCAAAAGAGGACTTGAAGGAATTGTTGCCAAAAAAGCAGATTCAAAATATTTAATAGGAAAAAGGAGTAAACTCTGGCTTAAGTCAAAACATTTTATTGTAATAAATGCTGTTATTATAGGGTACAGAACTGACAAAACAGCCCTCATACTGGGGCTTTACGATGAGGAAAATAATTTAATAAACATAGGAAGTTGTGAATCAGGCCTATCCCAGAAGGAATTAAAAGCATTCTATGAAGTTGCCAAGGAGATAAAAGCCCCAGATAATTATTATAACTTTAAAGAAAAAAATGTGCAGTGGTTAAAACCCCTACTGACATGTAAAGTGAGATTTATGGAATGGTCTGAAAACATGAAGATGAGGACACCTTCTTTTATCCAATTTGAGTATAATGTAAAGCCAGAAGAGTGCAGGTTTGAATAACCTCACTTCAAAAATTTGATATAAACTTCCCTTCTCCTTGGACCATCAAACTCACAAAAGTAAATACCCTGCCAAGTTCCTAAAAGTGGCCTTCCATTTTCAATAATGAGAGTTACTGAACTTCCCATAAGAGACGCCTTTATATGCGCATCAGAATTGCCTTCCATGTGTTTAAAACGTATATTAGGAATTATTCTTTCTAAAGCCGCCATTATATCTTCTCTTACAGTTGGATCCGCATTTTCGTTTATTGTAATTCCCGCTGTTGTATGAGGCACAAAGATAACACAAGCCCCATCAACAATACCAGATTTCTTAATTTCTTGCATCACTATATCAGTAATATCCACCATCACTTCTCTTGCCGATGTATTTATCTCCAGAACAGCCATAAGAACTCCTCCATTTTTGTTTTCTGGATTTGCTTTTTATAATAGCAAATTGTTTAATGGCATGTCAACATGCCTTTAATATTATTAGTTCATAAACTTGTTGATTTAAAAAAAACCCTTTCCATTTCCAATCCCTCAAACCCGCATAAACTCTACATGTCATTTTCTGGGAGGTAATAAAGTTTTTCCGTAAATAAGCTATATTTCGACTAAAAATTCCCAATCATGCTCCTATTTTGTGCAAAAAAAGTCTTTCCAAATGGAACAGGGACAAGAAGAAAAGGAAAAAGGGATAAGTGGCATCGTAGCTGCATTTCTCAACTCCTTACCACTTATCCCTCCTCTTCCTCACTACTGCTTGAACCTTAATCCTTTTCCCTTAACACTCACTCAACGGAACCACTTTTTTCACACAGGGAAAAGATTTAAATGAAATATACAACAACTCTTCAGCCTTTTGACCTCCATTACTCTACAGTTACTGACTTTGCAAGATTACGCGGTTTATCTACGTCACATCCTTTTTCTACTGCCATATAATATGCTAAAAGTTGCAAAGGCACAACTGTCAATACTGGAGTAAGCTCTTTAAGCGTTTCAGGTATATATATTACTTTATCTACAACGCCCTCCAGCTGCAAATTACCTTGCTTTGCAAAGGCGACTAAAAAACCACCTCTTGCTTTTACTTCTTTTATATTACTAAGCATCTTTTCAAAAAGGTCATCTTGTGTTGCAAGAGCTATCACAAGTGTTCCCTCTTCTACAAGGGCCAAAGTACCGTGTTTTAATTCACCAGCCGGATAAGCCTCTGAATGAATATAAGATATTTCTTTGAGTTTTAAAGAACCCTCCATAGCAACGGCATAGTCCAGTCCTCTTCCAATGTAAAAAACGTCTTTTGCGTTGTAATGTTCATAAGCAAATTTTTGAATTGTCTCTTTGTTGTCAAGAAGGTACTGAACTTTTTCTGGGAGCTTCTTTAATTCTGTGCAAAGTTCCATAACCTTTGTTTTAGTTATTATCCCTCTTTTTATTGCAAGGTCCATAGCTATAAGATAAAGGGCTATAAGTTGCGTAGTATAAGCTTTGGTAGAAGCTACAGCTATTTCAGGTCCTGCCCATGTGTATAGTACATCATCTGCTTCTCTGGAGACAGAACTTCCAACGACGTTTGTAATGGCTATAACTCTTGACCCTTTTTTCTTAGCTTCTTTTAACGCAGCTATAGTATCTGCTGTCTCCCCTGACTGGCTTATTACAATTGTAAGAGTTCTTTCATTTACTAAGGGGTTTCTATATCTAAATTCTGAAGCGACATCTACTTCAACAGGTATTCTCGCAAGATTTTCTATGACGTATTTCCCAACAACACCTGCATGATAAGCTGTTCCACAGGCTACAATAAAAATTTTATCTATCTTTTCAAGGTCTTCTTTTGTAATTTTCACATCATCTAAAACTATTTCTGAATCATCAATTATTCTGCCTCTTAACGTATCTTTTATAGCGCTTGGCTGCTCGTGAATTTCTTTTATCATGAAATGTTCATAACCGCCCTTTTCAGCCGCCTCTACATCCCATTTTACTTCAAAAAGCGATTTTTCTACTTGCCTTCCAAACATGTCTATAAACTCTACGCTGTCTTTTTTAATTATGGCAATCTCATGATCATCAAGAAAATATACACTTCTTGTATGTTTTAATATAGCTGGGATATCAGATGCAATAAAGTTTTCACCATTGCCTATTCCAACTATAAGAGGTGCTTCTTTTCTTGCAGCTACAATCATATCGGGATTGTTTTTGCACAAAACGCCTAAGGCATAAGAACCTTCAATTCTGTCTAAAACTTTTTTCACAGCCTCTACTATATCGCCATTGTAATAATACTCCAGCAAATTTGCTACAACTTCTGTATCAGTCTCAGACTTAAAGGTATAACCTTCCTCTAACAGCCATTTCTTCAGTGGAAGATAGTTTTCAATTATGCCATTGTGGACTACTGCAATTAGCCCTGATTGGGATAAATGAGGATGAGAGTTTGTATCAGATGGTTCACCATGCGTAGCCCACCTTGTGTGTCCTATGCCTATTGTCCCTACCATATTATCTTTTTCAACAAGCTCTTTTAGGACGTTTAATCTTCCCTTTGCTTTCTTTATATTTATATTGCCATCATTTAAAATGGCAATTCCTGCTGAATCATAGCCTCGATACTCCAATTTTGTCAATCCTTCTAAAAGTATTGGCGTCGCCTGTTTATCGCCAATATATCCTACAATTCCACACATACTCGGTCTCCTCTCACTTTTGTAATAAAGATTCCTCCCTGCCCAGACTGCTCTATGCCACAGTCGCCTGTGGTTTTACCAGTCCTTTATCGGTCGCAGGAAACCGCAGGGCACCCGCCGATAACTCGATAAACCCTGTCCTCGTCAGCTTAAAGTATACACTTTAAGCCCAGGCGCTTTTTAAATTTTTAATCCTTACCTTCTTTTACTCTTCTTCAATAGGCATCCCCCCTTTCAAATAATACCTTTCGTACTTTTATTTAATTTAATTTTCTTTCTATTAATTCAGCAAGTTCTTTTGCCATTTGACTAATTTTATCATAATCTTTTCCTTCTACCATAACTCTCACAAGGGGCTCAGTACCTGATGGTCTTATAAGTACTCGACCTTCTCCCCTCATTTCCCTTTCTAAGTTTTCAATTTCCCTCTTAATTTCTTCATCCTCTAAATAGGCATTTTTTAACTCATTTTTTACTTTTGCGTTTATAAGGACTTGTGGGTAAGTAATCATGCAGGCAGCTAATTCTGACAATTTTTTACCACTTTCTTTTGAAATAGAACAAAGCTTTAAAGCAGTAATTTCCCCATCTCCCGTAGTATTGTCATCAAGGAAAATAATATGGCCTGATTGTTCGCCACCAATAGAATATCCACCTTTTGTCATTTCTTCCAAAACATATCTGTCCCCTACTTTTGTTCTAATGAGATTAATCCCTTGCTCTTTAAGTGCAATTTCAAAACCGATATTGCTCATAACTGTTGCCACAACTGTGTTATTTTTTAACCTACCTTTTTTCTTTAAATCTATAGCACATATTGCCATTATGTGGTCTCCATCAACAACATTTCCTTTTTCATCAACTGCAATAAGCCTGTCAGCATCTCCGTCAAAGGCTAAACCGATGTCGGCCCCATTTTCTATGACGAGTTGTTGCAATTTTTCAGGATGAGTAGACCCACAATTGACATTTATCTTTTCCCCTATAGGCTCTGCTCCATGTAATATGACTTCCGCCCCTAGTTCTTTAAATAGAATTGGCGCTATTGTGCTGCTAGCTCCATAAGCACAATCAATTACAATTTTCATTCCTTTTAAATCCCCATCAATAGTAGACTTTAAGAACTCTATGTAATCTCTATGAGAATTTGTGTATTCTTTCCTGGTACCTATTCCCGTCCCAATAGGAGAAGGCAACTCAATTTTTTCTTTTATTATATTTTCTATTCTATCTTCTACTTCATCTGGCAATTTATACCCATCTTTATCAAAAAATTTTATCCCATTGTACTCTACGGGATTATGAGATGCCGATATCATAACTCCAGCATCTGCTTGATATAATCGGGTAAGGTAAGCTACCGCTGGTGTAGGAATTATCCCCACACTTATGACCTCTGCCCCTACAGAGGTAAGGCCTGCAGTTAAGGCACATTCCAACATATCACCAGATATACGACTGTCTTTACCAACCACAACCTTAGGCCTATGAGTCCCGTGAGTCAACACATAAGCCCCTGCTCTCCCTAGTTCAAAAGCAAGTTGTGGAGTCAAGTCATAATTAGCTATACCTCTAACACCATCTGTACCAAACAACCTTGCCATTTTCTATCTCCTCTCAATAAATCATACGATAATATTTTATCACAGTGAAAACTACATTTCAATTTACACTATTTCTCCAACATTGTTAATATATTTTGCATGACTTTGTCTCTCAATTCAACAATTTCCATCTTTATATCAATATTCAGATTTGGGTAAATTGGTTCCCCTATTTTTAGTTCAATTTTTCCCCTAAATTTGGGAAAATATTTGCCAAAAGGTAGTATTTCTCTTGTGCCTTTTATAGCCACTGGCACAATGGGCTTTCCCGATTTATATGCTAGATACATAGCCCCTTCATACATTTTTTCTACTTTGCCAGTTGGCGATATCCTACCTTCTGGAAATAATCCTATTGTGTGTCCTTCTTCTAACCTAGATAATGCTTGTTTTATGGCATTTAAATCAGGCGAATTTTTCTTTATGGGAATTGCTTTATCAATTTTTAAAAAATATTTTAAAAAACGCCTTTTATAAAGTTCAGAACTTGCTAAAAATATAACGGGTCTTTTTACAGAACAGGCTACCACAACTGGGTCTAGCAAACTTTGATGGTTTGCAACAAAAATACAAGCTCCCTCAGGCAAATTTTTCTCATATTTTACTTCAAAGGAATAGAATATCTTAAGAATCAATTTAGCAATAAGCCGGAAAATTCTATATAACAAAAAAATAATACCTCCCTTCCTTTAATGACAAATTCAATAAAGTCAGCGCTATAAGATATATTCGCCACAATCTTTAACAATCCTTCTTTTAATAAAAAATGGAGGAAATTATCTCCCCCTCTTAGATTACCTCCAGCCCTTTTCTAAAGGCATTTGTATTTAATTCAACAAATTTTTGTGGCACGTTATTTTTTATTACCTCTTCCCAATCAATGCCTTGTAGTCCTAAATATTTAACAAGTACTCCTAAAAGAACTATATTTTGAGCCTTTATATTTCCAAGGCTCTCTGCTATTTTATCTGCATCTACTGCAATTATCTTTACGCTTTTTGATATTTCCTCAATTAAGTTCTTGGGATACTCTTCTTTGCTTATGAGCACAGAAAGTGGAGGTATTTCTACCGTATTTACAATGACAACGCCGTCTTTTTTAAGATAATTTAACCATCGCACAGCTTCCATTTTTTCAAAGGCTACGATAACATCAGCAGCCCCAACTTCAATGACTGGAGAATAAACTTTTTCTCCAAACCTTATTTGAGTATTGACACTTCCTCCTCTTTGAGACATGCCGTGGACTTCTGACATTTTTACATCATAACCACTTTTTAATAGTCCTTCCGCCAAAACATTACTGGCTAGAATAGTGCCTTGCCCTCCTACCCCTACCATTAATATGCTTTTCACTTCTTGCACTTTATTTCACCTCACCTTTTCTATAGCATCGAAAGGACATACCTGCATACAAACTGTACATCCTGTACACTGGTCAGGGTCTATGCTAAATATTCCATCTTTTTTGCTTATAGCAGGACAACCTATCCTTAGACACAAACCGCATTTTTTGCATTTATCTTGGTCTATTCTACACTCTCCCTGAGGTCTCGGAGGAATCAAAGCACAAGGTCCCTTTGCTACAATTACCATTGTATCGTCAGTATTCATAGCTTCATCAACAGCATTTTCAACTTCTTTTAAGTTAAAAGGATCAACCACTCTTACTCTTTTTACTCCTATTGCTTCACTTAATTTCGCTATATCTATTTCTGGAGCCTCTTCTCCCATCAAAGTTTTCCCAGTTCCAGGATTGTGCTGGTGCCCCGTCATAGCTGTTATGCGGTTGTCAAGAATTATAGGTACAGCATTTCCTTTATTGTAGACTATATCAATCAAACCTGTTATTCCTGAATGGAAGAAAGTTGAGTCACCTATTACACTAAAAATCTTTTGTTTCCTTCCTTTGTGTTCATTGGCCTTTTGGAATCCGTGAGATCCAGAAATACTTGCTCCCATGCAAACACAGGTATCTATAGCTTCCAGTGGAGGAGCTGCCCCTAAAGTATAACATCCAATGTCGCCTAAGACTGGAACTCTCTTTTTTTTCAATACGTAGAAAACTCCCCTGTGAGGACATCCTGCACAAAGCATAGGAGGTCTACCTGGCACTTTTGTATCAACTGATATATGCTCTAATTCTTCACCCTTTATAGCTTTTCTTATTATACCAGGATTTAATTCCCCTACTATCGGCAATATCTCTTTGCCTATGACTTTTATTCCTAAGCTTTTTACATGTTCTTCGATGTAAGGTTCCAATTCCTCTACAACGTATAGTTTTTTAACTCCTTCTGCGAATTTTTTTATAAGCTCTGATGGCAAAGGATAAGTCATTCCTAATTTTAAGATTGAAACTTCATCTCCAAAAACTTCTTTTACATAAAGATAGCTTATACCACTGGTAATTATGCCAATTTCTCTATCATTCCATTCTATTCTGTTAATAGAAATTTCTTCTGACAATTGTCTTAAAGCCTTTAACCTTTCTTCTACAACTACATGCCTTTTTTGTGCATTAGCAGGCACCATTACATATTTAGGAATATCTTTTTTATAAGGTTTCATTTCAATTTTTTGCCTTTCCCCTAACTCCACTACTCCTTTTCCATGACTTACTCTTGTAGTAAGTCTCAGCAAAACAGGAGTATCGTATTTTTCGCTGATATCCAATGCGTATTCTACAAAATCTTTACATTCTTGGCTGTCTGAAGGTTCTAACATTGGTATCTTAGCAAATTTTGCATAATACCTATTGTCCTGTTCATTTTGAGAAGAATGCATTCCGGGGTCATCTGCCGTCACAATTACACATCCACCATTAACTCCCGTATAAGCAAAAGTGAAAAGTGGGTCTGCTGCCACATTAAGGCCAACATGTTTCATTGCAGCAAGACTTCTAGCTCCAGCGATAGAAGCACCGATCGCTGCTTCAATAGCAACTTTTTCATTTGGAGCCCATTCCGAATATATTTCTTTGTACTTAGCTATATTCTCTAATATCTCTGTGCTTGGTGTACCAGGGTATGCAGCAGCAAAAGTGATGCCGTACTCATAAGCACCACGGGCTACTGCTTCATCCCCCATCATTATTTTTTTCATTCATTTCCCCCCATTTAATTTATCTTTATCAAACAGAGACAGCACATGCAAAAGCTATGGAATTGAACTTGTCTTCGTGGGAATCAGCTCTTGACACTAAGACAATTGGTGCTTTTGCTCCTACCACAATTCCCGCACTTCTTGCCTTCGCAAAGTAAGTAAAGCTTTTACCCAAAGCATTTCCAACTTCTATAAAAGGTACTAATAATATATCTGCATCTCCTGCAACCTCACTTTTTACTCCTTTGTGAATTGCTGCCTCTTTGCTTATGGCAAGGTCAAATGCTAAAGGACCATCTACTATTCCTTCTATCTCACCTCTTTGGTTCATTTCCTTTAATTTAGCGGCTTCAACAGTAGAAGGCATTTTAGGGTTTACCACTTCTACCGCCGACAAACAGGCTACTTTAGGATTTTCTATTTCTATAGCTTTTGCTACTTTGATAGCATTTCTTAAAATTTGCACTTTCTCTTCTAATGTAGGACTTATATTCATTCCTCCATCGGTTAAAAGTAATAATTTATGATAATTTGGAATTTCGTAAACCATTACATGACTTAATAAACCTTCTCCTCTAATGCCGTATTCGCTGTCAAGAACTGCCTTTAAAAGAGTAGCAGTAGGAACAAGGCCTTTCATCACAAAAGAGGCTCTACCTTCTTTAACTTCTATGACTGCTTTTTTACATTTTTGCACTTCTTCTGCTTCGTCAATTATTTCATAATCCTCTATATTAATATTCAATTCTTTAGATAATGTCTCTATCTTTTCTTTTGAACCTATCAATACAGGCTGTCCTATGCCTTCTTTTTTCGCAGCTTCACAAGCTAAAAGCACTTCACTGTCTTCTGCCCCTGCCACCGTAAATTTTTTATTAACTCCTTTGGCTCTTTCCACAATTTCACTTAATTTTTTCAAATTAGCACCTCCTGTAGAAAAAATAACCTCCGAAGAGGTTATTTTTTAGTTGTAATGAGATTTTTTACTAATTCTGCTCCCTTATTTAAGGCTTTTTCATTTATAGGTATCAAATGCTCCTTACCTTTGCCAAAGACCTCAGGCAGAGCTTTTAACACTGTTTCCAATTTTACAACTTTAGTAGCTTCTATGAAAGCTCCTAACATCACCATGTTAGCAATTTTTAAATTACCCAATTCATTAGCAATATCATTAGCAGGTATTTCATACACTTCTATGTCTTTTCTCTCTGCTTTTCTGTCTACTAATAAAGTATTTATGAATAATTTACCACCTGGTATTACATAAGATTCGTATTTGTCTAAAGAAGGCCTATTCATTACAATTACAGAAGTAGCCTCTGTAATAACCGGAGAGCCTACCTCTTCATCTGATACTGTGACATTGCAGTAGGCTGTTCCTCCTCTCATTTCAGGACCATAAGAAGGAGTCCAAGACACATTTTTTCCCTCAAACATTCCCGCATAGGTAATTATAAGCCCCATTGACAAAACTCCTTGACCACCAAAGCCTGCAAAGATTATTCTTTCTTCCATAATTACTTAACCTCCTCTAAGGTGTTTTTATACACACCCAAAGGGTAATAAGGTTCCATATGATCTTTTATCCAATTTAATGCCTCTATCGGTGTCATACCCCAGTTAGTAGGACAACTAGATAGAACTTCTACCATTGCAAATCCTTTCTTTTGTATTTGAGCTAAAAATGCGTTTTTTATAGCTTTTTTAGCCTGCATTACATGTTTCACATCATAAACCGCTACTCTTTCAATATACGCTGTCCCCTCAAGTGTTGCTAGCATTTCACTCACTCTAATGGGATAACCATTTATTTCTGGCTTTCTTCCGTAAGGAGTAGTAGTTGTTTCCTGACCAATTAATGTAGTAGGAGCCATTTGTCCTCCTGTCATTCCATAGTTAGCATTGTTGACAAAAATAACTGTTATATTTTCTCCCCTTGCAGCCGCATGAACAATCTCTGCCGTTCCAATAGCTGCTAAGTCTCCATCTCCTTGATAAGTAAACACAATTTTATCAGGATGAACTCTCTTTATACCTGTAGCAACTGCTGGAGCCCTTCCATGAGCAGCCTCTTGCATATCGCAATTAAAATACTCATATGCAAATACAGCACATCCTACAGGAGCAACTCCTATTGCTTTATCTAAAACATCTAATTCTTCCATAACTTCAGCTACCAGCCTATGGATTATACCGTGGGTACAACCGGGACAATAATGGAAAGGCGTATCTGTTAATCCCTTTGTTTTTTGAAATACAACAGCCATTATTTCACACCCCCTGCTATTTTCTTAATTTGTTCTAGCATCACAGCTGGTTCTGGTATCATACCACCCGGCCTTCCGTAGAAATAGACCGGTTTTTTGAATTGTACTGCAAGTTTTACATCTTCTACCATTTGTCCCATGCTCATTTCTACAGTCAAATAAGCTTTTGCTGTATCAACTGTCTTTTCAAAAGGCTCTTTCGGGAAAGGCCACAAGGAAATAGGTCTTATTAATCCTACTTTATACCCTTCTCTTCTTGCAATATTCATTACATTCTTTGCTACGCGGGCAATAGTACCATAAGCAACTAAAATAATATCCGCATCTTCGCAATTTATCATTTCATATCTAACTTCATTCTTTTCAGCCTTTGCATATTTTTCAAATAATTCATAATTATATTTCTCTAATACAGGTGGATCGATATATAAAGAGTTGATTATGTTTCTATGCTCTCTATTTCCTCTGCCTGTAGTAGCCCACATTTTTTCAGGAATATTCCTTGTCTTTTTCTGAATATTATCAAAATCTACCGGCTCCATCATTTGACCTAACATTCCATCCCCTAATATTACAACAGGGTTTCGATATTCATCTGCAATGTCAAAAGCTTCTTGGACTAAATCTGCCATTTCTTGGATTGTAGAAGGAGCAAGGACAATCAATCTATAATCTCCATGGCCTCCTCCTTTTGTAGATTGAAAGTAATCTCCTTGAGCTCCTTGAATATCCCCTAATCCTGGGCCACCCCTCATTATATTCACAATTACACAAGGTATTTGAGCACCTGCAAGATATGAGATACCCTCTTGCATAAGACTCAAACCAGGGCTGCTGGTGGAAGTCATAACACGAGCTCCTGCTCCACCTGCCCCATATACCATATTTATAGCAGAAACTTCACTTTCTGCTTGTAAAAATACGCCACCTACCTCTGGCATTCTTTTTGCCATGTAAGCCGTAACCTCATTTTGAGGTGTTATAGGATAACCAAAGTAATGTCTACACCCAGCTTGAATAGCTGCTTCCGCTAACGCCTCATTACCTTTCATTAATACCTTAGCCATCTTACTCCCCTCCATTTATTTTATAACTGTTATAACAGTATCAGGACACATCATCGCGCAAAATGCACAACCTATACATTTGTCCATATTTTCAGGCTTAACAGTAGCAGGATGATATCCTTTCACATTTATTTTACTTAAATCCATCTCAATAATATTTTTAGGACAGGCATTAACACACAATTCGCAACCTTTACATAACTCTTCATTAAAAATAACTTTTGCCACATAAATTCCTCCTCTCACATTTTATCCCACGGAGTTTTCATATAAAGGTCAATTGGAAATATTGGATATCCTAAGTCAGGAACTTGGTTGAGTAATTCTCTTTTTACAGTAACCATCTTAATAGGTATCCCTGTAATTTTCGAGACTTCCTCCACCACTTTTTGACCTTTTAAAATATCCTCTACTGTTGTTTCATAAGATAAATGGGTATTGTTTACCAAATGAGTCACTTTAATTTTAGCTGCTTCTTCAATCGATTTAAGATATTCAATTACCGATTTTACATCTTTTGTTAGTGGCCTGTTTACATTAATCACAAATAATACTTCTACATCTTGATCCTTTATTATATGCCGATACTGACCTAATGGAGTTGCTCCTACATCGTCTCCTCCAACATCGAAGACTGCATATTTATCCTTGCTGTATAATGCCCCATAGATGTTACGAGAAATAGCAGGCACATCTGCATTCATATATTTCTCTTCTACTCCTGCTACTCGTATTCCCCACTTATCGAAAAGTTCTTTTCTCACTTCCCTCGACCTAAAATATGGATTTACAATATCTAAATCGACTATTTCTACCTCTTTTCCTGATTCTCTTATAAGCTTAGCATAATTTATCGCAATTTCCGTCTTACCTGTACCGTAATGCCCTACTACAATTGTCAATCTTTTAAAATCCATTATCTATCATCCCTTTAACTATACATTTTAGCTTTTTCTTCACCGCTAAGCACCCGATATGCCCCCTGCGCCAAAGCTAACATCTCATCCTCACCAGGATATACATAAACAGGAGCTATAAATTTTACCCTTTCACTTATCCTTTTTACAAAATCCTCGTTATACGCTATTCCACCTGTAATTCCTATTGCATCTACATGGCCTTTTAAAACCACTGCCATCGCTCCAATTTCCTTAGCTGTCTGATAGGCCATAGCTTCTAAGACCAATTCTGCTTTTTTATCTCCTTCTTCAATTTTTTTATAAACTTCTCTTACATCGTTAGTGCCTAAATGTGCCACTATTCCCCCTTGTCCTATTAACTTCTTTTTCATCTCCTGATAGGTGTATTTACCACTATAACATAATTTTACTAAGTCAAGTACAGGAAGTCCTCCCGCTCTTTCTGGAGAAAAAGGCCCTTCCCCATTTAAAGCATCATTTACATCTACTACTCTGCCGTGTTTATGAGCCCCAATAGATATACCGCCACCTAAATGAGCAATAATTAAATTTACTTCTTCGTATTTTTTGTTTAAATCAGCAGCTAAACGGCGAGCAATTGCTTTTTGATTTAAAGCATGGAATATACTAGATTTTTCAATCTCAGGCATTCCTGTTATTCTTGCTATATCCTCTAATTCATCTACTACTACAGGGTCTACTATATAAGCTGGAATATTGTGTTCTTTAGCTAAAGTATAAGCAATTATACCCCCTAAATTGGAAGCATGTTCTCCTCTTTCAGCCTTCTTTAAATCCTCTATCATTTTTTCATTTACAATATAAGTTCCACTTTCTATTGGCTTTAAAAGTCCGCCTCTCCCTACTATTGCATCAATTTCTGAAAGAGAAATGCCTTTTTCTTTTAACATATTTAAAATCGCCTGAGTTCTAAATTCAAACTGGTCAATAATACTTTTGTATTTGCTAAGTTCTTCAGTACTGTGTCTCAAAGTCTCAGTAAAAACCGGCTCTTTGTCTCTAAACACGGCAACTTTTGTAGATGTAGAACCGGGATTTATTACGAGAATCAAAAACAAAACAATCCCCTCCGTCTATTTCCTCAATTTATATTATATTACACTTCGTTTTTACATTAAAGTTTTTTCAAAAATTTATTAATGTTATTTCAAAATTTTAAGGAATGAGCAGGAAGATCCTGCTCATTATTTAACAATATAATTGTCTTTTACGGCAGCAATAGTTTTTATCCTCTCTTCCGCAACTCTGTCAGCTGCAACATATGTCGGAATGTTCTCTTCTTTGGACTTCTGTATCACCTTTTTCACTGTATCAAATATCATTGAAACCTTTCTCATAGCCCTATCTCTGTTATAACCAGAAGGATTGAGCTCATCAGCTACATTTATAACTCCACCCGCATTTATGATATAATCCGGAACATAGAGTATCCCTTTCTCCTGCAGTATGTCTCCATGCCTTTCTTCTTTTAACTGGTTATTAGCTGAACCTGCTACTATCTTGCACTTAAGCTGTGGAATTGTCTCATCGTTTATTATCGCTCCTAAAGCACAAGGCGCAAATATGTCACACTCTACTCCGTATATCTCATCTGGTTTTACATATTCGGCTTTGAATTCTTCCACTGCTCTTTTTACATTGTCCTCAAATATGTCT
Source organism: Thermoanaerobacter sp. X514 (assembly GCF_000019065.1). Lineage (NCBI taxonomy): Bacteria > Bacillati > Bacillota > Clostridia > Thermoanaerobacterales > Thermoanaerobacteraceae > Thermoanaerobacter > Thermoanaerobacter sp. X514. Next base: position 961,294 of record NC_010320.1, on the reverse strand, counting down.
GTCACAATTAGCTTTGCTCCTGCTTCATATAGGTGCTTTGCTAAATTGTATCCTACATTTCCTACTCCTTGTATTGCAATTCTCATGCCTTTAAGATCTGAAGTACCAAAAACTTCTTCGCTTGCTGCTTGTATTCCTCTAAATACCCCATATGCTGTAAAAGGAGATGGGTCACCACTGGTTTCAGCCAGCCCTGCAACGTATTTTGTCTCATAACGTATATATTCCATATCTTTTAAGTTTGTTCCCACGTCCTCAGCAGTTATATATCTTCCTTTAAGGGACTCTATATACCTTCCAAGACTTCTAAACAATGCTTCTGATTTGTCTTTTCTCGGATTTCCAATTACAACTGTTTTGCCACCACCTAAGTTTAAACCAGCAGCAGCATTTTTGTAAGTCATTCCCCTTGCAAGCCTTAATGCATCGTTTATTGCATCCTCTTCTGAGTCATAAGTCCACATCCTACATCCGCCTAAAGCAGGACCTAAAGTTGTGTCATGAATTGCAATTATCGCCTTAAGACCTGAAGTCTTGTCATGGCATAAAATCACATTTTCATAATCTTTAGTTTCCATTATGTCAAATATTTTCATAAATATCTTCCCCCCTCTTTAATAATCAAACATTAGAAGCAAGAGATGCCAACATTATAGAGTTAAATTTAGCTTCACTGGAGTCTGCCCTTGAAGTCAAGACAATCGGCCTTTTTGCCCCCATTATTATCCCTGCTATCCTTCTTTCTGCTATATAGGTTATAGCTTTATACAGCATATTACCAGCTTCAATATCTGGAACTAAAAGAATGTCAGCATTACCTGCAACAGGGCTTATTATCCCTTTATGCCGCGCTGCTTCTACTGATAAAGCATTATCAAGAGCCAACGGCCCATCTATTATAGCCCCTTTGATTTGACCTCTTTCACTCATTTTTGAAAGTATTGCTGCATCTAATGTAGCTTGCATATCAGGATTAACTGTTTCGACAGCTCCTAAAACTGCAACCCTTGGAGCATCAATTCCAATTTGCCTTGCAACGTCTACTGCATTTAAAATTATGTCTATTTTCACTTTCAAATCAGGGGCAATGTTCATTGCCGCATCTGTCAAAAGTATAAGCCTGTTATAAGGAGACTCAAAAACAGCCACATGGCTTAACGTTCTACCAGTTCGAAGACCAATTTCCTTATCTAAAACAACCCTTAATATCTCCGCCGTCTGTACAAGGCCTTTCATCAATATGTCCGCTTTGCCTTCACTCACAATCTTTACAGCTTCGCGACAAGCTTCTAAGTTATTTTTTGTATCTATTATTTCGTGCTCTTTTAAAGGCATTAATATTGAAGATGCTATCCTTTCTATTTTTTCTTTATCACCAACTAATATGGCTTTTACTATGCCTCTTTCATGAGCTTCTTTAATCGCTTCCAATACATCTTCATCGGCTGCCTGCGCTACTGCTATTGTTTTAGGCGGTAAATCTTTTACATAGTTATACATTTCTTCAAATGTTCTCATATCCTACACCTCATCAGCTATAAATCTTGGGCTTTTCAATATTTCTTAAAACCCTTAATGCACCATCTCTTAAGGCTTCCATTTCATCTCCCCCTGGATAAAGAGTTATCGGTGCAATAAAGCTGGTCATATCAATGATTATCTCTATTAGTCGTTTAGAATAAGCAAGTCCACCAGTTAAAATAATTGATTTTACGTCCCCCTTTAATACTGCCGCCATTCTGCCAATTTCCTTTGCAATTTGATAAGCCATAGCTTCAAAAACTAATTTAGCTTTTTTATCACCATTTTGTATGCGTCTTTCTATTTCTTTCGCATCATTTGTCCTAAGATGGGCTACCATTCCACCCATACCTACAACTTTTTTCTTCATCTCATCAAAACTGTATTTACCAGAATAACAAAGGTCAACAACTTTCATCGATGGCAGGCTGCCTGTCCTCTCAGGAGAAAAGGGCCCCATTTGATTTGCATTATTTACATCTACAATTTTTCCTCCCTTTATCGCCGCTACTGAAATACCTCCTCCCATATGAGCAACAACAAGATTTAAATTCTCCTCATTAATGCTATTTTCCCTTGCATATCGATGAACACACGCTTTTATGTTTAAAGCATGAGATTGGCTTTTTCTTGGAAGTTCAGGGAGGCCAGAAATTCTTGCAACATCTTCCATTTCATCAACAGCTACAGGATCTAATGTATAAACGGGAATATTATACTTATCTCCTATAGCTCTTCCAATTAGTCCACCGAGATTTGAAGCATGTTCACCTCCAACTCCCCTTCTCAAATCCTCAAGCATAATATCGTTTACAAAATAAGTACCACTTTGAACGGGTTTAATAAGTCCTCCTCTTACCACAATTGCAGATATTTCTTTCAAGTTTATGTTGTTTTGCTCTATCCAATCATTTATAGCATTTAACCTTAAATCAAATTGCTCAATGATACTCTTATATCTTTTAAGCGCTTCAATGTCGTGGACAATCTCCGTTTTTACAATTTCTTTTTCCTCTTCATACAATGCCACTTTAGTAGAAGTAGAACCCGGATTAATAACTAAAACTTTCAACAGGTTCACCTGCCCTTCTTAATACATAATATGAAGTTCTATTACAATTTTTGAGCGTTATTAAAAATTTTTTAACCTTACAATATTTTAATTCTACATATTTGTCAAAAATCCTTCTCTTAAATTAAAATTTTTTTATAAAGACTTTATATTTTGTGGAATTGATAGATTTTTAGCAAAATTAATAGGCGGGAAGTACCCGCCTATTGAATATTAACAGTTACTTTGTCAGGTTTAATCCTAATTATTTGCAAGTTCAAGTTAGTATTTATATTTACAGTTAAAGAATGATCACCCATTGGCAGATTGGTTACGTCTATATATGCGTTAAAATCGGAAGCTTTCGCTCCATTAACTACACTTTCTGGGCCAGATATAGTAATGACTAAATCTGGATTTTGAATTACAACATTTTTGTTGTCTGCTCCTCGTATATCTATATTGCTTATAGTAATCTCTTTAGTCGCTATTTTTTGTATATCCACATATACTTTTACATTAATATCACTTTTAACAAGTTTCACACCATCTGGCAAATCAAAAGGTACATTTTCAGTGACAGGTTCATTTTTCCCAGAAATATCGATTTGCTTAGTACTTATAGATTTTATCGTATTTAGGACAGTCTCATCACCAGTAATATACACGTACTCTGGCAGTACATTTACAGATGCTATCATATATCCTTCCATTGGTTTCCCGAATATTTTAGGAACTACAGGCACACGTATAGATTTATTTACAGGAATATATACTTCAACAAGATTAGGAGTAATAGTAGCGCCTTTTACTTCTTTTCCTTCTCTGTCAACAGCAACCACTGGAACAGAGATTTTTACATCCTCTTTTTTATAAGAAACATTGACCCCAGCTATCACATTTTTTATAAGATTAATTTTACTTTCTGGTCCAATCACCAATACCTCTCCCGGCGTGGGGACAGCAGGTTGCATAGCATAGCCATCCATCACATTGCCAATTACTTTTACAGTAACTGGCATTTGCGTTTTCGCAATATTATCTATTTCTACCTTTATTTCTGATGGATTTATTGAAACTAAGGAGACATTTCTAGGTAATCCTTCTACTGTAACAGGAATGACATTTGTCCCATTAGAATTTACTCTGCTTAAATCTGCAAAAGCTGATATATTCTGGGCTGCTATATTCAGAACATCACTTCGTCTTCCTTTTACTTTTACATTTACCGTATAATTTTTTTCATCTAAAACAATAAGTCCTTTTTTCTCTAAAGTATCGCTATTAATCAATTTGACAGGCACATTGCTTATTTCATAAGGAATTTCTGGATTTTCTTCTCCCATTACATAAAGCCACAGTAAAAAAGCCAATACCAGTGACAGCAATTTTATTGTAAAATCTTTAGTCAGCATGTTTGTTCCCCCATTTTTTCCATACGGGCTTTTTGGTATCTTTTACTTCAAATATGCTCGACAACACCTCTTTTAAAGTTTTTGCATCTAAATGTCTTGAAATCCTGCCATTTTGTGCAAGAGAAATAGTGCCTGTCTCTTCAGAAACGATTATCGCTACCGCATCAGATATTTCAGTAACACCTATTCCCGCTCTATGGCGTGTTCCTAATTCACTACTTAGATTTTGGTTGTCTGTTAAAGGTAAAAAACAACCTGCCGCCATAATCCTATCTCTACGAATTATGACAGCTCCATCGTGTAAGGGCGTATTTGGTATAAAGGTATTTATTAAAAGCTCACTGGAAATTTTAGAATCCATGGCTATGCCAGTTTCAATGAGCTCATTAAGGCCTGTCTCCCTTTCTAAAACAATTAAAGCCCCTATTTTTGAGCGGGACAAAAATTGCACCGCATCGCATATCTCTCCCAAAACCTCTGACATATCTTTTTCCTCTTCATTAAAAAAGAAGAAATTTTTGCCTAAGAACCCGCTCCTACCTAAAGACTCTAATCCACGCCTTAACTCCGGCTGAAAAACAATTAAAAGCGCAATAACTCCTACAGTCATAGCATTTCGCAATATATAATTGACTGTCCTAATTTGTAGCCATTCGCTCACTTTGGTAATTACAATTAACACAGCAAGCCCTTTAAGCAACTGCTCTACTCGTGTTTTGTGTATTACCAAAATTAAGCGGTACAGGACATAAGCTATTATTAAAATATCTATTACATCGTTAATTCGCATTGTTTTTATGATATCTATAAGTCCATTAAACAAAAAATTCACCTCTCAAGGCTTTGTGGTAAATTGTGTGTACATATTAATTATACAACAAATTTGAATAAAAAATAATTTAAACTGAATTAAATTTTAATTAAAGTGGAAAAATTATTTTAGCAAAAAATAAGTATTTCGGTAATATGTCAAGAGGGTGATAAAAAAATTCAAAAAAAATTTAATAAAATAACCTAAAAAAGGGCATAGCAAAGCTAACCATCACGCAATAAGCTGATGGAAATTAATGTAAAATATGGTTATGGGATAATATGTTAACTTATACAATCATCTCCTTTCATTATTGGGGATTTATAAAGTTTTTCTTCGCGCAGCAGAGCGAAGACTAACCTTACAGTTTTACGTGCAGTCAATACAAGAGCACGTTTATGCTTGTGAGTTTTGCTTTCTTTAAATTTGCGGGCATAGTATTGTGAGAACTCAGGTAAATACTTCCTGAGCTGGTCAGCTGCTTGAATAAAATAATATCTGAGATACTCATTACCAGTACGCTTGAGATATGTGTCCTCCGCTTTAAAATCAGCAGACTGGTACTCTGACCAATAAAGGCCGGAAAACTTTGCAAGGGCATTATCATTATCAAACCTTGAAATTCCGCCTATCTCAGATATTAAGCCGGCTGCGATGGTTGGGCCAATACCTTTTACTGATGTAAGACAAAGGAATTCATTGTTAAATCCTTTGACCTCATTAATAATGGCTTTTTCTACAGCTTTCTTCTGTTTTTCAAGGGACTGTAGATTATCAAAGCAAGACTTGATAACAAAGTTTAAAGAATCATCTACAGTAGCATTAATTCTATAAGACTTGCGAACAGCCTCTTGAAGCAATTTAGCTGTAGCTTCTGGATCATCAAAACGATCTTTACTCTTATCAACCAAAAAGCCGGCAAGTTCATCAAGCGGTCGAGCCGCAATATCATCAAGGGTGAAAAACTCATTAAACATTTCAGTAGCAGTTGCTCCAAAATTATTACTAAAGACTTTATTTTGGCACAAACCGCTAAACTTAAGGAACAAATTGCTGAGGAAATAATTTTTTTCTCTAACAATACTATTAACAATGTGAAAGCGATGGCGAGTAAGCCTCTGGAGAGCAAGATATCTAAAATCTACAGAACAAGATTTGGGGAGTCTACCGAATCTCAGTTTTTCAGCAATAGCAAAGGCATCAATCCAGTCATTTTTAGGCAAATTACCGAGAGACTTTTTAAAAGCATTAATAATATTAGCATTAAAAGTAGTAATAGAAGGTTGATAAGGCTTAAGAGCAGAATGATCAGCCAAATAATACTGGAGGTGCCAGCCATAGACTGAAGTAGATTCCAAACCAATAAAGACCTTTTGGATATTGTATTTATTACAACACTCCAAGATACGTGATACTATAACATCACAACCATGAGGGTTATTTTCTACAGAAAAACGAGAGGAAGCATCATTACCCTCCTGGTCGAGAATATGAACCTTGACATCATTCAGGCTTACATCCATACCAACAAAAAGCTTATTCAAGATTGTTACACCTCCTTTCAAAATTGATATAGTAAGTAAAAGTTAATTTGAGATAACCCTAGCAACCAGATTATGTAGCAACCTCGCAATTAGCTCTTAATATATAAGCCTGAATCCTCTGCTGCCAGGGGCTTATATATGACAAAGCAGATTTCGCGTTAGAGATGGCAAATCTGGTGTAGGGACCACACTTAAAAGAGCGGTCAAGCCGCATGGAGGACGAAAGCCTGTCCCACATTAACTTTACAGTATAATAATGCTACAAGTTATCTCAAAAGTAAATAATAAGGCCGAAAAAAGATGAGACGGCCGCGCCATGAATCCTGCATATTGCGCAATATTACGGATTCATGGCAATAGATAAGATTTTAGACAAGATGAGAATATTAAAGATTTCCAGTTATAAATGCGCTTTATTAAATTTTTAAGAAGTGAGACAAATTTATTGTCTTTAAAATTAATTATACGAGGAGGATGAAAATGAATAAAGATAAAATTATAGAAAAAAATATAAGGGAAAAATTAGAAAAGGAAATGGTGTCTTACGGGGTAGATATAAATGTTCGGTGTATCAATGGACATGTAACTTTGTACGGAATAGTAGATAACTTATCCAAAAAAAATCACGCTCAAAAAATAGCAGAAAGCGTGGAAGGTGTAGAAAAAGATGTGTCTCTTGTAAATTTAGTAGTACAAAAGCTGTCTCGTTATGATTTGAGTTTACCTGATTTAGTTATTACAGCAAACAATGGGACAGTAACATTAAGTGGATATGTAAATAATTTAAAAGAAAAAGAATTAGCCAATGAAGCAGCTCAAAGCGTAAATGGGGTAAAAAAAGTAATAAATCATATAAAAATTAGAGAGAAGTCATAGAAGGATATGTTATTCTATGACTTCTACTCTTATATCATTCTTTTCTACTTCTTTTTTCAATGGATTTATCACATCTCCATGAAGTATAACATCCAGAGCAGACCTTAAAGACTTGCCTACTATTATCTCGGTTATATTGTTTTCTTTCGCAAATTCTGCCAGCGTTTTTGAGATTTTTTTACCCACCAAAATAGAAACTCTGCCACCCATTTTTTGTGCTAAATCAAAGAGCTCCAGCAATACTTTGTTTTGCTTTAAATCATTTGAGATGTCGTTGTTTTTGTTAACGTATACAACGCAAAACTCACCATTAGTCTCTTTTGCTCTTTCAGCGCCTCTTTCCACAAGCCTGCGGCAACTTTTCTGCGGGGTTACGCACACCATGATCCTGCTTTTCACGCCAGGCTCGTAACTTAAAACCATTTTAATAAACCCCTTTCAGATGCATACTTTCCTTCCAAATATTATTATATGTTAGTTCTCTAACCTATGTCAAATTCATTAATAAACCTTATATTCTTTTTAGATTTAACTGTCTCTTTTTCTTTAACTCTTTTATAAATTCTTTTAGATAACCTACCTCTTCTTGAGAAGGTGTTTTACCTCCATAAACTGTTTCATTGTATATCCGCGTAACTTCACTGAAACCTATATACCCATTTCCCAACACTTTTTTTTGATATTCTAAAGGAGTTTCTGTATCTAACTTTTTCAAGCCTTTTTTAGCTAAATACTTTACAATTTTTTCATAATAATATATCACCAAAAACTTATTGTCCAAATTATTAATTTTTTTCTTCCGATCCCACCAATATAAAGAAGTTATTGTCACTAAAGTCACTATCAATATTAAACCAAAAGGCAAAATATTAAATTTATTATCATTAGAAGAAGCAATTTCCTGAGAAGTTGTCTTAGTATTATCACTTTGTTGCAGTTTATCAACTGGACTATGAGAATCTTTATTTTCGTTATCTGGTTGTAATTCCATATCATTTTCTAAATTTAAGTGATTATTATTGGAAAGGAACATTGGAAATTCTAATGAGGGATAATTAGGTGTTGGTTCAAAAGTAATCCAACCGTAGTCATCAAAATATACCTCTACCCACGCGTGAGCATTGGCAGCGGTAATCCTGTATTTGCCATCACTACTAGGTGCTGATGGCATTCTAAATCCCACTACATATCGTGCAGGAATTCCAATCGTCCTGAGCATAATCACCATTGCCGTCGCATAATAAGAGCAATATCCTTTTTTTAGATCGAATAAAAAATAGTCAACAAAATCTCTATCCGAAGGAGTAGGAGGAACATCTAAAGAATAAGGGTATTGCCTTAAATATTCTTCCACTGCTTTTACCTTATCATAAAGAGTTTTTTTGTCTTTTGTGATAGAATAAGCTAAATCTTTCACTCTTTCTGGTAGAAGAGTAGCTGGATAAGACAAATATCTTATTCTTTCTTCGCCTTTTAAAGTCTCGTTACCTTTTTGCCTCAGTGAATTTAAATCAATTTGTGGCTTTAAATAAGTGACAACATAAGGCTCTCCAGTACCATGAGAGGTTTTTGCTCTTAAGTTTAAATTATCAACTTCATAATAAAAATCATAGCTTAGTTTATGAGGTTGCCAAGGGGAAAAAAGAATATCTGACTTAATTTTTAGTGGAATTACTGTGATAGTTTTTACTTCAAAATTTACATTATTACTGAAAGTTGGCGGAATTTTATCGCTGCTTTCTACATACATATACTGTTGTCTGGAATTTTCCCATCTATTAGAAAAATTATCATAAATTAAAGGACTTTTTGAGGAATAAGTATAAGTATCATAGACCATTCCCCTAAGGTAAGTACTTTCATCGGCTTCTACTTCCATTATTAAAAAATTATTCGGTTTCACATTTCCGCCTAATTCATTGGCAAAAGTAGTAAAAACCGTTTCCCCAAACCAATCATCATTAGTTCCTTCGCCATTTCTCCAATCTCTAGTAAAAGGGAAAGTATCATAAAACCAATTATTCAATGTTTCCCACTTAACGGGTTTAAAGTTTTTCGGCATCAATTGAGCACTGATAGAGGTAATAGAAGATAGAAAGATTACAACAATCAAAAAAACTGCAATAGGTGCTTTGGCACTGCCTTTTTTAAAATAGTTCTTTATTCCAATATCTATAAAACAAAGCGTAATATAAACTGTCATATAGAGGTAAGCAGCATCTACATAATTATACCACTGCACAACAAAAAACAATATTCCTGAAAATAAAGTTAAAAACCAACTCCTTATGATAATATTTAATAACGTAATAATCAGTGTTACTATAACAACGGTCATTATAATCATAAAAAATCTATATTTTTCTGTTAAAAGGTCAAAGCCTGGAGGCGAAATTGTATAATTCATATAAATATCCGCCCATTTTATAAAACCATCAATATAAGATACAATACTCACTAATAAGCTGCGATATTTGATAAAAACTATGACATCTATAAGTAAAAGGCTTGTAAGCAAAAATATTATCAATTGTGGCCTTTTGAGCAAAAAAGCAAAAAATATCACTAATACTATATCTAATAGTAAAAGATAATAGAAAGGATATGAGAATCTAAAGCCGCTAACAGCAGATAATATAACCACAAGAGATAGGGCAATTGTCATAATGTGTTCATGCAAACTCTTTTTTAGCTCTTTTGACATCTTTCTTCCCCCAGAAAACAACTTCGATATCTAATTTGCTAATTTTATCTTCAATTTCTTTTGGGTCATTAACATAATAGATTATTAATTCTCTATTACTGCTTCTTAAATCCGCTAATTCTCCTAAAATTACATTATTCAAATAAGGAGTTATTAAAATAAGAGTCACATCATAGGGAATACTTTTATATAATCTCAAAAAGTCCTCTAGACTTTTTTCGTAAACTGGAAAATTCCTTAAAGAAGCCTCAATAAAATTTTTAAAATCTTTAATCGTTCTTCCTTTTATATGAACCTTACCAGTATTGTAATCTATAACACTTACAGGAATACTATGTAAAAGGCAAAATTTCGCTATAGATAACATGCATTCAGCACAATTTTCATCTATTATTCCTTGGGTATCCATAGCAAAATGGTTTTTATCTAAATCCCACAAAATATAAACTTCACTCATCGCGGATACTTGAAATTCTTTCACGTAGAGTTCTCTTTTCTTTGCTGACACCTTCCAATGAATCCTTTTAATGCTGTCACCATAATTGTACTTTCTTAATTGCGATATATTAGTATAATCTTCAAAAGCTTTATTTTCCGCCTCTATATTTCCTAATTGTTGTCTTGCCTTCAATTCCACATTTATATTATGAATCCTTGGTAGCACTACAAATTTTAATTTAAAATCATATTTTTTTACTACATTAAAAATTCCAAAAGGATCTTTTATTTCTACTTCAAAAGGTCCAAGAAAATATATTCCTCTTTTTGAAATCACAATTTTTTTTTGTACCTTTTTATTTTTAAAAGGCATAAGATACCATTCTTCTGATTTAAATTTAGCATTTAGAGGAGAATAGTCAATAATTTTAAGATTAAAAACAGGAAGAAAACTATTGTTTATCAAAGTTATTTCATAGGCTATCTCTTCTCCAACAGTAATTTCATTTTTATGAGATATAACATGGATATATATAGAATTCTTTATATGCCTTATATACAGGTAATTCAAAAGGATAAAAAATGCAAATTCATAGACAAGCAAATAAAGTATTTTCCCGCCGCTAAAAATGGCAAAGGCAAAAGAAACTATTAGGAGCAATAAAAGAAAAATTTTATTATGCATATCTTTTTATCACCGGCACCTTTGTGGTATCTACAATATTTTTAATAAACATTTTCTCGTCCAATCCTTCAAATCTTTCTTCATTTTTTAAAATGATTCTATGAGATAACACAGGTACCGCTAATTCTTTTACATCATCTGGTAAAACATAATTTCTTCCTTCGCAAAAGGCCTTTGCCTGAGCAGCTCTCATTAAATTTACAGTAGCTCTTGGACTTGCACCTAACCTTATTGCTTTGCTTTTTCTGGTATTAGCAACTAATGTGACAATATAATTTCTGACTAGATCATCTACATAGACAGACTTTACCTTCACTTGCATTTCCTTTATGTCTTCAGCATCGGCTACTGGAGAAAGAGACTCTAAAGGGTCCTCTCTCTCGAAATTTTTTAAAATCATCATTTCCTGATATTCATCGGGATAACCTATCTCTATTTTTATCATAAATCTGTCCAATTGAGCTTCTGGCAATCTAAAAGTCCCTTCATATTCAATTGGATTTTGGGTAGCCAATACCATAAAAGGCTTAGGTAAAGAATAAGTAACCCCATCAACAGTTATTTGTCTTTCTTCCATTGCCTCTAAGAGGCTAGATTGAGTCTTAGGAGAAGTTCTGTTGATTTCATCAGCTAAAACTATCTGACTCATTATAGGACCTGCTTTAAATTCAAAGTCATTCTTTAATTGATTGTAAATAGTTATGCCTATAACATCTGAAGGCAAAAGGTCCGGTGTGAATTGTATTCGTTTAAATTTAAGATTTACTGATTTAGCTAAAGCCTTAACTAAAGAAGTCTTTCCTACACCAGGAACATCCTCAATTAGGACGTGACCTTCAGCCAATAAAGCTATTACCACAAGTTCAATAACTTTTCTCTTCCCTATTATTACTCTTTCTATATTCTCTATAATTTTTTCTACAGCAATATTATCCATTTTTACCCCACCATATATTCAAATTATTTTTAGAATTTCTAACATATCATTTATGACATAATCCGGTTTTGCTTCCTCTAAGAGATTAAAGGGCAAGATTGTCCATTTAACAGCCACACTTTTTACCCCAGCATTAGAAGCACATAATATGTCATAAGGACTGTCTCCCACCATTAAAGTCTCTTCTTTATTAGCATTGAGTAGTTCCAAAGCTTTTAAAATTGGCTCCGGATTTGGCTTATGTTTTTCAGTGTCTTCTAATGCTACAATTACCTTAAAATACTTTTCCAAGTCAAAAAGCCTTAATCCCCTTATAGCCAATTCTCTCCTTTTAGATGTAACTATACCCATTTTTATACCTTTTTTATGCATAAATTCAAGGGCTTCTTTTACATCTTTTCTTATTTTGGTATATTTATCATGATTAAACTCATTGTATTGTCTATAAGTATCCAGCATTAATTCCCATTTATCTTGGCTAAATCTTTTTAAAGTTATTGGAAGGGGTTCTCCAAAGTAAGGAGTAACGTCTTCCGGTTTTACGGTATATCCTAAATGCCGTTCTATTGTGTATTTAAAAGACTCAATAATAAGTTCATTGGTATCAATAATCGTTCCATCTAAATCGAAAAGTACTGTTTTTATCCCCATATTATCTCCCTTCATAAATTCTCTTCTTCTTTTAGTATACAAAAAAAATCACTTCATAACAAGACATGAAGTGAAAAATTTTTCTATTCTGAAACTTTTTGAAAATAATGTATTAAACCTTTATATATTGCCCAAGCAATTTTATATTGATAATTTTCGTCATTTAAAAGTTTTTCTTCTTCAGGATTTGACATAAAGCCACATTCCACAATAACTGCCGGCATTTTAGCGTTTCGCAAAAGGTAATAACTATTAGAACTTTTAGCCATCCTGTCGTTATTCGGATCTAACGTATTTCTTAACTCTTGTTGAATAAGTTCTGCTAATAGTTTACCTTTTTCAGAATTGTTTTGATAAAATACCTGTGCCCCTTTGTATTTAGATTGACTAAAGCTATTTAAATGAATACTAATTAAAACATCTGCTATTACTTCATTTGCTTTTACCACTCTATTTTTTAAATCCTTTGAAAGAGAGCTATCTGACAAAGTGTCGTCTTCCCTTGTCATCACTACAATCCCACCACTTTCTTCAATAAGTTCTCTTAATTTTTGAGCAATCTCAAGATTTAACTCATCCTCATCTTTTCCATATTTTCCAGGTTTCCCAGGGTCCGGTCCTCCATGTCCCGCATCTATGACAATAACTTTATTCATTATTGGAACAGTTTTAAAAGCAGCTATATAATACCCTTTTTTAAAACTATATAACCCTACTATTAAACTTACAATTAGTAAAAACATCATCCACCTTTTAAATACCATGTCCCCATCCCCTTATCTTTTAGTAAAAATTATTCATCTAAAAAAGTTTATATGTCACTTAATAATAAAATCCACATATTATGATTAAAGGAAGGGGGTAAAAATATGGTCACTTTAGAATTCACATACGTAGTACAACCAGGAGACACGATATTTTCAATTGCTAAAAAATTTAACACCTCAGTTGACGCTATAATCACAAGAAACAACATTATAAATCCATCTTTAATATATCCTGGACAAAGGCTTGTCATTCCAGTACAAGGAAGTTATTATACTGTCCAACCTGGAGATACTCTATATCTTATTGCTCAAAAATTTAATGTTCCTTACGAAGCTATCATTTATACAAATAATCTCACATACCCTTATACAATATATCCGGGTCAAAAGCTATTCATCCCTGGAGCAAAAATAATCGCACCACAACCACCACTACCTTCACCACCTCCCGCACAAAAGCCTTGTCCAACTTATTACACAGTACAGCCAGGAGATACTTTATGGACTATAGCACAAAAATTTGGAGTATCATTGGAGGAGCTAATTAAAGCAAACTATTTAATAAATCCAAATATGATATACCCTGGGCAAACATTAATAATTCCTTGTCCCACATCGCCACCCATTGAATATCCCACACTAAAGATTGGAGATAAAGGACCCTTTGTAGTAAATCTCCAAGCAAGACTAAAATCTTTGGGCTTTGACCCTGGTCCTATTGATGGTATCTTTGGAAGAAAAACAGAAGAAGCCGTAAAAGCGTATCAGCAAAGCAGAGGACTTCCAGTAACAGGAATTGTCGATAATGTGACATGGAATGCACTCTTGTTTGGAACTCCTCCTGTTACTACCCCTACACCACCAGGAAAAGTTTATATAGTAAAACCTGGTGACACTTTATGGAATATAGCAAAAACTTTCAATACAACAGTAGACGTTATATTAAAGGCAAATCCAGATATTAAAGACCCTAATTTGATTTATCCCGGTCAGAGAATTATAATTCCTACATCTTCACAAGAAATAGTCTATAACCAAGAAGTACAAGAAATAAATGCAGAACAAGAACAAGAGCAAGAAGAATAAAGTGAAAAATAGTCAGGAAAAATCCTGACTATTTTTTTAGGCTGTCTATATATTTTTCTGCTACATAAGCCGCTATTGCGCCATCTCCAGCAGCCGTTATAACTTGTCTTAAAGATTTATGCCTTATGTCTCCAGCTGCAAAAACTCCAGGTATATTTGTCCTCATATCATCATCTGTCATGATATATCCATATTCATCAAGGTCTACTATGCCTTTCACCAATTCTGTATTAGGAGCATATCCAATAGCTACAAAGACACCATCTACGTTTAGTGTGCTTTCTTCTCCTGTTTTAACATTTTTAAGTTTGAGTCTTTCTACTCCATACTCTCCCTCTACATCAACTACTACAGTATCCCAAATAAACTCAATTTTTTCATTTGCGAAGGCTTTTTCCTGTTCAATCTTTGTAGCTCTAAGTTCATTTCTTCTATGAATTATATAGACTTTTTTTGCAAATTTAGTAAGGTATAACGCGTCTTCTACTGCTGTATTTCCTCCGCCTATAACTGCCACTGTGGCATCTCTGTAAAAAGCTCCGTCACAGGTAGCACAGAAGGAGATACCTGCCCCTATAAATCTATCCTCATTTGGAACACCTAACTTTTTAGGTGTAGCGCCCATCGCTAAAATAATAGCTTTTGCTTCATAAGTTTTATTAGAAGTCTTAACTTTCTTTACATCTCCTGTAATATCTAGACTCTCAACATCTTCATTAACAATCTCAAGGCCGTGTTTTCTCACCTGTGCCTCCATCTTGGCAATAAGGTCAGCACCACTTATCTCTTCATAACCCGGGTAATTTTCTAACTGATAAGTATTTACTATTTGCCCTCCCAGATAAGTTTTTTCAATAAGTACCGTTTTAAGCCTTGACCTTGCAGCATACAATCCAGCAGTAAGTCCCGCAGGACCTCCTCCTAAAATAATTAGATCGTACATAATAAAATCACTCCTCCTTTGAAAATAAAATATAATAATGGAAGTAGTAAAAACACTACTTCCATTATTATATCACAAACTTTTTATATTTACATCATCCCAACTGGTTGTCTAAATTTATTCCTTGCCTCTTGTATAT
Source organism: Thermoanaerobacter sp. X514 (assembly GCF_000019065.1). Lineage (NCBI taxonomy): Bacteria > Bacillati > Bacillota > Clostridia > Thermoanaerobacterales > Thermoanaerobacteraceae > Thermoanaerobacter > Thermoanaerobacter sp. X514. Next base: position 945,726 of record NC_010320.1, on the reverse strand, counting down.
CCTGAGGTGGAGCCGGTTTGACAGGATACCATCCTCTTTGATTTACAGCATTCCAAACTGTCCTTTGGTCTTCTAAAGTAGAATTTAAAAGATTGATATATTCTCTTCTTATGCTTTCATTTGCAGACTCAACTGCTGCATGACTGAACATTTCTATTGCCAATTTATAACTGCCCAGTACATTCATCATAATATCCTTGTCACTAATTTGCGTATTTCCATACATATTTTAACACTCCTTCTAACTTAAATGTTTTAGCAGAGAATTGAAATTGTTTTGACATCTATCCGCAAGATTTTGGCATAAAGCTTTAAGCTGTGGGTCTTGACATCTTGAAGCATAATCGTTTAAAGTTTTTGTCATATTTTGCTGTAATGATAAAATATCATCCAAATAAAGTAACTCTTTGGTTGAAAGTTGCATATTTATCCTCCCTTCTTAGATTTCAATTTTAATATGTGCACAAAAACAAAAAATATGCAGAGTTTTTCTGCATATTTTTTATTTTATATACCCTTTCCTTTTTAATTTTTCGATATGTTCTTTAAGTTTTTCTTCAATATTTATATTATACTTTTCCTCTAATACAAACATCATTGAAACTGCCACTTGAGCAACATCTAAAAGTTCTTCTGAAATTTTTTCCATTATCTCTTTTTCGCTTAAAGTGACATTTTCTCCGTTTAAACCTCTAAATTTTCCTATAGCTTGTGCTAATTCTCCTGCTTCTTCCATTAATTTAAGGGCAGTAGATTCCAGTGATGGTGTCAAATTATTAAGCTTTGGCAAACTTATTTCTTTAAAACTGGTTTTCATGATTTCATCTCCATCTTTTAAGCTTTTTTTCGCCTTGCCATAAAGGTTGTCAACTGGGGAGCTACTTCCTTAATCAAATCAAGCATCTTAAAAGAAACATTCCGTATATCCCACTGAGCTTCATTAGTGCATCTCAAATTTGCAAAATGATCAAAAGCCCATAAATCCGCATTCATAAGAACCAAGCGTTTGTGTGCATTTGTTACCACGTAAGGACTTACTTCAGGCAATTTTTCTTTTAATTCTATAAATAATTCCTCTGAAGCCTTTATTGCTTCTATTAAAATTTCAGAAGCATTCGCTTTTTCAATATTAGGAGGAATAACAAAGCCATTTTCAATTGTCGGTTCACTGTAATCAAAGACAATAGTTCTATGTCTTAAAAGCTGATGCCAATTGGCTTCACTTATCTTCAGTTGAAATTTAAATCTGATCGATTTAAATGCCTCTATTAAATGGTCAAACTCCCCTATATCTTCAACTGCCTGCTGCAGGATTTTACTTTTCTCCTCTTCGGACATATTCTTCACTGTTTTTCTCACTGCTTCAAAATTTTTACCTGAATATGTAAACAAAATATGCATAATTACAATATCTACAGGAGAATATTCGCTATCTTTCCCTGTATAATCTATTAAAATAACATCCTCATTTGAATCTGAAAGCTCATCTTCTTTTACAACACTCGCTAAATTCTTTAATCTATCGTGAACTTTTAATTGATAAACAGTAGGAGCTGTATGTCTTAACATACTCGGTGCAATTTTTTCCCCTTGTTCGACTATTCTTTCAGCTAATAACTTCGCCTCTTTAGTAGGATGTACAAAAAGTTTTCGCACTATATCCTGTAAATCTAGGGCATTTAAAGCCACTGCAAAACTTGTCTTAGTAGCTAAAAGAAGGGCATATCTCGCATCTTCAAAGGCAATCTTACTAATCCTATTGTAAAATCTTTCTTCACTTTCTCCCTCTTTTTTCTCTTCTGCCCTAGCTAAATATTCCGTCAAAACTTCTACAAGTTTTTCATAAGCATCATAGGAGTTGTTCCAGACTTTTAAAAACTTTTCTTTCAAATCGGGCTTTTCTTCTAATTCTTGTGGTATCACTACTTTATCTCTTGTAGGCTTTTGATACCTCTGACTCCACTCTATAAAAGCAGGTCTTCTGTTCATAAGCTCAATATCCCCTGACAAAAGCCTCGACACATCTTCCACACACAGGTGCATTAAATGCTGCTCAGCAATAGAAGAATGTCCAAACCTTTCCACCCACTTTTCGTGAAATTCTTTCGCTTTTTGTATTGCTTTTTCTAAAGGTATGTTGTGTTTGGGTATATAGTCAGTTATGTTTAAATCTCCATCTGTCAAAGACTCAAGTATATTAAGCCTCCAGCTGGTGTCTCTTCTACTCACTTTTGAATTTATAGGCGGTATGATAAATTCTGGAAGTGAATGTATAAAATAAACGGGTCCGTATACATCTGTTACAAAATTCTCTAAAAGCCTCTCCTCTTCAAGAGTCAATTTTCTCATTTTCATGTCAAAAACTCCCTTCAAAATCGTAAAATCATCACTTTTTCCACTTTATATTATTATACCATAAAACCTTTTTTAAAAAGGGAAATAAAATCGGTAAGTATAGAACACTCCCAGTTTATAAATCTGTACAGCCCGCCGGCTTTTCCTAAATTTCATAATCAACAATGCACCTCGTTAGCTTCTTCGCTTCTTTTGACAAAAACCGACCTTACTAGGTTTCCTTCCATAGAATAAATTGAGATTTCTGCATCATTTATTCTAAACACTTGACCAATAGCTATGTTTTTCCCTTCATTGCTGGCCAAAATTGATATAAGTCCTCCTATAGTATTTGCCATATTTTCGGGAATATTTACATTTGCTATCTCATTTACCTCCCATATTGGCATACTTGAACTTACTATAGCGCCTTTTTCTGCATGAAGTCTTTCTGGGGTATATATTTTAATAAGTAAAAATAGACCTCCTAGAGCCACAACACCTATCAAGACATCGAGGGTGGTTTTGGCTTCCATAATAATTTTTCGCGCTATAGCGTAAAGAAGAACTTCTACCACGCTTGAAGGAGTGTGCCTAACTAGCATTATAACCAACTCAAGGCCGATTACGAGTAAAAGTATATGACCTAAAAAGGTCCTCAATATCTCATAAGTTTGCAATGGTGGTTGGCTTATAATAAGGTTTAAATACCTTATAAGGTCCAAAAAGCTAATTGCAACCCCACTAATTATGAATAAAGCCAGCAATGCTTCCAAAAAAAACACTAGCCTCGCAAAATTTTTGGGCAATCGCCACTTGAACTTTTCCCAAAAGTTTAACATAAGGCTCTAACCTCCTCGTTTTTTCAAACTCAATAAGGCTTTAGGTATAATATTAACAGTAAATACAGCAACGGAATTGAGATGCCAAAAAGCGCAATGCTGAGATCTATACTTATAGGAAGATGAATATACCTTTGGACTAAATTACCAAAATAACCGGTAAGTTTGAAAACTGTATTTCTGTATGAAGGCTGTGGTATTAATACAGGTCTTTTTATGTGACCTTTGAACTTCAAATAAACTATAATACCTGTAATAATATCAAATATCGATGCAATTATTTTAGCTGGAGAATATAGATTAATTTCAACATCGCTAGCCGCAATTGGTAAGAATCCAAGGATGATTGTCATAAAAACCAACAAAAACAGCACGAATATCATTATATTAAACTCTTTTTGATTACTCAATGGATTTTTTACCCTGTGTTTTAAGTAAGACTCATAAAAGCAGAAAAAGATCTTGGTTAGATAAGCCGCCGTCAGAATGCCAGAAAGTCTAAAAATTACCTCCACCCAATGAAAAAACATTCCTTGAGTCGAAAGACGTAGAAGTAAATCTTTTGTTAAAATTTTTGCGGTATAACCTATAAATCCCGGGAATCCCGCGAGATTTAGTCCCGCAAGTGCAATTGCTGCCAGCGGGACTAAAGTAAGATTTTTTAGTTGTTTCATTTCATAAGTCTTTAAATATATATACCCAACAACAAGAAACAATGCTGTTTTAGAAAGACCGTGAGCATATATGTGCAAGTAAGGAGCGACCAAAGAATGTGCCCCTGCTAAAATCGTTGCACTAATACTTACAAAAATATATCCTATCTGGCTTATAGTACCATATGCTAAAAGACGCTTGGGGTAATTGTCACACAGAGCCATAAAACCGCCGTATAATGTTGACAAAATTCCTAAAATTATCAGGACCAGCCCTAAATAATGCGAATTTGTATATCGCAAAATCTGCAGAATGCCAAAGACTCCTGATTTCACAAGTACCCCAGAGAGCAAGGCACTGGCTGGAGCCGGCGCTACTGGATGAGCTCTTGGGAGCCAAAAATGAAAAGGCAGGCAACCTGCTTTAATCCCGAATCCTACAAATAATAATACGAGGGCCAAATACCCCTTTAATCCCCCATGTTCTATGACAAGGTTTAATTTTTCAAACTCAAAAGTTCCAACATTATTGTATATTATCAGTATGGCACCTAGAACTGCAAGACCCCCTACAAATGTGGTAAAGATATATAAATTCCCTGACGATAGGGCTTCAGTTGACTCTTGGTGTATAATTAAGAAATAAGAAAATAAAGCCATTAATTCGAAAAAAAAGTAAAAGGTCAAAAGATCTCCAGCTAAAAAAACACATATAACCGACCATAACGTTAGCATGAAAAAGCCCCAGAACCTTGCCCTATTTTCCATATGATGAACATAGCCCGTCAGAAAAAGTGCAACTAAACACCAAATAGAGGTGGAAAAAAGCAGGAATATGCGATTTATATCACCTAAAGTAAACCTAATTGAGTGAAAACCTGTGTTTATACTCAAAAAATCTCCTGCTGGAGTAAATGCTGCAAATAATACACAGATGCCACATATCAATGCGACAAAAATCTCCCCCATCTTATCATTTTTTTTACTGGCAGGCCATATTACCAGCGTACCTATAATTGGGAGTACCAATATAAAAAGTAAGCTCAATGAGCTCATTGCTTTCACTCTCCTTAGAACATGTTCTGCAACAAATATTTTAACAAAAATTTAGGATAAATGCCTAAAAACATGATAACAAAAGTAAATATAAGAATGGAAATCAAACTACCGCCCTTTATCTTTTCAAATTCTAACTTTCTTTCAAAGGATTTATCGCCTGTAAAGGCCTTTACTATGATGGGAAAATAATAACTTAATGTCAAAAGGGCAGATAATATTATAAAAATTAATTGTAAAGGCCTTCCCGATTCTATAGCGGCCATAGCCAAGTGCCACTTTGATAAAAATCCCAAGGTAAAAGGCATCCCCACCAAAGACATGGCACATACAGAAAAGCAAAGAGCTGTCAGCGGCAATTTGTCACTGATTTTTTCTAGTCCTTTTATATCTCTTGTGCCAGTGAATTTGACCATCCAGCCTGCAGCTAAAAACAAACCGCTTTTGGCAAGGGCATGGTTTAATACCTGTAACAATGCTCCTTCAAATCCGTACTGATTATTAAAGCCGAGACCTAAAAAAACATAGCCCATTTGAGATACACTTGAATAAGCTAACCTTCTTTTTATATCGTTTTGAAATCCCGCCAAAACAGCCCCAGAAAATACACCAACATTGCCTAATGCTAAAAGGACCTCCAACAAAATTGAAGTGTATGTATACATTAGACCAAAAACATCGTTTAGCAGGCGTATTATGGCGAAAACATAAACTTTTATAACTAATCCGGACAATAGAGCGCTTGATGTTGTAGGGGCGGCAGAGTGGGCATCGGGGAGCCATATGTGCAAAGGAAAGAGAGCAGATTTCAAGCTAAATCCTGATATTATAAGTACTAAAGATCCAGATATAATCTTCGGAAATACATCCTTAGATTCTAGCAAAACAGATTTTAATGTATCGTAGTGTAAATAACCACCTATATTGTATATGAGGATCAGGCCAAGTAATATAGAGGTAGATGCTATAGAGCTCAATATAAAATATTTAAGAGCAGCTTCCACCGCTTTCTTTTCATTTTTTATAGATATAATTCCACAAGCAGCAATTGTTGTAATTTCTACAAAAACATATAAATTAAAGAGGTCCCTGGTAAAGATTATGCCCAGCATAGCGCCAATTAAAATTGAAACTAGCATAAAATAATATGCTGCCTTTTCTTCTCCTATCTCGTACTTAAACGACTCAAAGCTAACAAGAATTAATAAGGCGCAGCTCAAAAAAAGAGTAGCCATAAAGACCGAAAGTTTATCCGCATAAAGTTCTATACCTATCGGAGGGATCCATCCTCCTATCCAGTACCTAATAGGCCCCATCGATTCGACGTAAAAAAATGTTTTACCTGTTAGAAAAAGCAACAAAGAATATAAAGCAAGACTGAATATGTATAGGCTGCGAAATTTTTTCTTTAACAGAGGAGTTAAAAAAGCATGGCTGAAAAGGGATATTATTAATACAATTGGAATGTGATTCATAACCATTTTCACCCGGACTTATAAATATTATCAATATCTATAGAACCGTAAAAATCGTGAATCTTAGTAATGAGCGTAAGAGCATATGCAGTCTTACTAACTGCAATTACGATTCCTGTTAAGACAAAAGCTGTGGTTAATGGGTTTACATAAACTGTAGGCCCTGGTGTTGATGTTGACATAATTGGTACCTTTCCGTCCTTGATATAGCCAGAAGCCACTATAAATAGAAAAACGGAGGTATCCATAATGTTCATACCAATAACTTTTTTGATTAAATTGGGGCTTGCAAGTATTATATAAAACCCTATGCAAAAAAGAACAAACGCCGCTAAATAATAATAATTATTTAAAATTCCATATAATACCTTCACCTTTCGACCTCCTCAAGAGCAATAAAGTAAAAGAGTATATATATAGTTCCAAATACTTTCATGGCCACCGCTGCGTTTAATAAAAAAATTGAACCTCCGCTAAAAACGCTGCCAGCAACCCCCGTTGGAATCCCTGCAATTTTGTTTGAGAGAAATTGATATCCTGCTAAAACCGAGAAAAGGCCTACTGTAATGTACCACAGCATTGAAAGGCTTTCAATCATTGAAGCCCGGTAATAATCAAGAAAATACTCACAATATTTTTTTCCGTAGCTGAGCATTATTAAAATAAAACCAGCTGCAATGACAACCCCTCCGGAGAAAGCTCCTCCAGGTGAAATATGACCATAAAGAGTTATGTAGATACCGTAAACAAATATAAATGGAAATATTAATTTGCTTACGGTTTTAAGATAAGTGCTTTCAGTATGTCTAAAGTAATATTTTTTTTCGTTTTTTAACATCACAGATACCGCCAGCACAGACGTATAAAGCACAGTGGCTTCACCGAGTGTATCAAAACCTCTGTAATCATAAAGGATTGCAGCAATTGAGCTTAAAACCCCAGTATCGTCTAATACATCGTCGACATATTTTTTTACAACATAGTTATTTAGATAAGAAGTATTTTCTCCACTACCGAAAGGTGGTAATTCCGAATTTACAAAAAGCAAAAGTATAAAAAGCGATACAGAAATAATAAAATAAATATATTTTTTCATATCAATCCCACCGACCACCCATTCTCTTAATTGCAATGACGAACAAAATGGTTGTTATCCCAGCTCCAACGGCTGCTTCTGTAATCGCCAGGTCAGGGGCTTTCAATTCGAGCCAAACAATGGCCATCACGAAACTGTAAATTGAAAATATAACTACAGCTGAGATTATTTCTTTTTTAATGTATACTACCAAGGAGCAGAGAATCAATATCACCAGCAGAAGAAGATTAAAAGCTTCCTCCAACCATCGCATTCTACTTTTCTCCTTCCTCGATGACAAATTTCCCCTGAACAGTCGGCAGCTTATTAATGTACGCTGCTTTCGAAACCAAATGTGCAGCTACTGGATTTGCTATCCAAATCAAAACAACTATAAAAAGGAGTTTCAGGGATTCGATAGAAATACCGTACATCATCGTCAGCGAAAGAGCAACAAGGCCTAAACCTAGGGTATCACATATCGTAGCTGCATGAAGCCGGGAATACAAATCGGGAAGGCGTACTACCCCTACTGTTGAAACAACGAAGAAAAATATTCCCATGTAAAAGGTTATATAAGATAATATCACCATATTAATCACCCTGCTTATGATAACCATCAAAAAATTTGGAAACTGCAATAGCTGCGATAAAGTTTATCAAAGCATATACTACAGCTACGTCAAGAAAAACAGGTTTATTCCTAATATAAGATAAAATAAAAATAAGAGCTACCGTCTTTGTATTGACTATATTTGTTATTACGACTTTTTCAAGAACTCCCTTTCTATTTATGCTGGCCAAAATAGATATTATTATTGTAATACATAGGATTATGCCCCCTAGAGTCTTAAGTATTTCCATTTCCATAAAAAACATCCTCCAACTCCAAAATAACTTTTTCCAGGGGCCATTCCAGCATTTCTTCAGCATTTTGGGAATTTAAAGCATGTATTATAAAAGTATCGTTATAAAAATCTATTGTCAATGTGCCCGGAGTCAACGTTATTGTTGTAGCAGCTATAACCCTTCCAAAATTGGTCTTAAATTTTTTCCGAACTTTTATAATCCTCGGTGAAATCTTCATTTCTCTCGACAGGACAATCCTCGTTACCTGAATTCCTGCCATTAAAATATTTTTTATCAAGTTTACTATATAATTAAAGAATGAGAGAAGAAATTTTATAAGATTTATTTCCTTCATCTTTGAAATATAAAAGAATTTTTTATAAACTTCCATTGCAAAAATACTTGCCAAAAACCCTAAAGATAGATTTATGAAATCTGTTTTTCCAGACGAAGCAAACCAAAAAATGAAAAGAACAGTATAAAAATATATGAGATTCGTCATATTATCATTACCTCAAATATAAATTTTATAGCTTAAGAATATTATACCAATAAAAATGGTATCATAAATAAAAGAACGTATCAAGTATTTTTAGGTTTTTTATTCAATAAGACCTCTCCTTCTACAACCCCAGGGATGGAAATATATAATTACATATATTTCTTTTAAAATAGCTTCCTTTAGTGATTTGACATTGGCCATTCTCCTCTTTTCCGATGTCGGAAAAAACGACAAATCCCACAACACTGAACAACAGCACCACCCGTAATGTAAATAATGAAATAATGTATAGAAGCATTATACTCAAATAATTCCAAAAAAACAATACCCGCCTTAGACCCCTCACTTAGAAAGAAATTTCAGGGCGGGAAAATAATATCCTTCTTGCTACGTAAAGACGAGTTACGCGCCCTCTTTTTTAAAAAACTCCCTTGTTAATTTAAAGACTGTTCCGCTCAAACCTATAAGACCAATGAGGTTCGGTATCGCCATAAGACCGTTCAAAGTATCCGCCAGATCCCACAGTGCTTCGAGTCCACCCACTGCACCTATTACCACAAAAGGTATCCATATAATTCTGTATATAATCTTTACGCCTACGCCGAAAAGGTACTCGGCAGACTTTTCTCCGTAATAGGACCAGCTGAGCAAGGTTGAAAACGCGAAAAGCAGTATACCTATAGCCACTATAATGCCGCCCGGTCCTGGGAGCCCCTTGTTAAACGCTGCGGTGGTCAACGCAGCGCCGGTAAGTTGCTTGCCAGCCGCATCCACCTCGGCCCATACACCAGTGGTGAGTATTGCAAGGGCAGTTAGCGAGCATATAACGATGGTATCCATGAAAACCTCGAAAATTCCCCACAGACCCTGGCGGACCGGATGGTCAGTGGTAGCCGCAGCATGGGCTATGGGAGCGCTACCCAAACCGGCTTCGTTAGAAAAAATACCCCTGGCCACACCATAGCGCATCGCCATCATAACTGTAGCGCCGGCAAATCCACCAGCGGCAGCCGATCCCGTGAAGGCCTGATTTATTATCATACCGATGGCTGAGGGTAGTTTTGATATATTCAATAAAATTATTATTAGAGCTCCAATAATATAAAAAGCAGCCATAAAGGGCACCAGTTTTTCAGTAACTGCAGCTAGCCTCTTTAAACCTCCAAGGATTACAAGGGCGGTCAATATTGCAAGGGCTACACCGGTATATAACTTCGGGACCCCGAAAGTCGTTTCAAGAGAAGCAGCTACCGAATTGGCCTGAACCATATTGCCTATACCAAAAGCAGCTAGTGCACCGAACATGGCAAAAAGCACCGCTAACCATTTCTGTTTAAGCCCCTTCTCCAGATAATACATAGGCCCACCGGCAAAACTTCCGTCGGGTTTTCTGTCTCTAAAATGAACCGCCAGCACGACTTCACTGAATTTGGTTGCCATGCCGACGAGAGCAGCGATGAGCATCCAAAAAATAGCTCCCGGTCCGCCAAGTGCAATAGCCGTAGCGACACCCGCGATATTGCCGGTTCCAACCGTCGCCGCCAGAGCCGTTGCCAGAGCCTGAAAGGGAGTTATTTCTCCTTCTCCCTTCTGGGACTTTTCAAACATTTTAAACAACGTGTTTTTCATTACATAAGGGAATTTTCTAATCTGTATGAATCCCAGACCTATGGTAAGTATAAGGCCCGTTCCAACGATAAGAATAAGCATAGGTGGACCCCATACTATACCATTGACAGTACTATTGATTTCCAATAATTTGTCCATAATATAACCCCTCTAAACACTCAATTTTTATAAATTTCTTAATTATAAACAAAATTTAACCTAATATTCCCTCTTTCAAAATACATTCATTAGAGATTACAAAACCCCAAAATCCTCACAAATTAAGGGGTTCTGCTATGTATTTTTAAAGGAATTCCTCCTTTTTTGTCGAATTCTTATAATGGAGGAAATCCTTTGAAAACAAAGCTAAACAATTAACGTCCAATTACGATGGACACCCTTGCCTTTGGCTAATGGTTCCCACCGCCATGGCCATAGCGGACTTTCACCGCCTAGCTATCGCCCATGCCGGGCGCACTTAAAAAGCCTTCCCTGCGGCAGGCTTTTTATCTATTTTGCTACCCCTTCTCTTCTGTTCTTTCCTGTAAGCACTCCATATGTTTGAAGTATTAATAGTATAGCCAGGATAAACAGCAGGACGGCAAATAACACCAGTATATAGTTACCAGAAGCAATATTAGATTGAATCAGAAGTACAAGGGCTGTCAAAGTAACTATAAACATAAATATCATAGGGATAATGAGCATTTTATTGTTCCTACCTGCATTGGCAAGCCATGCAGCCACTGCCAGCAGTGCTACCGCTGCGAGGAGCTGGTTAGCCGCACCAAATATAGGCCATATAGCCTTCCAGCTTGTAAATGCAAGTACAATAGAAATAACCACAGTGATTACAGATGCCACATACCTGTCACTAAAGAATTTAGCCACAGGGTTAGAAGATGCCACTGTCTCTCCAGACTCCGATATATTTTCAAAAAACTCCTGGAAGGCAAACCTGCCGAGCCTTGTGGCTGTATCCAGCGTGGTCATGGCAAATGCAGACACAGCAAGGGCAGCAAAGGTCTTTCCTACAACCTGATTTATACCAAAGCTGGCCATGAATGTACCTAATCCATCAGCAAACACATTGGTTGGACCAAACTTAATAAGCTCTGCAAACTTATCTTGAGTAAGATACGCTGCGGTAATTATAGAAATTATGGCTAAGGTGCTCTCTATAAGCATAGAGCCATAGCCTATTAACTTAGCATCCCCTTCTTTGTCCAGCTGTTTTGCTGTGGTGCCGGAGGCCACCAGTGAGTGGAAACCGGATATGGCACCGCATGCTATGGTAATGAACAGCATCGGGAAGAGATACTGCGTACCAACCTTAAAGCTTGTAAACGCTGGAAGTTGAATCCTCGGGTTATAAAGCAGTATACCAACAACACCGCCAATCATCATTCCATAGAGAAGGAAAGAGTTCAAGTAATCCCTTGGCTGCAGGAGTATCCATACAGGCATAACTGATGCAGCTACTATATACACGGCAAGGATGATTATCCATGTGGTCTTAGGCAATGATAACGGGGCTATATAACCTATCCATATAGATAACGCCAAAGCCGCCACACCCAACACGGTACTCAAGCCAAGTGGTGCATTCCTTCTGCATACAGCAAATCCAAATACCACGGCAAATAGTATAAAAAGCAGTGAAGCAGTGGCTGCCTGGGGTGTAGAGACAAAAGTATCAGCCACTATGTTTGTAAAGGCTGCAACTATGAGTACCAGTGTCGACCAGGAAAACAAAAGAAACAACCTCTTTGCTGTCAAGCCAACATTTGCTTGTATGATATCACCTATGGACTTGCCCTTATGCCTCAATGATGCAAGAAGTGAACCAAAATCATGGGCTCCACCTAGGAATATACCGCCTAAAAGAATCCAGAGTGTTGCTGGTACCCATCCAAATATAGCGGCTTGTATAGGTCCGTTTATAGGACCGGCACCGGCTATGGATGCAAAGTGATGGCCCAGAAGGACAGGTGCCTTTGCAGGGACATAGTCCACGCCATCATACATGGTGTGTGCAGGGGTATTATTGTCTGGCTGCAAACCCCACTGTTTTGCAAGCCAGCCTCCGTAAAAGATATAAGCAAGTACAAAAAGAATAATAGCACTTATCAGTAAAATTATTGCACTCATTTAAATGTTACCTCCCTTTTATTTATAATTGGGCTTTGGCATAGGAATCATAAAATCCTTTATCACCTCTCTTCCCTTCCTGTTTGCCACCACCCTATTGGAAGCAATGTCAACGCCTACAAGTCTTATTTCTCCCCAGCCTTTTATTCCAAATGTGAAGTATCTTGTATACCTGTAATCTTTAATAAATTTCTCCACATTCCTGTTAATGCCTCTATCAGTTACCATTACTCCGGTCAATATGGTGCACATATGCTCCGTATGAGGTTTAATGAGGACTTCAACCTGCTCTTTCAACCATGTGCCAAACTCTGCTGCATCATCAAGTTTTAGATTTTCATAATATTTCACGAGCCTATACTCATGGGTCTCGTATGCATCCAGCACATCTATCAAAAAGTACCTCTCATTCCTCATATGAAACTCTGCATATATATCCAGAAATCTACCGTTTAATTCATAGTCTCTATACACGTCATAGTAAACACTATGTTTCTTTTCCAATAAATCTAAATATTCTTCCTTAACCATTTATATGCACCCCGCAAGATTATTATCTTCTTTATGTATATAGTCTACATAGTTATAGAAATTCCTTCATTATTTTAAAATAAAATTCGGTTTAACCTATTGTCCCTATAGCAAAATCACTTCTCTTTCTTTTTTTTATTAAAACTTTTTTATAAAATGTAATCGTATTTAAAGCTCTAATATCCATATTTTAAAACCTAATCATGATAAACCGTAATATCAATTGCTGCATGGTTACGTTATCATTATAGCACATATTCCGATAGTGTCAAGATACTTTTAGGATAATTTTACACTATGATAAAAAACAGCTATCTAAAAAGATAACTGTTTTTCTCATGACTGGTGACCCATCCGCGACTCGAACGCGGGACACCCTGCTTAAAAGGCAGGTGCTCTACCTCCTGAGCTAATGGGTCATATGGTGGAGGGAGATGGATTCGAACCATCGAAGGCGATAGCCAACAGATTTACAGTCTGCCCCCTTTGGCCACTTGGGTATCCCTCCACATTTTTAAGACAATAAAAAGTTTTACTCTAAAACTTTAAGAAAAACCACGTAGCTTATTTTATCATATAGAGCCCTATTTGTAAAGGGCTTTTATGCAACTATTTTTATGTTAAAATATGTGAATGATTCTATAATTTGATTTACTCCTTTCATTAAATTAGCAACAAAGGGCTTTCATCTGGATAAATTTAAAGATGAAAGCCCTTTGATATTTTACTCAACCTCTATCTTTTTGCTATTCTCCCACAAACCGTGTATATTGCAGTAACTTGCCGCATAGATTGTCCCTGATTTTTCAACTTTAAACTTTATTGTCAAGTCGGGTTCTGTAAACACTCCATACTCTCCGTGAGATGTGAAATTGTAATTACCTATCTCAACAGGGAATTTATCTCCTTCACCATGAAAATACACTTTAATCCATTTGATGTGATGTTCTAGCGTATTTGGATGTGGAATTTCTTCTCCTATATTGACTCTTAATTCAACTACCTCTTCTTTTTTGACCTTGTCAGAGATATGTATGACAGGAACGTGTTTTTCTCCTTTCCAATCTCCACTTTGATATAATGAACCAAATTTCTCCATAAATATCCTCCTCACTTTTTATTATTTTTTATTCATCATATCCATGTCTTCTTTTAAGTTCTCTAAATCTTCTTCGTGCTCTATCTCATCTTCTAATATCTCTAAAATTAAATGATATGTCACAGGATCAACATCTTTAAGTTCTGACAACATTTTGTTGTAAACTTCTATAGCACATTGTTCTCCTTTTATATTTTGCTCCAAAATAACTTTAACTTCAGGATTGTCTGGCGTATCATAACCGCAATTGGTAAGCTTATACCAATCCTCTGGTTTTAATATAGGTGTTCCACCTAATTGAATGATGCGCTCTGCCAACTTCTCAGCATGGCTTAATTCCTCTCCTGCATGCTCACTTAGTTCAGCAGCTACTGCTCCACTCATTGGCCCTCTTACAACTTTTGCCCCAATCCAATACTGATAATAAGCCAACCATTCATCAGCTAATGCTTTGTTTAAAAATTCAATTATCTTGTCAACCTCTTTTCCCACTATCTCTCTTCCCTTTGTTCCCATATAAACTCTCCTTCCCACATATTTTTAGTTTATTCTTTTATCTTTAGCTTGTGTAAACTGAATTTAAAGCTATCTTCAAATACCGTCTATTTATATTGATACAGCATTTTTTTCTACTACATCCTTGTTTTTCATTATACCACAACTTTATCCCAAAGTCAAAAAGCTCTAAAAATTTTATATTTAACATATATTTAACAAAAAATTATAAACTAACTATTTTCTTTTAAAAGAAAGTCATAAATAATAGTCTTCAAAGTATAAAGTACTAATAATAGATGAAGTAGGTTACTTACCAATAGACACAGATACTTCAAATATATTTTTTCAGCTAATATCTAAAAGGTATGAAAAACATAGTACTATTATTACAACTAATATGCCCTTTTCTAATTGGGCAGAAGTATTTGGATCAGCAACAATAACTAATGCAATATTGGATAGATTACTTCATCATTCGCATGTTATATCAATAAAAGGGCCTTCATATAGATTAAAGTCATAAGTTGAATATTTTAACAGTTCTTCGAATGTATCTTAGTACATTTTTTGTACAAAATTATATTCCACTTTTTGTACAAAAATATATTGACTTTTACACTTCTTCTCAGAATAGCACCTTTGAGCCGGCATGGCATTGCCCTTCTTTGCTTCATGCTTGCTATTTGGGGTTGTGGTTTGACCTCGCAGAAGGCAGAATAATAAGAAGATGTGCACACAATTATTGTGAGAGGCTGTTTTATGCTGATAAACCCAATAAGCGCTTTTGCAGTGAGGAATGTCGAAATAAAGCAAACCGCTTAACGCACTATTACAGGCAAAAAGAAAAAGCCTCCTCATAGAGGCCCGGAATTCCTTTTGCTCTACAGGAGGGAAAAGTCCGCTGCAATTTCAAATGCTGCAAAGCAACTTTGAAACATTTACATCATCAGATTGCAGCGTTTTTGCAGCGAAAACAAGAAAAAACCCATCGATTCACTTTACCGATGGGCTTGGAAACCTTGATTTAACTGGAGCTGGCAGTGGGATTCGAACCCACGACCTGTTGATTACGAATCAACTGCTCTGCCACTGAGCTACGCCAGCAATAACTAAAACCTCCATAAAAAAATTATGGTGCCTCGAAGTGGAATCGAACCACTGACACAGGGATTTTCAGTCCCTTGCTCTACCTACTGAGCTATCGAGGCATAACATAATGGCGACCCAAAAGGGACTTGAACCCTCGACCTCCAGCGTGACAGGCTGGCGCTCTAACCAACTGAGCTATTGGGCCGCATTATTATTTAATTTTATTGAAATGGTGGGCCTTCAGGGATTTGAACCCCGGACCAATCGGTTATGAGCCGACCGCTCTGCCAGCTGAGCTAAAGGCCCATATTTATTTGGTGACCCCGACGGGATTCGAACCCATGTTGCCGCCGTGAAAGGGCGGTGTCTTAACCACTTGACCACGGGGCCACGATTTGGCTCCTCAGGTAGGACTCGAACCTACAGCCTACCGGTTAACAGCCGGTTGCTCCACCATTGAGCTACTGAGGAATATTTTAATTCCGGCAGCGACCTACTCTCCCGCGAAAGCAGTACCATCGGCGCTGGAGGGCTTAACTAGCACCCCAGCCGGTCTTGCGACCGTCTGGGGGCCCCTTGTGGACCGTGTTCGGAATGGGAACGGGTGTTTCCCCTCCGCTATCGCCACCGGAAATCTAGACCCTCAAAACTGCACAAAGCCTTCTCGGTCAAGTCCTCGACTGATTAGTACCGGTCAGCTAAGAGTGTTTCCACTCTTACACCCCCGGCCTATCTACCTCGTGGTCTTCGAGGTGTCTTACCCCTCTCGGATGGGAAACCTAATCTTGAGGCGGGCTTCACGCTTAGATGCTTTCAGCGTTTATCCCTTCCGAACTTGGCTACCCAGCTGTGCACCTGGCGGTGCAACTGGTACACCATCGGTTCGTCCACCCCGGTCCTCTCGTACTAGGGGCAGTGCCTCTCAAGTTTCCTACGCCCGCGACGGATAGGGACCGAACTGTCTCACGACGTTCTGAACCCAGCTCGCGTACCGCTTTAATGGGCGAACAGCCCAACCCTTGGGACCTACTTCAGCCCCAGGATGCGATGAGCCGACATCGAGGTGCCAAACCTCCCCGTCGATGTGGACTCTTGGGGGAGATCAGCCTGTTATCCCCGGGGTAGCTTTTATCCGTTGAGCGACGGCGTTCCCACTCACTGCCGCCGGATCACTAAGCCCGACTTTCGTCCCTGCTCGAGATGTCTCTCTCGCAGTCAGGCTACCTTCTGCCTTTGCACTCTTTCGCGCGATTCCCGTCCGCGCTGAGGTAACCTTTGGGCGCCTCCGTTACCCTTTAGGAGGCGACCGCCCCAGTCAAACTGCCCACCTGCCATTGTCCCTACGCCGGTTTCACGGCTATAGGTTAGAATTCCGGTAATCCCAGGGTGGTATCCCAACGTCGACTCCAGTAAGGCTGGCGCCCTACCTTCTCTGTCTCCCACCTATCCTGTACAAGAATTACCAAAATCCAGTGACAGGCTACAGTAAAGCTCCACGGGGTCTTTCTGTCCAATCGCGGGTAACTCGCATCTTCACGAGTACTACAATTTCACCGGGCCCCTCATCAAGACAGCGCCCAAGTCGTTACGCCTTTCGTGCGGGTCGGAACTTACCCGACAAGGAATTTCGCTACCTTAGGACCGTTATAGTTACGGCCGCCGTTCACTGGGGCTTCGGTTCAGTGCTCTCACACTTCCCCTTAACCTTCCAGCACCGGGCAGGCGTCAGCCCCTATACTTCGTCTTCCGACTTAGCAGAGACCTGTGTTTTTGGTAAACAGTCGCTTGGGCCTCTTCTCTGCGGCCTTTCGGCACTCCTTCTCCCGAAGTTACGGAGTCATTTTGCCGAGTTCCTTAATGAGGGTTCTCCCGCTCGCCTGTGGATTCTCTCCTCGCCTACCTGTGTCGGTTTGTAGTACGGGCACCTCAGGCCTCGATAGCGGCTTTTCTCGGCAGCTGCTTCGGTGGCTTCGCCTTCCGGCTCCCCTTCTCAGACCCCTGCCAGTACGCGGATTTGCCTACGTACCCTTCGGTGCCTGATTGGACGTGCCCTACCAACCGCACGCTCCACCTATCTCGCTGCGTCCCCGCATCTCTTTGCGGCCCTCGGTGGTACCGGATTCTCTACCGGTTCCCCATCGCCTACGCTTTAAGCCTCGGCTTAGGCCCCGACTTACCCTGGGTGGATTACCCTTCCCCAGGAAACCTCAGGCTTCCGGCGGTAAGGTTTCTCACCTTACTCTCGTTACTCATGCCGGCATTCTCTCTACTGTACAGTCCAGCCTCGCTTCCGCTTGGCCTTCTACCCGTACAGTACGCTCCCCTACCCCAAACAGAAGTCAGATGTCGGAAGTCAGATGTCGGATACTCTCCACTTCTTTATCATCGTGTATATTTGCTTCCTTAAAGCTGTGTATTCTTCTATTAGTTCGTTATGCAATGTCTTATCTATATATCCTAAGTC
>NC_010320.1:47500-922500 GCF_000019065.1 Thermoanaerobacter sp. X514 | reverse complement strand
GCTTTTTGCAATACCTCCTGAACTGTCACTGCATTCTTTTGGTATTGCCAACCGTGATAATTGGTCCCGTCATATTCTACTACAATCATTACGTTTCTCATTTTTACCACGTCCAAACTCTATTCCATACAATTAGCAATACCATTATCAAGGTCACAGCTAAAGCTTGATAATCTCTCGGTTGGATTTTAAGCTGTTTCATTCGCGTTCTATTTTGCCCGCCTCTATAGCACCGAGATTCCATAGCAACTGCTAATTCGTCAGCTCTTCTGAAAGCACTGATAAATAGCGGTACTAAAAGAGGCACTAGTCCTTTTGCCCTTTTTACTATATTGCCACTTTCAAAATCGGCTCCTCTTGCCATTTGAGCTTTCATAATTTTTTCTGCTTCTTCTATTAATGTAGGTATAAATCTTAAAGCAATTGTCATCATCATTGCTAACTCATGAGCCGGTACCCCTATACGGCTAAAGGGTTTTAAAATATGCTCTATTCCATCTGTCAAAGAGATAGGAGAAGTAGTTAAAGTAAGTAGTGAAGTACCGATAATCAAAAATATAAGTCTCAATCCCATAAATACAGCTAATCGCAACCCAGTAGTAGTAATTTTCAATGGTCCTAAGGTATATAATATCGTTCCCCCAGGGGTAAAAAACATGTTTAAACTCACTGTCAGTAAAAGAATTATAATAACTGGTCTTAACCCTTTTAAAATATAGCTAAAAGGTATTTTAGAAATTGTTATTATCAAATAAAGGTAAAAAACCGCAAAAAGGTAACCTGAAAGTTTATTTATCAAGAATGTGGCTACTATAAATATAAAAGTGATAATTATTTTGATTCTCGGATCCAACTTGTGAACTACCGAATCACCAGGGATATATTGCCCAATAGTTATATTTCTAAACATTTTTAGTCCCCCTGAGATAACGAACTATATATTCCTTTGCTTCTTCAATTGTTAATATATCTTCTGGAATTGCTACGCCTTTTTTTTGTAATTCTCTTGCGAGAGAAGTTATTTGTGGTACCCCTAATCCTATCTTTTCCAATTTTTCAGCTTCTCTAAATACCTCTCTTGGAGTTCCAATAACTTCTATTCTTCCTTTGTTCATCACAATTATTTTATCTGCAAATCTAGCTATATCTTCCATGCTATGGGATACCAAAATTGTTATCATCTTATATTTATCATGAATTTCTTTAATTTTGTTTAAAATCTCTTCCTTCCCCTTTGGATCAAGGCCTGCAGTAGGTTCATCTAATATCAAAATTTTAGGCTTCATCGCCAATATTCCTGCTATCGCAATCCTACGTTTTTGGCCACCTGATACTTCAAAAGGAGATTTATCTGCTAATTCTCTACTGATTCCAACAATATCCATTGCTTCATATACTCTTTTTTCAATTTCTTCTTCGCTAAGTCCCAAATTAGTAGGGCCAAAGGCTATATCTTTAAAAATGGTTTCTTCAAAAAGTTGATATTCAGGATATTGAAAAACTAATCCTACTTCTTTTCGTACATCTTTCAAACTGACTTTTTTGTCTGTTATGTCTACTCCATTTATATATATTTTCCCTGAAGTAGGTTTTAAAAGCCCATTTAAATGTTGTATTAACGTAGATTTACCCGACCCTGTGTGCCCGATGATTCCCACGAACTCTTCATCCTGTATTTCAAAAGTAACATTATTTAAAGCAACAGTAGCATATGGCGTCCCTTCATTATACACAAAGCTTAAATTTTCTACTTTTATCGGCATAAAAATTCCACCATTTCTTCTACTGTTAAAATATCTAGAGGGACGTCAAAGCCTTCTCTCTTCAATTGGTATGCCAACTCTGTAACTTGGGGCACACTAAGGCCAATCTTTTTTAAAAGAGTAACTTCTTTAAATACTTCTTTAGGAGTACCATCTAACACTACTTTTCCATCATCCATTACAATAACTCTATCTGCATCTACTACTTCTTCCATAAAATGTGTTATGAGTATTACAGTAATCCCATCTTCTTTGTTGAGCTTTTTTATGGTAGAAATGACTTCCCTTCTTCCTATTGGGTCAAGCATTGCCGTTGGTTCATCTAAAATTATGCACTCTGGCTTCATTGCAATTATCCCAGCAATGGCAACTCTTTGCTTTTGTCCACCTGAGAGCATGTGAGGAGGATAATCTTTGTATTCCCACATACCTACCGCTTTAAGAGCATATTCAACTCTTTCTCTTATTTCATCAGGTGGAATCCCTAAATTTTCTGGACCAAAAGCTACATCCTCTTCAACTATAGCAGCAACTATTTGATTATCTGGATTTTGAAAAACAAGCCCAGCAGCCTGTCTTATATCCCACAAATGATTTGTATCCTTGGTGTCCATTCCTTTTACATATACTTTTCCTTCTGTCGGCAATAAAAGTGCATTAAAGTGTTTAGCAAGTGTTGACTTGCCTGACCCATTATGACCAATTATCCCTATAAACTGTCCTTTTTCAAACTGTAAATTTATATCCTTTAAAACTAGGTGTCGAGTTTGTTCTTCGGCATGATATTCAAAAAATAAATTTTGTGTAGTTATTACGTGTTCCATTAAGGACACCTTCTTTTAAGTTAAACTCCTTTATGAAAAATAGGGATTAAGTTGCGGCACCAAACTTAACCCCTTCGATTGCTTACACTAATTCAATAATTACTAATGGTGCGCCATCTCCTCTGCGAGGCCCAAGTTTTAAAATTCTTGTGTAACCACCTTGTCTGTCTTTGTATTTTGGTGCTATTTCGTCAAATAACTTCTTTACTACACTTTCATCTAAGATATAGGCTAAAGCCTGCCTTCTTGCGTGTAAATCGCCTCTTTTACCGAGAGTAATCATTTTTTCAGAAATGCTGCGAACCTCTTTTGCTCGCGCTTCTGTTGTAGTTATTCTGCCATATTTCAAAAAATCTGTGACTAAATTTCTAAGCATAGCCCTCCTCTGGTCAGAAGGACGGCCTAATTTTCTGTAACCCACCTTCAACCCTCCTTTATTCGTCTGCCTTTTTTAAGCTAAGTCCTAATGCTTCGAGTTTTTGTTTAACCTCTTCTAAAGATTTTTTACCCAAATTTCTGACTTTCATCATCTCTTCTTCTGTCTTTTGAGTGAGCTCTTGTACTGTATTTATTCCAGCTCTCTTTAAGCAATTATAGGACCTAACAGATAAGTCTAATTCTTCAATTGTCATATCAAGAGGTTTCTCGACTTTTTTCTCAGGTTTGTCCACAAAAATATCTGAACTTTTGTATTCGCCAGTAAAAGATATAAATTTTTGAAAGTACTTAATCAACATGTCAGAAGCCATACTAATAGCTTCTTTAGGCGTGACAGCTCCATTTGTCCATACTTCCAAAGTAAGTTTATCATAGTCTGTAACATGGCCTACACGAGTATTTTCTACATTGTAGCTTACCCTTTTTACTGGTGTAAAAATAGAATCAACTGGAATGACGCCTATCGGTTGGTTAGGCTCTTTGTTTTTATCTGAAGGCACATAACCCTTTCCTTTGACAAACACAATCTCCATATGGAGTTTACCATCGTCACTTAAAGTAGCTATATGATGGTCAGGGTTTAAAATTTCTATATCGGCACTGCCTTTTATATGACCTGCAGTAACTTCTCCTCTTCCTTCTACATCTATGCGCCCTACCACTGGTTCATCTGAATGCAATTTAACTGCAACTTCTTTAAGGTTAAGTATAATTTCTACTACATCCTCTTTAACTCCTGGTAGGGTTGAAAATTCATGTAATACCCCATCTATCTTCACAGATTTAGGAGCAGCACCAGGAAGAGAGGACAAAAGCACTCTTCTTAAAGAATTTCCAAGAGTTATGCCATATCCTCTTTCTAAAGGCTCTACTACAAACTTTCCATACGTCCCATCTTCCGACTGCTCAATAATCTCTATTTTTGGTTCAATCATTTCAAACACTGTGAACCCTCCTTTTAACTGTTTTATGAGGGTAACCGATTATAATCATTACTTAGAATATAACTCAACAATCAAGTGCTCTTGGATAGGCAGATCTATATGTTCTCTTCTCGGCAATGAAACTACTCTACCTTCAAAAGCATCTTTATTGAGTTCTAACCAGTCAGGTACGTTTCTTGATACTTCTAAATTATTCTTTATTAATTCCATTGAACGGCTTTTTTCCCTCACAGATATTACATCCCCTGGTTTTACTAAGAAAGATGGTATATCAACTTTCTTACCATTTACTTCTATATGTCCATGGCTTACCAATTGTCTAGCTTGTGGTCTAGACGCAGCAAAGCCCAATCTAAACACTACATTGTCAAGACGTCTTTCTAAAAGCTGCAATAAGTTTTCACCTGTAATTCCTTTCATTCTTTCTGCTTCTTCATAGAGCCTTTCAAACTGTCTCTCTAAAACGCCATAGTACCTTTTGAGTTTTTGTTTTTCTCGTAGTTGCATGCCGTAGTTAGTGAGTTTTTTCTTTTCTTGTCCATGTTGTCCTGGTGCATATCCTCTTCTTGCAAAAGGACATTTGTCTGTATAACATTTATCTCCTTTTAAATATAATTTCATGCCTTCTCTTCTGCACAATCTGCAAGTTGGTCCTGTATATCTTCCCATAATCGCACCTCCTTATACTCTTCTCCTCTTAGGTGGTCTGCAGCCATTGTGGGGAATTGGAGTCACATCTTTTATAAGACTCACTTCAAGGCCAGCAGCCTGTAAAGCTCTTATTGCTGCTTCTCTACCAGCACCAGGTCCTTTAACATATACATCTACAGTTTTCATACCATGCTCCATTGCAGATTTTGCAGCTGATTCTGCCGCCATTTGTGCTGCAAATGGAGTTGATTTTCTTGAGCCTTTAAAGCCTATTGTACCAGCACTTGCCCAAGAAATTGTATTTCCAGCTGGGTCTGTTATAGTCACAATAGTATTGTTAAACGTAGAATGAATATGGGCAATTCCTCTTTCTACGTGTTTTTTCTCGCGTTTTCTGCCAGCTCTTTTTACTCTTTTAGCCATTATTTCCCCTCCTTATTATTACTTCTTCTTCTTAGCAACAGTTTTCCTTGGACCTTTTCTCGTTCTAGCATTAGTCCTTGTTCTTTGACCTCTTACGGGTAAACCTCTTTTGTGCCTTATTCCTCTATAGCATCCTATATCCATTAATCTTTTGATATTCATGGCAACTTCTTTTCTTAAGTCGCCTTCAACTTTGTATTCTTTATCAATTATTTCTCTCAATCTAGAAACTTCTTCTTCTGTTAAATCCTTGACTCTTGTGTCTGGATTTACACCTGCTTTAGCAAGTATCTCATTTGAACGAGAACGGCCAATTCCATATATATATGTCAAAGCGATTTCAACTCGTTTATCTCTTGGCAAGTCAACGCCTGCAATTCTCGCCATTTTCACACCTCCTAGCCTTGTTTTTGTTTATGCTTTGGATTTTCACAAATTACCATAACTCTACCTTTTCTTTTTATAACTTTACATTTTTCACAAATAGGTTTTACAGATGGTCTTACCTTCATCTTCAATACCTCCTTATCACTTTCCACGCCATACTATTCTTCCACGACTCAAGTCATAAGGAGACAACTCTACTGTTACTCTGTCTCCTGGAAGTATTCGTATAAAATTCATTCTCAATTTTCCAGATACATGGGCTAATACTTTATGCCCATTATCTAATTGTACTTGAAACATGGCATTTGGTAAAGCCTCTATCACTGTGCCCTCAACTTCAATAACATCTTCTTTTGCCAAGGATATCCATTCCTCCTTATTGACTTAGGATTTATAAGGTTCTAAAAATTTTCTGATTTCTTCATTAGTTAATTTATCGCCCCTTAGTATTTTTTCTTTAATCTGCCAAATCACGTCATTATACCTCTGAAGATGTTTAAACTTTTTTTTCTTAGGTTTTTCTATCATTCGAAGGTCCCCATCGGCTACAAGAACGTGTTGGTCATCAAACTTTCCTACAACTACAAAAACTCTGCCTTTGTCGCGACCTGCTTTGCTCCGCACTACCTGACCAATTTGCAAGTCTTCCATTAATAAATTCACCTCTTATAAAATGGTCAGTATTTCTGGGTCCCCCTCCGTAATAACAATAGTATTTTCGTAATGGGCAGATAAACTACCATCAACAGTGACTACTGTCCAATTATCTTCTAATGTTCTTACGGCATAATGTCCCGCATTTACCATCGGTTCTATAGCAAGGCACATCCCTCTTTTTAATCTAGGTCCTCTGCCAGGGGGACCGAAATTAGGAATCTGTGGATCTTCATGCATTTTTATACCTATCCCATGTCCCACATATTCTCTTACTACTGAAAAGCCATGACTTTCTACATAAGTTTGTATTGCGTAAGAAATATCCGATAACCTATTCCCTTCTTTTGCATATTTTATACCCTCAAAAAAGCTATTTTTTGTGACCTCAATCAATTTTTGTGCTTCCTCTGATATCTCTCCAACAAGGAAAGTTCTTGCTGCATCTGCATTATACCCTTTATAGGTAGCTCCAAGGTCTATACTTATAATATCGCCTTCTTTAAGTTTTCTTAAACTTGGTATTCCATGAACTACTTCTTCATTTATTGAAGTGCAAATACTAGCAGGAAAACCGTATAAACCTTTGAAAGCAGGTTTACAACCATTTTTTATTATAAACTCTTCTGCAATTCTATCAAGCTCTAATGTCGTAACTCCTGGCTTAATTGCCCTTTCTAAAACCTCAAAGAGATTTGCTATTACCTTGCCAGCTGTTCTCATCAAATCAATTTCATTCTTAGACTTAATATATATCATTTGCCTCTGTCTCCCAAAGCCTTTTTTATATCTTCAAATACTTCTTCTACCGATTTATTTCCATCAATATTCACTAAAGTGTTTTTCTTTGTATAATACTCAATCAAAGGCTTAGTTTGACTTTCATAAACCTCTAATCTTTTTACAACTGATTCTAATTTATCATCTGAACGCTGTATAAGTTGTGCACCACATTTATCACATACATTGTCGACTGCAGGAGGAGAAGTCTTTATGTGATAAGTCGCACCGCAATTAGGACATACTCTTCTGCCTGTTATTCTTTCAATTAAAGCTTCTCTGTCAACTTCAATATTTAATACACAATCTAGATGAATGCCTTTGTCATGTAAAAACCTGTCTAATTCCTCAGCCTGTGCAACATTTCTGGGGTAACCATCTAATAAAAACCCTTTTTGGCAATCATCTTTTTCTAATCTATCTTCTACTATTTTATTCGTAACCTCATCGGGGACCAATAATCCTTTGTCCATGTATTCTTTTGCAAGTTTCCCTAAGTCAGTATTGTCTCTTAAATTTTGTCTAAAAATATCTCCAGTAGATATGTGAGGAATGTCAAACTCCTTAGCAATTTTCACAGCTTGCGTCCCTTTGCCTGCACCTGGGGGGCCTAAAAGTATTACTCTCATAAATCCTCCCCCTTTTATTTCAAAAATCCTTGATAATTCCTCATGATAAGATGTCCTTCAATTTGTTTCATAGTATCAAGCGCTACACCAACTGCAATTAAAAGTGCTGTACCCCCAAAGTAAAGCTGCAATCCTGTTATATTCATTAAAATTACTGGCATTGTAGCAATAAATGCTAAGAATAACGCTCCTACAAAAGTAACTCTATTCAATACCCTTGTAAGAAAGTCTGTAGTTGGTTTACCTGGCCTTATTCCAGGGATAAAGCCCCCATATTTTTTCAAATTATCCGATACATCTACAGGGTTAAATATTACTGCAGTATAGAAATAAGTAAATCCTATTATCAATAATATATCTAAAATATTGTATATTAGCCCACTTGTGCTAAGCCATTTTTGCACAAAGTTGTAAAATGACGACCGTGGGAAAAAGGTTGCTAATTGTTGCGGAAACTGTAATAGTGAAAGAGCAAATATGATAGGAATAACCCCTGCCATGTTTATTCTTATAGGAATGTGAGTACTTTGTCCACCATAAACTTTTCTGCCAACAACCCTTTTTGCATATTGCACAGGAATTCTTCTTTGGCCTTCTGTAGCTAAGATTATTAACACTATCATTATGAGCTCTGCTACTACAAAAGCAATAGCACCAAAAATATTAGCAGTACCTGCTTGAATATATTGACTTGTCAGATATATCATGTTAGGAATCCTAGAAATTATCCCCGCAAAAATTATTAATGAACTTCCGTTGCCTATTCCATTTTCAGTAATTTTTTCACCTAACCACATGAGAAAAGCAGTACCTGCAGTTAAGGTTATAACGATGACCGTTAAGTTAAAAAATGTAGGGTTGATAACTGCACTCTTTAGCCCAATTGTCATTCCTATAGCTTGTATCAAGGCAAGTACAACTGTTAAATATCTGGTATACTGAGCAATTTTCTTCCTTCCTTCTTCGCCTTCTTTGGCTAATTGCTCAAGAGAAGGAATTGCTATTGTTAAAAGTTGCATTATAATTGATGCATTGATGTAGGGTGTAATGCTCATCGCAAAAATGGTAAAATTACTAAAAGCACCACCTGATATTATATCAAAAAATCCAAACAATTGTCCTTGACCAAGTATGTTAGCAATCACTTTTGGGTCAATTCCAGGCACAGGAATATGAGACCCCACTCTAAAGATTACTAACATCCCCAAAGTATAAAGTATCCTTTTCCTTACATCATCAACATTCCAAGCATTGACAAGGGTTTGAAACACTTTAAATCACCTCTGCCTTTCCCCCAACGGCTTGTATTTTTTCAATTGCACTCTGGCTAAATTTATGAGCCCTTACCGTAAACTTTTTATTTAAATCACCATCCCCCAATATCTTAACCCCATCTTTTACATCTTTAATTATACCACTTTCTATTAAAGCTTCTGGAGTAATTACCGCTCCATCCTCAAACCTTTCTTCTAAAGTTCCAACATTTACAATTGCATATTCTTTTTTGAATATATTAGTAAAACCTCTTTTAGGGAGTCTTCTTGTAAGTGGCATTTGGCCTCCTTCAAAACCCGGACGCACTCCACCGCCACTTCTTGCTTTTTGTCCTTTTTGTCCTCTGCCTGAAGTTTTACCATGTCCAGAACCTATTCCTCTTCCTACTCTTTTTCTTTCACGTCTTGCTCCTTCAGCTGGTTTTAAATCGTGCAGTCTCATCTTTGCACCTCCTACATTGCTTTATGTTTATTCAAACAATTGGCTTACAGGAATTCCACGCAATTTTGCCACATCTTCAGCTGTTCTCAGCCTTTTTAATCCTTCGATTGTAGCATAAACCATATTAGTTGCATTGGAAGAACCAAGTGATTTAGTTAAAACGTCTTTTATACCTGCAGATTCCAAAACAGCACGAACTGGTCCCCCTGCAATAACACCAGTACCTTCTCTTGCCGGTTTCAAAAGTACTTTTCCAGCGCCAAATTCCCCTATGACTTCATGAGGAATAGTAGTTCCTACAATTGGAACTTTAATTAAGTGTTTTTTCGCATCCTCTATAGCTTTTCTAATTGCATCTGGGATTTCTGCAGCTTTACCTCTTCCTACTCCTACATAGCCCCTTTCTGCATCCCCAACTACTACTGTGACGCTAAATCTAAAGTTTTTACCACCTTTTACAACTTTTGAAACACGATTTATGCTTACAACCCTTTCTTTTAAATCTAACTTTGTCCAATCAACTCGAGCCATTCATTTCCCTCCTTGTTTAGAAATTTAATCCTGCTTGTCGTGCAGCATCTGCCAATTCCTTTACTACACCGTGATAAATATAGCCGCCCCTATCAAATACAACATCTTTTATGCCTTTTTCTAAAGCTCTCTTTGCAATCAGCTCTCCTACCAATTTAGCAGACTGCTTATTTGCTCCTTTTGCAATGCCTCTAAGTTCAGGATCTAACGTAGAAGCATGAACAAGAGTATGCCCTTTAGTATCATCAATAATTTGCGCATAAATGTGTTTCAAACTTCTAAAAACATTAAGACGTGGTCTTTCTGGTGTTCCAAAAACTTTTTTTCTTACTCTTAAATGACGTCTTTTTCTTAATTCGTTCCTATTTGGTTTTGTAATCATCATCTCACCCCTTACTTCTTACCAGTTTTACCTTCTTTTAATCTTACAACTTCTCCTGCATATCTTATGCCTTTGCCCTGATAAGCATCAGGTTCACGAACTCTTCTGATATTTGCAGCAACCTGACCAACTTTTTCCTTGTCTATACCTCTTACAATTATCTTATTATTTCCTTCCACTATAATTTCAATTCCGGGTTTTTCCTCTATCTCTACCGGATGAGAATATCCCACATTCAATACTAATTTTTTCCCTTGTTTTGCAGCACGATACCCAATTCCTACTATTTCCAAAGCTTTCTCAAATCCTTCAGTCACGCCTTTTACCATATTTGCAATTATTGCTCTTGTAGTCCCATGCATTGCTTTTTCTTCTTTATCATCGCCTTTTCGAGTTACAATTACTTGATTATCTTTTACTTCTATATTTACAATCGGCGGAAACTTTTTTTCTAAAGTGCCTTTGCTTCCCTTTACAGTAACTACATTGTCAGGAGTTACTTTGACTTCTACCCCTTTTGGTATCTCTATAGGCAATCTTCCTATTCTAGACACTGACCACACCTCCTTATTGAAATCACCAAATGTAACAAATAACTTCTCCTCCAACTCCTGCTTTCCTTGCTTCCTTATCTGTCATTATGCCTTTTGAAGTTGATATAATTGCTATTCCTAAACCTCCTAATACCCGTGGTAATTCGTCGTGTCTCGCATATACTCTCAAACCAGGTTTGCTTATTCTTTTCAAACCAGATATAACTCTTTCTTTGTTAGGGCCATACTTTAATGTTAGTTTGAGAATACCACCTTTTCCATCGTCTATTTCTTCTACTGATTTTATAAACCCTTCTTTTAGCATAATCATTGCGATAGCCCTTTTCATGTTTGAAGCAGGTATTTCTACTGTTTCATGTCTTGCAATATTTGCATTTCTTATTCGAGTTAGCATATCTGCTATAGGATCTGTCATTACCATTGTACTACCTCCCCTCTTTTACCAACTTGCTTTTTTAACGCCTGGTATCATCCCTTGATGGGCATACTTTCTAAAGCATATACGGCACATGCCAAATTTTCTTAAATATGCATGAGGTCTGCCACAAATTTTGCACCTATTGTATTCTCTTGTTTTATATTTTTGAGGCTTTTGCTGCTTTACTATCAAAGCCTTTCTTGCCATATAATTTTACCCTCCTTTACTTTGCAAATGGCATACCTAAAAGTTCTAACAATCCCTTCGCTTCTTCGTCGGTTTTAGCAGTTGTAACAATAATTATATCCATTCCTCTTATTTTATCTATCTTATCATAGTCAATTTCAGGAAAAATCAATTGTTCTTTTATTCCTAAGGCATAATTACCTCTTCCATCAAAGGAATTTGGAGAAACACCCTTAAAGTCTCTAACACGTGGTAGAGCTATATTAAAAAGTTTATCCATAAATTCATACATTCTTTCCCCGCGCAAAGTAACTTTTACTCCAATTGGCATTCCCTTACGAATCTTAAAATTAGCAATTGACCTTTTAGCTCTTGTAATAACTGGCTTTTGCCCCGCAATCATTGTCAAATCATCAACTGCTGCTTCCAGCGCCTTAGGATTTTCTTTTGCCTCACCCACACCTATATTTATAACAACTTTTTCAACTTTAGGAACCTGCATTATATTTTTATAGCCAAAACGTTCCATGAGCGCTGGCACAACTTCTTTTTCGTATTTTTCTCTCAGCCTTGACATAATGAGCCTCCTTCCTTTTATAATTATAGCGTTTCATTGCACCTCTTGCAGTAACGTATTTTTTCGCCATTTTCGAGGACTTTAACCCCATAACGAACTCCTCTTCCACAATTTTCACAATAGAGCATAACCTTCGAACTGTAAATTGGCGCCTCTTGGTGAATTATTCCACCTGGTTTTTGCGGACTTGTCGCTTTCCTGTGTTTTGTAACAATATTGACGCCTTCTACAATTACTTTGCCTTCTTTAGGAAAAGCTTGTAATACTTTACCCTTTTTCCCTTTGTCTTTACCTGAAATTACTACAACCATGTCTCCCTTTTTTACGTGTAATTTATTTTGTGCCATTTTCAACCCTCCTTAAAGCACTTCAGGAGCCAAAGATATAATTTTCATAAAATCTTTTTCTCTTAATTCTCTTGCGACTGGTCCAAAAATACGCGTACCTCTTGGCTGTTTATCATCTCGTATAATAACCGCAGCATTATCGTCAAATCTTATATAAGTGCCATCTTTTCGAGCAATCCCCTTCTTAGTCCTTACAATTACCGCCTTAACAACTTCCCCTTTTTTTACAACACCACCGGGTGTTGCACTTTTTACAGAAGCAACTATTACATCTCCTACATTTGAAAACTTTCTATTTGAACCGCCCTCTAAGCGAATACACATAATTTCTTTTGCACCTGTGTTATCTGCTACTTTCAATCGTGTTTGAGGTTGAATCATTTGAGTTTACCTCCTTTCAAATTATTCAGCTCTTTTAACTATTTCAACCAATCTCCACCTTTTTTCTTTGCTAAGTGGTCTTGTTTCCATTATCTTTACTATATCCCCTACATTGCATACATTATTTTCATCGTGAACTTTAAACTTTTTAGTTCTTTTTATTGTCTTTCCATAAAGAGGATGTCTTACTCTGTCTTCTACGGCAACTACAATAGTTTTTTGCATTTTATTGCTTACGACTGTCCCAATTCTAACCTTCCTGTAGCCTCTTTCCAAGTGAATACCCTCCTTCCTTATGCTTTATTTTGCCTAATACCTAATTCCCGCTCTCTCAAAATTGTCTTTATTCTCGCAATTGTTTTTCTTACATCTCTTATCCTCATAGGGTTATCTAATTGACCGGTAGCAAGTTGAAACCTCAAATTAAAAAGTTCTGCTTTTAAGTCCGAAAGCTTTTGAAGCAATTCCTCATTGGTAAGCTCTCTTATTTCCCTAGCTTTCATTATCTTCACCACCCAATTCTTCACGTTTTAAAAACTTTGTCTTTATAGGCAGTTTATGCATTGCAAGCCTTAAAGCCTCTTTTGCAACTTCTTCTGATACCCCAGCTATTTCAAAAAGAACTCTACCTGGCTTTACAACTGCTACCCAAAATTCTGGTGACCCTTTCCCTGAACCCATACGAGTTTCAGCAGGTTTTTTAGTAACCGGCTTATCAGGGAAAATTTTTATCCACACTTTCCCGCCTCTTTTTATAAACCTCGTCATTGCAACCCTAGCTGCCTCAATTTGGGTGGCTGTAATCCAACCAGGTTCCAGCGCTTGCAACCCATATTCTCCATAAGTCAGGGTATTACCACGAGTAGCATTTCCTTTTATTCTGCCCCGTTGTTGTTTTCTGTATTTCACTCTTTTTGGCATTAACATGTTTTACTTACCTCCTTCCGCGGTTACCTGCTTTTTAGGCTGTGGCAGTATCTCTCCTTTATTTATCCAAACTTTTACTCCTATTTTCCCATAAGTAGTATTTGCCTCTGCAAAGCCATAGTCAATATCCGCTCTTAAAGTTTGAAGCGGTACAACCCCTTCATGATACCTTTCAGTACGAGCAATTTCCGCACCAGCAAGTCTACCCGAACAAGCAATTTTGATACCTTTAGCACCTAATTTCATCGCTCTTGCTATGGCTTGTTTCATAGCCCTTCTATAGGATATCCTCTTTTCAATTTGAGCCGCAATATTCTCAGCTACTAGTTGTGCACTAAGTTCAGGAGTTTTGACTTCCACAATATTAAGGATAACTGTCTTATTAGTCATTTTTTCCAATTCTTCTCTTAACTTGTCAATGCCTGCTCCACCTTTGCCAATTACCATTCCCGGTTTTGCAGCATGAATATCTATTTTTATCCTATTGGAAGCTCTCTCAATAACTATTTTAGGAATCCCAGCTGCATACAGTTTTTCTTTTATATAGTTTCTTATTTTAATGTCTTCTATTAAGAGTTTTGAAAAATCTTTGTCATCCGCATACCATTTAGTTAGCCAATCTTGTGTAACTCCAACTCTAAGTCCATATGGATGTACCTTTTGGCCCACGCATATCCCTCCTTTATTCTTTTTCCTTCACAACTATCGTTATATGACTGGTTCTCTTCCTCATAATATCTGCTCTTCCCATCGCTCTTGGGAAAACTCTCTTCATTGTAGGGCCTTCATCTGCCACAGCCTTTGCCACATACAGATTATCTCTATTCATTCCATGGTTATTTTCGGCATTAGCAATGGCTGATTTAAGAACCTTGGCAACTATACCTGAGGCTCTTTTGGGAGTAAACCTTAAAATAGTTAAGGCTTCATCCACATGCTTGCCACGAATCAGGTTAAGAACTAATCTTACCTTTCGAGGCGAAATTCTTACATATCTGGCGATTGCCCTTGCCTCCACGTTATCTCCTCCTTTGCCTATTTAACTTTGGAAGTTTTTTCAGTATCAGCATGTCCGTGGAAGGTTCGAGTAGGAGCAAATTCTCCTAACTTGTGCCCTACCATCGCTTCAGTTATATATACAGGTACATGCTTTCTGCCGTCATGAACAGCTATTGTATGTCCAACCATTTCTGGCACAATAGTTGAACTTCTTGACCATGTTTTAATTACTTTTTTCTCATTCTTTTTATTCATTTCAACAATCTTTTTAAGAAGTTTTGGATCAACATAGGGACCTTTTTTTACAGATCTGCTCAAGGCATTGACCTCCTTTCACTAACTATTTGCGTCTTCTTATAATGAATTTATCCGAAGCTTTACCTTTCTTACGTGTCTTATAACCCAATGCAGGCTTGCCCCATGGTGTAAGTGGCCCTGGATGTCCGATAGGCGCTTTACCTTCACCACCACCATGTGGATGGTCAACCGGATTCATAGCTGAACCTCTAACAGTTGGTCTTATTCCAAGCCATCTTGACCTTCCTGCTTTACCTATCTTTACATTTTCATGGTCTAAATTTGATACTTGTCCAATGGTTGCACGACAGTCAGCCTTTATCAATCTAATTTCTCCTGAAGGCATTCTAACTTGCACATAATCCCCTTCTTTAGCCATAAGCTGCGCCGCTGTACCTGCCGCTCTCACTAATTGTCCACCTTTTCCTGGTATAAGCTCAATGTTATGGATTATTGTACCTACAGGAATATTTCTCAAAGGCAAAGCATTTCCTACTTTAATGTCTACATTTTCCCCAGATTCTATTATATCCCCTACTTTTAGTCCATAAGGAGCAATGATATATCTTTTTTCTCCATCTAAATAATGTATAAGTGCAATATAAGCTGTTCTATTTGGATCGTACTCAATAGCAGCTACTTTTCCTGGTATTCCGTCCTTATCTCTTTTAAAATCTATAATCCTATATTTTCTCTTATGTCCGCCACCGCGATGTCTGACAGTAATTCTTCCATATACATTTCTTCCACCTGTTTTAGTTAAAGTAACAACTAAGGATTTCTCTGGTTTATCCTTAGTAACTTCCTCAAAAGTCAATACTGTCATTTGACGTCTGCCGGGAGATGTCGGCTTAAAAGATTTTATTCCCATTTCTTTCCCTCCTTAACCTAAAATTATGCCTGCAATCCTTCGAAGAATTCGATACCTTTGCTGTCTGGAGTAAGTTTAACTATTGCTTTTTTGTAAGCTTCTGTCCTTCCTTCATATTTCCCCATTCTCTTTGGCTTTCCCTTATAATTCATTGTATACACTTTATCAACTTTGACACCAAATATATCTTCTACAGCTTTCTTTATTTGAATTTTATTTGCTCTTTTATCCACAATAAAAGTATATTTTCTCTCACTCATGAGGTTCATGCTTTTTTCAGTTATTACTGGGCGTATTATAATGTCGCGTGCCTCCATTAGGCGTACACCTCCTCGACTATGCCCACGGCATCCTTAGTTATGATAAACTTGTCGTATTTTAAAATATCATAAGTATTCAAATAATTAGCATATAAAGTTTTAACACCTGGTATATTTCTTGCTGAAAGTTCTACGTTCTTTTCCCCTTCAGGTACCACTATTAACGCACTATCAACATTAAAATTCTTAAGAAGCTCAACAACTTTTTTAGTCTTTGGCTGATCTAATTTGAATTCATCTAATACAATTATCTCGTTATCTCTAACTTTAGATGAAAGAGCAGATTTTAAAGCTAATCTTTTTACTTTTTTAGGCAATTTATAGCTGTAATCTCTTGGTTTTGGTCCAAAGACAATGCCTCCTTTAATCCATTGAGGAGCTCTTATGCTTCCTTGACGTGCTCTTCCTGTTCCCTTTTGTCTCCAAGGCTTTCTTCCGCCGCCACGAACTTCACCGCGGGTTTTTGTCGAATGGGTACCTTGCCTTTGATTTGCCAAATAATTTAACACAGCTTCATGCATAACAGGAACATTTACTGGCACGCCAAAAACTGAATCCTTTAGTTCTATTTCTCCTACCTGTTCCCCTTTTACGTTGTAAACTGCTACCTTAGGCATCTTTCTTCCTCCTTTCATCACTTGCTCTTCACGGAATCTTTTATAATGAGCAAGGAACCTTTAGGTCCTGGCACTGATCCTTTTACTAACAATAAATTTAATTCAGGATCAACTTTTACAACTTCGAGGTTTTGTATAGTCACTCTTTCATGTCCCATATGCCCAGGCATGATTTTACCTTTAAAAGTTCTTCCTGGGTCTGTGGTAGCACTCATCGAACCTACTCTTCTATGATATTTGGAACCGTGAGACATAGGTCCTCTATTAGCGCCATATCTCTTTACAACACCTGCAAAGCCTTTACCTTTTGAAATACCTGTTACATTTACTCTATCTCCTGGTTTAAAAATATCTACCTTTATTTCGCTACCTACTTCATATCCACTTATGTCATCTAACCTAAACTCTCTTAAATATCTTTTAAAAGGCACTCCTGCTTTTTTAAAATGCCCTATTAAAGGTTTTGTAAGTCTTTTCTCTTTAACATCTCCAAAACCAACTTGAATAGCATTGTATCCATCAGTCTCCACTGTTTTTTTCTGAACAACAACACAAGGACCAGCTTCAATCACTGTTACTGGAATGACTTCGCCTTTTTCATCAAATATTTGTGTCATCCCATGCTTTCTACCTAAAATACCTTTCTTCATTATTCTATCCACCTCCTGAAATCAGCGGACGCTTTTGCGTCTTAATTTCTTTTTTATTTTTTTGCTTTTTCACTTATTGCCTTTTACAGTTTTATTTCAATATCTACACCAGATGGTAAATCTAATCTCATAAGAGCATCTACTGTCTTAGGTGTTGGATTTAAAATATCAATTAATCTCTTATGAGTTCTTATCTCAAATTGTTCTCTTGAATCTTTATATTTGTGAGGAGCTCTTAAAATAGTTATAATATCTTTTTCTGTTGGCAATGGAATAGGTCCAGAAACCTCAGCACCCGTCCTCTTTGCAGTCTCCACTATCTTTTGAGCCGATTGATCTAAAATAGCATGGTCAAAAGCCTTTAAACGTATGCGAATTTTTTGCTTGGGCATTTTACTTTCCCTCCTTCTATCAATCCTCAACACTTTTATATATCCACATATCCAGGCGTTTTATTGTCAAAAAAAAATCTTACCTACAAGACCAGCTTTAATATTTTATCTCAAGTTCTAAATCATTGCAAGACTTGACATATCAATATTTTTGTGCTAATAGCAACTGCTATTAGCACAAAAATATGATGTTATTCTATGATAGCTGACACGACGCCAGCACCTACTGTACGGCCGCCTTCTCTTATAGCAAACTTCAAACCTTCTTCCATCGCTATCGGTGTTATTAACTCCACTTTTATCGTTACGTGGTCACCTGGCATCACCATCTCTACTCCATCCGGCAGGTTTATTACCCCTGTCACGTCTGTCGTCCTAAAGTAAAATTGTGGCCTGTATCCATTGAAAAATGGTGTGTGCCTTCCTCCCTCTTCCTTCGTCAATACGTAAACTTGAGCCTCAAATTTCGTGTGCGGCTTTATCGTCCCTGGCTTCGCTAATACTTGCCCTCTCTCTACTTCGTCCCTCTGTACTCCTCTTAATAATACTCCTATGTTGTCCCCTGCTTGCGCTTCATCCATCGTCTCCCTGAACATCTCTACTCCTGTTACTACTGTCTTCCTCGATTCTGTCGTCAATCCTATTATCTCTACTTCGTCTCCTACCTTTACCTTCCCTCTCTCTACTCTTCCTGTCGCAACAGTTCCCCTTCCTGTTATCGTAAATACGTCCTCTACTGGCATCAAAAATGGCTTGTCTATGTCTCTCTCCGGTGTCGGTATATATTCGTCTACTATATCCATTAACTGCCATATCTTACCGCACCATTCACACTCTCTCTTGCCACATCCACATTCTAATGCCTTTAATGCTGATCCTACTACTATCGGTGTGTCATCCCCAGGAAATTCATATTCGTTTAATAATTCCCTTACTTCCATCTCTACTAATTCTATTAATTCTGGATCGTCTACCATGTCTGCCTTGTTTAAAAATACTACTATATATGGCACTCCTACCTGCCTCGCCAATAATATGTGCTCCCTCGTCTGTGGCATCGGACCGTCTGCTGCTGATACTACCAATATCGCTCCATCCATCTGCGCTGCCCCTGTTATCATGTTCTTTACATAGTCTGCGTGACCTGGACAGTCTACGTGCGCATAGTGCCTCTTCTCTGTCTCATATTCTACGTGAGTCGTGTTTATTGTTATTCCCCTTGCTCTCTCCTCCGGCGCCTTGTCTATCTCGTCATACCCCTTCGCCTCTGCCATCCCTGCCTTCGATAATACCATCGTTATCGCTGCTGTCAATGTCGTCTTACCATGGTCTACGTGACCTATCGTCCCTACGTTTACGTGCGGCTTCTTCCTCTCAAATTTTTGCTTCGCCATCCTCTTTTCCTCCTTTACTTCTTTTCTAATATTTGATCAGCAATATTTTTAGGAACTTCTTCATAATGATGGAACTGCATAGTGTAAGTTCCTCTTCCTTGAGTTTTTGACCTTAAATCAGTGGCATATCCAAACATTTCAGCAAGCGGCACAAATGCTCTTATAACTTGGGCTCCAGCTCTTGCTTCCATTCCTTCAACTCTTCCACGTCGTGCATTTATATCTCCTATTATATCTCCCATGTATTCTTCTGGAACCACAACCTCTACTTTCATAATAGGTTCCAAAAGAACAGGGTTTGCCTTTTTCATGCCTTCCTTAAATGCTATAGAACCTGCTATTTTAAATGCCATATCTGAGGAGTCAACTTCATGGTAAGAACCATCTACCAATGCCACTTTTACATCGATAACAGGGTATCCTCCAAGAACACCGTTTTGCATAGCTTCTTGAACACCTGCGTCAACTGCAGGAATATATTCTTTTGGAATAACTCCTCCTACAATGCGATTTTCAAATGTATAGCCTTCTCCTCTTGGAGCAGGTTCCATCTCCAACCAAACATGACCATACTGACCGCGTCCGCCGGATTGCCTAATAAATTTCCCTTCAATTTTAACCGGTTTAGTAATAGTCTCTTTGTAAGCAACTTGAGGCTTACCTACATTGCAATCAACATTAAACTCTCTTCTTAGCCTATCAACAATTATCTCTAAGTGCAATTCTCCCATACCGGCTATTATTGTCTGTCCTGTCTCTTGGTCAGTATATGTCTTAAAGGTTGGGTCTTCCTCAGCTAGTTTTAATAAAGCTGTAGTCATTTTTTCTTGAGCAGCTTTAGTCTTAGGTTCTATAGCAACAGAAATAACTGGTTCTGGAAAATCCATTGATTCTAAAAGTATTGGATGATTCTCATCACAGAGGGTATCTCCTGTTGTAGTATCTTTTAGTCCAACAGCTGCAGCTATATCGCCTGTGTAGACAGCCTCCATTTCTTGCCTGTGGTTTGCATGCATTTGAAGAATTCTACTTATTCTTTCTTTTTTACCTTTTGTAGAATTTAATACATAAGAGCCCGCATTTAGAGTCCCTGAATATACTCTAAAAAAAGCAAGTTTACCTACATAAGGATCCGCCATAATTTTAAATGCTAATGCTGAAAAAGGCTCTGAATCGTCGGCTTTTCTCTCTATCTCTTCTCCTGTGGCTAATGCCATGCCTTTTACAGGTGGCAAGTCGAGTGGAGAAGGAAGATATCTTACTATCGCATCCAACATAGGCTGAATTCCTTTGTTTTTATAGGAAGAACCACAGACAACTGGTACTAATTCACCATTTATAGTTCCTTTTCTTAAGGCTTTGTGAATCTCCTCTTCAGTTATTTCTTCCCCTTCTAAATACTTCTCTAAAATAGTTTCATCTTGCTCAGAAACTGCTTCTAATAGTTTTTCTCTATACTCCTCAGCTAAATCTTTTAAGTCATCAGGTATTTCAGTCTCATCCATTACAGTACCTAGATCATCTTCATATATTATGGCTTCCATTTTAATTAAATCTACAATGCCTCTGAAAGTATCTTCTTTCCCAATAGGAATTTGTATAGCTACAGGATTAGCTCCTAATCTTTCCTTTATCATTTTTATTACATTGAAAAAGTCAGCACCTATTATATCCATTTTATTTACATAGGCAATTCTTGGAACATGATATTTGTCAGCCTGTCTCCACACAGTTTCAGATTGAGGCTCAACACCCTCTTTTGCAGAAAAAACCGCAACAGCTCCGTCTAATATTCTAAGAGACCTTTCAACTTCTACAGTAAAGTCCACGTGTCCCGGCGTATCGATAATGTTTATTTTATGCCCTTTCCAATAACAAGTAGTAGCCGCAGAAGTTATAGTTATACCTCTTTCCTGCTCTTGTACCATCCAGTCCATTGTAGCAGTACCTTCGTGGACTTCTCCTAACTTATGAACTTTCCCTGTATAAAAAAGTATTCGCTCGGTAGTAGTGGTTTTTCCTGCATCTATATGCGCCATAATACCAATGTTCCTAACTTTATCTAAGCTGTAGTCTCTTGGCATCTTCCATCCTCCTTTCTTGTACCCTAGATTCACTACCCCCTATAAACAATTACCATCTATAATGAGCAAAGGCTTTATTAGCTTCTGCCATTTTATGAGTATCTTCTTTCTTCTTAACACTTCCGCCAGTATTATTTGCAGCATCTATTATCTCCGCCGCTAATTTTTCCATCATAGATTTGCCACTTCTTTGCCTTGCATACTCTACAAGCCATCTTATTCCAAGAGAAAGCCTTCTTTCAGGCCTTACTTCCATAGGAACTTGGTAAGTGGCACCACCTACTCTTCGAGGCCTTACTTCAAGAACAGGCATAACATTATTTAAAGCTTCTTCAAATACTTCAAGAGGATCTCTTCCTGTCTTTTCTCTTATTATGTCAAAAGCTCCATAACAAATTTTTTGAGCCAAACTCTTTTTGCCATCCCACATTACCTTATTAATTAGTTTGGAAACTTTTTTACTATTATATACAGGATCAGGAAGGACCTCTCTTCTTTCTACATGACCTTTTCTTGGCATCCTTTTCCCTCCTTTTGTATAAAAACTTTACAATAATTAACTCTACTAGATACCTTTATAGCTCTATTTCATCCTTTTTTTACTTTTTAGGCTTTTTAGCGCCATATCTTGAACGAGCTTGCTTTCTATTGGCAACACCCGCAGCATCAAGGGCTCCTCTGATAATCTTGTACCTTACACCTGGGAGGTCTTTAACCCTTCCACCTCTTACTAAAACTACAGAGTGTTCCTGCAAATTGTGACCTATACCAGGGATGTACGCTGTAACCTCTGTTCCATTTGTTAGCCTTACCCTTGCTATTTTTCGTAGTGCTGAATTTGGCTTCTTAGGAGTTGTAGTCTTTACTACAACACAAACTCCTCTCTTTTGAGGATTACCCTCTAAAGCTGGAGCAGCAGATTTATATTTTACTGGCTTTCTTCCTTGTCTTACTAACTGATTTATTGTTGGCATTTTTGCACCTCCTTCCAAATAAATCAAGAAATAATTACCCCCTCAAAGGGGTAATTATTTCTTTTCACCTATAATATCCGCTGCAGCGGCAGCATTTACATCAATACCACACATTACCCCAAGTTCTTTCATAGTATCGACGTACACTATTTTAATTGATTTTTCCTCACATAGTTCTTTTATTTTTTTAGTAACATGTTCTTCCGCATCTTTTGCAATGTAGACCTGAAGTACATTACAATTCATTATTGCTTTTAGAGTCTGCTTCGCTCCAACCACCCGCTTAGAAGGGCAATCTTGTCCCGCCATTCGCCTTCCTCCCATCAGGACAGCGGTTTTTAACACACCTAATAATTTTATCATTAAGCAGTTTAGCTGTCAACAGTAGAATTTCGTTTCAATCTTTAGTTGCTTGCCTTTACTTCTGCTTCTTCTTTTTCTTTATCTTGTGCATCCTGTTGGTCTTTTACTTTCTTTACAACGGAAATATTTCTGTAGCGTGATAAGCCAGTTCCAGCAGGAATTAGTTTACCTATTATCACATTTTCTTTCAATCCCAAAAGCGGATCTACTTTACCTTTTATAGCTGCATCTGTAAGCACTCTTGTTGTCTCTTGGAAAGAAGCAGCTGATAAGAAAGAATCTGTTGCCAAAGCCGCCTTTGTAATTCCCAAAAGAGCTCTCCTACCAGTAGCAGGTTTTAGTCCTTTTTCTACTGCTTTTTTGTTTTCCTCTTCGAATTTAAACATATCTATAAGCTCTCCAGGAAGCATTGAAGTATCTCCTGGGTCTTCTACTTTTACTTTTCTCATCATTTGTCTTATTATTACTTCAATGTGCTTATCATTTATTTCAACACCCTGCAATCTATAAACCTTTTGAACCTCTTGTAGCAAGTAAGTCTGTACTGCAAATATTCCTTTTATTTTCAAAAGGTCATGAGGATTTACAGACCCTTCTGTCAGCTCATCCCCAGCTTGTATTACCTGACCATCATGAACTTTAAGTCTTGAACCATAGGGAATCAGATAAGTCTTAGAAATACTGTTTTCTTCATCTGTTACAATGACTTCTCTTCTCTTCTTTGATTCATTGATTCTTACAACACCAGAAATTTCAGAAATTACAGCAAGTCCTTTTGGTTTTCTCGCCTCAAAAAGCTCTTCTACTCTTGGAAGACCTTGTGTAATATCAGAACCTGCTACACCGCCAGTATGGAATGTTCTCATGGTAAGCTGTGTACCTGGTTCGCCTATAGCTTGTGCAGCAATAATGCCCACTGCTTCGCCTATATTTACAAGTTCACCTGTTGCAAGGTCTCTACCATAACACATTCTACATACGCCGTGTCGTGACTTACATGTCAAAAGTGACCTTATCTTTACCTTAGTAATACCTGCTTTTTCGATTTTTTCTGCTTCCTCTTCGTTTATCAATTCATTTCTTCTGACAATTATCTTGCCTTCATTATCAACCACATCTTCAGCCGCAACTCTTCCTATTATTCTGTCAGCTAATCTTTCAATTATTTCGTTTCCTTCTCTTATTTCTTCTACGTAAATTCCCTCATCTGTTCCACAATCTTCTTCTCTGACTATTACATCTTGGCTAACATCAACTAATCTTCTTGTTAAATAACCAGAGTCTGCAGTTCTTAAAGCTGTATCCGCAAGACCTTTTCTTGCACCGTGAGTAGATATGAAGAATTCCAACACATTAAGACCCTCTCTAAAGTTAGACCTTATAGGAAGCTCAATAATTCTTCCTGAAGGGTCTGCCATAAGACCTCTCATACCCGCTAACTGCCTTATCTGGTTTTTACTTCCTCTTGCTCCTGAATGAGCCATCATAAATATAGGATTAAATTTGTCCAGGCTTGTCATTAAAGCTTCTGTAACTTTTTCTGTAGTCATATTCCATGTTCTTATTATGCTCTC
The DNA here is from genome assembly GCF_000019065.1 of Thermoanaerobacter sp. X514. Lineage (NCBI taxonomy): Bacteria > Bacillati > Bacillota > Clostridia > Thermoanaerobacterales > Thermoanaerobacteraceae > Thermoanaerobacter > Thermoanaerobacter sp. X514. Next base: position 898,453 of record NC_010320.1, on the reverse strand, counting down.
ATATCTCTCTTCCTCGGATATGAGACCACGTCTGAATTGGCTTTCAATTTTACTTACCATTTCATCTGCTTCTTTTAGAAGCTTCTCTTTTTCTTTAGGTATTACCATGTCAGAAACACTGACAGTGATAGCTGCTTTTGTAGAATATCTGAAACCTAACTCTTTGATTTTATCAAGAGTTTCTGCGGTTTTTGTTGGCCCGTGTAATCTGTATACTCTATCTAAAATTTTCCCCAATTTAGATTTATCTACTAAATCATTAATTTCTAAGTCAAAAGCAGTTTCAGGATTAGTTCTATCTACATAACCTAAATCCTGCGGAATTGCTTCATTAAATATAATTTTTCCAACTGTTGTCTCAATTATTTTTGATTTTTTGACTCCATCAATTTCTTTTGTCATTTTCACTTTTATCTTAGCATGAATGTGAATGTATCCCAGTTGATATGCCGTAATAGCTTCTTCAGGGCTAGAGAAATATTTGCCCTCACCCTGAACTCCCTCTTCATCTGCTGTTAAGTAATAACAACCTAATACCATATCTTGAGTAGGAGTCATAACAGGTTTTCCATCTTGGGGCTTGAGTATGTTATTAGCAGCTAGCATCAAAAACCTCGCTTCAGCTTGTGCTTCCATTGAAAGAGGTACGTGGACAGCCATCTGGTCACCATCAAAGTCTGCATTGTAAGCTGTACACACAAGGGGATGAAGCTTTATAGCTCTTCCTTCAACTAACACCGGTTCAAAAGCTTGAATACCCAATCTATGGAGGGTAGGCGCTCTGTTTAACAATACGGGATGTTCTTTAATAACTTCCTCTAATACATCCCATACCTCCGGCTTTATCTTTTCAACCATTCTCTTAGCACTTTTTATATGCTGCGCCAAACCTTCATCTACTAATTTCTTCATTACAAAAGGCTTAAAAAGCTCTAATGCCATTTCTTTTGGCAAGCCACATTGATAAACTTTAAGCTCTGGTCCTACTACTATAACGGAACGGCCTGAATAGTCTACCCTCTTACCTAAAAGATTTTGTCTGAATCTTCCTTGCTTACCTTTTAGCATATCAGAAAGGGATTTTAAAGGTCTGTTGCCGGGACCTGTAACAGGCCTTCCTCTCCTTCCGTTGTCTATCAAAGCATCTACTGCTTCTTGTAGCATTCTTTTTTCATTTCTTACTATAATATCCGGAGCCCCTAAGTCTAAAAGCTTTTTCAATCTGTTATTTCTATTGATTACTCTCCTGTACAAATCATTAAGGTCTGAAGTTGCAAACCGCCCACCATCCAACTGCACCATAGGTCTTAAATCAGGTGGAATTACCGGTATAACATCTAAAATCATCCATTCAGGGCGATTGCCTGAATCTATAAAAGCTTGCACTACTTCTAACCTTCTAATTGCTCTTACCCTTTTTTGACCAGTAGATTCACGTATTTCAGCTTTCAATTCTTTGCTCAACTTTTCTAAATCTATTTCTTGTAACAATTCTTTTATAGCTTCTGCTCCCATTCCTGCTCTAAATTTATTGCCATATTTATCCAAATATTCTCTGTACTCTTTCTCTGACAATAACTGCTTTTTAGTAAGAGGAGTATCACCCGGGTCAATAACCACATATGATACAAAGTACAGCACTTTTTCTAATGCTCTCGGAGACATGTCAAGAAGAAGCCCCATTCGACTAGGAATCCCCTTTACATACCATATATGGGCAACAGGAGCAGCAAGTTCAATGTGCCCCATCCTTTCCCTTCTAACTTTAGACCTTGTCACTTCTACACCGCATCTATCACAAACCACACCTTTGTATCTTACTCTTTTGTATTTACCGCAATGGCATTCCCAGTCTTTTGTAGGTCCAAAAATTCTTTCACAAAAAAGGCCATCTCTTTCTGGTTTTAACGTTCTATAATTTATAGTTTCAGGCTTTTTCACCTCACCTCTTGACCATTCTCTTATTTTTTCAGGTGATGCTAACCCGATTTTAATAGCTTCAAAATTTCTTAACTGAAACAAGGAGTGTCGCTCCTTTCTTCAATAAATTTTGGTTTTAACTAATTAAATATCAAAATCTTCTAAATCTAAATCATCATTTTCTATATCAAAACTATCTGGCTCAAAATCAATATCCTCTGGCAATTCTTCACTCTCTTCTTCAAAGCCTTCTTCGTAGCCTTCTTCATACACTTCTTCTGGCGGCGTATCTTCGCGGCCTTCTATATTGATATTAAGAGTAGCATCTGGCACATCAGAATCGTCATCATCTTCAAATTCTTTTAATGGAATTTCTTGATTATCTTCTGTGATAACTTTGACATCTAATGCTAAGCTTTGAAGTTCCTTAACCAATACCTTAAAGGATTCAGGAATACCTGGTTCTGGTATGTTTTCACCCTTGACAATAGCTTCATAGGTTTTTACACGACCTGATACATCGTCAGATTTTACCGTTAAAATCTCTTGTAAAGTATGAGCTGCACCATATGCCTCTAATGCCCATACTTCCATCTCACCAAATCTCTGTCCACCAAACTGAGCTTTTCCACCCAAAGGTTGCTGAGTAACCAAAGAATAGGGTCCAGTAGACCTTGCATGCATCTTATCGTCAACAAGATGGTGAAGTTTTAGCATGTACATATAACCTACTGTAACTTTATTATCAAAAGGCTCACCTGTTCTTCCATCGTACAATTGCACCTTGCCATCTGGAGAAAAACCCGATTTAGCTAAAAGCTCTTGTATGTCTTCTTCCGTTGCTCCATCAAAAACAGGTGTAGCAATCTGCCATCCCAATGCTTTTGCAACAAGACCCAAGTGAACTTCTAAAACCTGACCAATGTTCATACGGGATGGAACACCTAATGGGTTTAAACATATCTGCAAAGGGGTACCGTCTGGCAAAAATGGCATATCTTCTACTGGAAGTATCCTTGAAATAACACCCTTGTTACCGTGGCGCCCTGCCATTTTGTCTCCAACAGAAATTTTCCTCTTTTGAGCAACAAATACTCTTACCATCTGGTTGACTCCTGGTGGCAATTCATCACCATTTTCTCTGGAATAAACTTTAACATCTACTACTATACCTGACTCACCGTGAGGAACACGCAAAGAAGTATCTCTTACTTCTCTTGCCTTTTCTCCAAAAATAGCTCTTAAAAGTCTTTCCTCAGCTGTAAGTTCAGTCTCACCTTTTGGAGTAACTTTACCTACCAATATGTCACCAGCGGTAACTTCTGCACCTATACGTATTATTCCTCTCTCGTCTAAATCTTTTAAAGCATCTTCGCCTACATTCGGTATTTCTCTCGTTATCTCTTCTGGACCTAATTTCGTATCTCTTGCTTCTGCATCATACTCCTCAATGTGAATAGAAGTTAAAGAATCATCTCTAACCAATTCTTCACTTATCAAAATAGCATCTTCATAGTTGTAACCTTCCCAAAGCATAAATCCTACTAAGACATTTTTCCCAAGTGCAAGTTCACCGTGGTCAGTAGAAGGTCCATCGCATATAACTTGCCCTTTTTTCACTTCATCTCCTTCATTTACAATAGGCCTTTGGTTTATACAAGTTCCCTGGTTTGACCTCTTAAATTTAAGTAAATTATACTCATCCCTTCTACCGTCCTTTGTTCTAATTACAACTTTATCAGCAGCGACTTTTTCCACTACTCCATCGTTTTTCGCTAATACTACTACACCAGAATCAACAGCTGCCTTATATTCTATACCCGTTCCAATTATTGGTGCTTCAGGTTTTATAAGGGGTACTGCTTGCCTCTGCATGTTAGACCCCATCAAGGCTCTATTCGCATCATCATTTTCCAAGAAAGGTATCATAGAAGTAGCAACAGACACTATCTGTTTTGGTGAAACGTCCATGAAGTCCACTTCTGTTGGAGGTACAGCTATTATCTCTTCTTTTAATCTACATACCACTTTCTCATTAATAAACCTGTTGTTTTCATCTAATGGTTCGTTAGCTTGAGCTATAATATATTCATCTTCTTCATCTGCAGTCATATATACAATTTCATCTGTAACTGTACCAGTAGTTTTATCTACTCTCCTATATGGAGCTTCAATAAATCCATATTCATTTACACGAGCATAGGTAGTCAAAGATCCAATCAAACCGATATTAGGTCCTTCAGGAGTCTCAATTGGACATATCCTTCCATAGTGAGAATAATGAACGTCTCTTACTTCAAAACCCGCTCTTTCTCTACTAAGTCCTCCAGGACCTAAAGCACTTACTCTTCTCTTATGAGTAAGTTCTGCCAAAGGGTTAGTTTGGTCCATAAATTGAGAAAGCTGGGAGCTTCCAAAAAACTCTCTAATGGCTGCTACAACTGGGCGAATGTTTATAAGGTTTTGAGGAGTAATTTCATTCACATCTTGGATTGTCATTCTTTCTTTGACTACTCTTTCTAATCTCGCAAGTCCAATTCTAAATTGGTTTTGCAATAATTCCCCTACAGACCGCAGTCTCCTATTTCCTAAATGATCTATATCATCTATTGAACCTATTCCATGAGTTAAATTTAATTGGTAACTTATAGTGGCTATAATGTCATCTTTAGTAATGTGCTTAGGAACAAGTTCATCCATTCTATTTTTTATTTCGTTTATTACCGCCTCTTCATCAGAGAAATTGTCAAGTATTTCTTTTAATATACTTAAATTTACTGCTTCTTTTATATTTAAGCTAGATACATCATAAGGCATTGGATATTTATTTATATCCACCGTATTATTGCCTATTACTTTTACTACTTTACCCTCTACTAACACTTCTACTACATTTATGCCGCAATTTTGAATTTCTTCTGCCTTTTCTTTTGAAATTTTCTCTCCTTCTTCTACTAATATCTCACCTGTAACAGGGTTGACAATCTTTTTTGCACTTTTTAAGTTTGCAATTCTCGCTTTTAATGCAAGTTTTTTATTAAATTTATAGCGCCCAACTTTTGCTAAATCATACCTTTTTGCATCAAAAAATAGTGCATACAAAAGGCTTTTAGCACTCTCGACAGTAGGCGGCTCTCCTGGTCTTAATCTCTTATAAATTTCTATTAAAGCCTCTTCTTCAGATTTTGTAGTATCCTTATCTAAAGTAGCTTTTAGTTTTTCCTCTTCCCCTAAAAGGTCAAGAATTTGAATATCAGTACTATACCCCAAAGCCCTTAATAATACAGTAATTGGAACTTTTCTTGTCCTGTCGATTCTAACATATACTATATCATTTGAATCTTCTTCATATTCTAGCCAAGCCCCTCTATTTGGAATTACAGTTGCAGAAATCAATTTTTTCCCAAATTTATCAAATTGCTGTTCATAATAGACTCCTGGAGACCTCACCAATTGGCTTACAATTACACGTTCTGCGCCATTTATAATAAAAGTACCCTTTTCTGTCATTAAAGGGAAATCTCCCATAAATACCTCGGATTCCTTAATTTCCCCTGTTTCCCTATTGGTAAGGCGTACTTTAACTTTCATCGGCACAGCATATGTAGTATCTCTGTCTTTACATTCTTCTACTGAATACTTAGGGTTATTTTCTAATCTATAATCCACAAATTCTAAAGCCAAATTTCCCGTAAAGCTCTCTATTGGGGAAATTTCTCTAAAAACTTCTCTCAATCCCTCCTCTAAAAACCATTTGTAGGACTTCTTTTGAACTTCAATAAGGTCGGGCATTTGTAGAACTTCATCAATCTTGGCAAAGCTCATTCTTGTCTTGTTGCCCACTTGTACAGGACGTACCATCCATTTCACCCCTTAAAAAATGTAAATTGCCAAAAGTTGAAAACTTTTGGATTGCGCACAAAATAACCCTATTTTACCATTATTATTCACCAACAGTCGTCATCTTATACATATACATATATTAACAAATAAAAAAGGCCACTATTAATGCAATTTATTATGATAGCACAAGAGAAGATTTATGTCAACAATTCCCCATAAAAAAATAAGGGCAAAATTTTTGCCCTTATTTTATTTCTACTTTTGCACCAACTTCTTCGAATTTTGCTTTAATTTGATTTGCTTCGTCTTTGCTTACTCCTTCTTTAACTGGCTTTGGAGCACTTTCTACTAAATCTTTTGCTTCTTTTAGTCCTAAGCCTGTTACTTCTCTCACAACCTTGATAACTTTTATCTTGTCACTACCTACTTCTTGTAAAATAACATCAAATTCTGTTTTTTCTTCAGCTGGTGCTGCTGCTGGTGCTCCAGCTGCTGGAGCTGCTGCAACTGCTACAGGAGCTGCCGCAGATACGCCAAATTCCTCCTCTAAAGCTTTTACCAATTCAGCTAATTCTAGAACTGTCATATTTTTTATGGCTTCCAAAATTTCCTCTTTGCTCATTTTCTCTACCTCCATCTTAAAATTTTTATTTTTATTTTCAAGCTTCAGCTTGCTTTTTCTCTTTCACTGCATTTAAAGCATAAAGCAGGCTTCTCAAAGTGCCAGACAACACGAAAACGAGGTTGGTAATAGGAGCTTTCATGCTGCCCAAAGCTTTCGCCACAAGCTCTTCCCTTGAAGGAAGCTCCGCCAAAGCCTTAATTTCCTCAACTGTCACTAACTTCCCATTTACAAGACCTGCTTTTAACTCAATTCCCTTGTGGTCTTTCATAAATTCGACAAGAACTTTAGCAGGCGCAACGGGGTCATCATATCCAAAAGCTACAGAAGTTGGCCCTTCAAAATACTTAATTAAATCATCTCCATAGCCTAGTTCCTTAGCTGCAATAGTCATTAAAGTATTTTTGTAGACTTTGTACTCAGAATTAGCTTCTCTAAATTTGCGTCTTAATATAGTATCATCTTCTACAGTCAAGCCACTAAAGTTTGAAAAAATCACTGTTTGTGCTCGTGACAATTTGTCTTTAAACTCTGCTACTATTTGTTGCTTTTTCTCTTTTGCTGTGCCCACCTTCCCACCTCCTTAAAAAATTTAAAAAGGATCCCGTAGACACGAGGATCCCTTTTGGGAATTTATTTCTAAAAACCTCGGTGGGATTTACGTGCAAAAGCACACCCACTGTCTACGGTCTTTTTATTCAATTTCAACGTCACTTATTATACCTTACATCTTTTTGTCTGTCAACAACTTTTATTAAAAAATCTTTAAAGGATTAACCTTCACACCTGGTCCCATTGTAGAAGATAACACTACACTTTTGATGTATTGTCCTTTTGCGGCTGCTGGTTTGGACTTGATTATAGCATCCATAACTGCTCTGAAGTTTTCTAATAACTTCTCTTTCCCAAAGGATTTTTTCCCTATAGGAACATGAATTATACCTGCTTTATCCACCCTGTACTCAATCTTACCAGCTTTAATTTCTTTAATAGCTTTTTCTAAATCAAAAGTCACAGTACCTGATTTAGGATTTGGCATTAATCCTTTTGGCCCTAATATTTTACCTAATCTCCCTACAACTCCCATCATATCTGGGGTTGCAACTACAACATCATAATCAAACCAATTTTCATTTTGTATTTTTGCAACTAATTCTTCTGCTCCCACATAGTCAGCACCTGCTGCTTCTGCTTCTTTAGCTTTTTCCCCTTTTGCAAAAACTAATACTTTCACACTTTTTCCTGTTCCGTGAGGAAGCACTACTGTACCTCTTACCTGCTGGTCAGCATGTCTTGGATCAACACCTAATCTTACAGCTAGATCAATTGTTTCGTCAAAATTTGCCTTTGCAGTTTTCAATACAATGTCTATAGCTTCATCACTGGAATACTGCTGTGTTTTGTCATATAACTTTAAGCTCTCTAAATATTTTTTCCCACGTTTCATTTTCTAACCTCCTTGTGGTATTATCGGACTTTCCTCCCACTTATTTTTATACAATCTCTATACCCATGCTTCTTGCAGTACCTGCTATCATCCGCATAGCAGCCTCTATATCAGAAGCATTTAAGTCTTTCATCTTGATTTCAGCAATTTCTCTAAGCTGCTCCCTTGTAATTTTTCCTACTTTTTGTTTGTTAGGTTGCGGAGAACCTGACTCTATTCCAGCTGCTTTCTTCAATAGCACAGCTGCTGGTGGAGTTTTAGTTATAAAACTAAAGGACCTGTCTGCATATATTGTAATAACAACAGGAATTATTAGCCCTGCGTCTTTGGCTGTCCTTTCATTGAACTCTTTACAAAAAGCCATTATATTAACACCGTGAGGTCCTAAAGCAGTACCTACTGGTGGCGCAGGAGTAGCTTTTCCCGCTGGCAACTGTATTTTTACAACTGCTGCCACTTTCTTTGCCATGATTACACCTCCTTACAAAATTAAAATAGCTTATGAGTTTCTACTTTTATATTTTTTGAAGTTGTACAAGGTCAAATTCAACCGGTGTCTCTCTCCCAAACATAGAAATTAAAACTTTCGCCTTTTGTCTTTCTGGATAAATCTCTTGAACTACTCCAATAAAATTCTCAAAAGGCCCAGAAATAACCCTGACAGTATCTTTTACATTAAGGTCAACTGCAGTTGGAATCTCTTTTATACCTAAAGCTCTAACTTCCGCTTCAGTCAATGGTACAGGTTTAGATCCAGGGCCTACAAATCCTGTAACGCCCCTGGTATTTCGCACAACATACCAAGTATCATCTGTCATAACCATTTTCACCAAAACGTAACCCGGGAAAATCTTTCTCTCGACAGTTTTCTTTTTACCGTCTTTAATCTCAACAACTTTTTCCGTAGGTACGATAATTTGGTGAATTAAATGCTGCAAATTCCTATTCTCTACAATTTTCTCTAAATTAGCCTTAACTTTGTTTTCATATCCAGAATAGGTATGAACCACATACCACTTTGCATTTTCTTTTTCTGGCATAGTCAACCTCTGGGGACTCGCCCCAACCTCCTTTAAACTTTAATAATGAGCTTTAATAGGTAACTAAAAATTGAGTCAATCAAAAAAAATGAATACTGTCAAAAGAGCCATTACTATTAATACAATTTCAGTATAAGTTATCACAGTTTTTCTGCTTGGCCATGTCACCTTTTTCATTTCTGCCCTTATATCTTTGAAAAACTTGACAATTTTTCTTCCTTCACCGGCCATTTCCTCACATCCTCTTGAAGTTTTAAAAACTACTTAGTCTCTCTATGCAAGGTATGCTTTTTGCAGAATTTGCAATATTTCATTAATTCTAACCTATCAGGGTCATTCTTCTTATTTTTTGTCGTATGGTAGTTTCTATTTTTACACTCAGTACATGCCAACGTAATTTTTACTCTCAATTATTACACCTCCCGGTGATTCGACTGCTTAGTCAAATTTATCATAAATATAACTTGTTGTCAATCACAAAAATAAAAAGTCTGTGTCAAAGATTTATAGGTAGCTCATTGGTTGACATTTTGCACAGTTTGCTAAAGCATTGATTTAACCCAAAAGAAGCCAGGCTTGAACCCGGCTTCTCTTTATTCTATGATAGCTGACACGACGCCAGCACCTACTGTACGGCCGCCTTCTCTTATAGCAAACTTCAAACCTTCTTCCATCGCTATCGGTGTTATTAACTCTACTTTTATCGTTACGTGGTCACCTGGCATCACCATCTCTACTCCATCCGGCAGGTTTATTACCCCTGTCACGTCTGTCGTCCTAAAGTAAAATTGTGGCCTGTATCCATTGAAAAATGGTGTGTGCCTTCCTCCCTCTTCCTTCGTCAATACGTAAACTTGAGCCTCAAATTTCGTGTGCGGCTTTATCGTCCCTGGCTTCGCTAATACTTGCCCTCTCTCTACTTCGTCCCTCTGTACTCCTCTTAATAATACTCCTATGTTGTCCCCTGCTTGCGCTTCATCCATCGTCTTCCTGAACATCTCTACTCCTGTTACTACTGTCTTCCTCGATTCTGTCGTCAATCCTATTATCTCTACTTCGTCTCCTACCTTTACCTTCCCTCTCTCTACTCTTCCTGTCGCAACAGTTCCCCTTCCTGTTATCGTAAATACGTCCTCTACTGGCATCAAAAATGGCTTGTCTATGTCTCTCTCCGGTGTCGGTATATATTCGTCTACTATATCCATTAACTGCCATATCTTACCGCACCATTCACACTCTCTCTTGCCACATCCACATTCTAATGCCTTTAATGCTGATCCTACTACTATCGGTGTGTCATCCCCAGGAAATTCATATTCGTTTAATAATTCCCTTACTTCCATCTCTACTAATTCTATTAATTCTGGATCGTCTACCATGTCTGCCTTGTTTAAAAATACTACTATATATGGCACTCCTACCTGCCTCGCCAATAATATGTGCTCCCTCGTCTGTGGCATCGGACCGTCTGCTGCTGATACTACCAATATCGCTCCATCCATCTGCGCTGCCCCTGTTATCATGTTCTTTACATAGTCTGCGTGACCTGGACAGTCTACGTGCGCATAGTGCCTCTTCTCTGTCTCATATTCTACGTGAGTCGTGTTTATCGTTATTCCCCTTGCTTTCTCCTCTGGTGCCTTGTCTATCTCGTCATATCCCTTCGCCTCTGCCATTCCTGCCTTCGATAATACCATCGTTATCGCTGCTGTCAATGTCGTCTTACCATGGTCTACGTGACCTATCGTCCCTACGTTTACGTGCGGCTTCTTCCTCTCAAATTTTTGCTTCGCCATCCTCTTTTCCTCCTTTACACAATAAACTTATCCTGGTGTTTCTTAAAATTATGTCACAAAAGTGACAATTTATACATCTTTGTGCGTGTGCTTTAAAAAATTCAAACCTTGTATGATAAAAAAAAACTTCAATAACAAAGTTGGAGCCCGCGACCGGGATCGAACCGGTGACCTCCGCCTTACCAAGGCGACGCTCTACCTACTGAGCTACGTGGGCAAAAGGGAATATCACGACTCCGATTTTTGATTTTACTATAAAGTTTTCTAAATGTCAATAGTTAGCTGTTTCTCATTTCAAGATATCTTTCTAATTTTCTTTTTACCCGTTGTAGAGCATTGTCTACGGATTTAACATGCCTATTTAAATCTTCAGCAATTTCTTGATATGACTTACCATCTAAATATGATACCAAGACCTCCCACTCTAACCCACTCAACAATTCTTCCATCTTGCTCTCAATGTTAACGTATTCCTCTTTGCTTATTATTAACTCTTCAGGGTCAGCAATGCATTGGGTAGAAACAACGTCCATAAGAGTCCTATCAGATTCTTCATCAAAGATGGGCTTATTGAGGGAAACATAAGAATTAAGGGGTATGTGCTTCTGCCTTGTTGCGGTTTTAATAGCAGTAATAATTTGACGAGTCACACATAATTCCGCAAAAGCTTTGAAAGAGGTGAGCTTGTCACTTTTGTAATCTCGAATTGCTTTATAAAGGCCTATCATCCCTTCTTGAATAATATCTTCCTTATCGGCACCTACTAAAAAATAAGCGCGAGCTTTTGCTTTTACAAAACTTTTATACCTTTCAATAAGGTACTCTAAAGCAATTTCGTCTCCTTTTTGAGCTCTAAAAACGACCTCCTCCTCTTCCATTTGGTCATATGGTTGATAGTAATCCTGCTGCGCCCCAGATTTCACAATACCGCCCCCATTTATTATTCCGGCAACTTTATACGTTATAATTATACATTATATTGGTAAAGGTAGTCAAGCTAATTTTAACTGTTTTCTGCCATTTTGCGCAGTTTTTTTACTATTTCATTATCAAGTCGCTCTTCCAAATTGTCTTTATAAATTGTATTCACATAGCTTTTTTTATGGCTTTCAATATATTTATTCATTTCCTCGTAAAGCTCTCTTGCAGACATTCTTATTGCACCATGAGCTAAAACCACCTGCTGCACAGTCCAATCGGAACTTACCACAATTACTTGCTCCTTTTTCGCTAATTCCACTACTTTTAACTCTATAAAATGATCTGCCGATTCGCCTTCTCTTGTGTAAACGACCTCAATACCACTAATTTCTTCATGTTTTTCTAGACTTCCTTTTACATACATTGCATCAAAAACTAATATTATATTTATCCCCGAATATCCTTTAAAATCAGCCAACATATCTATTAACTTGTCCCGCGCATCTTCCAAGTTTTTTTGCGCTTCTTCTTTTAGTATCTGCCAATTATTTATTACATTATAACCATCCACCAACATGTACAAGGACATCACGCCTTATCTTTTCTTTTTGAAACTACTTGATAAATTAAAATGGAGGCTGCTACAGAAGCATTTAAAGAGTTTATCTTACCCTTCATGGGGATTTTGACTACAAAATCACAATTTTGTAAAACTAATTTCGAAACCCCTTTTCCTTCATTCCCAATGACAAAAGCAACAGGAAAATCATAATTCAGCTCTTCAAAACTTTTTTCCGCATTTACATCCGTTCCAACAATCCACAAGCCTCTTTCTTTTAAATCTCGTATTGTATTGTTAATATTTGATACTTTTGCTATTCTCATATGTTCTACTGCTCCAGCAGAAGTTTTTACAACAGTAGCATTAACTCCTACTGCCCGCCTTTTTGGAATTATTATCCCATGGACCCCAAAAGCCTCTGCGCTTCTTATAATCGCACCTAAATTGTGAGGGTCAGTTATCTCATCTAATATCAACAAAAAAGGCTTTTCTTTCTTTTGTTCAGCATATTCCAAAAGGTCATCTACTTCAAAGTATTTATAGACAGCAGATAAAGCTACGACCCCTTGGTGATTTCGACTACCGGCAAGTTCACTTAAAGTATCATTATCAGTAGTAGAAACTACAATACCTGCTTCTTTGGCAAAATTTATTATCTTTGAAATATTTCCTCCTGCTGTTTTAGAAACATATATTTTTTCAATTTCCTTCCCACTTTTTATAGCTTCGATTACTGGATTTCTACCAAAAATTACATTCTGCTCTTCCATAATCATCACCTATTCTTCAATAACTTGTACAGAAAGCTCAAGAATGTTTTTTAATCTTTCAAATTCTCCTGCAAGATATAGATAACCTAGCAAAGCTTCAAATCCCGTAGCATATCTATAGGCCTGTACTTCTACTCCTTTAGGTGTAGTATTAGACTTCATATTCCTTCCTCTTCTAACTATATCTTTTTCCTCTTCTGAGAGAAGATCATAAATTCTTTTTACAGATTCTGCCTGAGCTTTGGCTTTTACGTACTTAACTGTCTCTTTGTGCAAAAAATTAACAGGCTGATTTTTTTTGGGCCACAATTTTGGTGCGAATGTATAAACTATACACAGCATCTCCAATAAAAGCTAAAACAAGGGGGGATAAACTTAACACCCCCTCCTTCGTAAGTAACTCTGTATTTTCCAAAAACCCCATCATACTCTTTTCCATCTTACTCCCTCTGGTGTGTCTTCCAAAATTATTCCTTTTTCTCTCAGTCTATCTCTTATTTCATCAGCTAACTTCCAATTCTTTTCTTTTCTTGCTTTTTGCCTTTCTTCTATTAAAGCAAGTATTTCTTCATCATTGAGCTCAGTCTCCACGCCTCTGTAAGAAAGTCCTAAAATTTCTGAGAGTTTTAAAAATATATCTAAAATATATTCTACCAATTTCTTCGAAGAATTTCCACTGATATTTGTATTGGCAGTTTTTGACATTTCAAACAAAACCGATATGGCATCCGCAGTGTTAAAATCGTCATCCATTGCATCTTCAAATTCCTTTTTATATTCTTCAAACTTTTCCTTTATTCTCTTTTCTTCTTCGTTTAATTCCCTGTCTTTGCACACAGTAAGCAAATGTTTTAAATTGGCCACCGCATTTAACAATCTTTCATAAGCGGACTTAGCCTGCTCCATTAAATCTAAACTAAAATTAATGGGACTTCTGTAGTGAGCCATAAGCATAAAAAGTCTTAAAACTTCAGGATTGTATTTCTCTGTTATTTCTCTTACTGTAAAGAAATTCCCTTTAGATTTTGACATCTTTTCATTGTTTATATTTAAATACCCTATGTGCATCCAATATTTGGAAAACGGTTGACCATATGCTGCTTCGCTCTGAGCAATTTCGTTCTCATGATGAGGGAATACCAAATCAGGACCTCCTGCGTGGATATCTAAAGTTTTCCCCAAATATTTCGTAGACATAACAGAGCATTCTATATGCCATCCTGGTCTTCCCTTTCCCCAGGGACTATCCCATGCAGGTTCACCGGGCTTTTGAGCTTTCCAGAGAACAAAATCCAATGGATTTTTCTTTTCTTCGTTTATCTCAATTCTTGCCCCTGCTTGCAATTCTTCTATATTTTTGTGAGAAAGCTTTCCATAATCCTTAAATTTCGCAGTTTCAAAATAAACATTTCCATTTACCACATAAGCATATCCTTTGTCGATTAAAATCTTTATAAATTCGATTATATCTTCTATATGCTCTGTCGCTTTAGGATGAACTGTTGCTCTTTTTATACCCAAATTATCTGCATCTATAAAATATTCTTCTATATATTTTTCCGCTACTTCTTTTGTAGTAACATTTTCTTCTTGGGCTCTTTTAATTATTTTATCGTCAATATCAGTAAAATTTTGAACGTAATTTACTTTATAACCTTTATATTCTAAATATCTTCTCACTGTATCAAATACAATAAAAGCCCTTGCATTTCCTATGTGGATGTAATTATATACAGTAGGTCCACAAACATACATGTTCACTATCTTATCATTTAAAGGTTCAAATTCTTCTTTTGTCCTTGAAAGAGTATTATACAGCTTCATCTTTCTCTCCCTTCCTTTCAATTAAAATTTGCTCTAACCTCTCAATCCTCTTTCTCAATTTTTGCAATTCCTCTTCCACAGGGTCAGGAAGTTTACCATGCTCTAAATCTACCACATACGGAGAAGCTATACGTATATTATCTTTTTTCACACAGCGAGCAGGTACTCCGACTACTGTGCTATTAGGTGGTACATCTTTTAATACAACTGCTCCTGCACCTATTTTTGAATTTTCTCCCACTACAATAGGACCTAATACTTTAGCTCCACTTCCTATAACTACATTATTTTTTATAGTAGGATGTCTTTTTCCTTTTTCTTTCCCTGTACCTCCTAAAGTTACCCCTTGATATATTGTCACATTATCACCAATCTCTGTAGTCTCCCCAATTACAACTCCCATGCCATGATCGATAAAAAATCTCCTACCTATCTTAGCACCGGGATGTATTTCAATCCCTGTGAGAAATCTATTAAACTGTGAAATAAGCCGCGGGATTAAAATTAACCCTTTTTTATATAAATAATGAGCAATTCTGTGTAGTATTATGGCATGAAGCCCGGGATAACATAATATAACCTCCAGCACACTTTTGGCAGCAGGGTCTCTTTCAAAAATAACTTGGATGTCTTCTTTTAAAGTTTTAAACATACCAAACACCTCCTTAAAAATTTACCCCCCTCATCTCAGAGACGAGGGGGGGACTCCCGTGGTTCCACTCTGCTTGAGTTTTAAACTCCACTCATTTTAGATAACGGCAAAGGCCGGTAACCCCCTACTAAAATTTCAGGGATACAGCTCGGAGATGCACTTCTTATAACATATCCTCGAGCTACTCGCAGCCTATGGTAGCTCTTCTCTGAAGGCTTATGTTATAATACTCTTCTCCTCATCGCTTTTTACTTTATTAAATTTATCGCTTTTTTCAGCCTATTTATCACTTTATCCTTCCCCAAAAGAGGAATAATCTTCACCAATTCAGGTCCATGGTCTTCTCCTGTTATTGCTACTCTGATTGGCATGAAAAATTCTTTCCCTTTTACCTTGGTTTCTTTTTGCAATTTTTTAAGCAAATCTTTAACATATTCCTCTGTTATTTCATCAGCTTCCTCTATGACTTTTTTAACTACTTCTAGTACAATTTTACTATTTGGGCTATTCAATATTTTCACCGTTTCATCAGAATACTCAACTTCTTCTACAAAAAACATCTTAGCTTTCTCAGTAATTTGAGCCACATATTGGAGTCCATCTTTGTAAAGGGATATTACATCCTTTAGCCAATTATACACCATATCATCTATTCCGTCAATGTATCCTGCCCTTCTTAAATGTGGAATAGCCAAATCTACAATTCTCTCAATAGAACTTTTTTGTATATACTGTTGATTCATCCAATTAAGCTTTTCAATATCAAAGACAGGATTAGCACTGTGAATCCTTCTGAAATTAAATTTCTTTATTATTTCTTCTTTTGACATGATTTCTACATTATCCTCCGGTGACCAACTTAAAAGAGATAAAAAGTTAAACATAGCTTCTGGCAAATATCCCAATTCTCTATACTGGCCTATATAAGTATTCCCATGCCTTTTAGAAAGTTTAGTCCTATCTGGTCCCAATATTAAAGGCGCATGGGCAAACTTAGGAATTTCAAATCCTAAAGCCTTGTAAATGAGTATCTGTTTCGGAGTATTGTATATATGGTCTTCTCCTCTTATGACATGGGTAATCTTCATAAGAGCGTCATCTATTACAACTGCAAAATTGTAAGTAGGCATTCCGTCTGATTTGACAATTACCATGTCCCCGCCTAAAGTATCACTTTTTATTGTAATTTTTCCTTTTATCATGTCTTCAAACTCTATAACTTCATCGTCAGGAATAATAAACCTTATTACAGGTTTTCTTCCCTCTCTTATAAAAGCCTCTTCTTGCTCCTTTGTAAGATACCTACACCTTCCAGAATAACGAGGTATATCTCCTCTTTCTACTGCCTTTCTTCTATCTTCTTCTAATTCCTCCGGAGTACAATAACATCTATATGCCTTTTTTTCTTCAATAAGTTTCTGGGCAAATTTATGATAAATTTCAAGTCTTTCACTTTGCCTATAAGGGCCATAGGGACCTGGTTTATCTGGTCCTTCGTCCCATTCTATACCTAACCACTCTAATTCTTTAAAAATTAATTCTTCAAACTCTTTTGAAGACCTTTCTAAGTCCGTGTCTTCAATCCTTAAAACAAAAGTAGCCCCTTCACTTCTTGAAAAAAGATAATTAAATAAAGCAGTTCTTATATTCCCTATATGAATAGCTCCAGTTGGGCTTGGCGCAAATCTAACTCTCAAATTGTTCATGTGTGTCACTCCATCCTTTTTTAGTTAATACTTTATACTAGATTTAATTATAACAAATTTTGCGCTTTTTAAATAGATGAAGTGACAATTGTGTGTAAAATTTCAACAAGTCGCTTGCTTTGTGCAAATGGAAGTTTTAGTAATGAAACCGCTGCCATTTTGTGAATCATGTATTCCAAACCTTGCAATTATCTGGTCTCCGTGCTTTGTCAAAACTTCTTGAACTTTTGAGCCAAATTCGCTCCTTTTCTCCACACTAATACCCATTATATAAATATTCACAAGAGTCCCTCCTTTTTATCAACCTTTTGACAAATATTTTTTCACATACAAACTTTCTTTATGCAAAATAAGGGATTCCTTTTAAGAAATCCCTTACATTTTCTCTTTTATAATATTTTTCACCTTTTCTACAACATCAGAAATTTTTACCTCTTCTGCTTCTTCATTTTCTCTCAATTTTATTTCCACTATTCCATCATCTACTTTTTTCCCAACTGTAATCCTTATAGGTATTCCTAACAAATCGGCGTCATTAAATTTGACACCAGCTCTTAAATCTCTATCATCTATTAAAACCTCTATTCCCTCTTTTTGCAAAGCAGCATATATATCTTCTGCTACTCGATTTTGAGCTTCATTAGAAACATTGACAGGCACTATAATCACATGATAGGGTGCAACACTCATAGGCCATATAATACCTTTCTCATCATGGTGTTGCTCTATAATAGCCGCCACCGTTCTATTAATTCCTATTCCATAGCAGCCCATTATAATTGGCTTTTCATTCCCCTCTTCATCTACATACTTAGCTCCCAATGCATCACTGTACTTTGTCCCTAACTTAAAAATATGTCCTACTTCTATACCTCTGTCAATTTTAAGCGGTGAACCACACCTTGGACACTTATCTCCTTCAATAACATTTTTGATATCCGCCACAACATCAGCTTTAAAGTCTCTACCATAGTTGACATTTTTAATATGATAATCTGTCTCGTTTGCTCCTACTATAAAATTCCTCATTTGCGGAATCTCATTATCTACTATTATCATTACTTCTCCTTTTAATCCTATAGGTCCTGCAAATCCCACTTTTGCTCCTGTAACCTTTTCCACTATTGATGCATCTGCCAATTCTAACTCCTCTTCTCTTATTCCTAAAATATTTAAAAGCTTTGTCTCGTTTAAGTCTCTATCTCCTCGAACTAATGCTGCTACAACGTTGTCCTTTGCCTTGTATATAAGAGTTTTTACAAATTTATTAGGAGTAATTCCCAAAAAATTAACCAACTCTTCAATTGTTCTAACATTTGGTGTATATACTTCTTCTTTTGGCAACATCTCTTCAACTATTTCTTGATTGATAAGGCATTCTGCCTTTTCCTCATTTGCAGCATAACCACAATTGTCACAGTAAGCTATTACTGCTTCCCCTATACTAGAAATTACCATAAACTCTTTTGAGTCTTTTCCTCCCATAGCACCTGAATCAGCTTCTACCACCAAATATTTAAGTCCACATCTATCAAATATTCGGCAGTAAGCCTCATACATTTTATTAAAGGACTTGTCCAAACCTTCCCAATCCACATCAAAGCTGTAAGCGTCCTTCATTATAAATTCTCTACTTCTCATGACGCCAAATCGCGGGCGCCTTTCATCTCTAAACTTAGTTTGAATTTGATATAAAATAAGAGGAAGCTGCCTATAAGACTTCACTTCATTTCTAATAAGGTCTGTAAAAACCTCTTCGTGTGTAGGCCCTAAGCAAAAGTCCCTTTCATTTCTATCTTTTAGCTTAAACATCTCAGGGCCAAATACATCCCATCTTCCACTTTCTTTCAAAAGTTCTGCTGGAATAAGAGCAGACATTAGTACCTCTTGACTGCCAGCTCTGTCCATCTCTTCTCTTACAATTTGCTCCACTTTTCTAAGTACCCTTTGTCCTAATGGCAAGTAAATATATACCCCTGAAGCCAATTTCCTCATCAATGCAGCCTTTAACATTAAAATATGGCTGGGAATTTCAGCTTCAGCAGGAATTTCTCTTAAAGTCGGAACTAATAATTGCGATAACCTCATCTCCATCCTCCTAAGTGCATAATTTTAAGTAAATTTTATTTTACCTACTTTCTTATGTCAACACCTAATTCTTCTAAACTGACAATAACATAGGCTTTTATTCCCTCTTGTCTACCTGTAAAACCTAATCCTTCCTCTGTTTTTGCTTTTACATTTATTCTTTCTTTCTCAATTTTTAATAATTCTGATAATTTTATTCTTATTTGCTCTTTATAAGGAGATAACTTAGGCCTTTGCGCTACAATAATACAATCCACATTATTTACTCTGAATTTATTCTCTATTATTGCCAACACTTTTTTTAATAAAAGGCTACTATCAATATCTTTATAGGCTATCTCCGTATCAGGAAAGTGCTCCCCTATATCCCCTAAACCAGCTGCTCCTAAAATAGCATCAATTAAGGCGTGTATCAAAACATCTGCATCAGAATGGCCTGCCAAACCTTTATCATAGGGAATTTCTACTCCTCCCAGTATTAACTTTCTTCCTTTTTCAAACTTGTGGACGTCATATCCTAACCCTACTTTCACTTCAATCATCCTTTACGCTAAAATTCCCTTCTTTATCAACTTCTAAACTCATGCTTACACCTCTTGCAAAGCGAGATGATTTAATCTTTTTTACAAAATTCCCTTTATTAGTCTCAATATATACCTCCGAAACAAAAGGCTCTCTTACAGAAATGCGATATTCCCCTTCAGGTTTTAAATTTAGATGCCACACAAATTTGCCAAAGATATCATAACTTATAACATTTTTACTTCTATCTAACACTACTATTTTCTTGTCTGTTATCATGCTCAAATATGATACAACTTTTTCTAAAATAGAAACTTGGGGCTTTTCTTTAATACCCAATATTTGTTGCAAATAAGGAATGGAATCATTTAAAATTCCAATATGACCTGTTTTTACAATAAATTTTTCTCCTTCTACTCCTAACGCGCTCTTTTTAAGGACTGTACCGTCCCCTTTATTGTCCCTTATTACACCTACTGGTTTGCCATCTGGCCATACTATGTCACTTACTGGTTTTCCTACTTGAATAAACTTATTAGTATATATTCCATCTCCTGAAAAAACATAGATTTTCTTGACTCTGTCGTATAAAACTCCTACTTGTTTATTTAGACTATTCAAAAACTCATTTATAACTTTCATATACTCTATATTTTTAAACAAAATTTTATTATATCTCGTAGGATACATAAAAAGATAGTTACCATATTCTTTAGAAGGCATTAAGTCTTTTACAGAAGGAATGTATTTTCGAATAACAGTTATTGCATCAGTTTCCCCTTTAATTTTTGAAAAAATCCATAAAAATCCTTTAAAGAGCATGTTTATAAAATCATCATCTTCTGGGGCTACAGTACCCCCCTCCCAACCATAATAAGCATTTGCCGCTCCAAAATGGGGAGTAGCTAAAAATATCAATCTAGCCACATCAAATTGATATTTATCGCTTTGAATATAACTTCTCGCTAAAAGTCCTCCCATGCTATGACATATCAAATCTACTTTAGTGCTGCCAGTCTTAGCTTTTGCCTCTTCAATAGTCAGTTTAAGGGCATCAACAGAATCCGGCACACTTTTCCACCATTCATAATAACATATAAATAGATTTTTCCCTTCTACTAAGCCTAATTTGCCCAAATTTTCTATAAAAGGATTATAAGCATAAGCCGCAGGGCCAAAACTCCATATTTTCCCTAAAGGAGTTGGAGTAAAAATAGAGCCAAATATCCCGTGTACAAAAACTACAGGGTTATCCATAAAATCACCCTCATATAACTTAATAGAGAATTCTCTATTAAATTATATGAGGATTCGCAAAAAACGTTATTTTTTTAAAAAAGCTTCTGCCACAATCAAATCCTCTGGCGTAGTAATCTTTATATTTCTATAGTCTCCTTCAACTACTTTCACTTTATAACCCAATCTCTCCACTAATACTGTGTCATCTGTCCCTAAAAAACCATCCTCCAGTGCCCTTTGATGAGCTTTAATAATCAAATTCCTTTCAAATACCTGAGGGGTTTGAATTGCCCATAAATATTTTCTATCAGGGGTATTTAAAATAAAATTTTTCCCATCAACTACTTTTATAGTGTCTTTGACAGGCACTCCCAATGCTACTGCTTTATGCAAATAAGCTTCTTTTAAAGCTTTTATAACTATTTCTTTCTCAATTAAAGGCCTTGCTCCATCATGAATTGCTATAATTTCGCAATCTCCCTCTGTATTTATAATTCCATTATAAACAGAATACTGCCTTTCACTACCTCCTTCTACTAATTTAATTGGTTTTTTGAAAAAATACTTTTTTACTACATTTTCTTGGCAATATTCCATTTCTTCCTTTGATACAACAACAACAATTTCCTTAATCCAATCAATTTCATCAAAGGCTTTGAGAGAATAATACAAAACTGGTTTACCTGCTATAGGAAGGTATACTTTATTTACTGTGTGACCCATTCTAATGCCCTTACCTGCCGCCACTATTACCGCACTTACATTCATTTTCTCTACCTCACAAGTAAAATAATGCACACTCCAATTATATCATTTCCACATAAAAAAACACAGGTTTCCCTGCGTTTTTCATATAGCCTTTTCTTGTTCTGCCTGTTTGGGCTTTGCAAATATCATCCTTCCTGCGGCAGTTTGCAAAACACTAGTAACAAGCACTTCTATGGTATTACCTATGAATTTTTTGCCACCGTCTACAACAATCATCGTACCATCGTCCAAATAAGCAACTCCTTGGCCGGCCTCTTTGCCATCTTTAATAACTTGCACTACCATTTCTTCTCCAGGAAGAACAATTGGTTTTACTGCATTGGAAAGTTCATTTATATTCAAAACAGGGACCCTGTGAAATTCTGCTACTTTGTTTAAATTATAATCATTAGTTATTATTTTGCCTTTTAGCATTTGGGCAAGTTTCAAAAGTTTTGTATCTACTTCTGCCGCATCAATTTCCTTATCTACAATTTCTACTTTGATATTTAACTCATTTTGTATCTTATTTAAAACATCCAGTCCCCGTCTACCCCTATTTCTCTTTAAAGAATCTGAAGAATCTGCAATATGCCTTAATTCCTCTAATACAAAAGCTGGAATTATTAAAGGTCCTTCAATAAAGCCCGTCTTACATATGTCAAATATCCTGCCATCTATAATTACACTGGTATCCAAAATTTTTGGAATTCCATTATACTCGTTTTTAACAGTCTTTTGCGGTCCCAACTTTTTCATAAAAGAAAATACATTTAAAATATCATCTTTTTTCTTTAAAGAAATTCTAATGCCCAAATACCCCAAAAACAAATTCAAAAGAATTGGCACTACTTTTCCTACAACTAAGATAGGATAAAGAGGCGCGCTTAACAAATTAGCCACAATAAGCCCTACTATTAGCCCGAATGCTCCTATTAAAATTTCATCAATCGGCATATTCTGAAGTTTTGCTTCCAACCACTGTTCAAAGTCTTTCCCCCACTTTATAAATTTAGGAGAAATGACGTAAAATATGATTCCACCTATTAAAGTACCTATAATATAAGCTATCACTGTTGAAAAATAATTTAACTGTATAGGCACAAAATTCTGATCTTTTACAAGATCTAGCAAAAGCTTTGTCAATTCAAAACCCGCTGCCATTCCCAGTAATCCAATTCCACCTCTTATAATTTTATACAACATATTATCACCTCCTATCTCTATTATTGGCTATTTTTCTCATTATTATAAGCAATATAGGGGGAATAATTAAAAATATTTCACAATTTTTACACGTATAAAGTGGTTGTTAATTACAGTATACTACTTATGTAGAGGGATTGTCAATTTAACAAAAGATTAAAATTACATTAATGCTATATAATGTATTTAAATGCCATTCTAAATATTGACATGGTAATGGTTTAAGTCTATAATAAAAGCAAGAGAAGTCTTAAAAACTCATAGAACGGGAGTGGACCAAAAAATGAAAGATATTATTGTAGACGACCTTCAAAATACAGTAGATGAATACCTCTTACGCCACAGAAGTATAATGGACATACTCACAAAAATACAAGAGAGCAGTGCCCGTATAAATAGAGCTGTTGCTAAATCAGTAACCGAGTGCGGTTGCATAAGGATAAATGCCAGCAAACAAGAGACTCCCCCCGATGCAACTCTGGAAGAAGCCCATAAATATTTCAAAACCCATCTTGAAGGCCAACTCTGTGAAAACTGTAAAGAAGTTATAGAAGCAGAAATAGGTAACAATGTATTTTACATAATCGCTTTGTGTAATGTTTTAGGGCTTAATTTTTACGATATACTTCTTAAAAAACACAAAGAATTGAACACTTTAGGCATATTTAACATGTTATAAAATAAGCGTCTCTTCTATGGAGACGCTTTAGTTTGTTGACAAAGTTAAAAAATATTCAAAGGAGATATTTTGCATCGTCACTCCGGTGTTCCAAAGCGACAAAACTAAAGCTCGACCTTCGGGCTCCGGCAGGGTACCGGGCACAATCGGCATCCATGCCTTAAGGTGCCCGCCTCCGCCATCCGTGGCTTCGGCCCTGCCTCCACCCTCGGTCTTGCTAAGTTTTGTTAGCGCTTTGTAACAAGTCGCTCCTTATGCAAAATATCTCCTTTACGAAAGTTTGTCTACAGTCTGAAGCGTCTTCCTTATGAAGACGCTTTTTGTTCTCTTTCTCTCAAAAAATCCATAATATCCTTTATGTCCTTTATTTTAGTAACCTTTATATTCCCAAACTTTTTTATTTCTTTTGTTTTCATCTCAGGAATAAAAACTTGAGAAAATCCCATCTTTTGTGCTTCACCTATTCGTTTATCTATATTGCTGACTCCTCTTACTTCTCCCGTCAATCCCACCTCTCCTATAAAACAAACATCTTCAGGAATAGGTATATTAAAATATCCAGAAAGAGATGAAGCAATTATTCCAAGGTCAGCAGCTGGCTCTTGAATTTTCATTCCTCCAGCCACATTTACATATGCATCAAATTGTGAAAGATTTATGCCCAGTCTTTTTTCTATAACTGCCAAAAGCAATATAAAGCGATTGTAGTCAAATCCAGTGGCCATTCTTCGCGGCACTCCAAAAGTAGTCTTACATATCAAAGACTGAACTTCCATTAAAATTGGCCTCGTCCCTTGAATAGAAGATACAACAGCAGTCCCTGAAACATCTTTCGGCTTATTTGAGAGAATAAATTCAGAAGGATTGCTTATCTCACAAAGCCCATCCTCCTCCATATCAAAAACTCCTATTTCGTGAGTTGCGCCAAAACGGTTTTTTACAGCCCGCAATATCCTAAAAGACTGGGTCCTATCCCCTTCAAAATATAAAACCGTGTCCACCATATGTTCCAAAACTTTGGGT
This sequence comes from Thermoanaerobacter sp. X514, assembly GCF_000019065.1. Lineage (NCBI taxonomy): Bacteria > Bacillati > Bacillota > Clostridia > Thermoanaerobacterales > Thermoanaerobacteraceae > Thermoanaerobacter > Thermoanaerobacter sp. X514. The sequence continues at coordinate 873,846 of NC_010320.1, read as the reverse complement.
CCCGCTATTGCTCCTTCTTTTGTAACATGCCCTATCAAAAAAATACTTATGTCTTTTTGTTTTGCAATTTCCATCAGCTTTTGAGTCACTTGTCTTATCTGAGACACACTTCCCGGTATTGTCTCACTTTCCTCAGTGTATATCGTCTGTATAGAATCAATAATAACAAAATCCGGCTTATTCTCATCAATTTTTCTCTCTATCTCTTCTATATTTGTTTCGCACAAAAGATATATTCGCTGTTTCTCTTTCAAAATTCTATCTGCCCTCAATTTAATCTGTTGAACTGATTCCTCTCCTGACACATAAAGTACCTTCCTGCTATCAGAAATATTACCTGCTACTTGTAATAGCAAAGTAGACTTCCCAATTCCTGGGTCACCACCTATTAAAACAAGAGAACCTTTTACAATTCCGCCGCCTAAAACCCTGTCAAACTCTTCAATCCCTGTCCTTATTCTTTCCTCTTCTGAAAAAGTTACATCTTCAAGAAGGTATATTTGTGATCTATCTTTAGTTTTCCTAAAATTTTTTGAACTCTCTATAGCTTCTTCCTCAAAAGAATTCCAGCTGTCACAATTAGGACATCTTCCCATCCATTTACTACTTTCAAAGCCACACTCTCTACACACAAACTTTGTAGTTGATTTGGCCATACCTCCACCATCTTTCACAAAATTCTCTTTTAATTATATCACACTTTTAAACCTCTCCTATAAAAAAGACTTAGCCCGAGGCTAAGCCTTTTTTATAGCGTCCTTTTTCACAAACTCTATTTTTCCGTCTTTTGCAGTTACAATAAGTTCATCTCCTGGCTTCACTTCTCCTTGCAACATAAGTTCAGACAGTTGATTCTCTACAATTCTTTGTATAACTCTTCTTAAAGGCCTTGCACCGTAGTTGGGGTCATATCCCTGTTTGATAATTTCCTCTTTGGCTTCAGGAGTAAAGTCCAGTTTAATGTCGTTCTCTTTTAGTCTGTCATTCAATTCTTTAATCATTATATCAGCAATCTTTTCAATATCTTCTTTTGAGAGTTGATGAAATACAATTATCTCATCCACCCTATTTAAGAATTCAGGTCTAAAGGTCTTTCTCAACTCTGCCATCAATGTTTCTTTTATTTTGTCATAAGAGGCTTTGTCTTCTTTTTCTTGAGGCATAAATCCTAAAGTAGATTGCTTTTTCAAAAGTTCTGCTCCCACGTTTGATGTCATGATTATAACGGTATTTTTAAAGTCTACAGTTCTACCTTTTGAATCTGTGAGTCGTCCATCTTCTAATATTTGAAGGAGAATGTTAAACACGTCAGGATGCGCTTTTTCAATTTCATCCAGCAAGATTACTGAATAGGGTTTTCTTCTTACTTTTTCTGTTAATTGTCCTCCTTCTTCAAATCCTACATATCCTGGAGGTGAACCAATAAGTTTAGAAACGGTGTGTCTTTCCATGTATTCTGACATATCAAGCCTAATCATAGCATTTTCGTCACCAAAAAGAGCTTCTGCCAAAGCCTTTGTAAGTTCTGTTTTACCAACACCAGTAGGCCCCAAGAAGATAAATGAACCTATTGGCCTTTTTGGATCTTTTAAGCCTACTCTTGCCCTTCTTATAGCTCTTGCCACTGCTTCTACTGCTTCATCTTGTCCTATAACTCTTTCATGCAATACCTCCTCTAAGTGGAGCAATCTCTCTGATTCCTCTTCAGCTAACTTTTTAACAGGTATTCCTGTCCACAGAGATACGACTTGTGCGATTTCTTCAGGTCCTACACTTTTTTCATTAGAAAGAGAATTTTGTTGCCATTTAGCTTTTAATTTTTCTAATTCTTCTCTCAATTTTTGTTCTTCATCTCTTATTTTTGCAGCTTTTTCGTATTCTTGAGTTCTTATCGCTTCTTCCTTCTCTTTTATAAGGTCATTGATTTTATCTTCCAGTTCTTTTATCTCTGGAGGAGCTGTCACTGTCTTTAGTCTTACGCGAGAAGCTGCTTCATCTATTAAGTCTATAGCTTTATCAGGTAAAAATCTATCTGCAATATATCTGTGAGAAAGTCTAGCTGCTGCTTCTAAAGCTTCGTCAGTAATTTTAACCCTATGATGGGCTTCATACTTATCTCTCAAGCCCTTTAATATCTCAATAGTCTCCTCCACAGTTGGTTCATCTACAATTATTGGTTGGAATCGTCTCTCTAATGCAGGGTCTCTTTCTACATATTTTCTGTACTCATCCAAAGTAGTAGCTCCAACTACTTGAATTTCACCTCTTGCAAGTGCCGGTTTTAGAATATTTGATGCATCTATTGCACCCTCTGCTGCACCTGCTCCTATCAAAGTGTGCATCTCATCTATAAATAGTATCACATTTCCTGCCTTTATAACCTCATTTAATACTGTTTTTAACCTATCTTCAAATTCGCCTCTGTACTTTGTACCTGCTACCATAGAAGCCATGTCTAAAGTTACAACTCTTTTATCTTTCAAAATTTCAGGAATTTCTCCTTCTACAATCTTTTGCGCAAGACCTTCTACAATAGCAGTTTTACCGACACCCGGTTCACCTATTAGGACAGGGTTATTCTTTGTCCTTCTGCTTAAGATTTGTATAACTCTTTCAATCTCTTTTTCTCTTCCTATTACAGGGTCAAGTTTGCCGTCTCTTGCAAGCTCAGTTAAATCTCTTCCAAATTGATTTAAAGTAGGTGTATTGGTATTTTTAACTTTTGCAGCCTTTGCAGGTCCTCCTGCAGGCTCTTCATTAAGCATTTTTACAATCTCCTCTCTCACCCTATTGAAATCTATACCTTGTTCCATTAAAATTCTTACAGCAACTCCTTCGCCTTCTCTTAAAAGTCCTAACAAAATATGCTCTGTCCCTACATAGCTGGTATTAAATCTCCTTGCCTCACTAAGACTCAATTCCAATACCCTTTTAGCTCGTGGTGTATAACCTACCACGTCTCCTGGAATATTTCCCATTCCAATCAAAGACAATACCTTCTCTCTTGTAGTTTCATAAGTTACTCCCAGTTTTTTTAAAACTCTTGCTGCAATTCCTTCATCTTCTTTTAACAATCCTAATAAAATGTGTTCTGTCCCTACATAGTTATGATAAAAAGACCTCGCTTCCTCTTGAGCCAAATAAAGAGCTTTTTGAGCTCTTTCTGTAAATCTTCCAAACATCGCCATAACAAACACCTCCTATAAATTATCTTTTTTGTTTATTTGACTTACTACATATTCTGCCCTTTTAACATCTCTCTCATAGGGGTCTAATTGAATGCCATAAATTTTTTGTAAATTAGCTGGTTGTATATGTGTAGTGAGAACATCAATTTTATTTATATCCACATCTAATATTCCTAAAATTGCTCCTAATCTCACGTCAGACATTAAAGTCATGTATTCCTTTGTAGACATCACTTTTGCATGAGATAAAATTCCAAAAGCCCTTCCTACTCTATCTTCTATTTGAATTCTTTGTTTTTTGTATAAATCCTCTCTAGCTTTTCTTTCGCTAGAGATAATTTGTCTTGCTACTCCTTGAATATTTTCAATTATTTCTCTTTCGCTTTGGCCAAGAGTGACTTGATTAGAAATTTGATAAATATCTCCTAAAGCTTGAGTACCTTCACCGTATATCCCTCTCACTGCCATACCTATTTTAGAAACAGAGTTTAAAATATTGCTTATTTGCCCAGTGATAGTAAGAGCTGGAAGATGAACCATGACTGAGGCTCGTATCCCTGTTCCTACGTTAGTAGGACAAGAAGTCAAATAACCTATCTTTTCATCATAGGCATAGTCGATAGTTTCTTCAATCAAATCGTCAATTTTATCGGCAGTATCCCAGCTTTCATTAAGCCTTAATCCTTCTAATATACATTGTATTCTAAGATGATCCTCTTCATTGACCATTATACTTACTGTATTGTCATCTTTTATAAGAGCATAACCACTCTTTGTATTCTGTGAAAGGTCAGGGCTTATAAGGTGCTTTTCTACAAGTGATTGCCTGTCAATAGGAGTCAATTTCTTCATATCATATTCTACAAATTGAGTAGATAAAATAGTATTACTACCTAATATAGCCTTTCTAACCAAATCTATAACCTTTCGTCCCTGCTCTTCTGTCATAATAGTAGGGAAAGGAATATCTTTTATATTCCGAGCAAGTCTAATTCTACTGGACAATACCACATCTTTATCGTACTGTAGCATTTCGGTCACCTACTTTCCTAATTCTTTCTCCAATTCTCTGATTTTATCCCTTAATTCTGCTGCTTTTTCATAAGCTTCTTCTTTAATAGCTTTTTCCAATTGATATTTCAACTCCTCAATTTCTCTTTTTACTCTCATTTTACCGCCAGCTTTTTTAGGAATTTTCCCTCTGTGTTCTGTACTGCCGTGTATTCTCCTCATAAGAGGATTTAATTCTTCAGCAAAAGCATCATAGCAGAAACTACAACCTAATCTTCCAATTTTTTTGAAATCTTCGTAAGTCATACCACAGTGACTGCATTTCAAAGTTTTTTTTGTAAAGTCATCTACTCCAGGCAAAAAGTCCATTAACCCTGACAATAAATTTTGAACTGAAAAAGGTGTAAAAGTTGAAAAAACTTCTGTATTTAAAATTCCCTCTTCTGCTGCGCACTGGTCACACAAATGCATTTCAGTTTTTACTCCGTTTACTATTTTAGTGTAATGAACTGTAGCAGGCCTTATTTTGCATTTATCACACATCATAAAAATTACCTCCTTTACTTGTTGCGAGCAATTTCCATAAGCATTGCCTTAAGTAGTAATGCTCGCAACATATTCTTATCTTCCTGAGAAAAAGAAAGAATTTTATCATTAACTACAGCTTTCATCAAAGCTGCTTCCCTTGAAGTTATAATATTGTGGTCTAAAAGAGCATCAATGTAGTATCTAGCTTTACTCTCAGAAATATTATCCCCTATGTTTTCTATTATTTTATTTATCCAATTGTTTGATATAGAAGTTTTATAAATTTTTATATAACCTCCGCCGCCTCTTTTACTTTCTATGATGTATCCTCTGTCAATAGTAAAACGCGTCTCTAACACATAGTTTATTTGAGATGGCGCACAATTAAAAACATTTGCTAATTCATTTCTTTGAATTTCTACATAGTGTTTACCAGCCTCTTCCATTAGCTCTTTTATAAAATTTTCAATCAAATCACTAAGCCTTGCCATCACCATCACCACGTCTCTTACTTTTACTTTGACTTTCTTTGACCTTCGAATATATTTTTACATTTTTTTGTCCTCTCGTCAATAGCTTTTTCACGCTAAAGCAAGTGATTTTTTCTAATATTTTCATCAAATAATAAAAATATCTCTCATATTCTAAAATTTTCACCATTTTTCATTCATTTTCATAGATTTCTTCCCCTTCATCTGCCAACTCTTGAGGCTCTTGTTGGTTTATAAGAGATGAAAAATTGCTTTTTCCTTTTAAATTTTTTCTTTCTGTACTTTCGTAAGTATCTTCTTCAAAAAAATTCCCTCTTATAGATTTGTACAATTTTCCTTTGAAGAATTTTTGATTTTTATTCATTTCCTCCACCTCTTATTTACTTTTCTTATTCACTTAAACTCTTCTCAATCTCTTTTAAATCCACATTTATTCTAGCTACATCCGTGTCTATTGCTGCTTTTGCAACTGCTATTGCTACATTTTTAAGAACTCTTTTATCAAAAGGCTTTGGAATTATATACTCCGGAGTAAGTTCATTTTCTGAAATAGTTTGGGCAATAGAATATGCAGCACTAATTTTCATCTCTTCATTAATTGTAGTAGCCCTAACTTCTAATGCCCCTCTAAATATACCTGGAAAAGCCAACACGTTGTTTATTTGGTTTGGAAAATCAGATCTACCAGTACCTACCACATAAGCTCCTGCCTCTTTTGCTTCATCAGGATATATTTCAGGTACTGGATTAGCTAATGCGAAAACTATTGGTTTTTTGGCCATTGTTTTTATCATTTCTTTATTTAATACATTAGGTGCTGATACTCCAATAAACACATCTGCTCCTTTTAAAGCATCTTTTAAAGCCCCTCTTAATCTTCCTTTATTTGATATTTTTGCAATCTCTTTTTTAGAGAAGTCTTTATCTTCTCTTCCTTCATATATGATACCACTTCTATCGCAAACTATTACATCTTTTATACCCGCTTTTATTAAAAATTTAGCAATAGCAATCCCTGCCGCTCCAGCTCCATTTACAACGGCAGTAACTTCTTTTAATTCCTTTTCTACAATTTTTAAAGCATTTATTAAAGCAGCCAAAGTTACAACTGCCGTTCCATGCTGATCATCATGAAAAACGGGTATATCCAAAATTTCGTCCAACTTTTTTTCTATTTCAAAACAGCGAGGTGCAGAAATATCTTCAAGATTTATGCCTCCAAAAGCAGGTGAAATATTCACCACAGTTTTTATAATTTCTTCAACATCTTGAGTAGCAAGACATATAGGTACTGCATCAACGCCTCCAAATTCTTTAAATAAAACTGCTTTTCCTTCCATAACAGGAAGAGCTGCCTCCGGTCCTATATTCCCTAATCCTAAAACAGCAGAACCATCTGTGACAACTGCAATCATGTGGCTTTTAGTAGTATATTCATATACTAAATCGCTATTTTTATGTATCTCTTTGCAAGGTTCCGCAACACCTGGGGTATAGGCTAAAGCTAAATCTTTGTCATTTTTCACTTCTACTTTGCTTACAATTTCAAGTTTGCCTCTATTTTCTTTGTGAAGTTTTAAAGTTTCTTCTCTTATATTCATTTCATAAAGTCCTCCTCTAATACCCGTGTTTTCTTATATTATAACTTAAATATTTTTTAGAAAAAAGTTATTAGCTGCAATCGAGTAGGAGCTGAATAATTATTTTATTCAGCGTCCTCTCACACCACCGTACGTACCGTTCGGTATACGGCGGTTCATTAGGAATTGTGTACAATTAGATATCTTTGGGATAAACTCTTATAACCTATGCTTTCAAAGTATTTATTTGTAAGAGTCTTATTTAGGATTGGGCTATTGGATATTCTCCAGTAGCCTTTCCTTGTATTGGCGTATTCCCAGGCTTTTTGTTCTTCTACTCCTAGTTTTACTAAGTTATCATGCTTCGTTTTTATCTTCTTCCATTGTTTCCATATACATGCCCTTAGTCTTCGCCTTATCCATTCGTCAAGGGTTTTCATTATGCTTTTCGCGTCTGCTAATCCAAAATAGTTGACCCATCCTGTCGTTATTTGATTTAGTCTTTTTATTCTGTTTTCCATGCTTATTCCCTTGTTCCGATTGGTTATTTCTCTTACTTTTTCCTTAAACCTTTTGATGGATTTTTCATGGATTCTTATTCTTACTTCGTTTTCTTTTGTATAGAATGAAAATCCAAGAAATTTTCTTCTCCATGGTCTATCTACAGCACTTTTTGCTTCGTTGACTTTTAGTTTTAATTTGCTTTCTATGAATTTCTTTATGCTCTTCATTACTCTGTTTCCTGCAGACCTGCTTCTTACATATATGTTGCAGTCATCTGCATATCGGCAGAATTTATGCCCTCGTTTCTCAAGTTCTTTGTCTAGTTCGTCCAACATTATGTTTGCTAATAGGGGACTTAATGGCCCTCCTTGGGGTGTCCCTTCTTCTGTTGATACTTTGATTCCGTTTATCATTACTCCTGATTCTAGGTATCTTCTTATTAACTTTAGTACCCTTTTATCTCCTATCCGCTTTTCTAGTTTGGACATTATTATGTCGTGGTTTACTCTGTCAAAGAACTTTTCTAAGTCCATATCTACAACCCATGTATATCCTTCATTTATATATGCTTCTGCGGCTTTTATTGCGTCTTTTGCACTGCGTCCTGGTCTAAATCCATAACTGCTATCAGAAAATGTATGGTTGTAGACTTTATTTAGTATTTGGGCTATTGCTTGTTGTATTAGCCTATCTAGTGCTGTAGGTATTCCTAGTAGTCTTACTCCTCCATCTGGTTTGGAAATTTCTACTCTTCGCACTGGTTGTGGTTTGTATTTCCCCTCCAGCAGTTGTTGTTTTATGGTTGCCCAGTTTTCTTTGAGATACGGTAGAAGTTCATCTACTTCCATCCCATCGACTCCATGGCTTCCTTTATTTGCAACAACGCGCTTGTATGCTGCTCTCATGTTTCCTCGTTCTACTATCATTTCAAGCATCTTGCTGGTATATCTTTGTACATCGTTTCTTCTATCTTTTGACGCCGATGATATACTATGCACTTCCGTTGTCTTTTGAAATTCCATTTCTCTATTCAACGGATAGCCTCTTTGTTGAGTTGTCTGCAGTCTCTGCATATCTTTCGAGTCCATAAGATTTCCAAAACCTCCTAACGTTCGGCCCTTCCTTATCTATTCATGACTAGATAAGTACTATGACCTCTGCTGACTTCTCAAGGTTCAACCATACATCACTGTATGGGTTGTCACTTCAGAGTTCACTTTAGTGACTTATCCTTGAGACCTCCCCGGGTAAGAACGATAACTTTCATCTCATATATCTGCCAGATTTACTGTATGGGATTCGGGTAGTGTTGGACTTCGTTTTGTTACGCAAACTCATCCATCCCAATTCAGCCTCTTATCTGGTTCTTGTTCATCAGACCGAGATTTTGCCTTAAGCTTCCTTCAGATTCCACCTCACGATGGACACCCTTGCTCTTGGCTAGTGGTTCCCACTACCAAGCCCACAGCGGACTTTCACCGCCTAGCTATCGCCCATGCCGGGCGCACATAAAAATAAAGCCTGCAAAAGCAGGCTTATTCTTCTTTTTCTTTTAATTTCTTCCTTTCTTCTATTATCTTTTGTGCCACATTAGGTGGAGCTTCTTCATATCTTGCAAAAGTCATTTTGAAGTCTCCTCTTGCTTGTGTCAAAGACCTTAAATCTGTCGCATATCTATTCATTTCAGCCAAAGGCACTTCTGCTGTGATTACTTCTAAATTGTCTTTTGACTCCATGCCTAAAATTCTTCCTCTTCTCTTATTCAAATCCCCAATGATATCTCCCATGTATTCTTCAGGTACCACCACTTCTACTCTCATAATAGGTTCTAAAAGAACTGGATTTGCTTGTTCCATTCCCTTTTTAAAAGCAAGAGATGCAGCAATTTTGAAAGCCATTTCAGAAGAATCAACAGGATGGTAGGAACCATCTACCAAAGTAGCTTTAATGTTTACAACAGGATAACGAGCAAGCACACCTTCTTTCATACTTTCTCTCAAGCCTTTTTCTACTGCTGGAATATATTGTTTAGGAACAGCTCCACCAAAGATTTTATCTTCAAACTCAAATTCACTGTTGGGATTTGGCTCAAATTCAATCCACACATGACCATATTGTCCATGTCCACCTGTCTGCTTTTTATGCTTTCCTTCTACTTTGACTTTACCCTTTATCGTCTCTCTATAGGGTACAATTGGGTCTGTCAAGGTACATTCTACTCCAAACTTGTTCATCAACTTTTTAGAAATTACTTCTATATGCTGCTCTCCCATTCCGTAAACTATCATCTGACCCGTCTCTAAATTTTTTTCAACTTTAAAAGTCGGATCTTCCTCTTGCAACCTTTGGAGCCCATTGCTAATTTTCTCCTCATCCCCTTTGGATTTAGGTTCAATAGCAAGTGAAAGTGTAGGCTGTGGGAAATCGATAGGTGCTAATGTCACAAGTTTAGAAGTGTCACATAAGGTATCTCCTGTCATTGTATATTGAAGCTTTGCAACTGCTCCTATATCTCCTGCTACTAACTTAGATACAGGCATCTGCTTTTTACCTCTTAAAATGTAAAGCTGGCTTATTTTCTCTTGCATCTGCTTATTTGAGTTAAGCAGCATAGAATCAGAAGTCAAAGCACCTGATACAACCTTAAAAATAGAGAGTCTTCCTACATAAGGATCTGCTATAGTTTTAAATACAAATGCAGCTACTGGACCATTTTCACTAACTTTTTCTCTTTCTATATCCAGAGGTGATGGCAAAAATTCCACAATGGCATCTAATAATTTATCTGCTCCAATATTTTTAAGGCTTGAACCGCATAAAACAGGCATTAACTCTCCAATTCTTATGCTGTTTTTGATTCCTTCTTTCATTTCTTCTTGTGTAAATTCTTCTCCGCCAAAGTACTTTTCCATTAAAGTTTCATCGTTTTCAGCAATGTTCTCAATCAATTCCTCTTTGGCCGATAAAACTTTATCCATCAAATCTGCCGGTACTTCTGTCTCCTTTACCCCTTTTTCATCGTAAACGTATGCTTTTTGAGTAAGAACGTCTACATAGCCTTTAAAACTTTGTTCGCTTCCAATAGGAAATGTCAGAGGAATAACCTTATTACTAAATTTCTCCCTCAATTGATTTAACGTTTTAAAATAATCTGCATTTTCTCTATCCATTTTGTTAATAAAAAATATAATAGGCAACTTATTCTTTTGAGCCAAACTAAACACTTTTTCAGTTCCCACTTCTACACCAGAAGCAGCACACACAGGTATTATAACACTGTCTACAACTCGCAAGCCACTTACAACTTCTCCAAAGAAATCAAAATACCCTGGCATATCTAATATATTAATTTTATACTCTCTCCATTCCACTGGAATTACTGATGTGGAAATAGATATCTGCCTGGCAATTTCCTCCGTGTCATAGTCAGATACAGTAGTGCCATTTTCTACGCGCCCCATTCTATCAATAACTTTTGTGTTGAAAAGGAATGCCTCAGTTAATGTAGTTTTACCGGCTCCACCGTGGGAAACTAATCCTACATTTCTTATTTGATTAGTTTTGTAATCCTTCATACATATCCCCCTATCTTATCGCAAATAATCTTTAATATTATTATTCTATACATTTTGAAATTTTCCTTTATTTTTTTGATATTTTTTTAATAAAAAATCTCTGGCAAAAGCCAGAGATTTACTCAATGTCTTTAATTATGTCCTCCATCATTTTTTGTATCTTTTCTGCCTCAGCAATATTTAGCACCTTTTCCGCTATTTCTTTTGTTCTTTCATATTCCACATTTCTGATGATATTTTTAACTGTAGGTATAGAAGTTGCACTCATAGAAAATTCGTCTAAGCCAAGTCCTAACAATATAACTGTAGCTAAAGGGTCACCTGCCATTTCACCGCACATGGCTGCAAATTTTCCTTCTTTGTGAGCCGCATCAATCACAAACTTTATAAGCCTTAAAATAGCTGGATTAAATGGCTGATAATAATCTTTTACGTGTTCATTCATTCTGTCAACAGCAAGGGTATACTGCGTCAGGTCATTAGTTCCTATGCTAAAGAAGTCCACTTCTTTAGCTAATATATCTGCAGTCACTGCAGCTGAAGGTATTTCCACCATTATACCTACCTTTATGTTTTTGTCATACTTTATGCCTTCTTTATCAAGCTCAGCTTTTACTTCATTTAAAACGATATTTGCTTTTCTTACATCTTCTATAGAAGATATCATAGGATACATTATGTGAATATTTCCATAAGCACTTGCTCTTAAAATTGCTCGTAATTGGGTCTTAAATATGTCTGTCCTATCCAAGCAAAGCCTTATAGCCCTATATCCCAAAAAAGGATTCATCTCTTTAGGCATATCAAGATAAGGAAGCTCTTTATCTCCGCCTATATCTAAGGTTCTTATAGTAACAGGCCGGCCTTCCATCTTTTCTGCAACTTCTTTGTAGGCTTCAAATTGCTCTTCTTCTGTAGGAAGAGTAGTTCTATCCATGTATAAGAATTCAGTTCTAAAAAGTCCAACCCCTTCTGCTCCATTGGCCAGCGCACTTTTTACATCTTTTGGAGTTCCTATATTTGCCGCTAACATGACTTTTTTGCCATCGGGAGTTATTGCAGGCAAATCTTTTAATTTCTTTAATTTCTCCACCTTTTTATCATAATTCTCTTTTTTAGCCTTATATTCGTTTATTGTATTTTCGTCAGGATTTACAATGACAACCCCTTCCAACCCATCTACTATTATGGTATCTCCATTATTAACTTGAGAGGTAACATTACCCAATCCTACTACAGCAGGAATTTCTAAGGAACGTGCCATTATAGCTGTATGAGAAGTTCTTCCGCCTACATCTGTAGCAAATCCTAAAACCATTTCTTTTTTCATGGTAGCTGTATCTGAAGGGGTTAAGTCTTTGGCTATAACTACCACTTGTTCATCAAGTTCAGAAAGATTCACGCTTTTTACTCCTAAAAGATTATTTATTATACGGCTTCCTACATCCCTTAAATCTACAGCTCTTTCTTTTAAATATTCATCATTTAAACTTTCCATTACAGAAGCATTTTGTTCAATTACTTTATTTACCGCATTATCGGCAGTTATAAGTTCAGTCTTTATCATGTTTTCTACCCCTTCAATAAGTTCGGGGTCACTTGCTAGCATTAAATGTGCCTCAAAAATTTCTGCCTTATCCTTCCCAAATTCTTTCAATGCATCTTCTTTAATTTTTTGTATTTGCTCCTTCGTCACTTCTAAAGCTTTCTTAAACCTTTCAATTTCGTACTCTACTTTTGATTCATCTATGTTTTTCATGTTGATTTCTGCTTTTTCTTTAGTATATAAGAAAACCTTCCCAATCGCTATCCCTGGGGATGCCGCAACTCCTTTTAGCATTTGTTAACCCTCCTTAAAATTAGTTCTAACGTCTATTATAACATAGTTTTCGTCCCAGTGTGAAACTTTTGCACAATAATAAAATAAAAAAATAAAGCAAATTTGACAAATCATTTTTTAGATAGCCGCAAAAGCAAAATCAGGAAAGGCAATCCCTTTCCTGACTCAGCAACCAGTTCTTTATTTATTAACCAATTTTAATGCTTCTTCAATAACAGCTTTAGCGTTTTTTATAGCTTTTTGAGCTTCAACTTTATAGATGGGCTTATCTTTAAATCGAGATTCTTCTTTAACTGCTACATCTGCTGCGAAAATAACAAGATCTGCTTCATCAACTTCCTTCTGAGTTATTTTATTCTCTATGCCAATTGAACCTTGCGTTTCAACTTTAATTTTGTGCCCAAGTTTTTTTGCTGCATTCTCTAATGCTTCAGCCGCCATATAGGTATGAGCAATACCTGTAGGACAAGCTGTAACTGCAACTATTTTCATATTCCATCCCTCTTTCTATAAAATTTTGTAAATTATTTACATAATCTTGAAACTATTTTTAGTTTTACTCAGCAACTTCACTTTCATCTTCAACTTCTTCAATAACAGGTTTTTTTAATGCATTTACCATTAATGCAGTAACCGCAATACCTATTAGTACAGCTACTATAAACATGATTTTATTATCTACAACTGGTAACACAATAGGTCCACCATGTGGTGCATGGTCTCCAACCTTCCCTATTGCTGCTATCGCAGCACCTATAGATGAGCCTACCATTATAGATGGTATTACTCTTAATGGATCGGCTGCAGCAAAAGGTATAGCACCTTCTGTGATACCAATCATCCCCATTGCAAGTGCACCATACCCTGCTTCCTTTTCTGCTTTAGTGTACTTGTTGGGTGCTAACAATGTAGCAACACCCATCCCAAGCGGGGGAATGCATATTGCTACTGCTACTGGTCCCATAATTGTATATACGCCTTCTCCTATCATTGCTGCAGCAAATAAGAATGCAACTTTGTTTACAGGCCCCCCCATATCAAAAGCTATCATCGCACCCATTATCATTGCTAAAATCACAGCATTTCCTGTACTCATGGATTTTAACCAATTTGTCATAGCTGTCATTGCACTGCTTATAGGATTACCGAGTATATATATCATAAGAAAACCTACAATAAGTGCTGATAACAACGGGATTACAAAAATTGGCATTATAGGTCTTAAATTCTTAGGAACTCTCCAACTCTTTATCCACCTTGCAACATATCCTGCGATAAAACCTGCAATAATTCCACCTAAAAAACCTGCCTTCAACTGGTTTGCAAGTACTCCACCAACAAGTCCAGGAGCAAGTCCAGGTCTATCAGCTATTCCAAAAGCTATAAATCCTGCAAGAACTGGCACCATCATTGAAAAAGAAGCTGTACCAATATCCATCATACTTTTTAACACTGGATTTGTAACAACTGCACCTTTACCAGCCTGCACACCACTTAATGCAATTGAAAAAGCTATTAAAACACCACCTATGACAACTATAGGTATCATGTAAGATACGCCTGTCATTAAATATTCTCTAATCCTTTTTAATTCTTCCTTCATCGTATTTTTATCCTCCTTATCTATTTTATTTTTGTTTATTTTTAACTTACTTGGATATCACTTAAAGCATTTAAAATTTCCTCGACAGTTACTGCTTTTTTTAGCATTTCAATAAAACTATCATTCATTAATTTTCGTGATAACTGTGACAATATCTTAAGATGAACATTATCCACATTTTCTTCAGGCACCCCTAAGAGAAAAATTAAATTGACAGGTTTGCCATCTAATGAATCCCATTCTATTCCATCAGTTGTTTTACCAAATACTATCATCGCCTCCTTTACAGCTTTTGATTTTCCATGTGGTATTGCGATTCCATTCCCCACCCCTGTAGTATATGTTTTTTCTCTATCAAGTACACTCTTTACATATTCATCTATGGAAGTTATTTTACCTTCTTTCTGAGCTAACTCAGCCAATTTTGTAATTGCCTCTTCTTTGGTTTTTGCCTCAAGATTTAGTGTGACAAGATTTTTATTTATCAGCATCGTAAATTACCTCCAATAACTTTATAATTTCTTCTCTGTTTTTTGCTTTTTTTATATTTTCTACAAATTCCGGTGATTCAAGTTTATTATATAATTTTCTAAATATATACCTGGATTTTGCTATATCACTTTGAGTTAAAGATATCATAAATAACATATCTACCTTTTCTTCATCCCAAGCTATAGGATTTTTTAGTCTTACCACTGTAAAAACTGATTTATTAACATGTTCTGGTAAACCATGTGGAATTGCAATACCATTTCCTATAGCAGTAGAAGCTATTTTTTCTCTGGTTATAACATCTTGAATATATTCCTCCTTTACATATCCTTTTTTATGCAACTCCATACATACCTTATTTAATAAATCTTCTTTTTTTAGATAAATACCGTCAACATCAAGTAACTGCGTATCAATTAAATTAGATCTCTTATTTAGAGCCTGTATAAATTCATCAAGCCGCTTTATATCATTTTGAGTTAATAAAGGACTTATATTTATAAAAGGTTTATTTATCTCAATAGGTACAGTAGAGATAACTATATCTATGTCATTTAAGATGCTCTCATGTAGCGAAACAGAAGAAACTATGTCTTTTATTTCTATCTGTTTAAAAGATTTCTCAAGCCTTGCCGCAAGAAGTTGTGCTGTTCCAATGCCAGTTGTACAAACAACCAGGGCTTTAAGTGGTTTTTTAGCTCGTTCAACTGCAGCACCTAAATGTAGTGCAATATAGCCTATTTCCTCTTCTGCAACTTTTTTACCTAAATACTTCTCAAACACAACACTTGTCATCCATGCAACCCCATATATTTCAGGATAATTCTCTTTAATATCGTTTAATAGTGGATTTCTTAGTGTTAAACCATACTTGAGCCTATTTATAGTTGGTCTTAAATGTAGTATCAAACCATTTAACAATTGCTTATCATTGCTTAAATCAAGAGATAATGCCCTTTCAGCAATATTTATAATTTCTTTTGACATAATAACCGCTAGCTCAATACTTTCTTCATCTTCCAACTCTAAATTCACATCTTCAATTTTATTTTGCTGCATTTTAGTACCAATGATATGCAATACAATATATCCTATTTCTGATTCAGAAAGAACTACATTGAATTTCTCTTCAATCTCTTTCGCCATCTGTTGAGCTATCACATATTCATCTTTTTGCTTTAGATTATTTAAGACCGCCTTTGATAATTTAACATCTTTTTTATGCTTTAGTCTTTCGATAGAAATAGCTACATGTATAACCAAACTTATAAAAGCTTCATCCGAAAATCTAAATTTGAGTTTTGATTCAGCATTACTAACTATTTTTTCAAGTTGCTTGTAATCAATATCAAAAAGTTCCTTTAATTGCATTAATGTTCTATAATCTATCCTACCAGTGTAATCATTATATAAAAATTCTTTTAATTCTTTTTGTTCTTTAGTTAAAACAATTAAGCTTGCCACTGCATTTCGCCAATTCTCTTCATCGCCTACCACTTCAATGCCATAATTAGGTTTTTTTAGAAGTTTTAGATTGAATTTGTTAAGCCATTTTTCAACACTTTGTAAGTCTTTGTGTATTGTAACCCTACTTACATAAAGTTCCTCCGCTAGTTCTT
Source organism: Thermoanaerobacter sp. X514 (assembly GCF_000019065.1). Taxonomy (NCBI): domain Bacteria; kingdom Bacillati; phylum Bacillota; class Clostridia; order Thermoanaerobacterales; family Thermoanaerobacteraceae; genus Thermoanaerobacter; species Thermoanaerobacter sp. X514. The sequence goes on along the minus strand of NC_010320.1, from coordinate 857,415 downwards.
TTGTAGTTACACTTCCTTTACTCATAAACAATCGCTTTAAAATGTAGTTTTTTCTTGCTTCAGGCGAAAAAGGTTCTTCAAAGTCTAAACTCTTTTTAATCTCATCAGCAAGTTCAAGCTTTTTATTTCTAGGCCCCTCTAGTACAATACCTACTCTTGGTTTTTTGATAATTTTTACGCCTTTTTGTTGTACATATTCTTCAGCTTTTTTTAAATCATTCCTTATTGTTTTATTCGATACTTTCAGTGTATTTGCGATATAATCAACCGTAAGTGGCTGTTCGCTATTTAAAAGCATATTTATAATCTCAAGTATCCTATCCATAATTAATCACCCTTTTACCACATTTAATGTGGTAACTATATTAACAAATTTATTTCAGCTTTCGATTAATATTATACCTAAAAAACGTTTATTTTCAAGGAATTTAAGTGTAACTTTTTATGCCTTATTAATGTGGTAAAACTTTATCAATTATTTAAATCAAGAGATAAAACAAAAAAGACCAGGAAAATATTCTCCCAGTCTTTTCTTTAAGCCTTTTTCACACTTCATATATGGCAATTTTGTTTCTTCCTTTACTTTTGCCACCTGCATATAAAGCTCTATCTGCATGGCTTATAAGTTTTTCTGCAGAATCAGCCTTTTCCGGATAATCTGCTACTCCACCCGTTATGGTTACATATATATCTCCTTTATCTGTCCTAATTGGCCTTGATAATACTTCATTTCTTATCCTCTCTGCAATCATATAGGCTTGTTCTGCAGTAAGTTTCGGCAAAATCACTGCAAATTCTTCTCCACCAAATCGCGCTACAATATCATCACTTCTCACATTGTTTTTTATCCGTTTTGCCACTTCCTTAAGTACTTCATCTCCAACTAAATGGCCATAAGTATCATTTATCAGTTTAAAATTATCCAAATCAAACATTATAAGGCTCACAGGCTCACTAGTCTCATCTGCCCTCATAATATTTTCCATTAATGCATCATTAAAATATCTTCTATTATAAGTCTTTGTTAAAGGATCAGTAATAGATTTTTTGGTGACTTCATAATATCGTTTAGCATTGGTTATCGCAACAGAAGCTTGATCTACGATTATCTCTATGATTTTAACAGAATCCTCATCAAAAACATTTGTATCTACATGTAATACCGCAAGACATCCAATGGTAGAACCCGAAGACCTTAAAGGAGCTACTACTACACTGCCATAGTTATTTAAAAATTGTTCTTTTAAAAATCTTTTATCCTGCTTTAAATCCTTAATTGCTATTGTTTTGTTAGAAGATATGCACTTTCCTATTATTCCCTCATCTTTGAAGTAATTTTCTTTAAAGCCTTCCTCTCCCTCTCTATTACCTATCGATTTTACTAAAGCAGCTACCCCATTAGAATCTGTCAAATATATTGCTGCTGCAGATACTGAAACAACTTGAGAAATAACTTCTATAATAGTATCTAATATTTGCTCCAACTCTAACTTCGAATTTATCATTTTAACCATCTCATATATAGCGTTAAGCCTTTTATTTGCCTTAATCAAATCTCTAATCATCCTAAAAGCATATGCTATGAATATAAGTGGAGTTAAAGATAACACAAAAAACAGAAGGCTATGTTTAAAATAAATATATGCAAGAAGTAATGAAACAGGAATCATAACTATATAAGTACCTAACTCTAATAATACACTCTCATTCCAATACTCTTTAAACAAAATCTTCCCCTGTACTTTTAAAGCATAGTACAGTATAAAATTATTCAAAAGAAAACTTATTATGACGTAGCTTAAAATATATTTAATTTGCGAAAAAGAAACTATGCCAATTTTTCCACCTATGAATTCATAAAACCATCCTGCCACTAAATATGCAATAGAAAACATTCCTCCATTTAAAAGCCCATTTTTTATCTTTTTTCTTACTACAATAGTATCAAACATAACAGAGGATACCATGAGAGTAGCCGCTCCAACCGTGCCAAAAATCAAAAAAGTAGTTATTCCTATTGTAGGGCTTAAAGATAATTTTATATCTGTATACATTATGCCAAGATTATCCAAAATTATTGCGAAAGCTAATAAAATCAAAAAGACTCTCCAATCAATTCCAATACCACAGCAGTAAAGTGCCCACACAAATAATATACTTCCTATTGTAATTAAGGTTATATTAAAAACCAGTTCCCTGTACTTCCCCATACTAATCCCCTCGTTTTTCCGAATCATATTAGTATTCTACATTTATTTCAAAAATCCTTCTTGGGCTGATAAGGTTTATAAAATTGATCACATTTATTTATCAGAGCCAATTGTACCACAAATCCCCATCATAATATGTCGAATCTTGTACTTCCTTTTAAATATTTATAAAAAACCTTCTGTAGCAATTGCTACAGAAGGTTTTTTATAAATATCAGCCGCATTTAGAATAGCCACAGTTTTTACACACAACACAACCACCTTCATGCTCTATCGGACTGCCACATTCAGGGCAAAACTTTTCTTCGTCTAATAAGTCAGCTTCACTCAATGCAACTTCTTCTTTAGGGTCATCTTCATCGCCATTATGATTATTTTCATATATAGGTACATCAATAGGTGCAAATTGCTGCTCCTCTTCCACTCGGATTTTCATCACTTTTTCAATAACCTTGCCAATAGCATCAGGGCAAGATAACACTTTTATTTCTTTGTTTGTAGCCATTTGCCTTAAAGTAGAATGACATCTTATACCTTTTAATTGCTCTACAATTGTCTTAGCATCAATGCCTGAGCGCAATGCTATAGATATAAGCCTACTTGTAGCTTCTGACTGTGAAGGACATCCACCTGCTCTTCCAAGATTTGTAAATACCTCACATATGCCTTGGTCATCATAATTAACTGTTATATAAAGATTTCCACAACCTATTCTCACTTTTTCAGTTATTCCTCTTGTCACAGGAGGTCTTGGCCTTGGTCTTAAAGGTTCATTTTTAGTTTGCTCTTCTTTAGGTTTTGTTTCTTCTTTTTTCTCTTTTATGCCCAAATTCAATACTTGCGATTCACGACTTCCATCTCTGTATATAGTAACCCCTTTGCAACCAAGTTCATAGGCAAGAAGATAAGTTCTTCTAACATCCTCTACTGTAGCTTCATTTCTAAAGTTCACCGTTTTAGAAACTGCATTGTCAACATGTTTTTGAAAAGCTGCTTGCATTTTAACATGCCACTCAGGGTCAATATCATGAGCTATCACAAAGATTCTTTTAACATCTTCTGGTATACCCTTTATGTCTTTTAGACTTCCCCTTCGAGCAATTTCTCGCATCAGTTCTTCTGAATAAAATCCTCTTTCAATGGCAACCTCTTTAAATACAGGGTTTACTTCCACCAGTTCTGTATTATCCATAACATTTCGCGTCATAGCTATTGCAAACACCGGTTCTATGCCACTAGAAGTACCTGCAATGATAGATATGGTGCCAGTCGGGGCAATAGTAGTAGTTGTAGCGTTTCGAATTTTTATACCCATTTTTTTGTAAATACTCTTATCATAGAAACCAAAGGTACCTCTTTGTTCCGCTAATTTAATCGATGCTTCTTTGGAAGTTTCATCAATAAACTCCATCAATTCTTCGCCTAACTCTACAGCCTCTTCAGAATCATAGGGAATGCCTAATCTCAAAAGCATGTTAGCAAATCCCATTACGCCAAGACCTATTTTTCTTGTCCCTTTTGTCATCTCCTCAATTTGTGGAAGAGGATATTTATTGGCATCTATTACATTATCCAAAAAATGTACTGCATCATAGACCGTTTCTCTAAGTTTGTCATAATCTATTACGTATCTACCTTCTACCTTTTTTAACATATTTTCAAGATTAATTGAACCTAAGTTACAAGATTCATAAGGAAGAAGTGGCTGTTCACCACAGGGATTGGTAGACTCAATCTCTCCAACTTCAGGGGTAGGATTTTTCTCATTTATTCTGTCTAAAAATACAATACCCGGTTCCCCATTTCTCCAAGCCATTTCTACAATCAGGTCAAAGACTTCTCTTGCTCTTAATCTATTTACAACCTTACCCGTATGAGGATCTATTAGATCGTATTCCCTATCTTCCTCAACAGCCTTCATAAATTCTTCTGTAATAGCCACGCTTATATTAAAATTTGTTATTTCATTGTTATCTTTTTTACACTGTATAAACTCCAATATATCAGGGTGGTCAACACGCAGAATGCCCATATTTGCTCCTCTTCGGGTACCACCTTGTTTCACCGCTTCTGTCGCTGCATTAAAAACTTTCATAAAACTAACAGGTCCTGATGCAACGCCTCCAGTGGATCTGACTGTAGCTCCCTTGGGTCGTAAGCGAGAAAAGCTAAATCCCGTACCCCCACCACTTTTGTGAATAATTGCCGCGTACTTTACCGCGTCAAAAATCTCTTCCATAGAATCTCCCACAGGAAGAACAAAACAGGCAGAAAGCTGACCTAATGGCCTACCGGCATTCATTAACGTAGGAGAATTAGGTAAAAAATCCAGAGCTACCATCATATCATAAAATCTCTTCTTTACTGCTTCTACATCAGCATTTTTGTCATAGATTAAATCCACTTCAGCGATAGTCTTTGCAACCCTTTCAAACATTTCCTCAACTGTCTCAATAGGCTTGCCATTTTCATCTTTAGCCAAATACCTTCTCTCCAGAACCTTCCTCGCATTCTCAGTAATTTTCACAGGAAATTCCTCCTCTTATGTAAAACCACAATATTTTGTGTATTACTTATTAAATTATACATTTTATTGTGGATTCTGCAACCTCCAAAACTATCCGATTAACTTTATTATCTCCGTTTACTATTAATTTTCGTTTAAAAGCTTAATAAATTAAACGAATTTAAAAAACCCGGCACAATTACCGGGACAAAATATTAACAATTTCCTCAATTATGTTTTTATCATATTTCCCTTTAAGATAATCTCTTTTCCACTCTCCTTCTCCACTTTTTGCAAGTTCTTTTACTATTTCAGGCCTTTCAATCCAATGACCAATTTCTTTAAAATCTTTATTCATAAATACAAAAGTGGGTATTTTAGCTTTACCATCTATATAATAAGGTTTCATGTGCTCTTCGTTACCTTCTCTTTTTAAAATTCTCAGTTTAAAATTTTTATTATAACTTGCAATTTTTGCAACTATAGGCACATTAACTTGAGAATCAGGACACCAACTCTCAGCAAATGCCAAAATATTTATCTCATCTTTAAATTTTATTTTCTCTATCAAGTCTTCATCTAAGACTGTCTTTTCATATCTCTCTTTTATTCTTTTAGCAATGTTCTCCTCCGATTCTTTTACAAATTCCTCAAAAGTTATTCCTTTTTCAAACAATTCTCTCAAAGTTAATTCACCTCTTTCAATTTACTGCCTTTTAAATAACGATCCTAAAACAGTTTTTGCTCCCGAGACAGTAATCCCTAAGAAGCTACTACTTCTTGTGAGAATTTCATCTAAAGCATCTACAACTTTGTCAATTTGTTCTTTTGTCACAATTAAAGGTGGCTCTAATCTTATTACATTTGGGTTATTCAAAGTGTAAGCCGTTATAATTCTGTGTTTATTTTGAAGCTCTCCAGCAATTAAAGAGCCGAGATATTCACTTGAAAACTTTGAGATAGCTCCTCCAGAAATCTTGTCAAGAAGTCCACCTTCTGGTTGATTAAACTCTACTCCTATTAAAAGCCCCTTTCCTCTAACATCTTTTATAAGTTTTGGATGTTTTTCTTTTAATTCTTTCAGTCGACCTAAAAAGTATCCACCTTTTTCTTTTGCAGCATCAGGAAGCTTTTTCTCTATAATAGCTTGTATTGAAGCAATCGCAGCTGCACAAGCATAGGTATTACCGCCAAAAGTAGAAGTATGTAAAAGAGCTTTTTCCATAGTCCCATAAGCTTTTTGCCATATCTCCTCTGTGGTTATATAGGCACCGATAGGCATAACTCCTCCACCTAAAGACTTCGCAAGGCACATTATGTCAGGAACCACTCCTTCGTGCTCACATGCAAACATTTTTCCTGTTCTTCCAAACCCAGTTTGCACCTCATCTAAAATCAAATAAGCATCATACTTAGTACAGAGCTCTCTTACCTTTTTCAAATATCCCTCAGGAGGAACGATAACTCCGCCTTCCCCTTGGATAGGCTCTACTATAAAAGCAGCAACATCTCTACCTTTCAAAGCTTCCTCCAAAGCTTTTTCATCTCCAAATGGAATAGGAACTGTCTCCGGCACAAGTGGTTTAAAATACTTTTGATATTTTTCTCGTCCCGTCACTGAAAGGGCACCCATGGATTTGCCGTGAAAAGAGTTTTGGCAGTAAACTATTTTTTGTTTCCCTGAAGCAATTTTAGCAAGTTTTAAAGCTCCTTCTACTGCTTCAGCTCCGCTGTTACAGAAAAAGCTCCTTTTAAGATTCCCTGGTGTCACTTTTGCAAGATTATGAGCAAGAACTCCTGGCAAATTTCCAATAGCCGCTTGCAATATATTAGGCATATATTTTACTTTTTCTACAGCTTCGATGACCTCATCGGGGTTATGCCCTAAATTTAAAGCACCATATCCTCCTAAAAAGTCATAATATTCGTTTCCTTCATTGTCCCATACTGAAACTCCCTTAGCTCTTACAAAAAGTTTATCAAACTGAAGCATTGAAAGCATAGAGACAAAAACTGAATTTATGTATTCTTTGTAATTTTCTCTGACTTGATTTTTGTTTAATGTAAGTGCTTCTTCTAAAGTTATATATTCCGGAATATCATCCTTCACTTTCCCCTTTGTTACTTCATACATTTTTCATCTCTCCTTTATCTTTAATGTCTGTGGTGGTGATGATGGTGATGATGGTCATGACCACAATGTTCGCAACTATTGTTAGCATATTTAATACTTTCTAATTCTCTTCTTACTCTCTCTTTTATTTCTTTCACGTATTCTTGCCTCAGCCTTTTCTGCTCTTCTTTTTCCTCTTCTGTTAAACCTTCTGTTTGTGATTTGTGATAAAGGAAATTTATTCTATCTATCATTTCTCTCGTTATCATTGCTTCACCTCGTTGAATAAATTTTGACAAATATATTATATTCCTTTTTCCTAAAAAACAAAAGAATTTTTATAAGTAATGGATATGACCATCACTTTTATGATATTATAACAATATAGTAGCAAATATTTAAGGAGGTTTTCGTAATGCCTTTAATTTGGATACTTTTTCTAATATTATTGTTTCCCTTTTTAATATTTGTATTTTTCATACAAGCAGCTACTTTTTCTTTTGCAAAATTAGGGTTATCTCCTCAAATGGCAGTTTTTGTTTTTAGTTTATCTTTAATAGGAAGTGTAATCAATATTCCTATATCTCGAAAAAAATTTATAATCCATGAAGAAGAACAGCAGTTTTTTCCATTCCTTTTTTACTATCCTCCACGAGTGCAAGAACAAATAATTGCTGTAAATATAGGAGGAGCCGTCATTCCTGTCATTCTCAGTTTGTACCTTTTACCGAGAGCACCATTACTCCCAACTATAATAGCTACTATAATAGTTACAATTGTAGCCAAAGCACTAGCTAAACCTGTGCCAGGAGTAGGTATTTCCCTTCCTGCCTTTATACCACCTCTTGTAGCAGCTGCTGCTGCGATCCTCTTATCTCCTAGTGATGCAGCTCCTGTAGCATACATCTCAGGAGTTTTAGGCACATTAATTGGAGCAGACCTTTTAAATTTGCCTCATTTTAAAGACCTAAACTCTCATGCTATAAGTATAGGAGGCGCAGGTATATTCGATGGAATTTTTTTAGTAGGTGTAGTAGCCGCTTTATTAGCTTAAAAAAACACCCTACGGCTTGTAGGGTGTCCTTTAATTTTATTTCAAATACTTATTAAACCACTCTGTGATCTCTTTAAGCCTTCTTATTCTGGGTTTAGGTTTGCCACTTCTTGAAAGCTCATGATTTTCACCGTGGAAAAGTACCAGTTTTGATTCCACGCCAAAATATTTAAGAGCGCTAAACATTTGCAGAGCTTCTGCCATCCAACATCTATAGTCTTCATCTGAATGCAAAAACAAAGTAGGAGTTTTTACTCTATCAGCGTATTTTAAAGGCGAATGTTCCCAATACTTTTCAAAATTATCCCAAGGTGTTCCTCCTATTTGGTCAGGGACAAAATAATAACCTATATCTGTAGTCCCAAATTCTGTTGTCCAATTAGATATACTTCTTTGAGAAACGGCTGCTTTGAATCTATCTGTATGACCTATAATCCAATTTGTCATAAATCCTCCATAAGAGCCCCCTGTCACTCCTACTCTTGAAGGGTCGATGTCTTTATAATTTTCCAATACATAATCTGTGAATTTCATTATGTCCTCATAATCTATTGTGCCGTACTTACCTCTTATATCAGCAAACTCGTTGCCCCTTCCATCGCTTCCTTTGGGATTGCAGAAAAATACAAAGTATCCTTCTGCCGCCCAGTACTGCATTTCGTGAAAATAAATTTCGCCATATACAGTTTTTGGTCCTCCATGGATATCCAATATAGCAGGATATTTTTTGCCTTCTTCATAGTCTATAGGCTTTATAACCCAACCATCTATGAAATGTCCGGGCCTTGTCTCAACTTCTACCCTTTCTGGCTTTGAAAGTTTTCTTTCCTTCTGCACCCACTCATTAAAATCTGTCAACTGCTTTTCTTCGCCATTTTTGTATTCATAAAGTTCCAAAAGTTTTAACCCTCTAAAACCGATAAAGAGAATATTTTCCCCTTTTACATCAAACATGTCAACAGACCCATCTGATGCTATCACTTTTTCTATTTTCCCATTTACATCTATCCTGTTAAGGTATGCATTATACCTTTCTGTAGATATAAAGTACAGATAATCTCCTTCTACTTTAAAACTATAGCCAGAACCATATCTAGAATCAGATCCAACAGAATTGCCTAAACTCATATCCAAATCAGGAGTTATGCACTTTTTCTCACCTGAATCAATATCTAAAAGGTAAAACTTGCTATTTTCATTGATTCCATATTTCTTCATGTCAGTACCTGTGCAAATTATTTTGTCTCCTAAAAAGTCAGCATATCTATAGGAAAAATCTTCGTCTCTATTAATTTTCTTTACTTCATTAGATGCAACATCATAAATATACACATCGCTTACAAGGTCCATTTTATCTTTATAAGTCCGCCCTATGAATACTGCTTTACTTTTATCTCTGTTTAACTTAAACAAAGATACATCTGTGTATTCGTCAGTAATAGGTTGTAACTTATTTTCATTAGCACGATATAAATATAACCTCTCTCTATCCTTATTTATAAAACCTGCTCCATTTACCCAATAGGGAATTTCATCTAAAACTTTGTAATCTTTTTCTTCTTTCCTTTTCTTTAGCTCTTTTTGTTTTTCTTCCTCACTTAACCCTTCCAACTCTTTTTCATTTACGTTATATCTCGCTGTCAGTAAAAAAGTGTTTTCATCAATTGGTTCAATATTCATAACCTTCTTAGGAATTACAAAAGCCTCTAATGCCTCTCCTCCATGGATGTTTATTTTATAATACCTAGTAAATTCCTCTCCACTCTCTACCTTTTCTTTATCTTTAGGATTCCTGCTACCTGAAAAAAGTATGTTCTCATTATCTAGCCACACAAAACCCCTTTCCTCATTAAAAGAAGTTAATTGAAAGTATTTCCTACTTTTTATATCTAAGAGCCATATGTTAGAAAGATATTTATTTTCTTCTACATCCATTCTATGTACTGCAAAAGCTGCATAATCGCCATTTGGAGAGTATTTCAAACCAGACAAAAATTTAAACTTTGTAAAGTCCTCAAGCTGTAATTTTTCCATTAAAATCGCCCCCATTAAAAATGTTTACAACTTTATTATAACATATATTTGCTAAAAATCTAAAAATAAAAAATTACATCAAGAGACGCTAAAAAGGACAGGGTCATAACACAACTTCCACCCTGTCTTTTAAAAACACGTAGTTTTCTCCAACATCACAGGTATAGGCATAAGCTTCTACTCCTTTACCTACAGCCTCTCTTAGAAACTTCCCAAACTCCGGGTCCTGCTCGTCATTAGGGGTAAAATATTTTATATCATCCATTTGAATTAAAAAAATTACTGCTGCCCTCATACCTTCTTTTTTTACTTTTATAAGCTCTTTTAAATGTTTCCTTCCTCTTTCTGTGGGAGCATCAGGAAATTTTGCAACACCTTCTACTTCCAGAGTTACTCCTTTGACTTCTACATAGCATATCTCTTTCCCTTTTGTAAGCTTTATATCAAACTTACTGTTCCCAAAAGTTTTTTCTTTTTCTACAATGTCATAGCCTTTAAATTCCTCAATAAGCCCCATCTTTATGCTTTCTAAAACTACTTTATTAGGCACTTGTGAATCGATAGATATAAGTCTTTTCCCCTTATAAGCAAAAGCCAACTCGTAGGGTGTTTTTCTGCCTTGCCTATCTCTTACTTCAAGGATAACCTCTGCTCCCGGGACAAATATCTCTTTACACCTTCCCGTATTAGGCACATGTACTAAAGTCTTTTCTCCGCTATTTAACTCTACATAAGCTTCAAATCTATTGATTCTCTTTATGAATTTCCCGTAAACAATTGGATTTGTAATCACCATTTTAAAAACCTCATACTAAATCTTTTTCGGTAATTTCTGCAAAACTTGTAGGGGTTTCCCACAATCTCAATTTATAAAGATGATAGTTATCTCCTTTAAACACAGGCTCCAATTCTTTCCATATCCACAAAAGAATATTTTCGCAAGTAGTGTTAAATCCTAAAACTTCATTTAAATACTTATGGTCAAGCTTTTTTACAACTTTCTCATTTACTATTTCTTTAAGCTTCACAAAATCTATTACCATTCCTTCTCCGTCAGGCTTCCCCTCAACTGTGACTTCCAGCTTATATGTATGACCATGAAGCTCCTCACACTTCCCATTGTAATTTATAAGATTGTGGGCACTGTCAAAAGTAAAAATTTTTGTCACTTTCATTTTTTACACCCCATTGTACCAATTCTCTTTATACAGCTTAACTCCTTCTTTATCAGGCAACTCCGCTATTAAATCTTTAATATACACATCTCCTTTTTTTATAAAAGGGTTTATATCCGAAAGAGGAATCAACACAAAAGCTCTCTCCCATATTCTCGGATGAGGAATACTCAACACTTCATCCTTTAATTCAATATCATCGTACAACAGTATGTCAATATCAATAGTCCTTGGACCCCATCTTATGAGTCTTTCTCGTTTTAATTTTTTTTCAATTTCATTTACAACTTTTAATAAGTCATAAGGCCCAATGTTTGTCTCCACTTCAACTGCAATATTTAAAAACATATCCTGGTTTAAATATCCTACAGGTTTTGTTTCATAAATAGGAGAAAGCTTCTTTAAAATTATGCCTTCCCAGTGTTCTAACTCAAAAACGGCTCTTTTTAAATTTTCTTCCCTATCTCCTAAATTAGAACCTAAAGATAAATACACTTCACTCATCTTCTCACCATCGCATCAGTCATCTTAGCAACTCTTAACATCTGCTTTACATCGTGAACGCGTACAATATCAACCCCTTTTACAATCCCAACAGCAACTGTTGCAGCAGTCCCTTCCAATCTATCCTCTACTTCAAGGTTTAAAACTTTTCCAATCATGGATTTCCTAGAAGTACCTAAAAGCACAGGAAGTCCTAAAACTTTTAATTCTTCCAATCGATTCATGACCTCAAGATTATGATCTAAAGTTTTTCCAAAACCTATCCCTGGGTCCACTACCATTTGACTTTTATCAATTCCTGCTTTTTCTCCTATCTCTATGCTTTTTTGTAAAAATTTTATTATATCCTGAACAACATCTTCATATTCTGCTACATTGCTGTTATGCATCATTATTACACCTGCATTGTATTTTGCAACTACTTCCGCCATTTTGGGGTCCCTTTGAAGTCCCCATACATCATTTACTATGTGAGCACCTGCTTCTAAAGCTCTTAATGCCACATTTGATTTCATAGTATCCACAGATATAATGACATTTGAAATTTTTGAAAGCTTTTCAATGACAGGTATAACTCTTCTCATTTCTTCTTCTTCATCCACTGGAGTATGTCCCGGCCTTGTAGACTCTCCACCTACATCTATTATGTCAGCTCCTTCTTCTATCATTTGAAGAGCTCTTTCTATGCCTTTTTCTAAAGTATTATATTTTCCCCCATCTGAAAAAGAATCAGGAGTCATATTTAAAATTCCCATTATGTAAGTTTTTTTTCCAATCTCCAGACTTTTATCTCTGCACCTAAATAGCATAATTTACCTCCCTTATTTTTTAGAATTTATTAAAGACATTACCTCTGCCCTTGATTTTTCATCTGTTCTAAATATTCCTCTCAAAGCAGAAGTAACAGTCTTGGCCCCCGGCTTTTTGATACCTCTCATTGTCATACACAAATGTTCTGCCTCAATGACAACGGCAACACCTAAGGGATTCACTGCTTCCATTATGGTATCTGCAATTTCACTTGTCAACCTCTCTTGAAGCTGTGGCCTTTTTGCTAAAATATCTACTATGCGAGCTAATTTTGAAAGGCCTAAAATTCTACCTTTTCTAGGCAAATACGCTACATGGGCAACTCCTATAAAAGGCAAGAGATGATGTTCGCACATAGAATAAAGCGGAATATCTTTTACAAGTATTATTTCTTGATGTTCATCCTCCTGAAAAATCTTTATAACGTCTTTTACATCCGTATGAAGGCCAGCAAAAATTTCCTCATACATCCTTGCAACCCTATCAGGAGTCTCAAGGAGCCCCTCCCTATCCGGGTCTTCTCCTATGGCTTCAAGTATGTCTCTTACCGCTTTTTTAATCTTTTCTTTATCTATCATGTACGATACCCCTTTGTTTAAAAAGTTGACAACTTTATTATATTATTTTTATCTCTAAAAAGCCAGTCCTTACAAAAAAGTTAAAAAGCAGTCTTTCGACTGCTTCAGTTTGTTAACAAAGTTCTATTTTTGTTGGCATTTTGCATCGTTCGCTCCGAGTGACATCACAGACTAAACTAAAGCTCGACCTCGGACTCAGGCGGGGTTCCGGGCACATTCGGCGTCCTTGCCTCAGGTGCCCGCCTCCGCCCTCCCTGGCTTCGGCCTCGCCTTCGTCTCTCGGTCTCGCTAAGTTTAGTTGCTGCTCTGTCAAGTCGCTTCACTTATGCAAAATGCCAACATATAATAAAGAGTTTGTCTACAGTCTAAAAAGCAGTCTTTCGACTGCTTTTTTAGTCATTTTTAGGCTTCATCGTCGGGAATAATATTACATCTCTTATAGAATAAGCATCTGTCATAAACATCACAAGTCTGTCTACCCCTATACCTAGTCCTCCAGTCGGTGGCATACCAACCTCAAGAGCATTTATAAAATCCTCATCCATCATATGAGCTTCTTCGTCGCCGGCTTCTCTTTGTTTTAATTGTTCTAAAAACCTTTCTTTTTGGTCTATAGGGTCATTTAATTCTGAAAAGGCATTAGCCACTTCTCTTCCGTAAATAAAGGCTTCAAATCTAGAAGTAAATGCTGGATTGTCGTGTTTTCTCTTAGCTAAAGGAGAAATCTCTACTGGATAATCCATAACAAAAGTTGGCTGTATCAAATGTTGTTCTACCAGCTCATCAAAAACAAGTGCTATTACTTCTCCCTTTTTCATTCCTTCTTTTGTCTCAAGGTTTAATCTCTTCGCTATCTCTACTGCTTCTGCATCTGCCTTAACTTCATTAAAGTCTACACCTACATATTCTTTTATTGCATCCACCATAGTAATTCTCTTCCAAGGAGGTGTCAAATCTATTTCTGTTCCTTGATAAACTATTTTCGTAGTACCGTTAACCTTTTGGGCCACATAGGCAAATAATTGTTCTGTAAGTTCCATCATACCGTAATAATCCGTATAGGCTTCGTAAAGTTCCAACAAAGTAAATTCCGGATTGTGCCTTATATCCATTCCTTCATTTCTAAAAACTCTGCCCATTTCATATACTTTTTCCAGGCCACCGACAATAAGTCTTTTTAAGTGAAGCTCTAAAGCAATTCGCAAGTACATATCAATGTCTAAAGCATTGTGATGAGTAATAAAAGGCCTTGCTGCAGCCCCACCCGCAATAGTATGAAGAATAGGAGTCTCCACTTCTAAAAATCCTCTATTGTCAAGAAATTCTCTTATCGCCTTTATTATTTTCGTCCTCTTTAAAAACACCTCTTTTACTTCGGGATTTATTATTAAATCCGTATATCTCTGTCTATAACGCAAATCAGGGTCTTTTAAACCGTGCCATTTCTCTGGAAGTATTTGAAGAGATTTAGACAAAAGCTTAAAGTCTGTTACGCGAATAGTTATTTCACCAGTTTTAGATTTAAATACCTCGCCTGTAACCCCTATTATATCTCCAATGTCGAGGATTTTAAAAATTTCATAATTCTTCTCTCCTACTGTATCATACTTAACGTAAATCTGTATCCTGCCATCTCTATCTTGAATATCTGCAAAAGAAGCTTTGCCATGGGCCCTTTTGGACATAATTCGTCCTGCAAGAGTCACTACTTTGCCTTCAAAATTCTCGTAATCGTTTTTAATATCAGAGGATACATTAGTCCTTTCAAACCTGTCAATACCGTAAGGTTCTATTCCCATGCTTCTTAAAATATTTAATTTTTCTCTTCTTATTCGCAAAAGTTCATTGAGTTCTTCAGTGTTGTTCCAAATGTTATCATTTGAATTAGACATATTATACCTCCATCACCCTTTATTTGCGTATTTCTAATATTTTTAACTTTATAATTCCAGCAGGAACTTCAACAGAGACAACATCTCCTACTTTTTTCCCTAAAAGCGCTTTCCCTATTGGAGATTCGTCAGATATCTTGTTATTCATTGGGTCAGCTTCTGCTGAACCTACAATTGTATACTCTACTTCTTCATTATAGGATTCGTCATACACTTTTACAGTACATCCAATGCTAACCTGGTCAAGTTTTATGTCTTCTTCGTCAATCACTTTTGCATTTTTAAGCATG
This sequence comes from Thermoanaerobacter sp. X514, assembly GCF_000019065.1. Taxonomy (NCBI): domain Bacteria; kingdom Bacillati; phylum Bacillota; class Clostridia; order Thermoanaerobacterales; family Thermoanaerobacteraceae; genus Thermoanaerobacter; species Thermoanaerobacter sp. X514. The sequence continues at coordinate 842,249 of NC_010320.1, read as the reverse complement.
GCTTCCAGAGTAGCTATTCTTCCTTCTATAAACGCTTGTTCGTTTTTTGCTTCGTCGTATTCTGAATTTTCACTTAAATCTCCAAATGCTCTCGCTTGTTTTATCTTTTCTGCTACTTCAGCTCTTTTGACCGTCTTTAAATATTCTAATTCTTCCTCTAACTTTTTGAGTCCTTCATAAGTTAAAATTACAGGCTTGCTCATAGATGATTCTCCTTTTTATAAAATATTGAAAATTGTATTTTATTCATATGTAACAATAATGAAATTTATGTTAATATTAATACACAAGCACTGCTTCAGCAGTGCTTGTGTAATTTTCCATGTGGATTATTATAAATCAGTTAACAAATAAAGTCAAGTCTAAATTATGCAAATTTCCACTCTTGTAATCTCTTTTTGGCGTTTTTTCTCACAGATTCTATCTTTTCCATTGTAACTTCTCGCTCGAAACTTCTAAATCCCGCTAATTTAAACCCATGCTTTTTAGCAAGTTTTGATATCTCATCCACTTGCTCTACAGTCAAATCACGTCCTAATGAATAATTCTCAATTCGTCCTTCCATAGCAAGAATCATTGTCTCTGCCATACATGCATAACTTGTTTTAGGTGGAAAGCCAAAGTTAAAGTGGAAGTCTACATCACCAGGCACCTGTACTACTCCACCTTCTATAACTAAAACATCATCTCTTTTATCCGCAACTTCCTTTGACACATCTCTCGGTCTTGCTACATCGCATACAACAGCCCCGGGTTTTAGATATTCAGGCTTTATCACCGTATCTACTGCACTTGTAACAGTAATTATTATATCCGCATCTTCTAAAGCTTCTTTTATATCTGAAGTGATATGAGCAGACATACCCGTTTTTGTTAAAAGATAGTCTCTAAAATTTTGCAATTTTTCTTTATTTCGTGCTACAAGTGTCATGTACTTTGCATCTCGGGATAAAATTTCTGCACAGACTTTGCCTATTGAGCCTGTCGCTCCTATTACAGCGACATGAGAATCTCTTACATCTTTACCCATCATCTCTGCTGCTTTTACCGCTCCTTCTACTGCGGTAGCGACTGTATAACTGTTACCAGTAGTTACAGCGATGTTTGAATTTTTAGCAATTGTTATCCCTGCATCTCCTACAACAGAGGTCATAGCCCCCAAGCCGACAACTTCTGCACCTAAATTTTCTGCAATTTTTACCGCTTTTATTATTTTATTTAAAACATAGCCCTCAGGCAATTTTAACATTTGTTCAGAGGTCAAAGGAACCGCTACAAACCAACCTTCTGTCTCAGCATATTCGCTTTTAACCCCTGTTATTTCGGAAACTTTCATAGGAGGAAGAAGTCTTGTAAAACCTTCCACAACTCTTTTGGGAAACTTCTCCATTATTTTAAACTTGCGGCTTACATCTTCGTACTCTATAGGATGTATTATAAAACCAAATTTATGCATATTTATTACCTCCCTATTTTTGTAAATATTCTATTCTTGGTTCAAAACCTATTTTATCCAAAAGTTCATCGTAATCTTGTGGTGTCATTTCTTCTTGTTTTTTACCTGCTATTGCCACAAGAACTCCTTCCATCACATTTGTTCCAAAAGATCTACCATTTATATTTGGGGTGGTAGTAATTAGCATTTTCACCCCTTTCTCTTTCATCATCTCTACATCTTCCTGTGTAACTGTGTTAGTCACAATTATCTTCCCATCAAGCCTTTCTGGCATGTACTTTTTAATAAACAAGTAATCACCTGCAATTATTTCTGCTTCTTTATAAAATCTTTCATATTTTTTACTGTCTATTGATAATTGCTTTTCTCCTGTCGGATACAACATTTCAAAAGGCAATTTAACAATAATTGGAGCTAATATAGCCGCCAAACCATACAATAACTTTAACGAGTGAAGAGGAATAGGAATTCCTAATGCAAAAATTAAATCCCCTATAATAAGCTTCGCTCCCTCTTCAGAAAAAGTTTGAGCCATTCCAAATCTATCCATAGCACTTACAATAAGCACCTTTTTATCTTTTAAATCAACTATACCTTTTTCTTGTATGTATTTTATTACTTTTCTTTCAAGAGTATTTTTAAGTCCTGAGCCGTCCACAATTGGAGTAATTTTTGCGGCGTTCTTTAAAGGCAAAGCATCTTTTATAACATATCTTTTTTTACCTGCTGAAAGGTATAAATCTATCCCTCCCATTCCAAAAGCGTCAACTTTTCCGTCCAGCTCTTTAATAAGTTCTATAGCTTTTTTTAAATCTCCATCAGTCCCTATTCTTTCTATAACGAATTTTTCTCCTAAAATCTCCACTTCTGCCGTTTTATTTCTTGTAGAAGAACCTATACTTATGCTTACAACCTTTTTCATATTTTCACCCTTTCAAGGAATTTAATATTTCTTTCACTATTTGGGGGTCAACATATACATCTTCTGTCAAAGGAGAATGTCCAATATTTATAGTTATGATATCTCTGTCAAATATAGCCTCTACCAACTGGCTCCTTTTGTCTGAACCTAAAAAAATTATTACGTCGTGAGATTGGATTTTAGCAATTAAATCCATTACCATGTTAAAAAGCTCCACACCACTCATATTTTCAGCCAAGTTCAATCTCTCTTTTTCAGACAAAAGAAGTGTAAAATTAACTCCCCACTCTCTAAAAAGCATCTCCAACTCTTCTTTATTCTTTATAGGAAAACCTACTACAGCAATATTTCCTCCTTTTCTAACCTCACCTAAACTTTCTAGCCTGGAAACAAAACTTCTGTCAACTTTGAAGCGGGAGGCAACCTCTTGCTGTGAAAACCCATTTTGTCTCATTTCAATCATTTTATCTATAATACCGTGTAATTTCTCTAAATTTATAGTCTTATCACCAATTTTAATGAATTTCATTTGCACAACCTCCAGTGTGCACATTTTGTGCTCATATTAATTACAATTTTAATACTTTTTTAAAAAAATTTCAATACCAAAAAGAAAAATAATCCAGATAAAATACTTTTCTGGATTATTGTCCCCAAAATTTTTCAATTGGTTTTAATAGAGATTGAATTATTTTATTAGTAGGGGTAATTTGTATATTTAAAAGGTAGAGCAAGTTTAATATGTAGCCAACAATCAAAAAGACAAAAAACAGAATAACTTCTTTAATCTTTTTTTGTCTTACAAGACCTGGTACCTCAACCAATGATATAATCACAAAAATCAATGTTAGAACAAGTATTTTAATCATAAAATCACCTCGGATATATAGGTTTAGAAGTTAAACCTGTCCTTCTTACAATTGATTTCACTGTCACATTAAATTTCACCTCAGGATAAATTTTATCCCAGTCTTTTTCAACTTCTTTCCATAGTTTAGGATTCCTTTGGTGCAAAATATTGATAAATCCTACTACATCAGCATTATACTTCTTTTGAAGTACAAAAAGCGCGTGTTCTATCCCTTGTTTTATTTTGTCATTTATTAAAAGTTGAAGCTTTTCAAGATTTTTAGGCTCTGTCAAATCATACTTGCTCTCTTGCTCGTTCATATGGGTTTCTATATTAACTTTTATATCAAAAGAAATGTCTTTGCCTTTCACTTTAGGAATAATATCAGTATGGGCTTTAGTAACCACAAAAGAAATATGTGCCTTTTCGCTTTTTAATCCCTTGTCTAAAGTCAATGTACTTCTTTTTAATTTGTTCTTTAATGTCATTACAGCTTTTGTGTCTTGCTCCTCTAAAAATCCCACTAACTTATCATTGTTAAAAACTGCAGACCCTACCATCCTCAATCCTATCGCTTTGCCATCTTTTTTTACTATTTCCAGTCGCCCTGTTATAGGCGCTTTTTTTGGAATCTCCAACGTCTCAATAAACTCATTTAGATCACATACATACGAAGAAGAAGTATTTTGTTGGTTTTGTATCATTCCCAACACTTCTCTGTAGGGATATCTTTCAAGTTGCTCATTACTTGGCAAATCAAAGAGTTCTTGCAAGTTTCCTCCAGTTACAACTAATATATAAGCTGTCCTCCTAAACTCAGGATTTCTTGTCATAAAATCTAAAGTCTTGTATATTCCCGAACGTGCAAATTTTTCATCTAAAAATATTATTTCGTTATATTGCAGAAAAAGAGACCTTGGCAATTCATCATTTAAGTTAGAAAAAGCCTTTGCAAAATCCACCCCACTGGCTTGAAAAACAGCATAGGGCTTGCCAACAGCACTTCCTCCCCCCGTACCTCCAGCACCACCGCCACCTGTTGCAAGAAGTCCCGGTTTTAAAATTTGCACAATGAGATGTATCATGTCATCTTTTCCTTTTTCAATACCTAAACCTTGTACAAAGGCCAATTGATTTATTTCTCTTTTATCCCAGCATCCTGTGAGTAAAATGGCACCCACCAAAATTAATATTACAAGTCTCTTCATCTTATCCTCTTGTATCCTCCTGCCTCATAATATTTTTTCTCTGTACAGTTCGCGGCCTCAATATCTTTGCCCACCAAGGTATTCTTATTAATACATCGCTTAATTCTTGTGTCCTACTTGGAGTCAAAGGTGAAAGGTATGGTACTCCAAAAGACTCCAATGACGCCATATGGGCGAGTATCATCATCACCACCATTATTATCCCAAAAAAGCCTAAAGTTCCTGCTGCAATCATTATGATAAATCTCAAAAGCCTAAAAGTTATCGCAACGTTATAAGCAGGAATTGAAAAGGAAGCTATTCCTGTCATTGCAACTACAATCACCATTGCAGGAGACACGAGTCCTGCTTGAACAGCTGCTTGCCCAACTACCAAACCGCCTACTATACTTACTGCTTGTCCTACTTGCATAGGAAGTCTTATACCCGCCTCCCTTAAAATTTCAAAGGTTATTTCCATGAATAATGCCTCCAAAAGTGCTGGAAAAGGCACTCCTTCCCTTTGAGCAGCAATAGAAATAGCTAGTTGCGTCGGTATCATTTCTTGATGAAAAGTAGTTTCTGCAATGTATATAGAGGGAAATAAAAGAGCAATAAACATCGCAGCAATTCTCAAAATTCTGAGAGCTGATGACAAGAAATACCTCTCATAATAATCTTCAGCAGCCTGAAAGAATTGTACAAATACTGCAGGAACTATTAATACAAAAGGTGAACCATCAACTAATATTGCCACTTTCCCTTCTAAAATTTCTGCAGTCACCTTGTCTGGCTTTTCAGAATGAGCTATTTGTGGAAAAGGAGAAAAAGGATTATCCTCTATAAATTCTTCTAAATAACCGCTATCAATAACCCCATCAATTTGTACTTTTTTAAGTCGTTTTTTAACTTCTTGTACCACTGTATCATCAGCAATGCTTTTTACATAAGCAATAGATACATCTGTTTTAGAATACTTTCCAATTTTTATATTTTCAATTACAAAATCAGGGTGTTTTATTCTCCTTCTTAGCATAGAAGTATTTATTCTTAAAGTCTCCACAAAAGACTCTTTAGGACCTCTTACATAGGATTCTGTAGTAGACTCAGTTATATTTCTCCCTTCCCATCCCTTTGTAGAGATAATTAAAGCTTTTTCCACTCCATCAATTAAAAGTATTGTCTCTCCAGAAAGTAAGTCGTCTATTATATCTCCAATTTTATCTTTTACATTTACTTCTGAAGTTGTTATAAAATATTCATTTATATAATTAAAGAGTTGGTCATTAGTGTATATGATTTTATTCAACTTTCTTGTCTCTATCATTATTGGCTCTAAAATATTTCGAGTAATTAACAACTTATCTACCATTCCATCTACATATACTAAAAAAGCTTTAACTTTTTTATCTCCTATGCTAATTTGCCTAAAAACTATGTCATTATTCCCTTTTAAAAGCACTTGAAATATATATATATTTTCTTCTAATTTTTTGCTAAGAGTCATATATTGATAATTTTCTTTTACATACTGTGGATCAGGCAACTTATGGGGCATTTTAAACACCTCCAGATATTATTATTTCAAGTTTTTTTTAGAATATTATGTTGGCTTTAGATAAATAATAAAAAAAAATACGTTTAGGAGTCGGATATGTTTAAAGAAACAGGACAATATGAAAGGACTTCAGAAAAGAAAATCTCTACAAAACAAATGATATTTTTATTGGTCACAACTGTCCTATCAACGGCAGACGTCTTTTTGCCTTCTTTTGTGGCATTAGCCGCAAAACAAGACTCTTGGATTTCTGTGGTGATATCTTTTGTAACCTCTAGCATTGTCTTTGTTTTTTATTATAAACTGGCAATGGTCTTTAAAGAAGAAATGCTATTTTCCTATGTAGATAAAATAACAGGAAAATTTATAGGAAAAATAATAGCTTCGCTTTATTTGTTATTTATCTTACACGGTATCTCTTTAGTAATGAGAGAATTAATAGAGATTATGGTCAATGCTTTTATGCCTCATACTCCCCCAATGGTTTTTTATGTAGTCTTGATAATATCAGTAATGTACACTGTATCAAAAGGTTTTTTAGCAATTGTTAAATTAAATGAACTTTTATTTCCTTTTGGAATGCTCCTCTTGGCATTTGTGATCACTTTGGCCCTTCCAAAAGTTAAGATGGCAAACTTTCTCCCAATACTCGAAAACGGGATAAAACCTCCCATAATAGGTTCAATCCTCATTACCTCTTATATGCTTGAAACGGTAATAATACTTTTTATATTCCCTCATATCTCTAAAAAAGAAAAAGCCTTAAAAGGAGGAATAATAAGCCTTGGAATATTAGCTCTTAGCATGATGTTGGGAGTTTTAGCAATAGGAATTTTTGGAGCAAAAACTGCATCAAACTTTCAATTTACAGCTTTGGAAATGGTGAGAAATATAAGAATTAGCGATTATATACAGCGGTTTGATTCATTGGTAATGGCAATGTGGTTAATGGGAATTTATCTTAAAATTGTAATATTTACTTATCTCTTTGCAAAAGGATTAGCTGAAACAATAAAAACCCCAGACTATCGCTTTATTCTATTACCCCTTGCTACTTTGTTAATCCCCTTAGCAGAAAATGTATCTGAAAATTTAGATGGATTGTACACTTACATACAGAGGTGTTTCCCTTTTGAAGCCTTTTGGTTTGAAGTATTTTTCCCTATAGTTCTTTATATCATTGCGAAAATCAGAAAAATAAAATGAGAGGAATTAATCTGCATTCCTCTCATAGATTATTCTTAAACCTTCCAAAGTGAGCATATCATTCACCGTATTTATAGTTTTTGACTCTTCTGCAATCATCCTTGCAAAACCACCTGTCGCTACCACATAAGCGTTTGGCGCAAATTCTTCTTTCATTCTGCTTACTATATAATCCACCATACCAACATGTCCATATATAATACCTGACTGCATACTAGACACTGTATTTTTGCAAATAACAGTAGACGGTTTTGTAAGTTCGATTTTAGGAAGTTTAGCAGTCCTTTGAAAAAGCGCATCAGCAGATATTGCCAATCCAGGGGCAATTATTCCACCTAAATACTCACAATTTTTAGAAATTGCACAAAAAGTAGTAGCTGTGCCGAAATCTATTACTATGACTGGTCCTCCGTAAATTTCATATGCGGCAACAGCATTTACAATCCTATCTGCACCTACTTCTTTGGGATTATCATACTTTATATTTATGCCTGTCTTTATCCCTGGTCCCACAATCAAAGGCTTTGTATTGCAATATTTTATAGTCATCGATTCAAGTGTATGCATAATAGGAGGTACAACAGAAGAAATTATTACCGCATCTACATCTTTAAGCTTCAGACCATTGTACTCAAACAACTGATTTATCAACATCCCATATTCATCGGAGGTTTTGCTTTTTTCGGTAGATATTCTAAAAGAATGTAGAAGCTTTTTCCCTTTGTAAATCCCCATTACAATGTTGGTATTCCCTACGTCAAAGACTAAAAGCAAAATCATCACCTTCTTAAAATTAAGCAGGCAAATGCCTGCTTTTATATTTATTTATCATACACTTTTTTCAAAGACTTTACTATCATTGTTGTCAATATCACAGCGACAATAATTTCAAATATGCCATTTTTTAAAGCTACAAATAATGCAACCTTAAGCGGCAGATATTTTAGAAGCACTGCTAAGCCCAAAACTCCGATGGTATTTGTCAACGTGCCTGCGGCTGCTGCAATACCAACATTTTTAGTCAACTTATAAGAATAATATGCCACAACCCCTATAAAAATCCTGGGAAATATAGCAATTACAGGGTCCGCAAAAAGAGGAGTGTTTTGCCTTATGAAGCTGGTCAATCCAAAAATCAAACCTATAAAAGCTCCTACAATAGGTCCTTCTAATACTCCTCCTATAATTGCTGGTATGTGCATTGTAGTAGCATTAGCAATACCTAAAGGAATGTACCCTAAAATGGTTGTAGATAAAACAATGGATATCGCAGCCAGCATTCCTGCTACAGTTATCTGCCTCAAAGAAATTTTTGCCGCTTTCCCTTCTCTTGTCGCTTTAATTTGCACTTTCCTCACCTCCGTTCCGGTTCCTTTTCAGGATACCGTTCCGAACTCCATTTAATTATTTAATTATCGTGTCAGGTTCAAAGACGATACCCGCAATTTTATTTTACCAAAAAAAGTCTTACTCATCAATAATTTTTTAATTCATAGTCACAAGCACATCCCCTGTGTTTACGGAAGAGCCTTTAGAAACATGTATGCTTGCTATAACTCCTTCTTCAGGTGCCATTATTTCATTTTCCATTTTCATAGCCTCTAAAATTACTACCACATCTCCCCGCTTTACCCTGTCACCTTCTTTAACTTTCACATCAAGAATTGTGCCTGGCATAGGGGCAGAAATTATTTTAGAACCTTTATCTGCCGAAGAAGGCGCTTCAGCTTTTGAAACTGGCTGGAAAGTCGCCTGAGTTGCAGTCACTTTAGGCTGTGAAACAGTTGCCGTTTGTATTATGTTTGAAATTTCATCCTTATCTTTTATCTCTTCTACTTCAACCTCATATACTTTTCCATTTACTGTTACTTTAAACTTCTTCACAGAAATCCCTCCATCAGTTACAATCTTGTTCTCATTTGCTCCTGCCGCCCTACTTTAGCCCAAACAGGAGCAGTCTCTGGAAGTCTCACTATAGACTTTACGTAAAAACTACTAACATCGGCTTGTAAATACAAAGCAACTGCGGCTGTAATCGCAGCAACAAGCTCAGTTTCCTCCTCGTTTTCTCCATTTTTATCTATTTTTTCTTCCTTCTTTACTTTCTCTTCCTCTTTATTATTAAAGATTTTCTTCAAAAACTCCAAAAACCCTTCCATAAAAGCACCACCTTACAGAGGTATATTGCCATGTTTCTTAGGAGGACGACTCTCTCTTTTGCTAGATAACATATCAAAAGCTGATATGAGTCTTGGCCTTGTCTCAGAAGGAAGAATTACATCATCTACATAGCCACGAGCTGCAGCTCTGTATGGATTTGCAAAATTATCTCTGTATTCATTTATCTTTTGCTGCCTCACTTCTGCAGGATTTTCTGCCTCATTGATTTCATTTTTAAAAACTATGTTAGCTGCTCCTTCTGGTCCCATAACCGCAATCTCTGCCGTAGGCCATGCAAACACCATGTCAGCCCCTAAGTCTTTGCTGCACATAGCAAGATAAGCCCCACCGTAAGCCTTCCTTACAATCAAAGTAACCTTAGGAACAGTAGCCTCAGAATAAGCGTAAAGCATTTTTGCCCCATGTCTTATTATCCCACCATATTCTTGATTTGTCCCTGGCAAAAATCCAGGCACATCCACTATGCTAAGTATAGGTATATTAAAAGCATCACAAAAGCGAATAAACCTGGCCACTTTGTCAGAAGCATTTATGTCAAGTACTCCTGCTAATACTCTTGGCTGATTTGCAACAATTCCTATTGTCTTTCCATTAAGTCTTGCAAAAGCTGTGATGATATTTTCTGCGTACATCTCTTGTGACTCTAAAAATTCTCCATTGTCGACTATTTCTCTTATTAATTCTTTCATGTCATAAGGCTTATTAGGATTGTCTGGAATTATCTCCATAAGTCTTTGAGAAACTCTATTGGGATTATCCCCTGTCTCGTATTGTGGTGGGTCTTCTAAGTTGTTAGAAGGTAAATAACTCAATAAATTCCTCACCATCTTAAGAACTTCTTCATCATTTGGACCCCTAAAATGAGCAACACCGCTTAATCTATTGTGAGTTATTGATCCTCCCAATTCTTCAGGAGTAACTTCTTCTCCAGTTACAGCTTTTATAACTTGTGGACCTGTTATAAACATTTGACTAGTTTTGTCTACCATAAAAATAAAATCTGTCAATGCCGGTGAATACACGGCTCCCCCAGCGCTCGGCCCCATTATTACCGATATTTGCGGTATGACGCCGGAGGCCAAAGTATTCCTGTAAAATATGTTTCCATACCCAGAAAGAGCATCCACCCCTTCCTGTATGCGAGCACCCCCCGAATCGTTAAGCCCTATTATAGGCGCTCCCATTTTCATCGCCATATCCATAACTTTTGTTATCTTTTTCGCATGGTACTCTCCTAATGACCCACCTAACACAGTAAAATCCTGCGCATATACATAGACTAATCTTCCATCTATTGTTCCGTAGCCTGTTACAACTCCTTCTCCAGGATATTTTTGCTTTTCCATCCCAAAGTCATAACACCGATGCTCTACAAAAGGGTCTATTTCTACAAAACTGTCCTTGTCAAGAAGCTTATGTATCCTTTCCCTTGCAGTCAATTTACCCTTTTCGTGCTGAGCAGCTATTCTTTTAGCCCCTCCACCTTCTAAAACTTTTTCTCTTCTTCTTTTTAGCTCTTCTATCATATCATGAACACTCATACAATTATACCTCCTTACAGCCTCACTGCGACCGAATAGTAGCAGTTATTATTAGTACCTACTAAAATAATATACCACATACTTCCCAAATACACAATAAATTTAATCCCTTTGACAAAGTTCCAAAAGTACTTTCTAATTCTTCCTTGTCAACCATAAAACACCTTCCTTTGATTTTCCCCTTAACATTATAACATAAATTTTTAACAAATGTTTACCTTTTCATTTGAAATTTTTTCCCGTAAAAAAGCGGCCAAAGAAAAAGCCTCTTTGCCGCCTATCTAGACATTTCCTCAATAACACTTTTTAATTCTTCTACAACTTCATTAAGCCCAAAATAGCCCTTTTGCATTTTAAGTTTCGCCAAAAGCCTCTGATATTGTCTTAATGTTCCCATTATAATAACGTCAGATTTTTCAACGCTCATATTGACACAACCTCTTGCTACAGCTGCTTCTCCTCCTATAGCTAGCATCTCCTGTTTTATTATGTTAGCAGCTGCTGGATGTACATCAAACAGCTTGACAACCCTGAAAACGGCTTTTGGTGCCATAATATCCACAGAAATTTCTTCAGCTTTTATTTGGCTAATTTCCTTTTTCGCCTGTGACAAATTTTGTATATCTAATATTTCTTTTTTCATCTACTTTCATCTACACTCCCTCAAAACAGTCCTGTTATTCTTCCATTTTCATCAATGTCTATGTTTTCTGCTGCAGGATGCTTTGGAAGGCCTGGCATTGTCATTATATCTCCTGTGAAAACCACAACAAATCCTGCACCCATTGAAACTCTCAATTCTCTTACTGTTATCTTAAATCCTCTTGGACGGCCTAAAAGTTTAGGGTCATCAGAAAGAGAATATTGAGTTTTTGCCACAACTATTGGCATCTTGTCAAAGCCTAGTCTTTCAAGGTTTGCTATATCTTTAAGAGCAGAAGCAGTATATTCTACTCCATCAGCTCCATATATTTCTGTTGCAATTATGTGCAATTTATCTTTAATTGGAAGTGTTTCATCATACAAAACGTGGAAGTTGGAAGGTGTCTCACAAGCTTTCACAACTTTTTCAGCTAACTCTATTCCGCCTTCTCCTCCTTTTTCCCAAACTTCCGCTACTGCCATATCTACTCCCATTTCTTCGCAGGCCTTTCTTACCTCTTCAATTTCCCTTTCAGTATCAAAAACAAACCTGTTGAGAGCTACAACCACTGGTACCCCAAATTTCCTCACATTTTCAACTTGCTTTTCAAGATTTTCTATTCCTCTTCTTACTGCTTCCACATCTTCTTTTTGTAAGTCTTCCTTCTTAACTCCTCCATGCATCTTTAAAGCTCTTACAGTCGCTACTATGACGGCTGCATTGGGTGTTAGTCCTCCAAACCTTGACTTTATGTCAAAGAATTTTTCAGCCCCTAAATCAGCACCAAAGCCTGCCTCTGTTACAAGATAATCTGCCAATTTCAAACCATATTTAGTGGCAATTAAGCTATTACATCCATGAGCAATATTTGCAAAAGGCCCTCCATGAACAAATGCTGGAACGTTTTCAATCGTCTGCACTAAATTAGGCTTTATAGCATCTTTTAATAAGACTGTCATAGCTCCATCGGCTTTTAAATCTCTTGCAGTTACAGGATTGCCATCTTTATCATAAGCCACTATTATATCACCAATTCTTCTTTTCAGATCCATCAAGTCTTGAGCTAGACATAAAATCGCCATTACTTCTGAGGCAACTGTTATTATAAATCCGTCTTGCCGCGGAAAGCCATTTGCTTTTCCTCCAAGCCCTACTATTATTTCTCTTAAAGCCCTATCATTCATGTCCATAGCTCTTTTCCATGTAATAGCCCTTATGTCAATATTAAGTTCATTTCCATGATGGATGTGATTGTCAATCATAGCAGCCAATAAATTATGAGCAGCAGTAATCGCATGTAAATCTCCTGTAAAGTGCAAATTTATGTCCTCCATAGGTACAACTTGAGAATATCCTCCCCCAGCCGCTCCACCTTTTATTCCCATACAAGGTCCTAATGAGGGCTCTCTTAAAGCTATCATGGCTTTTTTACCTATTTTAGCAAGAGCCTGTCCTAATCCTACAGTAAGTGTAGTCTTACCCTCGCCTGCAGGGGTGGGAGTTATCGCTGTGACAAGAATAAGCTTACCATCTTTTCTGTCCTTTATTTTCTCCGATAACGCAGGAGAAATTTTTGCTTTATACTTGCCGTAGTATTCTAGGTAGTCTTCCTCAATGTCTAACTTTTTTGCAACCTCCCTTATATGTAGCATTTTCGCTTCTTGAGCTATTTCAATATCAGATTTCATAAATTTTCCCCTCCAGCTTTTATTTTTATCTCTCACCTAAAATTATTTTTACAAGTGTACCTTTGCCTTTTTTACTAAAAATTTTAATATCACCATTGTACAATTCTACAATACTTTTGCAAATTGCAAGTCCCAGGCCTGTTCCTTCTCTTTTAGTTGTAAACAAGGGCTCAATAACTTTTTTTAAATATTTCTTCTCTATACCACCTCCATTATCAACAATTCTTATTACCACCCTTTTTTTGAGAGTGTAATATCTTGTATCTAATATTATTTTACCATTCTCCCCAATGGCATGAAGAGAATTTTGAACTACATTTAGAATAAGCTGCTTAAGATGATTTTTGTCCATTTTTATAGGAGGGACATCGCCAAACCTTTTTTCTATTTTAATTTTTTTGCGAACAGCTTCTGCTTCAAAAAGAAGTAAATATTGATTTATAACGCCATTTATGTCTATTTCAGTTTCTCCTTCTTCATTGCTTCTAACTATACCAAGGTAATTTTTTATTAAAGCTAATATTCTGTCCACTTCATCTAAAATAGTCTCATAGTAAGTAGAACTTTCTTTATGTTTAGCTTGTAGAAGTTGTATAAAGCCTTTTATAGAAGTTAAAGAATTTTTTATTTCATGAATGGTTGTGGCAGCAAATTCACCAGCAATTGTGTATTTTTCCGTTTGCTCAATTAATTTTTGATATTTTAAGTCTTCAGTTATATTTTTCACAATAATAGTTTTCCAATGCCCACTGTTTAACTTCCCATACTTAAGCAAAAGCACTCTTTCGTCAAAACTCCCATTCAATGGGATTACAATTTTTTCTCCGTTAATTAAATTATTTTCTGAAGCATCCGGTTTGTATTTTTTTATAATGTCCATAAACTTTGCATTTATGAATTTTGTATATTTAATGCCAAATAATTCACATGTCCTGTTATTCACATAGACCACGTTAAACCTATTATCAACTATCACAACACCTTCCTCTGTCATATCCATTACGTCATTTGGATGTTTGAAGAAGTTAAAATAATCTTCAGGTTTTTCTTTACAATAGCTTCGCAACTTCACAAACCCTAAAAAAGCTATTTTATCACCAACACTGTTAGCTATAGGACTAAATTTTATGCTAAAAGACATTCTTATATTGTATTTTGCCGTAAGCTCTATGATAAGACCATCTTCGTACGGTCCTACTTCTTTGTATTTTAATATATGGTAAAAAAAATAATCATAATTATCTAACTCATCAACGGTATAGCCTAATGTTTCAAGAAGTCTTTTATTTACATGAACTACCTTACCATTTAAATCTTTTAAGACAAAAAAATCGTGTGAATTATCTAAAAGGTTGCATATCCACTGCAAGGAATTTTTATCTGTAGCAAAAGCTTTGTTCACTTTCATGACTGTCCCCCTTTTATCTCCCTTATCTTTCGTTCAAAAGCCTTAGTCCCACTAATATAATTAGACATTAAAGTAGAAAAATCCTCCTTTTTGTCAATAATTTTTTTATTGTTAACTAAAAATTTTTAAAAAAATAATGTATAAGTCCAAAGACTTATACATTATTTGGTGTTTTATGCAAACTGCACCCCTTCTATATCCTCTCCGTTAAAGACTTTTTCAAACTCTTCCCCATTAAGCTTTTCTTTTTCAATAAGAGCTTTTGCTACTCTGTGGAGTTTATCAATATTTTCCTTTAACAATGATTCTGCTCTTTTATACGCTTCTTCAATTATTCTCTTTATCTCTCTATCAATTTCTGCAGCTACTTCTTCACTATAATTTCTTGTTCTTCCTAAATCCCGCCCTAAAAACACTTCTTCACTTTTAGTACCAAAAGTCATGGGCCCTAACCTTTCACTCATGCCATACTCTGTAACCATCTTTCTTGCAATATTTGTAGCTCTCTCAATGTCATTTTGTGCACCTGTACTTATATCATTTAGCACTAAACTCTCTGCCACACGTCCACCTAAAAGGTGAACTATCTCATCCATCATTTCAGATTTTGACATGTAATATTTATCTTCTTCGGGAAGAAGCATAGTATAGCCTCCAGCTCTGCCTCTCGGAATTATCGTTACCTCATGGACAGGAGGAGTGTTTGGCAAAAGCTTTGCTACAACAGCATGCCCCGCTTCGTGGTATGCCACCAATTTCTTGTCTTTTTCAGACATAATCCTGCTTCTCTTTTCAGGTCCTGCTATTACTCTCGTTATAGCCTCTTCCAACTCCGCCATAGTTATCTGCTTAAGCCCTCTCCTTGCTGCTAAGAGAGCCGCTTCATTCATAAGATTTTCAAGGTCGGCCCCAGTAAACCCAGGCGTCCTTCTTGCCAATACTTGCAATGATACATCTGGAGCCAATGGCTTATTTCTTGAATGTATCTTCAAAATTTCTTCTCTTCCTTTTATATCAGGAATACCAACAGTAATGTGCCTATCAAATCTTCCTGGTCTTAAAAGAGCAGGGTCTAATATATCTGGCCTGTTTGTTGCGGCAATCACAATTATACCTTCATTGACACTGAAACCATCCATTTCAACTAACAACTGGTTTAGTGTTTGCTCTCTTTCATCATGTCCGCCACCTAAACCCGCACCTCTTTGCCTTCCTACTGCATCTATTTCATCAATAAAAACAATACAAGGCGCATTCTTTTTGGCTTGATCAAATAAATCTCTTACTCTCGCAGCACCTACACCGACAAACATCTCCACAAAATCGGAACCGCTGATGCTAAAAAACGGTACCCCCGCTTCTCCTGCTACAGCTTTTGCGAGAAGAGTTTTTCCTGTACCTGGAGGCCCTACTAAAAGAACCCCTTTAGGTATTCTGGCTCCAAGCTCAAGAAACTTTTTGGGATATTTTAAAAATTCAACAATTTCTTGTAGTTCTTCTTTTTCTTCATCCGCTCCCGCCACGTCATTAAAAGTTACTCTTTTATCTTTGTCTGTAATCATTCTGGCTCTGCTTTTGCCAAAAGACATCACTTTGCTTCCTCCCCCACCTTGTGCCTGTTGCATAAAAATATACCAAAATATGATAAAAATTACGATTAAAAAGAGAGAAGGAAGCATTTGTACCCACCATGGCGGGCCTACTTGCGGCTCACTTTTAAAATCCAGTTTTCCTTGTAAAATGTAAGGATTTACAAAACTCATAAAGTTTGTTACATCTGGTACACGGCTCTTAAACTCGGTACCATTTTTTAATACACCTTTAACATCATTACCCACAAGGGTAATGCTTTTTACTTGATTGGCATCAATGTATTTTATTAGCTGTCCGTAATCAATATCGGTTATTGGTTCGGTGCTTTGAGAATACAATTGTACCATTGCGTAAATAGCTATAAATATTAATAAATAGAGCACCATGCTTCTAATTATTTTGTTATTATCGTTCAAATAAGGCCCCTCCTTCAAACAAGTCCAACTACCTTTAATCTATAATATCATATCTCCTTTAAAAAACCAAATCATTTGTACAGCTCTGGCTTTAAAACCCCTATAAATGGGAGATTTCTGTATTTTTCATCAAAATCTAATCCATAACCAACTACAAATTTGTCAGGAATTTTAAATCCACAATAATCTACTTTAACGTCTGCTTCTCTTCTTTCAGGTTTATCTAAAATAGTGCAAATTTTTAAACTTCTGGGTTTTCTTTCTAATAAAGTCTTTCTTAAATAAGAAAGTGTTAAACCGCTATCTATAATATCCTCAACTATGAGCACATCTTTCCCTTCAATGTTTATGTCATGGTCTTTAATTATTTTTACTATTCCAGAAGACTGAGTAGAAGAACCATAACTGGAGACTGCCATAAAATCTATTGATAAAGGTAAATCTATCGCACGAGATAAGTCTGCCATAAACATTATTGCTCCTTTTAAAACCCCAAGGAGGACAAGGTCTTTCCCTTGGTAGTCTTTTGTAATTATTTGTCCTAACTCTTTCACTTTTTCTTTTAATTGCTCTTCCGTAATCAAAATCTCCTGTATATCTTGTGTTGGACTCGACATAAATTTAACCTCCTCTTTTTTTATTTTATCCTTTGGTATACTCTATCACAAGGACTTTTCTTGTATTTTCATCTACTTTAAATTTATCACTCATTCTATAACCTACAACCCACACAATTTCATTGTCTATGGCTAATAAAGGAATGCTATCTCTTATTTCGCGGGGTATTTTCTCGTCAATAAAAAATTCTTTTAATTTTTTACTCCCCCCCAAGTTAAGAGGAGAAAAAATATCCCCTGCTTGCCTATTTCTAACTACCACATCTCCCTGTATTTTATCATAGTCAAAAAATTTCGTGTATTTTCCTATGTTGAGTTTTTTTACCTCATCAATAGCTAAAACAGCAGTTTTAAATTGACCAATACCACATATCTTAGTAATTCCAGGAATATTTAATTTTGCCCAAAAAGTCTTGACCTCTTTTTCTTTTACTTTTCTCATTATAAGATTATTATAGCTTTTTAAAGCTTCAATTTCAAAGGGTAAATCAATTTTTGAGGAAGTTGGTTTGTCTAAAAGGCTTAAAACATCCTCTACATGGATGTATTCTAACCCATAAATATCTCCTTTTAATTTTTGGTACATAAGCCTAACTAAGCGCCGCTGAATAGCGGGATGCTGTGTCTTCATTTTTTTTATATCAGCAAAAATTTCCTCTTGATTAAAATAGCAAACCTCATTAAAAATCTTTTCACACTCTTTTTCTAAATAGTCATTCTCCTCTAAAATAATTTTTGCCATCCTGTAGATATTTTCTATTATATCTACTTCAAAAGTTTCATTTATAAAGGGAATTAATTTAAGTCTTACTTTATTTCTCTTATATAAATCCTCATAATTTGTAAAATCTATTGCTGGCTTTAAATCTTTTTCCTTAAGGTATTTCTCTATTTCTTCCCTTTCTATTTCAATGAGAGGCCTTATTATATTTCCATTTACCGGTTTTATTCCAATGAGGCCAGCCATTCCAGAACCTCTTATTAAATTTAAAAAAACTGTTTCCACTACATCATTTTTATTATGAGCTACTGCTATTTTATTACCCTTAACTTCTTTTAATACTTCCTCAAAAGCCTGATACCTCACATATCGACCAGCCTCTTCTTCTGAATATCCCATTTCTTTGGCTATTTTTTTTACATCTTTTTCAAATAAAAAAAATGGGAGTTTCAATTTGCGACACATATCTTCAACAAATTGCGCATCCCTTTTAGCTGCTTCTCCTCTTATCATATGATTAACATGTACTATATACAACTTAAGATTAAATAAATCTTTTAAATTGTATAAAATATCCAGCATACACAAAGAATCAGGTCCACCGGAAACCCCCATTACAATTTTATCATTTGTCTCAATCATTTTATACCTTTTAATTGTGGAAACAACCTTATCAATCATTTCTTAACCCCTTATAACGATATATACTCATGTTATATAATGATTATATAATATCCTCCTTTCTAAATCAAACCTAAAAAACCCCTCCACAAAAGTATTCCTTTAATCGCCTCGATATATTGTCTCCACATTGTGGAAGGGTTATTCCAATTTATTAATTTTATATTTTCTTCCATACCTTTGAAACCAAAATTGTCATATCGTCCTTTGGAGTATTATTACACAATTCCAAACATTTTTTCATCAACACCTCCGCCATATCCTGAGGATTCCTCGTGTTAATTTCACTGATTAACCTTGAAAATTCTACTTCTTTATCTTTCTCAAAACACTCCAACACTCCATCAGTAACTAAAATCACAAAATCTCCATCTTTTAATTTTCTTTCATGTATATCTGCCTCTATATCTTCCAAAATGCCAATGGGCAAAGAACTAGATTCTATAATTTCAACCTCATTTCCCCTCTTTATAAAAGTAGCACAAGAACCAATTTTGATAAATTCTGTTTCTCCAGTAAATTTGTCCAGAAACATTATATCCACAGTAGAAAACATTTCTTCTGCAGATCGCAAAGCCAAAATAGAGTTTAATGTTTGAATAACTAAATATTTATCAAAACCTGCTTCTATAAATTTCTCCAGCAAAGAAATGGTAGTACTGCTCTCTGCAGCCGCTTTATATCCAATCCCCATTCCATCGCTTAAAGCTGCCATGTATTTTCCATCTTCTAAATCCATAAAAGAATAAGTATCTCCAGAAATCTTGTTTTTTGACTTGCTAACTCTGCTTATACCTGTCAAAACTTGCAAACTCTCTGCTTTTGTAAGAGTAAGTACGCACCTTCCATTGTGGTCTATAGAGCATAACCTATTTTTTCTCTCATATCTTTCCCCCATAATTTCAGACACAATTGGGGCAATCTTTTTGTCACATTCCTTAGCAAAACATACCTTTTTGTATATTTTTACGTTAACATTTCCATCTCCTGTGTCATAAATTAACACATCCTCTACAGGTATGCCCTTTTTATCCAATTCTATCATCATCATCTGTTCTAATTCATCTTTAAAAGTGACATTCATGCTAATATCACTAGCCATATTAGATATTGCATCAGCAACTCCCTTCAACTGAGTAGCAATCAGCCCTTTTGCATCTTTTAACCTCTCTCTCCACTGCATGCTTATTTTATAAATGCCTAAATAATATTTAGTTGTACTTATAAGCTCAGAAAATCTTATACATTTTCTATAAAGTTTATTGTCTTCAATACTGCTATTTCTTTCAAGATGTTCTATCAATTCAAACATGCTTTTATAAGTATTGTAAAATTCCTTGTCCCAACAAGTTTTATACATAACACATTGAGTACAAGTCTTATTGGCAATTTCCTCAAACAAATAAGAAATATCTTTGTGGTCTAGTACCTTTTCATTTACCTGTTTAAAACTTTTAGAGAGCTCTTCAAATACTTGAGAATACTCTTTTAATCTATCTGTCACTACTTCCTTTAGCTTTTCATTGTAATTTCTGTTGTTTAAATTTTTATTTCCTTTTACTATTTCCTCCGCCTTTACTATGTACTTCTTAGGAAGCGCTGCAAACATTAAAGAAGCTAACACAATATCATAAGGATTTACAAGCATATCCACACTTGATGTTACATAAAATGTAATAATAAAAATGGCAGTTAAAAAGCCTATAATAACTCCAATTCTATGCAATTTTTTCAAACTGCCGGCCAACAAGCCTGCAAATCCAAAAAGCCCTATGGAGACTGGCATTTGGAAAAAAGATAAACTCCCAATAAGTCCCATAGTCGTGCCGATACTTGCTCCTACTCCAACCCCACCTATATAAGAGGCTAAAAGTATTATAAATATCCCTAATATCCCATTGAGAGTAAATTTCCATACATTCAGATGATTCATTCCTAAAATAAATAGCCCTATAAATATACTCAAAGATATCAACTCTTCATTGGAAACAATTTTTCTGTTTACATTCAAAATAAATGAAACAGCGTGATTAAAAATAAAAACCATTAACATTGCAGTGACAGACTCATATAGGCTCATTATGATGTCAAAAAGCAAAAAGCCATAAATATAGCTGAAGATAAGACCTGTGCTAAAAAGAGAAATAAAAGTAATGAAAGAGGTTTTAATAATATTTTGAGGTTTAACTTTTAAAAGCCCCTCCAATAAAAAGATCAAAATAAGGACTAAAAGGTATTTAAAACTATTGACATTGGGTAAAGTTAATATTCCCAACCATACTCCTATTCCTGTTAAAAGATATCGCTTTTTATACATTAAAAGGGTTGCAAAAAAAGCAATGCCGAAAGGCAAAAGACTATTGAAAATAACAGCTCGCCCTATAAAAAAGCTTATAATTGACAATAATATAATCTGTTGAATGTTTTTATAAAGATTTTTTTGTGTATTTTCCGTCAAGGGAGTTTTTATAACTCTTTTATAAGGTAAAATATTTATATTTTGCATAAAAAAACCACCACCTCTTGTTTTTTCTAAATTATACCATTAAGGTGATGGTTTTATTTGTTAATTTTTGTTATATATGTAATTTTTCTTTCGACATAAAAAATAATGTCGCACCTTTGTACGACATTTTATTTCTTAACTTAAATGGTGACCCCGACGGGATTCGAACCCGTGTTGCCGCCGTGAAAGGGCGGTGTCTTAACCTCTTGACCACGGGGCCACAAAAGACATTATTTATTTTATCATATTTTCATGTCTTGTCAACGATAAATTTTTCCTTAATAATTGTCACTTTTTGGATATAAAAATATCTGTCCTTTCTGACTTTTTTATTTCTCCTATTAAACCATATTCAACTTCTAATACTTTGCAATATCTTCAATGCTTATATTTGCTTCATGATGGCTTCCTCTCTCTTTGTGTCTTTCAGCGACAACTTTCTTCCCATATTCAACAGACCCTCACCATCTGATCCAGTACCTTTTTATAATTCCTCATGTATGCATAGCATTGAATGTAGCCACAACCTCAAAAGTTTCATCTCCCTCTGCCTAACATTTCTAGAGCTTCTTTTACATCTCTCTCCATAGTTTCACTTCAAAAACTTTTTATATTTATTATCTCTCTTTTTGCACTTTAATAAAACGCAAAAACATGTTATACTAATTAAAGTACTAATAAAATCACTCCTCTATAATAAATGCGGTATTTTTATACCGCATCCTTTTTGGGCTAATATATGCCCCCGTATGGTATAGGGTTACGTTAAAAGTATATCACATCCTCTAAGTAATGTAAATACAGAATTTCAGTGTGTTTCTTCTGAAGAAATAACCAATTGAGACACTTTTCCAAAATAATTTGTCCCCCATACTCCTATCAATATCATAATAGCCCCTATTACGTGATACCAATAAAAAGTTTCATGTCTTATGGTTATTCCCGCTATTATAGAAATTACTGTGGTCAAATTTGCAAAAACTGAAGCTTGAGATGCAGGCAATTTTGAAAGAGCGTAATTATTTAAAAAATACGCTACAACAGAAGATAAAACGCCTAAATATAACACAGGAATAAGTACTCGGTAATCAGTTAAATCCTTGAAATAGTCAGAAATAGGGTAACCTTTTGTTAATCTATCAATTAAATTTAAAAAATTGAAAGAAATTGCAGCAAACCACATCATTACAAAGGTTATCTCAATAGGTGAAAATTCTAAAGAAGACTTTCTTGTTAAAATACTGTAAAAAGCTGCAGATAAGACTGCTCCTAAAAGATACACAAACCCTATAATTGACGTATTACGGCTTTCAATACCCGTCATAAAAATTATAAAAGCAACTCCTGTAACAGACAAAAGAATAAAGAAAAGCTGATACAAAGAGGGTCTTTCCTTTAAAAATACCGCCGCCAAAGCAGTAACAGCAACAGGAATTAAAGCTATCATCAAGCCTGAAAGAGAAGAGGAGGTATATTTTACACCATATGTTTCAAATATAAAATACACAACAGGCTCTGATAGAGACAATAAAAACAATGGCCACAGATTTTTCCCTCTATAATTAAGTTTAATAATTCCAAATACCCACAAAAGAGTAATCATAAATGCTGCAAGTAAAAAACGATAGGCTATAAGCTCCATAGGAGAAGCTACATCAAGCCCCATAGAGGTAAACATAAAAGAAAATCCAAAAATTGATGCCATCCCCACCCCAGCTAAATAGGGATAATAACTCTTTATATTTTTCAACTTAACACCCCCAAAGTACATTGTGGCACTGATATAATTATATAAAGTTTTTATACAAAAGACAAAGGGATTGTATAGTTCATGGATATAACCCCGCATGAAAAATTTCATGCGGGGTTTTTTGTCACAAAACTTGGTTTAGATGTGTTATTATTAATGAAAAGACATAGGGAAGGTGTTCAAAATACAACAGGACTTCAAAGATATCTTTGAAGAATATTATCCAAAAGTTTTAAGACAAATTTCATGGATGATCAAAGACGAATTCAAGGCAGAAGACATATCACAAGAAGTCTTTATAAAATTTTTTAAGAACCCTCCCCGGTACAATGAAAATATAGGAGGTTGGTTATCCAAAGTGGCAATAAATCATGCCTTAAATTATATCCGCAGTGAAAAAAACACAAAAATAAGAGAACTGGAAGTTTTTAGAAACACGCAAGAGGAATTTTTTGAAGACCCTGAAGAAATAGCAATTAAAAAATTTGAAAGAGCTAAAGTGAAAGAAGTCCTCCTAAAAATGAGTAAAAGAGATATGATGTGTCTAATACTTAAACATTCAGGATATAGTTACGTAGAAATAGCAATATCATTGGGAATTAAGAAAACCTCCGTCGGCACAACCATAGCAAGAGCACAAAAAAAGTTTAAAGAATTATATGAAAAGGAGGTGTAAAAATGTGCTACGATGAAGGAACACTCCAAGCATATATAGACAACGAACTTGATGAAATTACAGCAAAAAATGTTGAAGAACATTTAAAAACCTGTGATGTATGCAGAGAAAAATTAGAAGAATTAAAGTCTATAAATGAATTTACCTCAAAAGCTTTAGAAACTACTAATATAGACTTAAATGAAGCATGGGCAAGTTTTAATGAAAAATTGAGTGAAAATAATAAAAAAGGAGGAATTTTTGCCATGTTTACAAAATACAAAAAAGCTATTGCTGCTGCCATTGTAATTGCATTTATAGCTGCCTCAGTATTTTTCCCACCCCTTAAAAATGTAGAAGCTAAACTTTTAAACCTTCTAAGGCTTAACAAGATGCAGGTAATAACAATAACTCCTGATGATATGAGGCAAATTCAAAATGAGTTTTACAGAAGAGATATAAAAAATATTGACTTAAAGGAATATGGAGAAATATTAAAAAATGGAGGTCCTGAAGGATATGATGTATCCCCAAATGAAATTGACAAATTAAAATCTATGGTGGATTATGAAATTAAGCTCCCGACAGATAGCAATTTCGAAATAGAACACATTTATGTAGGAAAAGATCAGGGTTTTGAATTTGTACTCAATATCGACAAAATTAATGAGCTCATTAAAACATTTGGAGGAACACATCTATTCCCTTCAGAACTCAATAAAAAACCTGTAATTTTAAACATCGGCAAAACAGTTAATATCTCCATGAAAGACAAAAATGCTTCAGAAAATTATAGAGGCATACACATTTCAATAAACAAAGCTCCTGAAGTGATAGTACCAGAAGGAGTAGATGTGGATAAAGTAATAGATGCTTTGGCTAACTTACCCTTTTTACCTGACCATTTGAAAAAACAGATTGCAGATGTAAACAACTGGAAAGAAACTTTGCCTATACCTATCACTGAAGCACAAAGCGTCCAAGAAATAAACATAAGAGGCAACAAAGCCTTCTTAATCACAAGTAAGTATTCTCCTGATACGGTTACACTTGCTTGGAATGAAAATGGAGTAATGTATGCCTTGTCTATGTTCGGTACAAGTTCTTCTCCTGAAAAAACAGATCCACAGATTAGGGATGTAAATATTAATACCTTAATTCAAATTGCAAATTCAATGAGGTGATTAAATGGTTTTAGAAACACGAAATCTCACAAAACAGTTTAATGGAAAAGGCGGCTTTAAAGAAGTCACACTCTCTGTAGAAAAAGGGCAGGTTTTTGGATTTTTAGGTCCAAATGGTGCTGGAAAAAGCACTTTTGTAAAAACCATGGTGGGGTTACTTCACCCTGCCTCTGGTTTTGCTTGGATTCTTGGCAAACCCATAGGTACTCCTAAGTCAAGAGAAAAAATAGGATTTTTGCCCGAAAACTTTAGATATCATGACTGGATGACAGGAAGAGAACTTTTGACTTTTCACGCTGAACTTCACAAAATAAAAAATCCTAATAAAAAAATTGATAGTCTTTTTGAGTTGGTAAAACTAAAAGGCCATGAAAATAAAAAGATAAAAAATTACAGCAAAGGAATGCAGCAAAGAATTGGACTTGCGATAGCTCTTTTAAACGACCCAGAAATAGTATTTTTAGACGAACCTACGTCAGCCCTTGACCCTGTAGGACGAATTGACGTAAGAGAAATCATAAAAGAGTTAAAATCCCAAGGCAAAACTGTTTTTTTAAATAGCCACCTTTTAGGTGAAGTGGAAATGGTATGCGATGAAGTAGCCATAATAAACCATGGCCGAATAATAGCCGAAGGAAAACTGGAAGAGCTATTAAAAGAACACACCCATGTAGAAATGATTGTATCAGACTATACTTCAGAGTTGATTGAAAAAATTTCTCGCTTATCAAAAGAATTTCAATTTGAAGAAGGTAAACTCTCTTTTAAAGTAGAAGACAGAGAAAAAATACCAGTTATAGCTAAAATGGTAATAGAAGCAGGTGCAAAGCTATATCAATTAAATACTCAAACTTCTTCATTGGAAGACTTATTCATAAACTTAATTGGAAAGGATGAGGTGTCGTGATAACTATAATAAAATACACATTTAAAGAGATGCTAAAAAAACGGGCTTTTCTATTAGTCTCCCTTTTGTCCCTCCTCTACCTTTCCATATATGCCTTCGGCTTAAGTAAAATATTTGAGCGTCCCAACGATTCTATATATGACATCATCTTTCAATCTCAAATTTTGTCTGCCGGTCTATTTTTCGCAAATTTCATAGTGGCTTTTCTTGTAGTTTTGACATCAGTAAATGCCATATCAGGAGAAATAGAAAGCGGCACCATATACGCCGTTTTATCGAAACCTATAAAAAGATATGAACTGGTTTTGGGAAAATTTATAGGGTTAGGCACTATGATTGTAATATACAGCTCCATCATGTTTTTGTCTGTAGTAGGTTTAAACATCTTTATGGGGGCTAAAATAACCTTTGAAGCAAGCAATATTTTAAGAGGACTTTTTTTCTTCGACTTAGGACCGATTGTATTTTTAGCCCTTATAATAGCTTCCAGCTCAATTTTTTCGACTGTAAACACAGGCATCATAGCTATTATGGCTTATGGAATTGCCCTCGTCGGAGGTGTTCTTGAACAAATTGGAACAGCAATGCAACAAAGTCAAGTCGGTACCTTTGGCTTAAAAAGCGGAGAAAGCCTTATAAACGCAGGGATAATTACAAGCCTCATCCTTCCTACAGATGTCATATATAGAAAAATGACCGCAGAGCTTTTGACACAAAGTAGTGGGATAAGTTTTATGACACAAGGACTCTTTGGCGGCATGTCTCAACCCAGTATTTACATGTTCATATACATCTTTTTCTACGTGGTATTTCTCCTCTATTACGGTGCAAAGCGCTTTTCACAAAGAGACTTATAAAGGCGGTCACACACCGCCTTTTAACTTTTTAAGCCCTTCTAAACAATACCCAAGGCTAAACCATTCACAATCCCTACATATATCTCTCATCTTTTCTTCTGTCATTTTTTCTCTAATTCGATTTATAATTTTTTTATAGCTTAATATTTCTCCTACTTCTATACCTAGAACCTCTAAAATAGCCCTATCCTTTTCCCTCACACTTCCCGGATAATTCTCTATTTTGCACTCTCCATCTACATTGTTTGGACACATGGCGCAAATATTATCCACATTATCCACAACTTTTATCAACATGTCCTGTTCATTATTTAATTTTCTAATAATTTCATCCATATTTTTAACAAATTTTTCATCATAACCAAGCCCTCTAAAGCCCAACATACACAAAAAGTGATGTCCTCTTATCTCCATTTCAATCTCTCCTCATCCCATGATTATAACAATAATTATACTGCTATTTTGAACTGTAACCTAAGAAAGAAAAGAAATTTACACCCCTCAGGTTATCACAATAATAGTCATAATTTCTTCAATTATCGAAAATAATACATTTAAAGGAGTGATTGTATGACTAAAAAACCAAAAAAACCTCACAAAATGCCAATAGAAAATCATAAGACTGCTTCCTGGGCAAACATACAAAATGTAAAAGAAGAATCAAATGTGCCTATCCCAAGTGAAAATGAAGTAATAAACGCAAAAGAATGGGTAGAAGAAAACAAAAAATAACGATTCCGGGCATACGCCCGGAATTGTTATTCTGCCAGCTTTTTATATCTTTTAAATCGCTCTTTCGCAGTCTCTTCTGCCATTTGATAAAGTTTTTCTGCAATATC
Organism: Thermoanaerobacter sp. X514; assembly: GCF_000019065.1. Lineage (NCBI taxonomy): Bacteria > Bacillati > Bacillota > Clostridia > Thermoanaerobacterales > Thermoanaerobacteraceae > Thermoanaerobacter > Thermoanaerobacter sp. X514. The sequence goes on along the minus strand of NC_010320.1, from coordinate 814,883 downwards.
AGGAAACACGTTTTTAAGTGAAGAATACCGTATCTCACCTTCAATAAATTCTCTAAAAGATTTTGTTGGCTCTTTAAAATCAAGTACAAAAGGATTCTTCCCTTCTTTTTTAAGTTCTGGATTAAACCTGTAAAGGTGCCAATAACCAGACTCCACAGCTTTTTTCTCCTCCATTATACTTGTCCCCATGCCTGACTTTATGCCATGGTTTATGCAAGGAGCGTATGCTATTATAAGTGACGGTCCTTTGTACTTTTCTGCCTCCACAAAAGCCTTTATCATCTGGTTCATATTTGCTCCCATTGCAATTTGTGCCACATACACGTATCCATAACTCATAGCCATCAAACCTAAATCCTTTTTGCTTGTCCTCTTACCTGCTGCCGCAAATTTTGCAATTGCCCCTAACGGCGTAGATTTTGAGGACTGTCCTCCTGTATTGGAATAAACTTCTGTATCCAGCACCAGGATATTTACATCTTCCCCTGATGCTATGACATGGTCAAGCCCTCCAAAACCAATGTCATATGCCCACCCATCTCCCCCTATTATCCACTGAGATTTTTTTACAAGAAAATCTTTTTTGTCAAGTATCTCTTTTATTATCTCATTATTTGTATAGCTACCTTTGTTTATAATATTCAATATCTTCTGTGAAGCAAGTTTAGATTTATCTCCATCCTCCATCCCATCAATCCACTCTTGGAATGCGGCTTTTAATTCATCGTCAATAGTCATATTTATAGCTTCTTTCATCAAATCTCTAAGCCTTTCCCTTATCTGCTTATTTGCCAAAAACATGCCGTAGCCGAATTCGGCATTGTCTTCAAAAAGTGAGTTAGCCCACGCAGGCCCTTTTCCTTCTTTATTAGTAGTATAAGGAATAGAAGGCGCACTTGCTCCATAAATAGAGGAACAACCTGTAGCATTTGCTATCATCATTCTGTCCCCAAAAAGCTGAGTCAAAAGCTTTATATAAGGTGTCTCACCGCAGCCGGGGCATGCACCGCTAAATTCAAATAAGGGCTTAGCAAATTGACTGCCTTTTAAAGTTGTCTTATCCACTAAATTATCTTTAACATCAAGTGTCACAGCATACTCCCAATTTCTCGCTTCTTTTTCTATTTGTTCTTCAGCAGGCTTCATTATAAGGGCCTTTGTAGGTGCAGGACACACATCTGCACAATTGCCACATCCCGTACAGTCAAGAGGACTTACCTGTATCCTATACCAAAGTCCCTCTAAACCTCTCCCTATAGCCTTTTTTACGTTGAAAGTTGGCGGCGCTTTCTTTACCTCTTTCTCAGTTAACAAAAACGGTCTTATAACCGCATGAGGACAAACAAATGAACACTGGTTACACTGTATGCAATTGTCTATTTGCCATTCAGGTATCAGTACCGCAATCCCTCGCTTTTCGTATGCGGTAGTGCCAGTAGGAAATGTGCCATCTTCCATGCCGACAAAAGCACTTACAGGAAGCAGGTCTCCCTCGTTTCTTTCTATAGGTCTTTGTATGTTTTTAACAAAATCAGGCTCTGGCTTTATAATTTTTTGCCCTTCTTTTGCGTTTTTCCACTCTTCAGGCACTTCTACCTTTACAAGTGCTTCTATGCTTTTATCTACAGCTCTTAAGTTCATCTCCACTATATCCTGCCCTTTTTTGCCATAGGCTTTCTGTATAGAATCTTTTAAATACTTAACCGCTTCTTCAAAAGGTATTATGTTTATTAGTTTAAAAAACACAGTCTGCATTATCATGTTTATTCTGCCACCTAATCCTACCTCTTGCGCAATAGACACTGCATCTATTATATAAAAATTGATGCTGTTTTCAGCAATGTATCTTTTCATTGAGGCAGGCAGTTTGTCATCAAGTTCCTCTTTGCTCCAAGGACAATTTAGCACAAAGGTGCCACCTTTTTTAAGGCCTTTTAGCACATCATAGTTATAAATAAAAGATTTATTGTGACAAGCAATGTAATCAGCGTGATTTACAAGATAGCTGGATTTAATCGGCTTTTTACCAAACCTCAAATGGGAAATAGTAGTTCCACCTGATTTTTTGCTGTCATACTGAAAATATGCCTGCACATACAAATCTGTATTGTCCCCAATTATCTTAATAGCCGATTTATTTGCACCAACTGTACCGTCAGAGCCTAATCCCCAAAACTTACAGCTTACAGTGCCTTCAGGAGTTGTCTCTACAAATTCACCTTCTTCTAATGAGGTATAAGTTACATCGTCTACAATTCCTATTGTAAATCGATCTTTTGGATAGTCTTTCTTTAAATTATCATACACAGCAATAATTTGAGAAGGAGTTGTGTCTTTTGAGCCAAGGCCATACCTTCCTCCTACTATTACAGGCTTCTTATCTTTGTGGTAAAAAGCTTTAACCAAATCAAGATATAGCGGTTCACCTATAGAACCAGGTTCTTTTGTTCTGTCCAACACAGCGATTTTCTTTACTGTACCAGGAAGCACATTAAAAAAATGCTTCTCTGAAAAAGGCCTGTAAAGATGCACTTTAATTAAGCCTACTTTTTCACCTTTTTTCATCAAATAATCAATTGTCTCTTCTATTGTGTCACACACCGACCCCATTGCAACAATTATGTACTCTGCATCCTTTGCTCCATAATAATCAAAGGGATGATATTCCCTTCCAGTCAATTCTTTAAATTTTTTCATGTAATCTTCCACTATTTCGGGAACTTTTTCATAAAATTTATTAGCTACCTCTCTTCCCTGAAAGTATATATCAGGATTTTGAGCAGTACCCCTTACAACAGGGTGTTCTGGATTAAGTGCCCTATCTCTAAACTCTTTTACTGCTTTTAAGTCCAAAAGCTTTGCAATATCCTCATATTCCACCACTTCTATTTTCTGCATTTCGTGAGAGGTTCTAAAACCATCGAAAAAATGCAAAAAAGGTACTCTCGATTTTATCGCGCAAAGATGTGCTATAAAACCCATATCCATAGCTTCTTGGACATTTGAAGAAGAAAGAAGTGCAAAACCTGTTTGTCTTACTGCCATTACATCCTGATGGTCACCAAATATAGAAAGTGCATGGGCAGAAATAGCACGGGCACTTACATGAAAAACCCCCGGCAAAAGCTCTCCTGCTATTTTATACATGTTTGGTATCATTAAAAGAAGTCCTTGTGATGCGGTATATGTGGTTGTCAAAGCGCCTGCAGTTAAAGAACCATGGACAGCACCTGCAGCACCTGCTTCTGACTGCATTTCAACAACCTTCACGGGTTGTCCAAATATGTTCTTTTTGCCGTGGGCAGCCCATTCATCGACATTTTCTGCCATTGGAGAAGAAGGCGTAATAGGGTAAATTGCTGCAACCTCAGTAAAAGCATAAGAGGCATAGGCAGCAGCTGTATTTCCGTCCATTGTTTTCATTGACTTTTTCATAAGTTTCCTCCTCACCAATTTTAAATTTGTATTCATATATTCAGATATATTATTTGACAAAAAAGGATTATCATACATTTTAAAGCCTTTTTCACCTTTATTTAGTGAAACTTTTCTGGAAAAAATGTAGTTCTTCAAATTTTTTTGTAATGTAAGAAGGAATTCTTCTAAAAATATAGAATATATTATGTATTAAGTTGAGTGTACAAGAAAAGGAGTTGTCCATGGTGGAAGGATATATGACCGCTGTTGTTAAACAACATACCACAGAGGGTGCAGATATAATAAAAAAAGAAATACCAATAATAGGACCGGATGAAGTCTTAATAAAAGTCAAAGCTACATCTATTTGCGGCACAGACGTTCACATTTACGTTTGGAATGAATGGGCAAAAAGCCGCATAAAACCTCCAAAGACAATGGGACATGAATTTGTAGGAGAAGTTGTAGAAATAGGTAAAAATGTAACATCTGTAAAGGTTGGAGATTTAGTAAGTGCGGAAACTCACATAGTATGTGGAAAATGCAAAGCTTGCAGAACAGGTAATGCCCACATCTGCGAAAACACCCTCATACTCGGTGTTGATACAGACGGTGCTTTTGCAGAATACATTAAAGTCCCGGAAAGCAATGTATGGCTAAACGATAAAGACATACCTTTAGAACTTCTCTCCATACAAGAACCCCTTGGAAACGCCGTTCACACAGTATTTTCTGGAGAGGTAGTAGGAAAAACTGTCGCTGTAGTAGGTTGCGGTCCTATAGGTATGATGGCGATACCACTTCTTAAAACAACAGGAGCTTCAGCTGTATTTGCAATAGAACCTGTCGAATACAGAAGGGAACTTGCTCATAAATTAGGTGCAACACGAGTTATAAACCCTCTTAAAGAAGACGTTGTCAGTATAATAAAAAGCGAAACAGAAGGCTACGGCGCGGATGTAGTATTGGACTTCTCTGGAAGCTCGATTGCAATAAGGCAAGGTCTTAAATATATCGCAAAAGGCGGAAGAATGTCTATTTTAGGTCTTCCTGACAATGAAGTCCCTATAGACATAACCAATGATGTCATTTTTAAAGGCATAACTATACACGGCATCACAGGAAGGCGAATGTACGATACTTGGTACCAAGTAAAAGGTTTATTGCGCTCAGGATTAAAAGATGCATTAAAGCCAATAATCACCCATACCTTCCCTCTCACTGAATACCAAAAAGGGATGGAACTAATGATAAAAGGCCAATGTGGCAAAGTTGTATTATATCCATAAACAAAAGGAGGTTTTTAATATGTCAAGCATTCATGACCTTGACTTTATAAAAGAAAAGCTGGAAGAACTCAAAAAAGCAGGTGTGTATAGAAAATTAACTGTCCTTGAAAGTCCCTCTGGCCCCCGTTCTATAATCGATGGAAAGAAAGTTATAAACCTTTCTTCAAACAACTACCTCGGCCTTGCAAATCATCCGCGGTTAAAAAAAGCCGCAATAGAAGCTATTGAAAAATGGGGAGTTGGTGCTGGCGCCGTAAGAACGATAATAGGAAACATGACAATTCACGAAGAACTTGAAAGAAAATTAGCTGAATTTAAAAGAGAAGAAGCAGTTCTCACTTTCCAATCAGGTTTTACAGCAAACATGGGCGTCATTCAAGCAGTTGTTGACAAAGGAGACGTCATAATAAGTGACGAATTAAACCACGCCAGTATCATCGATGGCTGCAGATTAAGCCGAGCAGATGTGGTAATATACAAACACAGTGACATGGAGGACCTAGAAAGAGTATTAAAAGAAGTAAAAGATAAATACAGAGTCAAAATGATAATAACTGACGGAGTATTCAGCATGGATGGCGATATAGCGAAACTCCCCGAAATAGTGAAATTGGCAGAAAAATACAGTGCAATAACTTATGTAGATGACGCACATGCCAGTGGCGTTTTAGGTGAAAGCGGAAGAGGCTCTGCTGACCATTTCAACTTACACGGAAGAATTGATATACAAATAGGCACACTTTCCAAAGCAATCGGAGTTGTTGGAGGATATGTAGCTGGCAAAAGAGAGCTTATAGAATGGCTAAATCATAGAGGCAGACCCTTCCTCTTCAGTACAGCTCTACCTCCTGCGGCAGTTGCAGCATCAATAGAAGCTATAAATATTTTAAGTGAAAGTGATGCTCTCACTCGCAAGCTGTGGGATAACGCAAAATATTTCAAAGAAAAGTTAAAATCTTTAGGTTTTGATACCGGCAAGAGTGAAACACCTATCACCCCTGTAATAATAGGCGAAGAAACTAAAGCTCTCGAATTTAGCAGAAAACTCTTTGAAGAAGGAGTTTTCGCGCAAGGAATAGTATATCCAACTGTACCTAAAAACAAAGCCAGAGTAAGAACAATTGTAACAGCTGCCCATACAAAAGAAGACTTAGACGCTGCCTTAAAAGCTTTTGAAAAAGTCGGAAAACAATTGAATATAATTTAAAAAATTTGGTTCTCTAACAAATGTTGGGGTGGATAAAAATCATCCATAAAAAATAGCGCACTTATTCTGAATGCCTGTTATAATAAAATTGGTTAAATAACAAAATTTATCAAAAAGAAGCATCAGAATAAGTGCATACCAATTATATCACAAAATTTCTGAAAGCTGACACAACGATTACATATTTCAGTTTAAAACTAAAGGGCGGCATTCAGAAAAATACCCACCCCAACTCTTGACAAAGAACCACAAAAAAAGAGCCCATACAACTTAGTACAGGCTCTTTTCTCTTTCAATTTATCTATAATCTCCTAAAAGTTTTATATAGTCCTCTAAAGTTCCATTTTCTAAACACGTTTCAATAATCTTTCTGCCGAGGGGATCAAGTTCAGGTACTAAAAATTGTTTTAATTCTCTTTTGAAAAATTCATTTAACATCTCTGCACCCTTGTCATATCCTTCATCTCCCACTTCTGGCTGCTTGTTGACTTGCAGTAATTCACGAGGAATAAAGCTTCCGTTTATTTTTAATGTATTTAAAGCATAACCTAAGAGACTACTTCTCGCTGGTGTAATTTGGTCTGGCCTGAATCTCACGCTTCCTCTTCTTGCAAGATATTCACGAGCTATCCATTCAGGCATAAATCCAACTTTCCATACACCTATGTGTTGATTTGGAACAAGAATGTATCGAGTACCAGGCGTATTTATAATCTGTTGGAGCAAGAGATTTGCATGGGTTACTCTTTTCCCCGTTGCAAAAGGCCAATATGAGCCTACTCCTTCACTTTGAAGCCCTTCAGTTTCTACAATGCTGGGATTTGCATGACCTCTCGGCGCCACTAGTCTCCACAACCAAGCAAGAGCAGGTGGTAACAAATGTAACATACCTATTATCCCATATGATGGTTTTTCCTTTGAGGAGGGCGGAGTCCTCACACCAAAACTTCTTACATCCACTTCTACAGGTTCATCAACTACATTTGGCATAAATCTTTTTGGCATAACTACACGAGGATTAGGACAAGGTTTGCCAGGTGCATCCATAATATGTTCCCATATAAGACAAGTGGATTTAGGCACTCCGTCTATGTTTAAAAAGATTAAAGGCTCTTTAGGATAGATACATAACTTTTCAAAATGAGGGTCTGTTCCATATTCATTCATATGATCTACACGTATAAACCAACCTTTTTCTGCATCTTTTATAACCAACTTTTTGCCTTGCTGCAATTTAGGATGACATAAGGCCATATCGTCAGTTACAGGCTGCAACTCACAAGCCTCTTTCAACTCTACATATATTTCATCCCCTGTTACTAAATTGCGTCCTACCTTTATAGAACCATCAGGTTCTCTATGAATCTGTTCCAACATTTCACTCTTTCCGCCACCGCTGGCACCCTCATGCATAATAGTCAATATATTGTCATAAGGAGTAATTATTCTTACTGCAGAAGCATGAGCAGTAATCCACCCTTCTTTTTCTCCCATTGTTAAGAGTACTCCATATATTCCTTTTTTTGCACTTGGGCCAGGATACAAGTTATACGAAAAAAGTTCATAAAGATTCTCTAAGCGGTTGTGTACAACTACTTGCTTTCCATTAAAGTGGGTATGCCTAAATGGAGGAGCTGAATATACTATTGCTTTCGGAGTAAAACCTTCCGGTATTTCCTTTTTAGGTATAAATCCTTGAATATCTGCAAGAGCTGTAGCAAAGAAACCAGCATTTTCGGGTGCCAATAAAAGCGAAGGATAGCCGTATTCTTCACCACCGGCCATAAAAGGCATAACAATTAAATTCTGATCTTTTAACCATTCAAAAGTCTTCTGTCTTAACTCCTCAAAATCGTATTTATATCTTTCCATAAATCTTGGCTTATCTGTCTCCCCATTATCGGCAACGACGAGACAGTCTGGCTCTCTCCTTCTCATATAAGGCTCAGGATAATTAACTGCTAATCCGTTTTTACATCTTGCCACGGTGGCTTCTAATACTTTTCCTTTCCCTGGAACATCATAAAAAACTTCAAAAAAGTCATTATTCCCCCCAACAGAAATTTCAAGAAGATGTTGTCTACTTTCTGGAATTGTTATTTTAGGACACTTTTTTAATATTTCCTCTACTTCTTCTGGTAGGCTCATTTTACTTATAATTTCCATTGTTTCCTTATTAGTAATGAGAGAAAAGTCCATCTTATACCACCTCACAATAATAAGTATAAGAATATTATACAAAAAATTTTTCAAGTTTGCAATTTGAATAATAAAATTTGCAAAATAATTTTTAGTATGTATCTACATTCCGAACTTTTTGTCATAATATCGTTCTTTTGCGCACATATCTTCTGTAATCTTTTACATTGATGAAATTTTTGAATCGCATTCTTGCAATTTTGATTAGTAATAGGTGATAAAAACAAAAGCACTCCTAATGGAGCGCTTTTACTTATTCACTTCAGCTTGCTTTTCTAGACCTTTCAATTTCAATATATAATTCATTTCAAAAACTGCCGCTTCTATTAATTTATCTATCTCTTCATCTGTCAACTTATTGCCAATCACTTTCTTTAATAAATTAAAAACTTCTGTTTTCTTATCTGGTCCTTTGCCAGGCCCTATTTGTTGTTCTACTGCTTGCACAAAAGTTTTTGCAATTTCGTAATATCTTTTCATTTTTTCCATACCAATTTTGGTATTTAAATAATCAATCAAATATCCAAGCACGACCATTATACCAAGTTGAACACCAGCAGTCAAAATTGTCATAATCAAATCTCTCATTTTGTTCCCCCCAATATTTTTATTATAACAGAAGCAAATTCTCCCCATGTGACAAAACTTTTAGGATCATAATGCTCATTTATAATCCCTTTCCTGCGCAATTTTTTAATATCATCAGTTTGTTGATAATTTATACTTTCTAAAAATTTAATTATCCCATTTGAAATCGCCTGTGCAAAAATATCTGGTCTGTGTAAAAGCAAATCTAAATTTTGCGGATTTGACATAAAAGCTGTTTCAACCAATATTGCTGGCATTACGGTGTGTTTTAAAACATAAAAAGTTGCATACTTTACCCCCCTATTCGCCGTTTTTAACATTTCTACTATCTCATTTTGGACATATTGAGCTAAATTTTGGCCTACAATGCTTCCCGGATATGCATAAGTTTCCGTACCATTTGCAGTAGGGTCCTTAAAACTATTGCAATGAATTGAAATAAAGTAGTCTACTTTGTTCTTATTAGCAATATCACACCTTTGTTGCAAATCTACAGTTTCATCTTTATCTCTTGTCATAATCACGCTTATATTTTTGTCCAATAAAATCTCCCTTAATTTTAAAGCGATATCTAGATTTAAGTCTTTTTCCTTATAGTTTTCAACCACTGCTCCCGGATCTTTCCCTCCGTGACCTGGATCAATAGCTATGAGCACTTCACTCACCACCATTAAAATAAATTTTGTAAATTCTTCTATCATAATCATATAATATGCAAAGAAAATTAACAAGTTTATATAAAAAATAAAAAATGTAAATGCGCCTTTTGTAGGTAAATTCCTCAAAAGTGCTAAGAGCTTGCTTTGCTTCAAATCCTACTACTTTCCAGGTATCACGATCGCGTTCATCTATCAGGCGTATGTCTTATCAAAGAATTTGGTATTTTTATTATTGAAGATATTTTTAAACAAATAAAAGATTGGCGGAATAAGGGTATCGAGCTTAAGGTTAACATCAATGTTTCTCCCCTTCAGCTTAGGGACGATGAGTTTTTCTTTAAATTTGATGAGCTTATTAGTAAATACAATATACCATCAAATCTCATCGGCATAGAATTTACTGAAACTCAAATATTAGATATTAAAGAGCAAAGGGTAAATAAAATAGACGAATTTTTAAGAAGGGGAATAAAGATTTCGCTAGATGATTTTGGAGTTGGATATTCTTCCTTAATAAACATGATAGAGTTTCCTATAAGCACTATTAAGATGGACAAAAGCCTTATTGACAGGATTGACGAAAACAAAGTAAAAACATTAATTAAGGGAATTTTGTATATCTCAAAGGAAATGAACTATGAAGTCGTAGCGGAAGGGGTAGAAACAGAGGAACAGCTTAGTATGCTAAAGGAATGGGGTTGTGACAAAATACAAGGTTATTATATATCGAGACCTAAAACTTCAAAGGAGATAGAATTAATGTTCAATTATGCTTATTAGTGCAGTCCTTTATCTATTAAAGGACTTTAATTTATCTATTGAAAAAGGAGAGATTGTAGCACTTTTAGGTCCCAGTGGAAGCGGTAAATGTACAATTTTAAGACTAATTGCTACTATGCATTATTTCCACACATGACAGTTGAAAAAATATCTTATTTGGAATAGAAAAAATGGAAAAAACAGAACAGGAAAAAATACTTGATGAAAAAGATATCCCATGAATTAAGTGGTGGACAACAGCAAAGAGTTGATCAAAATCTACAGTAAAAAGAGAAAAGAAGCAACTTTTGTAGTGTGGCTTCCTGCATTAAAAGAATGAGTTTGGACAATTCCAAACTCATTTTAAATATTTATCCCTCCCTAAACCTTCTTAATCTCAGAGCATTTAAAACAACTGATACTGAGCTAAACGCCATCGCCCCTCCCGCTATAGCTGGAGTTAAAAATCCCATTGCAGCAAATGGTATACCGATTGTGTTGTATATAAAAGCCCAGAATAAATTTTGATATATATTTCTCATGGTAGCTTTGCTTAATTTTATGGCGGTCACAATACCCATAAGATTTCCACTTATCAACGTTATATCTGAGGTTTCTATCGCCACATCTGTACCTGTACCTATCGCTATGCCAACATCCGCAGTAGCTAAAGCAGGAGCATCATTAATACCATCTCCCACCATTGCAACTACCTTTCCCATTTTTTGAAGCTTGGCAACCTCTTCAGCTTTATCTTCTGGCAATACTTCTGCCAACACATTTTTTATACCAACTTGTTTTGCTATTGCCTCAGCAGTCCTTTTATTATCTCCCGTAATCATGTACACTTCAATACCCATAGCCTGTAACTCTTTAATAGCTTTTGCCGAGTCACTCTTTACTGTATCTGCAACTGCTATAATGCCATAAACACAATCTTTGGAAGCCAAAATCATTGATGTTTTACCTTGTATTTCTAAATTTACAAGTTTGTCTTCAATTGGCGTTATATCAATATTTTGTCTATCCATAAGCCTTCTATTGCCAATATAAAATTCTTTTTCATTTATCGTAATGCATATACCGTAGCCTGGTATAGCCTCAAATTTCTCAGGAACTTCCAATATTTTGAATTTTTCTTTTGCTTTATTGACAATTGCTTGTCCCAATGGATGCTCAGAATTTTTTTCCGCAATTCCCGCTATTTTTAGTATCTCCTCTTCGGTGAAATTTCCAAAAGCTTCTATGTCTGTAACTTCCGGTTCTCCTTTTGTTATCGTCCCAGTCTTATCAAGCACTATTGTCGTTATTTTTCCTGCCCTCTGCAGATGTTCTCCTCCCTTTATGAGTATACCATTTTCTGCTCCTTTTCCTGTCCCTACCATCACAGAAGTGGGAACTGCAAGTCCAAGCGCACACGGGCACGCAATTACAAGCACAGATACTGCATTTATTATGCCCGCATTAAAATCTCCATACCCAAAATACCAGATTAAAAATGTGGTAGCAGCTATACCCATAACTGTGGGTACAAAAATACCAGAGATTTTATCAGCAATTTGTTGAATTGGTGCTTTGGAACCTTGGGCGTCTTCCACCATTTTAATAATTTGCGATAGTACCGTATCTTTACCCACTTTTGTCGCTTCAAATTTAAACGTTCCTGTTTTATTTATCGTAGCACCAATTACTTCATCACCAACTCCTTTTTCTACAGGAATAGATTCTCCAGTTATCATAGATTCATCTATTGTGGAACTACCTTCAACTATTTTACCGTCCACTGGTATTTTTTCGCCCGGTCTTACAACAACGATGTCCCCGACTTTGACTTCTTCAATAGGTATATCTAATTCTTGTCCATCCCTTATCACTCTTGCGGTCTTTGCTTGTAGTCCCATGAGGTTTTTTATTGCTTCAGATGTTTTCCCTTTGGCTGTAGCTTCAAGCAGCTTACCCAATGTTACAAGCGTTATAATAACTGCTGATGCCTCAAAATACAAGTAATTGTGTATCTCATGAGAGGGTTTTGTAAATACATTGTACAAACTATAAAAATATGCTGCAGATGTTCCCATAGCTACCAAAGTATCCATATTTGCCGTCATATTTTTTAAATTGTTCCACGCCCCTTTATAATATCTAAGACCCACAATAAACTGAACAGGTGAAGATAAAAACACCTGCAACCACGGATTCTCAAGTATCCCTCCTGGAACTTTAAACATTACCAAAAACATTGATAATACCAGTGGGACAGTTAAAATCGCTGAATATATTACCAATTTTCTTAATGTATTTATTTCCCTCTCCTTTATCTCTTTTTCAGTGTCAATACCTACTCCAGTCTTCTCTTTTGCATCATATCCTATATCTTTTATCGCTTTAATCATTTTTTCTGTATCAATTTCATTTGAATCATATTCAACAGTTGCCGTTTCCGTCGCAAAGTTGACTGATGCGTTGCTTACACCAGGAAGGTTTTTTAAGGTTTTTTCGATTTTAGCAGCGCAGGATGCGCAGGACATACCCATAAGTGCAAGCTCTACTTTATCTTTTATTACACCATATCCTATATCTTCTATTTTTTTCTCCATATCGCATATATTAATTTTATCTGGATCATATATAACTGTTGCTTTTTCAATCGCAAGATTTACATTTGCATCTAAAACTCCATCTAAGCTTTTAAGCCCTTTTTCTATTTTTGTTGCGCAAGCTGCACAAGACATCCCTGTTATTTTTAAATTAGCTTTTTCGGCCATATTTTCATCTCCTCTTCATCTTTTAGTTTCTTATAGGAAATTCTTCCACATAAAAGGAGATTCAGAAATTTTATCTAACTTTTCTTTCTATTGTTCCCCCTCCTACAACAATATCTCCATCATAAAAAACTACTGACTGTCCTGGTGTAATAGCCCTTTGTGGATTGTCAAATTTCACAAAAACTTTGCCGTCTTCAAGTGGTCGTATTACTGCATCCTGTTCTTTTGCATTGTACCGTATCTTTGCTTTTACTCTCATTTCTCTTTCAAGTTTGTCAATTGAAATAAAATTATTATTGTAGGAAATGAGTTCATCCCCAAATACTTCGTCACCGTATCCTAATACTACCACATTATTTTCTGCATCAATATCGACAACATAGAGGGGTTTGCCAACAGAAATTCCTAAACCTTTCCTTTGTCCTATTGTATAATGTATAATCCCTTTATGATAGCCTAAAAATCTACCTCTCGTATCACGAAATTCTCCTGGTTTTATTTCTTCTTTGGCATTTTCTCTAATAAATTTTCCATAATCATTATCAGTTACAAAACAAATTTCTTGACTGTCTGGCTTTGATGCAACAGGCAGGCCTAAATTTTTAGCTAACTCTCTGACCTCATCTTTTTTATATTTACCCAGTGGAAACAAAATATGCTCAAGCTGAGTTTGAGTAAGATTATATAGTACATAAGTCTGGTCTTTGGAAGTATCTACAGATTTCTTTAATAAATACCTTCCTCTTTCTTCATCGTACTCTTTAACCGCATAATGGCCTGTTGCTACATAATATGCATCTATCATCCAGGCTCTTTTTAAAAGTTCTTCAAATTTTATATATTTATTACAAGCAATACATGGATTAGGAGTCCTACCTCTTAAATATTCATCTACAAAATAATCTATTACTTTTTCTTTAAAAACATCCTTAAAATTCATTACATAATATTTAATGCCAATCTTATTCGCTACTCTTCTGGCGTCATTAACAGCACTTAATGAACAACAGCCGCCTTCAACTCTTACGGCTTCCTCATCTTTGTCCTGCCATATTTGCATCGTAACACCTATAACATCAAATCCCTGCTCTTTTAAAAGATACGCTGAAACAGAGCTATCAACACCTCCGCTCATTCCCACAACTACTCTGTTATTCTTTTTCATAAAAAAATTTTCTAACCTCCTTGTAGATTCTCTCATACAATCTGTGATATTGACCTTAATCTTTTAACAATTTGTGGAAGTGCTTCTAAAACCTTATCTATATCTTCTTCAGTGTTATCTTTACCTATTGTAAGTCTCAAAGACCCTCGAGCTAATTCTTTTGAGAGCCCAATTGCCAGAAGCACATGAGATGGCTCAAGTGAACCAGAAGTGCATGCTGAACCACTTGAAGCACATATTCCTGCCATATCTAAGTTTAAAATAAGGGATTCGCCATCTATAAATTCAAATGATACATTAACATTGCCTGGAAGCCTTTTTGTTGGATGCCCGTTTAACCTCGTATAAGGTATTTTTTCTAATATTCCATTTATAAGTTTATCTCTTAAAAATGTAAGTTTATTTATATGAGAATCCAAATTTTTCGTGATAAGCTCTATCGCTTCCCCCAGTCCTACTATTCCTGGAACATTTTCAGTACCTGCTCTTCTATTTTTTTCCTGTGTTCCTCCCTGTATAAGCGAATGAATCTTTACCCCCTTCTTTATATATAATGCTCCCACGCCTTTAGGTCCATATATTTTATGGGCAGATAGAGATAACAAATCAACATCTAATTTTTTTACATCTATCGGTACATTTCCAACTGCTTGCACAGCATCAGTATGAAAATATATGTTTTTTTCATGAGCTATTTTGACAAGCTCCTCAATTGGCTCTATCGTACCTATCTCATTATTAGCAAACATTATAGAAACAAGGATTGTTTTATCTGTAATCGCCTTTTTTAAATCTTCAGGTTTTACAAGTCCATATTCGTCAACTGGAAGATATGTTACTTTGAATCCTTCTTTTTCAAGATATCGGCAAGTATGGAGCACTGCATGATGTTCAATTTCTGTTGTAATAATATGATTTCCTTTTTCTTTCAACGCATATGCTACACCTTTTAATGCCCAATTATCTGACTCAGACCCTCCACTGGTAAAATATATTTCCTCAGAATCTGCACCTAGTGCTTTTGCTACTTTTTCCCTCGCTTCTTCAATAGCTTTTTTCGCCTCTTGACCATGTGAATGTAAAGAAGAGGGATTACCAAAAACATCACTATAATATGGTAACATCGCCTCTAATACCCTTTTATCAACTGGAGTAGTCGCCGCATTGTCTAAATAAATTGTGCTCACAAAAATCGCCTCTCTCTATTTATCTTCTACTTCTTAGTATCTGTTCATATTCTGCATTTTTTATTCATTATGGAGTTCAATATTCAAAAAATTTGTGCATACTTAAATATCTTTCCCCAGTATCAGGCAACACAGTTACAACTCGTTTTCCTTTCCCGATGCGATTTGCAACTTCAATTGCCGCAAAAACATTTGCGCCTGAAGAAATACCACAAAGAATTCCTTCTTGTTTTGCAAGTTTCATTGACATCTCAAAAGCATCTCTCTCTTTTACCTTTATAATTTCATCGATAACGTCAAGATTTAATGTGTCGGGAATAAATCCAGCTCCTATTCCTTGTATCTTATGAGGTCCAGGTTTGCCGCCTGACAATACAGGAGATTCCTCTGGTTCTACTGCAAAAATCTTTATATCTTTGTTATATTGCTTTAAAACTTTCCCTACTCCGGATATTGTTCCCCCTGTGCCTACACCTGCTACAAATGCATCTACTATTCCATTTGTATCTTTTAATATTTCTTTTGCCGTTGTAAGCTCATGTATTTCTGGATTCGCAGAATTTTTAAACTGATCTAAAATTATATAATCAGGATTCAATTCCAAAATTTCTTGTGCCTTTTTTATGGCTCCTTTCATGCCCTCTGCACCGGGTGTTAAAACAAGCTCTGCTCCATATGACAAAAGTAAATTTCGTCGTTCTATACTCATCGTATCAGGCATGACAAGAATCAATTTATACCCTTTTACAGCACTGACCATTGCAAGACCAATGCCTGTATTTCCACTGGTAGCTTCAACAATTGTCCCACCAGGTTTTAATCTTCCTTCTTCCTCAGCCCTTTTTATCATATTTAATGCAATTCTGTCCTTAACGCTCCCACCTGGGTTAAAAGACTCTAATTTTACTATGACCTCCGCTGCATTTTCAGGAACAATTTTATTTAACCTAATCATAGGTGTATTGCCTATAAGCTGGGTTATATCCTCATAAATTTTGTCTTCTCTTTCAGACATAATTTTTTGCCTCCTTTTAATTCCGAGTATTCCGATAAGAATTATAAATTTTCTCTTCTTAAAGTATCACAATCTTATATCAATGTCAATAGATACTTTCAAAATTCAGTTTATTTATAGGCAAAAAAGTCACGAAGATTTCTGTGTTTCCATAAACTTAAGGGGCGGTTTTAAACCGCCCCAGTTAGCACACGCAATGCATTAAGGACTGCAAGGAGAGCAACACCAACGTCGGCGAATACAGCTTCCCACATTGTAGGAACCCCTAAAGCACCAAGTGCTAAAACTACTATTTTTACTCCCAGCGCAAGAAGGATATTTTCCCATACTATTAATTTTGTTTTTTTGGATATCTTTATCGCTGTTACCAGTTTTGAAGGTTCATCTGTCATTAAAACTACATCGGCTGCTTCTATAGCAACATCTGACCCGATTCCACCCATTGCAACACCAACATCAGCTCTCGCTAAAACCGGTGCATCATTTATGCCATCACCGACAAATATGAGTTTGCCCTTTTTATTGTTAGCATATAACTTCTCAAGTATACCAACTTTCTCATTTGGAAAAAGTTCTGAATACACTTCATCAATCCTTAATGAAGCAGCGATTTTATCGCTGATAGCTTTGTTATCCCCCGTAAGCATGACAATCCTCTTAATGCCCATTTCTCTTAGGCCTTCTATGGCTCTTGAGGAATCTTCTTTTACTTCATCGGATATGACGATATAACCAGAATATTTGTTATCTATAGCTACATGAATGATAGTACCTATTGAGTCACTGGTAACACAATCAATATTTTCGGCCTTCATTAATTTAGCATTACCTACAAGGACTTTTTTTCCATCTATATTTGCTCTTACGCCATTTCCTGAAATTTCTTCATACTTTTTTATTTTAGATCTGTCTACTTCTTTTCCATAGGCTTTTAAAATGGATTCTGCTATAGGATGGTTTGAAAAACTTTCGGCATATGCCGTATATTCTAAAAGCGCATCCCTACTTATACCATTTACAGGTTTAATTTCCGTTAACTTAAATACCCCTTTTGTAAGGGTACCTGTTTTATCAAATACAACAGTTTCTACATTGCTCAAAGCTTCCAAATAGTTGCTTCCTTTTACAATGATGCCATTTTTTGACGCAGCACCTATACCAGCAAAAAAGCTTAAGGGAATTGATAACACCAGTGCACAGGGGCATGATATTACAAGAAAAATAAGTGCTCTATACATAAATTGCTTAAAAGTTGCTCCTGGTATAATTAAAAGAGGAATTACTGCAATAATTAGTGCCAAAAAAACAACAATAGGAGTGTAATATTTCGCGAATTTTGTTATAAAATTCTCTGTAGAAGCTTTTCTACTGCTCGCCTTCTCAACTAGATCCAGTATTTTTGAAACGGTCGATTCGCCAAATTCTTGCGTTACTTCTATTGTGAGAAGGCCATTTTTGTTTATAAAGCCGCTTAAAACCTCTGAGCCTTCATAAACTTCTCTCAAAACAGACTCCCCAGTTAATGCAGAAGTATCAACCATTGACTTTCCATCAATTACTTTTCCGTCAAGCGGTATTCTTTCGCCAGGTTTCACTATGATGATATCTCCAGTTTTTACTTCTTCTGGTGAAACCCTTTTTATTTCATCTCCAATTTTTAAGTTAGCGTAATCGGGACGAATGTCCATTAACTCTTTAATAGACCTTTTCGAACGGTCAACAGCAGCATCCTGCAGAAGGTCACCAATCTGATAAAAAAGCATTACAGCTACACCTTCAGGATACTCTCCAATCGCAAAAGCACCGATTGTCGCTATGCTCATAAGAAAATGTTCATCGAAAACCTGCCCTTTTAAAATCTTTTTAGCAGCTGTTAAGATGACTTCTCCACCTACGATTATATAACTTATAAAAAATAAGGTAAATTTAACATAAACAGATAAATTAAATATCAATGCAACAGCAAACAAAATAGCAGAAATTCCATATCGAATGCCCCTTCTCAATAGCTCATTATCATCTTTAATCTTTTCATTTTCATATTCAATAATTTCAACATTTGGTTCTATATTTTTTACGAGTTTTTTCAATTCTTTTATCGTTTTTTCCAGCTCATATGAATCATCTATTTCAACGGAAAGCTTGCTGTTGACAAAATCACAATTAGCATAAGTCACACCCTCTATCCTTTTCACACCCTCTTCTATTTTGGCAGCACAGCTTGCGCAATCAAGCCCTTTTAAAATAAATGACTTGTTATTATTTTGCACATTACTCACCCTCTATTCATTCACTCATTAATATGATTAAATCCCTGCTCAAATATTTTCTTTACATGGTCATCCGCTAAAGAATAATACACTACTTTTCCTTCTTTTTTAAATTTCACTAATTTATTTTGCTTTAATACTCGAAGTTGGTGGGAAACAGCAGACTGGCTCATGCCAAGAAGTGCCGCAATGTCACAAACACACATCTCTGATTCAAATAACGCACAGAGTATTTTTATCCTTGTAGTATCCCCAAATACTTTGAATAATTCTGCAAGGTCATATAATTTTGTTTCTTCGGGCATAATTTCTTTTACTTTGTTTACAATATCTTCATGTATTATAGTAACTTCACAAGCCTCTGCTTTATTTCCTTTCTCCTTCATAAAAAGCACCTCAATACTTGAACATATGAATAATTGTTCATATATTAGTATATAATTATTTTTCCCTCATGTCAATATCAGAAATCTGATGAATGTTATTATTCTGTGATATTGCCATATTAAAAGTATTCTGCGATAATGTCAGTATGAAAAGGGGAGAAATAATATGGCAAAGAGGGAATTACAAAAATTAATCATCATTCAAAAAAACAAATGCAAGAACACTAACAGTGAGGGAAGCTGCATTGTAAGCCATAAAGTGGTATTGTCTTTTTTTGTTATTTTACAGGGAATAATTGTATTTGTATACTACTAATGTAAACTACTTTCCTATTGTTAAAGCTGTCTTATGGTAATAAATTCTATTTTTGGGTTAATTATTACGATAACAATGACATTTTCGGTGAATAGTTTTTAATGAAATGCCACGCTCCATCAATTGAAGTAAGTTCAAAAGTAATGCCTGCAAAAACTAGTGCAGAAACAGAATGCACAACATTTAAACCAAGATAAAAATAACTAAAGAAAACCATTGATAAGTATTCAACGTTTCAGACTTTAGACATAACAGAAAAGTCTCCGCATTTACAAAGCTTACAATGCAGGTATTACTGATATTACAATTATCGCAATTGTTACCAATCCAAAGTGGTCTCTCACTATTTGCAGATTCATATAGAAGACCCTTTCCCTATTAATATATAATACAAATCAATTTAAAGATGCCTGCATGCAATGATATAATCATTTTTCTTCAAGTCGTTTTTTTCGTTCAAGATATTCTTCTTCGCTTATTTCCCCTCTTGCATATCTTTCTTTTAAAATTTCTATCGCATCCCTCTCTTTGTTTCTATTTTTTGTGCCTCGAAATAATGATATAATAAGATATATTGCAGCAACTATTAAACCTATCTCTATTGCCATCCAGACAATGCTCCAAATAAATCCACCTATTCCATATCCCCAGCCCCAGCCATACATCATTCTCATCATAATGTTTTCACCATCCCTTCTTCCTTTCAAAAATAATTATACACCGCCATTATGAAAAACTTATGAACCAGTTTTTATAGGGGAATTTTAACAATAAACTTACTCCCTTTATTTATCTCGCTTTCAACGCTTATTTCGCCTCCATGGGCTAGTACTATAGCTTTTGCAATCGAAAGCCCTATTCCACTTCCACCTGTTTCACGATTTCTTGATTTTTCTCCTCTGTAAAACCTTTCAAAAATAAAAGGAATATCATCTTTTGATATGCCCATTCCATTATCTTCTATTACAAATACTGCATAATCACCATCTTTATAAAAGTCTATTTTTATTTTGCCACCTACAGGAGTATATTTATTTGAATTTGATATTAGGTTAACGAAGACCTGTGCTATCCTGTCCTTATCACCAAACAACATAATGTTATCTTCGATGTTCTTTACAACTTCTTGTTCTTTTTCAGCAAAAGATGCTTCAAAATTTGTCAAAATGCTCTTTACTAATTCGCTTGCATCAAATTTGATTTTATTAAGCTTTAACATATCAGATTCAAATTTATTCAATGTTTCAAGGTCTTTTACAATATTTATAAGCCTTAAGACCTCTTCATTTAAACTCTTCAATCTTTCATGCGTCGGCTCCCAAATCCCATCAAGCATTGCTTCAATATGACTCTGCAATGTTGTCAATGGTGTTCTAAGCTCATGTGCAATGTCAGAGGTCATTTGTTTTCTTAGTATTTCTTGATTTTTTAAAGATTCTCCAAGGTGGTTTATTGCAGCTGTGAGCTTAAATAGCTCATCTTCTTTAGGTATATCATAAACCTTTGCAGTAAAATCACCTTTTTCAAGCTTTTTAGCAACTTCCGTAATATTAATTAACGGTTTTGTAATATAATTTGACACATAAATACTTATAGTCAATGCTATAAAAAGAGCTATCAATGTTGCTATAATATTATATCTGCTAATATCACATAAAAACTTAAAATCCAAGTCACTCATCATTATCGGCCCATAATAAATTATATCTACATATCCCACTGTTTTTTCATCTACAATGATGGGAAGAGTTTTTTCAGAAATATTTTTCTTATTCCATTTTCCCATCATATTCATCATATATGACATTGAAGAAAAATCCCATATAATTTTGCCATCTTTATCTCTAAGCCTTAATCCATATCCTTTCATCATAGCTGCATGAGCAATTTCACGCCCTGTTGTACTTTTCCAACCTCCCTCAGATTTATACACTGCAGCAAGAGTGTTAGCTATATTGCTAAATTCTTTATCTGTTGACTTTGTAACATAATTTCCAAAGCTATTTATTATTAAGATGTTTGTTGTAATACTTACAATAACAATCGATATAAGAGCTATTGAAATAAATACAATAGCCGTCCTTGTTCTTAAATTATTTCTAAACATTTCCATCACCAAATTTATATCCAACGCCATACACCGTTTTAATATACACTGGATTTTTCGTATCGTCTTCAATTTTTTGTCTTAAATTTTTAATATGTGCATCAATCGTCCTGTCATAGCCTTCATAGTCAAATCCCATAACTTTTTCAATTAATTCTTCTCTTGTAAAGACCCTATTTGGATTGCGAATTAG
The DNA here is from genome assembly GCF_000019065.1 of Thermoanaerobacter sp. X514. Classification (NCBI taxonomy): domain Bacteria; kingdom Bacillati; phylum Bacillota; class Clostridia; order Thermoanaerobacterales; family Thermoanaerobacteraceae; genus Thermoanaerobacter; species Thermoanaerobacter sp. X514. The sequence goes on along the minus strand of NC_010320.1, from coordinate 793,361 downwards.
AATCTTTAAAATTTTAAATTCATTTGGAGTAAGATTTACAACCACACCCTTTTTCCTCACTGTATGTGCTCTTAAATCAACCACAAGGTCATCATTATTAAAAGACATTACTTCAGCAAGAGGCACATCATCAGTTGTTCTTCTTAATATTGCTTTTACTCTCATAACCAATTCGCGTGGGCTGAATGGTTTTGTAATATAGTCATCAGCACCTATAGAAAATCCATTAATTTTATCACTTTCTTGAACTTTTGCTGTAAGCATCAATATCGGAACATTGGAAAACTGACGTAACCTTTTACACAGTTCCTCTCCTGAAATACCTGGCAACATGAGGTCCAATATAACAAGGTCTGGTTTTTCTTTTTTGAATGTATCTAAAACGTTATTGCCATTGGTTTCGGTAATAACGCTAAATCCCTCATGTTCAAGATATGACTTTACAACTTCCAGTATTTTTATTTCGTCATCAACAACAAATATCTTTTTACCCATTTTTCAACCATCCTTTATCATTTTATTGTAAAATTATGAATAATGTATGAAAATAGCTTGATAAATTTCTTTCTTCATATATTATACATCACGGCTTATGAAAATCTAACCATCTATTTTTAGAAATCATTCTAATTAAGCTGTATTTACCAACAGTTTATATCTTTTTTCTCTTCATATTTTCTTCAAAAGTAAGTTTTAAAATAAAGGTGAAAGCAAGTTAACAATTTTTCGATAAATAGAAAGGAGTTGAAAAGTATGGGTCTTATATTAATCTTGGCAATTGGCTTTTATTTGTACAAAACAGGTGACCTGCAAAGAATGATTAATAATTTACATGAAAGCAAAAATTACCAAACAAACGAAGCAAAAAGAATACTCGATATACGCTTGGCTAAAGGTGAAATTACAGAAGAAGAGTATAACAAATTAAAAATATTTTGTAAAATTTAAATATTTAGAGAGGAGGAGAAAATAATGTTTGGAGGATATATGATGGGTGGTTTAGGTCGTTGGTTTGGAGGATATTATCCTTGTGGTTACGGAACTTGGTTCGGTGGTGGACTTACCAATATATTGTTCTTAATTTTAATAGGTGTAGTAATTTACTTGCTAGTAAAACAGATTAGAAATGTTAACTTTTTTAAAAAACACGATACAGATCCTAATAATGAAGCATTAGAAATTGCCAAGTTAAGATACGTTCGCGGTGAAATCACTTTAGACGAATATACAGAAATAGTAAAAATGTTAAAAAAATAAACCAAATAATTTAATATTATTGTTGTTACATCATAGTGTAAAATTATCGTAGGATTTTTTAAGTAAAAAAATAAACAAGAGACAACCCCTGTGATAAAATAGAATTTGCAAACACAAAATCACAGAAAGGAGTTGTCTCTTGTGAACAATAATCTAAATAATATTATACTACAATTTGCATTGGATTTCAGTAATGATATGATGAAAATATTTAAAAAGAGTTAGAAGAAGGGATGGATTTAACTGAGATTATTCCGGAAATCAAGAAAAAGTCAGATGAATTAGGAGCGAAGGTAGCTGTGCTATTTATAGAGGAATTAGACAAGATAATAAAAGAGGACAAAAAGGAGTATTATACATAGAAGCGGATGAAGACCATGTAGCTTTACAAGATGGAAAAAAGAAATGCCAAGGCTTGTATACATACATGAAGGAAGAGAAACAAAAAATGGTAGGAATAAACTAAAGAACGTCTATTACAAAACATATGTAGGAGAAGAATGTACTGGCCCCTATTTATTTGGACTTAAACGACTAAAACTCCTCGGCTCGCATTGTTTCGTAAAATTTCTTTGTAAAACTTGCTTGGCGGAATTGGATTTATGTGGATTTATGTCAATATAGTAGACACAAAAACTCGAAATTTTTATGCTGACTTTTTAATCAAAACCTCAAATTGTTGCGGAGTCATATACCCTATACTACTATGTAGTCTCTTTCTATTATACCAGGATTCAATATACTCGAATATAGCAAGTCTGGCAGTATCAAAATCATAGTAAGTAGCTAAATTTACTTCTTCCTTTTTTAAAGAAGCATGAAAAGATTCTATACATGCATTATCATAAGGGCATCCTTTGTGACTAAATGAGTGTTTTATGTTACCTTTGGATAATATATATTCTTGAAATTTGGTGCTTGTATACTGTGAACCTAAATCACTATGGAGTATAAGCTTTCCCTGTGGCTTTTGAGCATTATAGGCATTTTCTACAGCACGAATAGCAAGCTCTGTATCCATCGTTTTAGAAAACGCATAGCCAATGACTTTCTTGGTATAAAGATCTATTACTGTGGCAAGGTAACACCATTTGTCCTTGACAGTGTAAATATGCGTTATATAGGAGCTCCTTAAAACCTTTAAAACTTCACACATTTATTTAACATCATAATATTTTTTATTTTCCTCAATAAACTCAAATATAGAGCTTACTCCTTTTCGAATATGGCCATGGCTTTTTTTAATATTTCATTCTCCTCTTCAAGTCTTGCCATCTTCTTTAACATAGCCTGATATTCTTCTACTGTAATTGTTGTGCCTTTGTTGTCTATATTTATTGGTTTTGCTTTTTTTAACCAACCTGATATTGTGGATTTTGAGATGCCATATTCGCTTGAAAGCTCTGATAGACTTTTACCATGGTTATACAACTCTACTATAGTATTCTTGAATTCATCATTATATTTTCTTTGTCCTCTTGGCATTTTGTAGACACTTCCTCTCTTTATATTTTTATTTTATCCTGTTCGAGTTAAAGTGTCTACAATAATATACTAACACCAATTCTCCATGAAATACTTTATATAGACATAAATTTAGGTGCAAACCCAGCTTCTAGTTTAGCGTCCAACTTTAAGATGTACTAATAGCTACATAATTTTGATCCTAAAATATTCTATATATTCCTATTTTTTAAACATAATAGCTAAATATGATTTACTATTTATTAGTTAACTTTATATAATTGTGTAAAAATGGATTGAACCTTTCCCTACCCTGCAGTTAAAACTAAAGTAATTAAAGCTAAAAAACTAACTATAAAGGTGGTAAATAGCTCAATATATCATATTTATCCATTATTAAACAATATTACATTAGTTTAACTCTCACAAACTATATAAACCATATCCCAAACTCTTAATTCTGGTATAACAAATCTAATAGCTTTCCCATGTTCATGAGGTACATATTCATAATCCAGTTTCTTCGGTTTACCAGAATCAATGTCTGGTGATGCTAAATATACACCTTTTACACTTTCTGCTACAAGTACAGTAGCTTCAATATTATTTATAATTTTGGGCCTTATCTCCTTGCCCTCATTCCATTTCATGCTTTGTACTCCAGTAAAGTTGACAAGATGTATTATTTTATATCCCTCTTTTTCCTTTACCAGAGTCCATACACTATTCTTTTCAGCTTTTGGTGAAAACTTTGTACCTTTAAAAACATACTCAGTATTTATTCCTCCAGTATATGTCATGGTATTATCAACAATGTTAAAATCATATAAGAATTCTTCATATCTTACAATAAAATCATAATAGTCTCTTAACTCTCTAATAAATCTTTCACTGTCTATTGTTGTATAATTAGGGTAATAGGCCTCTGTTAATATGCCGTTTAATTCACCAAGCAAAAGGTGAAAACCACCGCTTGCAAATATTGTAGCCATCACCATAATTGTAGCATTTTCTGCATATTCTATCGGTATATTTGACCTCTTTGAAAAAGGCTCCATATATGCTGCAAGAATAACCTGCTTATCAGGAGCATATTTTTTCGCATTTGTAATTAAATTATATAAATCCTGATACGTATCATTTGGAGGCCATACTTCTATATATACAACGTCTTGTTTTGCACTTGCTACTGTATCAATAGGCCAGTTATTTACAGCATTAAAAATTAAGGCAGGTTTATATCCGTTTTTCTCAATATACTCCCTTGTATCATTTATTAAAACAGTAAATTCGTCCCTTAGCTTTCTTATTTTTTTAACCTGGTCAGTAACACTCAATGCCTCTTTGGGGAAACCGTACTGGTCCATGTGTATACCATCAAATCCAAATTTAATGGCCTTTAAAAATTCAGATATTATGTGATCATGCCATCCACATTTCTTTGATATATCCATAATGTAAATCAAATTTATAAGATCAAAAACAGTTCCATCATTTTTATACAGTGCCCAAACTTTATGCTCCTCATAAAATTCCTTTTCACAGCCATAAACAGCACCATAAGCAATAGCCATCATACCAAATTTGTGAGCATAATCAATTTTCTGTTTTACCACATCAATTGACAAATTCCTACCAAGAGGATCAGCAAAACTATTAGTCGGGGGTAACAGTTCATGATGTCTATACATCCAGTCATAAAACTGTACTACATTTATATGATATTTGTTCAACTGTACTAAATCTTTATCATCGTTTTTATCTCTATCAAAAAAATCCGATAGAAAACCGTATCTCGGTGCTAATTTCCATGACTCGGTAATATCAAACGATGTTGATAAACTGTTAATCTTTTCATTATTCCTGTACAAATCCACTTCAACCCCAAAGCCCATCATTTCTTTTTCGTTTTTTTCTATATTAAACTCAAAAACAACTTTTTCGTCATGCAATTTTAATTCTTTTTCTGTTTTATAAAGTATGTCATGAAAATTTAAAACAGTACACGATACAGTATAGTTACCTAAATCATCCGTTACCTCAAATGTTGCAATAATTTCAACTTTTTCACCAGGCCTATATTGTGATTTTGACGGATACACATCTTTAATCCTCAAGTTGTACACCTGCCTTTTTAAGTTCATAGTCAAGTACTAAATACATAGCGTGTGACCACAATAATGGCTTTGCAATATTACCCCACTTATTAACCCAATAGGGATAATAAACTTCATTATTTAAATGATAAGGTACCTGTTCTGGCAGATATCCATTTTCATCCGCTTGCTCTTCTATCCATTTTTTTACTTCTTCCGCTTTTTTATAATCACCTGATTTGCAATAGTAAAGCCCCATCCATGCAGATAATAATATCCATTGGCCGCCACCATAATAAGTATCTTTTCTATAGCGGTGCATTCCCCCATTGTGTAAAAGTTCTTTTTCTATTCTTTTAATTGTATTTAGAAATATCTCATCATTTACATCAACTACTTCAAAAGGTATTGCCAGCCATATCAAACTACTGTCAACACTATTGCTTCCTACGTATTTTACAAAACTATTTTCAACAACACAGTTTGTCAAAATATAGGTCTTTATTTTATTCGCTAATTCTTTAACTTTATCATCATTTAAATACTTGTTTATAGAATTAAGTCCCCCATAAAGGCATGCTAGTGTAGAGGTATGTATTTTATCACTATTTTCTTCCCATACATCAAAATTAGGATAATACCATAAATTATCAATGTATTTAATTGTAATATCTATGCTTTTGAAAAAATCATTTATAAGTTCCGTTTTACCTGTAATTTTTATATGTTCTGATAATCCCCAAAGCCATGTACCATATCCATCAAGTTGAAAATTACCCCATCCACTATCTTTCTCTTCATAACCTTCCAGCGTATATCGCGCATAAAGAAAGTCATTCGGTTCAAGTTTATTGCCATTTTTTATTTTCTCTATAATTTTATCCACTTTATAACTATATTTTATTATCACTTCATTTACCCAACGATAAAATTTCTCTGCTTCAGCATACTGACCCATTAAATCCATAGAATACGCAATGAAACTGCCATCTCTCAACCAACTGAAATGATATGTTGGGAATGAAGGTGATGCTATAAATGAACCATGTTCTGATTGATTATTTTTAATAATTTTAATACTCTTTTCTACCAAATTTTCCATTTCAATTCCTCCAAAAATTATTTTTTAATAAATATCATGTCCCAGTATTGCAGTTCAGGAACAGATATTTCCAGATATTTACCTTTACTATCTTCCTTCTTTTTAAATTGAAGTTTCATAACCTTACCATCATTAATATCTGGTGAAGCAAGATAAACATTTTTAATATTATCATTCTCTAAGTAATACTTCACCTTAAAATCTTTTATTATAGGTGGCGCGCTATAATTCCCTAGATCATCTCTCCAGTTCGAAACCTCAATACCAAGTAAATTTATCATGTGTATAACATCATACCCATCTTTTTGTTTCGCATATGTCCATACTGTTCGTGCTGAACCATTGTTACTTATCTCAATTCCAGGTATCTCTATTTTGTTATCTGATTCTTTAAGCCCATCTCTTAACAGATTTTCATATGCTGTTAAAAAGTCATAGTAATTTCTCATAGCTTTTACAAGTGATTCCGACATTTTTAAATTTGCTGACGGAAAATACTCTTTTGAAAGCATTCCCGTATCACCAAGCTCAATATGGTCGCCACCAGCAGCAAATATTGCAGCATCAGTAAGTCTTACACTATGTTTATTAAATTCAGCACTTCTATCTGCAATGCCATAATTCATATACGCAGCTACAACAGTAGCTTTCTTGCCATCAGAATAATTATATCCATTATCGACAGTTTGTTTTAAAAAGTTATAATGAGCTCTTGCCGGCGGCCAAATTTCCACATATAAAAAGTCTACGTCAGCACCAGACGCAACATTAATAAGACCATATTCATTTACAGTATTGCATACTATTCTTTTCCCTAATGCATTTTTCGCATTGTTTAGAAAATCTGCATACGTAAAAGATAGTTCTACTGGATTTCCGTTGTAGTCATAAACCATACCTCTTGGCCCTAATGTATCTACATGCCATACATCAAAGTTATAAACCCTAAAAGCATCTTTTTCAGCATTAAAAATGTAGTTTTGCCAGTCTTTATTTGCAGGATTAAAAAGGTACAATCTATCTGTCGCCCATGTATGTGGAAGTGGATGGTTATCTTGTTCTTCATGATTGGGATCTTTATAAAGACCCCACTCTGGTTTCGCCCCGTCTTTTACATAATCGAAATATCCTCCATACATAAGATTATAATTTGCAACCATTATGTTTTTAGAGTGAGCAAGTTCAATGTAGTCCTTAACTGTCTGGCCATAGATATCCCTGTTTGCTATGTCTTTCCATTTTGGATCTGGGTTTTCAACTGTCCCGGCTAACGGCTTGTTATGTTTGTATTGCCAGTCATAAAACAATAATCCGTTTAAATGATATTTATTAAGGACTTCAATAATAAGGGCAGATTTTTCCTTACTCTGTTCCGGAAAATTAGCTATATATCCGTATCTTGGGAATTTTGACCAATCAGAAGAAACATCCACAGCAGTATTCTTGTTATCTATTGCTTTATTTCCTTTTACGGCATAGACTTCCACTAAATATCCTTTAAAATCATCTTTCGGAGCTTCCCAAAATATATTCAATTGTTTTTTCTGACCACTTTTTATATTTACTTGTATTTTTGCTTTCCCCACAATACTCTCAAGATGTTTATAAAAAATATAAATCGTTCCACGAAAATCTTCTTGTAGTTCATTATTCAATTCTATCTTTATGGTTACTTTATCACTTGGATAATATCTTGCTTTATCTGTATATACATCGCTTATTAGTTTGCCTTTTGTTAAAGCTACTATATTATTGTCATCTTTAAAACTAAAAATATTACTATACATGTAGAGTGCTCCAAATATAGCAGTTGATATTATTAATATTAACGCAATAATCTTTTTACTCAATTTTTAATCCTCTCCCATATTTATGAAACTCTATTATGCTCAACCTTTCAAAGCTCCTTCTTGGATACCTCCCCTTATAAAATACTTTTGGAATATGATAAATATTAAAATTATTGGTATAACAGCTATCAATGATGCTGCAAATACAAGTCCCCATTTTGTTGCAAACTGTCCCTGAAACATTCTTATCGCAATGGGCAATGTTCTTTTTATTGGGGTCTTTATTAGTGTCAATGCAGTGAAAAACTCATCCCATGTACCTGAAAAAGCAAAAATTGCAAAAGTTGCTAATGCAGGTTTTGAAAGTGGCAGTATTATGTGTCTGTATATAGTCCACCTAGAACCTCCATCAATAATAATTGACTCTTCCAATTCTCTTGGTATCTGTTCAAAAAAGCCCTTCAAAAAAAATGTATTTCCTGCAATTCCTCCTCCTACATATAGGAGTAAAAGTCCTGTATATGTGTCAACAAGATGCATTCCATTAATAACCGTATATTGTGCTACAATGTTTAAAACTCCTGGTACCATCATTGTAAAAAGATAGATATTAAAAATTAAATTTTTGCCAGGAAAATTGAACCTTGCAAACCCATATGCTGATAAGGTAGAAATAAAGAGAGACAATATTGTATTCGTTATTGCGAGAAATAAGCTATTTAAAAAGTATCTTTCGAAATTGTTAGCATTCCACGCCTCTATAAAATTGCCTAAGTATAAAGATTTTGGTATCAAAATAGGAGGATATGGCATAACATACGTATCTTGTGTCAAAGCTGTAGCTACCATGTACATAAAAGGAATAACCATGGCAGCAGAACAAATCAATAGCAAAATATGAATAATAAGTTGACCAAATTTGCTTTTAACCATAAATATTGCCCCTTTTTAATAATTACGTTTTGTAAACTTAAATGAAAGTTGAGGACTTCAATCCTTTCTGGTACAATGTTTCGCAGGAAAAACAAATACCTCCCAGAAAGGATGAAGTCCTCATGCAAAACATTGTACCATTAAAGTGTCCAAAATGCAATAATACTCATTTGTTTTACAAATATGGCAAAGATAAAGATGGTTATCAAAAATATCTTTGCCGTAAATGCTACCATCAATTTGCACCTGATAAACCATCTCCTAAAAAAACATCTAAATATCCTCGCTGCCCCGTTTGCGGTAAGTCTTCTTTCCTTCATCATGATTATGAGTATTACTCTAACTATCGTTGTTCTGATAAAAAGTGCAATCATTCCTTTTTCGTCCCCAAAGTTACTGCTATACCTTCAACTTCTATCTCTAAACTTTCTGGTAAAACCAATTTTAAACGTATCCGTTATCCTGTACATATAATCCTATCTGCTTTGTCTATGTTCTTCCTTGGTAAAAATTCTTTCAGAAATATTGCTCTGATTTTGAAAACTGTTTTTAATGTAAAAGTCTCTCATACAACCATTAGTAACTGGTGTAAAAAGTTTGCTCCTTTGTTCCATAATATTTCCTTAGAACTTATTCCTATGTTAAATCTTAATTCTGATGAATGGCATGTCGATGAAACTGTTGTTAAAATCGCTGGTAAGAAATATTATCTTTGGTTTGTCATAGATTCTGAAACCCGCTTTATCTTGGGCTTTCACCTCTCCCCTTACAGAGATTCCAGGCAAGCTTTTGCTTTGCTTAATTCTGTTAGAAACCTAGGAACCCCTTCCGCTATCGTAACTGATCGCTATAGTGCTTACAAAGTACCTGTTAAGTCTTTGTTCGGTGACAGTGTTAAACATATTAGAGTTGAAAGCTTTAAGGATGACATCACCAATAATTTGATAGAATCTTTCCATCATCAATTTAAAGCCTGGTATAATACTAAACAAGGTTTTGCCTCTTTTGAGTCCGCAAATAATTTAATTTACATGTTTGTGTTCTTCTATAATTTTGTAAGGCCCCATTCTTCTCTTAATGGCTTGACACCAGCTCAAGTTGCTGGATTATGTCTTTCTCCAAAAGAGAAGAAAAAGTATCTTCTTGTTGCTTGAAATTGAACTAATCTTTATCTCCTAACTGGCCATCCTTGGAAATGACAAGGGTGTACTTTGTTATACCCTTTTTTGTTTTTGTAATAATCTGGAAATTAATTTGCTCATCTTATTTAGTCTGTTTGTGATTACTTTTTGGTGATTTTTGATAAATTTTAAAGCTATCCTAAGAAATATTAAGCTATTTTTTCATGTTTACTTTACAAAGCCAATAATTAAACTCATCATACTTCAAGAGTCTTTTTAGTAACAAAGTTATAGCCATAATTACTATACCAATTATTACACTAATTGCAGATGCATATCCGAATTCAAAATCTGAAAACGCCCTATTATACATATAATTCAAAAGCACATCCGTTGTACCAAGTGGAGCACCATTTGTTATCATCATAACTTGTATAAATACTCCAAATGCACCTATAATTAGATTTATCAATATAAAAAAAGTGGTAGGTTTTATTAACGGTATAATAATCTTAAAAAACGTTTGAACAGGGTTAGCCCCGTCTACTTCAGCAGCTTCGTACAGCTCATTTGGTATACCTTGAAGTGCTGCCAAGTATATAACCATTACCCATCCTATACCCTTCCATATGCCAAGAACCCAGATTACAAAGTTAGCTGTCCATGTATTCTGAAGCCAGGAAATAGGATTAGAAATTAAATGTAGCTTCAACAATGCATAATTAATTAGACCTTCTTTACCATCTGTAAATAAATATTTAAAAATTAATGAAACAACTATCCAGGAAGTAATTACAGGTATATATATCATAACTTTATATAAATTTTTCCCTTTGATTACATTGTTAATTAAAACTGCAACAATAAGCCCTATCGCCATTTGACCAGGTACTGTAACAACTCCATATAAAACCGTATTTCTAAAAGCTAACCAAAATTTTTCACTGTGAAACGCTCTCATAAAATTTGCAAACCCTACAAACTCACTGGGTTGCCCTGGCATTATATTGTAATTTGTAAAAGCCATATAAATATTTTTTATTTGTGGATAAACAACAAATACAGATAATAAAACTAACCCTAATCCTATAAAAGGCAAAACCTCAAACCATTCTTTAAATTTTTGCTTAAAATGGCTATTCTTTTTGTTATTTTTACTTTTATTTTCTAATATAGGCTGTGATAACATTGAATCCAACTCCTTTTTGTAAGAAGGATTAAGAGTACACTCCTAATCCTTCTTACAAAACTAATTTTAATTATTTTGCAAAAATTCATCTATTTGTTTTGCAGCTTCATCCAATGCCTGTTGAGGTGTTGCTTTACCTCTAAATACTTTCTCAAAGGCTTGACCTAAAGTTTCGTCTATCTTACCCCAATTTGGACTTGGTGTCCTTGGCCATGCAGTTTTTAATTGTTCAACATAAAGGCTAATAATCGGCTCACCACTTACCTCAGGTGAATTAGCTACATCCATATTTGTTGGTATAAGCCCTGCTTGTTTTGCCAGCAACTTCTGAGGTGTTTCAGAAAACATATATTTCATAAATATCCATGCCTCTTTAGGATGTTTAGTAGTTTTAAATAAAACAAGGTCTTCACCGCCTACAACTGATATGCTTCCTCCAGGTCCTTGCGGAAATAAAGCAGGTACTGTAGATTGCTTTGCAGCATCTCCTTGTATGCTGTAAAACCATGGGCCATCGTCAATCATGAGATAATTATTACCTTTCATACCACCCCACGTGTCTGGCTGTCCTCCTAAAATGCAAGGTCCAATTAATTTTTTATTATATAAATCTAGTAATTTCTGCAACGCAGCTACACTTTCAGGGCTATTCAAATATCCTGTAGCTTTTGTATATTTGTCGTCAGTAACTTTACCACCTAATGAAAGGAAATAAGGAGCAATTCCCCAAGGTCCTGTTCCACTGATTGCTATACCCCATCTATCTTTTCCCTTTATTTTTTCCGCAGCTGCAACAAGTTCATCAAAAGTCTTTGGCGGTTCTGTTAATCCTGCTTGTTGTAATAACGTTTTATTATATATTGCTATCTTAGTATTTGTATCTTGAGGAATTCCATAATAATGACCATTGAAATAGTTAGTTTCCATAGGTCCTTTAAATGCTTTTTCTTTTATAGCATCAAAACCCTCAAGGTTATCCACCGGTTGTAGTGCACCCAATTTCGCAAATTCTGGTACCCAAATTATATCCATCCTCATTACATCTGGAGTTGCATTACCTGCAACTGCTGATATTACTTGTTGTTTTAATCCATCGTAAGGCATTCGTGTAGCTTTTACTTTAATATTGGGATATTTCTGCTCAAAATCAGGGATAATTTGCTCATTTAAAATTTTATCTTCCGTATCACTGAAAGTATGCCAAAATTCAATTGTAACAGGTTCTACTTTTTGTGTATCGTTTGCAGAGGTATTATCAGTAGATTGCTTCGTACTACTGTTTGAACCACACCCTGGCAGTACAAATGTCAAAACCAAAATAGCTGCTACTAAAACACTTATCATCTTTTTACTCATTCTAAATTTCCCCCTTTTATTAATCAAATCTATAAGTCAAATATTTATTTAATTTGTTCCCTTTACCCCTCCCTTCAACTTTTTTCAGTGAATGAAGTATTAAAAATAAATTAATTAAACTCACTTAAAATACTGTTAATGCATTATCTTGCCCTTCATACAAAGGTATTTCAAAAAGTTTGCTAATCGCTAATGTTGAAGCACCAATCACCCATCCTTCATCTCCAAGTTCAGATACTTTTATCTGTACTTTTTTTTCATGCATTTTGAAAAAATTATTTTTTACAATATCATTTATAACAGGTAAAATAATATCTTTAGCAATCATTCCTTCTCCTGCAAGAATTATTGTTGATGGATTTAATAGATTTATCACGCTTAATAAACCATACCCCAAATATTTTGCAGACAACCTTAATACATCAATCGCAAGCATATCTCCTTCTTTTGCATATTCATAGACTTTTTCAATAGATAAATCTTCTGTTAAATCTATTTTACTTTCACTATACATTTTTATATTATCTCTAATATAATCTACTATGAAATCTTCTGAAGCATATGCTTCCAAGCAACCCCTTTGTCCGCATTCACATTTTCTGCCTTCAGCAACCAACACCATATGTCCTATTTCTCCAGCACCGCCAAAATCACCAGTATACAATTTTTTATTAATTACTATTCCTGAACCAATACCAGAACCATAAGTTACCACTATAAAATTATTTAATTCTCTTCCATGTCCATACCACAATTCAGCTAATGTATAGGCATTCACGTCATTATCAATGTATACAGGAACGTTAAATTTATTTTCCAAAATATTACCAATTTCAACATTGCTCCAATTTAACATACCAGAATATATAAGTTTTCCTTTTTGTTGATCAACTAAACCAGAAACTGCGACTCCTATACCCATCAAATTTTTGTTATAAGGAATCTTTGTAATTAATTTTTCTATGTTTTCAACCACCATGTTTAATACCGTATTACTATTTGTCCCTTTTTTAAATGGTACAACTCTCTTTTCAATAATCTCACTTTTAAGATTTGTCAAAGCAAATATCAAGTTATTCTCCTCAATTTTAATGCCTATAATATATCCGTAATTATAATTAAATTCCAAAAGAATAGGTTTTCTTCCACCTGTAGAATCAGCCTCTCCTACTTCATGAACGAGATTTTGGCTTTCTAATTCTTCAACAATGTTTGTAACAGTAGATAATCCTAAATTAAGATTTTTTGAAATATCAGTACGGCTAATAGGTCCGTTCATTCTTATTTCATTTATTACTAAAGAGCGATTAATATCTTTTATAAGTTCCTTGTTTCCTATCCTTAGTTTCATTTGCCATCACCTGTATATATAATAACATACTTTTTTCACTGAATCAAGTATCTTTTTAATAAAAAATTAAAAATTTTATTTCTTTGTCAAAAGCTAATATTAGACGGCTTTTTCTAATATTCATTAAAGAACAATATTTTTTGTACTCGCACAGCAAAACAAGAAAATCTCTCACACTTTTAATGTTTGCAAATACTTTAATGTAGTAGAATTAAATATTTGGAGTTCAAAAGCAAAAGTGGCGAAAGGACTTGAACCTTCAACCTGCTGATTTGCTGATTACAAGTTGATTGAAATGCTCTTTAGGAAATATTTAAAAACCATCTCATTTATCTCAAAACTCATTAGTTTCAAGGCATTCAAGTCTTTTATTTTCTTTTTAAATCACCTCAATTTATTCAAAATCAAATACTTTATGTTGCCATTTTGTTGTCACTGTTTTCAAAGTAACTTTTTTCTTTATTAATTAGGTTTTTTCAGGCACTACTTACCGCTAAAATATAAATGAAAATATTTTATTTCTTCCCCTGTCTTCGCCCCAGCTAGCGCTGGCTCTTGACAGAACCCGTCAGGTAAGCAAAAAGTAACTAGAACCAATACCAAGAATCCCTTTAAGCAACACAATCAATAAGCCATTGAATAAGCTTAGCCCAATCATCAACAGGGTTACCGTAACGATCTTTGAGGGGCAAAGGTCGCCTGTTACCAAAGGCAGCATAAGGTTTCAAATGGTTGTAGAATAGCTGGAAGAGCAACGTATTATGGGTAGACAAGGTTTTGTAACATGAAGGCTTGTCAATATAAGGTTTGACATCTACTTTAAAGTGCTTTGCAGCTATAAGAAAAATTTTCAAGTAAAAATTTAATAAAGAACGAAGAAGGAGATTGCGTAGTGGTTGTCGAAATATAACATAGAGTTTCTTCCTTTGTGGGTTTTGGGTTTCGGTAATTCCTACCTTCGACACTAAAGGGAGGGAAGCCTTCTTTTTCTCAAATCTTTTTGTATCAAGTATTATAAGGTTTGAAAACCCCATAAATTAGGGGTTTATCTGATATAACTTGGTACGGGGGGAGAGGTGAATGAAAGAAAATTTTTATGGAGTTTATGAAGAAGTGTGGCATCAATGGAACGACTATCTTAACACGATGACTATATCGAAAAAAATATAAGGTCTGATATACTTAAATCTTGGGAAAGGTGCAAAATTGCAGGCGTCGATCCGTACCAGGAACAAGGACAAGAAATTATCGAGGGTGCCGCTTTAAAAGAAGTCAGAGAAAAACAAGAAGAACTAATTCAAGCTGCTAGGCCGATTATGGAAAAGCTTTTATCGCTGTCTGGTGACTATGGTTTCCTCGCAGTTTTAGTAGGAGAGGACGGTTATATATTAGAGACATTAGGGAACCACCAAGAAACTATAGACCTAGCTCGAAGAACCAATTTCATTCCTGGCGCATGCTGGCGAGAAGATAAAGTTGGCACTAATGGTATAGGAACTGCAATGGTTATAGGGCAAGCCCTTGATGTAACTGGGGCTGAACACTTCTCTCGCGGACTTCACTCTTGGACATGTACTGGTTCTCCAATTTTTAGTCCGGAAGGAAAACCTATTGGAGTTATTGATCTTTCGGGACCTTGGTACCGAGAAAACAAACTGGCATTAGCTACTATAGTATCTTCTGCAATTGCGATTGAAAACAATTTGAAGCAGAGTAAAGCCTTTAAAGAAACTTTAACTTACAGACAACTCTCAGAATACTTCTTAGAAAACAACAGTGATCCCTTATTAGTGATGGATAATACAGGAAGATTAATCAAGGTTAATTATGCATCTGAGAAAGTTTTGGGATGGAAAAAAGAAGATTTAATAGGACGAAGAGCTGATGAAATATTTGACAATTCGCAGGAAATCCTATTCCTCATAAAAGCGCGGCAGAGTATAAAAGGCAAGGAAATATTAGTGCAAAGTAAAAAAGGTATCTTGCGGTGTAGCGCAGATGTTTCACCTATAAGTGGTTATTACAATGAAAATGTAGCGGCTCTAATAGCTCTAAAAATGCATGAAGGTAGTCAATTTTATATAAGCTCTCCTCCAGCTTTAAAAGGATTCGAAGTAATATTAGGAAATCATCCCTGTTTGCGTGAAAGTATACGATTAGCCCAAATTGCAGCAAATAGCGATGCACCAGTCCTTATTTTAGGAGAGACAGGGACAGGGAAAGACCTTTTTGCAAGAGCCATTCATGAGGCTAGCGGTAGGAAAGGACCTTTTGTGGCGATAAATGGTGGTGCTTTGCCGCGAGAATTAATTGGAAGTGAGCTTTTCGGCTATGTAGGCGGAGCTTTTACCGGTGCACGACCAGAGGGCAAGCCAGGTAAATTTGAACAAGCACAAGGAGGTACTTTATTTTTAGACGAAATAGGCGATATGCCTATGGATATACAGGTTTACCTTTTACGAGTGTTAGAAGAAAAAAAGGTAGTTCGAATAGGCGGGCATAAGGAGATACCGTTAGATGTTCGAATTATTGCTGCGACCAATTCGGATTTAACGAAGTTAGTAAGAGAGAAAAAATTCCGAGAGGATTTGTATTTTCGCCTGAGAGTTCTCACTATTCATTTATGCCCGTTACGAGAACGCAAAAGTGATATACCTCTTCTTTTTCAACATTTTATTCATAAATTTTCACAAAAATTAGGTAAAAATATTACCAATATTGATCCATCAATTTGGCCTTTATTAGGGAATTATGACTGGCCAGGGAATATTAGGGAATTACGAAATGTGGCAGAATGGGCAGTGAATATAGCAGAGGTTAATACAATTTCTGTTAGTCATTTGCCGTCTTACTTATCTGGTTCTCAAACTATCCGCGAGAACAGTAATAGCTTTTCTTCTACCTCTCTTATTGAACTGGAAAAGCAGGAGATTAGTCAACTTCTCGAACATTATGGAGGTAATATAACTAAAGTTGCTAAAGCCTTAGGCATAGCACGGAACACCTTGTATAGGAAGCTTTATAAATATGGACTAAAGACTCGTTAGGGTGTTCCAAAATCTAACGTTACAAGAGGAGACATAAGTTACAAAGAAGCAGATTAAAATTTCATAATTTCTTGTAAAAATCAAGAGATGAATCGAGTAGGAGCTGAATAATTATTTTATTCAGCGTCCTCTCACACCACCGTACGTACCGTTCGGTATACGGCGGTTCATTAGGAATTGTGTACAATTAGATATCTTTGGGATAAACTCTTATAACCTATGCTTTCAAAGTAATTATTTGTAAGAGTCTTATTTAGGATTGGGCTATTGGATATTCTCCAGTAGCCTTTCCTTGTATTGGCGTATTCCCAGGCTTTTTGTTCTTCTACTCCTAGTTTTACTAAGTTATCATGCTTCGTTTTTATCTTCTTCCATTGTTTCCATATACATGCCCTTAGTCTTCGCCTTATCCATTCGTCAAGGGTTTTCATTATGCTTTTCGCGTCTGCTAATCCAAAATAGTTGACCCATCCTGTCGTTATTTGATTTAGTCTTTTTATTCTGTTTTCCATGCTTATTCCCTTGTTCCGATTGGTTATTTCTCTTACTTTTTCCTTAAACCTTTTGATGGATTTTTCATGGATTCTTATTCTTACTTCGTTTTCTTTTGTGTAGAATGAAAATCCAAGAAATTTTCTTCTCCATGGTCTATCTACAGCACTTTTTGCTTCGTTGACTTTTAGTTTTAATTTGCTTTCTATGAATTTCTTTATGCTCTTCATTACTCTGTTTCCTGCAGACCTGCTTCTTACATATATGTTGCAGTCATCTGCATATCGGCAGAATTTATGCCCTCGTTTCTCAAGTTCTTTGTCTAGTTCGTCCAACATTATGTTTGCTAATAGGGGACTTAATGGCCCTCCTTGGGGTGTCCCTTCTTCTGTTGATACTTTGATTCCGTTTATCATTACTCCTGATTCTAGGTATCTTCGTATTAACTTTAGTACCCTTTTATCTCCTATCCGCTTTTCTAGTTTGGACATTATTATGTCGTGGTTTACTCTGTCAAAGAACTTTTCTAAGTCCATATCTACAACCCATGTATATCCTTCATTTATATATGCTTCTGCGGCTTTTATTGCGTCTTTTGCACTGCGTCCTGGTCTAAATCCATAACTGCTATCAGAAAATGTATGGTTGTAGACTCTATTTAGTATTTGGGCTATTGCTTGTTGTATTAGCCTATCTAGTGCTGTAGGTATTCCTAGTAGTCTTACTCCTCCATCTGGTTTGGGAATTTCTACTCTTCGCACTGGTTGTGGTTTGTATTTTCCCTCCAGCAGTTGTTGTTTTATGGTTGCCCAGTTTTCTTTGAGATACGGTAGAAGTTCATCTATTTCCATCCCATCGACTCCATGGCTTCCTTTATTTGCAACAACGCGCTTGTATGCTGCTCTCATGTTTCCTCGTTCTACTATCATTTCAAGCATCTTGCTGGTATATCTTTGTACATCGTTTCTTCTATCTTTTGACGCCGATGATATACTATGCACTTCCGTTGTCTTTTGAAATTCCATTTCTCTATTCAACGGATAGCCTCTTTGTTGAGTTGTCTGCAGTCTCTGCATATCTTTCGAGTCCATAAGATTTCCAAAACCTCCTAACGTTCGGCCCTTCCTTATCTATTCATGACTAGATAAGTACTATGACCTCTGCTGACTTCTCAAGGTTCAACCATACATCACTGTATGGGTTGTCACTTCAGAGTTCACTTTAGTGACTTATCCTTGAGACCTCCCCGGGTAAGAACGATAACTTTCATCTCATATATCTGCCAGATTTACTGTATGGGATTCGGGTAGTGTTGGACTTCGTTTTGTTACGCAAACTCATCCATCCCAATTCAGCCTCTTATCTGGTTCTTGTTCATCAGACCGAGATTTTGCCTTAAGCTTCCTTCAGATTCCACCTCACGATGGACACCCTTGCTCTTGGCTAGTGGTTCCCACTACCAAGCCCACAGCGGACTTTCACCGCCTAGCTATCGCCCATGCCGGGCGCACGTAAACCAGCACTCAATAATGGGTGCTGGCATATTTTTTGCAAGAATATATTTAATGCAAAATTCTAAAAGGGGGGATGTAACAAAAAAAATTAAAACATATTCACCTTCTTTGACATTATAAAGCAGAGTAGTATATTGTGAAAAATTGAAAAATTGTAAATGGATAGGAGTGAAAAGGTATGAACATTCCTAAAGAAACTCTTATACGTATGTATCTTGAGATGGTTACAATTCGATTATATGAGGAAACTATGGCTGAAGCCTATCAGGAGGGGAAATACCCAGTATTCAACATTGCATCAGGCCCAGTCCCTGGTGAGATGCATTTAGCTGCGGGACAGGAGCCGGTAGCTGTAGGAGTATGCATGCACCTTAAAAAGGAGGATGCTGTAGTCGGTACTCACCGGCCTCACCACTTTGCTATTGCAAAAGGAGTAGATCTCAAACGTATGACAGCAGAAATATTTGGTAAAGTTACCGGTTTAGGACGCGGCAAAGGTGGTCACATGCACCTCTTTGACCCTGATGTACACTTCAGCTGTAGCGGCATCGTCGGTGCTAGCATTCCCCAAGCAGTAGGAGCAGCCCTAACTTTCAAAATGCGCAAGGAAAAACGTGTAGCTGTGGCCTTTTTTGGTGAAATTTATGCTATGAAGGACGTAATTATAACCTCAGAAGCAGGCTGTTATAACACAAAAATTTCTACAAATGGTTCAGTTTCCATTAATGGTAAGGTTAAAATGAGCACGATCGAATTTGACAAAAATATCTTTGTAAAAGAAGCCGGATCGCACGGCGTCGGCAGTCACGTATTATTAAAGGGAAGTAAAAATTCAATAGTAAAAATCCTTTACGGCTATGAAGGAGTCGAATTATACTTTGATAAAATAGGCTACAAATTAAAAAATGGTGAAAAAATAAAATTATATTTAGACAAAGATGAAAAAGTCGTTGAAGACATTATTTAATTTGTTTCAGTTGGCTTTTGAAAAATTCACCGTGGGAATGGGAGCCTTTCCCATGAATCTGTTTGATTTTGAAGAATATATCATTTCTGTCCGGCATATCTTCGATACCGCCGACCGAATATGAAAGGATGATTTATGTGTTGAAGAAAAAGGAACTTAGAGATAAGAAGTATTATTATGATTATTTGACCCACCTTCCAAACAGATATTTTTTATATGAGTATTATAGCTCTAGCAATTGCCAATTTGTTGTTGCTCTCCTTGATTTTGATAATTTCACATACATTAACGATTCCTATGGACATCATTTTGGGGATAAAGTGTTAATTGAAATAAGCAAAATGCTGATCGAAATAGTAAAAGAAAAGGGAAAGATTTTTAGATTTGGGGGTGATGAGTTCATTATTCTTTTTCACTGTAATTTGGATGAAGCAATAAGCGTTATAGAAGATGTTATAGAAAAGTTTAATTATGTTTTCAAAGTTGAGGAAAGAGATATTTTAACAACAATAAGCGCAGGCATTTATGTATCAAAAATAGGCGAACATATGGATGATATTATGATGATATTATAAGGAAAGCAGATGCTGCAATGTTTGAAGCTAAAAAGTTGGGCAAATCAAAATATGTCATTTTTGACAAAACTATAGAGGACAAGATAATCGAAAAAACTGAAATGATGGTAAATATCAAGAAAGCGATGTTAAACAACGAGTTTTACCTTTTATTTCAGCCTATTTATGATTTGAGAGAGAATAGGATAAAGGAAGTTGAAGCACTTGCAAGGTGGAGGAACAACAAATATGGCGACATCTCTCCTTCTCGATTCGTCCCAGTGCTTGAAGAGACTGGTCTTATCAAAGAATTTGGTATTTTTATTATTGAAGATGTTTTTAAACAAATAAAAGATTGGCGGAATAAGGGTATCGAGCTTAAGGTTAACATCAATGTTTCTCCCCTTCAGCTTAGGGACGATGAGTTTTTCTTTAAATTTGATGAGCTTATTAGTAAATACAATATACCATCAAATCTCATCGGCATAGAATTTACTGAAACTCAAATATTAGACATTAAAGAGCAAAAGGTAAATAAAATAGACGAATTTTTAAGAAGGGGAATAAAGATTTCGCTAGATGATTTTGGAGTTGGATATTCTTCCTTAATAAACATGATAGAGTTTCCTATAAGCACTATTAAGATGGACAAAAGCCTTATTGACAGGATTGACGAAAACAAAGTAAAAACATTAATTAAGGGAATTTTGTATATCTCAAAGGAAATGAACTATGAAGTCGTAGCGGAAGGGGTAGAAACAGGGGAACAGCTTAGTATGCTAAAGGAATGGGGTTGTGACAAAATACAAGGTTATTATATATCGAGACCTAAAACTTCAGAGGAGATAGAACTGATGTTCAGAACGTGAACGTAAAAGGAAGTAAAAACATACTGAAAAATGTAAAAATAACAACTTTACTTTTTATTCTAATAGGAATAGTTGCCATTTCTTTTGGAATAATTTCATTTTTTGTTATAAATAACATGAAGATTTTAAGAAGCTATGAATAATTTGTATAATTCTAAAATGGCATAATCAGTTGAATTAAATGCTAAAAATTTAATGGAAGTTGTAAATAAAGCAAATTTAGCTTTTCAAAATCAAGAGGTATCTTTATAGGAGTATTTATCTTGTTGACGGTAATATCAATAATTGTAGGATTTGCTATAACAAAATTATTAGGAATCTCAATGAAGCAGATTAATGTTCTTGTTGAAAAACTATCAAATTATGACTTTACAGTGGAAATTGATAATGAAGGTAAGAACGAATTTGCTGAAATGAATAGTTCATTTAAAATATCGATATGCGAAAGAAGAGCATTCCCCTGTCACAGGGCACTTTGGGAAATTTTACATAAATTTTAAATGTAGCTTCTTTTGCTGCATGATAATAATCCCTATAATTTCTAATCCAATGCCTACCCCGTTAAATATCCCTCGCAAAAAATCAGTAATATAAATATGTCTGCTTAGATATGTTGTAGTAGATATTACAAATATTCCTAATAAAACTACAAATAAGCCTAATTTATTATTTCCCATAGTATTGTCTCCTCTACTTTTCTTTGTTTTTGAAAACTATATAAGAATATACAATCGGTACTATAACAGCAGTAATTAACAGCACAAACATCAAAATAGCCACCCATGTACCGGTGAAAAAGGAAGCAAATAAACCGATAATACCTGCAATAAGCCATAGTTTTCCGCCTAGCTGGTGTGTCTTATTCCATACCTCTTCATCCGCCAACGTCCATGGAGTTCTTATCCCTACAAAATAATTATGGCGAAGTTTACCCATAGCACTTCCAAATCCAATCAGCATAAAAGGAATAATAAGATTGCCCATTCTATTTATATCAATCTTATACCCTAATGCAGAATATGTAGAAACAAAATATACTTCTGATAAAATAATTACTAAAACTGCCCTTATCACTCTATAAGCTCCAGCAAATTTACCATAATTGGCTCTTTTAGGGTCAATAAGGGGTATATACAACATTGCGAAATATATTCCAGTAATAATTGACGGCAAAATAAATATATCATGTTTTGGACCAAAACTATCCACTTGACCCGAAATATTCCAGTGCATTGGAATTTTATCCGGCAAACGTCCAAAAACAGTAAACGTAAAAATCCATATCAATATGATGATCGCAATTAACCACCAATCTTTTTTGATTTCGTATTTCACATCGTAGTTCTCATACATAATATTCATACTCCTTTCCATGTTTATGATAAACTCGTTGTACATATACTTGTTTAATAATTTTGGCAAACATATTTAACATACATTATGCCTCTTTAAACAATTCTTTTGCAAGGTCTTCCATTATCTTTTTGCGGTTTTCTGTTTCTTTTTCGTCTATTAGGACGTTAAATATAAGCACATCTCCTTCTTTTGCGTTTTGAGGAAGAAGTTCTTTCGGAAAATTGAATGTTTTATTTCCATATTCTATTACTGCCCAATCACCTTCAAATCTGTCTATAATGCAGAGTCTGGATGTTTTTTTAGACATTATTTGCACCTCTCCATTAAATTCTGTTATATTTGATTTTAATGCTTTATTTAAGTAACATTCCTGCATCTTCATATTTTTCCCATGAATTTTATAATATCTATATTCATATATCTATCACATTAATATATCCCGCTTTTTAGTTTGAAGAGCGTGCATATCCGAAAAAATTCTCTCTATGACTTCCCTGCTGTAAACTATACCCGATAATATTTCTGCCTTAAAAGCTATGTCTTTTTTCTTGGCCGTATCTACAGGCATATTCTTTATTGAATTGCTTCCACACACTCTTTAAGATAATTTTCTCCTTCTCTCTTTCTTTTTTCCATTAAAGGCAAAAGTGCATATAAGTCATAATAATCTGTTTTTGTAATGTCTGTAAATTTTATTTCCTCTACATCAATTATTCTATACCTGTAGTCTAAAATATTTTGTTCTCCTAAGTTGTAATTTAATTTGTCTTCCATTTTTAACTCATTTTTTCCCATGTAAATTACTATTTGATAAGGTATTAGATTGTGTTTTTCCATTATTTCAAGGGAATATCTTAGCATCCTGTAAGGCATCTTATCATCATTGCTGGATTGAAATTATATATGTACAGCAATATCTCCTTTCTCGGTACTGCTTTTAAAGACCATGTCACTTTCTCTGTTTTCAACTTTCGTAAATTCAATGTTGAGTTCATCTTCTTCCTCCCGTTTCTCCTTAATTACCTTCTATTGTAATTATAACACACTTCACAGGGATAATAAATCCATTACACTCTCTAGATAGTGTCAAGATACTGTAGGATAATTTTTAGTGACAACCCATGGAATATGTAAGATCAGGGTTTTCCTGTTGTATTCGTTGAAACAGTAAAAAATATATCTATTGAAATTCGTCAATAGTTATTCGGAAAGTTCACTTTTAAACGATCTTAAAAGTTTGAATTTACCTTATTCTGAAGAAAAAATTACTAAAATCAAAAACAACCTTAAAAAAGAGCTAGATTTTTTCAAGTAAAGGGAACTACCACAAGAAGCATTTGCTATAATTATTGATGCTTATCATTGTGAAATTAAAGATTCTTCCAAAGTTAAAAAAGCTACCTGCTATATTGTTCTTGGTATTGATCTTGACGGCAAAGAAAACAAAGCTGATTGGAACAAAGTCTTCGAAGATTATTATACAGCTTTTCCAGTTACACTACTATTATCAGACAGAAGATTTTTGATAAGTCTCTTTTGTCTGAATTATCTAAAAAAGTATTTTTTGAAGCTGCACTACCAAAGCTTGTCGAAAAACTAAATGAAGAAAATAAAAAAATAATTCTAGAAAGAAACGAAGAAAGAAAGATACTCGCAAAAAGATATGAAGATGTTGTAAAAGGCATAAATATGATTGTAGACGTAATAGCACGAGGATATTTTCATCCCAGTCTTGATGATAAATTAACCGAACTTGAGCAGCAAAAAATCGAAATAGAAACAAGGTTAAAAGAGATGGATAACTTACCTGATACTTCTTTTGTAACAGAAGAAAAGATAAAAGAATACCTTCTAAAAGACAAAGAAGTGTTGGAAGCGGGTGACCCTCAGAAAATTAAACAAATTTTACCAACATATATCAATAAAATAATCGTCTACCCTGATAGAATTGAAGCCCATTTCAGGCTTTCGGTAGACGAGACAGTTTGCGCATGGATGGTAGCGGCGAATCGCTCTCAACTTTGAACGTACTTTTATTCTATCATTATCATCAAGAATCCTTTTCTGTTTTTATAGAAATCTTTAAAAACTTACTTTTGTAATCAAAGTTAATATTGAAGAGCACACAAGAAGCAATAAATACTATCAATGCAGTTATAATACTTAAAAAAACAGTCAATATTTTTGTTTCCCCCTTTTAATTTCTAAATGATGTGGTATAATAATAAATGAAGGGACACTTCGGGTGTCATAGATATGTGGGATGTGGGAATAGGTAGATATTAGCTACCTATTCTTTTTTTGTATTTATTTCTATTTTAAAGTTCGCAATTTCTATTTTAATTGTTATGGATTTGGGGGCATTAACTACAATGTACAGTCCTACAATTGCTGCTACCACAGTTAGTAGATTGATTATACTTTTCTCCACATTGGCATTCCCCCTTTTCTTATGTGAGATTTCCCGAAGTGTCCCATGTAAGGGGAATGCCTTTTCCCACATATCTCGAAAATTTTTCTTTCACATTAATTATAACACAGTATATTATGACATTTCTATACAAAGTTTCTTAAAGCTTCTTTTAAATCTTTAAGGGCTTGCTGATGTATCTGTCTATCTTTTTCGGCTTTATCAACATTGTTTAAAAGATATTCTAATGCCTCAATGTACTGTTCAATTTTTCCTTCGTTTCTGGGATTACTATTTTAAGCACTTTTTTCACCACCTTTATTTTTTAGGCGGTGGCAGTTTTGCCACCGCATTAGTTACTTTGTCATTACTTTATTAAAATCGAAGCCATACTGATACGCTAAAATTACTAAGGCCTCACTTAAGGTATACTCATCAACTGCATAGTAACTCTCAACATTATCTAGAATACAGCTGTATTTATTTCTTTTACATAATTTAACGTGAGGATAAGTCCCATTATGATAAGGCTGATATAATACCACTAAATCATCTTTTTCAGCTAATCTCATTAAATTGTCTTTATATTTCTCTTTTTCTTTTAATATCTCTTCAGCTATACCTATAAATTCTTTAGCTTTTTCTCTTAATGCTTTGTAATCATAGTCAACACTTACGTAGGTATTGCCTCCGGCAAGTATTTCATTAGTGTAGTCATCCCATCTTACATATTCATATTCCTTAGCAATTGCTTCAACAAGCTTTTTAGATACTGTTAAATCCTTAATTCTAACTTCAATTGCTTCATCAAATGTATATGTTTTTGCTCTGACACTTACCTGCCTTGATGTTATCCCATGCTTTTTTAAACTTTTTCTTATTTCTTCAGCAATTTCTCTAGCAGTCATTTTACATTCCCTCCCCTAAAATTTCTTACTTGCTCGGATTTGATAGTCTACCGCTAGAACTTACTCTCTTACGCCATGTGCTTACACCTCCTCATTTTTTGTTTGTTTCTTGTTTGCCCCCGGCAGTTAAAACAAAACGGCCTGCGAGCCGAAGGTCAAGGGGTCGGGGAGGGATACCGGACCGAGCGCCAGCGAGGGAGGATATGCTCACCGACCCGTTAGGGCTTGCCCCTTGACCGTTAGGCGAGCAGGCGTATAATCTTTTGTGCGGGGGCAAACAAAAAAAGCACGTCTTTTCAACTAATATCATTAAATTTAAAATGCGGTTTAAAAAATTGTCTATAAAATATAAAGTATACTTTATATTTTTTGTATAAAAACATAAAGTATGTGTTATAATATTATAAGTGGGAGGTGAAAAAATGTCTATTACAAGCTCAGAAAATATATTAAGGATTTTATACTCTTATAACCCATGGTGGAGGGAAGGATATTTCCCTCAAGATCTGTCTAAACCCGTAAAGAGAGTAGTCTATCATCAAGCATTCGAATTACTAATGCATCCAGCCATTAGAAGATATGTTATACTTTCAGGCGCACGCCGTGTTGGTAAAACCACAATTTTATATCAAATGATAGAAACCCTTTTAAAAAATCAAGTGCACCCAAAAAAAATATTATATGTATCTTTTGATCATCCTTTATTTAAATTAAGTTCCTTCGACCAAATTATTAACCTTTATGAAACAGCCATAAATCAAGAAAAGGAAGCTTATATATTTCTAGATGAAATTCAATATGCAAGTGATTGGGACAGATGGTTAAAAGTCTATTATGACACCAAACCAAACTGGAGAATTATTGCCACAGGTTCAGCTTCTCCTGCACTTATTGAAGGTACAAAAGAAAGTGGTGTTGGTCGGTGGACTGTTATTTCTGTACCTACTCTTTCTTTTTATGAATTTTGTGAAATACTTGGAGTCCCAGAAAGACCAAATAACTTACCCGATTTAGATTTAAACGAAATTTCAAATTTAAATGAGTCTCAATTAAGTGAGCTTATGTTTTTACTTATGCCCTTGCAAAAGTATTTTAATAAGTATTTAACAATAGGGGGATTCCCCGAATTTGTATTCTCAGAAGATCAGTTTTTAGTGCAAAGAATATTAAGAGAAGACGTGGTTGACAAAGTTATTAAAAGAGATATACCTTCTTTATTTAATGTAAGAAACTTAGCGGTATTAGAAAAGGTATTTTTATACTTATGCTTCAATTCTGCAAGTGTTATAAATATTTCAACGATAAGTAAAGAAATTGGAGATGTTTCAACGGTAACGGTAGAAAACTATATTCATCTTCTAGAAAATGCGAATTTAATTTACAAAAGTTTACCCATAGAATTAGGCGGGAAAAAAGTTTTAAAAGCAAAACCAAAAATTTACGTCTCTGATCCTGCTTTGAGAAATGCAGTTTTGATGATAGACAATATACTCTTAGACAGTAAGGAACTTGGAATAACGGTTGAGACAGCAATTTTTAAACATATCTATAATTTTTACTTGCAAACAAATGCTAGAATAGGTTATTTTAGAAAATCTTCTGATAATCAAAAAGAAATTGATGTAGTTGTTGAATTCCCACATAGTAAATCCTTAATTGAAGTGAAATTCAGAGAAGATACAACACTTTCTGAAAATGAAGCTATCGTTGAGATGAGTCAAAAGGAAAAAAATATTGCTTCAGCAGTATTAGTAACAAAAAGACCAGAAGATTATGGAAAAGTTAAGATTTCTACAAAGGTACCAATAACAAAAATTCCTGCTTATGCATTTATGTATTTATTTGGGAGACGATAACTTATTCATTTAATTGAAAATTGGAGTATGAATGAAATAAAAAAATATGCCCTGTATAGAGTAACTACTTTATACAGGGCCTTCATATCAAAATTTAGGACCAATAATTTGTGATTTTGAGTTGTCGTATATTGAACCTTTCACTCTGACGGTAATAGTATCTGTAGCTGTTTTTACTCCTCCGCCTGCCAGCTGCTTATAAGCCGTAAACACTATCTTGTAAGTACCATCAGGCATATTTCTAGGAATGATTACCACAACATCTCTTCCTTCTGCTTTGGTGTGTTTAGTGTGCCATAATCTCTATGTGAACAATGTTATCCTGCCAAATACCTAATGGAAGCAATAGGTAGGCTAAAAACCAGCATTACCGCTTGTAAAAGTATTTGTATCTAATTTTAATTTCAATCCCTTATAGGTAAGCTAAAAACAAATTTTTGCAGGGGAGGAGACATAAAACGAAATGAAGTTTCAATCCCTTATAGGTAAGCTAAAAACCGTAACGCCTGATATTTTTCATATTGATTTTTTGTTGTTTCAATCCCTTATAGGTAAGCTAAAAACGAGAGCTGTATTATCGAAGGAAAAAATACTTCAAAGGTTTCAATCCCTTATAGGTAAGCTAAAAACATTCTCCTACCTGATTTATCCCTTGAATTTGAATAGGTTTCAATCCCTTATAGGTAAGCTAAAAACCCACTCCCGCCCAAATTCAAAACCTCATTTTTTCCTTGTTTCAATCCCTTATAGGTAAGCTAAAAACACGTTAAAAACAGCACAAAAAGAGGTAAAAAATTTTTTCCTTTATATCTTTCTTGTCAAGTATTTTTACTTTATTGTACCATATTGTCCAATGAAAATCAATTACTTTTTAAAAATCAAAAAAATAAAATTGTCGTCGATCTCCAGGCATTTTTGCATTATTGGTCATCGACGACAAGGTCTTTCTGCCTCTTTATAGTACATAAGATATTCATAAAAACTACCATAGCTTCCTCCATTAAAATTTTTCTTTCAAAATATGTGAAACACTTGCCAAAATTTTATACTGTAGCTTGTTATACCACGGGTTGCCTAAATATAAAGGTAATTATTTTCTATCCTTGTTGCTGATGTTACTATTAGTTAATCTTTTGTTGCTGCCGTTTTATATACACTTTACCAGATTTTCCATAACAGCAGTATAGTAGCCCTTCGAGAAGCATCTAATGAAAGTGTATTTTATATACTGCCATTTCTACTGCTACTGGCCGTACAACTTACCCAGTTTAGTATTAAATGATATTGTTCTGCTCTTAGTTGCTACTACCATAGTATTACATTTATTTGTTCTGTGCACATTTTTGTCGTTTGTTAGTAATATTGTATAAATTTTTAGTGAAACTTTCCAGTGCATTTTCCCGACTCTGTACGATATTCAATTTCAAATTTTTGAATAAATTCAGCAGAAAAGAAAGTGAACTTTGTACTGCTTCTCATGTGAGCAGGCAGAGTATTATCCAGCAGATCATTGAACTGAATTAAGAAAATTCTGTTATATTTTCCTCACCCACACCTTTTTCACAAAAAACTCTGGAAATTTTCTAACCACAAAAGCTTCTCCTCTTTTAAGCCGCTTTATTTCATCAGGATGCACAATAAAGCTTTTTTCTTCCTTGACTGTACCCATTCCAGTAGGTGAAATTTCATTCACCTGCATTGTGATGGTTATATCATCCCTTGTACCTATGAGTGAGGATAAAAGCTCAGCTGATACTGGTACATCCTGTCTGTGTATGATTTTAATATTTGTGTTGCCCAATATCTGCTCCATTAATTCTATTTTACCCTCTATTCTTAAATCTGCAAGCTCCTGCGTGGATAGTATGACATGAAATCCTGCAGCTCTTGATTTATTTATAAAATCTGTAACCTGAGGCCCTGCAAACACTCCAAACTCATCAAAAATTGTAAACACCTTTTTGTTACTTTCAAACATTCTCGCCGCTGTCGTCTTTAAATCAATGACTATCAATCTACCTAAAAGCCTCGAATATTCAGAAAACCTCAATGCATCTAAGCTAAAAAATACTGCTGCATCTTCTTGAATGCACTTTATAAGGTCAATAGTATTTTCATCTTCTGTATCAGAAAGCAGTTCCCCTATCTCGCTTTCTGAAAACACTGCAAGCCTGTTCACAAGGCCGATAATGTCTTTTTTTGCGCCGTCAATCATATCGTAAAAAGCTTCGTATTCTTCCTTATCCATTTTTCCTTCTCTAACTAATTTCTTGGCTTCTTCCAGTAAAGCGTTGTAATTTAATCTTTTAGATATGTTGACCAAATCTACTTTTTCACTCGTTTTCTGCAAAATCTTTATAGCCGACTGTAAGTACCTTTCACTCAAAAACTTGTAGTGAGGCTCTGTCCATTCGGATAAGCTTATCAGCTTATCTTTTAATTCTGTAAAGTTCCCAACCCTCAAAGGGTTGTAGTGCATGCTTCCTTCGTGTGTCATAGAAAAAAGGTAAAACTTTCGGCTATATTTTCCTGCCATATTCTTTACTTTCTCCGCAAAACCTATTTCACCTTTCCCGTCAACTATAATCACAGGTATCCCTCTTCTTGCAGCGCTTTCAATAAAATTCATAAGAGTAGTAGTTTTCCCTGCACCCGTAGCCCCTAACACCAAGCAGTGTCCATTAAGCTCCTCGTCTGTAATTTTCACTGTGTTACCGGCCTCATCAATACCTATAAGGGTTCCGTCATCCGGCTGTGACAGCTTCTCCAGTTTTTTTACAAGCCTTTCATTAAAACTTCTTTCTTTATCTTTCCCTATTTTCTTCTTTTTCTTTACCCACTCAGGCTGTGCCGCAGTATACAACTCCATCATTAGTGACAGAGTAAATCCAACAGGGATACCGACTTTTATTAAAACTATCCAGTCTAAGTTATGTGGTATCCTACTGTTAAACATCGCTTTATAAGCCCCTATTACCTGCTTAAAGTAATTTAGAACTAACCCATTAAAGTCTTTCACAGCAAAAACTATAGATGCTGTTATTACTCCAGCTGCTGCATAAGCCAGCCATTTTTTAGCTTTCAACTTATTGGCTGCAGCATATATAATCAATCCAAAAGCAATTCCAGGTAAAAACATCAAAGCTCCTACTAGGCCAATAACTAGTATCACTATTTTATCTGTTTGCGTAAGCTCTCTGCTGTTCATCTTTAAGCACCTCGCTCAAATAAAAAATCTTAACATAATCCATTTCTTTAGCTGCTTTTTCCACTGCATCATAGACTGCCTTGCTTGACACGAAATACCATACTTCATCGTAATCAATACTTCTTTTGTAGTAGCTCATTTTCTTCTTTAAATTTTTTTCTGACTTTTTTGTGAGCTCTACTTCAACAGCTATTTTTTTACCATCCTTTATCAAAACTCCATCCGGTATCATGTCTGTCTTGCTGTCCTGCCTCAGTTCCCTCATGGAAATCCATTCTCCCTGTCTTTCTAGCTCAATGCTTAAATCTACAACCTTTAAATCGTGCTCGTAATTGGCTAAATTAACATAATGCTTCGGAGCCCATAAATTTGACCCTGAAATTTCTGCTCCTTTTTTGGTGCATATATAAACCCCTGGCTTGTTTCTGAAGATTCGTAAGGAATATAAATATTCATCATCGCACAACTTTTTCAATCTTTTATATGTATACCAAATGCCTATCTTAAATTTTTTGGCTACCTGATTTACAGTTACATACCTCATTCTATTTATCCAGTATAAAATTTCCAAATCTCTTTTTGTAAGCTGCATAGAACCACCTCCTGTAAAAAATAAAAACAGAACAGTTTTCCTGCCCTGCTAGCATAACTTTTTTATTTATATAAAACTGTTATTTATATCTGCCGAGAAGTTCACGTTGTATTGTTTTTCTTTTTATGCATTCTGTATTTTTTATTTTAAACGTCCCACCCCTACCAAATCTAGGAGCCGCGCCGAACCCTTGAGAAGCGAGACCCCGCTCTCTATACGAAGCGTTAGCGGAGTATGATGAGAGAGCGGGGTCTCGCTTCGAAACCCGAGCAGAGCGAGGGCGAGGCGACAGCCTCGGGGTGAGGCGCGGTGAGAAATTAAAAGGTAGGGGTGGGACGTTAACCATATCCAATAATGTATCCAAATCATTTCGCACTTCTATTGGATATACTATTGGATATATCGGACAATAAAAAAGACCGTCTTACAGGCCTTAATTTAATATTTCCATTCCGACTTTTTGTTCGAAAATGTTCTAATTTCTCTATAAAAATTTTATAACTACTTTGTCACTAAAAGTATTTTTCTTTCGTCGACTTTTATCAGGGTTACAAAGTATCTTTCCTTCTTCTTCAAGTCTAGTAAGTACCTCCTTGTAATTCTTTTTAATGAAAGGTTTATTTTTACTATGCTCATAAAAAAGCCTTTCAAAAGTTATTGTTTTTCCTGCATACTGTGTAAGCAATTCGTTTCTTAATTCATCTAAAGGATTTTCGTATAAATCCTTTAATGAAAGCTGTCTCTCTTTATCAGGGATATACTCAAATTTTGCAACACCATGTATTTTATCTGAGCTCAATGAAGCCATAACTTCTTTCATTATGTTATGTGCTGTAAAGTTTTTAGACAAAAATACTATGTAATGACTAGTATCTTCTTTGTCCTCATTTTTAAATCTAAAAGTAAGAATATATTCAATACCTATATCACTCATGGCCTCACGAAATTCATTCATAATTAAGCTTTCCTTATCTAGACAATTGCTTTTATTAAGCTCTTCCCGTAACTTTAAATATCTTTTTTCTCCAAACAAACTTATCATGTGTTCTTCAACCTTAGGATTTTTTATGCCGGAACGTATACGATTATAATTGAAGAAAAGTATTGCATCGCAGCCCCAATCTTTAGTCAATGAAGAAATTAACTTTTGAGTAACACCTTTATAACCCCAGGGATCTATAAAAATAAGACTTGGTATTATTGAAGTAGCAGCAAAAATATCACTTGTTTTAATATCCAATTCAAGGTTAAGAAAGATAGGTTCATATTTTAAAGATTTAATATTTTCAAGATTACTAATAGCTGATTTTAAGTCACTAATATAGCCTTTATTTTTGTCATTAAATACAGTTACAAATTTATTTCTGTAATCATTGTTTTTAAGAATTAACTTCATAATAGCTATAGGAGTGGAATCTGTACCATCTTTATAGTTACCTGGTCCAGAAAATAAATCAATATAGCCCAATCTATCACTACGCTTATTCATAATTTTAGCCCATGCATCAAAATACTTAACAACAATCTCTTTTTTAATAAGCGACTGACTTTTAACTTCATTAAAAAACATGAAATTTTCCCTTCCTTTATCTTTCAAAAAACATAATTTGTTAAAATTTTTATATATGACTATTTCAATTTACTATCCTCTTCGTTTTAAGGACAATATCATGTTTTGCTTACATTATCTCTTATTTTACTGCTCTCTGTGTATGCTTAAAAAACAAATCTTGTGTATCATTTTGATATCCTTTTAATATATATGGAGCATCATCTGTTATTGTGCCATCTTTTATATGATACAATATATTACGTTGTTCGCAAAATCTTATTACAACATCGCTGCAATAATTGTAGAATTCCTTATACCATAAATACTCTCGTACCTTTTTATTATAATTAAGCCTGCCAAATACAATTTTATCAACAAAAGCCACTTCGTTTAGAATTACTCTCAAATCTTGATTAATAATATTTGGTGTAGGATAGGGCTCGATGCTAACCCAAGTTTTTAACCCTGCATTGTGTAATTTCTTCAAGCTTGCTATTCGGTCTTTATAATCAGAAGAATAAGGTTCATATTCTTTTTTAAAATTTTCATCTAATGATACTAAAGTAATCCCATATTCATTGTATTCACTATAGCTATTTTTATCTAATAACTCATCAGGATAGATCCCTTTAGTTAATGTAGTAACTTTGATACCATTACTGTTAAGTTTTTTAATAATTTCCAAGGATAGATTAGTGACTTCCGGATACCCCACCATAAAGGGATCTGTTGTAAAACTTAAATGTACAAAATTTATTTTGTCTTTCAATTTAGGTAATTCTTTATCCAAAATCTCTAACGAATTAGAAACTAATTTAGGTTTAATCCATTCTTCGTAAGATTTTATCCTCCCGAATCTTTTTGCCAACATATATGCATAACATGGGAATTTACAACCATGTGCACATCCTTCTACATGATTTATAGTATAGTCGCCATATTCGACACCCGTTTTATATAATAATGTTTTTCTTGTTATTCTATCCATTTAAAATACACTCCTTCGAAACCATTATAAATAAACTTCGACATCTATCATTAATTTCCTGCATAAATTTAGACTTTTTTGTGCTTTTTTATCTTACTTAGTTTTACAAAGCTATAAACTGTATCTGTTAATATCTTAGACCTAAAATCTGTATCTTTCTTCTCGCTCACGCTTTTATTATGTTTTTTATTTTTACAAGTTTTTAATATAACTATTAATCTATAGGGATAATAAATCCATTACACTCTCTATAAGTAATTTTTCTGTTTCATCAGTCTTCTGATTCTCTTCATTATTTGATTGGCTGACTGATGGACTGACTGATAAACTCTCTGATTTTGTCTCCAACTTCTTTAATATTTCTTCCAGCTTGTTGTCAATATCATCAAGCTTGCTTTTAAACTCTGCATAAAATCTTATGGCACTTCTAATAAACTCGGAGCGTTCATTGGAGCTCAGCCTGGAAAGTATTTCTTCAATATCTTCATCATTCTCTCTTATTCTAAAGCTGTATTTTTTATCTTTCATTGTATCACCTCAAAAGAATATGTCTGACACAATCAAACCCTCATGGTATCTGTATTATGGGGATTCGAATTTGCTTTTTGTCTGACATACCTTGTCTGACACTTTAAAGTCTTGATTTTTAAGCGTTTGGAGGCACAAAAATATGATTTTGTCCGACAAATACCAATTATTCAACCTCGTAATATGTCGGACAAAAGTCTTTTTTACATCCTTCAAAACCTGTTCCCATCTCATAAAACTCATGTCGGACACAAAATGTCGGACATTTTCATCTCTCTTTTATAGGTATTGAAGGCTGTCCGCTCTCACACACCCTGATTATATATTTAATCTCCCTCCTTGTAAGGTATTTTTTCTCTGAGGTATAGTAATCCACCATCTGTTTCATAAGCTCCCACACATTCTTGTAGTTCAGTTCTTCTTCATCTCTTATTCTTTTGCCCATATTCTCCCCTCTTTCACCGCACATTAACTGCTTTTTTCTCCTCTAATTCCGCAACTTTAAGAAATCCCCTGGCATTTGCAAACTGTGCATTTTTCACCAATACTATCTTTTCGTAAAAATCCTTCATATATTCCACTAATTCTTTTGCTCCTCCACCTGCCAGAAAGACAGTATTGAAGAAGTCCAGCTTACTTCCCCATATCAGCTTTATCTTATCTTTCATTACCCTTGCAATCTCGCTGCGCACTGCATCAATCTCTTTTGTAAAATCAAGTTCCCTTCCTTTATAGAATATTTTCCCGTCACTTATAAGCCTTATCAATTCAGAGACATCAATTTTGCTTCCAGTTCTCTGTGTGAATATTTTATCCACTGTATTGTTAAGAGCAGACATTCCAACTTCTACAGTCCCTGACATATCCTCTCTTAAAATGAGCTTATCTTCAACCATGAAAACTATATAATCCGTAGTCTTGAATCCTATATCGATTAAGCCTATATAGCTTCCCTTTACAAGATACTTCTGTATGTCAGCCATAACAGCATGGTACACCGCTCCGGCTGCTTGAGGGAATATAGTAACCTTCTCAAATTTGATTGTTTTTACCTTTTCATCTCCCTTAAAATATGCCATGACCTTGAAATTTTTCAGCATATTTTTAAACTCTTCCTTTTTGTGTATGTACTGCTCCAGCGGAAGACCGGTTACAATGTGCACCGGCACTTCCTCTTCTGGCAGCAGTAAAAGGCACGAAGCAGTAAGAAGTGCCCTCGTGTTGGGATGGTATATCTTATCTTCATCAAAAGCGTACGAAACATTCTTCCCTTCTCTCCTTGCCAGCTCACCAACAAAATACTCTTCTTTATTCTCATTCACAATAACGACATGCATATTATCTGCTTTATTATTATCTGTACCAAATAAGCCGCTCAAAACTCTTTCGTACGCATTTCCAACCAGTGAAGGAAATAGTACTTCTTTTCCTTTCTCATTAATTCCTTTTACATACCCGTAACCGAGGTCCAAACCAACCTTAAACATATGCATCCTCCTCCTTAAACATCTTTACAAAAATTTTTACAACCTCAGGATCAAACTGTGTGACCGAACATCTTATTAACTCTTCAACTGCTTTATCATTTGAAATGGGTTTTTTATATATCCTGCCGGCTGTCATAACATCAAACGCATCTGCTACCGCAATTATCCTTGAACACAAGGGAATTTTTTCACCGTGGAGGCCATCAGGGTAGCCTCTTCCATCGTATCTCTCGTGGTGGTGTCTTACTGCAGAAACCACAATGCTGTCAAATCCAATTTTTCTAAGCAGTTCTGCGCCATATAATGAATGCATTTTTACTACCTCAAATTCTTCGATTGATAGAGGTTCCTTCTTGTTAAGCAAACTTTTTGGTACAAATAACTTCCCAATATCATGAAAAAAGGCTGCAGTCTCAAGAAGTTTAATTTCTTTTAAAGGCAGACCAATGTAAATTCCAATATTCCTGCACAGTACTCCAACGCTGTATTGGTGTTTTATAAGGTCCTCCAAAAGCTCTTCTCCTTTCTTTTATTGAAAATTTACAAAAAGCTTAAAAGCGTTCCAGCAGCAACAGCAGGCATAAAAGGAAGCTTTGCTTTGAACCTGCAAAGGATAAGGGAATACAGGAGAAAAATCATAGATGAAAATAAAAGAATATCCCATATCCTAAAACCAGCGTAAAAAGACAGAGCAGTCAAAATTTTTACGTCTCCTCCGCCTATTCCTCCTAAAAGCCAGAAGAGAAAAAGAACAATGAATATTAAAAGAGAATTAAGCAGCATAAAATTTAGATTTATATAAGGATTTAATAATACATTTATAAAAGAAAGAATTAAGATGGAGGCAGGGTAGATGTATCCTACCTCCATCTTTTTTATGTCTTCTACAGCTGCAAAAAATAGAATTAGTAAGATTAGTATTTTCATTTAAAAATCACCGTCCAGTTATCTTGCTCTGACTTTTTCCACTGTGGATCAGGAAGATTAAATTTTGAGTCTGCATAAAAGCCGTTTACCGGGATTTTAAGCTGTACTTCGGCTGTTTTTCCATCTTCAGCAGTGAAGTAAATATACAGTGTTGAATTCTCATCTCCTGGTTTATCATACTGGAACTTCATTACTGCGCTTCCTGTAACGTCACCTATATTTTTTATAACCGAATAAGGCTCTACATAAAGTACACCCTTATTTTGATACCTGTTTATCACGTGTACTGCTCTTATGCTGGTGATTTTTTTGTTAAAGGTGTATGAAATGTTCAGAGTCATATCGCAGACAGATCCGTCTTCTCTCGTGTGCTTGTTAGTAAACACATATTGAGGTGTTTTTGATATTGTTACAGTACCTCTTAGCTTATCCATTTCTGACGAATAAGGCACTGTAACTTCCTTTTTGTTGTTGCTTAAGTCTAAATCATATTTATTTGTATCTGTTAATTGTATTTCAGCTACCAGAGTAATGTCAGTATTTTTTCCAGGATAGCTGAAGCTGAATGTCTGTGTGGAGTTGCTGTTAAACTGCACAGATTTTGTTAAAAACACAGAAGAATCAGCTTTGTCATAAACTTTTACAACACCATTAACAGGGAATGCATAGCTTTTCTGCAGTCCCACAGTTACAGAGCCTGTGTAGGTTTCATCAGGGACTACATAGGTAGTTCCCGGATTTATGCTTGCAATATATAAATCCACTCCATTGTTCGCTTTAACAAGTGTTTGTATCTTATTATTGGAAAGGTTAGTCTCATAATATTTATCAGTACTTGCTAATGATATTTCTGCTACTAGTATCATATCAGACGATTTTCCTGTGTAGTTAAAACTGACTGTCTGTGTAGTATTGCTTGTAAATGACACTGTTTGAGTTTTAAATGGTGAGGATGGATTAGCTGCATCATATATCTTTAATGTTCCCGTAACTGGATATCCTGATATAAAAGAAGCATTTTGGAGTCCTACTACTACTGAACATGTGTAGGTTTGCCCTCCTACCATGTTTGAAGTTCCTGCATTAAGATTAGTGACATATAAATCCACCAACCTTTTTGCAGGTGCAGTAAACTGCCTTGTATTGTTTGTTTGATTATAATCCCAGTACTGCAAATAAGAGTCTGGATTTGATGGTGGATTGGGCTGTACTACTGCTATTAAGTTTCTATCTGAACTTGTCCCTGTAAAGCTTAAATTGACTGTTTGAGAACTGTTGGGACTTAAAGTGATTTGTGCACTTGCTACAGCATTTGCAGTATTGAGTCTTACAGGGTCTCCGGTTATAACTGTATTGAAATTAAAACTTCCTGCATCATATAAGGCTACTGTTGCAGGAATACTTGTTGAACTATTACCTAAACTTACTGTGACCTGCACAGTGTAATTTTTATTTGGCTCCATATAGCCTATTGGATTTACGTTTGTAATTGCCAAATCTATACCATTTTTCGCAAGGTAATATACGTATATTCCATCAGAAGTTTCTGTTGCAACTAAACCGTGTGCTATAGAAACTTCTCCTGTAGCTGGAGCATTTAATTGTATTGTTCCGTCTCCATCTATTGTCCAGTCAGATTTTTTGATCGTGACAAGATAATTTCCTACATTAGCATATATTCTGTCTGCTCCGACAGAAACAGCAGAATATACGATATAGTTTGAAGAATTAGGTAGTTGAGATTTTAAACTGGAGGAAGAAAAATCTATTTGTTTTATAACATTTAAATTATTTTTATCTAAAACAACAATTTTTCCGTGTTGTTTTGAACTATCTGAATAATAATATGGAATGTATAAATATCTATCGTCTACAGCTGGGGAATGGTTAACAAGGTTGTTTGTATTCCTAAGGTTTCCGTTTACTGTAAGATTTAAGGTGCTGCTGAAGATATTATTTATTTTGTAGATACCACCAAGCACATCAGTGAAGTAGGCGTTTGAGCCGTCTACTGAAAAACTTGCTGGAATACCTATGCCTGCACCAGCATAGGCTTTTGAAATATTTATTCCCCATGCATAGTTCCATTGATATATAGGTCTTATATAAGTTCTTGTTAATTTACTCCCAAGCTTTTGCCACGTTTGTGGTCCGACTATTCCATCTACCGTAAGCCCATTTTTACTTTGAAAATCCTTGACTGCTGCTTGAGTTCTAGTACCAAATTGTCCATCTTCAACAAGAGAATAGCCTATAATATTAAGCGTTTCTTGAAGTATCTTAACTCCATTTCCTGTGCTGCCTAATTTTAAGATGTCTGTTCTTGAAGATATTGTTGAAGATGAAATGACATTGAATAAATCACTAAATCTAATTCTGTAAAGATAGCCATCTGCGGTTTTGTTAGGCTCATGTGTTGTACCGATTATAAAGCCTGTTTCAGGTGATGTTTCTCCTGCGTTTACTGGTGCTGCTGATGAGCTTATACGTGTATAAGTGGTGCCTAATGTGATATCTGCAATTCTAACATCGCTAAAATCATCGGTAAAATAGCCTATTGCAACTTGTCCTCCGTTTCCATTTCCTACCACCACAATATTATATCCCTGCCATCTCATCATAAGTGGAGCAGAAACTATATCAGTACCGCCTACCATTGTTGTATTGATTCTTAATTTTAAAACAGGCGAGCCATTTATTATTTGGTATATAAAAACATATCCATCCTTTGAACCTGCTGCAATGTACTTGTTACCGTTTGGTGATACATAATAGGTTGGATGGCTGCCAGATGGATTGGCTGGTACTGTGGAAGACCCATATACAGGCAAAGGCCCCCATTTTTTATTGCTGTTTGGAACAATTTTGGGTGTAAATGTGTAGGGACTTGTGCTTGTATTAAAATCGTATAAACTTTTTGAGTATGGAGATATACTTTCATAAGCATACAAATTATTGCCATTGAACGCTATAACTATTGGCTGAGAAGCATTGATACCTAATTCTTTTGGGCTTATTATCAAAGGCTGGCTTAAGCTTGGCCCTAAGCCAGTAACATACCATCCTAGCTTAGCCTTTGTTGTGCTTGTGACCTGTGTTGCTGCTATCCCACCGTACATCTCATAATTATATCTCGTTCGGTTTTGATTGAAACCAAAAGATATAATATCCATATATGCCAAGCCTTTTAGTATAAAAGCTAATAATAAAATTCCTATAACAGTAAAAACAATTATTTTGCGTTTGTTTACTTTAATTTTTGACACAGAAAAATCACCTCCAAAAAAATAATAAAAAAAGAGATGCGGATAACATCTCTTTCTGTTATTCTATATTAAGTTTTACCTTATTTATTATTTATGGCGGTGGTGGAGGACCGGGTATATGTCCATCATCTTCAGATTCTTTTACACCATCATCTGAAGTATTTGAACTACCACTACCCGAACTACTTCCACTTGAACTGCTTCCGCTACTTGAAGTTGTTCCACTGGATGTAGTTGTTCCACTTGAAGTTGTATTTTCTGATGATGTAGTAGTGCCTGATGACGTCGTATTAGACGTTGTATTAGACGTTGTATTAGACGTTGTATTAGACGTTGTATTAGACGTTATAGTTGTAGTTGTCGGTGTCGTTGTTTCCGTTGTGGTTGTTGATGTTGTTGTTTTGGTTGTAGTCGTTGATTTTGTACTTGTAGTTGTGCTGTTCTTAGTTGTTGTATTAGTTGTTGTAGTCGTTTTTGTATTTGTTACTGCTGTTTTGTTTTGCTCTTGCTGTTGTTTTTGTTCCTGCTGTTGTACTTGTTCTTGATTTTGTACTTGCTCCTGTTGTTGCTGCTGTACTTCCTCTTGAGTTTGTTCTTGTTTTTGCTCTTCTTGTTGTATTTGTTCTTGTTGTTCTTGCTGCTGTTGTGTCTCTTTCTGCTCCTGCACTTGTTCCTGTACCGCAGCAGCTTTCTTTTCTTTGTATGTCTCTATTAATTTCGGCGCTGCTATTGTAGCTGAGCCTACCAATAAGCCTATGCCTACTATTGC
Organism: Thermoanaerobacter sp. X514; assembly: GCF_000019065.1. Classification (NCBI taxonomy): domain Bacteria; kingdom Bacillati; phylum Bacillota; class Clostridia; order Thermoanaerobacterales; family Thermoanaerobacteraceae; genus Thermoanaerobacter; species Thermoanaerobacter sp. X514. The sequence goes on along the minus strand of NC_010320.1, from coordinate 752,412 downwards.
TATTGTTCTTTTTATGTCTATCATGGAATCATCTCCTTTCCGTTAATATAATTATAACATAAATTAGAAAAATATAAAGTAAACTCATCAATCTCCAAATGTTCCCTCAAAAACTCCATAACTTTGTCTCTCATCTCTTTCATGCTCACTTACAAGCACCTCCCTAAAAATTCAAAATCAAATTTGCCTCCCGGCAGTAAACAGGAAAAACAGCCTGCGAATTGGAGGTCAAGGTGGAGTCGAGGGATACCGGACCGAGTGCAGCGAGGGAGGATATGCTCGAAGGCACCTTAACCGGAAACAGAGCAGGCGTATAATCTTAAAAGCGGGAGGCAAATTTTAAATATACTTACAAGAAAAGACCCGAAAATATAAAAAAAGCACGACCGCTGCGGCGTATGCCGTCTGCGGTGGTGCTCTATTAATTCGGATTTTTGTTTTGAGCAAAGCGAAAATGAAAAATCCGGACCGCTAAGGAAGATAAGAAAAAATAGTCCGAACAAAAAATAAGCAATTTTTTTCTTGCATTTTACTACAATAATATAAAATCATATACTCTGTCTATCTCTTTTTTAATATTATCAATAATTTCATATTTTAAATTAAGCATTTTTGCATACTTTCCAAACCCTTTTTCAGGCTTTATAAAAAGTGTTAGATACTCATAAGGAAACTCCTTCATCCTTGCCAATTCTCCTTTTGTACCTTGAGATAATACAATTATTTTTGAAGCATTATCAAGCGCAGCCTTAACAATTTCGTTAAATTCATCCGGGAGGTCAAAAATTATCACATCAAACTTACTTCTTGCAAATTTCACAATTGTATCAATATCATTTCCGCTAATATCTTTTACAAGACTCACTTTAGGAGGGGACTGAAGTATAAATACATTTGGACTATACTCAATTAAATTTTCAAAAAAACTCTCTTTTATTCTTTCTCTAAGCCACATTCCGATATGAGGAAGTACAGGAAGGTCCAAAGCAAAACTTAAATCAGAACCTCCATCCTGAAAATTCAAATCTACTATAAGGACTTTTACATCTTTATTGAAGTTTTCAAAAAGTGTTTTCACAAGCGTAGTTTTCCCTACCCCACCTTTGAAAGAATAAACAGCAATAACTTCCTGCTTTGTAGTTATAAAATTTTTACTTTTATACTCTTCTATATCTTTTACTTCTATATTGTTAAATTTCTTACCTAACATATTACTTACAATAAAATCATATCTATTTTTTCTAACAATAATTTCTGCGCTCTCTGTAGAGAAAACTACATCAGCATCTACATAATTTTTTTTTGCTCTTTTAATATATTCCCTATCATTTGATATAATTAATACCTTCATCATATATCCCTCACTTTAGCCATTCCTGTTATAACAAAATCAGTTGTGGTTTTGTAATAGCTTCCATCGACAACAATAGTTACATAAACGTAATTGTTTTTTATTTCTACAATTATATTTTTTGTAGGTATATTTAAGTTTTTAAATGTATCTTCTGCGTATTTATTAGCTTTTGTAATATCAATAACTACTTCTCCTTTTTCTGCACTATTTATATCAAGGGCATTTAAAGAGATATTGTAGGCTATTTCATCACATACCTTGACAAGGTATTCCCTTGCACTTATACCATTTGTGACATAGTAGACTACCTGCATAAAAAGAAGTGATAAAAAGACTAAGAAAATTAAAAAAAGAAGGACAGCATCTCCTCTTTTGTCCTGAAAAAATCTTTTTAGAATACTCACGGCGTATCACCTATCCTTAAAGAGCTTCTTCCCACAAGAGTCTTCTGCTGCCCTCCTAAAAGGTAAAAAGTATATCTAACTTCTACTGTGAGCATGTCATTTTTTAGTGATGTACTAACAGCAAGCCTGTCTCCTATTTTCCATCCAGTTATTCCATCCCCAAAATTAAGTACAGCCATCTGAGCAGTCTGCTCTGGAGTGTCTGACTTTATTCCTATCCTCGCTCCTTCAAAGGCTGCTTCATTGACCAATGTCTGCATGTTGCTTACAACAGAAATATTAACTATAGAAGCCATGATAAAAAGGAGGATAGGGAGCAGGGCAGCTGTAGAAATAAGCTGCGAAGCTCCCCTGTTGTCTTTTAAAAATCTTCTTATCATCTTTATCACTTGTTTATCACTCGCCTTGAACGGCATTGGAGAAGAAGTTAGAAGCAGTATTGAGAGCATTTGTAACCATATTTGCAGTACTTGTCCTTATAGTAGGTGATACCACAACAAGTATTCCTACAACTATTGCTATCATCCCTATAACAGACAAAAGATGACTCTCACCCTTTCTGTCTTTTAAAAATCCTCTCACCATGTTTTGAACTTTCATTAACATATTTCTAATCATTAAAATCTACCTCCTTGAAATTTTTGTTATTTTTTAAAACAAATTAAAAAAGCCTTTTAAAGACAGAACAAAAGGCAGTGCAAAGATTATTAAAATTGGGATAAAGTACCCTAAGAAAATAGGGAAGAATAAGCTGTTGTCAAGCACAGATGCACTTTCCGTCTTTTTATTGTAATTTATTTCTCTTACTTCATCTAAAAGTTCTTCTAAATTTTCTTTAATATCTTGTTCAGATGCAAATTCTCCTGTAATAATTTTTACAAATCTTTTAAAGTGGTCATTTAAACTTTTAGAAGCTGCATAAGTGAGTGCATCTTTTAAAGAGCTTCCTGTGTCGAGCCTTACCTGTGCCTCATGTAATAAATCTCTTACCACCCCCTCTCTAGTTCTAACAATGTAGCTGATAATATTTTCTTTATTCATTCCCACCTCCAAACCATTTATAAAGATTTCTATAGCAGCAGGGAGCTCTTCTTCTTTATAGAAGCTCTCCCTGTAGCTGTCTATTGGTTTTTTCCAGTATTGATAGAACATAATAATTGAACCTGTAACTACAGATAAAAGAGCAAAAACATTTGCCCCGTTTACTGTTCCTACTACTGACAAAACTATAAGGCCTCCCAAAATTAGAACTCCAAAAGAAAAAAGCTCAAGTACATCATGAGCTTTAAAAAAAAATATTTTCACTCCTCCGACTGCTTTAATTTCCTTATCCCACTTTTCTATCATGTCCTGTCTTATTCCAAGTTTTTGAAGGTGTTTTTCTGAAACAATCTTTCTCATAGTTCCATCTCCCTGTCTATTCTTTTTAGAATATAAAGTGTTGATATAAAGTAGCTCAAAGCAGCATAAGCAATTACTAATTTCCCTATAGGAGAAGAAAAAGTCCTGATAAAATCAGGGCTAACTGACACTGTTGAAACAATCATAAAAGCCATAATGCCTACCAGAGAAACCATTAAAGATTTTGCCTGCACAGTCATGGCAGCAATTCTGTTTGACATTTTTATTCTCTCATAAAGTTTTTTAGCTGTCCTCTCACACACTCTCGATAAATCAGATTTCATCCTCACTGCAAAAATAATGCTGTCAATCCATACTTTTATATATGTGCTTTCTATATTTTTAAATTCTTTTAATGCTTCTTCTAAATCTTCTCCTAACTGAAATCTCCTTAGAACTCTGTCTGTGTGCTCTTTTAAAGGATTTTCAGCTTCCTCAGCTGCCTTTATAAAAGCTCCAGCAAAGCTTGGTACCATTTTAAGATATGCTCCTAGCATTTTAACAAAATCTCTAAACTGCTCTTCAGTTTTTCTTATTTTTCTTCTCCCTAAATAGTCTAAAATATAGTCTATAAGATAATAAAGCATAACAGGAAGTGTAAAACCTAATAAAGTAAAACCTTTAAAGCTCAAAAATACAAGTATCACAATAGTAAAAAGTATAAACCACAAAAACACTTCCTCTGCATCTACCTTAATACCGCTTTTTTTAAGCTTTTTCTCTAACTTCTCAATAAAGCTTCCTAAACCAAATAAATCCACTATACTAAACTCATTCTTTTGTGATATCACTAAATGCCTCTCCAGCCTTCTTTTAAGTTTGAGCCTTTTATTTTCCCTAATACTGTACAAAAGAACTACCACCATAAAAACAGCTGCGCCGAATAAAAAAGAGACTGCCACATTAATCACCTACCACATGCTTTAAAATGTAGTCTCCGTTTTCATCTATGCCCTCAATTTCAATAACTTCAGCAAGCTCTCTGCCTTTTAAATTTCCTTTTTCATCCTCCGTAAGCCTCAAAAACACGACAATGTCGACTGCTCTTGAGATGAGCTTTCTTATGATTCTGTAGTCAAGGTTTTTAAACTCCTGAATTAGCATTTCAAGCCTTAACAAAGCATCTAAGCAGGAATTTGCATGTATTGTTGTCATAGAGCCTCTGTGGCCTGAATTTAAAACGTGTATAAGCTCATAGGCGCTTTCAGGTGTTCTTATCTCAGTGAGAATTATTCTATCAGGGTCTGCTCTCAAGCAGTCGTTGAGTATGTCAGAGTAAGTTACGCTTCTTGCTTCAGCCGTTCCTTTTCTCGTTTTGAAGTAGTAGACATAGGGTATATGAAGTTTAATCTCTCTTGTATCCTCTAAAACTGCTACTACATGCTTTTCCTGAATCTCAAAGCCTAAAGAGTTGATAAAAGTCGTCTTTCCAGCGCCTGTTTCTCCTGCAACTATGATGTTTTTTCTGTCTTTTACCGCCTTTTTGAAGTACTCCTGCATTTCTTTCGTAAGACCTATTGTAGTTTTTACTAGTTCTTTTAAAGGTACATTTAAGAGATTGTGCTTTCTGATAATTATGACAGGCTTATCAGACTCTGGAGGTATAACTAAAAGAGCACGAGAGCCGTCATAAAGCTCTGCATCCTGTGAAGGATTTGCTATGTTGATTGATTTATTTAAAGGTGCAAGGATTCTGTCCTGTATAACCCTCACAGCCTGTTCGTTTGGAAACTCTTCTTCTGCGTCTATTTTTACTCCTGCTTTCTTGTACATTATTTTTGTGCCGTTCACATGTATGTCTGTAACTTCCGGGTCCTTAAGGTACTTCTCTATAATTCCCAAACCGTAAAGAGAAGAGTAGAGCATTTCCGTGTATTCTATAAGTCTATCTAGTGCAAAAGGATATTTCTTTTTGAGATACTCTTTCACTTCTTCTCTCAGTATATCCTTGATGTTGGGCTTTCCGTGGTGCTTCATCATAATTTCCCTTATCTCATCTGTCATTTTCTCAACATCCACTGCTCCATCATTAATTCTTCTGCTTAACTCTCTTAAAGCCATTCACAAGCCTCCTCCACAAGGATTTTTCTTTTTTTACTCCAAAAAGAGCATCTTTTAAGTTTCTGGCATGCTTCAGCATTTTCTTATCTTTGTACTCATTTAATTTTCGAAGATAGGGGATGTGGTAAATAACCGGTATCCCTAGGTCTACAGCAGTGATGTACTTCTTTTTCCCTCTCACTTTATTAACTACTGCACAGGTCCTGCCTGCATCTAAAAATCCATGCAGTCTTAAATACTCAAACATTCCAACTGTTCTTGAGACTGCGGATATATCATCTTCCATTACAAACAAAACTTTGTCAGCTTTTAAAAGTGCTGCGACAGTAACCTCAGAAATCTGAGGCTGTAAGTCTATCAGCACATAATCATATTCATTTGAAAGACTTTTAATAAGCTTTTCCATATCCGCATACTTTAAGTTTTCCTGCATGTCTGGAAAACCACCGACTATGACGTCAAATTTTTCTCCCTGAGGCCTCTGAATGCAGGCTTTATAGTCTCCTAAACATGCATTGACTATGTTTTTCTCTTTATCTAAATCAAGTAAAGATACAAAATCGCCTGGAGAAAAATCACATTCTAAAACACATACTCTACTCTTTTCACTTAGCACTTTTGCAAGTGCTAAAGTAAGTGTAGTCTTTCCCACACCACCTTTAGGACTGAATATTGTAATAACCATTTTTATCACCTTCTTACAATTTTAAATGAGTTAAGTTTAATATACGGTGCAAGCTCTGAAGCAGCGTTTAAATCTGCATTTAAAATTAAATTAGCTTTATCAGAGTCTTCCTTCACAACTGAGATTACCTTAAAGCCATCAAGAACTTTAGAGCCTGTCTGGTCAAAGACTATAAAGCTTACTGTGTCTCCCGATTGAAGTGTTTTTGCCTCTACAGAAGTTACAGGCACTGTCATTACAGCGTGGTCAGGACCTAAGGCTTCAGCATCTTTTGACGTTAAAATTTCAACTGGAATGAAGTCTCCTCTTACTCTTCCTTCCTTCACAACTTTCCCCACAACATCAGTTAGACTTCTGGCATAGTCAGGCCTCACTGCTGAAGCAGGTATATCAACAACCTTTACCGCATCCTCTGAGATAACAGTGCCTGCAGGTATGTCTTTTTCCACAATGACCACCTTTTCTGTCTTCTGGATGTTCTGCATAAACACAAGCATAAAAGCTGCAGAAACAGCAGCTGTTATTAAAGCAATTTTAATAATCCTGCTCATAAAGAACCTCCTTTACTAAAAGCTGTTCAATTTTTAATAAGCCTTCGTTTAGGTCAGTGCATCTGTAGCTTTCGCCTAAAAATTTAACTATGCCCTCTATCTGCTTCTTTGCAGTTTCTACACTCTTTGCAAAGCTTTCAATTTTCAGTTCACTGCTAGTTAAATCCGTCAGCAGATAGCTTACATCTCCAAAGTTTCTGGGCTTTTCAAGGACCTCTTTTACTTTCTCAGCTGTTACAGGCTCAAATACTAAGTCATATATTCCCATTATGAAAAGTTTGGCTGTGAGGTCTTTATTAATGCTTTCTCCTGCAAGGAAAATAACCCTCCTTCCTCTTTTTCTCACCTCAAAAAGCAGATTTTCTGCTGGTAAGCTGCCTGTAAGAGCCTCGGAAAAAATCAGGGTGTCAAAATTAAAATTAAAAACAGCTTCCCTGTAGTACACCGCTGCAGTATTAGGAAGTACATCAGAAAGCTTTTTGTCCAGCGCTTCGATTCCGGTTGCAAGAAGTATCACACTCATCTCCTCCTTCATCCATCGTCTTCTCTTTTCATTGACCGCTCCAGCAGTTTTTTCTCCAGTTCTTCTACGTCATATTTTCTCTGTGAGTAGCTGTTAAAGTAGTTTTTAGGTACAGAAAAGGTACTGCTGTCTCTATCTGCCTTTTTTACAGCATCTATTACCGATTTTTCTTTGATATAGTTTTCAATTGTTTTCTCTAAAAAATTAACAGGGCTTCGTATGTTCCGCCCTTTCATTTTCCTTAAACAGACTTTTATATCTTCATCTGTTAGCATGTACTTTTCTTTAAGTTCCTTTATAACCTCACTGTCAAAATCATCTGACTGATTGACTGACTGATTTAAAGTCTGTCCGTCAGTCAGTCCATCCTGCTCCATCTCCATATTTTTTGACTGACTGACTGATGTAATCTTATGATGTAATCTACTGATGTAATCTATTGATATAGGGAGGTCGGGATTTACCATCTCGGGAGATGGACTTTCCCTATCTCCAGAGATAGACTTTCCCCATCTCGGGAGATTGGGATTTCCCATCTCTGGAGATTGACCACCCTCCTTTTTCACTAAAATATCAGGATACACAGCCTTTTCATTTTTTATCTCCGGCTTTATAAACTGAGGTTCTCCTTCTACTTCTTTGTGAGTGAGTTCGTCCAGCAGTCTATCCACCACCTCATTGTTTCTTACATAGTAGGTTACATTTTTCTGCTTGTCTATAAAGCTGCAGTACAGCTTTTCTTCTCCGTTTTTGATGAAAAGCCTTCCCTCCTCCTGGGCTTTTAAAAACTCTGTCTTTGAATTGTACCTTACACCAATCTTATCAAAAGCAGTTCTAAACTCCTCAACAGAAAATCCCAGCTCTTCTACCCAGCTATCGCCGGGAGCATAAGAAGGATGGTCTGGTGCTGGCTCAAGAAATTTATAAAAGCTGTTGTAGTTATACCTGTCAAACCAGTACTCCAGCTGCTCAAATAAAATTGCGGCTGTTACAGAACCAGTTATTTTTCTGTATTCCGGATGATAAGGAATTATCCTGCTCGCTAAAGCAGCAGCTCTATTTCTCCTCTCCATAAAAAACACCTCACGGGTAATTATTTTTATACTTTTCTCCAATAGCCATTACCTGGTCTACATACCACCATGCGTGATTGTAGTGCCATACCGCATATCTTAAAGCCTCATCTTCATTAAACCCTTTCCTTAAATAAACATCTCTATTTGCCGCTAAATATCTCGCAGCAGTGAAAACTGCATCTTCGGGCTCAAAAGGACTTTTTGTTCCATTGTTGTTGCCGTCTACAGCATACTCGTCAAATGTACTTTGCAGGAACTGCATCATACCCACAGCCCTTGTTTTCAGCTCAGGCAAATATGGACCTATTGCGTTTGGATTAAAACTTGATTCTCTAAAAGCTATTGCTGCAAGCACATACCACGGAATACCGTATTCTCTTCCTGCTTCTTTAAACACAGGGAGCAAATTTTCCGGTATTCTGCCGGGTTTTGCCGCATATTCTTTGCTCGCACCAATGCCCAGCAGCCACTCCAAGTTTTGATCACCTTTCATAAAAGCAATTCCCGTCTCCAGAATAAACTTTCTGTCAATACTGTCATTTACTGCAACACTCCCTGCCGGCACATTTATATCTCCTAAAGGATTTACAGGAGTTCCGCTTACTCTCACCTCAAAGTGAAGGTGAGACCCTGTAGCAATACCTGTGCTTCCTGCCAGTGCTATCTTCTGTCCCTTCTTTACAACATCTCCAACCTTAACAAGCACCTGTGAGTTGTGTGCATACAAGGTTGAAATGCCTCCGCTGTGGTCTATCACCACTGTATTCCCATACCCTCCATAAGGCCCTGATGTTGTCACGACACCGTCAGCTGCTGCAACTATTTCATCTCCTGTGTTTGCCGCTATGTCTATTCCCGTGTGCATTTTGTATGTTCCTGTCACTGGATGAAACCTCATGCCAAAAGGCGATGTTACTGTATGACTTGAAGGAACAGGCCACAAAAGCTTTCCTCCAGAAAGCTCAATGGTTTTAGTTTCTCGTTTATAACTACTGTAAAAGCTTGTTTTAATTTCTCCTGCTATTACTGCATCCAGTTTAGAATAGTCCTCATAAAACTCCATCCCTTTTAAAGCCATATATGTGCGTGATTCATTTCCTTTTACATCGGTCACTTCTTGATACTCAAACACATAAATCCCTTCATAAGTTCTTACCTGAGTAAGCAGTTTAACAGGCACATAAGCAACTTCCTCCTTAGCAGTCACATTTCCCTCAGCATTAACTTCAAATCTAACTGTTACAATCTTCTCCGTATAGTCCATATACTCAAACTCCGGCTTAAGCCCTTCAGCTATTCTTCTGACTCTTGTCATATCAACATCTTTGCTCCAGCCGTTTGCATACTCCTCAACTGCATAAACTATACCCCACGGCAGCTGAAAATTTTCTTCCTGCCTGTACTTTGATATTACTTCCGGCTTAATGCTTTCCACATACTTCTTCACCTTTTCTTTTCCTTCAGCCATCTGTTTAGGAGCTGCACCAAAAATTGAAAGAAGTATAAGTATTACCAGACCCATTATTATCAAGTAGGGCAAAAAAGTGAGGAGCACAGGTTTTACAGCTTTCCACAGGTATCTTGATATTATGTTTTTAACTCTGTTTTTAAGAATCATAACCTGGTTATCCATATATATCCTCACCTAAAGCTATATTTTTATTTAAAATTCCATAAGATTTACGCCTGAAAAATTCCTGATAGGTTCCCGAAGGGGTTCTATCGGGAATTTTTCAGGACAAGTTAAACAAATGAATGTATCCTAACACCCAGTTCAAAAAAGACATAAGCTCTTTAAAATAGGGCCTTATCACCATCTCTGCTTTAATTAAAAAATTCACTACTTTGTCGAGCAGATAAAAAATTGCTAAAAAACCAATAATACCAAAGCCAGCTCCTTCATATACTTCTGCATTTTGAAATGATATGGGTTCCTCCCACTCCTCAGCAGCTCTCATAATAACTGCTTTTTTAAAGTATTCTCCATATTCATCTCTTTCATCAAGCACATTAAACCCTCCCATATTCCCTTTTTAGCGTCTAAAAAAACAGGCAGGAAGATATATCCCCTGCCTTTTTTCAAAACTTAAAAAGCCTTTTAAAGCCTAGTTTCTCCACCTGAACATATCAGTATTTGACGTCAGGACAGTCGGAGCAATGAAGGAGGCCATATGAAATCCATATCTTCCAATTGCTCCTCCTATTTTTTTACCTACCTCACTTCCTTTGTATCCATAGGCAGAGCCCAAAATCATTCCTCCAGCTCTCCCTACTGCTTCCGCTGCATCTTTCTCATTTAAAATTCTTTCTATTCCAACAGACTGTGAAAGGCCTCCAATAAAGCCAGTACCGGTATCTCTGCCTTTGTCATATGCCTCTTTTATTAAGGCAACAGCTGTTGCAGCAGGAGCTGCTGTGCTCCTGCCTATTACGCCACCGGCACTCCTGAAGTGCTCTGTCACATCCACACCCATAGTCCTTAAAGGAATAGAAGCTGCAGAGCCTATAAGGCTGCCAACAGCACTTCCTATTGTGCCTGCAACTGATCCTGCTTTAACACCCGCTGATACAGCACCTGTTCCTGCAGGTCCAGATGGAAGGGTCCCCGAAAAAGTGCTTGAAGGAAAAGAAGCTTTTGGAGCTGCTGTAGTCTTTGCAATATTTGCAAGCCCCAAAAGGCCAGTAAGACCCAAAGTTGCTGCTCCTGCCCACTTCTCTTCATTGACTCCCAAGAATTTGAGCCAGCCCTGAAGCAGGTCTCTAATAACATTTGCAGTAGGTATTAAGCACACCATGCCGAATATCTGCGCCCACCAGGGAGAAAAATCCGTTGAAACCCCAGCCTTTATGAGCACCAGATACAGTGATAAAACCAATGAATGGGCTGCCTGCATGAAAGCGTTGGAAGCAGTTTCACCTATTATAACGCCTATTCCTTCTTTTCTTCCTGATATTGTCCAGCTCCATGCTACAATGGGTGTCAGTATAAACATTGAGGTCAAAACAAATTTTCTTATCAGGTACAGAAAATTAAAATAAAGCAAAATCCCAATGTAGCCCAGCTTGACAATTGCTGTAGCAAGCACATTTCCCGTTTTTATATCATTTATATCAAAAGTACTTCCCACTGCTCCCATGCTTTGCGCAATACTGTGAAACAGATCCACAAGAGCATTGTTCGCCTGAAACATAATCCTCATAAAGTACGGCATAAACAGAATTATGAAAAAGGCATATATCACACTTGAAACACTCTGCATGAAGTTTATCCTTTTTGATGGATTGACACTGGATGTCATAAACCTGTATCCCTGTGCCGCTACTGCAATTAAAAGGAGCACCCACACAGCATCTCTTATTCTTCTATACCACGTCATCACAATATCCCACTCCTGCGGGCTGTAAGGTGCCAGATCACCGTAGGAGGTGTTGAATATAAGCTCATCAAAGTTTTTAAGCCCTAAAATCTGAATTGCCGAATAAAGCCCATTGATTGGTGCGGCAATAAGCTCTTCAATAAGACTGCCCTGGTCCTCCTGCGGCTGCGGAGAATTACTTGGGCTTGTAACAGAAGGTGTTTCAGCAAAAGCAGTTATACTGAATAAAAGAGCCAAAGCCACAGCAAAAATAATCAGCCTACTCATTCGGATTTGTAGAAATGAGCTTCTTCTCATAATCACTTGCCACCACCTTAATGGCAGTCTTGTTCCTGCCGACTAAAAATAAAGCCTCACCAACCCCACAGGAGGTTAAAAAATCTCTTTCACCCTGTGAAAGGTGAAACACCTCCTGAACAGAATCTATATCTGTAGCAGCCTGCTTCATTAAAAACACTGCTGCAGAATTTGTAAGCACTGCTTTTCCTTCCTGTGAATTTGAAAACTCAATAAAGGACTGACTAGCAACAGTAAGGGAGGTGTTTCTTTTTCTTGCCCTTCTCGATAAATTCTCAAGAAAGTAAGCTGTGTCTTTGTACTTCATAAACATCCACGCCTCATCCACTACAACCCTCTTTTTCTGCTTAACATCCTTCTTAACGAACTTCTCCCATATCCAGTTTGTTATGACATACATTGCATACGTCCTCAAAAACCTATCCCTTATCTCTGATACATCAAAATTAACTAAGTAAGAGTCTTCTAATGAAACATTTGTCTGTCCGTCAAATATACCTAAAGTACCTCCTTTTAAAAAAGGCTTCATAACTGCAGCAATTCTCTCTCCCCTTGGATTTTTCTTTAGCCTTTCTACAAAGCTTGACAGTGTGGGCATTTCTTTTTTCTTTTTAAAATAAAACTCTTCACTGTCTGCAATATTCTTCTCATATAAAGACTCCGGGCTTTTGTTTATTCCTCTTGCCTCATACTCATCTCTTACCGCTTCTTCCACAGCAGCTAATTCTTCTGCTGAAATTTTGTCCTTCATAACTCCTTCCACTATCATCCCGACCAAAGCTTTTATCTCGGCTATTTTCTGAACTATGTCCACATACCTTATTTCATTCTCATCTTCCTCTTCTTCCACATCAAAGGGATTAATTATGTTCTCAGTCTCTGTGCTTATCTTAACAACGCTTCCCCCCATCTTCTGAACCATGCGGCTGTACTCGCCGTCGGGGTCCACAAAAACCGTTTTTATGCCCAAAAGCGCTCCCCTCATGGACAAAAGCTTTATGAGAAACGACTTTCCTGCTCCCGATGTAGCAAATATACCTAAGTTGTAGTTTGTCATAAAAGGTGGACCTATGAAGTTGTCAAAAATTACAGGGCTTCCGGTAAAAAGATTTATTCCAAGCGGTATGCCTTTCTTGTGCGAAAACTCCGGAGATGCAAAAGGAAAAAGTGATGCAGCAGCACCGCTGTTGAAATTTCTTGATAAATCCTCACAGTGATTTTCTAAAATCGGCACAAAGCTTTTAAAAGCTTCGCTCTGCCTCAGAAACATTCTTCTTGCTCTTATGCTTTTACCTGCTAAAACCTCTTCCAGAATTTTTGAGCTTCTTTCAAGCTCTTCTACTGAGTCTGCAGAAACTGAAACAACCGCTGTAACATAATAAAGCTTATCTCTGTTCATCTGTATGCTTTCTCTCAGCCTTTCAAGGTCCTCCACCGCCTTTCTCAAAATTCCCAGCTCATATATGTTTCCTCTCTGGTCGTCCAGCATATACTGCGACTGGTACTGAGTTATCTTCCTTGTAAGCTGATTTACAGCATCTCTTGCATCTACAGGCGTAAGATGGACTGACACATCCACATTGCCAAGAAGCTTAATATCCTCCAGCCACCCTACGTAAACGGCCTGAGGGAAATCTGTAAGCACATAAAGCCTGTAAAATTTCTTCCCAACCCTTATATAATCTTTCTCTATCAAGTATCCGTCAGATGAGATTACTTCCACTACAGTAGGAACCTTTTCAAAAAGCTCCGGCTCTTCTTTAACAGCTTCTTCTTTATTCTTTTTAAGCTTCAGCACCTAGTTTAACCCCCTTTTTATAAAGCTCAAAGGCTCCAGCTTTAATAAGATTGTTCACTCTTATGTTTCCGTCTCTGTTCAGCACAAAAAACATAAGCTCCAAAAGCTCATCAGTACCCAAAATTCTCGGCATGAGTCCGCATTTGGCAAGCCCCTCTACAATCATGTGGACTCGCCTCATTATTTCACTTCTCGCCCTGTCATATCCTCCTGCAGTGTCATCATAAGGAACAACCACATAAGACTCTGTCGTAATAGTTTGCTTTGAAAAATATCCAAGAAACTCTTCTAGCTCTTTTTCATACTCTCTCATTCCTTCAGGAAGAAACTGAAGCCTTTCTCTAAATTCCTCTATTGATTCAGAAACATCTACAGGCTTAACTATTGTGAAAAACTGAAGCGGAAAAGACAGAGATAAAAGAAGGCTTATAAAAGCTGCCTCAACCGCCCCCTGCTCTTCTTCTGAAAGAAGAGAAAAATTTACAGGGTCGGCTGTTACAACCGCCCTGTACCTATTACCTTTTAAAATCAAAAGCCTATCTTTTATATCTTCAATGCTTAAAAAATTTATGCTGCTGTTCTTTTTAAAAAGCACTATTTTTCACCTCCAATAAAAGGATACTCCTTTTGAGAAAGCAGAAACTTTAAGTACATCACAATATACTTATCTATTTCTATCTCGTCCTTTTTAAAAAAAGCCAGAAATGCTCCTGCAGCCGAAAAAACTATCCAAACCACTAAAGCAGTAAACAAATCTTTTGAAAAATATTTTGTAAAGAAAACTGCGCCAATTCCTACACCAACAATAACAAATATCATCTGCCTAACAGAAAAATTCCCGCCGAATATCTTTTCTTCTCTTTCTAATTGAATAGGCACTTCAAATATTCTCACACAAATCACATCCCTATTACGGCTTAAAGCCGAGGATTACACCTGCGAAAAATTTTGCACCAACTACCACTATTCCTCCAAGTATAGACCAGAAAAGTCCCATCATAGCTTCTGTTCTTCTTCCGGGGTTGTGGCCTGAAGTATAAAATCTGTACCCGTTTACTGCGATAAAAATCACAGCAACAACAATACCTACATCCATCACAAAGTTTGCAATTTTCCACAAAAATGAGCTTATCTGAGCCTCACCAACAGGCGTAATGCCGTTCATAAACCTACCTCCTCATCATTAAAAAATCTCACTTTAATTCCTTCATTCTCTGCTGTTTTTACTTCCAATCTGCAGCCTTCACTGCTCTGCCAGTTACCAAACACCCACACCTCGTCGCACCGCTTTAGAACATCAGTACACAGCTTTAAAACTTCCCTTCTATCCTCCTCCTTTCTGTCATCATAAAATTCGCCAAATGCATGAACAGGAGAAAATGGCACTACTTCTTTAAAGTTGTTCTTTATGAACCTAAAAATTTTGTAAAACTTAACCTTATTTGCTGAAGGATTAGCGCTGTAAGGATGACAAATATACACAAACTTACTCAATTTTGCACCTCCTTTAATATGCTTAAAATAAGTCCAATTAAAGCTCCCAAAACTATGCCAAAGAAAATACCGGCTGCTAGGCCGGCAGTGTAAAGCATATTCAAGTTTTCATCTCCTTCCATAAAAACACTCAATAAAATAGAAAAAACCGGGCTTATTAAACGCCCAGTTTTTTGCTTAGCTCTTTTATGCGGTTATCGTGATATACTGTCTTAACTGTTAGATTATTTACATCCAGCTGAAGCATGTCAATTTTTCCACTTATCTCATCAAGTTTTTCATGCAAAAGCTGTCTGTCATCGAATAATGCCCTTACTTTATCACTAATTTCGGTATCCATCTTAGTGCCTAACTTCTTTACATCGTCTTTTACTTCGTTTACTTCGCTTTTTAATCCGTGGATTTCTTCTTCTACCACTTTTAGTTTTTCTTCTACAATGCCAATTCTCTTTTCTACTACAGTCATTCTCTCTTCTATGGTACCTATTCGTCCTTCTACAGCACCTATTCTTTCTTCTACCACATCAAATCTGACATTAAAGTCATTATAAATTTTCTCTAAAAGTCCTAGAATTTTATCTTCATTATTCATAAATAATTCCTCCACCTGCTTTACATGGTTTTTAGATACGTTTTAACCATTAAAGTTTTATATTCTTGCTAACAGTTTTTATACACACTTTACTCGTTTTTTATGCTCTTGCTTTTATTTTATGATATTTTTAAAGGCAATTCAAGGTTTGATTTAACAATTTTTGCATGATATTTTTGCTACTTTAATTCTCTAAGATATATACCGAAAACACATATATGACAAAAAGTTACGTAAAGGAGGAACTACCACATGAAAGATTTGTGTACCCTTTTTAATCCGTTTCATCCATTCGAGCCAAAATACACCTATTTCTCAACCCGCAGAAGAAAGCTATATGTTTTTACATTATTCTTACTCTTTGGAATAGAAATTGCCATTTTTATTTTAGGAGTTATAATTTTGGGCGGTATTTTGCACTCAGTCTTAAGTAATAAAATAATGATTACAATTGTAGTTTTTCTTTTAATACTTTTATTTGTTGCCATTCACAGACTCGAGAATTTTTCTAACTATTTAAAGGAACAAGATAAAAGAGAAATAAGGAAAAATCTAAAACGTAAAATTAAGAAGATAAAAACAGGTAAATTAAAAAATAATGATGTAATACATTTTCTCATAATGCTAAGAGAAGAAAATAAAATAGTAAAAGAGACATTGGAAAACAGCAAAGAACCCACTCTTACAATGAATCTTGTAAATACCTCATTAGGGGGTATAGTAGGATACTACCTAGCTGATATTAAAAGTTATGAAGAAGCAAGGATTTCACCACTGATCTTCCTGCTTATTATATTTGCGATTTTGTACTCATATTTTATTTTAGATATTAATAAAGCGTCAAGATTGTATTTAATTGAACTATATAACTACCAAATCAGTTATGCTAATCGATTAATTAAAAGGTATTGGAAATAAATTGTGTCTTAATATTACTTCGTTTTTATTTGTTTCTATTTTTACTTTAAAAATTTTTTCTATATATTGTGTAGCTAAAAAAATTTCGTCATCTCTTATTAATAAGGCACCGCCGAGGTGTATTTCCTCTTTAGCTGTTACAGCTATTTTCTTCTTTAAATCTAAACAGATATCATTATTTTTCTCAATTTTTATTCTTATCTTATCTTTTTCTTTTACAATATTTTCTTTTTTGATTCCGCTTGCCAATATTACAGCTTCAAGTGGTAAATAAATTTTTGAATCATAAATAAAAGGCGTTTCTTTGAGGTACACCCTTTTTGTAGATTGGCCTAAAATAAAATTTTCATTGCTGATAGGCCTTATTCCTATATCTGCAACATTAGAGTTAAGATAAAAGTAGCTTGGTGTAGGAGTAGTAAAAAAATACAACGTCCATATGACAAACAATAAGAAAGTAAGTGGAGCAACTATCGTAGCAATAGGATCTGTAATATTAACATGCAATTTTTTTGCTTTTTTCATATGTTCACCTCTTTTTACTTTACTTGTAACGTCAAATTAAAGGGGAGATAAAGATTAAAAAAATCTCATAATAAGGAAAATAACAAAAGGTACTATAAAATACAAACCGGAAAATACTAAAAAATCTGTAACATTAACTATTTCAATCTCTTTTAAAGTAATTTTGTGCACTAGATAAGAAAATAGTTCCGATACAGGTTCAATTGTAAAAATTCCAATAAGGGAAATAGTTATATATGCAATGAATAAAAATCCCGTACCTTTTATAAAAGATAAATTTGAAATTATCACCTTGTAATCAACAAGAATAAACATTACATGAGATAAAGTAAAAAGTCCAACTGAAACTAAAGCTATCATAAAGTCCCATATAGAATTACTAATTCTATTTAACATTTTATTGTCCTCCTAAATCTGCAAATTTTTAATATTACAGTGCACTATACTCTAAACTGTTTCAATACATTTTTATGTACATACACTGACCTGGGAAGATCCGCAGGCCTTTTGCCAGCACTTTCGTTGAAGATAAGACGTTCCTTCTTTTTATTATAATCGTAATGAATTATACACAATTTTATAAGAACATCATTGCTGAGCTTGCCTTTTCTTGAAAGTGCTGCTGCAGCCTGTTCGTGGTCTCTTATTACTAGCTCGTATTCCTCATCGTACTGCTCCCTTTTCTGCTTTTTATACTCATTTCTCCATTGTCTGGCCTTTTCTTGATTTTCTTTTTTTCTCTGTTCTTTTTCTTTATGGTATTCTGGGAACTGCTTTAACATTTTAGTAACAGCCGGTTGTGAAACACCAAGTTTTTTAGCTATTTCTATTATCTTATACCCTTGAAGGTATAACTCTATGGCTTTACTTTTTCTATCCACAATATCACTCCTCAGGTTATATTTTTTGTTCCGCATTTTGGGCATACTACGGCTATATATTAGGTTTTTATCATCAATTTCCAGCAGCCTTCACCTACTTTTTCTATTCTAATTTGTGCTACTTTCATTAGAGCTTCTGCTACTTTGAGGAGAAGCTCTTTATTTTTCATTGGTTTGAATTCCAACCACATTTCTTTTTTCCTCCTCGATGAACTTTTTTATTTTCGGATAAAGAAACTGCACAAGAGGTCTATAGAATTCTTCTTCATCTACTTCTTCATAGCCGATTATTTCTTCCCTGTCTGGTGTGAACTCTCCTGCCATGAGCTTTTCTCTTGATATGGTGGTTTTTACGATTGCCACTTTCATGAGATCACTTCCTTATCAGTTTTTTGTTTATAACTCGTTTATCACTTAACATAATGTTGTTCACATCTTCAAAAAATAATTCTTCTATAGTGCTATTGAAAAATTCAGCTATTTTTTTTGCTACAGGAAGAGTAGGCGTTCTTACACCTTGTTCAATCATTCCATAATAACTAGGTGTTATTCCTATGACTTCTGCTACATCTTTCTGAAGTAAATTGTTCTTAATTCTAAGTTCTTTTAATTTTTTTCTTTCTACCATCTTATCCCTTCTTTAGCAATTAACAAATTGTTGTCTGCTTTAATTTTATTATAAACAACAATTAGTTGCTTGTCAATACCTAAAACAATTTTTTGTTGAAAATATTTTAAAATATAACTTATAGTTGTATAATCTTATATAAATAAAACGTCTCGTTAAAAGTTACAATGAGGAGTGAAAAACGTGGAATTTCCTGAAAAATTAAACCCATTTTCTCAAAGATTAAGACAATTAAGAGAGGAAAAAGGACTATTACAAAAAGACGTAGCAAAAATTTTAGGCATAACACCAAGCGCTTACGGGTACTATGAACAGGGGAAAAGAGAACCCAGCATGGAGGTTTTAAAAAAATTATCTGATTTTTTTAACGTTTCCATTGATTATCTTCTTGGTAGAACAGATATTCGTTCTCCAGTTGACGAAATCACTGAGGCCGTTTCGGATGACCCAGAGCTATTGGAGTTCTGGAATGAGTTAAAAGAAAGGGAGGATTTAAAGCTATTATTCAAGCAGACCAAGAAGCTTTCTCCTAGAGAGATAAAGCAGATAATTCGAATAATAAAGGCCATAGAAGAGGAAGAAGATAAGGGGGAATGATTAATGAACATTGACTTAATTAGCACACCGCTTATGAGAGCACTGATGGAGGAAACAATATCCTTTCATGAGGTAATGAATGCTTTTAATATTAGAACGCATATTTTATTCAATCTTCCTCCATCAGTGCTCGGCTTTACATACGTGAGCAGACGAGGTAACTATCACCTCCTCCTCAACGGCAATGTAAATTACAGAACCCAAGTTGAGGTTTTCCTTCATGAAATACATCACATATTAAACGATATGCCGAAGATAAGTTATTTTATCGGCTTAGACATGGAATATATTGAGTTGGAAGAAGCAGCAGATAGAGTAGCTGAAACAGTTTTAGAGTATTTAGCATCGTCACAATTTTTATGATATAGCTAATTTTGTTTATAATTTTGTATTTACACTTTAGTAAAGTCATACATATTCAGGAAAGGTTTTTGCGCAGTATAGGCGGACAACTTATTTCCCACCTGTAGAGTTAAAGAGATTGCTGCTTTATTTTTAATAAAAATTTTTTTATTTTGAACGCCTATTTATGAATTTTAATAAAAACTTATCAACTTTTATTAAAACTTTATAAAATTTTATAATATCTTATAGCATTTTATAATATTTTATAGTATAATGAAGAAAGGAGAAGTAAATACTAATGAGTGAAATAAGTGTTCAATGGATTAAAGAACTTACTAAAAAAGGCCTCATTGATTTTTCTAAACACGCTTTATGTAGAATGACAGAAAGAAAAATAGAAGATAAAAAGGTAGTAGAATGTATATTATATGGAAAAGTAACTGAAATTCAGACAAATTTTGAAGATATACATGTACTTTTTCAAGAAGCAACAGATAAAAATCCAGAAATATATGTAGTTGTAGCGGCCTCATACCCATATCCTGTTGTTGTAACTGTATGCAAAACTGATTCCGAGGTTTGGGAAGAGATTAATGGCCTTTTAAAAAGGAGGAGGAAAAAGTGATAAGGAGAAAATGTTTTATGTGTGGTACTGATATGGAGGAAAGAACAATTTCTACTGTGGCAGGATGGGGAAAATATAGATTAACAATAGATGGTGTAAAGGCCTATGTGTGCCCTAACTGTGGAGAAATAGTATTTTCCGCCGAAGAAGTTCATATGCTCCAAGAATTAGGCAAAAGCCTTTCTAATTTAAATGAAAAAGAACGTCCAGATGTATTAAATGTTTCTGAAGTAGCTGACTTATTAAGAGTAAGCAACCAGACTGTATACAATATGATAAAAGATGGGCGGTTAAAAGCAACAAAAGTAGGGCGAGAATGGAAATTTATGAGGAAAGATATAGAAAGCATCTTAGACCCTGATAATTCCACTCAAATAGCTGCGCGCAGTTCAAACGGCGAAATATCTGACCATGATTATGAAATAATAAAAAAACATATATCAAATATGTGAGGTGAATTTAATGTCTACGATTAGTGACCCTGGTCCTTTTGCCAGGGAACTTTTACATAAGCTGGACCTCAAACCTCCAATTGATGTTTTTTTTATTTGTGATAATTTTAATATAATTATCAAAAACGATAAACTCCGAGATTTTGAAGCAGTTTTCATATTACATAAAGGCGCAAAAAAGATAGTACTAAATGAAAATATCAATTATGAAACACGTAAAAATTTTACTATTGCTCATGAAATTGGCCATTATATATTACCCTGGCATAAACAAACAATGTATATATGTGATTCTATTGACATTCAATCATTCCAATCTAAAAAATCATATGATTCTTACTTTATTAACTTTTGAAAATCAAGAAGAAGAATTTAACGACAATGAATTTGATGATTGGTAATAAGAGGTGTTGAAAGCAATCTTACAGCAAACTCAAAATAAATCTAGAGGAGGAGTTATATGTCAAGTGCAGAAATAAGAGCTGCTGCATATGCAAGATACTCCAGCGACAATCAAAGGGAGGAAAGTATTGAAGCTCAATTAAGAGCTATAAAAGAGTACTGCGAAAAGAATAATATCCAGCTAGTAAAGATATACACTGATGAAGCAAAAAGTGCAACAACTGATGATAGGCCGGCATTCCTGCAGATGATAAAGGACAGCTCACTGGGGCTGTTTAACGCTGTTATTGTTCATAAACTGGACAGGTTTGCACGCAACAGATATGACAGCGCTTTCTACAGGAGACAGTTAAAAAAGAACGGCGTAAAACTCATTTCAGTACTTGAACAGTTAGACGATTCACCAGAAAGCATTATATTGGAAAGTGTTTTAGAAGGAATGGCCGAATATTATTCTAAAAACCTCGCAAGGGAGGTAATGAAGGGATTGAAAGAAAATGCTTTTCAGGCCAAATTTAATGGAGGTATACCACCTTTAGGATATGATATTGTAGATGAAAAATATGTGATAAACGAAAAAGAAGCTGAGGCAGTAAGATTGATTTTTGAATTATATGCACAGGGGTATGGATATAGACACATAATTGATGAATTAAATTTAAGAGGCTACAGAACTAAGAAAGGAAATCCATTCAGCAAAAATAGCATTCACGAAATTTTGAAAAATGAGAAATACATTGGTAAATACATATTTAACAAAGGCACAAAGAAAAACCATAGAATGGTAAAAGAAGACGTAATCGTTATAGATAATGCTATTCCTGCAATAATAGATAAAGACCTGTTCGAACAGGTACAAAAGAAAATAGAAGAAAGAAAAATAACAAGAGGAGCTAATTCTGCAAAAAGGGTTTATCTTTTGTCAGGTCTTGTTTACTGCGGAATATGCGATTCTAAAATGGTAGGGTGTTTAAGCAGAGGGAAATATGTAACTTATAGATGCAGCAGAAAGGACAGAACAAAGCAGTGCACAAACAGAGATATAAACAAAGAAAAACTGGAAGCTTTTGTCATAGATGAGCTGAACAAGAGAGTACTTGACCCAAAAGTAGCACCAGTATTAGCTAAACTTTTAAATGAAGAAAATCAGAAATTAAATAAAGAAAGAGTAGAAGAAATTACTCTTTTAAAAAAGCGCTAT
The DNA here is from genome assembly GCF_000019065.1 of Thermoanaerobacter sp. X514. Lineage (NCBI taxonomy): Bacteria > Bacillati > Bacillota > Clostridia > Thermoanaerobacterales > Thermoanaerobacteraceae > Thermoanaerobacter > Thermoanaerobacter sp. X514. The sequence continues at coordinate 730,225 of NC_010320.1, read as the reverse complement.
AAGGAGGTTGAAGAGCAGATGAAAAACATAGTAGAAGCTATTGCTCAAGGTATGTTCCAGCCGATTATGAAGGAAAAAATGAATGAATTAGAAGCAATGAGAAATGAACTCGCTTACAGAATTAAAGAGCTGGAAAATAAAAAAGAAACAAGCTTTATTACACCAGAAATGATTTTGAAAATCTTTGAAAAGGATAGGGAAATAATTAATTCATCGAAGGATCCTCATGAAATTAAAGAAGTGCTTAAAAACTACATAAAAAAAATAATCGTCACCCCAGATGAAATAAAGTGTGAATTCTACTTCTGGATAGGTGACGATTTCCGTTCTTTGCTGGTAGCGGCGAGTGGATTTGAACCACCGACACTGCGGGTATGAACCGCATGCTCTGGCCAACTGAGCTACGCCGCCATATTTTTGGTTGCGGGGGTAGGATTTGAACCTACGACCTCCGGGTTATGAGCCCGACGAGCTACCGGACTGCTCCACCCCGCGACATTGGTGCCGGAGACCGGACTCGAACCGGTACGGGCTTTTAGGGCCCGCAGGATTTTAAGTCCTGTGCGTCTGCCAGTTCCGCCACTCCGGCTTCATCTCCTTGAGACAGTATTTATTATATTATATCTATATCTCTAAGTCAATAGTTTTTTTATCCACTTTTGCAACTTCAAATGAAAATTCCATTTTCATAACTTAAATTCCCGAAATTTATATAGGACTGCTCCTTCTAAATTATCCCACTCACTAACGGTTATTTCTTTGAAACTCAGCATTTCTAATATGGTCAGTAATATAGCAGTTCCCGCAATTATTATATCAGCCCTTTGTGGTTGCAATCCAAAAAATTTTTTCCGCTCTTCCAATGTAACAGACATAAATTTATCTAAAATCCTCTTAATTTCTTCTTTTTTTAGCTGATAGCCATGAACTTTTTCTTGAGAATAAATTTCTAATTGCTGAGAAACAGCAGCAAGAGTTGTTATTGTTCCTCCTATGCCGATGACATTTTCAACTTCTTTGTACTTATTAATGGAATTTACCATTGTATCTATTATATGCAACCTGATTTCATCATATTCCTCAGCTGTAGGAGGGTCATTTTTAATAAATTTTTCAGTAAGCCTCACAGCCCCAATATCGAAACTTTCTTTTACAAATTCTCTACCTTTATATGCTAATTCAGTACTTCCTCCTCCTATATCTAACACCAGTGCATTTTCCTTATTAACCCCCATCACCGCTCCCATATATCCAAACAAGCTCTCTGTTTCTCCATCTATGATTTCTACCTCTAGCCCAAGTTTTCCAATTTGCTCAAAAAAAGCATCTTTATTTTTAGCATCCCTCATCGCAGATGTTGCAAAAGCATATATAACTTCTGCGCCTTTTTCTTGGGCCAATTTCACAAAGCGTTCAATCACTTCAATGCTTCTCTGTATCGCATTATTATTTAACTTCCCCGTTTTAGAAATTCCTTCCCCTAATCGAGTTATTTCAACGTCTTTTTGTATCTTGTTTATATTTTCATTATCTATGTCACATATAAGTTGGCGTATTGAATTTGTCCCTATATCAATCGCACAAATTCTCATAATAACCCCCAACTATCACAGGTAAAAACCTGTAAAATTTCTCCTTCGCTTATGAAAAATCTTCGGGCATAACCCGAAGTTAATATCCATTGCTTTTTCTATAGCCAGTATTTCTTCTCTTGGAATCAAAATTCTTTCGCAGCTGTTGCTGTCTTTCGTCTGAATCCTTTAAAAACTTAAGCAATCTCTCTTCAAAAGAACTATTAGTATTATAATTCCTATTGCTCTGCCATACAAAATCCTTTGGATCTCTTTCTTTATTATTTTTAGGCAAAGCCTTTTTGATTGACAAACTTATTCTTCCATTAGCATCCATGGACAATATTTTTACTTTTACTTTATCATGCTCCTTCAAATGCTTCCTAATGTCTTTTACATAGGTATTAGCAACTTCCGAAATATGCACCAACCCAGTTTTTCCCTCTGGTAGCTGAATAAATGCTCCAAAATCTGTGATGTTTAACACAGTGCCCTCAACAACATCTCCAACCTCAAATGGCATATAAATAAAGATCCTCCCTCTAAAAATTTTATTAATGAGTTTATTATATATTAAAATACAAAATATTTCAAGATAAATTTTTCGAAATCACTTTTTTGTCTCTTGTGTCTTAGTTTTTGAAACATCTACATAAATTATTTCTCCTTTTTTAACCAACCCCAATTTTTGCCTTGCCTCATTTTCAATAAAACTTTCACTATTCATCTGGTGAAGTAATTCATTTAAATACTTATTCTCTTTTATTACTGCAGCTTCTTTATTTTTCAAATCCCTATACCTATTATTAAGTTTCTCTAATGCTACTTGCTGCTGAAAAAAAGTAAAGGCAACATATGCAATAAAGGCAAAAAACAATATCTTCTTTAGTTTTTTCACTCAAAACACCTACTTTCACAATGCGGATTAATCTATTATTTTTATTCGACATTTCTTTAAAAAATCCTTTATTTTTTCCTCTTAAAAATCTTAAAATGGGTTAAATTATTTTTTAGAAAAGCACCAGGCAAAGTTAAAATTTTTCTTGTAAACCTATAAGGAACAATAAAAAAATTGACTACTATTTTAACAGGGTATATAATAATCTCTGCCATCTTTTTTAAAAACTTTATTGTAAATTCATAAATTCCAATTAAAGCTTGGGTGATGAAATAACTTAGTAACACATAATAAAGAATAACTCCAATTGCAAATCCTAAAAAACTATAAAACCTGATTTCAACGTAATTGCTTATATACATAAAATAAAGCATAGTAATTGTCCCAAAAAGCCAAAATATAATATCGGCAATATTAGAAAAAGTTTTTTTAAGCCTAAAAACTCGCCTTGTTACTTTAAAAATATCGTATATAAATCCCAGCACAAAACCACCATATACTGTTACTAAAAATGCATAAACTTGATTTTGTATTGTTATTACCATTTACATACCCTCCTTTTCTTGTTATATTATATTTATCCATTGCAATAAGAATGAAACTAAAATAGGGGCGATGCATCATGACAACAGTATATGTTTCCGGACATAGAAATCCAGATACCGATTCTATTTGCTCAGCTATTGCTTATGCCTATCTAAAGCGCATATCTGAAGGTATAAATGCTATACCTGTTAGATTAGGTCCTATAAACCGAGAGACAAAATTTGTATTAGACTATTTTGGAGTAGAAGAGCCTATTTTTATTGAAAATGTATATACTCAAGTACAAGACATTAAATTTGATAAACCTCTTGTTTTTAAAGAAAACACCTCCATGTTTGAAGCATGGAACGCTATGATGGAAAAAAACATTAGAACAATAGCAGTAGTAGATAATGAAAACAAATTAATAGGAATTGCAACAGTAGGAGATTTGGCAAAGGCATATCTTTCCTCTTCTCATGAATTATCTAAATATAAAATTCCTATTGACAATATATTAGCTACTTTGAAAGGAGAAGAAATTTTAAGATATGTAGATTATCTTGAAGGCGACATTTTAGTAGCTGCAATGTCTAAAGAAAATGTATTAAAAAGAATAAAGAAAGGAGATATCCTAATCATTGGAGACAGAGATGATATACAGCAAGCTGCAATTCAACAAGGAATAAAAGCTCTCATAATTACTGGCAATAACGGAATTTCAGAAAAAATTCTTGAACTAGCTAAACAATACAAAGTAACAATTATAAAAGTTGTACCAGATACTTTTGACACTGTTAAATTATTAAACCAAAGTATACCATTATCATATGTAATAAAAAAAGAAGACCTATTAACATTTAGAGTCAGCGATTATATTGATGATGTAAAAGAAGTAATGTTAAAATATAGATACCGCAACTTTCCAGTTGTCGATGAAGAAGGAAAAGTTGTAGGACTACTTGCAAGGCGACATATTTTAGACTACGAAAGAAAAAACGTCATAATGGTAGATCACAATGAATTTTCGCAAGCAGTTGAAGGAATAGAACAAGCAAGAATATTAGAAATAATTGACCATCACAGGATTGGGACGATAGAAACAGAGCAACCAATACTATTTAGAAACCATCCAGTAGGCTCTACTGCTACAATTATAAATCGACTTTTTGAAGAAAAAGGGCTAATTCCAGAACCAAAAATAGCGGGAATAATGTGCGCTGCTATTTTATCAGATACTCTTGTATTTAAATCTCCTACTTGCACACCAGAAGACGTAAGAGCAGCTAAGAAACTTGCAGAAATTGCCAACATAGACATAAATGAGTTTGGAACTGAAATGTTCAAAGCAGGTACCTCTTTAGAAGGGAAAACTGTTGAAGAAATATTTTATACAGATTTTAAAGAATTTACAATAAATAATTATAAAATCGGCATAGGACAGGTAAACACTCTTACAGATGCAGGAGAATTAAAACAACAGCTTATAAGCTTTATGGAAAAAGTGAAAAAAGACAAAGACTACGACATTTTATTGCTTATGTTGACAGACATAATAAATGAGGGATCTGAAATACTTTTTGTAGGAAACAACAAAGAGCTGTTACAAAGGGCTTTTAACGTTGAAATAAAAAACAACAGCTTTTATTTGCCTTATGTCATATCTAGAAAAAAACAAGTATTACCACCCCTTGTTAAAGCGATAAACACCCACTGAAGTTTATCGCTTTAACTTTTCTATAATATCGCCAAAATTTCTAAAAGGAGTGCATGGAATCTCATTTTCTTTACAGTATTTTTCCAAAACTCCTTTTGCAAAGACTTTATCTGCATGTTGAGAGACGCAAAAGTCTGAATATCCATCACCTATATAAACTACATAATATCCCCTAATTTTGTATCTATTCAATACTTCCAGTTTACACATGCCGCATTTATCACAATCCTTGCTTTTATGTGGAAAATCCACTTTTATTATTCCATCCTCAAACCAAAGTTTGTTACTGTAAAATTTTATATTAAAACCATATTTGTCCATAATAGCTTTTATATTAAAGTCATATCCATCGCTCACTATTACAACTTCATAATCTTTTGTTCTGCAAAAATTTAAAAACTCCATAAAATAATCATCTATTTCAATTGTGTAAAGCAAATCTAAAAGCTTTTTCTCATCTACTTCCATAAGTTTTAATGTTTCAATTGCGCATTCCTCAGTAGACATTTCCCCTTTTTCCCATAGTTCCTCATAATACTGCCATCCATCTTTTGCAAACTTTTTCACCATCAAATCAACAGTATCCACTTTAGTAACAGTACCATCAAAATCTACTAAAAAGACTTTTTTCATTTTTTTCAATTGATCTCTCCTCCTTTATTTTACATCCAAAAGCCATTTTACAAATTTTATAGCCAAATCTTTGCGTTGTCCATTCGCCATAATTGCAATAATTTTATCATTATAGTCATATCCCAGATTTTTTAAATATTCATTATTCCATCCAACATATATTCCGTAAACACCTGGTTTTAACTCACCAGAGGGTTTCTCTACTTTTGCTACATTTAACCCTGATAAATTTAACTCTTTTACCTTATCTAATCGCAAAAAAGCTCCTTGTCTTGCCAATATATCAAAATTATTTTTATCTAAAACAATGACATCTATATCTTGAGCCCCCATTCTAGCCATTAATTTTTGAGTTGAGGCAGGGTCAAGAGTAAAATTACCATTCGGACCCTTTACAAACCTATAAAAATCAATAGAAGCTTGTTTTTTCCCAGAAGGATCGCCAATTAATTCTTTAGTGACTTTTTTAGAAAATTCACTTTGTCTATCAAAATCCATATATTTGCCAATTAAAGCGATATTTAATACGTAATCCTTTCTATTAATAATACTACTTGTAAAAGAAACCAACAAATAGATTACTAATATACTTACGATAATATAAACTTTATAATAGTCCCATATATATTCTACTTTTTCTTTTGTAGTCATGTTTTTAAACCAATTTTTTCTCTCCTCACTCATTTGTTTCACACCTCTCTACTTCCTTTGCGCAAAAATATCCAAATTTATTATAGCAATTAAACTTTTTAAAATCGAGTACATAAAACAAAATAAGCCGCAACATGCGACTTATCGAAACATTCTACTTATAAACCCCCCTGATTTTCCTATAAGACCACTTTTGTCACTGTAATTTAGATTTATTACTTCACCATCAATTGACACTTGTCCATCATCAAGGTTCAATTTATTAATGTGAAGCCCCTGACCTCTTATCGTCAAAACTCCTAAATCCGTTTCTAATATTACTGTTTCTTCGTCAAAGCTTACAACATTCGTTACCCCAGAAATACTGATTCTTTCTCTATTTTCAATTGTAATATTATGAGGTTTCCCAGTTCTTGAAAAGTTCCTTTTATCTTCCATTTTAACCCTCTTTAAACCTCCCTTCTTTTTAATAGACTATTATTATCTATGAATCTTGTACTTTTTTTAGAACAAAAAAAATCCTCCTTCCGGAGGATTTTAATCCCAAATTTTTACTATATTTATGCCTTTAAAATAATAGTTTAGTATATCTTTTGCCTTTTTCCCCTCTTTAGCCATCTGATATGCTCCCCATTGAGACATTCCTACACCATGCCCAAACCCTCTCCCTTTTATCACCAATTTACTTCCATCGTAAGAAACTTCATCTATCATAGTGGACTTTAGCCTTTCACTTCCAATTGCCATTCTAAAATCGGGAGCATTTACAGGCGTTTTGTCAAAAAGAAAGTTTACAGTTCTTCCTGAAGCCCCTTTTGTACCTATTTTCACAGTTTTAAAATCGTTTATGCCCAGCCCCATTTTTTTTAATGCATCAATCACTTCACTTTTGGTAAAAATAGCTGTCCAATGCTTTACATTAGCCGGTGCACTAGGACTTTCATTTGACTTTACACTCACAATATAAGGAGGTTCTGGCTCTTTGTAATTAAGGCCTTCCTTAGCCAAAGCAGTTTGTCCTGCTGCATGAGAGTGAAACCATGCATTTATAAATTTTCCGTCATATACAGCAACTACACCTCGCGTATCTTTTACGGCTTCTTTTATTTTAGAATTTATATTTGAAGGGTTCCAAGCCTGAGCCTCCTCAAAATCTGTTGATATGTCGGCTCCAGGATATTTTGACTTTTTAGTACTTACAAAATTTAAAACATATGTCCTAGCTAAAATCGCCTGGGCTTTTAAAGCCTCAATTGGCCAATAATTTTTTATCTCTCCCGCCACTGTACCTTCAACATATTTCTCCAAAGGCATATTTTCAATTTTACCTGTTTGCACAACATAAACTTTAAGAACAGGTTCTTTGTTTTCACCCACATTTATTTTTGCGGATATTTTAGGTAGTTCCATTCGTGGCTTCCTAATAGGTTCTGGTTTTTTTGTAGGCGGCTTGCAAGCAGTCATGGCAAATAACAAAGCTACTAACACCGCAATTAATTTCAGTTTGTTCCTATACAATTAAAATCCCTCCTATACTTTTGTTTATAGTATTTGAGGGATTTTCACAAATCATTCATTCTTCTATCAATTTATACATTTTGTAAGCCTCGTCTTTTAAAGCATGTTCTTTTACATCTAAAACCTCTACTTTGACAATTTTATTTCCAAAGTTTATCTCTATTATATCATGTTCTTTTACTTCGTCACTAGCTTTTGCTTGCTTGCCATTTATAAAAACTAATCCCTTGTCACAGGCCTCTTTTGCAATCGTACGCCTTTTGATAAGCCTTGAAACTTTCAAAAACTTGTCGACTCTCATACTTCTTACCTCCAGACAAAAGTAAGAAAATCAGGTCATAAAGACCTGATTTTCTTAAGAATTTACTAAATCCTTTAACGCTTTTCCTGCTTTGAAAATAGGAGCTTTTGAAGCAGGAATAGTTATTTCTTCTTTTGTCTGAGGATTTCTACCTTTTCTTTCAGCTCTTTCTCTTACTTCAAATGTGCCAAACCCTACTAATTGAACTTTGTCACCATTCTTCAATGCTTCTTCTACTGCTTCAATGAAAGCATTTAATGCCTTTTCAGCATCCTTTTTTGTTAACTCACTTTTTTCTGCAATTTTCGCAACAAGATCTGCCTTATTCACAACAATACCTCCTTAGTTTAAATATGTTTTACTCTTATTTATTCTTCACAAAATCGAAAAATCCTGCTAATTTACGCTTATTTTTCATTTTTTTTATTAAAATTATTCATCTTTGCTTCATTCCACAGCTTATCCATGTCACTTAAAGTCATTTCATCCAATTTTTGTCCATTCTTTGCCGCAGTTTTTTCAATGTATTCAAATCGCTTTATAAATTTTTCCACTGTGTTGTGAGTTGCGCTTTCTGGTTCTACATCTAAAAATCTAGCTACATTTACCACTGCAAAAATTAAATCTCCAACTTCCTCAATAATCTTTTCTTTATCTTTCCCTTTATACACCTCCTTTAATTCTTCTAATTCCTCATAGACTTTAGAAAGTGCATCCTCAACCCTCTCCCAATCAAAACCCACCTTTGCAGCTTTTTCTTGAATCTTATAGCTTCGCATAAGAGCAGGCATATACCTTGGCACATCTTTTAAAACTTCCGTATAAGAATTTAAATCTTTCTCCTCTTTTTTCAACTCATCCCATTTTTCTAATACGGCTTTAGAAGTTTTTAATTCTTCTGTCCCAAAAACGTGAGGATGCCTCCAAATCATCTTTTTGCATATGCCATCTACTACATCGCCAAAATTGAATGTTCCCCTCTCCTTTGCAATTTGTGAATGGAATACAACTTGTAAAAGCACATCTCCTAACTCTTCTACCATCTTATCCTCAGATTCTTTTTCAATCGCATCAACTAACTCATAACTCTCTTCCACCAAATATTTTTCAAGGCTTTGATGAGTCTGCTCTTTATCCCATGGACATCCCTTTTCACTTCTTAAAATTCTCATTATCTCTAAAAGGTCATATATGTCATACTTTTCTTGAAAGAGTGTTTGTACAGGAGGTATGTATAAAGAAGTAAGATAATCAATCCAATCGAGCCTGTCAATCATATAAAGGGGTATTGTCTCTATTACTTGTTTCCCTGGAATCCCCGCATTTTTTATAACAGTCACAGGATAACTGTCTCCATACACTTCTGCCAGTTTTAACTTCACTTCTGAAGCTATAAATCTATCATACACCTGCACAACAATATTGCCACATCTCTTATCAGGCTTTTGAACATCCAAAGACAAACCATCAATTATTTTGAGGCCATATATAGGGTCAATTTTCAATTCGCCTATAATGGCATCAATAAAAGAAATAGCTGGTATAACCTCTATTGATATATCGGCACAATCGTTACAAAAGTTTAATATGTATTCCACAGATTTTTCCGCTACATAAGGATGTCCTGGAACAGCATACACAACCTTTCGATATTTTTTTGCTATATCTATTATTTCCCGCGCAATATTTTCATAAACTTCTTCAAAAGTAGTACTTTTTTCGTACATCTTGTCAAAAGTGTCAAAAATAATTCCCTGCGTTTTAAGATAAGGAACTACCGGATGCTTTTCTGTCCGCAAAAAAACCTTATCAGCATTTTTCATTTTCTCTATCGTACCCAGTGTAATGGAATCTGCCGAACCCGGCCCTAAGCCTACTATAAATAGTTTATTCACAGTAACCACCCCAAAAGCTAAAATGTACAAATAATATTATATCACTTATTTGGATTTTTATATAATTAAATTTATCTTATACTTAGCCGTTGAAAAATCTGCTAAATTAAATTATAATATATTTTAGTACGCACATTAAGGAGTGGTAGTACATGGATATGGTGGAATTGGGCAAAAGAATTAGAGAAGAAAGAAAAAGGCAATTCTTAAAACAAGGAGATTTATCAGGAGATGAATTTTCCAAAGGCTATATAAGCCTTATAGAAAAAGGTAAAATAAGTCCTTCCTTAAAAGCTTTAAATTTTATCGCTCAAAAATTAAATAAGCCGGTTGTGTACTTTTTAGATGAAGACTATGTAGAAAAAGAAGAATTAAAAAAGGAACTTGCAAAATACAAAAATATTTTAGAAAAGTTCTTAACTGCTCAAAAAGCTTTTGATAACAAAAATTATGAGGAAGCTATTAAATTATACATCGATATTTTAGACAATGCAATAGATGAGTATTCAACAAATTTGATAAATTTTTACCTAGCCAAATCTTATTTTGCTATCAAAGACTATACAAAAGTTCTTGAAATTTTAGATAAAATATCTCCATATTTTGAAAAAAGCTCATTGAATGAAATTATAGTAGAAATGCATTACATGAAAGGATTGTGTTTGGGCAATCTGCAAAAATTTCAATCATCATTGGAAAATTATTTAAAAGCTTTAGATGGTTTTGAAAAATACTCTTTAAAACACACACAATTGAAATCCCGCATACTTTATAGTATAGCAAATTTATACAGTAAAATGGGAGAATTTATTAAAGCAAGAGATTATTATATGAAATGCCTTGAATATTCTACTCAAATTAAAGCAGTAGATTTTATTGCTTTGTCAAATAATGGACTAGGACTTGTAAATCACGAGCTTAAACAATATAAGGATGCTTTAAAATATATAAGGCGTGCTATTCTGATAAGTAAAACCCTAAATTTAAAAGAAGATATTGCTAATGAATACAATTATTTAGGTTTTGTATATACCGATTTAAAAAAGTATGATATTGCAGAAAAATATTTTGTAAAGAGCTATTCGCTGTATAAAGATTTAGGAAATGAAAGAGGAATGGCATACAATCTCACAGAAATCGGAAGAATTTACTATTTAAAAGAAGATTATCCCAAAGCATTAGAATATTTAAATCAATCTTTAGAAATCGTAACAAAACTAGGAGAAGAAGAAGAAATGGGTAGAATTTATACGATATTAGGAAATTTACATTTAAAACAAGGCCAGTTCGAATTAAGTGAAAAAGAACTTTTAAAATCTGTAGAAATACTCAAAACCCTTGGCCTTAAAAAGGACTTGTCCGAAGCCTATAAAGGATTGGGAAATCTGTATATTGCCCTAAATAATCCAGAAGAAGCTAAAAAATATTTTAATCAATCAATAGAGCTGTTATATGAAAATTAATAGCAAGGAGAAAAATAAATGAATACAGTGGAAAAATTAGAATATTCTTTTCCTGCTCTTAAACACAGAAATTTTAGGCTCTTCTGGTTTGGACAGATGATTTCCCTTATAGGCACGTGGATGCAAAACATAGGCCAGGGTTGGTTAGTCCTTGAACTAACAAATTCTTCTTTCTTATTAGGGCTGGTAAGTGCTGTTCAGTTTTTGCCTGTAATGCTTTTTTCTTTGTTTGCAGGAGTCATAATAGATAGATTTCCAAAGAGAAAATTGATTTTATTTACTCAAATAAGTTTTGCAATTTCCGCCTTTATCCTAGCAACTTTGACTGCCCTAAAGATAATAAATTATTGGGAAATATTAGCTTTAGCTTTGGTTAATGGTTTTTTAAACACGATAGACATGCCAGCAAGACAATCTTTTATCATTGATTTAGTAGGAAAAAAAGATTTAATGAATGCCATTGCTTTAAACTCAGCAGTGTTTAACGCAGCAAGGATAATAGGTCCAGGAATCGCAGGAATATTAATTGGCAAATTAGGATATTCCATATGTTTTTATTTGAATTCTGCAAGCTTTATTGCTGTGATAATAGGGCTTATATTAATTACAGTAGAAGGTATAACACCAAAAGCTAATGACGGCAAAACAAAAATCTTTGATGACTTAAGGGACGGATTGAGATACATCAAAAATACCCCTGTTATATTCACTACAATACTCATGATTGCTATTTTAAGCACTTTCTCTATGAACTTCAACGTATTAGTACCTGTTTTTACCAAAGATGTTCTCCACAGAGAAGCGACAGATTATGGCTTACTAATGTCAGCAATGGGAACGGGAGCCCTGATAGGAGCATTGACACTAGCTTCGGTAAGTAGAAGAGGAGTAAAGCCTGTCTATTTGTTTGGCGGTGGCATTGGACTTGGTATTTTTCAAATACTTATAGGTATACAAAGTAGTTATTTATTAACAGCTTTACTTTTAGCTTTATCAGGCTGGTTTATGATAACCTTCAACTCTTCTGCCAACACCACAATACAAATTAATGCAGCAGATGAATTCAGAGGGAGAGTGATGAGTGTTTATTCTTTGGTTTTTGGTGGAGTAACTCCTATAGGCTCACTATATGCTGGCACACTATCTCAAAAATTTGGCCCCCATATAACTTTTATAGTAAGTGGAATAATCGCACTATCGTATACACTTTATGTTTTAGTGTTTCAATATAAAAAAGTTTATGGGACAAAGGTATAATTGTCCCATTCTATTCTTCTTCATAAATCATTTTTGCCAGTGGAAACATTTCTATAGCTCTCGGCATTAAGCCTTGAACATAAGCTATTAATACCCCATAGTTTACTATTGGAATGTTTTTGCTTTTTGCATATGAAATTCTATACATCATTTCCCTTCTGTTCAACATACATGCTCCACAATGTACAATCAAGCTATATTTTTCGAGATTGTCTGGAAAAGTTATGCCACTTGACCAGTCAAATTGTATGTCTCCTCCAACAATCTGGCGTATCCATCTGGGTATTTTTACTTTTCCTATATCATCAGACTGCCTGTGATGTGTACATCCTTCAGCAATGAGGACTTTATCACCAGGTTTTAGTTTTTTTATTGCTTTTACACCTCTTACAAGTTCCTCCAAATCACCTTTATATCGTGCAAAAAGAATAGAAAAAGATGTAAGCGGTATATCTTTGGGCGTATCAGCGCTAACTTTCAAAAAAGCCTGAGAATCTGTAATAACCAATGATGGCTTTTTCCCTAGATTTTGAAGTGTCTCTTTTAGCTCATGCTCTTTTGTAACAATAGCCATCGCATCATTGTCAAGAATATCTCTTATTGTCTGTTGCTGCGGAAGTATAAGTCTTCCTTTTGGAGCAGCTTTATCTATAGGAATAACAAGAACTACAAAGTCTCCCGGTTTTATTAGATCACCTACAATCGAAAGTTCCCTGTCGTCATATGGTGCTTTCTTTATTAACATCATTTTTAGGGCTTCAATTCCATGTTTTTTTAAAGCAGAAACTTCAATAAGCTCTAGTTTTAATTTTTCTTCCCATTTTCTCTTATCTTCCTCAGAATATTGTGACAAATCTTTTTTATTTATTACCCCTACAACTGGAATATTTTTATCTCTAATGATTTTCAAGACATTTTCTTCGAACTCTGAAAGCCCTATAGTGCCATCTATGACAAGAATTGCAAGGTCTGTTCTGTTTAAAACTTCATAGGTTTTTTTTACCCTAAGTTCCCCTAACTCTCCCGTATCATCAAGTCCAGCAGTATCGATGATTACAACTGGTCCTATTGGAAGTATTTCCATTGCCTTCGACACAGGATCAGTAGTAGTACCTGCAACATCAGATACAAGGGCTACTTCCTGGTTTGTAAGAGCATTTATAAGGCTTGATTTACCTGCATTTCTCCTGCCAAAAATAGCTATGTGGAGCCTGGAAGAAATAGGTGTCGTGTTCATAATTATTTTTCTCCTTTCAATCTTCTTTTCCCTGGTATTCCTGGTTTTGTCATTTCATAAGGGTTAAATATTATATCAAGTTCTTCCTCTGTAAAGAGTCCAGCCTCTAACACAACTTCCCTTATCGTTTTTCCTTTTTCTTTAGCCATTTTTGCAATTTCCGTTGCCTTTTCATACCCAATGTAAGGAACTAGCGCTGTTGCATACGAATAACTTTTTTCAATAGTTTCTTTTAAGTAATCTTTATTCGCAGTTATTCCCTTAATGCATTTATCTATAAATATTCGTATAGCATTTCTTAATAGACCTATCTGCATAAAAAGATTATATGCAATTTGAGGTAATGTGAAATTAAGCTCAAATTCACCTGCTTGGGCACACAAAGTTATTGCATGGTCACATGCTATAACTTGAAACGCTGCCTGCTTTACAGCCTCAGGTATAACAGGATTCACTTTTCCAGGCATAATCGAAGAACCTGACTGTACCTCTGGTATATTAATTTCCATAAGCCCACATTTAGGTCCTGACGACATAAGCCTTATATCATTCGAAATTTTTATAAGGTTAACGGCTGCCGCTTTTAAAAGCCCAGATACCTCAACAAAAACATCATTGTTCTGAGTAGGATCCATCATATATTCCGCTCTTGCAAGTCCTAGTCCTGTTATTTCTCTTAATATTTCTATAACTGAGAATATATACTTTAGCTCGGCATTTACTCCTGTCCCAACAGCAGTACCGCCAATGTTTACCTGTCTCAACCTTTCTTCAACTTTATATATCCTCCATCTGTCCCTTGCAACTGCTTGTGCATATGCACCAAATTCCTGACCAAGCATAACAGGAAGAGCATCCTGTAACTCGGTTCGTCCCATTTTACATACATCAGAAAACTCTTCTTCTTTTTCTTGAAGCACACTTTGAAGCTCAGCTAAATCTTCACTCAAAGGCTTTAAAAGACGTATTGCTGCAATTCTCACCGCTGTCGGGAAAACATCATTTGTAGATTGACTCAAGTTTACATGTTCCAGTGGGTGTACAATAGAATAGTCCCCTTTACTACCCCCCAGTAGTTCTATTGCCCTATTTGCAATAACTTCGTTAGCATTCATATTAGAAGAAGTACCTGCACCTCCCTGGAGGGCATCAACAATAAATTGATCATGGTATTTACCTGATATTATCTCATCACAAGCTAAAATTATTGCCTTCGCTCTTTTTTCATCAAGCAAACCAGCTTTCATATTTGCAATTGCTGCAGCCTTTTTGACCATCGCAAGCGATATAATAAGTTCTCTATGAATTTTTTGTCCTGATATATTAAAATTTTCATAAGCTCTTAATGTATGTATGCCATAATAAGCATCAACTGGAACCTCTTTTTGCCCTAGCAAATCATGCTCAATTCTATATCTCATAAAAATTGCCTCCACTTTATATATAAATCATCAATATAATCAATAATACAGAAACGTCAGATTGTCAACAATTTATCGATATTTAATAGTCAAACTTACAGTAAAAGCAGCACCCTTGTTTACTTCGCTTTCAACGGTTATACTTCCACCATGTTCTTCAATTATTTTTTTTGCTATGGCAAGTCCCAATCCTTGTTGCTTATGAACTTTAAAATTGCCTCTTGCCATCTCCTGAGTCGCCTTTTTCACCATGTTAAGAGGTTTTGTAAGTACATATATTATCATACTTTCATAAAAATTAACAAATGCATTTTTTCACTTTTCCGATATTGTTATTTACTAAAAAATTTCTTTTCCCTCTTGAAATCCAAAAAATTTTAATGTATTATAAATATAAAGGATAATATATTTCCATTAAGATGTATTATCCAAGGCAAATTAATTCTAGTTGCACAGTTTTACATAATTTAAAGGAGGAATCAAAATGGCTGACTTATATGGAGTTTATAAATGCGAAAAGTGTGGAAATATTGTAGAAGTGCTTCATGCTGGCCAAGGGACATTGGTATGCTGTGGCGAGCCAATGGTTAAAATGCAAGAAAAAACAGGAGATGCAGGTACAGAAAAGCACACACCAGTTATTGAAAGAAATGGCAATATTGTAACGGTTAAGGTAGGAAGCATACCACATCCAATGGAGGAAAAGCATTGGATTGAATGGATTTCTCTCTTAGCTGATGGTGTATATATGAGAAAAGTATTAAAACCAGGTGAAAAACCAGAAGCGGTTTTTGTAACAGACGCTAAAGACTTAAAAGCATGGTCCTACTGCAATTTGCACGGTCTATGGAAATCTGAGTAAAAATAAGGGCGAAAAGCCCTTATTTTTTACTCTCTAACTTATACTTTTCCAACTCTTTTTCGGTAAGAGAGTATTTGCTAAAGACAATTAAACTCAACAAAATTATAATTCCTGCTAAAGGCCCACAAAGCTGTAAGCCCAATGGATTTTCTGTACTGTATCCAAATACTTTAAATAAAAGGGGTGTTACAAGAGAAGAAATTCCTATAACTACTTTTATTATAAATCCTTGTGCCCCAAAAAACATTCCCTCTCTCCTCTGCCCTGTCTTAATTCCATCCAACTCTGCTATGTCGGCAATCATGGCATTAGGCACTACAAAAAATACAGAAAGCGGTATACCAGCTAATAAAATGATAATTATAGAAACTGTCTTATTAAAAACAGTCCCAAAAAGTCCAGTAAGAGCTAAAATACCAGCAAACATAATAGAAAACACCATGAGAAGTTTTTTCTTCCCGTATAAGAGCGTAAGTTTTGGCACAAAAAAGCTAAACAAAACTGCCACCACAAATGCACCGGCAATCATAAAGCCAGAATCTTCAGCAGGGGTCTTCAAAAGCACCTCTGTTATATAAGGCATAGCAATAGTCAAGGTATTTATCCCAAACCACAGAGCTATAGCCGCAGTAAGGTAATACATAAAATTTGCATTTGTCAAAGTCATCTTAATAGAGGCAAACATCCCCACCGTGGGTATATTTTCTTGCTCTATTTTTTCTTCTTTTACAAAAATAGGCGTAAGCATCAAAGTAAGAAAAGCAAAAATCCCTAATATAATACCCATAATTTTAAAATTAAAAATGCTAATTAAAATTCCTGACCCTGCTTCAGCTATCATGACTCCAATTATTTGTGTTATTCCCTGCATCATGGTGACGGTAATTCTTTCTTTGGCATCTTTAGTTATTTCAGGGATGAGAGCAAGATAGGGAGCCACTACCACAGTGAAAGCGACAAAAAATAAGCTTAATACAAAAGTGAGATAAACAAAATTCACTATTGACTCTTCTGAAACAGGAGGAAACCACATCATTATAAAAGAAATCATCAAAACAGGCAAACCAAACACTACAAAAGGTATTCTCCTGCCCATTTTTGTATTTAATTTATCAGAATAATAAGCGACTATTGGATCAGATATGCTGTCAAATATTCTCGCAACTATCATAGAAAAGCCTATAAGGCTTATTGGTACAAGCATTTTAAGCCCTTGTGTATTAAATTCAGGTGGAGTGTAATAATACTGATACCACTTTACTGCCGTTTGAGTAAAAATTGATATCCCTAAATATCCTAAAGAATACATTAAAAGCATAAAAAACCTGTTATTTTTCATGGTTTTTCTCCTCTCTTAAAAAACTCGTATACACCTTGTCATAATAATCCCTTTCAAACTCTTCATTCACATCCCCATAGTACTCCGCCATTTCTCTCGCTTCATAAAGTTTTGCAATATTTATATCAGAAGTTACGAGATAATCTCCTTCGTAATAAGGTGCAATTGCAATAATTCCGTCCTTATTGTCTGTCATATCAATTGGCGCAAAAATCCCTGCTCTCCCCGTAAAATGGATCCCTCCTATCCAACCATTTAAAGAAGCTTTTACCCCGTACACATAAGACTCTTGGACCCTTGGCCATATCCCCCTTAAAGCCCTCCAAAAATTGTATTCCTCCATATTCGCTATAGGAAGAATTACAATTTCCGCCCCTTTTTGGGAAGCTATCTTAAAAGTCTCAAAATAAGTGGCATCCATGCAGACAGGACAAGCAACTTTCCCTATATCCAATGAAAAAATTTCAAGCTCATTTTCACGCTTAAGTCCAATTTTTTCTTCAAAATCTGTTAAATGTATTTTCTTTTGCCTTCCTAATATTTTCCCTTCTCTTGACACCAAAGCACCGCCGTTATACAGATTGCCATTTTCGTTTATAATATAACTTCCCGTGTAAATGTAAATTCCATATTTTTTAGCAAGACCTGTCATTATCTCTTCGATTGCCATTTGAGAAGGTTTTGATATAGATTTAAAGATAAATCGTAGTAATCCCTCCCCACCTACTCCATCTTCCAATTTTTCTCCTTTTTGTGCCTTTTTATTTAAATAATCGTTTATTCTGCTAAAGCCCGGTATAAGTCCCAGTAAATCAAAAAAATTGTACTCAGGAAATACGACTATATCACTCTCTCTTTGGGCAGCTTCTTCTACAAAGCCTTTTAACAAGTTTGCATATTCTTCAATAGATTTAACCACTTTAATTTGCCTCTCCACACAAGAGATTCTCACATTATCTTTATCTTTTGAAGAAATCTTTTTATCTTTTATTCCTTCAACTTGGCGTAAATAATTATTTACCCTTTTTACATTCATATTTCTGTCAAAAATAAACTCTAAAACATTTTTCATAATCCATCACCCAAAAATCCTTTTATAAAATTCAGTATTTAGCTGTTTCAAAACGTCAAACTTAGAAACTGCTTCTTTTCTCGCTCTTTCATTAAGTTCAACAATTATAACAGGGAAATCATCTTCTTTTGCAAGAAAACCATCATCATTTTTAGTCATCTCTAAAGGCGCATGAATAGCTGACGCCGAGTAAAAACTATATCCTCCATATTCCCCTTTAAAACCGCTTTCTACTGCAAAAAATAGATTTTGTTGAACGTTTTGCCATAAACCTGCTATTTGCCTTGCGTAATTTCTTTCATCTCCCCTTATAGCTACTGGTGAAATAACTAAATTTACTCCTTTTAGCGCAGCATACCTTGACACCTGTGGATAAAAAACATCAGTTGACAAAATTATACTTACCTTAAACCCATTTATCTCAGCTATATTAAGTGTACTTCCTCTTGACAAACCAATATCTCTTTCCCACTTTGCGAGATACAATTGCTTTTGGAATAATTTTACTTCTCCGTTCAACAAAAGAAAAGAAGAATGATAAGTTTTGCCTCCGTCTTTTTCAAAAAAGCTTCCCGGACATATGGCAATATCCTCATATTTTAAAGAAATCTCTTTCATTTCTTCTAAAAATTTATCTTCAAAGTCCCAAAGCATGCCTGTAAGAGCTGGAAAAACTACAACATATGCTCCTTTTTCTTGACAAACCTTGAGAATTTCATCTGTTCTATTCAAAAACTCTTTTTTACCAGTTATCTTTTCTACCTCTCCTTTTTTTAAAACGACAGACGCCACTTTCATCTGTATTTCACTCCTCAAAAAGCACTTTATAAAGAGCCATTGCAAGATATCCCGCTCCAGTTGCAAAGCCTACACCTGTTTTTGCCTCCCCTGTGTTTCTGTCAAAGCTTTCCGCCAAAAGTCCATAATCCATGTTGGCATTTTTAAGCCACAAAAGGGCTTCCTCTCTTTTTAGAGGATTTAACAAGCTCCCACAAAGCCCCAAACCTGAGGGTGTATTAGGATGATGATCACAGGCAAGCTCTCTTATCTTTGCATCCTCAAAATAGTATTTGTATTTGGGTGAATAATAATATTCAATGGTATTTTTAAATATCTCATCCTGATAATCCACAAAATCGTAGTAATACATAAGCCCAAGATTCCCCGGCGGGTCATTGTAAAACTTATAATTTCCTTTTCCATCCGTAGACCAAGCAAAAATAGGCTTTCCGTCCACCTCTGTCACAAGGTATTTGTATATCCCCTTGTAAATTCCGTCAATCTTTTTTTGCAAAGCTTCCGCCTTGTTGTACCAGTTGAGCTTCACGTATAAATCCTTTAAGTTTATAAAACCTCTCCACAATATCACATTGTCTATTGTCACAAAAGGATAATCTGAAGGGTCATCAGAAGGGAGCAAAAACGTCTTGTAAAGCCCTGTTTCTTTGTCAAACTCCCTTTCAATTCGGTTGTATACCCTCTCAAGAGCTTTTATAAGTTCCATATCCTCCAAATCTATATCCATGTTTCCTATGAGAATAAAATAGCTTGCCGCCTCATCCAGTTCAAATCCTGGATACAGCACAGTTCCATCGATGTAGTGAGCGTGGTCTCCCGTATTTTTGCTGTGCCTTATAATCATCTCTCTCGCTATAAAATCGTGAAAACCTTTATCTATTAATTTCACAGCAGGAAATGACCATAAGAAACTATCCCTTTCCCAAAAAGCACCAGAAACGTAATACCTCGGGCTTCTGGATGTCAATGTAATGTAATTATCTGTTTCCATATCTTTTCCAATGGCAAAAAAGTAATTAAAAAACAAATTTTTATTGAGTATTCTTTCCAACTCATTGTCTTGCGTATACTTTATATACTTACTTTCAAGCCAAGTATAAAGCTCTTCATATATATTCCTAAAACCTTTCCTTTTAAGGTGTATTAAAGTAGTAGATGCACCGTCCATATCAGAATTTATTGTTACATAAAAACAGTTTGTTCCATTAGTTTTTGATTTAAGCAAAATTCTACCACCATTTTCTTCATATTCAAAATCCTTTTCGCCGCCAAATGCAAGAGCAAAGGATATATTGTAAGAAAAAATATTTAAAGCAGGATTTTTGAGCCACTTATCAATCTTAAACTCTTTTTTAAAGTCTACCTCATGAGAATTAAAACGCAAAAAGCTTAATTTATCCACATTCACCTCTAAATGAACATCCATCTCTTTAGAACATTCAAATTCATACACAAATCCTTTTTCATTCATATCGGCATAAATTTTCACTAATGCCCATTCACCGCTGGCAAAATGCAATTTAATAGATGGTATGTAATAAAGTTCTTCTTTTGCTTCATTATTTACTATTTCAAGCTTTTCTCCATCTTTATAAAATATAGGTTTAAATAAGGCTTCCTCACCTGATAACTCAACAAGCCCTTTGTTTGAAAGAGAAACAATGTTTAAACTTTTTATAGAAGCATCTTCTATTTTTATTTCAGGCAAACTTATATAGTGATTGCCAACATATAAAACCATAACATTTTCTTCAAGTTCAGACGGCCTTGTTATAATTTTACCCATCATAAAAACCCCCATATATCCCCTATAATAAAACATTTTATTTCTCAACCGCCAAAAGACTGTCATACTTTAATTGTACTCTTTTTTCTAATAAAAGCCAAACAAAAAATATAAAAAAGGAAGCAAACTAAATAACTATTTGCTTCCTTTTTTATATTAAATTATTTTGCGTTTTTCAAAGCCTCTGTAGCTAACTCTTTGAAAGTTTCTGATGTGTGTGTAGCTCCTGTAACTGCATCTACTTTAGCAGGATCTTGCTTTTCTACTAGTTGCTGTTCCAACTTTTCATATGCTTCTTTAGGCGTGATATTAACTTTTGCCTTCATGTTTTCAGCATATTGTTGGTCATCTCTCTTTAATTGACCATCTTTGTTAACTTCATTATAAGTTACAGAGGCTATCTTGCCATCCTTTACAGTCACTTCTATTTGTCCTTTCCAACCATGATCGTCAAAATCAGGTTGTTCCGCCTTATAAGTACCATCTTTGTAACCACCACTTGCTGTTTTTGAAGAACAGCCACTCATAACAACCAGTGCAAACAACCCCACCAGCACAAGAGCTAAAACTCTTTTCATAAAATTTACACCTCTCCTCAAATGTGAATTTTATGGTTAAGAATATTATACCATTCCGTTAAAATAATATCAAGTAATATAAATAAAAAACGTATACTTCTTTTAAGAAGCTTTTTAAATTTTCCTTTTTATGTATATTACAATTTTACTCTTAATAAGAGCGAAGCTATAATCATTGAAATTCCTGTTATTTGATATATCTTCACAGTATTAGCATTTGCTTTTATTAATTTAGGTATATTGTCATAATATTTGCGAGCAATTTTTACAGATTGTACTGCTAAAGGAAGTGTAACAAAAGATAACAACCATAGAAAATTCTTAGTAACAATAGCTATTACAATAAAAGATAGGTACGCTGCTCCATAAAGAGCTGCATATACAATTACACCTTTTTCTTTGCCAATTCGCACCAATAAATTATATTTATGACCTCTAAGGTCCGCCTCATAATCAGGATACTGATTTATCCAGAGAACATTAGTTATTAAAAATCCTATCGGTAATGAAAGTAATAAAATATCTCCACTTATGTGATGAGTCAAAACCAAGTACATACCTGTCATAATTAAAGGTCCAAAAGTTACTCCAACTGCTATTTCTCCAAAACCTATATAACTAAATTTAAAAGGAGGTAGACTATAAAAAATTGATATTAAAATTCCTAATAATCCAATTATTAACACTAAAGGTTCACGAAAAACCACAATGATTAAACCTATAAAACAGGCAGCAAGCATAGTTAAAACTGCGATAATTATTGTCTCTTTAACTGTAAGTTTACCTTCAACAATTGTCTTTTTTCCCCCACTAAAAGGAGTCCTTTTATCAGGAGTCACAAATGTATCTACCCCAGACTTATAATCAATAACTTCATTAACAGCATTTTTCCCAATTTCAATAAAGTAAATGCCTATTACAGATATAAAAAACCATAAAAAATCAAATTTACCTGTTTTTCCATAAGCATAAGCTGCTGCAACAAACATAGGAACTGTAGAGGCTATCCATATTTTAGGATCTGCTAATTGCCAAAATCCCTTCCAAACTCTCGAAAATTCTGATTTGTTCATAATGTTTCCTCCTGCAAGAAATTATTTAGTCATTAAAGTATATTCAGGATCAGTAACTTTAAAGTTGCCTTTTAGACCAGAGGTTATATATACTTTTTTATCGTCTGTAACAAATATAGCTTGCACTCCAGGTAAACTTTCTGCCAACTTCAAACCTTCTTCTAAGCCAATTACAAAAATTTTTGAAAGAGCATCACCATCTATAGAAGTATCAGTTATTATTGTCACACTGTATAAGTGATTATCTACAGGATAACCTGTAAAAGGATTTAGTATGTGATGATATAATTTTCCATCTTTTTCAAAATACCTTTCATAAACTCCAGAAGTAACAACAGCTTTATTGGAAACCTCTACTATGCCCAAATATTCACCTCTTGGTTTAAAAGGAGTTTGAATACCTATACGCCAGTTACCACCATCAGGTTTTGTTCCTATTGTAAGAACATCACCTCCTAAATTAATTATGGCATGTTTTACACCCTCTTTCTTTAAAACTTGTGCTACTTTATCTGCCGCATATCCTTTTGCAATACCTCCTAAATCTATACTCATACCTTTATTTTTCAGCATAATAGTCATATTCTTTTCGTCCAATATTATATCCTTATAATTTACAAGAGGGAGTTTAGCTTTTATTTCTTCAGGGGAAGGTACTTTAGCTTTATCAGTTCCTATATTCCAAAGTTTTACTATAGGTCCTACTGTAATATCAAAATACCCCTTTTCAACATCAGAAAAATGTACCGCTTTTTTTATCACATAAAAGGTGTCAGGTGAAACCTTAACAGGTCTAATACCTGCATTCTCATTAATTTGATTCACTTCACTGTTTTTGATGGTAACACTCATCTTGTCTTCTACATCTTTTATAGCTTTAAATCCCTCATCTAAAACCTTTTTCGGCACATTATCGTATATGCTTATTGTACAATAAGTATCTAAAGCAAATTGTGTATCAGATATAGGCTGTGAATTTTTATTTGAACACCCAGAAAATATACTGGCAACAGTGAATATTAGAAAAAAAGCTGCAAAAAAAGTCATAGATTTTTTCATATAATGATCTCCTCCAAAAAAGACTTTACATCTCTTTTTAATTATTTTAATTAATAATTTCTATATAAAAGTTTACCAGTAACTTCAATTAAAACTTGTTTAGATGGAGAGTCTTTCAACATAGATATTTTATCAAAAGCCTTTTTAGTATATTTTTGTGCCAACATTTTTGACCGATCTATTCCACCATTTTGCTGAACAAATTCAATTATTTGTTTTATGTCTTCCTCAGAATAACTCTCTTTTTTAAGTAATTCTAACATTATTTTATCTTTATTCTTATCCAGCGAATAGATTAAAGGCAGAGTAAAAACCCCTTCTCTTATATCATTGCCCAGAGGTTTCCCAACTACAGCCTCTTGACCAGTATAATCTAAAATATCGTCTATAATTTGAAAAGCCATGCCAATATTGTAGCCTATACTTCCCAATGCTTTAGCTAAGTTTTCGTCACACTTGCTTTCATAGGCTCCAACATAAAAGCTTAGAGCAAAAAGAGCAGCAGTTTTCGCAGCTATTCGCCTCAAATAATCATTTATTGTAATGTCGATATTGCGACGACTCTCAAATTGTCCAATTTCACCTTTGCATATCTTTGAGACTACTTTTGACACTTTTTTTAGATTACTAATAGCGATATTATCTGATAACAACAAAAAACTCTCAGAAAAAAGGAAATCTCCTATAAATACAGCATAATCTTTTCCATATTCTGCTTGGATAGTGGGCTTGCTCCGCCTTATCAAAGCATTATCAATTATATCATCATGTACCAAAGTTGCCATGTGGAGCATTTCTATAGCAGCAGCTAAAGGCAATATTTTCTTTCTATCGTATTCTCCAAATTTCCCGGCTAAGATTACAAAAGCAGGTCTGAGCATTTTACCACTATTATAGATCATATCTAACAATATATTCCTGATTGATTTGTTAGAGTTTTTAATACGCTTTTCCATTATTTTTATAACTTCAGTAAGCTCATTTTTTATCTCTAAATTATTATTCCAAAACTTATCCATCTAACCACCTTAATCAATGTAAATTTAAATTTTTTAATTTTCCCCAATGTTTTAAAACAAATTTCGCAGTCAGTCCCACAAAAACACCAGTCCCTATTCCAGCTATCATCAAAACAGGTAAATACACCATTATATTAATATTTTGCACTATAAGAGAGGCCACCAACATTTGCCCAATGTTGTGAAATACGGCACCTACAACACTTACCCCAACTTCACTTATGTTTGATTTACCTATACTTTTGGCAAAATACATAGCAAAAAGGCTTAATATTCCCCCTCCTATGCTATAAAAGAAAGTAGAGGGTGAAGAAGCAAAAAAAGTTGCTAACAATATTCTCACAAAAAGCACTATAAAAGTATCAAAAAAGCCAAATAAATACAAAGATATGACCGTAATTATATTAGCAAGTCCTAATTTAGCACCGGGAGCAATAAAAGGAACAGGTAACATTCCTTCTATAATATATAAGATTAGAGAATTAGCGACAAGTATTGCGAGAAAAACCATTCTATGAGTCCTTGACATGGTGGTGGGCTCAATAGGAAACTTGGTCCACTTCGGCATTTTTAACACCCCGTATTTCTACAACCATTCTAAATGGCAAACATACTATACTTTGCCCCGGCTTATCAATAAATCCTTCTTTCATACAAATTTTATCTGGACATTCAGCATCAATCACCTGTACTCTACCATCTTTAACTAGCAATACATTTGTACCGTATTTCGTAACTATAGGTATCTCTTCTCGATAATTTACATCCTCCAATGATATCTCTTTATATATCTTTCCGTCTACCATTATTACCGCATATTTGTGGTGATAATGTTGGGTTGTTGATATTTTATAAAATACCAACAACCCAATAGCTAAAACAACTACAAAAAGCATAATTAAGATATCACCTTTTTTCACACTAAATAACCCTCTTCCATCCCATCAACTGATATAAAGATACGTTTTTCGTGCAAAAGAGGTCTTTTTCCACCAATTCTTTATCCAAGGTATCACGTAATAATCCAGTCCAAAAGCTCTTCCTGCCCCTCCCATTAAAGCTATAGCTGCAAATATATACCATAATATAGACTTATCTGCCATCGCAGATAATATAAAATTAAGTGCTAAGAATATAGAACCAGCTGATGCTAAAACAGTAAACAAACCTGCTATTAAAGCCAAGCCTATTGCTACTTCCGCTAGTACTACCATCGCTTGGAACAAAAAGGCATGTGGCGCCACAAAAGTATCCATAAACCATTTGTAAAAAGCAGGAGGTTCTTTTAACAAAGGTTGCAAAGTTTGTGCTGCAGTAGCAGCTTCACCAGCTTTAGCAGTAGCACCAGATACATCAGAGGTAGTTATAATAAATATTTTTGTAGGGTCAAGCCATCCTTGCTGTATTTTGTTTATACCTTCTATAAGCCACAATGCACCTACATATATCCTTAAAAGAACCAGCCAAAATATGGGGATATGTGCAGCAATATGTCCTCCTAATATTGAACGATTGTTTTTAATTTCAAAGAACTCGTGATAAATGTATGATAACACCGCATTAAAACCTGCTACACCAAAAAGATAATGCATATTTACAAGGTGTTTCATAGCCATAGCTAAAAAACCTGTCAAAGATACACCCATAAGTTCTGCCACTGCATACCTACTTCCTATAGAAACCATAAAACCATGATATTTCGGTTTAAAAGGTTGTTTTTCTCCTCCTTTTATATCAGCTACTATATTGTGTACTACAGTTTCGGCAGACTGCAAGGCAGTCTCTACTATTTGTGGAATAGGTTTACCATCTAACTCATAATAAGCTAAATCTCCTATTACATAAATGTTTTCTTTGCCTACTGCCTGCATGTACTCATTCGTCTGAACTCTAGATCTTCTACCTAACTCTAAACCAAAATTCTCAACACATTTGTTACCCTGAACTCCACACGTCCATATAAGAGTTTTTGTTTCAATTTTTCTGCCATCTTTTAAAACTATATAATCTTTTGCTACTTCTACTATAGGAGCATTTGTTAAAACTTCTACACCTTTTTTGGCCAAAAATTTAGCAGCTTTATTAGCTAATTTTGCATTTAAATTAGGAAGTATGGTATTCAACGCTTCTATCACCATAATTTTAACATCATTGTGATCTAAATGATATTTATCGCATAAACTTTTTGTCCATTCCATCAATTCGCCTGCAGTTTCAATTCCCGTAAACCCTGCGCCAGCTACCACAAAGGTAAGCATTTTTCTTTTCTGCATTACTTTCAACACTCGCTTTTCTAAACATCTCCTCAATATGTTCCCTTGTCTTAATAGCAGCTTCTAA
The DNA here is from genome assembly GCF_000019065.1 of Thermoanaerobacter sp. X514. Lineage (NCBI taxonomy): Bacteria > Bacillati > Bacillota > Clostridia > Thermoanaerobacterales > Thermoanaerobacteraceae > Thermoanaerobacter > Thermoanaerobacter sp. X514. The sequence goes on along the minus strand of NC_010320.1, from coordinate 703,212 downwards.
CGTTCCTACCGTAAACCCATACTCAAATACACCGGGTATACCAAAATCACATGGCTCACTTCCAATTCCTAAAATCAAATAATCATAGTTATACTCCCCATCTTTTCCAATTACGCTTTGCTTTTCATAATCAATCTTTTCTACTTCATCTATTATGACTTCTACTTTTTTATTTGCAAAAATCTTGTGTAAATACACACGAACACTGTCGGGTTCTATTCTGGAGCCAGCTACTTCATGTAAATCTGTTAACAATGTATGATAAGGTTTTTTGTCAATAAGAATTATTTCTATATTGCTGTCATTTTTAAATTTTTTGTGTAGTAATTTAGCGGCATGTACACCCCCATACCCGGCCCCAACAATGACAATTCTTTTATGCTCACTCATACAAAACACCTCTCGTTTGATACAATTATAACAACATTCTTTACATATATTTTACTATATTAATTGTAGTCTGTCTATAGTTTGACAACGAAAACATTATCTTAATATCCCTTTAAAAAATTATGGGGATATACCTTATTAAAAAGTATACCCCCATACCGTATTTACGCGATTTCTACAATTATTTAATAAGCAAGGTCTTTGCTTTAAACAATGCCTAAATTTAAACAAACAGCAAGCCATTTTTTATTGTCCTTGTGCAAGTGGAGCAGGTAATACAAATATCCTTTGAGCCAATTCAGCATCCAGTATGAATATAGGCTGTATGTTATCTCCTATAAGCTCTAACTTGTCAACAAGCCTCTGGAAGCTCTCTTCTTCTTCTACCTGCTCGTTGACAAACCACTGCAAAAATGCATTGGTGGCATGATCCTTCTCCTCAATTGCTATATCAACAAGCTTATGAATCCTTTCAGTTACAGTCTTTTCATGGCTCAAAGCCTTTTTAAAAAGTTCTAAAATACTTTCAAAATTTTCCTCTGGTTTTTCTATAGGATAAAGAGTAACTTTCCCGCCCATGCGATATATGTACTCGTAAAAAATTCTCGCATGTGCAAGTTCTTCTTGTGTCTGAACCTTGAAGAAATTAGCAAAACCCTCTAGGTTTTTCTCTTGAAAATAATTTTCCATTGCAACATATAGATATGCAGAATAAATTTCGTAATTCAACTGTTTATTTAATCCTTCTAACATCCTGTTACTCAACATACAAAATACACCTCTCATTCTATATTCCTTATATTTCTATTGTACACTTTTAGAAGCCAAAAAACAAGTAAAAATAAGACAAGATAATATTTTAAGAATTCCCTTGAATCTTTCCTTGGTTTTCTACTAATTCTTTCTTCTCTTTTACTTTCTCTTCATCGGCAAGATAATAATGCCTTATAGGTTTTAAATCATCGTCAAGCTCATAAACTAACGGAATTCCTGTAGGAATATTTAACTCCATTATCTCCTGCTTAGAAAGATTGTCAAGGTATTTTACAAGCCCTCTCAAACTATTTCCATGAGCAACTATTAGCACTTTTTTACCTGATTTTATAGTCGGTGCAATTGTGGACTCCCAATATGGAATAACTCTGTTAATTGTATCAATCAAATTTTCAGTAAGGGGGATTTCTTCCTCAGAAAGGTCAGCATATCTGGGGTCAAAACCGGGATATCTCGGGTCATCTTTTTCTAAGGCGGGAGGCCTTACATCAGCAGATCTTCTCCATATTTTTACCTGCTCTTCTCCGTATTTCTTGGCGGTCTCAGCTTTATTAAGCCCTTGCAGTGCTCCATAATGCCTTTCATTGAGCCTCCATGATTTATAAACCGGTATCCACATCCTGTCTAATTCGTCAAGAACAATCCACAAAGTTCTTATAGCTCTTTTTAAAACAGAAGTAAAAGCACAGTCAAAAGTGTACCCTTCTGCCTTTAAAGTCTTGCCGCTTTCCCGAGCTTCTTCAATGCCCTTTGGAGATAAATCAACATCCGTCCAGCCAGTAAATCTGTTTTCCATATTCCACAGGCTTTCTCCATGTCTTAGCAAAACAACTTTATGCATACATATCCCCACCTTTCATATTTACAAACATTTTCTGTCTTTTCCCACTCTATCCTGTTTTCTTAATTATATCTCAATTATCAAGCAATTACAACAGTATTAATAATCATTATTATTTAATATTTATATGTATTCACTAATCTTTCTTTAAAAATAATATCTACTTACATAATCTTTTACAAAATAATAAGTATTTTGTGCTTAACACGCATAAAAATTTCAGCATAATTATTGCAAGGAGCAAAGACTGAAAATGAGTTTAATTTAATTAAAGAATATTTAAGTACTCAAAAATTCTATGACCTAAAATATGGTATCAAATCCTATGAAGATGCTGCAAAAATGTATTTCAAGTGTAGGAAAAAGGGAATCACTATTCGCAGCACTATAGATTTGCTTATAGCAGAAACAGCCATTGAAAATAATTTATATTTGTTACATGATGATGACGTTTTCTCTTTAATTGCACAAGTTGATGAAAGATTAAAAGAGTATTAATAAAGGAGCACGGGGCATTTTCCGTGCTCCTGAGTATCTATTTTAAAATTGTCTTACCGATGACCTCTGGAAGACAAGAATATTTTGCTTATCTCCGCAGCGGCGAAGGGTATCAAACCGAATATTATGACGATATCCATTTCGTAGAATGATAGGTACGTCGTGTCAAAGATAGTTCTCAAGAATGGCACATAGATTACAGCCAGCAGCAGGATTAGCGAGATAAATGTGCCCCAGAGCATAAAATGGTTGGTAAAAAATCCAATTTTAAATACTGAATGGGTCTCAGAACGGGCAGAGAAAGCCCGCAAGAGTTCGCTGAAAATTAGCGTAGCAAAAGCAAAAGTCCTTGCCTTTTCGATACTGTCGGTATATTTCAAAGCAAAAACGAATACTCCGATTATAGAAACGGTCATAAAAATGCTCTGTATCGCAATTTGCCACCTCATGCGGGTGTCTATTATAGGTTCTTCCGGTCTCCTGGGCGGCTGTTGCATTATATCCGGCTCCTTCTTTTCCATACCCAGAGCCAGAGCCGGGAATGCGTCTGTGAGCACGTTTATCCACAAAAGCTGAACGGGTTTCAGCGGTATAGGCAATCCCGCCAGCATGGAGACAAATATAATGAGTATCTCCGCGATGTTGCACGAGAGTAGGAAAAATATGAATTTACGTATGTTGGAGTAAATAACCCTGCCTTCCTCCACTGCAGAAACTATGCTGGCAAAATTGTCGTCGACCAGAATCATATCAGCGGTTTCCTTGGCGACATCAGTGCCGGTAATACCCATAGCCACACCTATATCAGCTTTCTTTAAGGCCGGTGCGTCGTTAACACCGTCTCCTGTCATTGCCACGATGTGGCCGTTATTTTTTATGGCTTCTACTATTCTAAGTTTATGGATTGGTGATACTCTGGCGTAAACCGATACCTCCCTGGACTTCTGGAACATCTCGTCGTCGCTCATGGAGTCCAGTTCGGCACCTGTCAGTACACCTGCCTCGCTCTCAATTAGGCCTAGATCCTTCGCTATGGCTACCGCGGTGTCTCTGTGATCGCCGGTAATCATTACAGGCCATATACCTGCCTGCTTACATGTCTTTATTGCCTCTATGGCTTCAGGTCGCGGAGGATCAATCATACCTATCAAACCGACGAATACAAAATCTTTTTCAATATCTTCCGCCTTCGGTTCCTCTGGCAAATCATTCAAAGGCTTGTAAGCCAGAGCAAGCACCCTGAGAGCCTGAGACGCCATGGCTTTATTGGCCGCAATTATAGCTTCTATATCCTCCTGTGTTAAAGGTACCTCCTGGCCATTTTTGTAAATATAACTTGAAAGACTTAAGAGGACATCCGGTGCCCCTTTTGTATATGCTATATATTTTCCGTCAAAAGGATGAATTGTCGTCATAAGCTTTCTATCAGAATCAAAGGGAATTTCGTTAAGGCGGGGCTGTGTTTTCTCTAGGTCTTCAACGAATATTCCGGCTTTAGCAGCAGCAACTACAAGAGCTCCCTCGGTGGGATCACCGAGAATTCTCCAGGATTTTTGATCTTCGTGTTCGGTACCGCTTCCCTCCAACCTGGAATCGTTACAAAGAACTCCAATTTTTAAGAGCAGTTCCAGACATGTATCGGATTTCGGATCGATTTTGGAGCTGTCAATGTAAAATTCTCCGTAAGGCCTGTAACCTTCACCGCTAATAGAAAAAAATTGGCCATTCGTAAAAATTTTTGTTGCAGTCATCTGGTTCTGGGTGAGGGTACCCGTTTTATCGGAACATATAACTGTAGTACTTCCAAGGGTCTCCACAGCGTGTAGTTTTTTTACGAGTGCATTACGCTTTACCATGCGCTGCATGCCGAGGGCCAGGACTATTGTTACTATTGCAGGAAGGCCTTCAGGTATAGCCGCTACCGCAAGGCTGACAGCAGTCATGAACATCTCTAAAAATTGGATGCCTCTTAAAAGCCCCAGTAAAAAGACAATGCCGGATATAACGAGGCTGGCGATTCCAAGTGCTTTCCCCGTTTGTTCCAATTTTTTCTGGAGAGGCGTGACTTCATCCTGGTAAGACTCGAGCATTTCGGCTATCATACCTATTTCAGTCTTCATGCCCGTTGATACCACTATGCCTTTGCCCCTGCCGTAAGTAACGACAGTGCCCATAAAAGCAGAATTAGCCCTGTCTCCAAGTGGCATCTCTTCGTTGAACACTATATCGGCGTTTTTTTCAACAGGAACCGATTCCCCGGTAAGCGCTGATTCGTCGATTTTTAGATTTACACTTTCCACCAATCTCAAATCTGCTGGCACGTAGTTTCCGGCTTCGAGCAAAACTATGTCCCCTGGGACCAGTTCGCGAGCGGGGATAACCTGGACCGTGCCGTCTCTTATAACCCGCGCCTCAGGAGCTGCCATCTTCTTTAAAGCATCTAGGGCTTTATTCGCCCTATATTCCTGTATTACACCTAGTATCGCATTTAGAATAACTATCATTATAATTACAGCCGAATCGATTACTTCGCCCACCAGCATAGATACCAGGCTAGCAATGATAAGTATAATTACTAGGAAATCCTTGAATTGACTCAAAAACATTTCAAAAAAAGTCAACCCTCTTTTGCTTACAAGCTCGTTGTATCCTTGTTCCTCAAGCCTTTGTCGGGCGACTTCGGATGAAAGTCCCTTTGACAAATGAGTGCTAAGTAATTCGGCAATATCCGTTGCATGTAAGGTATACCATTTTCTATTCTCCAACAGCGACCCTCCCTTATTGTATCTACATTTATTTTTCCTCATTTTAACCTCTATTTATTAATCAAATTTTTTATATGAATTTAACCACCCTCACCTCCTACAACAAAAGAAGATAAAAAAACCTTTGACCTCAATTCCCATAAGGAATCAAGTCAAAGGTCTTGCCCTCCGGAAATATAAACCTGGAGGATAAAGCCAGGTAATCACAATAGATTACCGTGATGATGGCTTTATCTTTCGGCTACTCCCCTTTAACGTAAAGAATAATCTAGTTTTTTATTTTCAATACTTATTATATAATAAAAAATACTTTTTGTAAAAATGGATCTATTCGTAAAATCAAGATTGGATTGACGTTGGCGCACCTATTGTCTTTTTCTTTTTTAATGTGTTTTTAAGGTCTATTGCCTCATATACATCTTCATCTATCACATCGCTGAATTTTTTAAGTTCATTAAGTGGCAAATCTTCAATAGCTAAGTTTCTCTCTATTGCGTATAAAACGACTTTGCCTGCAATTTCATGGGCAGTTCTGAAAGGGATACCCTTTGACACGAGATAGTCCGCAAAATCTGTGGCATTCATATAACCATATTTTGCGGCTTTTTCCATGTTGTCAGTCTTTACTTTAATCGTCTTTATCATCTCAGTAAATACTTTCAAAGACATTTTTAAAGTGTCTATTCCATCAAACAAAGCCTCTTTATCCTCCTGCATGTCTTTGTTATATGCAAGAGAGAGTCCTTTCATCACAGTAAGTATTGTAATCAAATCGCCGTAAACCCTGCCGGTTTTACCCCTTATTAATTCTGCTGCATCGGGGTTTTTCTTTTGTGGCATCATGCTGCTTCCTGTTGAGAATCTATCGTCCATTTCAATAAAATCAAATTCTTTGGTGGACCACAAAATTAATTCTTCACAAAACCTACTTAAATGCATCATTGTTATAGAGGCAAAGCTTAAAAATTCTATTACAAAGTCTCTATCGCTTACACCGTCCATACTATTTAAAGTTATATCATCGAACCCTAAAAGGGAGGCTACATATTTTCTATCAATATCAAATGTAGTACCTGCAAGAGCACCTGAACCTAAAGGCATTACATTGACCCTCTTGTACATATCCTCAAGCCTTGATAAATCTCTTTTAAACATTTCAACATAGGCAAGAAGATGATGTCCAAAAGTCACAGGCTGAGCCCTTTGCAGATGCGTATATCCCGGCATAATCGCCTTTTTATAAGTTTCAGCCATTTCTTTTAAGGTATCTATAAGTTTTATTAAATCCTCTTTTATTTTGTCTATCTCATCTCTTAAATAAAGCCTTTCATCTGTCGCAACTTGGTCGTTTCGACTTCTTCCTGTGTGAAGTTTGCGCCCTACATCGCCTATTTTCTCAGTTAAAAGCCTTTCAACATAAGAATGAACATCTTCATCATTTGGTATCTCTCCAACATTGGTTTCATCAAGAATTTCCTTTAACCCTTTTTCTATTAAATTGAGTTCATCTTCTGTCAGCACTCCAGCTTTATAAAGTCCTTTTGCATGGGCAATTGAGCCTAATATGTCATGCTTTAAAAGCCTAATATCAAAAGAAATGGAGGAATTAAACTCCTCCATTAGTTTGTCCGTCTCGCTTTTAAACCTACCTCCCCACAGCTTCATCCATATCCTTCCTCTCCATTTCCATCAACGCCTTAATTTTTAAAGAAAGCCCAAAGAGGTTTATAAATCCTTCTGCGTCTTTTTGGTTGTAGACTTCGTCTTTGCCAAAAGTAACAAATTCCTGATTATAGAGAGAATAAGGGGATTTTACTCCTGCGTTTATGACATTTCCTTTATAAAGCTTTAGCCTTACAACACCCGTTACATTTTTTTGCGTTTCCTCCACAAAAGCGTCTAGCGCGGCTTTAAGTGGTGAAAACCACAAACCGTTGTAAACAAGGTCTGCATATTTCTGCGAAACCAAATCCTTAAACCTCATTGTTTCCTTATCAAGCACAAGATATTCAAGTTCTTTATGAGCAGCGTAAAGCAGTGTCCCTGCAGGAGTTTCATAAACACCGCGAGACTTCATTCCTACAAGTCTATTTTCCACAAGGTCGGCTATTCCTACGCCGTTTCTTCCTGCAATTGCGTTTAATTCTTCTATTAATTTGACAGGTTCTAAGGCTTTGCCGTTTACTTTCACAGGTATGCCCTTTTCAAATTCTATAAGCACATATTCTGGCTTATCTGGGGCTTTGTCAGGTGGAGTGATTATATCGTAAAGGTCACTTTTAGGCTCATTCCACGGGTCTTCAAGGTCGCCACCTTCATGGCTTACATGCCACAAATTATTATCGACACTGTATATTTTTTCTTTAGTAACAGGAATTGGAATCCCTTTCTTTTTGGCATAGTCTATTTCGTCTTCCCTTGATTTTAAATCCCATATCCTCCACGGGGCTATGATTTTTATTGACGGGTCAAGAGCATGTATTGATACCTCAAACCTCACCTGGTCATTGCCTTTTCCTGTTGCACCATGAGCTATTGCCTTTGCACCCTCTTTGTGGGCAATTTCCACAAGTTTTTTAGCAATTAAAGGCCTCGCCATAGAAGTGCCTAAAAGGTATTTCCCTTCGTAAACAGCACCAGCCTTTAAAGTAGGAAATATATAATCTTTAACAAATTCTTCTTTTACGTCTTCAATATACACTTTGCTGGCACCACTTGCCAAAGCTTTATCTTTTATATATTTAAGCTCTTCCCCCTGTCCTACATTAATGCAAGCTGCTATTATCTCACATTCATAGTTTTCTTTAAGCCACGGTATGATTACTGATGTGTCAAGCCCTCCTGAATAAGCAAGTACTACTTTTTCACCTTTTAACATTTTTAAACACTCCTTACAAAACCAAATTTTTGACATTATCTTTTTGTATTTCTTCATATTCGTTTATAGATAAAATAGACAAACCATTCACATTTACTTTTGCTACAGCATTTAATGCCGCCTTTATAGTATCCATAGAGGTAAATAGAGGAATTCTGTATTCTACCGCTGTCCTTCTCAGTTTAAATCCTGTATTATCAGGTTTTTTGCCTTTTGTCGGTGTATTTATTACCGCATCAAAATATCCATCCTTCAGTAATTTTATTGCATTATCAAGAGATATCACATTTACATGAATGCCCATCAAACTCAAATATTTACCTGTCCTATATGTGGCATATATCTCATACCCTAAACTCTGCAATTTTTCAACCAAAGAGGGCACTTCTTGAAAATCTCTTTCCGCTATCGAAAGAAGTATTTTCCCTTTTTTAGGTATTTTAAGACCCGCTCCTTCTAAGGCTTTGTAAAGAGCCCCTTCATAGCTTAAATCTATACCCATTATTTCTCCCGTTGATTTCATTTCAGGACCTAATGAAACCTCAGCATCTGTCAATTTTTCCATAGAAAATACAGGAGCTTTTACAACCGTATATGGGGTCTGCGGCCATAAACCGCTTTTATATCCTAATTCTTTTAGCTTTTTGCCCAAGGCCACTTCCACTGCCAGTTTCACCATAGGTACACCTGTTGCTTTGCTCATAATAGGTACAGTACGTGAAGCTCTGGGATTTACTTCTAACACGTATACAGTACCTTCTTTTACAGCAAATTGAATATTTATAAGTCCTTTTACATTTAAAGCTTTTGAAATCCTCTCTGTATATTCGATAATAGTGTTTATCTCCCGTTCAGACAAATTTCTTGCAGGATATATTGAGAAACTGTCCCCTGAATGCACTCCAGCTCTTTCTATATGCTCCATTATTCCGGGTATTAGCACACACTCACCATCTGACACCGCATCAATTTCTACTTCTCTTCCATCTATATATTTATCTATTAAAATAGGTTTGCCTGGAGATATTTCTGTCGCATGTTTTACATAGTCAATCAGTTCTTGAAGTGTGTTAACTTTTTCCATAGATTGACCGCCTATAACATACGAGGGCCTTACAAGAAGTGGAAAACTGAGTTTTAGCGCAATATCTTTTGCATCTTCTACTGTCAAGGCATAATCGCCTTTAGGTTGATTGATGTTTAACTCTTTTAAAAGTTTTGAGAACTTTTCCCTGTCCTCACTTATATCAATGCTTTCATAGGAAGTGCCTAATATTTTTACTCCGTTTTTGACTAACCCTTCTGTAAGATTTATTGCTGTCTGGCCGCCAAACATTACCATTACACCAAGTGGTTTTTCTTTTTCATATATGTTTAAAACATCCTCCAATGTAATAGGCTCAAAGTACAACCTGTCTCCTGTGTCAAAGTCTGTGCTGACAGTTTCAGGATTGTTGTTTATTATGATAGATTTAATTCCAGCATCTCTTAAAGCCCACAAGGCTTTAACAGAACAGTAATCAAACTCAATTCCCTGACCAATTCTTATAGGACCAGAGCCTATTACAATTACTTTTGGTATCTCATGGATCTCAACTTCGTCTTCTTCGCCATAAGTTGAATATATATATTGTGTGACGGATTCAAACTCCGCTGCACAGGTATCTACCATTTTATAGGAAGGGTATATGCTATATTCTTTTCTTAATGCTCTCACATCTTCTTCTTCAATTCCCTTTATTGTCGCAATTTCTCTGTCTGAAAATCCCATTCTCTTTGCTTTTTTAAGAATTTCTTCGCTTAACTCATTTTTCTCTATTTCTCTTTCCATATTTACAATATTTAAAAGCTTGTTTAAAAACCATTTGTCTATTTTTGTAACCTCGTTTATATAATCAATATCTATATCGCGGCGAAGAGCCTCTGCTATATAAAACAGCCTCATATCATTAGGAACTGATATTCCTTTTAATATTTCTTCTGTTTTCATCGCTTTTACATTGTTTAATCGAAGACCATAAGCTTTTATCTCTAATGACCTTACGGCCTTCAAGAGGGATGCTTCAAAAGACCTTTCTATTGCCATTACCTCTCCTGTCGCCTTCATCTGGGTACCTATTTTTCTATCAGTAGTATAAAATTTGTCAAAAGGCCATCTTGGTATTTTTGTTACAACATAATCCAGCGCGGGTTCAAAAAATGCAGTTGTTTTACCCGTTACCGGGTTTTTTATTTCATCAAGTCTAAGCCCTATTGCAATTTTTGCAGCAACCTTTGCAATAGGATAACCTGTCGCTTTTGATGCCAGTGCACTTGAACGACTAACCCTTGGATTTACTTCTATAACATAGTATTTGTGGCTCTCAGGGTCAAGTGCAAATTGAATATTACATCCTCCCTCAATTTTTAAAGCCTTGATTATTTTAATGCTTGCACTTCTTAACATTTGATATTCATAGTCTGACAAAGTTTGAGTTGGTGCTACGACTATACTGTCTCCAGTATGAACACCCACAGGATCAAAATTTTCCATGCTGCAAATCGTAATGCAATTATCATCTGCATCCCTCATTACCTCAAACTCTATTTCTTTCCATCCGTATAGTGATTTTTCAACAAGTACTTCTCCCACCATACTCTTTTTAAGACCTAAACTTACAATCGAAATAAGTTCTTCGTCATTGTGGGCTATGCCACCTCCTGTACCCCCAAGGGTATAAGCAGGTCTTATTATTAAAGGATAACCGTAATTTTTAGCAAATTTAAGTGCATCCTCTATATTTGTGACGGTGACACTTTCAGCGACTGGTTCCCCTATTTCCTGCATTTTTCTTTTAAAAAGCTTTCTGTCTTCTGCAGTTTTTATTGATTCAAAAGAAGTTCCCAAAAGTTTTACATTGTATTTGTCCAAAATCCCTTCTTCTTTGAGTTTGACAGCAAGGTTGAGCCCTGTCTGTCCTCCTAAAGTAGCAAGAATTCCATCGGGTTTTTCTTTCGCTATTATTTTTTCAACCACGCAAACGGTAGGATTTTCAATATAAACAATGTCTGCTATATCAGTGTCAGTCATTATAGTGGCTGGATTGTTGTTAACTAAGACAACTTGCAGCCCTTCTTCTTTTAAGGATTTGCAGGCCTGGGTTCCTGAATAATCAAATTCTGCGGCTTGCCCTATTATAATAGGGCCTGAGCCTATTACCAGAACCTTATTAATATCTTTATACTTCGGCAAAATAAGACCTCCTTTTGTAAACCATGACTATATCCATGAATTTATCAAAAATATCTGTTGAATCACGGGGTCCAGGACATGCCTCAGGATGATATTGTACAGAAAAAACTGGCAGAAACTTATGCATAATGCCTTCTACTGTTCCATCGTTTAAGTTTATATGGGTAACAGTTATCTTGTCTTTATCTATTGATTCCTCTTCAACAGCGTATCCGTGGTTTTGAGAAGTTATATAGTCTTTATTTGTCAGTAAATCTTTAACAGGTTGATTTGCACCTCTGTGGCCGAATTTCATTTTTACTGTATTGCATCCAAGAGCGAGCGCTATTATCTGATGACCTAGGCATATCCCCAACACAGGTTTTATACCTATAAAGTGTTTAGTAAGTTCTATTGCATAAACTGCATCTTTAGGGTCACCCGGTCCATTTGAAAGAAATATTGCATCGGGATTTATTTGCATAACATCATCATAACTTGCATTGTAAGGAAACACATAAATGTCAAATCCAACTGAATTTAGCATTTTTAAAATACTCTTTTTTGTGCCAAGGTCAATAAAGGCAAGTTTTGGACCAATGCCCGCTATACGGTATGACCTTTTTGTAGAAACTTCTTCTAAAAGATTTGTTTGGTCAAATTCTATGTTGTCGTCAGCGTTACAAGTTATAATTCCTCTCATAGTTCCATTTTCTCTAAGTTTTTTTGTCAAGGCCCTTGTATCAACACCTGATAATACCGGTATGTTGTGCTCATCAAGATAGCTCAAAAGCGACTTCTCACTCTGGAAATTACTAGGCTTATCACAATATTCCCGTATCACAAACCCCCTTATATGAGGTTTTTCTGATTGAAAGTCGTATTTGTTAATACCATAATTTCCTATTAAAGGATATGTCATGACAACTATTTGGCCTGCATAGGAAGGATCCGTTATAGCTTCTTGATAGCCTGTCATCCCTGTAGTAAAAACAACTTCTCCATATCCTTTTTTGTTTTTGCTTATTAACTCGCCTTCAAATATGCTTCCATCCTCAAGCTTTAAATAACCTTTCATGCTAAAACCCCATTTCACAAAGTACATCATCCAGTATTATTATCGCCGTATCTATTTCCTCTTCTGTCACAGTAAGAGGAGGAACAAACCTTAAGACATTGTGACTGATACAATTTATAAGTAAGCCTTTTCCCATCGCCTTTGTCACAATATCCGAAGCCTCTTCCATATCCATTTCGCAGCCTATCATAAGTCCTTTCCCTCTCACCTCTTTTATGACACTGTGTTTCTCCTTTAAACTTTCAAGTTTTCCCTTGAAATACTCACCTTTTTGAGCCACACTATCTAGAAAACCTTCCTTTGTTATTTCTTTCATAACCGCAATCCCTGCAGCACAAGCTAAAGGATTTCCGCCAAATGTGGAGGCATGGTCTCCTGGTGAAAAAACTGATTTATCTTCTTTTGCGACAATAGCTCCTATTGGGAACCCCCCTCCCAATCCCTTTGCCAAAGTCATAATGTCAGGAGTTATACCGTAATGCTCATATCCAAAAAGTTTTCCCGTCCTTCCTATACCTGTCTGAACTTCGTCTATTATAAAGAGGATGTCATTTTCATCACATATTTCTCTTACTGCCTTTATATACTCCGGTGTAGCTTCATGGATACCACCTTCGCCTTGCACTACTTCCAGCATAATTGCACACACTTCATCATCAATTGCTTCATAAAGAGCGTCAATATCATTAAAAGGTACATATTTAAAACCAGAAAGAAGTGGTCCAAAACCCTTGTGATACTTTTCTTGGCCTGTCGCTGTCAATGCCCCAAAAGTTCTTCCATGAAAAGAATTTTTGGCAGATATAACCTTATGCCTTTTATCACCGTACTTTAATGATGCATATTTTCTAGCAAGTTTTATAGCACCTTCATTTGCTTCTGCGCCACTATTTGCAAAAAATACTTTGCCTCCAAATGAATTTTCCGCAATTATCTTTGCAAGTTCTATTTGATTCTCATTCCAATAAAGATTAGAACAGTGTATAAGTTTTTCAGATTGATTCTTTAGAGCATTAACTAATGCTGGATGACAGTGCCCCAGTGAATTTACTGCAATACCTGCAATAAAATCCAGATAGACATTTCCTTTGTCATCCCATACTTTTGTCCCTTTTCCCTCTACCAAGGTAATAGGGTATCTGCTATAAGTATTCATTAGATATTTCTTATCCTCAAAGGTTATCATCGTCAAAACATTCCTTTCCTATCATAGTACCTATGCCTTCATCAGTAAAAATTTCAAGAAGTAGTGAATGTGTAAGCCTTCCGTCAATGATGTGAGCTCTTTTTACACCATTTTCAACAGCTTTTATGCAACATTCAAGTTTTGGTATCATCCCACCGTTTATGCGTCCCGAATTCATAAATTCTTTTGCATGCTCTAAGTCCATTCGGGATATTAGGCTGCTTTTATCGTTTATATTTGATAGAATTCCTTCGACATCCGTAAGTAAAATTAGCTTTTCAGCCTTTAATGCTTCTGCAATTTTCCCCGCGGCAGTATCTGCATTCACATTGTATGTTTTGCCGTCATCTCCGAAAGATGTCGGTGCAATAACAGGTATATATCCTTTTTCCAGCATCATTGTTATTACATCTATGTTTACATCTACAATTTTTCCTACGTATCCTATGTCGCCGTTTGAGGTATCTTTTTCCGCCTTTAAAAGTCTCCCATCTTTCCCGCTTACGCCAATCGCCTGGCCCCCTAGTTCATTGATCAAGGATACAATTTCTTTGTTGATACGACCTGTCAGCACCATTTCAACAATCTCCATCGTGGCCTCGTCGGTAACCCTCAAGCCATTTACAAACTTTGATTCTATACCTAGCCTCTCCAGCATCTTATTTATTTCTGGTCCACCGCCATGTACAACTATAGGATTTAATCCTACAAATTTCATCAATACAATGTCCTGCATTACCATTCTTTTTAAATTGCAGTCTAACATTGCACTTCCACCGTATTTTATTACAACTGTCGTGCCGGAGAACTTTTTAATGTATGGGAGTGCTTCTATTAAAACCTGGGCTTTTGCGATTTCGTCGCCATATTTTTGCCTTCTAATCATGTTCTATAACTCCCGTTAATTTTTACATAGTCATAGCTTAAGTCGCACCCCCACGCAGTTCCGCTATATTCCCCGGCCTTCATATCTACGGTTACAGTAATCTCTTTTTCTTTTAAAATTTCTTTGGCTAAAGCCTCATCAAAAAAGATGTAACCTCCGTTTTCACAAACTTTAATTTCTCCTTTCATGCTTTTTAAATATATATCAACTCTACTTGCGTCAAAATCTGCTCCTGAATATCCCACTGCCGCGAGAATCCTTCCCCAGTTGGCATCTTCACCAAATATAGCTGTCTTCACAAGATTTGAGTTTACAATAGACTTTGCAGCTAATCTTGCATCTTTTTCAGTTTTTGCATTTATTACATTTACTTCCATGAACTTAGTTGCTCCTTCCCCATCCTTCACAATAAGTTTTGCAAGAATTTTATTCACATGCTCTAAGGCTCTATAAAATATATCAAATTCATGAGTCCCCTCTTCTATTGTTTTGTTTTGCGCTTCCCCATTTGCAAGTATTATCGCTGTATCATTTGTGCTCATATCTCCATCAACAGAGATCATGTTATAAGTTTTTTCTACTGTTTCCTTAAAAGCCTTGTCTAATGCAACTTTAGTTATACTCGCATCTGTAAGTATAAAAGAAAGCATTGTCGCCATATTCGGATGTATCATGCCTGACCCTTTTGCAAACCCTGTCATTATAACAGTTTTGCCCTCTATCACAAACTTGGCTGTTACGCCCTTTAAAAAAGTATCTGTTGTCATTATAGCTTCAGCCGCTTGGTACCCACCCTCTGTTGAAAGATTTTCTGCCGCAGCCTCAATCCCTTTTAAAACTTTTTCCATAGGAAGAGGTACACCAATCACTCCTGTCGAACATACCAGCACATTTTCTTCATCTATTTTAAGAAGTTGTGACACTTTTTTTGCCATGTTAATAGCATCTTCCAGCCCCTTTTCTCCTGTACAGGCATTGGCATTGCCACTGTTTACAACAATTGCCTGCGCTACTCCTTTTTTTATTCTTTCCATATCAAGAATGACTGGTGCCGCTTTAACTTTATTCGTTGTAAATACAGCCGCTGCATTTGCCACTTTTTCTGAATATATGAGTGCGACATCTTTTTTGCTTTTTTTAATTCCTGCAAAGATACCCGAAGCCAAAAAGCCTTTCGGCAGTTCTATGCTTCCTTCTAAAATCTCCAACTCTTCCATTATCAAATCCTCCAAATCCCTTTTTTTGTTTGTGTTTTTATCTACGGATATATTGGAACTATATCAAGTCCAGTATTTTCATCTATTCCAAACATAATATTCATATTTTGCACTGCCTGGCCTGACGCCCCTTTAACGAGATTATCAATTGCAGACATGACTATTAAAGTATTAGTACGTTTATCAACCTCAAAACCTATGTGACAAAAATTTGACCCATAAACACTTTTTGTTGCGGGGTAATGGCCAGGTTCCAACACTTTTATAAAATACTCTTTTTTATAAAAATCAGCATAAATGTCATAAACAGTATCAACATCTATATCTTTTTTTAATTTGCAATACATGGTACTTAAAATTCCTCTTGTCATGGGAGCAAGGTGAGGTGTAAACACAACAGACACTGTTTCACCAAAAATTTTTGAAAGTTCTTGCTCCATTTCTGGAATATGTCGGTGTTTTGCAACATTATACGCTTTTATGTTTTCATTGCATTCTGCATACATATTGTTTTGGGATGGACTACGACCTGCCCCTGATACGCCTGACTTTGAATCAACAATTATCTTCCCTTCTATTATGCCATTTTTCAAAAGAGGCATAAGCCCTAATATAACGCTTGTAGGATAACATCCAGGATTTCCTACAACCTGAGCCTCTTTTATGTCGTCTCTATAAATTTCAGGGAGTCCATATACTCTTTTAATCCCGTCGTAGCCATCATACTCTCCACTATACCATTCTTTATAGATAGAATAATCGTCAAATCTAAAGTCAGCTCCTAAGTCAATCACTTTTATTCCTTTTTTTACAGCTTCTCTGGCAATTTTTGCAGCATGACCTGAAGGCAAAGCTGTAAATATGACATCACACTCCGACATTGCCCTTTCAAAGTCTACCTCTTCCAACACTTTGTCGCAAAAACCAAGAAGGGATGAATAAACATTCGAAATTGCTATGGTATTATAACTTTGAGAAGAAAGATATTTTATCTCTACTTTTTCGTGTTTTGAAAGTATTCTTATAAGTTCGACTCCTGTATAACCCGTTGCTCCAAATATTCCTACCTTCACCATTTAAAGTGTCTCCCCCTTTTATATCCTCTGCCGTTACTTAATATATATACGCTATAATTTATATTTATGCATATGGTGTTAAAAAAATATTTTTAATGCATAAATACAATATTTAATTTATAATTATACAACTTTTATTTTACATTATACCACCATAAAAAAATTTTTCAAGACTTTTTCATAAAAAAATTTGTGAATAATATAGACATATTTATCACTTAAAATAATTACAAAAACATTGAAGAAGAAAATAAAAAAGAGTAGAGGTTGCCTCCCTTTTGTTTGGTATAATTAAAATGTGTGAAATTCTTTTTAAATGTCTCAAAAGCAGCAAAAATATAAAAAGCGGCCTTGAGCATGGACCGCTTCTTTCTCATTTAATAAAGTTCTATACACACTCTCTTGCCACATTTTTTCAGAATTTGGGCCAGTTCTTCTACTACCTTGAGTTTATCGCTTACGCCTTCCGGCAGGTATGCATTCCGGTGGGCAGGATTAACCGCTCGCCCCACCAGAAATCGGATATGAGTGGAGCGATTGACAAGCAGGTCTGCCAATATTGAAGCTCCGTCCTTCTTTTCCCTCATATCGTCCAAAAAGTGGGGAGAAAAGGAATATATGTTTACAAAATTTCTCAGTATCTCGACACACCTACTTAAAGTTATCAAACCTTCAGTTACGAGGTCTATTCCCTCTATACTACCGACGGGAGGTATCGCCGGGTCGGCATAGTCCCTATTTGTGACTACTTTCCTTCCAGTTTCCCTAGAAACAATATTTGCAGTAGTACCTCCGCAGACCACTTTTTTGCCTTCGCTGTCGATAAGTTTTTTCACAACTTCTGCATCCTTTGACCTATCTTCAGGAGGGCCAACTAGTACCGTGATTAGCTCCGACTTTCTCAAACCTACTCCCAAGACCGTGGTATCATCCCCCGGATTACTGGAATAAAGGTGGCTACACGTTTTGATCAGCTGGTCCACCATTTCCGACACGAAGCATCCACTTCTGTCAAGCCTCTGCAGGTATTCGGCCACATTAGGCCACTGCCATCCCAGGTTCAAGATACCCCCTGCTCCTGCGTGAATAACTCCGTCGCTTACCAGGAATATTTTATCCCCCGGGAAGGCTTCAAACCGGTACTCCAGAATCTTCCTGTCTTCCACCCTCAGTTCCCTGTAAGGTAGCTTAAGAACCTTTCCGTCCCGGATGTAAATCACAGGTGGATTATCAAATTCAAAAAGCCTTCCTTTTCCATCATCGTTAATCTCGAGAATGGAAAAGGTGGAGTAAGCAAGCTGCCGGACGCGGCACACAGGAAGAGTATTAATCAGGGTCCTGACCACTTCTTCTATGGAAGCCCTGTTTTTTATCATAGTAGAAGCAATCCTTACGGTAAGAGTGGAAAGTATACTAGCCTTTACCCCGCTCCCCAGGCCATCGGCCATTACGGCAATTATGCCGTCTTCGGATTGCACAACCTCAACGCTGTCCCCACACAGCTCTTCTCCTTTTTTGGTAAGGCTTTTGGTGAACACTTCAGCAAAGACCTTCATTTTCTTCCCTTCCTTTAACCAGTTCTATAAGCTTAAGGAGCAGCATCTTGCTCTCCGCCGTCGTCTCTCCCAGCAGTCCTGCTATTTCCTGGGCCACGCGCATCTGCCTGTTTATTACTTCCTGGGCCTTCTCCAGGGTCTCCTCCCTAACCCTTTCCAGTTCCATCCTCTGCTTTTCCTGTTCGGTAATATCCTGAATAATCGCCAGTACCAGGTCCTCTTCCTCGATATAGCATATAGTCTGGAGGGTAGTTAAAAAATTCCGGGGATAGTTCACCTTTTTATCCTGCAGGTTAGTTTTATTGGCCAGTACCCAGGCAAAATCCCTGTCGTCGATGACGGTGGAAAGGGGCTTCCCCTGGACCTGTTCCTTTTCAACACCGAACATTTTTTCCGCCGCTCTGTTTATTTCCTTTATATTCAAATTACTGTCTACCAAAATGATGCCGTTCGGGGTGTGGTCTATGATCAGGTTGGCCAGAGATTCGGCCCTGGACCTCATGTAGGGGATACACATGTCCGGCTCCGCCATTCCCCGGTAGACGGCCTCGGCTTTTTTGCGGCAGGAAGGATATCCGCATGCCCCGCAGTTCAGTTCCTTTTCTGGAGTCGTTTTGCCTATTGAAGCCAGTATTTCTCTTATCTCTGATTCGGTTGGCCTAGGCGCTTTAAAGGCCTTCGGCTCGAAAGACCTCCTGAGGTCAATACCCGCCGCAGAAGCCTTTATATCCTCATATCCCTGCTGCTGTTGATTATTTTCTATAAATGAAAGCAACCTTTCCCTTCTTTCATAAAGGGAACTGTCACACGGCATCGAGGGCCCATTGATACAGCCGCCCCTGCACGCCATCATCTCAAAGAGCCGGCCGCTTACGCTTCCGCGCTCCAGGGCATCTAAAAGTTCCATGCAGTCCTCCATGCCGTCTACGACTACGACCTCTCGGGACAAAAGGTCATCCTCCATTGAAGAAGTCTTTAAAAGCCCCCCTGGCAAGGGATAACTCCTAGCAATAAAAGGTTCTAATACATTTTCTCGCTCTCCAAAGTCTACTCCAGCTACCGCGGAAGCTTTCTCATCTATCCAATCGGCCAATTCTTGAAAAGTTAGTACTGCATCTACGTTCCCTAAAACGCTTCTATCTAGGGCTTCAGCTTTTTTGGCAATGCAGGGACCTATAAAAACAACTTTAATGTCCAACCCATATCTTTGCTTCAATGACCTTGCATGAGCAACCATCGGGGAAACCACCGGAGCTAGATTCCTTATAAGTCCTGGATAATATTTCTCTACCAGATTTTTTACAACCGGGCAAGCCGTGGTTATAATGGGACCCTTCTGCCCCTTTTTGATCAAATGCTGGTACTCCATAGATACCATTTCAGCTCCCACCGCTGTTTCCTCAGCTCCATAAAACCCTAGGGCCTTCAGTATGGAAAACATCTCCTGAGGAGAAGTTACGTCAAAGACAGCAGGGTAAGAAGGAGCTATGGAGGCTACAACCTTTTCACCGGCATTTATGAATTCTTTTACTGCATGTAGGTCGTTCCGTATTTTCTTGGCATTCTGGGGGCATTCGATGACACACCTTCCACAGTATATACATAAGCTATCCACAACTTCCGCCTGACCGCCGACTACTTTTATAGCTTTGACAGGACAATGCCTAACGCACCGGTAGCAATTTTTGCAGTTTGCCTTAGATACACTGATTACATCCAAAATCAATCCTCCTCCCATTTACTATTTTTTATAGCTTCTAAATCCTCGCCACCTCCGGCGCGTCACAGAAGTGAAATATTTATCGGCAACCTTAATCATTACTCCTTTGACACACCCTCATATCCAATTATAAAATCTTTACTTTTGTGTTTTTTGCAATAATTAAATACATAAAGATGAAAACCCCACTTTTTGTATTGGCTAAAAGTGGGGTTTTTTTAAATTGTTGAACCTTTTGGCACTTTGTATCAGAATAGCCTTTGGCTATGGGTTAAGAGATTGGGTTAAGAGATTCTTCATAAATCTTGGCAATAACAGTTTCAGTGGCTTCCACTGGTGCAATAGAAAGTAATCCATCGAGAGAAGGTGTCGTTTTAGCAAGCTTTACTAGGGTTGGAACATCATCTTTTGTAAATCCAAAGTCTGAAAGTTTTTGAGTACATCCTACATTGAAGAGCCATTCTTCGACTTTTTTAGCTACATATTCTGCTTCAGCAGGCAGTCCTTTTAGTCCAGGCACGATAGGGCTGTATATGTCAGCTAACACCTCTGCAACAGCAGGATAAATAGTCTTTACCACTGCAGGCAGTATAGCACCAAGCCCAAGACCGTGGGCAATCTCAGGTTTTACTGCACTTAGTGGGTGCTCCAGTGCATGAGTAAGGTGCAAGAGACCATTGTCAAAAGAAATACCAGCTATAGCAGAAGCATAAAGCAAATAATATCTAGCCACAAGGTTTTCAGGGTCATTTACAGCAACAGGGAGGTAACGAACTATCAACCTCACTGCCTCTTTCGCCAATAGAATACTGTAAGGTGATGTCACAAGAGTAGTGGCAGCTTCGGTAACGTGATTTAAAGCATCTATAGTAACAGCTATTGTCTGTTTTTTATCAAGCTTTATCATGAGAGCAGGATCATCTATAGCATACATAGGATAGAGGCACTCATAAGCTATTGCAGGCTTATAATTTTTTTCTGGAATTGTAGCTACTGCAAATCGGTCTACTTCCGTACCAGTACCATGAGTAAGATTTATAGCTATAATAGGAGCAGCTTTTTCGGGCGTGAATTTCAGTTCATAAAGTTCTCTTGCATTTTTATCAGTATATTCTAACAGTACAGCCACACTTTTTGCAGTATCTATAGGGCTTCCACCACCAATGCCAATAACAGCCTTCGCCCCAGTTTCCCGGCCGAATTTGGCCGCTTCATCGACCATATCAACAGTAGGATTAGGTCCGACCTTGTCATAAAGTGAATATTTAAAGCCGAGTGTATTTAGAGCCGGTTCTATCACATCCCAAGCTCCACTAACTTTGTATGAATTCTTTCCGGTTACAAAAATGACATTATCGATACCCTTATGTTTTAGAACTTCTAGAATGTCTTCTATCTTCTTTATACTACCTATTCCAAAATAAGTTGTATTCTTGCACCGAAGTTCAAAAATCTTGGTGGGATTTATTTTAGTTTCCCACATTTTAATTACCTCCTTGTAAAATTTATATCAATCTAATTATAGCATTTTGTTAAAAAATAATCAATATTAAACTTTTGATTTATTTTTAGAGTCAAGAAAAAATTTCAATTGAAATTAGGAGCATTTTTTGCTTGACAAATACATACTGCAAATTGCGTATGATGTTTTCTAGATTTTGAAAAATAGACAACCCCTTTCTGTGATTTTGTTTTTTACAAATGCTATTTTATCACAAGAGTTTTCTCTAGTTCTTTTTTACTTAAAAAATCCTACGAAATTTTAAACTATGTCCGAATAAATTATTGATAAATTTTTAACTATGTGCTATTATATTATTGTAAAAAATTTAACAATCGCCGCGTAAGCTAGTTTTCACATTAATGACTTACCCAGTATTTTAGGAGGTGTTTTAATAATGAAAGGTTTTGCAATGCTCAGTATCGGTAAAGTCGGCTGGATTGAAAAAGAAAAGCCTACTCCAGGCCCATTTGATGCTATTGTAAGACCTCTAGCTGTGGCCCCTTGCACTTCGGACATTCATACCGTTTTTGAAGGCGCCATTGGCGAAAGACATAACATGATACTCGGTCACGAAGCTATAGGTGAAGTAGTTGAAGTAGGTAGTGAGGTAAAAGATTTTAAACCTGGTGATCGCGTTGTTGTACCAGCTATCACCCCTGATTGGCGGACCTCTGAAGTACAAAGAGGATATCACCAGCACTCCGGTGGAATGCTGGCAGGCTGGAAATTTTCGAATGTAAAAGATGGTGTTTTTGGTGAATTTTTTCATGTGAATGATGCTGACATGAATTTAGCACATCTGCCTAAAGAAATTCCATTGGAAGCTGCAGCTATGATTCCCGATATGATGACCACTGGTTTTCACGGAGCCGAACTGGCAGATATAGAATTAGGTGCGACGGTAGCAGTTTTGGGTATTGGCCCAGTAGGCCTTATGGCAGTCGCTGGTGCCAAATTGCGTGGAGCCGGAAGAATTATTGCCGTAGGCAGTAGACCAGTTTGTGTAGATGCTGCAAGATACTATGGAGCTACTGATATTGTAAACTATAAAAATGGTCCTATCGAAAGTCAGATTATGAATTTAACTAAAGGCAAAGGTGTCGATGCTGCCATCATCGCTGGAGGAAATGCTGACATTATGGCTACAGCAGTTAAGATTGTTAAACCTGGTGGCACCATCGCTAATGTAAATTATTTTGGCGAAGGAGAGGTTTTGCCTGTTCCTCGTCTGGAATGGGGTTGCGGCATGGCTCATAAAACTATAAAAGGCGGGCTATGCCCCGGTGGACGTCTAAGAATGGAAAGACTGATTGACCTTGTTTTTTATAAGCGTGTCGATCCTTCTAAACTCGTCACTCATGTTTTCCAAGGATTTGATAATATTGAAAAAGCTCTAATGCTGATGAAAGATAAACCAAAAGACCTAATCAAACCTGTTGTAATATTAGCATAAAAATGGGGACTTAGTCCCCCATTTTTATGCTAATAAAGCTAAATATATCGGTTTTTATGTGGCACATCAGCTAGTAAATTTTTGGCAAAAAAATAACAAAAAATAGTTATTTTTGCAACATTTTTACGCCACTAACACTTGATAATATCATCGAAAGTGAATAAACAACTATTAAAAGAAGAAGGAGGATTATCATGTTCAAAATTTTAGAAAAAAGAGAATTGGCACCTTCCATCAAATTGTTTGTAATAGAAGCACCATTAGTGGCCAAAAAAGCAAAGCCAGGCCAATTTATTATACTAAGGATAAAAGAAGGAGGAGAAAGAATTCCTCTTACCATTGCAGATTATAATTCAGAAAGTGGCACTGTCACAATAGTATTCCAAGAAGTAGGTAAAACCACACGGGAATTAGGAACTCTAGAAGCTGGAGATTATATCCAGGACTTTGTTGGGCCTTTAGGTGTGCCGGTAGAGTTTCCTCATCACAAGAAAGTTTTAGGAATAGGCGGAGGCCTTGGTATTGCTCCACTTTATCCTAAACTCAAAATGCTTCATCAACAGGGGGTAGAAGTAGTTTCTATTATAGGTGCTAGGACAGCTGAATTGCTAATTTTGGAAGAAGAGATAAAAGCTGTTAGTGACAGGATGTATATCTGCACCGACGACGGCTCAAAAGGCCGCCATGGGTTTGTCACAGTAGTACTTAAAGAGCTTTTAGAACAAGGTGAAAAATTTGATGAGATTATTATCATAGGTCCACCAATTTTGATGAAAATAGGAAGCAAAATTACCAAGCCTTATGGCATACCCACTATGGTGAGCCTTAATCCCATAATGGTAGACGGCACAGGCATGTGTGGTGGATGTCGTGTCACCGTAGACGGAGAAATCAAATTTGCTTGCGTTGATGGTCCGGCTTTTGACGGCCATAAAGTAGATTTCGATGAACTAATAAAAAGATTGGCCACTTATAAAGAGGAAGAAAAAATTTCCCTCGAAAGGTTTAATAAAGCTCATGAATGCAAATTAATCAACAAAATAGAAGGAGTTGATAAAGATGCCGTTAAATAGAAGTAAAAAGAAAACACCCATGCCTACCCAAAAGCCTGACGTCCGCAGGCGTAATTTTAGCGAAGTAGCTTTGGGCTATTCGGAAGAGGAGGCAGTAAGTGAAGCCCAGAGGTGCCTTCAGTGTAAAAAACCAGGATGTGTTGAAGGGTGCCCCGTTCAGGTACAAATTCCCCAGTTTATAAAGCGTATTGCAGAAAGAGATTTTGAAGGAGCTATAAAGATTATAAAGGAAACCAACAGCTTGCCCGCCATATGTGGCAGAGTCTGTCCACAAGAAGAGCAATGCGAGAAAAACTGTGTTTTGGGCAAAGTAGGTGAACCTGTAGCAATAGGTCGCCTAGAACGATTTGCAGCAGACTGGGAAAGAGCCAAAGGCATCCGTCCCTCGGTAATTCCCAAAAAGCTTGGTAAAAAAGTGGCTATCATCGGTTCCGGGCCCGCCGGTCTCACCTGTGCAGGAGATTTAGCTAAACTCGGCTACGATGTAACGATCTTTGAAGCTCTTCACAAACCCGGCGGCGTATTGATCTACGGTATTCCTGAATTCAGACTACCGAAAATTATAGTGGAACAAGAAGTAGAATTTATACAACAGCTAGGCGTAGAAATTAAAACTAACATGGTTATGGGTAAAGTTTTAACGATAGACGACCTTTTTGAAATGGGGTATGAGGCTGTCTTTACCGGCACTGGAGCTGGTCTCCCGAAATTTATGGGCATACCTGGTGAAAACTACCTGGGCGTGTATTCAGCCAACGAGTTTCTAACCAGGATAAACCTCATGAAAGCCTATTCTTTTCCCAACACTGACACCCCCATAAAGGTAGGTAAAAAAGTAGCAGTAATAGGGGGTGGCAATGTAGCCATGGATGCAGCCAGGTCTGCAGTAAGAATGGGAGCTGAAGAGGTTCATATTGTGTATCGTCGTTCCGAGGAAGAAATGCCCGCAAGAAAAGAAGAAGTTGAGAACGCTAAAGAGGAAGGTATTATATTCGATTTGCTTACAAATCCAGCGAAAATAATAGGCAACGAAAATGGTTGGGTCAAAGGTATTGAGTGTATCCGCATGGAACTTGGAGAACCTGACGCTTCGGGTCGTCGCCGTCCAGTTCCTATAATGGGTTCTGAACTTGTTATGGATATCGATACGGTAGTAATCGCCATAGGTACTGGCCCTAATCCCCTCCTCACAAAGGCCACTGAAGGCTTAGAACTTACAAAACATGGTTATATCGCTGTAGATGAGGAGGGACGGACTTCCAGAGAAGGGGTATGGGCTGGAGGCGATATTGTAACAGGTTCAGCTACTGTGATTTTGGCCATGGGTGCCGGAAAAAAAGCAGCTCGTTCCATCCATGAATATCTACAAAACAAAAAATGGCGGTAAACATCCTTCGATAAACTAAAGAGACGATAGCAAGTCGGTACTGTGGAAGGAGATACATCCAGCTATCGTCTCTTTTATTTATGAATTTATCATTTTGACAGCTACCTCTTATTTTGCATCTTTTGAAAAAAAGAGCCGCCTTTAGGCTAGCTCATTGTTCATCTACTACTGTACATGCTCGTGTAAAAGCTCCATCAGCCCATTAATTTATTCACCTCACTTCAATTGAAATAACTTGTAGATCTCATGAACTTCATAAGTGTTTATTACGTCTTTTGCCTCCAACCAGCCTTTTCTAGCAATTCCTACCCCATACTTTACATCATTTAAGCCTTCTATGCTGTGGGCATCAGAACATATTGCAAGTTTTACTCCTTTTTCTTTTGCATGCTTTACATACCGCCAGTCTAAGTCAAGCCTATAAGGGTTTGCGTTTATCTCAATTATTTTGCCATAATGGGCTGCTGCTGCTATAACTTCATATATATCTATTTCATAACTGTCTCTCGCTAAAAGAAGCCTTCCTGTAACATGCCCTATTATAGTTGTATATTTATTTTCTATGGCCTTTATCATTCTTTTTGTCATATCTTCTTTACTCATCCTGAAATGAGAATGGATGGATGCAATCACAAATTCAAATTGCTTTAATATCTCCTCTCCATAATCTAAAGAACCGTCAGGCAGTATATCAGACTCTATCCCTTTGAAAATGACTATATCGTTATATTTTTTATTTAACTCCTCTATTTCCTCCCATTGCCTTACTAAGTCTTCTTCTTTAAGACCTCCTGCATAAAAAGCAGATTTGCTGTGGTCTGTGATGCCTATATACTTATACCCCAATTTTCTCGCCGCCTCTACCATTTCTACCAGGGTATTAGCCCCATCGCTGTAAGTCGTATGAACGTGGAAAACTCCCTTTATATCTTTTTCTTCTATTAATTTCGGAAGCTCACCTTTTTCTGCCGCTTCTATCTCTCCCATGTTTTCTCTTAATTCCGGAGGAATATATAAAAGTCCTAATTTATTAAATATCTCCTCTTCGCTTTTACATTCTATAAGTTTGTCTCCTTTAAAAAGGCCGTACTCGTTCATTTTGATACCCATTTGCTTCGCCCTATGCCTCATTGCAGTATTGTGCTCTTTGCTGCCTGTGAAATGATGAAGTGCATAAGGAAATTCTTTTTCCGTTACAACTCTTAAATCTGTATTTATACCCGACTTTAAAGTGACACTGGTTTTTGTATCTCCTTTTGCTATAACTTCCCTTACATCTTGGTAATTTACAAAGGCTTCCATAACCTTTGAGGAATCTGATGCTGAAGCCAAAATATCAATATCTTTTACTATCTCTTTTTTCCTTCGCAAACTTCCTGCAATTTCCGTCACTAATGCAGTTTTAGTCATATCTAAATATTCCTTTAATTTAAGCGCTTCTGTGTAAACTTCTGCAAATAAATGCTGACCGCTAAATTGTTTCACAAACTGTATCCCTTCAAAAATTTTCTTTTGAGTCTTTACCCCAAACCCCGGAAGGTCTACCAATCTATTCTCTATACAAGCGTACTCCAATTCTCTAATTGTGGTGATATTCAATTTTTCGTATATAATCTTTATCTTTTTCGGACCAAGTCCGGGAATTTTAAGCATTTCAACAAGCCCTTCAGGAATAGATGCTTTTAAATTCTCATAATATTCCATTTTACCCGTTAAAACCAGCTCTGTAATCTTTTTATTAATTGCTTCCCCTATTCCCTTTATCTCTTTTAACCTGTCTTCTTTGACAAGAGTTTCTATATCTTCCTCCAATAGCTCTATTGTCCTTGCAGCATTATAATAAGCTCTCGATTTAAAAGGATTTTCCCCTTTAAGCTCTAGCAATAAACCTATATCGTTTAAAATATTGGCAATTTCCTTTTTATCCATTTTACATTTCCCCTTTAACACACAAAATCTTTAGTACATTATACCACAGAAAAAATGAAAAAGAGAGGAGATAAAACCTCTCTTTATAAAAGACAAGGGGACGGTTCTTTTGTCTTATTTCAATATGAAACAAAAAAACCGTCTCCTTGTTCGGGAAAAAGTTATATTATTTCAATTTTGTTCATTATTTTCATTGTAAATATGGACAATATTATGCAATATAGTATTGCCGATATAATTGTAGTTAAAATATTTTCTGTACTAAAGGAATTCGCAAGTGAAATTAAGTTGTAGGGAATAAATTTAGCTATTTTATCAATATTTACTAATATTGATGAGACTATATGAAGTATTAATACTAATAATGCAGCTATTATACCTTTTTTCAAAATGCTACTCAAAAATATAAGCAATGTTATTATGAAAATATAATAAATTGACATTAAGATAGATGATATTAATATTTTATTGAAAGCTATGACGTTGTTATGGAAAAGTGTTGTTGCGTAATAGTAATTAATAGCAAATCCAGTTATTATGAAAATTGACAAAGTAACGGAATAATGAAGTATTTTTGATATGACAATAGCTGAAAGGTTAGCATCTTTAGAATAAGGGAATACTAATTTTTGTGAAGACACTTCTTCACTTAGGGTTCCCATGAGTGTTAAAAGCACTATCAGTAATGATATTTGATTTAAATCCTTTATATAATTTTGTACTGCAGATTTCATATCAATTTGTATTAAAGAAGCTAAATCACCATTTATTTCATTTTTAAGCATTTCTGGAAGCAATTTAAGGATTATAGGATCAAGTATAGCAAATAGAACAATGCCAATTAGAAGTATTAGATATTTGTAATGCCTCCACGATTCTATTATTTCCTTTTTCAGATATGCTTTAAAGGTGTTCATTTTGCTTCACCATCCTTATAAATATGTCCTCTAGAGTATTTTCTCTTCTTTGCAGTGATATAACAGGTATACTAAGTTTTGATATTTCATTGAGGATATTCTTTTTTGCTGCTTCAATGTCATTTACGTAAATACTTATAATATCATTCTCTATTTTAATATCATCAATCCATTTTACATTATTAAGTTTTTCTTCAGCATTGGTAGGTAAATTTTCAAAGACAATATCATACACAGGCTGAATATATTTTTGCTTTAATTCTTTTAATCTTCCTGAAAAGATAATTTTACCTTTATCAAGTATGCCAACATAGTCGCAAACTCTCTCAGCATCACTTAATATATGGGTAGATAAGAATATGGTTTTTCCATTTTTCTTCATTTCCAAGATTTGATTAAGTATATCATATCTGCTTTCTGGATCTAAGGCAGATGTAGGTTCATCTAAAAAAATTATTTCAGGGTTATCTAAAAGAGCCACCGCCAGTCCTAATTTTTGCTTCATTCCTCTTGAATAACCTTGTATTTTTTTGTTGGCGGCTTCTTTTAATTTAACTGTATTAAGGAGTTCTTCCACTTCTGTTCTAACTTTTTGATGAGGAATACCTCTTATTTTACTTATAAAATACAGGTATTCGCTACCAGTCATGTAGTTATAAAAAGTAGGATTTTCAGGAAGGTATCCTATTTCGTTAATTAGTTTCCTATTATTTCTATTTAACATTTTACCATTGATATATATTTCTCCCTCATCATAATCAATAAGCCCTGTTAAAATATTCATTGTGGTAGTTTTGCCAGCACCATTTCGCCCTAATAAGCCGTAAATATTTCCTTTTTCAACTTCAAAATTTATCCCTTTTAAAACTTCATATTTACCGTATTTTTTTGTTAGATTAAAAGCTTTTATCATGTTATTCTCTCTCCCTGCCTATAGTTAAAAATATCAAGCAACCTAATATTTCTCCAAAGATTATAATTAAAAACCATGCCCATTTTGGAAGATATTTAACTTTGTCTTTTGAAAGTCTGTAAATTGAAAATACAGTAAGTCCTAACTGGATTATAGCTAAAGGAAGAAGTAGTTTTATTAATTCAGGATTGCTTAATTTATCAATCATTAATTTAGACCTCCTCAGATTATTTTAATTTTGTTGAACATTCAGGGCAGTATTTCCAATCATCTTTTATTTCGGCTCCACATTTTGGACATGTTTTCTTTAAAGAAGTACCACAATAAGGACAGAATTTGTAATCATTTCTTACTGTTTTCCCACAATTAGGACATTTAAGATATCCATACCTTGTTACAAAAAGGTATATGATTAAAGAGGTAGGTATATTTAGGAGTCCAAAAATCCCCCATGCCCAGTAGTATTTTTCACCACGTTTTTTTGCATCCATAAAAATCCATAAAGCTTGAAGAAATAATAGGGGTATTACAATTATTAAAATTAATGTGTTTTTGGACATTTTATCATCTCCTTGAAGTCTTTAATTTGTAAAAGGGTATTAAGATTAATGGCAGATTGAAATAAAGGAAAATTTGCGTGTACAGTAGCAACCTAACATCCAGATTTGCCATAAATAATACTGATGATATTAAAAAAATTATTGATGTGGTTATAAAAATAAGCAATTCAAGTCTATCTTTTCGTTTATTTCTTATTTGCTCTGCCTTTTCTATAATTTCTGCGATATTTACTTGCAAGTCTGACATATCAATTTTAACATCTAAGGTATCCATGTAACTTAATGTTAGTTTTAAATTTTTTTTGAATGTATAACAGTCATTGCAATTTTCAATATGTGAAATTACTTCTGTATTGTCACTAAGTTCATTGTAGTGAATATCAATTATTTTGTCTTGTATTTTTTTACATTCTCTTTTCACAATATACCCCTTCTTCCCATTTCTGACATTATTTCTTTTATAGCATTGTGTAAACGTGACCGTACTGTGCCAACAGGGCAGTCCATTATTTTCGCAATTTCTTGGTATTTATATCCATAATAGTGTTTTAAAATGAATACTGCTCTTTTCTCATAAGGCAGTTTCATTAAAATATTCATTAGTTCGCTGTATTGAATATTTGTCATAGCGGTCTCTTCTACATCTTCTTCACTATTTGAAAATATTTCTTCTACAAGTTCAATATTTTTGTGTTTTCTTAAATAATCTTTAAATGTATTAGTTGCGATTTTTAAAAGCCATGTTGAGAACTTGACTTCAGGAGTAAAATTTTTAATATTTAAAATAGCTTTGAGCATTGTTTCCTGTACTATATCTTGGGCAAGCATCGGATTACCTGTCATTTTAATGCAATATCCTAATAAAGTATTATAGTTTTGGGAGAGTAACTCATTTAGAGCATATTTATTACCATTTTTTGCTTTATATATTAGTTCTTTCTCTTCCATCACCTGCCCACCCTTCTACAAATTAAACGCGTGACTAAGTAAAAAGTTCATAATTTTATTTTATCAAAAATTGGTTATTTATAAGTGTATTGTGAAGAATTGTTTTAGTAATAGGATATATGTTGTATAATGATATAAAGGGTTTTATTATAATAATTTTCTGGAGGAAATTTTAATGAAATTATTATTGAGATTTATAGGGGTTTTAATAGTAATTTTTGTTACAGTGGTAATAACATTAGAATATCAGATAATTTCTTTTGCACTTTATGAAAAACCAAAAAAATCTGATGTGATAATAGTTTTAGGCTGTGCAGTATATGGAAAGACGCCAAGTCCTTTTTTCAAAGAAAGGCTTGATGAGGCTTTGAGACTTTATAAAGAAGGGTATGGTAAGTATATAATAGTATCTGGAGGGAAAGGTCCTGGAGAGAATATTTCGGAAGCTGAGGCAGGGAAAGAATATCTTTTAAAAAATGGCATACCTGAAAAGATTATTTTAACTGATAATAAATCTCTTTCTACATATGAAAATTTATTTTTTTCCAAAGAAATTATGGATAAAAATTCATTAAAAACAGCAATAATTATTTCAAATAAATTTCATTTAAAAAGAGCAAGTGTAATAGCAAAGCGTATTGGAATAGATGCAAGTTATTCTGGGGTCTTATTAAAAAGATATATGTTAAGTGATGAAGCTTATGGTTTTTTACGTGAAATACCTGCACTTTTATATACATATTTAAAGGAATGAGGAATATGGTTGTCTTTTATTGCATCAAAATTAACCGCTAATTAGATTACTTTAGCTGCTGCTCAGCAATTGTTTTTAAAACTTTGTTGTTCGCATCCACTAATAAAAGCTTTACGCTATTTTCTTGTTTTTTAAGCTGTACAATTTTGTTAAATCCAATAGTTTGATTCTCGTAAATGTTAAAGCCAAATTCCATATTTGAATTGGGAAACACATATTTTTCAAAATTTTTTAAAGCCATTGTATTTCCGTTTTTTGTATCAATCATTTCGGCTTTCCCTTCTTTGTAGAAAATTACGGCAATATTGCCTCTCTTATAAAATAGCGGAATGTCATAATTTAAGTTTTCCGAAGCATTTGATATTACGGTATGCTTTGACGTTTTCAAATTGATTAAATCCATATCATATGACTTAAACTCTTTATCGTTGGCCGTGATAAAAGCAGCCACATCCCCGTTTTTCCTCACCAATAAGCTGGGCTTATCTAATGAAGCTATCTCTTTTTCATTTTTATTTTTATCTATTTTATATACTTTTGTCGTCTTTATATCTATGTTCCTGTACAAATATATATTTCCATTTTCGTCCACATATAGCAAATACCCATTTGCGATGAAGGTGGGTTTTCCCTCATTAAGCTTTTTGTATACTTTTCCTAAGCTTTCAAAATATATCTGATAACCACTACCATTTTTTACTGCTATAACATTTGTAACAGGCATATCTACTTTCACATCATAAGTTTTAAAAGTAGTCAAATCCACCATCTTGATCGTCATATCGCTGTCCTTTTCATCTTTATCAACATATGCAAAATATTGCTCATTTGGCAGCAGCGAATATTGGCTTGAAATCAGGTACTTGACAGCTGCGTACTCTACTGCCAGCTTATTCCCTTTTATTAAATTTACAATGTTTACGTCATAAAACTTGTCTTTGTCAATTTTCCCTGTCAAAGCATAATTCCCTTCTGTGCTTAACAATATTATGATTTCACCTTTTTTTAAATCAAGTTTTGTGGGAAGTTTGTAAAAATTCCCTTTTGACTCTAAAACCAGGTTTTCTCCATCTTCAATGATGACTTTGTTCTCATCTGCATAAACTAACTTTAGGTCAGAATTTTTAGTGAATTGATATTCCTCCAAATTTGTATATTCATTAGAGCAGGAAGCCAAAATCAATGACCCTATTATTAACACTGTCAATAAAAAATACCTCATCCTTTTCATAGCCTCACCTCATAATTTGCAAAATCTTTAACTGATATATATTACTTCTACATCTCTTTCCTAAATTCCTCCTCTGTTTACTAAATTGTAATATTTCTGTAACATTGCTGTAATATTTTTATGTTGTACCCTTCCTCTGTATGCCACCTTCACTCCCTTTAGGCATAAGCAGACCTCTTTTATACATCCATCTTCGCAAATTAGAAGAAGCAGGGCTTGTAAAAGCAAGTATGGAAATATCCAGTGATGGAAAAGCCACAAAATATTATGAATTAACTCATTTTGATATGAGACTAACACCTCAAATGCTTTATGAAATCTCTAAAGAAATTAATTTAGAAAATGAAAAATCTCAATAACGAAAACCCTCAGACAAAGTCAGACAAAGGGGACGGTTCCTTTTGTCTGAGGGTTTTTACTCTTTTCTACATACTGATCTAAAATAGAAATTCAGCCTCAGCAGTTTTAAGTTCGCACCATAATAAATCTTTTACTCAAAATAGCAGCTAAATAAATTATTATAACCAGTATACTAACTTTTTCTAATACTCCGAAATATGAAGCGAAAAATACCAATATTATGACAGACATGCTGCCAAATATATTCACCCATGTATCTTTTATGACTTCATATATACTATTCTTTTCTTTCGGTATATCAAAGGCTAGGTTGTACATACATATTTCTATTTCTATAATGCTTCGCAACACCTTAGAAAATTTTTCACCTTTCAAAGATTTTTTATACTTATAGAAGTAAATTTGCTTTAAAACATTTGTGAACATTACAGTTGTAAAAATTACATAAGTTCCAATCTCACCGCCTCTTCCTTTAGCATGAACATAAAATAATATCCCAACTATAAACCACACAAATGTCCTAACTTTTGACCTGCCAATCATTTTATATATAATCCCATCGTCTAGAGGAACTTTGCGCCAACTACTAAAAAACATTTTTCGCTTTTCTACAAAATTGATTATTAGAGGAGGAATTTTATCTCTATCAGACAATTTGTAAATATAAAGTACCACTTGATATAAAGATTCGAGTAGAATTAAAATGGCATTAAACCATACCGCCAACATAATAATAATCTCCTCATAGATATTCTCCTTTAGTAATAATATTCAACTGTAGTCCCGTATTCCCTTCCAATCTCTAATGTTTGGACTTTTATAGGTTTTGTATAAGTTCCATCAGAATAATCTACCAATGTCACATAAATTACATAAACATTCTCATAATTGCTCCAGGCTTTCCACATCCACGCTCCCGTATAAGTATCTTGTAAATAGTTATTATTAAACCATGATATTAATGTGTTTGTAAAGCGATCTATAACAAAGCTCGTAGGGAATCCTAATTTATATTGATAAGCCAAAGAAGCTACAATAAAATCAACTGATAATTTAGCTACATATCTTGCCAATTCATTATTGTTGTGCCTATAAATTATGTCCGAAAGTAAAATATCTCCACCAATGTCAGCATGATAATTAGGTAAATAAATAAAATCCATACTAGAACAGACAACAGGAACGGTTCCTCTTGTCCGATTTATTTTTTAGAAATTTTCAATTAACACTATAGAAATATCCAAAATCATCAGTTACATACAATCCCCAACTTAACATATATATTTTTGTAACAGTTTATTTCGCATTTGAGATAAAAATAAAAAATAAAGTAAATACTCAGTAAATTAATGGTAAGTAATTATTACAAGTATTACTGATTAAACTTTATTACAAACTCAACGGGTTTATTTTTATAAGTGACATTTTCCATTCGTTTATAATCTCTACCATAAAGTTGAGTATTTATGTCCATTATTTTCCATTCATTTCCCTCATTTATAAAGGTATATTTCCGTAAATAATAATCGTAATAAAAATGTCCTTTATAAGTTGTTACTACTTTCCCCTTTGAAAAAATGTATTTGTTTTTGCCATCATCATAAACTTTTGAAATCTGTACCTCTATTTCTGTTTTAACAGGCTTAAGAGTATTTCTAATTTCTTTTAATTGTTCTTCTGTAAGTAAGGCTAAATTTTTCCTTTTTACCATGTTTATAGCATCAGGGAAAAGCTCGAGTTTCGGCCTATAAGTTATTATTAGCTCTGCCTCATTAAATTCATCTGCAAATTTTGCAACTTCTTTTACCTTTTCGATATAAGTATCTGTACTCAGATAAAAGTTTGCATATTTATTACTCAGTTCCTCTATTGCTTTTACTTCTCTTAACAATTCTTCACTGCTATTGTCAAATATCCCACATCCAGCAAAAAATGAAGAAAACATCAATAACAGCAAAAAAACTATAATAATATTTCTCCCCATTAAACTTCACTTCTTTATTGATATTCCCATAATTAATTGCAAATGTGAAACTGCCAATAATTATTATTACAAATCTTATCTATTACCCCTGTATTTCTTCCAATTTATATATGTATTTATACTCAAAACAATAATTAATATAACTAACAAAATGTTAGTTATATTAAGAAGACTTACTATATCTCCTATACGGTGATGCGTGAAAAAAACTTCAGAAGATACATTCCCAACTTCTGCACGAATGCCATTTAAAGCATTAGAAATTTGATCTAAAATTTGAGAATAATCTCCCATGTTATTACCCCCACATGTTAAATGTAACGTCAAACTAAGACCTTAAATTCGCATCTCTATAGTCTCCAAAGTATTGAAATAAGAATTTTTCCAGAAAAAGGAGGTGCCTCCCTTAATGCCATAAGTAGTAGTTGTATCAAAAACAAATACCATTCTCTAGAATAAGATGAGAAAAAAGAAAAATTGTTTTATTTGTCCAATTTCTAATACACACTATAAACATAGGTAAGTGAAATATTTTTCCTTAAATAATACACATTATTATTAACATAACTAACAGTAAATCCAATTGATTTTAGATATTCGATAGAAAAGGAACCAGTTACAGTCGCATTCGTTGTTACTACAATAGTAGCTGTACCAGTTGTTTCTATTGCTGTTGTAGGAAAACTACCTGTTCTAGAAATAGTAATAGCATATTTATCTCTTAATTCCCAGGGGCCACTACTTGCTTCCACCCAATAAGTATAATTTACCTTATCAATTTGTCTAAAAGACCCATAAGTATAAATTGTCAAAACTGTGTACAATCTTGAAACAGCAGCTCCATCTGTTCTTTCTTTGTATATCGTGTGAGTAGTATAAATGCCAGAATTTTGTGGGAACACAAAATTTTTTGCTTCAACATCAGTAATAACAGGTTCAACTTTTTCTCCATATGCCTCTAAAAGCTCACCTGTACTTTTATCCCTGATTTCAACTCTCACAGAATTACCTTTTTCTATCCTTTCTAATTTTACTTTAGAAAGGTCAAACGGCACTGTCACATAAATATCTTTTAGTTTTATTTTATTGGAAACATGTAAAGGATAATCCTTGCTTGTTATATTATCAGTCGCTCCAAATACAACTGTTGTTGAAAATATTAATATCAAAGTAAGTAATACTGTCACTATCCTTTTCATTTAATCTCATCCTCCTACCTTAAAATCTTGGTCGTAAGCAAAAAGCATTTCTCAAATTCCTTCCCTCTCTTAACACTTTCAACTCCTTTCCTAATAATTCTAAGGACTACCGATAGTTCCTTCTATATCCATGGTATCTTATTTCCAGCATCTTGTCAATTGACCAAAAGTATAAATTTCCACTAAAATAGCCCTTACTTTTGTACTTTAGTATAAAAACTGGATTTTCCTCCTTTAAAATTTGTACTAAAATACAATCTAACATTTTTTGTCCCTTATTTAGTGATGTAAAAACAATAAAAACTTATATTAAATCTAACTTTGTTGCCTTGTATATACAATCCTTTACATTTTTTGTTCCTAATAGTTTGAAAATTTTCCTTTTATGATACTTTATATTGCTTAGTGACATATTAATTGTTTTTGCAATTTCTTTATCTGTTTTCCCTTCTGCCGTAAGCTTGAGTATCTTTGTATCTATTTCGTCAAATTTTTTCTTTATTCTTTCCATCTCAAATTCCTGGTAATTTCTTTCTATATATCTTGCTAGTAAAAATACTACTGCGACTAAATTATCATTAAACTCATTTTCAGAAGATATGTCTACTATCCCTATCAAATTTCCTTCTTTATCAAAAATAGGCCCAGCAGTACAATTTAACCTTTTTAAATCTTCAATATAGTGCTGTTCTTTTCTCACAACCGCTATATTCTTCTCTCTTATCGCCAGTGATACTGCATTTGTACCTGCAATTTCTTCTTTTAATACCATACCCTTTTTTAAGTAAAAATCGATATCGGCATGGGGTAAGTTTAATTCCAGTATTACACCTTCTTTATCAGTTAACAAAAATATAAAGTTTCTAAAATCATTAATATCTTTCAAATCTTTAATGCTTTTGCGAAAAGCTTTAATTAATGAATACCTTTTGCTATCTTCAACAATTTTTACATTATTCAACGCTACTAACTTTTTATCCGGTGTTAAGCCCCTTTTTAAACATCTCCCCCACGACTGTTCAAATAGACCCTTATGTGTATCAAATCTTATGACCTCCCCCATATTATCCCTCCTATTTTACTACTTCTACATATTAATATAAATCCCTCCTTTGTTTACCAAAATTTTATATTTTGTAACATTGTTGTAATATTTCAATCTTCTAATGTGTTGTATTAAAAAGAGCAGGATTTCTCCTGCTCATGTTTTTATATATTTCTACTTGTCTGTATCCGTTGTCTAAAAAATGTTACAGCAAGCTTCCAAATCTTTTTATAAATCTCATTTTAACGGATTGTGCCAAAGTCAAGTATGCAAGAAGCGTAGCTGCCAAGAACAAGAAGTATATTCCCGGTAGAGGCATCATTCCAAGTTTCGCACCAAAAGAAGTAAATGGCACAATTGTTCCTACTGTAACAGCTGCCGAGGTAAAAAGTAATAGCGGCCATGAAGCAATGCTTTGTATAAACGGAATCTTTTCGGTCCTAAGCATGTGAACTACCATTGTTTGTGTCCATAAGCTTTCCACAAACCAGCCTGTTTGGAAGAGCGAAACAAAATTCTGTTTAAGCACTTCAGGCAACAGGAAGTAAGAGCCACCTATAACTATTGGACCAATCAAGAAAAACATCAAAGCATAAGTTGTAATATCAAAAATTGAACTTGTAGGTCCAAACCATACCATGAAATTGCCTATATTTGCGGCATCCCATTTTCTTGGCTTTTGTATATATTCTTTATCCACTGTATCCCAAGGCACTGATGTCATTGATAAATCATAAATCAAGTTAAGGAAGAGTAGTTGCAATGGATGCATTGGCAAAAAAGGTAAAAATGCACTTGCTACTAAAACTGAAAATACATTACCAAAATTAGAGCTCGATGTAATTGCAATGTATTTCATAATATTTCCAAAAATTCTGCGACCTTCTACAACTCCTTCTTCTAATACCGTAAGACTTTTTTCTAAAAGTATTATATCTGCTGATTCTTTTGCAATATCTACTGCAGAGTCAACAGAAATTCCAACATCGGCTTCTCTTAGTGCAGACGCATCATTAATTCCATCCCCCATATATCCAACAATGTGGCCTTTATTTTGTAAAGCCTTTATTATTCTTGATTTTTGCATAGGAGAAAGTTTTGCAAAAATTGTCGTCTTTTCTGCTACTTCTGCTAATTCTTCATCTGTCATATTCTCTATTTTATTCCCTAATAGAATATTCTCTACAGCAATCCCCACTTCTTTACAGATTTTCTTTGTCACTATTTCATTGTCACCAGTAAGAATTTTTACATCTACACCATGCTCTTTAAGTGCTTTTATCGCATAAGGTGCAGATTCTTTTGGCGGGTCGAGAAAACCTATATAACCCATGAGAACCATCTTACTTTCATCTGCTACACTGAAAACTCCCTCTGGTGGAACATCATTTTTTTGAGCTACGGCCAGCACCCTCATTCCGTCTTCATTTAATTTTCTTACCATTTCTCTTACTTCTTGACGTATTTCATCTGTCAAAGGAACTACTTCACCTTTGTACTCAGCGTATTCACAGATGGAAAGCACCTCTTCAACGGCGCCTTTCGTTACAAGCTGCCTTTTTCCACCTTCGCTCTCTAAAACTACAGACATTCTGCGTCTTACAAAATCAAAGGGTATCTCATCAACTTTTTTATATATTTTCTCCAAGCCATTAAAACCCTTTTCAGCTCCATACTCTAAAATGGCTACATCCATCAAGTTTCTTAAGCCCGTTTGATAAAAACTGTTCAGGTATGCATGTCTTAAAACTCTGTCATCTTCATGCCCATGTATGTCAAGATGTTTTTCTACAACTATTTTG
Organism: Thermoanaerobacter sp. X514; assembly: GCF_000019065.1. Taxonomy (NCBI): domain Bacteria; kingdom Bacillati; phylum Bacillota; class Clostridia; order Thermoanaerobacterales; family Thermoanaerobacteraceae; genus Thermoanaerobacter; species Thermoanaerobacter sp. X514. Next base: position 664,077 of record NC_010320.1, on the reverse strand, counting down.
TTTAATGTCAAAGTGCCAGTTTTGTCAGTACAAAGTACATCCATCGCCCCAAAATTTTGTATAGCATCTAATCTTTTGACGATTGTTTTGTGTTTTGCCATTGTCACAGCACCTTTAGCAAGGTTGGTAGTGACTATCATTGGAAGCATTTCGGGAGTAAGTCCAACAGCTACAGCCAAGGCAAAAAGCAATGCATCCAACCAATTACCCTTGGTAAGGCCATTTATCACAAAAACAATTGGAAACATAACTGCCATAAACTTGATAAGCACTTTACTTACATTATTAATACCTTTTTCAAAACTTGTCATTGCCCTATGCCCTACAAGGGACTTTGCCATTGAACCAAAATAAGTACGGTCACCTGTTGAAAGAACTACAGCAATTGCAGAACCACTTACCACATTAGTACCCATAAAGCATATATTTTCTAAATCTGAGAGGTTTAAATCCTTAGCTTTTCTTTTTTCTTCTTTTAAATTTGGATATTTCTCCACGGGTTCGGATTCTCCCGTTAAAGTTGCTTGGTTTATAAATATGTCTTTAGAAGTAATAACCCTAACATCCGCAGGTACCATATCTCCTGCTGCCAAATGTATTATATCACCAGGTACTATTTCTTCCATTTTTATTTCTCTCTCACCTGTATCCTTGCGAATAACTGCAGCAGTCGTGTGAACAAGAGCTTTCAATTTTTCCGCTTCAATATTGGAGCGGTACTCTTGAACAAAACGAAGTAGTCCACTAACCGTTACCATTATAGAAATAATAATTATAGTGCTCCAATCTCTGTCTTGAGGTACAGTAAAAAGTACATCAGTTATATATGACACAATTGCCAAAAATACCAATATACCTATGAAGGGATTTATAAAAGCTTTAATCAATTGAATATACCATGGATCCGCTTTTTCATGAGCTACCTCATTTAACCCGTAAATTTCAAGCCTATCTTCTGCTTCCTCAGAAGTCAATCCCTCTCTATCCGTACCTAATTGCGCCAAAACTTCATCAACATCTTTTCTGGCAAACTCAATTAATTGGGTAAGTATCGTATCTGTGAAGCCATTTTTCTTTGCGATTTTGATCATTCCCATACACCTCCAAAACACAATAATAGACTAAGGCTGCCGTGTCTACTGCAACCTTCCAGTTACAGTATTTGTTTTTTTGTAAAAAACTTTCGCATTTAGACGATGGAATTAAATGGAGTTAGTCTGAGAATTGTTTTGGAGGTATATGTAATAGGACATCAAAAGAAGGGATAAATGGGCAATCCTACGAAGAGCAAAATTTATAGAAAAGCCACCTGTGAGAAGAATGGACGTGGCCTCAAACTTTGCCCATCCTTCTTTAATGTCACATTACATATACCTTTGTAGCTTTTACTACTACCTCCACCGTCCATTCTTCTCACCTCCGTTTTTTAGCAAATTAAAAAACCTCTCAACGAATGAAAGAGGTTTTTAGACATTTCAATTCGTTGAGCTTTGGCACTATACAGCTTTGGAGCATCCTCCAGCTGCATTAAGTAAAACCTTAATTCGGTAATACTTGTTGACCCGTTAGCATCTCTCGATGTTTCCGGGCAGCAGCGTGTATCTGTATAGGAGCCTCACCTAACGATTGTATTAACTTGTGTCCTTCTACATTATATTCTTCTATTTACAATTTGTCAATCTATTTTGAAAAATTTTTTACAAAAACAACTTTGTACCTATAAAATGGGTTAGATAAGAAAAAGTAATACCTATCGTTGAGCCCATTAATACATCTGAAGGATAATGCAGTCCCATATATATCCTCGAAAGTCCCACAAGTACCGCCAGTGAAATAAAGAATACTGCAAGGCTTGGAAAAAATATTGAAAAAGTCATAGCAAGTGAAAAACTGGCAGTAGCATGACCAGAAGGAAAAGAATAATCCTTTAAAAGATGTTTAAAAGTGTTTGTATTAGCTAATACCATATAAGGCCTTGGTCTTGTATATTTTCTTTTTAAAAGTTGAACAAACAAATGGCTGCTTACAAGTGCAGTTAAAGCTTCTACAGCAGAGGCTTTTACATCGTTTTTTCCAAAAAAAATTAAAAACAAGCAAGAAAATATTGTAAAAAAAGGACCGCCTATATGAGTTATTTTGGGCATTATTTTGTCCAATATATTACATTTTATCCTTTCGTTTATATAGAAAAAAATGTTTTTGTCTTTGTCAAGAAGCACTCTTTTTATTTGCATCAGCAAAATCCCCTCCCTACAATCTCATTTCACTAATGCTTTTATCGAAATTTTCAGCACAATTTCACACACTCTATCAGCAGAATTTTTATAAATCAATTATTCCCTTCTTTCTTTCATATCCTCAAGTTTGTCAGGTATCAATGTTAATTCTGCGTTAAATTTTTTCTTACATAATATTATACCATATATTATACCATTATTTCAGCTATCCACTGCAAAAAATAAAAAGGGGAAATACCCCTTTAAGCAATTGCTTTCTTTTTAATTTCTTCAATAGCATTTCTAACTTGAGGAATTAGTGAAACCGCAAAACATATTGCCACTTCTACACCTATTATGCTTCCATTGACTAAAAGTGAATAAACTATAGGGCTCATTCCTTCTGGTGCATAGCTTGCAAAAAAGAACACTCCCGATAAAAAGTGAGAGAAAAATCGTCCAAATCCACCGACTAAAATTCCCAAACTTAGGTTTTTTCTAAAAAAGCCAGCAAGTCCTAAAGCACCGAAGGCCAAAGGATAGTCGAGAAGTACTTGCACCCATTGGACAATAAATGGGTCTTGAATAAGTTGTAAAAATCCATACGCCATTCCTACAATCACACCAGGACCTGGTCCATAATAATAGGCAAAGATAAAAAGCGGCAACATGCTGGCAGGTGTAATAGAACCACCTTGAGGCCAGTGATAAAATCTTATATAAGACAGCACGAAAGAAATAGCGATTGAAAGTGCTCCGTAGACAAGCATTTTTGTGTCAAATTTGACACTTTTTCGCATCAGATATAAAAGAAAAGCTGCCAATAAAATTGCTAATATAACCGATAAAGTCACTGGTTTTATTTGAGCAAAATCAGAAAAAATACTTAAAAGGTAGGACATAAACAAAAACACCTCCATTTTTCAAGGAGGCTATGTTCGCTGAAAAAAATACCGCGAAATGCGGTATTTTTGAGCCGCATTCCCTACGGAGGCATTACCCTCATCAGGTTCCAAGGGTTTGGCATCAATGCCATCTCAGCCGTTAAGGCTCCCCCAGCGGACATAACCTCTATTTTATTTTCTCTTTTACTTTATCACTTTTTGTTTCATATGTCAATAATAATTATTAAATGCTATCAACTTGCCATCTCTTCCTCTTTTTCAAACTGGCTGTTATAGAGGCTTGCATAAAAACCGCCTTTTTTAAGAAGCTCTTCGTGGGTACCCTGCTCTACAATATCTCCATGGTTCATGACAAGTATCAAGTCAGCATCCCGTATTGTAGAAAGCCTATGAGCGATTATAAAGCTTGTGCGTCCTTTCATAAGGTAATCCATCGCTTTTTGTATTTGTATTTCTGTAAGGGTATCTACAGAGCTTGTAGCCTCATCGAGTATGAGAATTTTTGGATCTTTCAAAATAGCTCTTGCTATAGTTAGTAACTGCTTTTGCCCTTGAGAAATATTTGTGGTCTCTTCATTTAATACCATGTTATAGCCCCCTGGCAATGTCCTTACAAAATGATCCACATAAGCTGCCTTAGCAGCTTTTATAACTTCCTCCTCAGTAGCGTCAAGACGGCCATATCTTATATTGTCCATAATAGTACCATTGTAAAGCCATGTATCTTGAAGTACCATGCCAAAAAGTGAACGCAAATCTTCCCTCGTAAAATCTCTTATATCATGCCCGTCAATCAAAATAGCTCCTTCATTCACATCGTAAAAGCGCATTAAAAGTTTCACTATAGTAGTCTTTCCTGCCCCAGTAGGACCGACAATTGCAACTTTTTGTCCTGCCTTAATAGAAGCAGAAAAGTTATTTATCACCATTTTATCAGGTCTATATCCAAAACGAACATTTCTAAACTCCACATTCCCTTTTATATCTTCAATTTTTACAGGCTGTGGATTATCTGGAACTTCCTCTTCTTCCTCCAAAAACTCAAATACTCTTTCTGCACAGGCAGCAGTTTGTTGCAGTATATTGGAAATATTTGCAATCTGAGCAATAGGCTGTGTAAAAGATCGGATGTACTGTATAAACGCCTGAATATCCCCCACTTCTATTGCATTTTTTATGACCAACCAACTACCCAAAACTGTAACCGCCACATAACCCAAGTTTCCTATTACATTCATAAGTGGCATCATAATACCTGTCAAAAACTGTGACTTCCAAGCTGCTCCGTACAAAGTGTTATTTAATACATCAAACTTTTCAATGCTCTTTTTCTCTCCATTAAAAGCCTTTACTATATTATGGCCTCCATATACTTCCTCCACATGACCATTTACATGCCCTAAATAATCCTGCTGCTCTCTAAAATACATTTGTGAATGTTTGACAATAAAGGCAATTACCAAAGAAGACAAAGGAATTATCAAAAGCGCCACTAAAGTCATAAGCCAGTTTATGGTAAACATCATAATCAAAACGCCTACTACTGTCGTCACAGAAGTGATTATCTGAGTCAAGCTTTGATTGAGAGTCTGAGTAATTGTATCCACGTCATTTGTAATACGTGACAATATTTCCCCTTGATTTGTGCTTTCAAAATATTTCAAAGGCAGGCGGTTAATTTTTTCAGAAATTTCTTTTCTAAATCTATAGGTAACTTTCATCGCAACCCCAGACATTATCCATCCTTGCAGGTATCCGAATAAAGCACTTAAACCATATAAGCCTATGAGAATTAGAATTATCTTCTCTACATATTCAAAATCTATTCCACTGCCTTTTCCAGTTATCTTATCCATTACGCCTTCAAAAATTTTCGTTATCGCTTTACTGAGTATTTTAGGACCCGCAATGGAGAAGGAAGCACTAAGTGCTGCTAATACAAATACACTTATAATAGAAGCTTTATAAACAGATAAATATTTTATCAATTTTTTCATTGTACCCTTAAAATCTCGCGCTTTTTCTCCACCGCGAACCATGCCATGGGGGCCGCCTCCCATTCCTGGCCCGCGAAGTCTGGGCATCTGTTTGGGGTCTATTCTTCTATTTTCACTCATGCCAATTCCTCCTCCGATAGCTGTGATAAAGCTATTTCTCTGTAAGTTTGACAGTTTTTAAGTAATTCTTTGTGTTTCCCTATGCCCACAATTTTCCCTTCTTCAAGTACTATTATTTGATCTGCATGTAAAAGAGTTGACACCCTTTGCGACACCATTATAACAGTGCTTGATTTTAGCCTTTCTCTTAAGGCTTTCCTTAAAGCTGACTCTGTTTTGAAGTCAAGAGCTGAAAAACTTTCATCAAAAATGTATATTTCAGGCTTTTTAACAAGAGCACGAGCAATGGAAAGCCTCTGCTTTTGCCCTCCTGAAACGTTTGTTCCTCCTTGTGCAATCTCTGAATCAAATTTTTTGGTCTTTTCATTTATAAATTCCATTGCTTGTGCAATTTCTGCAGCTTCTCTTATTTCCTCATCAGTAGCTTGGTCATTTCCGTATTTTAAATTTGATTTAATGGTTCCACTGAAAAGCCAACTTTTTTGGGGCACATATCCTATTCTGCGGCGCAGGTCTTCCTGTTTTACTTCTCTCACATCTACACCGTCCACTAAAACTTGTCCTCCCGTGGCATCATAAAATCTCAGGATTAAATTGACTAAGGTGCTCTTTCCAGAACCTGTTTTTCCTATTATGCCTACTGTCTGCCCAGGTAAAACCTTGAAGTTTATGTCCTTTAAAGCGTACTCTTCAGCACCAGGATATTTAAAAGATACATTCTTAAATTCTATGCTTCCAGCCATATCTTCATTAAATTGTTTTGGATTTTGTGGGTCTTTTATAGAAGGTTCTGTAGCCAAAACCTCAGCAATACGCTCTGCCGATACTGATGCTCTTGGTATCATTATAAACAGCATTGAGAACATCAAAAATGCAAAGATAATCTGTATAGCGTATTGCATAAATGCCATCATGTCTCCAACTTGCATGCTGGAATTTTGGATTTGGTGAGCTCCTACCCATACTATCAAAAGAGTAATTCCATTCATCACAAGCATCATAGATGGAAATATAAATGCCATAGCACGATTTACAAAAAGCCCTACTTTTGTAATATCTTGATTAGCTTTGTCAAAGCGCTCTTCTTCAAATTTTTGATTATTAAAAGCTCTTACCACCATTATTCCTGACAAATTTTCACGAGTAACTAAGTTTAATCTATCAATCAATTTTTGCATTAGCATAAACTTGGGCATCGCAATGGAGTACAATGCTGATATTATACCTAAAAGTACTATTACTGCTAAAGCTATAATCCAAGACATTGAAACACTTTTGCTAAGTGCTCTAAATACACCACCTATACCCATTATAGGCGCATAAAACACCATTCTTATCATAATTACAAGAAGCATTTGTATTTGTGTAATATCATTTGTAGTTCTTGTTATCAAAGAAGCCGTAGAAAATTTGTCAAATTCAGCATTAGAGAAGCTCTCTACTCTTGCAAATAAATCTCTTCTCAAATCTCTCGCTACTCCAGCTGCCACTTTTGATGCAAAAAATGCTACCATAATAGTGCTTAATGCACTCAGTCCAGTTATCAATAGCATTATAAGGCCAGTATGAAGAATGTAATCAGTTTGAATTTTGTCTGTATTTATGCCAATTGCCTTGTATTCTTCTTTTACAGCCATTGTTGCAGCTTGTATAACCATATTGTCACCTAAAGAAGCAAACTTTTTGTTCATTTCATCTCTTATTTGAATAAGTTGCTCTTCTGGCAGTTGAGACATCATAGCAAAGAGGTCTACATTTGCCGGTATTTTCTTTCCATTAAATTCTATACTTCCGTTTTTTGCACTGGCTTTAGCTTTTTCCACACCTGTAACAGCTAAAAAGGCTTTCCCCATAGGTAAATTTATTTTGTCAATTTCTGATTTATCTACGCTTTTAAGGACATATACAGGCTCTTTTGAAAGAATAGGATATTTTTTTACATATTTATCATAATCAGGACTGGATTTGTCTACTAATGTATAATCTTTTAAAATCTCTTCCTTTTCTTCAGGTGTAACAAATAGCAAAAGTTTATCCATTTCGCTTTTCCTTATAGCCTCAGGAACTGCATTTACTATGCCACCTTGCTGTATTCCATTGTTAACTATCTTGGACATATAGTCAGGCAATGACAAATCACTCATTGCTTGAACAAATATAAAGAACACTGCTAAAAAAATCAACAGAATATAGGGTTTTAAATATTTCGCCAGTTTTACCATACCAACACCTTCTCCTCCTAAAAATTTGCCTCGATTTCTTTTGTGAGAACTACTTCTTTTTAAATTTCTACTTCCTCAACTTATTTACTTAATTTTGTTATACTTCCTCACTATAAATCATGTTGTTTTTCCAATATTTTTTTCAGTGCTTCTAATCCTTCAATTATTTTATTAAGGTCTTGTGGGCTTGCTCTACTTATTAATTTTTCAAACTTCTCTTCAGCTTCTTTGAAATGTTTTTGAAAAGTATCTTTAAACTTAGGAGTCACACTGACATAAACAACTCTTCTATCTTCAGTGCTTCTCGTCCTCTCTACCAAGCCTTGCTTTTCTAATCTGTCAATAATGCCAGAAACTGTACTATTGGAAAGCCCTAATTTTTGACTTAGGTCACTCACCTTCATTTCACCGTAATGAGCTAAAATGCCCATAAGCATTCCTTGAGGACCCGTAATATCAAAATCTTTACACTCATATTTCATAGAATGCTTTATAATATCCATTATTTGTTTTAAAAGCTTAAGTATCTTTAATCCATTGTTTATCTCTTCCATCTTCACCACCGCAAATTATTTCGTATTAAAATATTTTGTATGCAAATATTTTGGACGCAAAATATATTTTACTCTTCTCATAATATCATGTCAAGATTTCTTAAAGCTTTTCAAAAAAATAAAATAAAAAAACCGCTCAAATTTTTACGGCGGTTTTAGGATACAGCTACTATTTTATATAAATTAATCTCCCTTCTTTCTTGTCTAAGTCTATATATATTAAATACAGCAACAGAACCAAATAAAAAAGCCATAACTATATTGTCCTTATTTTTAAAAAACTCCTTTAAAATTTTTAAATAATCCATCCTCATCACCTTACTTTCCATGAAACATAAATTTTTAATGAACCTCTACTCCTTCATGTCTTAATAAAAATTTTTTTATTTCAATTCCCCCGCCAAAGCCTGTCAAATCTTCACTGCTTCCAATGACTCTGTGGCAAGGGATAATAATGGGAATAGGATTCTTATTAAGAGCCTGCCCTACTGCTCTTGCCGCCTTTGGCTTTCCAATTAATCTCGCAATCTCTCCATATGTCTTAACTTCACCATAAGGAATTTTTAAAATCTCCTTCCACACGGCCTTCTGAAACTCTGTACCTTGCAAATCCAACCGCACGTCAAAATTTTTTAATTTCTTTTGAAAATATAGGTCAAGCTGCCTAATACACTCTTCAATATAAAAATCGCTGCCTTCTTTAAAACCTTCTAATGAAGATTTCTCATTTTCAAAGTCAATGCGGCATATACCTTTTCCTGATGAAAAAATAGTGAGAACACCAACAGGAGAGATAAATTTTTTATATAGCACAGTCTCATCTCCTTGAATCTATAAAAACTGGTAAATTAATTATAACACAATATGAAAAGAAAAAATATTGTAAAATTTTTTGAGTAATCGTTTCAGGCTATTTTAACTCTATTGACAAGATTCAATCGTTGTTGTACTATCAAAGTGTAAAGAGATTGTTAAATGAATAACAATTGAAATATTGCACAAAATATCGTTGATGCCTAAAATTTGTGTAATATACCCTGAAATTTTTTAGAATCATCTGACAATCTCTTTATTTAAATAAAATATTTTGTTAAATTATTAACACATGGAGGTGTTCTTATGCCTACCTTATTACAAGAAAAAAAGGAAACAAAAGAAAAAACAGAAGTAAAAGAAACAACAGATGTTAAAAAGCAGATAGACCTATTAGTAGAAAGAGCGAAAAGAGCACAAGAAAAATTCATGTCATACACCCAAGAGCAAATTAATGAAATAGTCAAAGCCATGGCACTAGCAGGCATAGAAAAGCATGTAGAACTGGCAAAATTAGCTCATGAAGAGACGAAAATGGGGGTTTATGAAGACAAAATAACCAAAAACCTTTTTGCAGTAGAATATGTGTACAATTATATAAAAGACAAAAAAACTGTCGGCATCCTCAAAGAAAACTTAGAAGAAAATTATATGGAAGTGGCAGAACCTGTAGGAGTTATAGCCGGCGTAACACCTGTCACAAACCCGACTTCTACAACAATGTTCAAATGCCTCATTGCTATCAAAACAAGAAATCCAATAATTTTCAGCTTCCACCCAAAAGCATTAAAATGTAGTATAGAAGCAGCAAAGACGATGTACGAGGCAGCATTAAAGGCTGGTGCACCAGAAGGATGTATAGGATGGATTGAGACACCCTCAATTGAAGCAACACAACTTCTCATGACACATCCCGATATATCTCTTATCCTAGCAACAGGCGGCGCCGGAATGGTAAAAGCTGCTTACAGCTCAGGAAAACCCGCCCTTGGCGTAGGTCCTGGCAATGTCCCCTGCTATATTGAAAAAACTGCAAATATTAAAAGAGCAGTTTCAGATTTAATACTTAGTAAAACTTTTGACAATGGTACAGTATGTGCCTCAGAGCAAGCTGTAATAATAGATGAAGAAATAGCCGATGAAGTAAAAAAATTAATGAGAGAATATGGTTGCTATTTCTTAAATAAAGAAGAAACTAAAAAGTTAGAAGAATTCGCTATAGACAAAAACACCGGTTTAATGAATCCAGCAGTTGTAGGTCAACCGGCAACAAAAATTGCTGAAATGGCTGGATTTAAAGTACCTGAAAACACAAAAATACTTGTAGCTGAATATCCTGCTGTAGGACCAGAATATCCTCTCTCCAGAGAAAAGCTAAGTCCAATACTTGCTTTATACACAGTCAAAGATTACAACGAAGGCATAAAAAGATGTGAAGAAATGACAGAATTCGGCGGACTTGGTCACTCTGCAGTAATACATTCTGAAAACCAACAAATTATTAATGAATTTGCAAAAAGAGTACGAGCAGGAAGAATTCTTGTAAACGCCCCTGCTTCTCAAGGAGCTATTGGAGATATTTATAACACGGCTATCCCATCTTTGACTTTGGGTTGCGGTACAATGGGTAGAAATTCAACAACAGATAATGTAAGTGTTTATAACCTTATAAACATAAAACGAGTTTTTATAAGAAAAGAGAGAATGAAATGGTTCAGAGTTCCACCACAAATTTATTTTGAAAGAGGGTCATTACAATATCTGTCACAAGTAAAAGGCAAAAAAGCCTTTATTGTAACAGACCCTGTGATGGTTAAATTAGGTTTTGTAGATAAAGTAACGTATCAATTAGATAAGGCAAATATTAAATATGAAATATTCTCTGAAGTTGAACCAGATCCTTCAGTTGACACTGTAGAAAAAGGGGTAAAAATAATGAGAGGGTTTGAGCCTGACTTACTAATAGCTGTAGGTGGTGGTTCTGCAATAGATGCAGCGAAGGGAATGTGGCTTTTCTACGAATACCCTGATACAAAATTCGAAGACTTAAGGTTAAAATTTATGGACATAAGAAAAAGAACTTATAGATTTCCTGAACTGGGGAAAAAAGCTTTATTTATCGCAATACCAACCACCAGCGGTACAGGTTCTGAAGTTACTGCCTTTGCAGTTATAACAGACAAAAAGAAAAATATAAAGTACCCTCTCACAGATTACGAATTAACACCAGATATCGCTATAATAGACCCTGACCTCACAATGACAATACCACCCTCTGTCACAGCAGACACTGGTATGGACGCTTTAACCCATGCTATTGAAGCCTATGTATCTGTAATGGCATCAGACTATACAGACGCTCTCGCAGAAAAAGCTATAAAATTGATATTTGAATATCTACCTAAAGCATACAAAAACGGGCAAGATAAAGTCGCCCGCGAAAAGATGCACAATGCTTCATGCATAGCTGGAATGGCCTTCACAAATGCATTTTTAGGAATAAACCATAGTATGGCTCATATACTTGGTGCTAAATTCCATCTTCCACACGGAAGAGCAAATGCAATACTTCTGCCCTATGTCATAGAATACAATGCTGAGTTACCTAAAAAATTTGCTTCATTCCCACAATATGAATATCCCAAAGCAGCCGAGAAATATGCAGAAATTGCAAAATTCTTGGGACTTCCTGCATCAACCATTGAAGAAGGAGTAAAAAGCCTCATTGAAGCAATAAAAAATCTTATGAAAGAGCTTAATCTTCCTTTGACACTTAAAGAAGCAGGCATAAATAAAGAAGAATTCGAAAAACAAATAATGGAAATGTCTGATATAGCCTTTAATGACCAGTGCACCGGTTCAAACCCAAGAATGCCATTGGTATCCGAAATTGCAGAAATATATAGAAAAGCCTATGGAGAATAAGGGTAAATTTTTAGTTTACCCTTATTCTATTTCCAAAACAGAAGTGAATTTTTCTATAAAAGATACTCCTGAAGTTGTCGGCAGAAAAGTAGAGGTTACCATAACTTCATTTACAGGAACAAATTCATATTTATCTTCCTTTTTCTCTCCATACCCATGAAAATTATGTATTATATAAGGAATGCCTTTTTCTTTTCCAATGTAAATCATAGCATGCCCTGGCATATAGACTAATGCTCCTGGCTTTACACTGTCGAACACTTTTATTCTTTCTTCATTTGACATTCCCTCAATAAATTTATAGGATTTGTCCGCTACTGCTTCTTGCTCATTAGCATTCCTAGGAAGCCTTATGCCAAAAGTCTTAAAAATATACATTATATAACTAGAACAATCTCTACCTCCTAAACTATCACCCCAACCGTATCTATCACCTATAAGTTTGAAAGCCTGCTTCAAAATGTTTTCTCTTGTATAGGGAAGATATCCAACATTTACATCTTCTTTCTTTGAAATTAGAGCATATCTAAACTCAAGATTCCTTTCTTCATTTCTAATAGGCAGTTTTATAAGATAATGTCCAATAACTGATTGATTGCCAACTTGATGTAAAACATTTCCTTCTTCTAGATATATTTTCGTCCCCATTGTAAATTCCAATTTAGAAACATTTTTGTCAAAGGGATTGCTTTGAGTCTTTATATAGTTTCCTGTGACTACTAAAAAACTTAGTGAATTTATATAGTCAAATAACTCTTTTTTGTCTTTCGCAATTGCAATATCTTCTGCTTTAATCCATCCTCTGTAATTATACATCTGTATAAATAACCATTTTCTGTCTTTACTCTCGTGTAAAATAACTACAGGCTCTAAAGCTTGACATCCCGTCTCTTGAAACCTATCAAATTCTATATCTCCTTGTTTGTCAAAAACAGCTTCTTTCGTAGGAAAACTTCTTATAGAAGTATTTCTAATCGCTATACCATACCTTACTGGATTTACATCCTTAATTCCCTCCAAATTCGTATTTTTTATTACATCGTCATAAAAGTCTTCTTCTATGAGGTTGCCATACTTATCGTACATAGGCTTTTTAGGCATCTCATAACTTTTAATTAACTTAATAAGCTCATCTTTTTTTAAACTTTTTTTGTATGTCTCAAGGTCATATACTGTAACTACCTCATTTATTATCTTTCTGTTAAAGTTTTCAATCTCTTGTTGTGTCATAATAACTTTGTCGGTATTGTCTATTTTCCTAATCCAATATTCTGGACTTAACATATCTTCAAAAACCTCAAACATGCAAACTCTCCCCTCATAAACAATAAAAGCAGGCAAAAATTTATAGAAAAAATTTTAAAAAAATGAAACTAAAAGCGAAGTTTTTCGTCTATACTATAGAGATATGTTTTTAAAAGGGGCGGTATACTAAATGGAAAAAAATTTTATTTAGTCATCATTTTAATACTAAGTCTGATATGTCTTCTTCTTGGGATAACAATATTTTTAACTGCTTTTCATCATGGTATTACATAAAAAGGAGAAGGAACGAAATGTAAAACTCCTTCTCCTTTTTCGTTATGCTCTTTCAAAATAATCTGCAACCTCTTTAAGATAATCAATTATTGTAAGATGTTGTGGACATACGCTCTCACAGGTACCACATTCAATACAGGAACTCGCTTTTGCATCCCCCAAGTTTTCATAATCCCTGCGGTTAGCTTCATAAGTATTATACATATGTGCTTCATTGTAAAGTCCAAAGTTTCTCGGTATATTTACGCCATTTGGACAAGGCATACAATAATTGCAACCTGTACATGCAATTGGGGAAAGCTCTTTGTATTTGTTTCTAACTTTATTAACAATCTCAAGTTCTTCTTTTGTTAAGGTATTTATTCCTGACCTTTTTGCGCTTTCAATATTTTCTTTTAGCTGCTCAAACGTGCTCATGCCACTTAACACAACCGAAACCTCTGGCTGATTCCATAACCATTGAAGTGCCCACTCTGCAGGGGTACGCTTAACCTTTGCAGTATCCCAAATATCTTGCACTGCTTTTGGAGGGTTGGCAAGTCTGCCTCCCCTTATAGGCTCCATTATCACAACTCCTAAACCTTTTGAAGCAGCGTATTTTAGTCCCTTTTCTCCTGCTTGTACGTCTATGTCCATATAGTTGTACTGTATTTGACAGAAATCCCATTTGTCATAATAATCTACAATCTCTTGGAATACGGGATACTCATCGTGAAAAGAAAATCCTATGTGTCTTATTTTTCCTTCTTGTTTTTTCTTTTCAGCCCAGCTTAAAGCATCCACCCTTTTCATGTTCTCCCATTTGCTTTTATCTAAAGCATGTAAAAGATAAAAATCTATGTAGTCCGTCTGAAGTTTTTTAAGCTGCTCATTTAAATATTTGTCCATGTCTTCTTTTTCATTAATTAGCCATGTAGGAAGTTTCGTCGCAAGAAAAGTTTTTTCCCTGTAGCCGTCTTTTAAAGCTTTACCTGCAACTATTTCGCTGTTGCCTCCATGATACGGCCATGCTGTATCAATATAATTCACGCCATTGTCAATGGCGTATCTTATCATCCTTATCGCTTCCGCTTCATCTATTTTGCTGTTATCATTATCAATTGCAGGAAGTCTCATTAAACCAAATCCTAATGCAGATATTGCTATATTTAGTTTGCCAAATTGTCTGTATTGCATATCATCCTCTCCCCTTTGTAAAATATTTTAATTTATATTATATCATATATTTATTCCCTTTCTTTTCTGTATTTGTCCATTATCTCTGAGAAAATCTCTGCATTTGTAGGAGGAGTATAGGATATAGCATTAGCGCCCGCTTCTATCGTCTTTAAAATAGTTTCCTCAGTGGGACCTCCTGTTGCAATAATAGGTATGTCAGGACAAATATCTTTTACACGTTTTACTAAATCAGGGGTCTTTTGTGCACCAGATATGTTAAGTATTGTAGCGCCAGCTTCTACTCTCCCTTTTATGTCCTCTTTCTCCGACACTATAGTTACAACAATAGGTATATCTATTGTCGCTCTCATTTTTTTGATTATATCATTGGCAGTAGGAGCATTTACAACAACGCCCATTGCTCCAGAAAATTCCGCGTCAAGAGCCAAGTTAACAACTCTCTTTCCTTGTGTAAGTCCTCCACCCACACCGCAAAATACCGGTATATCCGCTGCCATCATAAGAGCGTGAGTGATAACTGGCTGAGGAGTAAACGGATATACTGCTAAAACAGCATGAGCATTAGTATTTCTAATCAAAGCAATATCTGTTGTAAAAACAAGGGATTTTATTAATTTACCATAGACCTTTATTCCCGAAGCTTTTTGATGAATAACTTCAGGAACTAAAACCATCTTTTGCCTTAAAGGTGAAGTTATCTCGGGAACAAAATTATCAGCCATTTTATCACCATCTTTTCCTTTTATTTTATAAAAATATTATACCAATAATTGTTTATAAATCAATACCTTTAAGAATTAATCCCATATTTTTCAAAGATCCACTTCTTACCGTATGAAGGCATACAAATACAAAGCAAGAAAGCGCTGTTAAAATCATTTTATTATTTCTTTACTTTTTAGTGCTCAAAAACTATTTTTAGTTTAAAAATAATATTAAATTTTAAATTATATTGTGTTTTTGCCACTTTTTTTGAAGGTTTATTAAATTTTTATGAAAAATTTCACAAAATATGTACTAAAAGCACCTTGTACCGCATAAAATTAAAACAGAGATTTAAAAATTAATAATTTTTGTGCTCATCTTTTAATAGATTTTAAAAATTCATGTGCAAAATTAAAAAAATCCACAAAGGATTTACATTTTTAGTGGATGTATTGCTAACATATATTAAATATGCTATAATAACAATGATAATCTACAAAAACAATTATAAATAAAATTGTAAGGGGGATTAAAAAAGAGGCATCAGAATAAGTGCATACCGATTATATCAAAATTTCTGAAAGCTAATACGACAATTATATATTTCCAAGTTTCTGAAGGGTGGACATTTAGGAAAATACACGCCCTAATTCTTGACAAAGAATCTTGTAAGATATATGATATACCATATATAACGTATGTGTTACAAACAAATTTTCTGTATCTTCTATTAGATAGCAAATTTTCAAGTATTGTAAAAATGTACAGTATTAATTAATTTGTTTTTTCATGGACTGAAAGGGGGGATTGTCGGGGGGGATATTATAC
Source organism: Thermoanaerobacter sp. X514 (assembly GCF_000019065.1). Lineage (NCBI taxonomy): Bacteria > Bacillati > Bacillota > Clostridia > Thermoanaerobacterales > Thermoanaerobacteraceae > Thermoanaerobacter > Thermoanaerobacter sp. X514. Next base: position 648,074 of record NC_010320.1, on the reverse strand, counting down.
GGAAAAAAGTTAATATAAACTTTAAAACTATTTGGGAGGGGATAAAATGTTAAGGAAAAGTTTAGCCCTTGTCCTCATACTGCTGCTGGTAGCAGGAGTCTTCGCCGGATGTAGCAAGCAACCTACTAATCAGGCTGAGGGCGTACAGCAGCAGGAGCAGCTCAAAGAAAAAGAATTAGTTTTTGCGATTGGGGCAGAAGTTCCGAACCTTGACCCACAGAAAGCGACCGACACTTATGCTATTATGGTTGGAAATGCTGTTTTTGAAGGGCTTGTAAGAGTATACGACGGTAAAGTTTATCCCGGAATGGCTGAAAAATGGGAAGTATCTGAAGATAAGATGACTTATACTTTCCATTTGAGAGATGCAAAGTGGAGCGACGGTTCACCTGTAACAGCTTATGATTTTGAATATGCGATAAAAAGGCTCCTCGCCCCAGAAACTGCATCGGAATATGCTTTTCAGGGCTACTATATTGTAAACGGTGAAGAATACAATACGGGCAAGATAACTGATCCTAACCAGGTTGGCGTAAAAGCCCTCGACGAGAAGACGCTGGAAATCAAACTTAACGTGCCGGTTAAGTATTTTGAAAGTCTTTTGAACTTCATCTCCTTTATGCCTGTCAAGCAAGAGTTTGTAGAGAAAATGGGAGAGAAGTTCGCGGCAGACGCTGACAAACTCCTTTACAATGGTCCGTTTATCTTGAAAGAGTGGAAGCACGAACAGGAACTCATTTTAGAAAAGAACCCCGACTACTGGAACAAAGATGCCATAAAGCTTGATAGGGTAAGAATACCCATTGTAAGTGAAGCCAATACAGCATGGCAAATGTACGAAAACGGAGAACTTGATTTTGTAGCAATTCCGCCAGACTTTGTAGAACAGGTAAAGAACGAAGGCAAAGCCCTCTTCTACTATGATGGTGCAGAATTCTACCTACAGTTCAACGTAAAAAGGTCCGACAAACCCTGGCTTGCCAACGAAAACTTCAGGAAAGCTGTCGGATTTGCGATCGATAGAGAAGACTATATAAAAAGTGTGCTGGGAGGCGTATCCGATCCTGCGACAAGATATGTACTGCCGCTTCTTTCCGGTGTAGAAAAGAAATTCGTGGAAGAATACCCGTATGAATTCTATTCTAGGAAGGCCGACCCTGCAAAAGCAAAGGAATACCTTGACAAAGCTTTAAAAGAGCTCAACATCAGTGATCCATCAAAGATCAAATTTGAATTATTAACCGATGATAGCTCCAGGGCTAAGATGAGTGCAGAAATTATTCAGGATATGCTCAGAAAGAACCTGGGTATTGAGATGACCATAAAACAGGTTCCTTTCAAACAGCGGCTCGAACTTATGAACAAGATGGACTACGATGTCGTATTTGCTGGCTGGGGTCCAGACTATGACGACCCGATGACTTATATAGACCTGTGGGTCACTGGCGGCGGGCACAACAATACCGGCTGGAGCAACAAACAGTATGACGAACTCGTAAAATTTGCAAAGACAACTACAGACTTCAAGAAGCGCGCTGATGCCATGTTTGAAGCAGAAAAACTGCTCCTTGAGGAAGGGCCAATCGTACCTGTCTACTTCAGGCAGAGAGCCTGGGCAAAGAAAGATTATGTAACAGGCCTTGTCAGGAACTTTATCGGTGCAGATCCAGACTTTATCTATGCTAATGTTGAAGGGAAAAACTAATTTGGCTTATTAGCTGGTTCATGAGGGAGGTATATGTAAAAGCATATACCTCCATTTATGCTAATTTGAAAACAATAAAGTATTATTGGAAAACCGTAAAAAGGAGGTAAGTAAATGGCCCGCTATATACTAAATAGATTAGTGGTTTCTTTAATTACTGCATGGTTCCTTGTAACTATAGTATTTTTCCTCGTAAGGCTCCTTCCAGGAGATCCATTTTTGAGTGAAAAAGTTACTCCGGAGATTAAGCAAAACATGATGGAATACTATGGCTTTGATAAACCGCTTCACGTCCAGTATATAACCTACATTTCAAACCTTTTAAAAGGCGATCTGGGATATTCCTTAAGGTATAGAAATAGAACGGTAAATGAAGTCATAGCACAGGCATTTCCTTATTCTGCCGATCTCGGGATAAGAGCTGTAATTTTCGCTACAATTGTAGGTATTTCTTTGGGAATAATTGCAGCTTTAAATCGCAATAAACCCCTGGATTATCTCAGTATGTTTATTGCTATCGTGGGTGTCTCTGTTCCCGGCTTTGTGATAGGGCCTCTTCTACAATATATTTTTTCTATCAAATTGAAACTCTTACCTGTAGCTCAATGGAAGGGTTTTGCATACACAATAATGCCGACTTTTGCTTTAAGCCTGGGTTCCATTGCACTAATGGCAAGGCTTATGAGGGCAAGTATGCTCGATGTAGTCAATCAGGACTATATTAAGACTGCGAAATCAAAAGGCCTTTCACCATCACAAATAGTATGGAGACATCAAATAAGAAATGCTATTTTGCCGGTAATTACAGTCCTTGGACCTGTAACAGCTACACTTCTCACCGGTACATTTGTTATAGAGCAAATTTTTGCAATCCCTGGACTTGGGAAATTCTACATTTTAGGCATTCAAAACTTAGACTATTCGATGGTACTTGGAATGACAGTATTTTATGGTCTATTCTTAATTGCAGCAAACTTTATAGTTGACATTATATACGGTTTTATAGACCCGAGAATCAGGATTGCAGGGAAATAGGAGGTAAAAAGATGATGCAGAACAGTGCGGGAGAACTTTCTCAGGAACTTTTTACTCATGTAGGCAAAAATATAAGTGAAATGGAGGCTATAGCAAGGCCAAGCATTACCTACTGGCAGGATGCATGGAGAAGGTTAAAGCAAAATAAAGCAGCAATGCTGGGATTAATAATAATTATACTTTATACTTTTCTGGCAATAGTTGGACCTTATATGACTCCATACGACTATAGAACTACAAACCCCTCTGAGATTAACCAGCCGCCTTCAGCCAGGCACTGGTTTGGAACAGATTCCTTAGGAAGAGATTTGTGGACACGCACATGGATGGGCGCAAGGGTATCCTTAATGATTGGTTTTGTGGCAGCGCTTTTGAACGCGGTAATAGGTGTTCTAGTGGGGGGAATCTCGGGTTATTTTGGTGGTAAAGTTGATATGATCATAATGAGGTTTGTTGATATTATGTATGCTATTCCATATATGATAATTGTTATATTGATGATGGTTGTCCTCGGGCAGGGTATTATGCCGTTGATTCTGGCACTGGTTATTGGCGGATGGGTTGGTATGGCAAGGCTTGTCCGCGGGCAGATTCTTCAGTTAAAAGAACAAGAATTTGTACTGGCAGCAAAAGTACTCGGAGCAAGTCATTCAAGAATAATTTGGAAGCACTTGATACCAAATGCGATGGGCGTAATTTTGGTAAACCTTACTATGTCTGTTCCGAGTGCTATATTCACTGAAGCCTTTTTAAGCTTTATAGGTCTTGGTGTAGTTCCTCCGCATTCAAGCTGGGGTCAGCTGGCATCTTACGGTGCCCAATCTTTTAGAGTATATCCCTACCAGCTTTTCATACCGGCATTCTTTATAAGTACAACAATGCTTTCCCTTAACCTCCTCGGCGATGGATTAAGGGATGCACTGGATCCAAGACTTCGCAGTTAAGGAGGTAAAAAGATGGAAAAACTTTTGGAAGTTAAAGATCTCGAAGTTTCGTTCAAAACCTATGCGGGGGAAATCAAAGCGGTAAGAGGTGTTAGTTTTGATGTAAACAAAGGTGAAACTGTGGCTATAGTGGGCGAATCCGGTTGTGGTAAAAGTGTAACTGCGCAGTCCATAATGCGGCTGATTCCCATGCCTCCAGGAATTATTAAAAAAGGCTCGATTATATTTGAGGGCAGGGATATAACCAAACTGTCAGAAAGAGAGATGGAGTACGTCCGCGGTTCCGAGATAAGTATGGTGTTTCAGGACCCCATGACATCCTTGAACCCCACTATGAAGGTCGGCGCTCAGATCGCCGAGAGCCTTATAAAACACCAGAAAATGAAACCTAAACAAGCCAGGGAAAAGGCCATAGAAATACTGAAGTTAGTAGGCATACCCAATGCGGAAAAACGTGTCAACCAGTACCCTCACGAGTTTAGCGGCGGCATGAGGCAAAGAGCGATGATAGCCATCGCACTGGCCTGCAACCCCAAACTTCTTATAGCCGATGAGCCGACGACGGCTCTGGACGTAACTATACAGGCACAGATCCTGGACCTGATGAGGGATTTGCAGAAAAAGTTAAACACAGCCATTATAATAATCACCCATAACCTGGGCGTCGTGGCCAATTTGGCCGAGCGGGTCCTGGTCATGTATGCGGGCAAAATAATCGAGCGTGGCAGCCTTGACGATATATTTTACAACTCGCGTCATCCCTATACCTGGGGATTGCTGATGTCGGTACCCACTCCCGACTTGGATAAAAGCAAGAGGCTGGCTTCCATAGACGGCACGCCGCCAGACCTCTTTGCTCCTCCGGTGGGCTGTCCTTTCGCTGCCAGGTGCGAATACGCTATGAAGATATGCTACGAGAGGTATCCGGAAGAATTCACGGTGGGCGACGGCCACAGTGTGGCCTGCTGGCTGATGCATCCCATGGCTCCAAAAGTGAAACCGCCTGTAGGAAAAGGGGTGACTTTACATGACGGTTGAAAGAATTCCTCTTGTCGAAATAAAGAATCTGAAAAAATACTTTAATGTGGGTAGGGGTGCGGTTTTAAAGGCCGTCGACAACGTGAATCTACAGATAATAGAAGGCGAAACCCTGGGCCTCGTTGGTGAATCTGGGTGCGGCAAGACCACTCTGGGAAGGACGATAGTAAGACTTTACGAACCCACTGCAGGACAGGTGCTTTTTGAAGGCAAAAATGTGCACAAGCTAACCGGCCAGCAGTTGAAGGAATTCAATCGGAAGGTTCAGATGATATTCCAGGACCCCTATGCTTCGCTGAATCCCAGGATGACTGTGGGGGATATAATAGGAGAAGGTATTGATATCCACGGCTTATATAAGAACAAAGAACGTACCGATAGAATATACGAACTTTTAGGCCTTGTCGGCCTGAACAAGGAGCACGCTAACCGATTCCCCCACGAGTTTTCCGGTGGACAGAGGCAGAGGATAGGTATCGCACGTGCCTTGGCAGTAGAACCGAAATTCATAGTCGCCGACGAGCCCATTTCCGCCTTGGACGTATCCATACAGGCACAGGTTATAAACCTGCTTATGGAACTCCAGCAAAAGCTAAAACTAACCTATATCTTCATCGCTCACGACCTGAGCATGGTAAAGTACGTTTCCGACAGGATTGCAGTTATGTATCTGGGGCATGTTGTGGAGCTGACTACGTCTGAAGACCTTCACAACAGGCCCTTGCATCCGTACACGCAGGCGCTTCTTTCGGCCATACCGGTTCCCGATCCGGAGACCGAGAGGAAAAAGGAGAGGATCCTGCTGGAAGGAGACGTACCCAGTCCCATCAATCCGCCGAAAGGTTGCAGGTTTGCCAAAAGATGCAGGTACGCCAAACCCATCTGCACCGAACAGCAACCGGAACTCAAAGAAGTGGAAAAGAACCACTTTGTAGCATGTCACCTATATTAGATAAAATACCGGCCAAACAGCATTTTAAGGCTGACGGCCGGCTTTTTTATTTGGCTTCCACAATATATGTAAACTCTTTTCAACATACGTTCTGTAGCTCATTTATCATTAATAAACTACAAAAATGAACTACAAAGATGGAGAACATTTTTGTCGCTTGCCATTTGGTATAACTACATACCTTCCGCATCCTTTTGAATTTCTTCTTCAAAAGAAAATTTGTCATTGTTTAGCTTCTCAACAAAAATAGGTTTAATGAATACAACAAAATACAAAAGACTTGCTAAAAGTATTATAAAAGTAATCAAGAAAGGATATGTATAATTCTTATTTTCCAATATATAGCCAGCTAAATAGCTGGCTATTGCTGATCCTATACTCCTTAAAAGTGACTTTTCTCCAGCAAAAAAGTCCCTCTTTTCTTCCTCTATCACAGACATTGTTTGACTTTCTATCATATTATTTAAAAGAGTAAAACACCCACTTCTCAATAAAAATATTGTTGAAAACATCATTACAGAAATATCATTAAAACTTAATATAAGTGCAAAAAATAAATTCATCCAATACACATAGTAAAAAGCTTTAATGGTTCCAAATTTGTTAATTACCCAAGGCATCACCATAGAAGCAAAAAACAAAATTAACCCATTTACTGTCAGAAAATATGAGATATATTCATCGCTCCAGCCCATCCGAAATTTCACAATCACATTTTGGAAAGGAACTATCATAGAAAAAGCCATCCCCGCCAAAAAAAGATAAAAAGTAATTAAAATAATTTTTTTATCAAAAACTTGGGAAATCCTAATATTTGACAATAATAACTTGCTCTTACCTTTATCAAAACTATTATTTAAACATGGCAATAAAATTCCCCTTAATAAAGCCGCCAGTAAAATAAAAATAGCAGATATATAGACTGCCCATTGATACTTTGTATTGCCAAAAGGCAGCCAATTAGGTATAAAACCTCCTAACAAAGTTCCCATACCACTAAATAAAGTGAAAACAGCAAATAAAAGGCTATAACTTACAGTTTCTAATTCATTTATTTTAGCATACGAAAACAAAAGCTGTATTTCTGTTGTAATCAAAAAGGAAATTCCTATAAATTGTATAATCTGTGCCAAGTAAAAAATTCCCATGGATTCCCCTAATCCAAAAAGCCCATATCCTATCCCTATAAGTGTTATTCCTGATATAAAAACGCGTTTTCTTCCAATATAATTAGCAAAAAAACCTGCCGGAATAGCAGCTGCTCCCATCACTAAAGTCCCGACAGAATTGAGAACCCCTATTTGTTCAGGAGATATGTTTAAAGCAAGCAAGTGCAAATTTAATACTAAGCCAAAAATCCCCATCCCTATTCCCAATAAAGCTTCAGTTGCTATAAAACGTTTTACTTCTTTGGGCAAAAATCTAATCTGTGCGATGAACGACATATATTTTCTCCTTTCCTCTCGTATATATCTTCCAAAAAAGCCGCTATAAAAAGCGGCTTTAGAAGTACTCAAAAGTTATCCATGTCTTCTTAAAAGAAGGTATTTCACAAAGTCATTGATTCCAAAGGAAAACAAAGCAGATAAACCAACGATCGGAATTGGTTTAACACCAGGAATTCCAAACATGACTAAAAGTGTAACAACAAAGATTGAGATAGTCTCACACAATGAAACACCAAATTTTGCCCAGCTTCCTTTTGAGATAATTCCACAGGAGATTATCCAAACTCAATCAACCAATGTTGATATAATCTCTGGTACAACAAGGACGTCTTATGGAATAATCATGGCTGTTGAAGATGCTCTAAACAAGGCAAGGATCGAATGTTCACAAACTTCACAAAATTAGTATAATTGTAAACTTAAGAAAATTAGGGAGTGTCCCATAAAATTCACAGGTGCACTCTCTTTCTTTTACTCCACCCATGGTCTTTTGAAATACTCCATCTGCCCAACAATTTGGACAAAGGTTCTGCTTTTAAACTCAAGCTTGCCAATCTTCTGAACAGGAAAAACCCCTGCAACACTGCTTGTTATGAAACATTCATCCATTGAGGTAAGATCATTTAAAGTTAAAAATTCTTTTTTTACAACATATCCTAAATCTTTTGCAACCTCACACACCTTTTTTCTCATCACACCCGGCAAAAGCCCGCAAGAAAGATGTGGTGTGAAAATTTCATTGCCTCTTCTAAAGAATATATTTGAAAATGCCGCCTCGCATATATGCCCTTTTTTGTTCAAAAAGAGGCAGCTATCATATCCTTTTTCTTTTGCCCTTGCCTCTTCTATCTGGTTTATTCCCATGTTGAAAGTCTTTATATAGTTTAAAATGTTGATTGGGTCTTTTTTTACTTTTGACACTGTCAAATCAAGCCCTTTTTTGAATAAATCATTTGTATATCTGATTCTTTTTTCAAATATTAAAAGCTGATTTTTAAAATATACCACCCTAATTGCGCCAAAACGTTCATTTTTTCTACAAACATATTCTCTTATCCTATACTTAAACTCATCATATGAAATTTCAAAATTCAAACATAGAACCCAAGAACCTCTTTTTAGTCTCTTATAATGTTCAGCCAAAAAATGAGCATCTCCATTTTTATAATATATTGTGTCAAAAGGAACAAGCCCAAGATTAAAGCTATCAAAATCATCTTCAAAAAACAATTTATAATCGTCCCCCTATTTCAAAAATTTCACATGTTTTTGCCTATCAAAATATCAAAAATAGGTTTTCCTTTGTGGAGTGTCTCTTCATACTCATCTTCTTCAGTAGAATCCCATACAATCCCGCCGCCAACATTAAAATAAGCAGTATTGCCTTCTATCACTAAGGTCCTGATTGCAATATTGAAATCCATGTTGAAGTTGTTTGAAATATACCCTATTGAACCTGTGTATATACCTCTTGGGTCCTTTTCTAACTCTTCGATTATCTTAATTGCATTTAACTTTGGGGCACCTGTGATAGAACCGCCCGGAAATGTTGCTTTTATTATGCTATCAAGCTCCACTCCCTCTTTCAAGTCGCCTTTGATTGTTGAAACAAGATGAAACACACTTGAGTACTCCTCAACCTCAAAAAGTTTTTCCAAAGTGATTGTATGTGGTGTACATATCTTTGCAAAATCATTTCTCTCAAGGTCAACTATCATCAAAAGCTCTGCACGGCATTTCTCATCATTTAAAAGAATCTCTTTCAATCTCTTGTCTTCTTCCTCATCCTTACCCCTTCTGATTGTCCCTTTGATAGGCTTTGTTATTATGGTTTTACCTCTTTTTCTCAAGAAAAGCTCAGGTGATGTTGAGATAATACTTGCTTTTGGTAGCTTTATATATGCATGGTATGCACCATAGTTTTTTGACCTTAAAGTTGAATATACATAATCTGGGTCAAAGCTGCCTTTGAACACAAAGCGCTGGGACAAGTTTACTTGATAAACATCCCCTTCATATATGTAATTTTTGATCTTTTTTATACACGCTTTGTATTCTTTCTTTTCAAAGTTGGTAACAAATTCTTCAACAACTGGTCTTTTAAATTCCATCACAAAAGAGCTTGGACTTTTTAAAAGCTTATCAATCTTTTCTAAATGCTCTTTTGAAGATAGACTTACATACATCTTTTTTTCAAGATGGTCAAGAACAATGAAATCCTCGTAGTACCCAAAGAAAGCTTTATAAACTGATGACACATCTTTCTTTCTTTTAACATTGTAAAGGTCCACTCCAAAATTGTAAGAAAAGTATCCTGCAAAACCACCATTGAAAATAAATTCTGAATCTTCTCTTCTTTTTAAAACCTCTTCCGAAAGCCTTTGCAGAAACTCAGACACATCATCTTCATCATTGCAAATAAACACATCTTTGGGGTTTACAAACAAGAAAGAATATCTTCCAAAGTTTTTGTTAAATAGATTGCTCTCAAGTAGTATTGAAAATTTATCATTCAGATAGCAAAACACATCAAAAGGATTTAAAAGACTATCATACACAACCATCTTCAAAAAACTTCACCCTCTTAAAAAGTTTTCTATCATCAAAAGCCCATCTTCTGTTGCAATCGATTCTGGATGAAACTGAACACCTTCAATTTGATAAAATCTATGCCTTATTCCCATTACCTCATCATTTTTTGTAATAGCGCTAATAATCAGTTCTCTTACATTCATACTATCTTTCTCCAAGATAAGAGAATGGTATCTTGTAACTTCTAAAGGACTTTTTAATCCCTTAAATATACCCTGTCCATCATGCTCTATTGTATCTACAATCCCATGTATAGGCTTTCTTGCCTTTATAAGCCTTGCTCCAAAGTACATCCCAATTGCTTGATGCCCAAGACATACGCCAAGGATCTTTTTTGTATCTTTAAAATTATCTATTATTTCAAAAAGTATCTTATCATCAGTAGGTCTTCCAGGACCAGGTGATAGAACAATGTGCGACGGATTAAATTTTTTGATATAATCAATATCAATCTCGTCTCTGTTTTTCACAATGGTCTTTGCACCAAGTCTTAAGAAATAGTTATACAGATTGTATGTAAAAGAGTCGAAATTATCAACAATTAGTACCATCTTCAAAACCACCTTTGTTGACTTTCACACTGCCTTTTTCAATATATTATCGTTTTGATAAAGCAGCTGTCAAGAAAGTTTAAAAATTTTGTGGACTTTTGAGTAAAAATAAGCTATTCACTAATCTACAAAAAACGATTATAATTTTACTTACAAGATTTTTTGAAGTGAGCTAAAGAGGAAAGATGGGAGTATCAAAGGTTTTTTACACAGACCTCAAAACCAAAACAGGGTATAATATGCTTGACATATACCAGTAAGTCCATCTGCTTACAAAATGGACGAAAGCAAATATACATATAACAAAGATTCAGACCAATGGTTTTGCATGGAAGGCAATCATACAGTAAAAAAAGAACATGTTAAGAGAAAAAAAGGCGGTAAATTTAAAGAGGATAGCCAACCTGGTATCCTCTTATTTTAAAACTTTTTTCTATATTATGGGAACAAAAAGTAGTTTTTCAACTACAAGAATAAATTTGTTAAACATCTCTGCATAAAAATAGGGCTTTTTCCAGCAATCTCGGACGGTTCTTCTGTCTGGGACAGAAGAACCGTCCCCTTGTCAGGAAAAAAGTAAGGCTCGTAATGGTCTTCGCTTCAGCCAGTACAAATCTCTTCATACCTCACTTAAAAGGCAAGGTATTGCAAAACCCATACTGACCTATGCTCGACTATTATAGATACCTTAGAAACCTTATGCACTTTGCATAAGACCTCCAGTCTAAGTACATAACGTACTTCGACCTGCGGAACCTATAATAGTCTTAGCTCGACTATAATACATCCTTTTTAGCCTAAAAATTTAGGCTTTACATGGACATATTATAATCTGCCCGCCGACTGGCATCCGACCTTTTGATCGAATACCAATCTTTGGCCGACCATCACAGAACTTGCGTCCTGTGATGATCTTGGCTCGACCATTACGAACCTTACACTATTATATTGCCCCTTTTTATTTTTTATATTCATTTATTTTTAAAAAAATTTTTACATAGAATACTGATAATTTAAAGCAATTACTTTTGGCTCACCTTCTAAATCTTTTTTAGTAATATCCACTTCTGTGGATAAAATCTTTTTACCTTTTGTCATATTTAAAAAGTTGTCCACAGTATCAATAGGGAAATTGATAAACTCTGTTTTGTAATGCATTGGAATAGTTATTTTTGGCTTTAACTGATTCATTACTTCTACCGCTTGCTTTGAATCAATTGTGTAATAACCACCTACAGGGATAAGTAGTACATCAACAGAACCTATTTCTTCAACTTGTTTTTCTGTTAAAACATGTCCCAAATCTCCCATGTGACACACTTTAATGCCATCAACATCAACGACAAAAACTATATTTTTACCTCTTTTTGCCCCCTGCTCCTCATCATGAAAAGTGCTTACACCTTTTATTTTTATGTCTTTTATATTATGCTCTCCTACTGTATCAACAATGTCAAAATTGCCTTTTACTGCTTTAAAATAATTGTGGTCAAAATGGGAATGGGAAGATGTCACAATATCTGCTTTTACATCCGGCATAGGGTACCCAACTGATTCATCAAAAGGGTCTGTAACAATAACCGTGCCCTTCTCAGATGTCAATTTAAAACAGGAATGACCCAACCACTTTATATTCATAAATTAACACCTCCTATCCATATTATACCACAAAAAATAGGCGGAAAACCGCCTATTACATTTTCTCTGGTGCAGTTATTTTTAATATATCTAAAACGTTCTTTATGACAGTCTTTACTGCTAATATAAGCACATACCTTGCTTTCATCAAATCTTCTTCTACGCCTTTTACTCTGTGACTGTTATAAAAAGAATGGAAAAGCGATGCTACATCAAGTACATATCTCGTAATCCTATGAGGTGCCAATGTCTTTGCTGCAATGGTAATTTCCTCTGGGAAATATGCTAATTTTTTAATTAATTCTTTTTCCTCTTCTTCTTTTAAAAGGCTTAAATCTACTTCATCTATATTATCTATCTTTACACCCTCTTCTTCTAACTGCCTTATTATGGAGCAAATCCTCGCATGGGCATACTGGACATAAAAGACAGGGTTTTCATTTGACTGTTCTTTAGCTAGGTCAAGGTCAAAATCAATGGAACTGTCTGCAGACCTCATGTTGAAGAAAAACCGCGCTGCATCTTTCCCTACTTCATCTATCAGATCTCGTAGTGTCACCATTCTGCCTGTCCTTTTGGACATTTTAACAACTTGACCGCCTTCTATGAGTTTCACAAGCTGCATTAAAACAACGTCAAGCCTGTCAGGGTCTATGCCAAGTGCCTGCATCGCTCCTTTCATAGGAGCAACATGGCCATGGTGATCCGCACCCCACACATTTATAACCCAGTCAAATCCGCGAGTTATAAATTTATTTTTGTGATAGGCTATGTCAGAAGCGAGATATGTAGGAAATCCATTGGTCCTAACTAATACATCGTCTTTTTCTGCGCCAAATAATGTCATTTTAAACCACAAAGCCCCGTCTTTTTCATAAGTGTATCCTTTTTGCTTAAGCTCTTCAATTACTTTATACACTTCTCCGCTGTCATAAAGAGATTGCTCAGAAAACCACACGTCATATTCTATCCCGTAAAGAGCTAAATCCTCTTTTATTTTTTCTAAATTTTTCTTAAGTCCATAATCTATGAGTGCCTTTCTTCTCACTTCTGATGGCACATCTTTATATTTATCTCCGTATATTTCTAAAAATTCTCTCGCTCTATCTATTATGTCCTCTCCTTGGTAGCCACCTTCGGGCACTTCAGCTGGTATACCCAATAATTGCAGGTATCTTGCCTCAAGGGAATATCCAAATTTTTCTATTTGATTTCCTGCGTCGTTTATATAAAATTCTCTTGTAACATCGTATCCTGCATAGTCAAGTACTGCCGCCAAGGCATCTCCCAAAGCACCACCTCTTGCGTTTCCCATATGCATAGGACCCGTCGGATTTGCCGATACAAATTCCACTTGCACTTTCTTGCCATTTCCTATATTTACACGTCCATAATCTTTTCCTCGTTCATAAACGAGCTTTAAAGTTTCTTCCAAAAATTTATCCTTCAAAAAGAAATTGATAAAGCCAGGTCCTGCAATTTCAATCTTTTCTATAAAAGTATTTGAAGGGTCCACTTTTGAAACAATGATTTCTGCAATTTTCTTAGGGGGCATTTTAGCCTGCTTTGCTATTACCATCGCTGTGTTTATTGCAAGGTCACCATGTTGTTTTTCTTTTGGCTCCTCTATTTCTATCTCTGGAATAACCTCTATATTCATCAAACCTTCTTTTACAGAATTCTCTATAGCGGTAGTCACCATGTCTTTTATTTCATCTTTTACTTTTTGTATAATGTTTTCCAAATCAGTTTACCTCCCGCACTTTTAAGTATAGTTCATTATCGCTCACAGTCTTGTTATTAAGGTCAAGGGCATATTTTATAGTAATCTCACCACCAGCTTCGGACATAGCCACTTTTACATCTGTTGGCAGTATTCCCAAAAGAATTTTTCCATAAGGGGTATCATAGTCAGACTCGTATCTTTTATTTTTTTCAAAAACCATTTTAGATTTGTTAGTGCCAAATCGCAATAATGTAACTTTGTCTTCTGTAATTTTTAAAGTAGTAGTAGTTCCATCCATTCCCGATAGTTCACTTTCTTCATATACTACATAAAAAGTATTACCTTTAATGTAAAAATTGCCTTCTGTAATAAGTTCTATTGTATCAGATTCATTTTGATCGTTTTTTTGAGTACCTTTTACGGATATAATCGCTTTTTTCAATTACCTCTCCCCTTCTTCCCTTATTTCTCACCATTCCCTACATTTTTCATTATGGCTCTCTACTGCTAAGTTTATAAGCTCATCCAATAATGTTGAATAAGACTTTCCACTTGATTCCCATAATTTGGGATACATGCTTATTTTTGTAAACCCCGGAATGGTATTAACTTCATTTAAATAAAGAGTACCTGTATTTCTATCCATTAAAAAGTCTACTCTCGCCATACCTCTCAAATCCAAAGCTTTGTAGGCCTTTATAGCAAGCTTTCTTACCTCTTCCATTTTTTCATCTGGAAGTGGTGCAGGTATTAAGAGAAGAGATTTACCCCCATCAAAATATTTAGCATTATAATCATAGAATTCATTAGAAGGAACAATTTCTCCTGCAATAGAGGCCTCGGGATTTTCATTACCCAAAACAGAGCATTCAATCTCTCTGGCATCTATTCCTCTTTCTATTAATAATTTTCTATCATATTTCGCAGCTAATTTCAAGGCCCCAGGAAGTTCTTCCTCGTTGTGGACTTTAGTAATGCCAACACTCGACCCCAAATTAGCAGGTTTTACAAAACAAGGATATCCTAAGTGTTCAATTTTTTTCTTTATAGCTTCTAAGTCTTCAATCTCTTTTCCATACACTACTACAAAATCAGGTGTAGGTAACCCCGCTTCCTTAAAAATTCTTTTTGTAAAAACTTTATCCATGCATAAAGCAGAAGAAAGCACATTAGCACCTACATAAGGCATGTCTAATAGTTCTAAAAGCCCTTGTATAGTCCCATCTTCTCCATTAGGACCATGTAAAACAGGAAATACCACGTCTATAGGATAAAAACCGTTTTCTCCATCTTCGAAAGTTATTATTCCTCTATACTTTGTAGAAGCTCCCATAATTGCAGGAATTCCTTCTTTTTCCCATTCTCCAGTTTCTATTTTCCCCACATCTCCTCTATACAGATACCATTCTCCTTTTTTTGTAATACCTACCATGTAAATCTCGTATTTATCTTTATCAAGGTTGTTTATTATAGACTTTGCAGACATTAAAGAAACTTCATGTTCTCCTGATTGTCCGCCAAATAAAACAGCTATTTTCTTCTTTTCCATTCTCTCACACTCCACTAATTTTTCTTACATTATCTTTATTCTACTCTTTTAAGAATATGTATTCAAGAAAAATTTTATTTTATAAATTTAAAGCCGGGAAAGAAGATGTTTCTTCCCCAGCTTGGTGGGCATTTAGAAGGTGGTATTTCCGTTGTTATAATTTCCCACAAGCATTTTTTCTGCTTTTTCGATTGCAAGTTTTACAAGATTACCGCAATTTCTAGAAGAAACACTTCCCCAACCTTCCTTCATTACTGTGTCGTAAACGCCGAGTTCTTTAGCCAACTCATATTTAAGTTGGTCAGACATTAAGCCTCTGCGTCTACCCATTTTTATCCCCTCCTTCTTTTGCCCTACAATTATTTTGCACTTTAAAAGCACTTTTATGTTATGGACTACATGGTCAAATCTCCATGTTCTGTTTTTATAACCTTTAAAATTTTTTCTTCATTTCCATTTAATGCATTTATATAGACGTAAAAAGTATCTCCTTTGTAGGTCCCCTTAAATTCATAAGCTAATACTTCTTTCCCGCTTTCTAAAGGAATAAGTGTTAATTTCCTTCCTTCTATTTTTAAATTTTTATTTACTTTTTGTTCCGCTTCTTTTTCCGTAAGTTTTGGTTTTTCTAATTTTCTTTCCGTATGATTCATGTAGTAAGCTGTAGCGTCAAATCCGATTATGTCACCATTGTCAAGTGCCACTTTCACTTTGACAATGTCTGGATACAAATATACCTCATCTTGTACAGGAACAAAATTAAACTGTACACTACCATCTGCCTTCATAGAATAAGTACTTTCCACGTTTTTGAAACCGTGTTTTTCTAAAAATTTTTTAGCATACTGCAAAGCTTGTGATTGAGAAATATTTATTTTATTCACACTTCTCTGATCCATCATCCATACAACATATCCACCTTTTTGACTGACATTTATATAAACAGGTAATTTACCTGGAGATTTTAATTCTACGCCATAGGCTTTTATTTTTCCATTGTTAGGACTATACTTGTTTTGTGATTCTACAGGCTTTCCATAAAAATCTTTTGCTATTTGTAAAGCTCTATCGTAAGAAACTTCTTTCCCAACTAAACCTTTAGGTGTAGTCTTTGCTAAACTTTCAGAAAAAGGGCCGTCATATATCAAAGTAGGGTAATTTGTCATAGTCTGATTGACATTACTCATTTTTACATTTAAAATCTTTCTATCAATCTCTCCCATTTTTTGTGTACCTTTTTGACGTAAGTTTCCAAGTTCATATCCACCTTGAATTTTTTTTCTTAAGTCTTGTAAGTTTTTACCTAAAAATACCGCATAATTCTGTAATTTCGTAAGGGTTTCTAAATCTTGTTGTGATAATTTTTGCCCTGAAGCAACTTTTTTTGTAAGACTGTAAGCGTAATCGCCAATTTGTGTCAAAAACTTTGAAGTATTATCTATTTCAGGCTGCCCTATAGGAAGTTGATTTAAGTGCTCTTGCCCTGAAAAAGCTTCTCTCCATATTTCATCTAAAATTGGAATAGTAGTTTTATCTGAAGAAGCTACCATTAGTTTTCCCATAGAAGTTTCGATGTTCTCTACGTTAGACACCAATTGATAAAAAGACCTATCATATTGTGCTTGTAAATACCTGTGATAAGAAATTTTTTCAATATATTGTCTATATCCCCATGCTCCGAGGATTAATATTAAAATTAAAGCAAAAGCCGTCAAGCCCCGTTTTAACATTTTTTCACCTCACCTTGCAAAGATATGGCTGCCTATTTGGGTTATAATTGGCCTGTTAAATATCCAATAACTTGTCACTCTCGCAGCGTTGTAATAATACAATGCACCACCAGTAGGGTCCCATCCAGCAATCGCATCTCTTGCCGCCCTTATGCTGTCATTTGTAGGAGGTAGCCACATTTGACCATCATCTACTGCTGAAAAAGCCCCAGGTTGAAATATAACACCTGCTATAGTTTTTGGAAACCTCGGGTCTCTTACTCTATTCATCACCACAGCTCCAACTGCAACTTTTCCAATGTAAGGTTCCCCTCTGGCTTCTCCATTTATAAGCATTGCCAAAAGATAGACATCGTCATTTGTAGTAACAGAAGAAGAAGCGTAATAAGCCGCTAAATCCTGTGCAGTAGTCGTAAAACCTAGAGCTACTTTTGTATCATCATCTACAATGCCAGTAACTCTAAGGCCATTATATGCTTGAAATTTTCGAACTGCCAGCCACGTTCTAACCCCAAAAAATCCATCTACAGCTCCCGTATAATATCCCCAGTCTTTAAGCCGTGCTTGCACTTTGGCAACATCACTACCTGTATTCCCCCAATAAAGGTTAGACATAGCTGTTTTAGTCAAATCATAAGCTGCATACTCAAAAACTGCTGTTATAAAAATGACCAAAACTGTTATTATAATCTTTATGCGGAGAATAAAATCTATTTTCATTTTGAACCTCCTTTTCTTTGGTGTTTGTAAATATTTTTTGTAGTAGTAAAAGTATTATACGCTGTTTTTAATTTAAAAAATTAAAGCGCCCTTTAAGGCGCCATCCATGCCATTTTAAATTTATTATAATACTCTTCTATAATTTCAAGTATTTTAAATTTAACTTTTGGTTTTTCTTCCTCAATAAGTTCCATTTCATCTTGAGAAAGATATTTAGCCACTTCTTCTGCAGTTTGTGTATCTGTAAATCCGTGAGTAACGTCAATAAAGCAAAGGGGAGGAAATATCACACACCACCAATTTTTACCTTCGCCGTTTCCGATAACTACTTTAAGCGCATTATAATTCCCCGCAGGAAGAGTAATAGTTCCATAATACCGTGTAGGAAAATCAAAGGTGCCATAGGCAACTTTCACATCATAATTTTTACCCTCTTTACGAATTACTTCCTCAGCAACCTTTTTAATCTCCTCAATACTTTGTTTTATAATCCTTTCCGAATCTTTTAAATCTTTTACTTTTTCAAATTTAGGCGTTAAATCGACAAGTATAGCATCTCTCACCTTAAGTTTTAATTCCTGGTCTTCTTCGGAATCGCTGTTAGCAATCACATGAAACCTTATTAATTTACGGGATAAGTCTTCTTTTTGCAAATTGGAAGATTTAGCCCCATAAAAATTTACTGCTATAATAATTGCTAATACCAACAACGCAATTAACCGTTTCATGTCTTATCCTCCATTACAAATCTTTAGTCTAACTAAAGTATTGCCAAATATATTAAAAAATATACCCTTCTACCTGAAAAGCCCTATCCTTCGGACATGAGAAGTAACATCTACTTTTATCTCTACTTCCGGGAAAATTTTATCCCAGTCTTTCCCCACCTTTTCCCATAAACTCGGATGATATTTTTCAATATAATCTCCTATACCTAGCATGTCTACTTTCAATTCTTTTTGAAATCTATTTATAGCTTTTTGTGTCATCTTCTTTATTTCGTCACTAGTTTTTCTCTCTATGACGTTTAACAAATCACCTTTCATCATTTCTCCATGCTTTTCAAAAGTATATTCTGTTATATCTCCTTCCACCTCCAGTATAACTCTATAAATAATTTTTCCATTTTCTTCTTTAACAGCTCGCCTTCTAATAACATTTGAAATATTAAAAGGAATTTCTATTCTTTCTTCATCGCCAGGCGTGCTAACAGCAACATCTCCACCTTTTACAAGTCCAGTTAGCAACATATATCCCATGTTTTCATCATCTTCCATCCAACCTGCTAATTTATAATTTTTGATAATAGCAGAACCTGCTATTTTAATTTCATCTTTTCCTGCAATTATTTTTGGAATTATCGCATTACCATTTGTCTCATGAAGAGACTTAGTGATTTTATTATAGTCAATTGTTGGAAATCTTGATGTCCTGTTGTAATGTTTGAATATATCTCGAATATAAGCTCCTGTATTTGGTTCCATCTCATATTTTTTTAGAAGAATATCCTGAGCTTTTTGCGGAGTTACAAGAAGATAAACTTTACGGCTCAATTCATAACTCCTGTCAAGAGAATCTAAAACTTGTTGAAATTTATCCTTGTTTTCCACTACGTCTTTGCCAAAAATAATAGCTTGTGTATGACCTAAATACAACGCTTTATCAATTCTTGTACTTATATGCCTTGATGCAGAAAAAATTGTATCAGCTACTTCAGAAACAGCAAAACTTGGCTTTTCACTTCCTCCTCCACCACCGCTGGTACCTTTTGTTATTTGGGCAGCATTAGGAAATTGAAAAGTCACAACATATCTTTTATTCGAAGAAGATAAATCTATGCCAATTGCCATCACAAAAGCTCTATCTTCTATTTCAATTTTATCCCAACAGCCTGTCAACATGAGAGCAATTAAAACCCATAATATCACTATTTTAAGTTTTCTCTTCATCTTTACCACCTAATCTTTTAACTTTTAAAATGATATACAGCAGTATTGGCAATATAGCAATAAAAAACACTGACATGTACTGGGAAACATAACCCGCATATTTATAAACTGTCACAATAGAATCAGGGATTAAGGATATCAAATATATTATTGGAACTGCCGGCAATACAAAATAAGAATGTTCTCTTGCCTTTAAAAGTTTTGAAAGAATCAAAGTGGCAAAATAGTGAAAAGAATAAATGGTAGTAAAAATGGTGAATGTCCATATTCCCATTATAATTCCCTCTACATTTTCAATGAAAAACACAGGAAAATTAATCGATTTAATGAGGGTCAAAAAAGGCCACAACTGTTCCCTTGTTTCCTTGTATCCAAATATGCCGATTACAAAAAAAGTTATATACATGTAAAACAACATCGTAGAAAACATTGCTGAATTGACACTTCTTTTTAATTTGTCCCTATCAATTACATATGGAAAAAGCAAGTACAATATCTCAAAACCAACAAAACTATATGTAGTCATAAGCATTCCTTTAAAAAACTTAATTAATGAAACTCTCATAAACGGAAGAAAATTGCTTAAGTCTACATCAGTTAAAGCCGGCAAAAAAAGTAATACAAGAGGTATCACCATTATAGGAAACAAAATTTCTGACATTCGTGCAATTGGTTCAAGTCCATATCTTACCAAATAAGCAGAACTAAAAAGCATAGTAAGAATTATAATTTCAATAGGAGTACTAGGTAACAGATATATTTTTAAAACTTCCCCAAAAATTCTTGCATCAAGGCTTACAAACATTACAAAGTAAAACACCAGCACAGCACTTATAACAATAGAAATAGGTCTTGTTATAAGTTTACCGGCATATTCAACAAAAGTTTCTGTAGGAAATTTAGAAGATAAATAAAGTATCAGCCTTGCAAAAAAAAGAGAAGCAATTCCTCCTCCTAAGATAGCTATAAGCCCATTAGGCCCTACCTCTTTTGAAACATCTGCAGGAAGACTTAATATTCCAGCTCCTACCATGGTAGTAAAAAGTATTATAGCAACTTGATTCGCAGAGATTTTGTCATTGTTTTTTATCATTGTTGTCTCTCCTATCATCTTCTATGCTTTCTATTTTTTCTTCTCTTAAATCCTTCATCTTTTTTCTATCAGGGGTATCTAAAATCTCCGGCCTGTTTTTAAAATACATCAAAGGAGCCTTTATCAAAGTATCCGCAAGGTCGCTTATGTCTATTTCCACAAATGGAGAAAGATAAGGAACTCCAAAACTTTTTAAAACAACCAAGTGAGTGAGAACCACCATAAACCCAAGCATTATGCCATATAAGCCAAAGACAGCAGCAAGAAGCATAAATATAAACCTAAGCATTCTAAAAGCAATGGCAGCGCTGTAACTGGGTATTGCAAAAGAAGCTACAGCTGTAACAGCTACTACTATTACCATGAGAGGACTTACAATACCCGCTTCGACAGCAGCTTGCCCTATAATGAGACCACCCACAATGCCAATAGTTTGCCCTATAGGTACAGGAAGCCTAACTCCCGCCTCTCTTAAAAGCTCAAAAGTCGCTTCCATAATTAAAGCTTCAAAAAAAGCAGGAAAGGGAATACCTTGTCGTGTTGCTGCAACATATAAAGTTAATTTAGTCGGTATAAGGCCAGGATGATAAGCCGTAAAAGCTATGTAAACTGCTGGTGAAACCAATGCTACAATTGCTGCAAGAAACCTTAAAATTCTTAAAAGGGAAGATATCATCCACCTTTCATAATAATCTTCAGGCGATTGAAAAAGAGTGGCGAGAGTAGTAGGTATTATGAGAGCAAAAGGAGTATTATCTGTCAAAATTGCCACTCTTCCCTCCAAAAGGGAAGCCGCAACCTTGTCAGGCCTTTCTGTGCTCAAAACTTGAGGAAATGGTGAATGCCAATCCTCTTCAATCAATTGTTCTATGTATCCACTTTCAAACACTCCATCTATTTTTATATTTTTAAGTCTTTTCATCACTTTATCCAACACATTTCTATCAACAATATCCTCGATATAAAGCACTGCTACGTCTGTATGAGTTCTTTCCCCAATCTGTATTTGTTTTATTTTCAAATTAGGGTCCCTTATCCGTCTTCTTACAAGGGCAGTATTTACCCTTATTGTCTCAGTAAAACCTTCCCGGGGACCTCTTATAACTGTCTCTGCTTCAGGAGAAGAAATTGACCTCATTTGCCAACCTTTACTAGAAATAATGACTATTTCAGGTGAGCCTTCAAACAATAATGCAGTGTCTCCACTCAATATTGATAAAATACATTTATCCAAGTCTGTAATCTGTTTTATGTCCCCTCCAGTTATAGTCCCTTTTTTTATAACCTCATATAAATTACCTTTTATCTTCTCAATAGAAGGGGCTGCTTGTCTTGAATCCAAAAGCAAAGAGTGGAGTACATGGTCATTTATGAGGTCTTTGTCTACAAGCCCATCTATAAATACAATTGCAAGATTATATTGCTGGTTTTCCCCCACCCAAATATCTCTATATATTACATCATCACAATCTTTTAATTTATTTTTTATATAATCTAAATTTACCTTAAGACTATTTGAAGCTAGTGTACCATTTTTCGCTTCCTTTTTATCGTTTTTTTTGCCAAATATCTTATCAAAAAATCTCATATTCTCCTCCTTACATAGGAAAAAAGGTTCGTAAAATAATAGCAACTATCCCAATAAAAACATAAAACAATCCAATCCACCTACACAGCTTAGCATCCCTATCCAGTCCTTTTCTCTCTAAAAATTTAGGCTCAATAAAAGCTTCATAAATCCCTACAATGAATACATTAGCAAACATATAAACTGTAAAGTATTGTCTTACAAAATGCAGTAAACTATACATACCATCACCTTCTGAATATATATTTTGCACTCAGAAAAAAAATATACAAAAAAAAATAGGCCTATGCCTATTTTCGACTGAGATATTTAGTTGCCATTACTACATCTTCTTCTTTATCAACATCGTTACCTATCTCTGGATATTCGGATATGATAGCCTTTCCATTTATGTTAAATAACTCTTCTGCTTTTTTCTCAATATGAGAAATTGAAAGTCTTCCTATTAAAAATAAAAATAATATCTTTCCTCCTAATAATTTCCCTAATTTCCATGGTCTTTTTCTATAAGTTATAAATTGTTTCGCATCTTTAATTAATCTATCTATGATTCCAGGATTAACATAAAAAATATTACCACCTGTAAAAACTCCTTCCTTTACCCGTGCATAAGTCCTTTTAGCCTCAGGAAACTTTTTTAAGTTATCTTCTTTTCTAACAATAGGATAACACAAGTCCGCTCCTGTAGCTTCTGACTTTTCAATAAAATCACAAACAGCTTCTTTAGTCAACATAGGAATATCACAAGTAAGAATCAAAACTCTTTTGTCATTTTTAAAAAGTTCTACTCCTTTTAAAACATTATCCATTATATTATCAGCTTGCTCAATGATAACATCTATACCTACTACTTTTTTAAGTTTTTCAGGATCTCCAACTACTGCAATTTTATCTATTTTATCACAACCTCTTAAAGCCTCAATTACATAAGAGATCATATATTTCCCTTTTATTTCTATAAAGGCTTTATCAGGCAACTTATCCTCTTTAGTACTGCCGGCCAAAATTATGGCATTCACCTAACTCACTCCTTGTAACTAAAATACTTTATGTCTTTTACAACCTCTGTCTGGAAATTGCGTATGTGTTTCTCTGCCCATTTTCGTGCAGCATCCGTATCTCTTGCTTCGATAGCCTCTGTAATTTTTTTATGTTCTTGATGTATTTTTTTCGCTTTTTTCTCTTCATTTATATATCTGACTCTAAATCTGTGTACATGTTCTTGTAAATTATTCATTATTTGAATTAATTTGTCATTTCGTGAAGCAGTAAAAATTAAATCATGAAACTCCTTGTCCAATTTTACTAGCCCTTCATTATCACCTTCTTCTATTTTTTTTT
This sequence comes from Thermoanaerobacter sp. X514, assembly GCF_000019065.1. Classification (NCBI taxonomy): domain Bacteria; kingdom Bacillati; phylum Bacillota; class Clostridia; order Thermoanaerobacterales; family Thermoanaerobacteraceae; genus Thermoanaerobacter; species Thermoanaerobacter sp. X514. The sequence goes on along the minus strand of NC_010320.1, from coordinate 624,475 downwards.
GAAATTCTTCTATAATTTTTTTTAATTTATCAATTTCCTCCTCCGTTATTCTTTCAGCAGCTAGGGAAGCAGCTAATCCTTCTAACGAACTTCTTACTTCTAAAACATTCAAAAGGTCCTTTGCATCCAAATCTGCCACATAAGCTCCTTTTCGAGGAATCATAACAACTAGCCCTTCAAGTTCCAATTTTCTAATCGCTTCTCTAACTGGCGTCCGACTTACTCCCAGTTTTTCTGCCAATTGAACTTCCATAAGTCTCTCTCCAGGTCTTAATTTACCTGTAATTATGGCATCTTTCATGTAATCAAAAACTACATCTCTTAACGGTTTGTAATTTTCCAATGGAAAAAACTCATTCATACAATTCTAACCCCTTATCTATAGTTTTTGAAAAAAATACAAAACTGTAAATTCCTTCTAAATTTTTATAGGCTTTTATAAGCTTTTGTAAATCGTCAAAAATTCCATAAACAGTGGGACCACTGCCCGACATAGCACATCCTAAAGCACCTTTTTTAAGCAACTCCTCTTTTATTTGATTAATAACTTCACATTCCCGAGAAGTTACTAATTCTAAATCATTTTTTATATTTTCTGCAATTTTGTATATGTTTCCTTCCTGTATAGCTTGAACTACTGAACAAGTAGCATGATGGCTTTTAAAATTAAGCCTATCCCATTTATCATAAATTTTTTTTGTGAAAATTTCAATATCAGGTTTTACAAGAAGTAAATTCATATGAGGAACATTCAAATCTTCAAAAATTTCCCCTATGCCTTTTGCAAGCTTTGTCCCACCTTCCAGACAGAAAGGAACATCTGCTCCCACTTTCAAAGCAATTTCTTTTTTCTCATCTGCTGACATGTTTAAATTCCATAATTTGTCTAATGCAACAATTGTAGCAGCAGCATCAGCACTTCCCCCAGCAAGGCCGGCAGCTAAAGGGATTTTCTTGTCAAGCCTGACTAACACTCCTTCTTCTATTTGATATTTTTCTTTTAAAAAGTTGATGACCTTTACTATTAAATTATCTTCTCCTTCAGGAACTCGATGGCCACTACAAAAAACCTTGACTATTTCGCTTTTTTCAAACTCTAAAATATCAGCCAAATCAATTGATTGCATCACTGTAGAAATTTCATGATATCCATCTTTTCTCTTACCTAGCACGTCTAAAGACAAATTGATTTTTGCATAGGCCTTTACTTTGATTTTTTTCATTCCTTTATCCTCGCTTTTTCAATAATAATTATAGTTTCATATATTATACATTTATTATACATTATACAATAAAATTTCTGTAAAAAAAATACGCAGTCTCCTGCGTATCATTCTTCCATAGGTATTATTAATTTCATCCCCTCCGAAACTTTCTCTTCTTCTAAACCATTAGCAGAAATTAGCTCTTCAAGGCCTACTCTATACCTTTTAGCTATATCCCACAAGGTTTCGCCTTTTTGAATCATGTAAACAACAATGCTGTGTTTATTATCGCTTTCTCTTGGGGCTTCGATTTCTTTAAGGTCTACAATAGCCTCTATTTCTTTCTCTGCAAGTAAATCAACTGTATTATCAATTGCAAACTTTAACTCAATTTCTTTCATGGCTATTATTTCATAGGAAACATGAGAAATTTTTATATCAACCAGAGTAGGCCCTTTAACTTGACCTATTTCAATAAAAGTCTTAAAAGGATATTCATCTCTATAAGGCTTTACACTACCTTCTTCAGACAAATATAAAATAGTATAATCTAATATTCCTTCTAAAACCAATTTATCTACATCTACACTGTAGTCAGATATAATAGGAATAACCACAACATCTATCAATCTTTTTAAGAGAGAAGGTAATTCTACATTAGTTTTGACTACAAATTGAGATTTATAAGATTGTAATTCCTCTATCAAAGTTAAATTTTCTTTCATGGGTTGAATATAAGCTTTTGTACCATAGGCATCAACAGGAAGCTCTCTATCCTCCGTCTCAAACACTTGAACTTTTACCCTTATTGTGACTTCTATATCTAAAATAGTATTTTCTCCCTTTTCATCCTCCACTGCGGTTGTAATTACCTCCATGAGTTCCTCTTGAGTTTTAGCCGACATATAACTTAAAGCCCCAGGAATATCTACAAAATTTGCATAATTTAAATCTGCTTCTAAATTTCCAAATTCTCCTTCCTGTGAAATATATAAAATATTACATTGTACACTTCCTTGAACTATTACTTTGTTATCAGTGACTTTAATTTCCTCCGGTTTTACTGCCACATCTGTTTTTACGACTTTTTGAATAGGGGCTTCCCCCTCAGGAACTTTTATTTTATCTTTTACAAAGACTTCTACACTATTTTGCCCCACTGTATGCATTAACTTCACTTTTTTCTTTAGGGATTCCACTTTTATCGAATCTTCAGCTCCTATTACTACTTCTTTTTTATCAGATACTACTAACCTACATTGTATCTTTATTACAGCTCTCATACTTATTTTTCTACTGTTTACCAACTTGTAGTCAACATTTTCAACATTTGCAACTAACATACATCTGCTCCTCTTATCAACACCTTCATCCTCAATTACATGTGAATAGTCAATTTCTTTTTCAATCCTTTCAAGCTCTCCATTTTTTTCGCCCAAATACAAAATATCTAATGCTAATTTACCTTCAAACTGAACTTTTCCTTCTGTCACAAAAACTTCATTAATATATGTCCGAGGATTTAATGCCAAAAGTACCAGCACGTCCGGTTCATTCTCAGGAACAATTATATCACTCTCTACCAGAAGTTGAGTATCATATGTACCCGATACAGAATCAAACTCTAAAATATCTTTATACACCTGTGGCATGCTTTTACCTCCTTAAAATAATAGTCCTTCACAATAAGATATGCTAATATAATATATAGTTTTTGAGGTAAAATTATGCCAAAAAAAAATAAGACCGAATATCTTCGGTCATTGAAGACATTGGATTTTTTTGTTCCCTTCCATCACAGTTAATTCTACTGTATCCGTCAAAATATCTGAATAACTGTAAGAAACCCTCCGGGTCGCTCCTTGTCCATCTAATACCACAATAAAAATGCTCGGATATGTCTTTTCTAGTAATCCTTCTTTTATTATGGTCTTTTTTCTGCCACCATTTGTTTTAAGGCGAACTCGAGCACCTATATGTTTATCCAATTGTTTTTTTATTTCATCAAGGGTTGATCTATCTGCCACCACTATCAACTCCTTAGCACATGCTGTGAATATTGTACCACAATTTTCAGACAATGTCAAGGGTATAATATTATATCAGTGCACCTGCCTACTTGTCAATAATGATTTTTATACAAAAAACAAAAAAAAATATGCAAATCTCAGAGATATTTGCATTTAATCAATAATTTTTAGCTTAAGGAGTAAATTAATTTAATATTTGCCTTTTGGAATGCCATATCTAAATTTTCCTATTGTCTGCAATCCTCCAATTCCTGGTGCTCCCGTTATAGTGTTTTCTATTAATTCTTCAATTTTTACAAGCTCATTTATATGGGAAAAAGCTACTTTTTCACTTACCAAGACTGGATCAAGGCAGTGTATTAAAACCCTTTCTGGAGAGCTGGCATAATTAGCTCCCGCCTTTATAAGAGCTTCGTAATTTGATTGACAAGCTCCTGCAAAAATCACTAAATTGTCAAGTGCAGGTTCGTATTTCCTTGCATTTTTAACCGCTTCCACAAAATATTTAGAATTTCTGTAGTTATTTATATCGCCATAATCCCTACTATTGCTTCTTATACTATCATGACCTGTAAGAACCAATATATCCGGCCTATATTTTTCTAAAAGGTCATACACCTTATCTGGTTGTTCTTCTTCCTTTACTACTACTCCTACGACTTCCATACCCACCTTTTTATAGGCATCAAGACATATATTTAAATATTCTTCATCTCCGTCTATGTGAAGGACTTTTCCTGGCCTTCCGTAAGGCTCTTGCCGACTTGCACGTACCATCCCTTTTTTTCGCTGAAGGCTTTTTGAAGAAGCAATTTTTTTTAAAAGGTATTCTGCCTTTTCTCTATAAGGCCTATCATATTCCGCAATTTTGGCGCGAGAAACCTCTATAAGGTCATCTTCTGGTGCATCTGCAATTATTCTCATGTTTAAACCGTGTAAAAGATAATGTCTTACTCCTTTATTATCTATAACATTAATGACTCTAAACAAAATGTCAGAGCCATAAGACTTTCTCATTACAATGTCATTAATGCGAAAAGCCATAAATTAACCCCCCTGCGCAGCTTAATTTATAGTTTATAATATGCAGAGGGGTATATATAGGTGTATATAAATTTATTCTTCCATCTGTTTACCCAAAAAAGCAGCAGCCGTTTCAGCGATTTTTGCTTCAACTTCTGTAACTGCTTCACCGGCTTCTTTAGTAAAAATCACCACACTTCCTATTGTATCTCCTCTTGAAATAATAGGAACTATAACTTGAGATGTAATGTTAAATTCCTGTCCATCTGCTATTTTAATCGGTCCTTTATCTTTCCCTGTTCCAAGCATTATCGTCTTTTTTGCTTCCAAATATTTTTCTAATTCTTGACTTATTGGTTTATCAATTAATTCTTTTTTTGCAACTCCGGAAACAGCTATTACATTATCTGTATCTGTAATACATACAGGGTGTTTGGTAGATTGATATATGCTATCAGCGTATTCTTGCGCAAAATCGCTTAATTCACTTATTGGAGAATATTTCTTTAAAATTATCTCTCCTTCTCTATCTGTAAAAATTTCCAAAGGGTCTCCTTCCTTGATTCTTAATGTTCTTCGGATTTCTTTAGGAATAACAACTCTCCCTAAATCATCTATTCTGCGTACAATTCCTGTAGCCTTCAAAGTAAATACCTCCATTTCCTAAAATTTTTAGCTCAAGATTAGTATTTATATTTTTCCATAAATTTATTCGCAAAAAAAAGACCGGCAACTAAATTGCCGGCTTTTTTATCCTACTGTTACTTTTATGTTTTGAGGAAACTTTTGTATTTTTGCTGCTTTCTCAAGGGCATCATATTTTTCTATAATAACTTGATTTTTCTTATCATCTAACAAATAACTTTCTATAGTATCTTTTACTTCATCAAAAGGTTTTATTATAACACCATCTGACTTTATTATATGGTATCCATAATCAGTCTTAACAGGTTTTGATATTTCACCTTTCTTAAGTGAAAAAACTACTTGGTCAAACTCTGGAACCATAACGCCATGAGGAAATTCTCCCAGATCTCCTCCTTGGTCTTTTGTAGCCGTATCAACAGAATACTCTTTTGCTAATGTAGCAAAATCTTCGCCTTTCATAAGTCGATTGTATATATCTTCTGCTGTTTTTTCATCAACCACTAATATATGACTAGCCTTCACTGTTTCGAATTGCTCTTCATTATCCTCATAATACTTTTTTAACTCTTCTTCTGTAACTTTTACATCTTTTGTATATTCGTCAAAGAGCTTATTTATTAAAAGATAATTTTTCACATCTTCCTTTGTAATATCTTTATTAACTTCTTTTTGTTTTTGATATTCATCCTCTATTTCTTTATCTGTAACTGTAATATTATTTTTTAGAGCTTCTTGCACAAGCAATTTTTCAGCAATTAAACTATCAAGCACATTTTCTTTTACTACATCTAAAAACTTTTTCCCTTGATAATCCTCATCCCATATATCTTTTGTATATTGGGGACTACTTTCAATTTGTGCCTTTACTTGGTCAAAAACTTTTTTATATTCCGCATTAGTTATATTTTCACCGTTGACAACTGCTACCACGTCTTTTTCGGCAGAACACGATACTGTTAAAAATACTATAAAAACGAAAGATAAAAGTAATGCAATTTTCCTCTTCAAAATGACATCCTCCTGACTTTAAAAAGTTTACATGGGCATAATTTAATTATATATCATTTTTATCCTCACTGCAAACTTTTTATTTTTTCTACCAATTCAATAAGTTCTTTTTGCAGAGTCTCTTTTTTATTGAATTTATAAGTGAGGTATGGCTGTACTTGACTTGAAAATACTAAATTCCCTCCATACTCCTTTATTACTTTCTCTATAACCTCCATATTTACCAAATTCATATCATTAAACTTTAAAATAACAGAATTCCCTTTTTCAGTTATTTCGGTAATATTGACTTGAGAGGCAATAGCCTTTAAATAGGCAATTTCCAATAGTGCCTCTACAGGCTTTGGATAATCGCCAAACCTATCTACAAGCTCTTCTGAAATCTCTATCATATCTTCTCTAGATTTTATAGAGGCTATTTTCTTGTACATCTCCAATCTTAAATTTTCGTCTTCAATATAGGAAGAATCAATATAAGCATTGACCTTTATGTCTATTGTGGTAGTAATCTCCTCTTTGGGAGCTTCTCCCTTTAAATTCCGTATAGCCTCCTCTAAAAGTTTTAAATACAAGTCATAACCAATAGCATCAATATGGCCATGTTGTTCTGCTCCTAGGAGATTGCCTGCACCTCTTATCTCCAAATCCCTCATGGCAATTTTAAATCCAGAACCAAATTCAGTAAATTCTTTTATCGCCTCCAACCTTTTTTCCGCCACTTCACTTAAAACTTTATCCTTTCTATAGGTAAAATAGGCATAAGCAAGTCTATTTGACCTACCTACTCTTCCTCTTAATTGATACAATTGGGAAAGCCCTAACTTATCGGCATCATAAACTATAATAGTATTTACATTTGGTATATCAAGCCCTGTCTCAATTATTGTAGTACTTACTAAAACATCGTATTCCCCATTTAGAAAGTCAATCATCACTTTTTCTAATTGACTTTCTTCCATTTGCCCATGAGCCACAGCTACTCTACAACCAGGAACTAAATCTTTTACAAAAGAAGCCATCTTTTCTATGCCATTTACCCTATTGTAAACAAAATAGACTTGTCCCCCTCTTGCAATTTCCCTTAAAATAGCATCTTTTATTAATTCTTCATTAAATTCCACTACATAGGTTTCTACTGGAAATCTGTCTTCAGGAGGATTCTCCAATACACTCATATCCCTTATACCAATCAAGGACATGTGTAAAGTCCTGGGAATAGGAGTTGCTGATAATGTCAAAACGTCTATATTTTCCTTAAGTTTTTTTATTTTTTCTTTATGAACAACTCCAAACCTCTGTTCTTCGTCTATAATTAAAAGTCCTAAATCTTTGAACTTTATATCATTTTGTAAAAGCCTATGAGTACCTACTATAATATCTATATTTCCTTCCGCTAACTCTTTAATTATCTTACTCTGTTCTTTAGGAGTTCTAAAACGGCTGAGCATCTCTATCTTTACAGGAAATTCTTTAAACCTTTCAATAAAATTAGCATAATGTTGATAAGCAAGTATAGTAGTAGGACACAAAAAAGCCACCTGTTTCCCATCAGCCACCGCTTTAAAGGCAGCCCTTAAAGCCACTTCTGTTTTACCATATCCCACATCTCCACAAAGAAGTCTATCCATTGGCCTGTCTTTTTCCATATCCTCTTTAATTTCTTTTATACACCTTAACTGGTCTTCTGTCTCTTCATAGGGAAATTGCTCTTCAAACTCCTTTTGCCATGGAGTATCAGGAGAAAAAGCATGTCCTTTCACCATCTGCCTTTTGGCGTAAAGTTGTATCAAATCCTTAGCAAGGTCTTCCACTGCTTTTTTTGCTTTTCTTTTTGCTTTAAGCCATTCACTACCCCCTAATTTATTTAATTTAGGAGGATTGTCTGTAGGACCCACATATTTTTGCACAAGGTCTAATTGTTCTACTGGTACAAAAAGGGTATCTCCCCCTGCATAAATTATTTTTAAATAATCCCTTACAATTCCATCTACTTTTATCTTTTCTATGCCTTCATACTTTCCTATGCCATAATTTACATGCACAACATATGACCCTATTTCTAATTCAGTAAAGCTCTTTATCTTGTCAGCATTTTTAATTTTTACAGTTCTTTTTCTCCTTTTAGTCTGACCAAAAATTTCTCCATCGCTTATAACAGCAAATTTTGCATCCACATACTCAAATCCCTTGCTAACAGAGGCAGCATATATGACCACTTGCCCTTTTTGTATATCGTATTCACTGTCTTTAATCACTACAGTATCAATATTAAAACTGTCAAGAGTATCTTTTAAAATTCTTGCTCTTTCTTGATTCCCACTTAAAAGCAACACTTTATATCCTGCGTTTTTGTAATACTTCAAATCATCTACTAAAATATCCATATTGCCGTGAAAATGATGCATAGACCTTGATACAAAATTAACAATCGTTTGAGGTTGTAACTCATTGCCTGGCTTTGCTAAAGTATTCATTATGAGTAAAAAATTATTTTTCACTCTTTTTAATATTTCCTCATAATCAAAAAAAAGCTTACTTTGCTCTGGCAAAACCTCTCCTTTTTCTAACAAAGCCTTGAAATTTTCATTAAATTCCATTTGAAGGTTATTTACCCTTTGTTTAATGCGACTGCTTTCATCTAAAATAATAACTGCATCTTCTCCCATATAGTCAACAATAGAATAAACGTCATCATAAAAATAATCTATAAGCTCATAAATATTTTCTACCCTTTTAGATTCCGTAATCTCCTCCATAATTTCTTCAAATTTTTGCTGTAATTTTTCTGCAATACCACTTTTCGGTTTTTTTATTTTTGACAAATAGGAATTTAAATAGTTCGAAACTGCCGAAATCCCCTTTTTGATGTGCTCTGCCTCTGCGATAAACTCTGTAGCTGGAAAAATATTTATTTTATCAATATTTTCTAAAGACCTTTGGGTAATCACATCAAAAGTCCTTATGGAATCTATTTCATCGTCAAAAAGTTCAATCCTATAAGGATATTCTTCCGTAGGAGAAAAAACATCGATTATTCCTCCCCTCACACTAAATTGCCCTTTTCCTTCCACTATTTGAACCCTTTCATACCCCATGGTCACCAAACTTTTTATAACTTCTTCTAAATTTACAGTATCACCTAATTTAAAAACAAACTGATACTTTTTAAACAAATCCATAGGTATGAGCTTGCCTACTGCTGCATCTATAGAAGTAACTACAGCATGGGGACTTTCTTCTGACAATTTTTTAATTACCTGCAATCTCTGAGACACCACTTCTTGACTCGCAGCATCTATTTTATAAAACAAGGCTTCTCTTTTAGGAAATAAAGAAGCATTGCCAAAATTAAAAGAATACAAATCTTCGTATATTTTTCTTGCTTCCACCTCATCAGGAGCAATAACTAACACCTTTTTGTTAAACTTAGTCATTATATAATGGGCAATATGGGCTTTTTGAGAATCTGTAAGCCCATAAGCCAAAACAGGTCCCTTCCTCTGTTGAAGAAATTCTTCTATTGTTTTAATCTCTTTTAATTCTTCTATTTGGCGAGTAAACATGTTCATCACCTCAACATAAGACTATTCCATAAGCCATGTATTAAAGAAGTTACAATAATAGCCAAAAAAATATTTGTTTGCATCACTAATATGTAAGAGGTTATACCAAAAAAGCTGTGGCTTAAGATACTTAAAATAGAAGCCCTTAAATTGATTTTATATGAAGCTTTTATGTAATCATTTACTGCCTCTGCAATTCCAAATATCAAATGAGACAAAAGAATAGAGGAAGTCAAATACCCTGCCACTGTCTTACAAGTTTCTTCAATGGCTGGTACAAGATAAATTATAGCTCTTCTCTTGTATTTAGTTACTGCCATCCTATTTAGAAAATATGCTAAAATTACACCACCAATTCCAGATAATAGCCACATGTATTCATTTTTCTCCTTTATTGCCTTTTTATCAACCGTTAAATTTGCTCATAGCATGTTCTATCCCATTTTCTATAATATCTATCACCGCATCTGCTGCTTTTATAACAGCTTCATCAATTAGTTTTTTCTCTGACTCTTCAAACTTTCCTAATACATGACTTACTAAATCCTTTTGCGGTTTTCCAATTCCTATTCTAACTCGTGGAAATTCTTCGCTATTTAAAAGATATATGATAGAATTCATTCCATTGTGACCGCCTGAACTTCCTTTTTTTCTTATCCTTATTTTGCCCAAATCCAAGTCTTTATCGTCATAAATCACAATTACATTTTCAAGTGGAATTTTATAAAAATTTACAGCATCGTATAAAGCTTCACCACTTGAATTCATAAATGTCTGAGGCTTTAAAAGAATTATTTTCTCTCCTTTAAAATTCCCTTCACCCACAAGGGATTTAAATTTTAATTTTGTGACATTCATACCTAATTTTTTTGCCAATTCATCTATTACCATAAATCCTACATTATGTCTCGTTCCTTCATATTCTCTACCAGGATTTCCTAAACCTGCAATTACGTACATACGACCACCCTTCCTTATCAAATTAATTATACATAATTAAACAAAAAAAAGCTATAGAGTACACAAAATACCGACCAGTAAAATCACTGGCCGGTTTTATTCAAAGTTTGCGCTGCTTTGCAATTTTACAGTAACTGTAAATGTTTTGCTATTTCTCCAAATTGTTACATTTATTACATCTCCAACTTTGTGGTTATTTAATATGCCTTGTAAATCCTCAAAGGAAGTAATGTCTTTACCATCAACCTTTATTATCACATCTCCTGGTTGAATACCAGCTTTTTCCGCTCCACTATTTGGCTGAACTTGAACTACATACACTCCTACGGGCAAATTATATCGGGCTGCATCTTGTTGTGTAATAGTTTGAGCACCTATTCCCATCATAGGCCTTTCTACATAGCCGTGTTTTATTATCTGGTCAATTATAGGTTTTGCCTCGTTTATTGGAATTGCAAAACCCATACCCTCAACAGGAGTTTCTTGGCTCTGGAACATTCCAAAAGGGTCTTGAATACTTGGTCCTATTGAAGTGAGCTTAACACTTGTTATACCTATAACTTCTGCTTTACTGTTCACAAGAGGTCCGCCGCTGTTGCCAGGATTTATAGCTGCATCTGTTTGTATGAGTTTGACAGGCCCATAATCACTTTGGAGATTCCTGTTGAGTCCGCTTATTATACCTGCTGTGACTGTACCTGCAAAGGATTCTCCAAGAGGATTGCCTATAGCAATTGCCAATTCCCCAGGTTGGAGTTTGGAAGAATCTCCTAGTTTTACAATGGGTAAATTAGGAAGGTTTATTTTAAGTACTGCGAGGTCTGTTCTATCATCTTTTCCTACAAGTTTTGCATCAGCACTTCTTCCATCTGAAAGTTTTACTGTGATTTTTGATGCTCCGTCAATTACATGGTTATTTGTGACAATGTATCCATCAGAGCTTATGATAAATCCAGAACCGCTACCTCTAGTTCTATAACCGTAGTTGTAAGCAACACTTGTACTAATTTCTACAACTGCTGGGCTCACTATTTTGTAAATGTTGGGTATCAAATTTAAAATACCGCTTTCGTCTGACGAAGTAGCATCTAGAGGTAAATATCTTGTAACAACTTGTGCTGACGCATCATTTTGGGTTCCATAGTATTTCATTACAGTTCCTGTAATTCCTCCGCCGATTAAAGCTGCCACCAACGCTACTGCGATAAAAGAAGCTAACATTCTCTTTCTGAATCTTTTTACCATCTTCCCCAAACTCTTTTTGTTGTTTCTAAATACCACTTTAGGAATTGGCGCAGTAGTTTCCAACTCCTCTTGCTTTTGTTCCTCTGCTTTTAATATTTCGCTATTTAATTCTTCTGTTTGATATAGCTCTTCTTTTTCATTTTCTTCTGGAGGAACTACATTCTCCGGATCATTTTTTTCAATTTTATCTTCAAAGTCTTTTTCGTAATCCATAATCACTCACTCCTTTTGTTCTTTCTTGCTTTTAATTATAACCCCTTTTTATTAACAAATTATGAACATGATGTAAAGATTTTAAGTAGTTTTTATTAAAAAATTTCCGCGTTGTTTTTTATAAATAAATGTGCGGCCCAAGTATTCACTTGGACCGCTATGATAAGGGAGGTCAAGGAGAGGCATTTGTCGCTCTCAAATATTATTGTATCCCTTATTTATGAATAAAGTGTTAACAAAGTGTAAATATTTTATTGTGATTTTTTAAAATTTTTTCACCGACAAAGTAAAAGTAAATGCTGTACCTTTACCAACTTCACTTTCTACCCATATTTCCTCGTTATGAGCATTTATAATACGCTTTACTATATAAAGCCCAAGGCCTGCTCCATCTTTTCCTCTCGATTTGTCCGCTTTATAAAATCTATCCCATATATGCTCTTGGTCTTCTGGAGAAATACCTATTCCATTATCTTTTATAGTAATGAATACTTTGTCATCTTTTATTTCAGTAAAAATATGAATTATACCCTTTTCTTTAGAAAATTTTATTGCATTGTCTATAAGATTTGTCAAAACTTGTTCTATCTTGTCCTTATCACCTATAACTATTCGTCTGTCTTCTTCAAAATCAACTTTAACGGTTAGATCTTTTTCCACTATTCTTTTTTCAAACTTTATAACGGCCAGTCTTATAAGTTCATTTATATCAAATTCCGTCTTATGCAGTGGAAATTGACCTGACTCAAGTTTAGTCATTTCAAGAAAATCGTCTATGAGCCGAGACATCCTCCGTGTTTCTTTTTGTACTATTTTAAGATAATCGCAAGCTTTTTCCTTTGGAATAGTACCGTCTAATATCCCATCTATATATCCTTGTATAGAGGTCAATGGAGACCTCAATTCGTGAGAAACATTTGCCACAAAATCTTTTCTCATGTTTTCTAATTGTTCTAATTCTTTTGCCATAATATTAAAGGATTTAGCCAAATCCCCTATTTCATCTTCTTCCTTATGTTGTACCCTTGCAGAAAAATTCCCCTTCGCTACCTGCTGAACAGCTAAGCTCATCTCTTTAAGAGGCTGAGATATTTTACTGGAAGTATAAGAAATGAGCACAAAACCTATTATAAGAGCTACTCCTCCAGATAAAAGCATTAAAATAAAGATGTTAATAATAGTTTTATTCATTTCTGTCAAAGGAGCATGCATAAATATAGCACCTTCAATTCGGCCATTTATAACAAGAGGCACTCCTACTGTCAAAACAGGCTGATTGAATTTGCCACCAAAATATCCTTTTTTTACAACAGATTGTCCATCTAAAATGCTTTTTATTTCTTCTTTACTGAGGCTTACTCCTGTCCATGCTTTGCCCTGCTGTTGTGATTGACTGTAAATTAGCCCTTCTTTATCTACGATCCATACAGTAGCATTAATCAATCTAGTAACAACGTTTAGTTCTTGATTCCATTTATCTATGTTTATGTCTCCTACCGCAAATTCATTTAAAATTGCATTTATTTCTTGAGCCTCTTCTAACATTATTTTTTCTTTGTCAGCAAAGTAATAGTTTTGAAACATCAGATAAAACATCCCTGAAAGAATAGACAAAGTAATAAGGATGATAATCATATTGCTTATAAAAAGTTTTTTAAAAAGTCTATTTTTGCTCAAATTTAGTTCACCTCAAATTTATAACCTACACCCCATACGGTGGTAAGTTTCCAATTAGGGCCATCTCCCATTTTCTCTCTAAGCCGCTTTATATGAACATCTACTGTACGACTATCTCCCATATAATCATAACCCCATACATTTTCTAATAGCTGGTCTCTCGTGAAAACCCTGTTAGGATGTGTACATAAGAAATATAAAAGTTCTAACTCTTTGGGAGTTAAATCTACATTTTGCCCTTTATAAACAACTTTATATTCGCTTAAACTTACATAAAGTTCTGGATAAGAAACAGCCTGTTTTTCCTCACTTTCCGGTTCATATCTTCTTAAAACCGCTTTAACTCTTGCTACTAATTCTTTCCCGTCAAATGGCTTTACGATGTAGTCATCAGCGCCAATCTCTAAAGCCAATACCTTATCAAGTGTATCCCCTTTTGCGGTAAGCATTATTATAGGCACCTTTGAAAATTTTCTGACTTCTCTGCAAAGAGCTATACCATCAATTCCTGGCAACATTATGTCAAGTATGACGAGCTTTGGAGGTTTTTCTTGTATTTTCTTTAGTGCGGTTTGCCCATCGTATATCTGCTCTACATCAAAACCCTCTTTTTCAAGGTACAAAGAAACTATTTCACATATATTCTTGTCATCATCCACTACATAAATCTTTCGGTTATCTCCCACAAAATCACCCTCTACTTCAAGTTTCCTTGCTTAAATTATATCATAATAAAATTTTAAATAATATAAAAAAGGCACATAAAGTGCCTATACAAACAATTTACTTACAGACATTCCTTCATGGATTCTCAAAATCGCTTCTGCAAATAAAGGAGCTACAGACCTCACTTTAATTTTGTCAATTTTTTTCTCTTCGGGAAGAGGGATTGTATCGGTTATAACCAATTCTTTTATTGGTGATTCCTTAAGCCTTTCAATCGCAGGGCCTGACAACACCCCATGAGTCGCGCAAGCATAAACTTCAGTAGCACCACTGTCAAGAAGAGCCTCCGCCCCTTGTACCAAAGTACCAGCGGTATCAATAAGGTCATCTACCAAAATAGCCTTTTTCCCTCTTACATCACCTATTATATTCATTATCTCTGCTACATTAGCTTTTGGCCTTCTTTTGTCAATAATAGCAAGAGGAGCATTCAATTTTTCTGCAAAATACCTCGCTCTTGTCACACTGCCATGGTCAGGGGAAACAACTACTACATCATTTCCCAATTCCTTGTCAAGAAAATATTTCGCAAGTATTGGTCCTCCTAAAAGATGGTCTACAGGAATATTAAAATACCCTTGTATTTGTGGAGCATGAAGGTCCATTGTAACAACTCTATGGGCTCCTGCTGCAGTTATAAGGTCAGCTACAAGCTTTGCAGTAATTGGGTCCCTCGCCTTTGCTTTTCTGTCTTGTCTTGCATAACCATAGTAGGGTATAACTGCATTAATTTCAGCCGCAGATGCCCTTTTAAAAGCATCAATCATTATCAATAATTCCATTAAGTTGTTGTTAACAGGCGCACAAGTTGACTGTATTACAAAAACGCTTGCACCTCTTACACTTTCTCCAATCCTTACACTTATCTCTCCATCACTAAAAGTCCCTACTTCTGAATCACAAAGTTTAAGTCCAAGATGTTCTGCTATTTCACTGGCTAACTTAGGATTTGAATTTCCTGAAAAAATTTTTAGAGAACTATTATATCTTACCATTTAATTTAAAGCCTCCCTTTTTTTATTCTTTCCTGTACCCAGCCCTCTTTATTAGTTTGCCTATTTCTGGCTATGGCAAGGGCTCCTTCAGGAACATTCTCTGTTATAGTTGAACCAGCAGCAATATAAGCATTATTTCCAATCTTTACTGGCGCTACAAGATTTACATTACATCCCACGAAAACATTATCTCCTATCACTGTCTTGTACTTTTGTTTACCATCATAATTAACTGTAATAGAGCCACATCCCATATTGACATTTTTACCAACTTCCGCGTCTCCCACATACGTAAGATGAGGAACTTTACTCCCTTCATCAATTATTGACTTCTTTATCTCTACAAAATCCCCTATTTTGACATTACTCTGTATCACAGTTTCTGGCCTTATGTGGGCAAAAGGTCCTATTTTAACATTATTTCCTATTTTTGAAGAGAGTATTACCGAATACGTGACACTACATCCATCACCGATTTCTGAATCAACAATCCTACAATTAGGCCCTATCTCACAATCACTTCCTATTTTCGTTTTCCCTTCTATAACACAACCAGGCAATATTACAGTATCTGCTCCAATCTCCACTTCAGCTCCTATATAAGTGGTATCAGGGTCCACTATTGTTACTCCGTTTTCCATGTGACGATAATTAATCCGCTTTCTCATTATTTTCTCTGCTTCAAAAAGCTGGACCCTTGAATTTACTCCCGTTATCTCCTCTGAAGGTACAGTAAAAGCGCCAATTTTTCCATCCATATCTCTTATAATTTCCACAGCATCCGTCAGATAATATTCACCCTGTGCGTTATTATTGGTTATCCTTCTTAACGCCTTTTTTAGTTTGGCTATATCCATAACGTACATGGCAGAATTTATCTCATGGATGCTTTTTTCTTCTTCCGTCGCATCTTTATCTTCCACAATCTTTATAACGTTTCCACTTTCATCCCTTATTATCCTCCCATAACCTGTAGGGTCTTCTAATACTGAAGACAAAATAGTGACACTGTTATGCTCTTTAATATGAAAATTTATTAATTCTTTTAAGGTATTGGAGGTAATAAGGGGCGTATCTCCAGTCAAAATCAGAACATTACCTTCCTCAGGGAGTAAGTCTTCCGCCATCATCACAGCATGACCTGTGCCTAACTGCACTTCTTGATAAGCATACTTGACTCTTTCTTTTAAAACTTCCTTAACTTCTTCTGCTTTGTGGCCGACTACTACAATTACTTCGTTACTTCCTATTTTTTCCACCGCATCTACTACCCATTCTATCATCGGTTTACCACAAACTTTATGAATCACCTTGGGATGCTTAGATTTCATTCTTTTCCCAAGACCCGCCGCTAAAATAAGCGTCACTAGCCCTTCCAATTTTTCCACACCCTCTATACTAAATTTAATTCTCATACCCTATACTATTTTAACTATAATTGCAGCAAAGTTCAACAAAAAAATAAAAAGGAGACAAGCTCCTTTTTATTCCTTATGTGCAGCTTCTTGTTCTTTTGCTTTTTCATATTCTTTGAGAATAGCGCTTTGTAATTTATTTCTTGTGTCTGAATTTATAGGGTGAGCAATATCTTTAAACTCCCCTTCGGGAGTTTTTCGACTTGGCATAGCAATAAACAACCCATTTTGGCCCTCTATAACCTTTATGTCGTGAACTACAAATTCATTGTCAAAGGTTACAGAAACTACAGCCTTCATTTTGCCTTCCTCATTAAGTTTTCTCACCCTTACGTCTGTAATTTCCATAAGCTCACCACCTTCCTGAAGTTAAACCCTAAGTTAGCATTTGCGGAACTACTCTTACACTAATAAATATTCGCCATAAAATCAAAATTTCCTTCAGGAAAAACTAAAATTCCGAAAAATTTTTAAAAAATTTTATTCATTTTAATCCTTCAATATCCAATCACTTATTTCAATGTCAATTATATTTTTCTCTTCCTCCATATTTTTTAACACGAAAACCGAAATGTAATTATCTACCAGCTTATTCTCCGGTTTTTCCGTCGAAATCATAACTCCTGCACCAACCACTTCAGCGTCAAATTCCTCCATAAGTTCCATCATACCTTTAATCGTCCCACCTGCTTTCATAAAGTCATCTATCAATAATACTTTAGAACCTTTCTGTAAAGACCTTCTAGCCAAAGACATAGATCGTATGTGTCTTTGAGACCCAGAAATATAATTAATAGAAACAAAAGAGCCTTCTGTAACTCTGCTATCTTTTCTAATTATTACAAGTGGAACATTAAGCGTCCTTGCGCACATCAAGGCAATAGGTATACCCTTGGTCTCCACAGTAACAATCGCGTCAACGTTTTTATCCAAAAAAGGAAGCACTAAAATTTCACCAATTTTTGTTACAATATTGGGAGAATAAATCAAATCAGCAGTATACAGAAAACCTCCGGGAATTATTCTAGAGGGGTCTTTTAATTTTTCCTTTATTTCTCGTACAAAGGGCAAATAACTTTTAATATTAGCTATAGGAATGTATTTTACTCCACCACCAGCTCCAGGTAATGTAATTAATTTGCCAAAACTAAATTTTTCTATCACATTCTTTAAAATATCGATATCTTCCGAGGCAGTAGATTTAGCTATACCAAAAAAATTCACAAAATATTCTAAATTTATGAGGGTATTAGGATTTTCACTAAATATCTTAACGATTGCTGCCAATCGTTCATACCGTTTGTACTTATCCATAAAAAATAACCTCCGCACATACAAACTTTTATACCAAAATTATATTTAAAAGTTCACTTTTCTGCAACATGTGATATAATTTTTTTATAAATATAGTTGCTTTTGACAAGCTTTAATCATATTTTAACCATGAAAAGGCAATAATAACAATAGGAACTGAGAGGAGCGTAAACTATGGATATAAATCTTGAAAACTTTAAAAGAGTGCATTTTATAGGAATTGGCGGTATAAGTATGAGCGGTTTAGCTCATATACTTTTGAATAACGGCCATATAGTAACAGGCTCAGATATAAAAAATTCTCATATAATCGAAAGGTTAAGACAAGAAGGAGCAGTTATAACAATACCTCACAATGAAAATAGTGTCATAGGTGCTGATTTAGTAGTGTATACAGCTGCTATCCATGAAGATAATCCTGAATATCAAAAGGCTAAAGAATTAAATATACCTACTATAGATAGAGCTACCCTTTTAGGTCTCATTATGAAAAAATACAAATACGGCATTGCTGTTGCAGGAAGTCATGGAAAGACAACTACTACTTCTTTAATATCTGTAATACTCGATGGTATGGGATTTGACCCAACAGTTTTAGTAGGAGGAGAAGTAGATGTAATAGGAGGAAATGTGAAAGTTGGAAACAGTGAATATTTTGTCACAGAAGCTTGTGAATATACAGATAGTTTTCTAAAGTTTTATCCTTACATAGCTGTTATACTAAATGTCGATTCAGATCACTTAGATTACTTCAAAAATATTGACAACATAAAGCAGTCTTTTAGGCAATTTGCTAATTTAGTTCCACCAGATGGATTTGTGGTAGCATGCAAAGATGATGCAAACACCATGTATGTTGTAAATGGGCTAAATAAAAACATTGTAACCTATGGTATTTACCAAGATAGTGATTGGAAAGCAAAAAGCATAAGTTTTGATGATAAAGGTTGTGCAATTTTTGATGTTTATTATAAAGAGGAATATATGGGCAATTTTAAATTATCAATACCCGGAAAACACAATGTTTACAACGCCTTAGCTGCTTTGGCAGTAAGTCACCTTGTAGGAATCGACATAAAAAAAGCTTCTCATTATTTAACTGAGTTCAAAGGCACTCATAGAAGATTCGAAGTAAAAGGAATAGTTGACGGCATAACAATTGTGGATGACTATGCTCATCACCCTGCTGAAATTAAAGCAACTTTAGAAGCAGCAAAAAATTATCCTCATAAAAGAATTATTTGTATATTCCAGCCACATACTTACTCAAGAACTAAATCTTTGCTTAATGATTTTGCAGAGTCCTTTGACAATGCGGATAAAATAATAATAGCTGACATATACGCCGCAAGAGAGAAAGATACAGGAATTGTTTCTTCTAAAGATTTAGTGGAACTAATCTCTCAAAGAGGAAAGGATGTTTTGTACTTAAAAGACTTTGACTCTATAGTGGAGTATTTAAATAAAAATGCAAAAGCAGGCGATTTAGTATTAACAGTTGGAGCAGGAAATATCTACGAAGTAGGAGAAATGTTTTTAAAAGGCCATAAAAAAGCTGTAGGAATGTAAACCCTACAGCTTTTCATCTTGCAACACAAGATTTCCTCTCCACAAGCTTCACAGGCACAATTATATGGTCTATGTCTATCTCCTTTTGCTTTAACCTCGCAATCAAAAGCTCTGCAGACTTAATCCCCAAATCAAACGTGGAAATATCTATTGTCGTAAGGGGTGGATTTGCAAAGGCTGACAAGGGGATGTTGTTAAACCCTACTATCGATATATCCTCAGGAACTCTATATCCTTTATCTATTGCAGCCCTTATCACACCAAATGCCATAACATCATCAGTAACCACAACTGCAGTAGGTTTTTCTCTTTCTAATATTCTCATCATCGCCCTATATCCGCCGTCTTCTGAAAACTCGTCTTGTTCCGCCAACTCTCTTTTAAAAGGTATTCCATTTTCCTCAAGGGCAAGTTTATAGCCATCTAATCTATCTAAACTCACTACATATTCCAATGAACCACTTATAAAAGCAATTTCTCTATGCCCATGTTTAATAAGGTAATTAGTAGCAAGCTTAGAAGCCCCTATATTGTCATTATCAACCCAATACACACCTTTGGCATCTAAAGGCTTACCTATAACAACGAAAGGAAATTTCTCATCTCTTAACCAAGGTATAAGCTCATCGGTTGTACGAGAAGATAAAAGAATTATTCCATCTACTCGTTTGCCTTTTACCATATTTATAACCGCTTCTTTTTCCTCTTCTTGATTCCCAGATGTTGATAAAAGCAAATCATATTTTTCTCTGTGGGCAACAACACTTATTCCTCTCATCACTTCTGGGAAAAAGGGATTTGAAAAAGCTTCCTCTGTAGAGCGAGGCATTATAAGCCCTAATGTATTTGTCACTTTACTTGCAAGGCTTCTGGCAATGGCATTTGGATAATACCCCAATTCCTCCATCGCCTTCCAAACTCTCTCTTTTGTCTCTTTGCTTATACGAGGATTATCAGCAATAACCCTCGATACAGTAGAAGGAGCAACATTTGCCCTTTTTGCCACATCTTTAATCGTTACATTCATTATACCACCACCTTCAAAATGAAACCGATTGCATCTCTTCTATTTATTATTCTATCCTATTCTTTTATTTACGTCAACACTTTTCATTTTTTTAAACATGCAGTGTACACTTTTATATAACTCCTGCTATCTTTAATATTTCCCAACTGATCCTATATACAAACACTAAAACTGACAAAAGCACAGGCCAATATAAGAAAATGTGTAAATCTTCTTTTACTGTTGTAGTACCGCGTATAATATATGGGTCAGTTATTTTCTTCAAATATCTCAATAGCACATACAAAAAAACAGAAGCAAACAATGCAAAAATCCCATAACCAACGACTACAATAAATGGAATATTTACTTGTTGTAATGGAGTAGCTTTTCCTAAGTTTTGTTGTGCTACAAAATATGATAACAACACAGAAATAGTGTTATTTGTAAAATGGCCTATCATTCCCGCATATATGGAATTAGTTCTATACACTACATATCCTAATAAACTACCGAGAAAAAGTATACTTAAAAAATTTTGTACATTTAAATGAAGCATTGCAAAGAATATAGCGGTTATAAAAATACTCTTTATAGAACCCCTCATTTCAAAACTTCTCATAACAAGTCCCCGCATAAATATTTCTTCACAACAGGCAGCTACAGCTCCAAATATTAAAATTTGCATAAAAAGTTCTTGTATATTGGAAGCTGCAGGCATTTGCATGACAGGAATTTTACCCAATTTAGATAGAAAATAATTTGTCAAAAGTGCAAAAAAACCCGATACTATCCAGCCTAAAATAGCTATTATTATCACTAAAAAAACTTGATCCCCTTTTATAGGATTTAACCTTAAAACATATTTTACATCATATTTTTTTAAAAAAAGATAAAGAATAACAGGCAGTAAAACAAGAAAAAATTCTGTGATGAGTATACCTATATATAAAGAAGCCTTTTGCACCAAATATCCCACTGTTATAAGAAGTAACATGACAAAAAAGTACAACTTACTTACATCTTTTTCATCTGGTCGCATCTAATCACTTCCTTTTTACATTGTCAGTCTCATCCTTATAGATTTTAACATAAAAAGAATAAAAAAGTAAGAATTAAATGTGAGGATTTTGTGAAACCTAATAATTGCAAAATTCAATCAATGTGATATAATAAATAATAGAAAAATATGGAGGTGATGTAAATGAGTCTAATGAGACGAGGACGTGATTGGTGGGATTGGCCCTTCGATTTCAATATTAGAAATTTGCCAAGCATTTTTGATGTGAATTTCCCATCTATTTCAGGTCTATTTTCTCGGCCAAGAGTGGACATCACCGAATCTGAAACAGAAATAGTGGCAACAGCTGAACTACCGGGCGTTGACAAAAAAGACATTGAAATAAATGTCTATGACAATATACTGGAAATAAAAGGGCAAACCACAGTAGATGAAGAAAGAGAAGATAAAAATTATTACATGAGAGAAAGATATTACGGAAGTTTTGCCAGAAGAATAGAACTACCCGCAGAAGTAGATCCTGAAAAAACTACTGCTAAATTTGAAAATGGTATACTCAAAATCACAATGCCAAAATTGCATCCAAGTAAGCCAAAGGGAAGAAAAATAGATATAGAATAATATGAACAAAGGTAAGCAAAAAATTGAGATGCAAAATATCACATTATCTTTGCCTAAGGATTTATTACAAAAGATAAAACATATAGCTATAGCTAGACAAACATCAGTATCTGGCCTTTTAACAGAAACTCTTGAGGAAATCGTAAGAAAAGAAAATTCATATGAGAAAGCCAAGTCACGCTATATAAGTATATTAGAAAAAGGTTTTAACTTGGGTACGGAAGGCGAACTTACCTGGAGCAGAGAGGATTTGTATAGAGACCTAAATTCAGGTCAGTACTCTGGCAAAGTAAAGGTGCAAAATCCTTTTAGCAAATAAAAAAAGTGGAAGGCAACAGCCTTCCTTTTTTATTCTACTTTTTTCTTAAGAAGCGCTACCATTAATGCAGTAACTACTGTACCAACTGCTATTACTCCAATGTAAAGAAGAGGATTTGACACAGCTATCGGTATTACAAATATTCCTCCATGAGGAGCTCTTAATTCAATGTGGAAAAGCATTGAAAGAGCACCCGTCACAGCAGAACCAACCATTATAGAAGGTATTACCCTGAAGGGGTCTGCTGCCGCAAATGGTATAGCTCCTTCTGTTATAAAGGAGGCACCTAAAACCCATGCTGCTTTACCTGCTTCTATCTCTTCCTTTGTAAATCTATTCTTAAAAAGAACAGTTGCAAGTGCAAGTCCAAGAGGCGGTGTCATACCAGCTGCCATGACCGCTGCCATTGGAGCAAAAACATTTGATGCTAAAAGACCAGTTGCAAAAGTATAAGCTGTCTTGTTTACAGGACCACCCATATCAAAAGCCATCATGAGTCCCAATATTGCTCCAAAAATCACTGCATTTGTAGAACTCATCCCAGTAAGCCAGGCAGTTAAAGATGTCATTATGGCTTTCATTGGAGAACCTATTACATATATCATTAAAAGTCCAACTATCAAAGTTGATAATACCGGTAGTATAAGTATTGGCATTAAACCCTCTAATGTTTTAGGAAGCTTTATTAGCCTTTTCAGATAAACTATCGTATATCCTGCCAAAAATCCTGAAATGATACCGCCTAAAAATCCTGCCCCAGTGGATACTGCCAGCATACCGCCTACCATACCGGGAACAAGACCAGGCCTATCTGCAATAGAAAATGCTATATAGCCAGACAAAATCGGCACCATCAATGCAAAAGCTGAACCGCCACCAATTTTCATCAAAGCCCAAGGAAGAGTTCTTTCTACCTCAAAGGCTTTATATCCCCAGAAGAAGGAAAGCGCAATTAAAATACCACCTGCAACTACAAAAGGTATCATGTAGGAAACACCTGTCATAAGGTGTTTGTAGGCACCTGTCCTTTGCGCTGACCTTTCTTTATGAATCTCCTCTACTTTTTCTACATAATCTTTTGGCTTTTCCATCTTAAGAGCTTTTTCAATAAGCCCTTTTGCATCTTTTATAGCATCTTCAACTGGCACCTCAAGTACAGGTTTACCGGCGAATCTTGATCTATCAACTTTTGTCGCAGCTGCTATTATGACAGCATCAGCAGCTTTTATATCTTCTTCAGTAAGTTGATTCTCTGCACCTATTGACCCTTGAGTCTCTACCTTTATGTCTACTCCCATTTCTTTGGCTGCCATCTGAAGATTTTCCGCCGCCATATAGGTATGGGCAATACCTGTAGGGCAGGCTGTAACAGCAACTATCTTTTTCATAACAATCCCCTTTCATAAAGATTTTACTTCTCAAAAGCCTTTATGACTTCCTCAGGTGTCGACGCTTTTTCTAACTCCTCTCTCACCTCCTTATGCATTAAAGACCTTGAAAGCTCAGCCAAAACTTTAAGGTGCAGCTCATCAGAGTTGTCTGGCACAGCAATTAAGAAAAATAAATAGGCAGGTTTGCCATCCATTGAGTTATAGTCTATTCCTTGTCGAGACTTTCCAAATACTATTGCTGGCTTTTTCACAAGACTGCTTTTGCCATGAGGTATTGCAACCCCATAACCTATACCTGTAGAAAACTCCTCTTCTCTTTTTTTCACCACTTCTAAAAAGCCTTCTTCATCATCTACAACTCCATTTTCTTTTAAAACACTTACTAACTCTTCCAACACTCCATTTTTGTCCTTTGCCTTTAGGTCAAAAACCATCATTTTTTCGTTCAATACATCTTTTATTTCCATTTCCCTCACCTTTCTATCCTCTCTATTCCAATCTTATCCTTTAATATATTTACCTCCTCAAGAGTGCCTGCTCTTGTGCCTTCTTTCATGACAACGGAGGTAGATAAAGCTGCTGCTATTTTTATTGTCTCCTCAATCGGAAGTCCTTTGTATATTCCATGGGCAAAGCCTGCAACAAAGGCATCTCCTGCTCCAACTGTCCCTTTTACTTCAACTTTTACAGGCATTACCCTATATATCCCTTCCTTTGTTATCACAACACTACCGCGACCTCCCATAGAAATCGCAACTATTTCTATACCTGAATCCTTCAGCTTTTTTCCTTCTTCAATAACCTCTTCTAAACTCTCAAGCTTTTTGCCTACTACATCTTCTAACTCCTGCACATTAGGCTTTATCATGTAAGGCTTTTCTTCTATGCCGTATAAAAGCGCTTCTTTGTCAGCATCAAGAATTATTTTTAAATCACCGCTTTTTACTTCTCTAATTATGTCTTTGTAAAAAGTCTTTGGCACTCCTTGTGGTAAACTTCCTGAAAGCACAAGCACTTTTGACTCTTTAGTATATTTAAATATACTTTTTTTAAGTAGCTCTATTTCTTCTTCGCTTACATGAGGTCCATATTCATTCAAATCAGTAACTTCCATCCTTGAAATATCAGAAATCTTTATATTTGTCCTCGTCTCATTTTTTATTTTCACAAAGTCAGTTTTTATGCCTTCATCTTCTAAACAATCGATTATATATTTAGCATTAGGTCCTATAAAGCCAAGAGCAATAACATCATCTCCAAAATTTTTAAGGTTTTTAGCGACATTTATACCTTTTCCCCCAGCATCTACTCTTGATCGAATTACCCTATTTACATAACCAATTTTCAAATCCTCAACAATTATTGTCCTGTCAATTGCTGGATTCGCCGTTACTGTCGTTATCATCATCTTCATCCCTTCCAAAGCTTAATATATCTATATTTGCCTGTTCATATTTTCTCACTATCTCATAGTCAATCTCATCATCTGTAATTATTGCCGTAATGTCCTTTATATCTGCAAATTTGACAAAAGATTTCTTCCCAAATTTAGTATGGTCAGCCACTATATAAACTTCACTTGCCACATCACACATCGCTTTTTTTGTATTGGCCTCAATTAGGTCTGGAGTCATAAGCCCATCCTCAAAAGATATAGCATTTGTACCTATAAAGGCTTTGTCCACTTTAAACTGCTTTATCACCATTTCAGCAATAGGACCAACTAAAGCCTTAGTCCTCCACCTCTGTATACCTCCTGTCACAATAAGCTCAATATCCTCGTGTTTTGAAAGCTCTATTGCAATAAGAGGTGAATTAGTGACAACAGTAAGTTTCGTATTTTTAAGATTTCGCGCAATCTCAAGAGTAGTCGTACCGGCATCTAAAATTATAGAATCTCCTTCTTCTATCATTGATGCAGCAATTTTACCTATCTTCCTTTTTGCCTCTAGTTCCACATCTTCTTTTTCAAAAAATGCAGGCTCATAATGAGTGCCAACATTCAATATCGCGCCACCGTGAGTCCTTTGTATGAAACCCTTTTCTTCCAGTACGTGCAAATCTCTTCTTATTGTAGACTCAGAAACATTAAAAAGTTTGCTAAGCTCAGAAACACTGATACTTTTATCCTTGCTTATAATCTCCGCAATCTTCAACCGTCTTTCCTCACCAAACATTCTATCAGATATACTCATATTCATTCACATCCATTCAATGTTATTCCGCTCATTTATGATTGTTTTTGCTTATTTATGATTATATATTATCACTTTCATTTTGTCAATAAAAAAAGGAGTAGTTTTCTACCCCTTTTTTTATTATAAATTGCAATATTAAATGCAACACCTAATGAAAATCATGTAGATATAGGATTTGGAACAAATCATATATAACCTTAAGCCCATCTTAGTTAACAAATTGAGCGAAGGTCGTGATTTGTCAAGGGTTTAAGTCAGGCGAAGCCTGCCCCTTGACAAATCACGAACGAGCTCTATACTTTATAAGAGATGGGCTTAACAAATTTTTGCCAGTTCCTCATAAAAGCATTCTTTAGGTGTTTTATAATTTAACAATTTTCGTGGAAGGTTATTAAGCCAATTTTCTACTTTCTTTATCGTATCTATAGATAAATCTCTAATACTTTTTCCTTTAGGGATAAAACGTCGTATAAGACCATTATGTCGTTCATTTGTACCTCTTTCCCAAGATGAATATGGATGTGTATAATATACTTCTACGCCATATTCTAAAAGAGCACTTTCTAAATCACTAAACTCTGTACCATTATCAGATGTTATTGTTTTAAAGACCTTGCTTAAATTGTCACCAAACATATCTTTTAATTTTGATAGTGCATCTTTAACAGATTTACTGTCTTTTGTATCCAATAGTAATATTATTTCATGGCGAGTCTTACGCTCTATTAATGTTAAAAGGACCTTGTCATTAGACTTCTTGCCAATTAACGTATCTATTTCCCAATGCCCAAAAACTTCACGGCTTTCAACTTCTTTAGGCCTAAAATCAATACTTTTACCCATAATACGTTTATTTTTACGGTTTTGTTTCTTCCTTGGTTTTAAACGTAGTTTTAAAGGTAAATCAATGTTTTTAACTTTTAATAATCCTCTATCTATATAGTTGTAGAGTGTTTTAGTACAAACAATGGTTTTATTATTCCAACTTGGGTCCTTCTTACAATAACCTACAACTGCGTCTGGTGACCATTTTTCATTTAATATTTTATTTTCAGCATATTTCAAAAAATCTTCTGCTTTAGCTGCTTTAAATTTAGCTCCACAATTTGAACGATTTTTTTCGTAGACAGCCTGACCAGTTTCAGGAAAATAGCTTGTATAAGAAGACAAATCACTTCTAAGTTGTGTAGTAGTTCCACGTTTAATTTCACGGCTTATAGTACTTGGAGATCGATTAAGTTTTTTAGCAATATACCGAATGCTCCTTCCTTCCTTGAGTAATGCATAGATTTCTCCTCGTTCATAGCTACTTAAATGTTTAAAAGAACGCTTTTTTGTGGTACAATTATTATGAACCATAGTGAAAATCCTCCTTGTATGATGTTTAGTTGACACCTATATCATACACGATTTTCACTATGGTTTCTATTTTTTTATCTGTTGCATTTAATTATACAACTAACCGCAAAAAAAATAATGCTTACTGCATTATTTTTCTGTCAAATATATATTTTTCTTCCTTAAAATTTTTATTGGTGCGGGCAAAGGGACTTGAACCCCCACGTCGAAAGACACCAGATCCTAAGTCTGGCGCGTCTGCCAATTCCGCCATGCCCGCATATTAATATGGTGCACCATTAGGAACTCGAACCCCAGCCCCGCTGATTAAGAGTTCACGCAAGACCATTTTATCAAAGTTTTTTTAATATGTCAAGAATGCCTCTAAGCAGGATCGCACTTCCCTTTTAATAATTTTAGAAGTACTTCAGGGGCATTTTCTTTTTTAATCATTCTAGCCTCATCTTCACCTCTATGAATAATATTTCTGACTACACTATCTGCTAATTTTGAAATTTTTAGCTCGTCAATTTCTCCATATGCTTCGTACAGTCGTTCATCTTGTATTACAAATGCATGCAAAAATATCCAAGTATACGTTCCGCCGTAGGATTCCAAAAAGTTACGTTTCATTTGTCGTTAATCATGATAATAGCATTGGGGGAATATTAGACCGCTCTCATACTGACATTATCGCAGAATACTTTTAATACGACAATATCACAGAATAATAGCATTTTTCTTTTTGCTTATTGACAATGCAAAGAAAAACAAGTATAATTAAAGTAGCAAGTAAATAGAAAAAAAGGCAAAGGCGCCTTTAAAAAAAGGTGCCTTTGCCTTTTTTAATTATTAGCCATCAAATTTAAATTTCCATCAAACTTTATTCTGTGAGCGGGAAGGAAGTATTAAGAATTGAAGAGTTAAATGTATTTTACGGGGCCATTCATGCTTTAAAAGGAATATCGCTTACCGTAAACGAAGGAGAAATAGTAACCTTAATCGGGGCAAATGGTGCGGGGAAAAGCACTACTTTAAATACAATTTGTGGATTGGTCAAGCCTAAATCAGGAAAAATAATTTTTGAAGGTAATGATATTACTGGTAAAACTGCTCATGACATTGTAAAAATGGGTATAAGCCAGGTGCCTGAGGGCCGACGGGTTTTTGCTAACATGTCAGTATTGGAAAACTTGGAGTTAGGTGCTTATCTTTTAAAAGATAAAGCAGAATTTAAACGCAGGCTTACCAGGGTTTTTGATCGGTTTCCGCGGCTTGCGGAAAGAAAGGGACAACTGGCCGGCTCTTTATCTGGCGGAGAACAACAAATGTTAGCGATGGGGCGAGCATTAATGTCAGCACCTAGACTTATGCTTTTAGATGAACCTTCAATGGGCTTAGCCCCCCTGTTGGTTAAAGAAATTTTTGCGATCATTAAAGAACTAAACGAGCAAGGAACTACTATTCTTTTAGTAGAACAAAATGCACATATGGCTCTTTCTATTGCTCATAAAGGCTATGTATTAGAAACAGGAAAAATTGTGTTATCTGGCCTCGCCTGGGAGCTGGCGGAAAACCCGCAGGTAAAAGAAGCTTATCTCGGGGGGTAAAGGAAGTTAGATAAGGCATTTTACTCGTCAGATTAAAGGCGAGCCCTCTGCTTTTATACATAAAAAGTTTGGTTCGTCATGATATTATTTTTATCAAGAAATTTACATTATAATAAAATTTTGAAAGTTTGCTCTAGGAATTTACAGTAGGCATTTAGTATAAGTACTCTATTTTTTTATAGGTTGGTTCTTAACCAATTCAACATTTATTATACAGCCTTAAAAATAAAAAATATAATCTTACAATGAAACAAAGGCGTTTCATTTGTATGAGTATGCCTTTGTTTTATTTTCTTAATATTTTATGCTTTAATTAATCATTATTTTATCTACGTAAGAAAATGGCATTTTAGTTCTTATAAGGCCATCTGGTTGTAGCAAGACTAGAGGATGGAAGACTACAGCACTGGAAAATTCGGTTAAAGGAGGTGAAAGGGTGAATCGCACTCATTTTGAAAAAGAATTAGAGGGACTTCATTATGACGTATTAAAAATGGGTAGCCTTGTAGAAGAAATGATAGCGAATGCCATTGCTTCTTTAGTAAACCATGATACAGAATTAGCTCAAAAGGTCATCGATGGTGATGACAGAATAGACAAAATGGAAGTAAAAATTGACAATAAATGTGCAAAGATTATTGTAACCCAGCAGCCAATTGCAAGGGATTTGAGAATAGTTTTGACAGGGCTTAAAATTGTTACAGACTTAGAAAGAATGGCAGACTATGCAGTAGATATAGCAAAAACTACTTTGAGGATTGCTCATCAAAAATATACAAAACCATTGATAGATATTCCTAGAATGGCTGAAATCGTAAGAGAAATGGTAAAAATGTCATTGGATTCTTATGTTCACCAGGATTTAGACCTTGCAAGAACGATTGGCGAAAAAGATGATATAGTAGATGCTCTTTACAAACAAGTATTTAGGGAACCATTAACTGATATGATAGAAGACCCAAGAAACATCGACCAAGCGAGTCAGTTTTTGTTTGTAGCTCGTTATCTTGAGAGAATTGCTGATCATGCTACTAATATATGTGAATGGGTAATTTTCTTAGATACAGGAGAGCATATAGATTTAAATTAAAAATATTAATTTGGTGTATTTTGGTTTTCATTTTTATACATTTTTTAATAGCTTCAATAGGAATTCCTCCTGTAAATTGTTGATATGGAGTGTATTAAAGCAATAAAGTTCCATATTTTCATCAGCTGTTATTTAAAATACTACCTATGGTAGCTACTTTACTTTGCTTCCATTCAAAAGTTATCTACCTGCCATTAAATATAATGATACACCTTCAAAGCTTCAAAATTAGCATGTTAATGCTTATAATTCTAAATTTTAACAATGATTTGCAAAATCAATTTTCCTTTTTATAGCTGCACATCTTCCCTGGTTAAGGATAGCAGGTATTTTATATTTATGTACATGGCATTTGAAATCGCGGTAAAATCATATGCCTCTTCTTGCAACATTGCCATTGCAGGTGATGCTCCAAAACTCAAAAGTGCGTTTGC
The DNA here is from genome assembly GCF_000019065.1 of Thermoanaerobacter sp. X514. NCBI lineage: Bacteria > Bacillati > Bacillota > Clostridia > Thermoanaerobacterales > Thermoanaerobacteraceae > Thermoanaerobacter > Thermoanaerobacter sp. X514. The sequence goes on along the minus strand of NC_010320.1, from coordinate 593,856 downwards.
ATTATCATTCATCACAACATAATTTGTGATGACATGTATAAGTGGCACTTTCCCTTTTACGAGTTCAAAAGTTTTACAATTTCATCAATCATAAAATTTTCTCTTTTCTTTTAAAAAAAGTTTGTGTTACAGTATAAATTACAGCAGTCAAAAATATTGTTGTTATGGTGGGAGTTAGATACCATTTTAATAATGAAGTACCGTTATATACCATGTAATTATACGTAATAATTCCAATGATAGATGATACAACTGCAGGAATATTAAGGTACCCACTTTCTTCATATTTTAATATAAAGAAGCCTACAAAAACTACTGTGTATACTGGAATAAATACACTACCGATAGCATATAAAAAGTTTTGATATTTATCAATTGGGAATAAATATGCTGCTATGATACCTATCAGCGAATAAATTATTAATAGCTCTTTTTTACTGAGCCTTGTTTTAATAACTGCCATTGTAGATATCGCAGCAGAGTATACATCCATAAAAGTAGTCGTCACTGTTGATAAAAGTATTATTAGCAATGGTACAAACCCAGTTTTTATTGATGCAAAATATGAAATTATATCTTTTCCTTCCGTTTTCAATGAAACAAAAAGACCTATAAAATACATAAAACAGCTTGCAATAAAATAACCTAAAAATGTATATATAAAGCTAGATTTTCTATTTTCACTGTTGATCGTATAATCTCCTACTAAAGGCAGCCATGATACAGGCATAGCAACGGCAAGTTCGATTGCATCTACAAAACTTATATTACCTGTTGGTGTTAAAATTTTCCCGCCCTTTAAAAATACTACAACACCAATAGTCAATATAAACAACAATATTACTGCAATGTTATTTACCCAGTATACTTCACTTTCAAAAAATAGTGACCATAATAAAACAGATGTGCCTACAAAAAGTATTCCTACACCAACAGACATACCAATGGCACCATTAAAAGCTTTTGCTGATTGTATAATCATGACTGCTGTCCATCCAATCAATTGTAGAATGTTTAGTGCTCCTAAAAAAATTGTACCTTTATTGCCCAAAACAACTTTTGTTGATTTTATTGCTGGCAACTTAAGGATGTATGACATAAGCCCCCCAAGCGAGAAAAATAATGTACCAATGATATGGCCTATTAAAATAGCCAACAAGCCTTTAGTTAAACCTAGAGGTGCAAATAGCGAACCTGTATAGATTTCAGCAATTGAGATTGCTGCACCTGCCCATATTAGAAAAAGGGTAAAATTTTTAATTTTCATGATTCACACCCGCCTTTCTAAAGTAAGTTTATGAGATAAATTTCTTATATTTTACTAAAACCAATACCACTACATATCCTATAACCGAGCCTATTGTACTGGAAAGCGAAAATGGAATGACAAACATAAAAGCCGCACCGGAACTTCCAAGTATATACTTAGCTATAGGATAAGAAAGCAAAGCCCCTATAATGCCTGTACCTATAACTTCTCCTATAGAGGCAAAATAAAACTTACGTGTAAATCTATAAAGATATCCAGCAATGAACGCACCAACCATTCCTCCTGGAAATGCCAAAAGCGATCCAACGCCAAGGATGTTCCTCAATAGTCCTATAATAAAAGCTACTTCTAACGCTCCCCAAGGGCCCAAAAAAACTGCTGAAATAACATTAATAGCATGTTGAACAGGTGTAACTTTGGCAACACCTACACTAAACCATACATATTGAGAGGTAAAGGTGCCTATAGCAATAATAAGTGCCATAAAAACCATACGATGTATTTTATTCATACTTCCACCTTCTTATCTTTTTCTATTATCTCCGGCGTGAGATTATATATCTCATCAAAAAATGTCACTTTAAAACTGCCGGGCCCTTTGACATTGCTGCTTTGAGCGGCTCTTTCACCTGCTATTCCAAAAGCTACAAAAGCTTCTATTGTGGTTTCAAAATAATCTTCACATACTCCGCAGAAGCTCGCTACTACAGAGGTAAGCATACAACCTGTGCCGGTGATAGTACCCATCATAGGATGTCCATTTTTCACATAGGCAATTCTTTTTCCATCAGTAATTATGTCAGTAGCACCTGACATTGCTACTACAACGTTGTACGCGTTTGCTAAATCTTTTGCAGCTTCAGCAATATCATCTACTCCTCCTTGAGACTCTACGCCGCGTATTTTTCCACCTTTGCCCGCAAGTATTGAAATCTCTGCACTATTCCCTTTTATCACAGAAATTTTTACTTCTTCCAGTATCTTTTTTGAGCTTTGTGTCCTAAGCTTTGTAGCTCCCGCTCCTACAGGGTCTAATATAACTGGTACTTTAAATCTATTTGCAGCCTTTCCTGCCTTTATCATCGCTTCTACTTGTTCATTTGTAAGAGTGCCTATATTTAAAACTAAAGCATCTGCTGCACTTACCATTTCTTCTACTTCTTCCAAGGCATGGGCCATGACTGGCAGTGCTCCTATAGCCAGTGTTATATTAGCACAATCGTTGACAGTAACTACATTGGTAATATGGTGAACTAAAGGTTTTTTCTCCCTTAAAATTTTCAACAATTCTTTTTTCATTTCAAATCCTCCTATCATTTATCGCTTTTTTTATAACCTCCAAGAGTTTTCTTGTATTGTTTTCTATATCCCCATAAAATACAGCTGAAACTGAGGATATCCCGTCTACTCCCGACTTTAACATGACTTCATAAGCATTATCCTTCGTTATACCTCCTATTGCAACGACTGGAATAGTAACAGCCTCTTTTATTTTTTTTAACCCTTCTATTCCAATGGCTTCTGCCTCCGGCTTTGTTGGAGTCTTAAACACCGCACCTACCCCTAAATAATCCGCTCCATCCCTTTGTGCCTTTAAAGCTTCTTCCACTGTTCTCGCTGATACCCCTACTATTTTATCACGACCTATTATTTTTCTTACAATATCTGCCGGCAAATCCTCCTGTCCAACGTGAACTCCATCTGCATCTACTGCCAAAGCTATATCCACTCTGTCGTTAATAATGAGAGGGATTCTATTTCTTTTTGTCACTTCTTTAACTTTGAGAGCAATTTCATAAAATTCCCTACTTGATATATCTTTTTCTCTCAGTTGAATTACTGTTGCACCGCCTTTTATCGCTAGTTCTACTGCTTCAGCAATATCCATATTCTTTATGTAAGACCTATCCGTTATAGCATAAAGGGTTAAGTCCATATCTCACACCTTCCTTATTTCTATATTCCAAAAATGGTTAGTAGGACCTACTCCATGCCCTATGGCCAACGAATGTTTTATAGCCCCTGTAATGTATGCTTTCGCTCTTTTTATCGACTCAACTAAATCATGGCCTAAAGCAATATTGGCAGCTATAGCTGAGGAAAATGTGCAGCCTGTACCATGCGTGTTTTTAGTATCAATCCTCTCTGATGTAATTTCATAAAACTCTTTTCCATCGTAAAATACATCTAAAGCATCTCCTGTAAGATGTCCACCTTTTACAATTACTGTCTTTGCTCCATAATCTAAAATTTTTTTAGCCGCTTCCTTCATATCCGATACATTTTTAATTTCTTTTCCAATTAATTCTCCCGCTTCCATAAGATTTGGAGTAACTACAAGGCTTAAAGGAATCAATTCCTTTTTCAAAGCCTCCACTGCTTCCGGCTTTAATAAATAGCTTCCACTCTTTGAAATCATGACAGGGTCCAGCACAACATTTTTTACATTGTAATCTTTTAACCCTTTTGCAATCATTTTAATTATGCTTTCATTAGATACCATACCTATCTTCACTGCATCTGGATATAAATCCTCAAAAATTGCCTTCATCTGCAAATACACCATATCGGGGCTTATATCCTCAATTCCCAAAACCCCCATGGTATTTTGCGCTGTTATTGAAGTAATGACACTCATGCCGTATACTCCATGGGCTGAAAAAGTCTTTAAATCTGCCTGTATACCTGCTCCTCCCCCAGAATCAGAACCGGCAATAGTAAGGGCTAATTTCATAAAAACACCTCCAAATAATAAAATAAGCCCACCTGTGAGGTGAGCATTTTTACAAATGTTTTAAAAAGCATGCTTCCCTACGCAGGCATTACCCTGACAGGTTCAAAGGGTCGGGAACGAATCCCCTCTCAGCCACTTTTTGGCTCCCCTAGCACTTGTCATATTTAGTTTTGCCTAAATTGTTTAAGTTAATTATACCATAAACGCAAAAGAATTCAATAATTATTTTGAAAATGGTGTCAATATTCAATGAGTTAAGTTATAAATTCCCCTTTTTCTGATAAAATTTAAGTGTTAACAAAAAACCCTAAAATTACTGCCCTTAGCTCATTTTTGCAAGCTAAGGGCTCTCCTCAATTTCTCAGTCTTCATTTCTTATTTATCAAAAAGATATCCTATTTGAACTTGTTGTGCTATTGTTTGTCCTTCGCTGTCTGCAAAGATTAAAATTTCTTTGCCTTCAACATGGTTAAAATAATAACTATACTGTTCTTGTTCATTGCCTATTGTCTATCTGCTTGCTGTGAAATTTTTAAATTAAATTTTAGAAAGATTCTTCATAAATCTTGGCAATAACAGCTTCAGTTGCTTCCACTGGTGCATTAGAAAGCAATCCGTCCAGAGAAGGCGTAGTTTTAGCAAGCCTTACCAGAGTCGGAATATCCTCTTTTGTGAATCCAAAGTCCGAAAGTTTTTGGGTGCATCCTACCTTAAAGAGCCATTCTTCAACCTTTTTAGCTACATATTCTGCTTCAGCAGGCAGACCTTTTAGCCCAGGCACTATAGGACTATATACTTCAGCCAGAACTTCTGCAACAGATGGATAAATAGCCTTTACCACCGCAGGCAGTATAGCACCAAGTCCAAGACCATGAGCTATCTCGGGTTTTACTGCACTCAGAGGATGCTCTAGCGCATGGGTAAGGTGCAAAAGGCCATTGTCAAAAGAAATACCAGCTAAAGCAGAAGCGTAAAGCAAATAGTATCTGGCCACAAGGTTTTCAGGGTCATTTACAGCAGCGGGTAGGTAACGAACTATCAGCCTCACTGTTTCTTTTGCCATTAGGACGCTGTAAGGTGACGCTACAAGAGTGGTAGCAGCTTCGGTAACGTGGTTTAAAGCATCTATAGTAACCGCTATTGTCTGTTTTTTGTCAAGCTTTGTCATAAGGGAAGGGTCATCTATGGCATACATAGGATACAGGCAATCATAAGCAATTGCAGGCTTATAATTTTTTTCTGGGATGGTAGCCACCGCAAATCTGTCTACTTCGGTACCAGTACCATGAGTAAGGTTTATAGCTATAATAGGAGCAGCTTTTTCAGGTATGAATTTCTGTTCATAAAGTTCTCTTGCATTTTTATCAGTGTATTCCAGCAGTACAGCCACACTTTTCGCGGTATCTATAGGGCTGCCACCGCCAATGCCGATAACAGCTTTTGCCCCAGTTTCCCGGCCGATTTTGGCCGCCTCATCGATCATGTCAACAGTAGGATTGGGCCCAACCTTGTCATAAAGTGAATATTTGAATCCGAGTGTCTCAAGAGCCGGTTTTACCACATCCCAGGCCCCACTGGCTTTATAGGAACCTTTACCGGTTACAAGAATGACATTGTTGATACCTTTGTTTTTAAGAACTTCTAGAATATCTTTTATCTTTTTTATACTACCTATTCCAAAATAAGTCGTGTTTTTGCAGCGAAGTTCAAAAACCTTATTTGGATTTATTTTTGTTTCCCACACTTTAATTACCTCCTATTGTTAAATTTATAACAATCTCTGTATACAATTATAGCACTATCTTAGAAAATGGTCAACCCCAAGTTATAATATCTATTCTTATCTATTACCTTTATTGCCCCATTTATAAATCCTTATAGTATAGTAAGTAACTATATTTACTTATTCTTTCTTTAAAGAAGTATGAAAGGATTCTATACATGCATTATCATAAGGACATCCTTTACTGCTAAATGAATGTTAATTAATCGGCGTATACTAATAATATTAAAAGTCAGGGGCTTGAAATTATCAAGCTTCCCTGACTTTTAACATATTTTGTCTCACGTTTGCTAGTCTACAATTACAGTAGCTGTACCAGTGGATTTATGTCAATATGGTAGACACAAAAACTCGAAATTTTTATGCAGATTTTTTAATCAAATCCTCAAATTGTTGCGGAGTCATATACCCTATACTGCTATGTAGTCTTTTTCTATTATACCAAGCTTCAACTCTACTATAGTGTTTTTGAACTCTTCACTATATTTTCTTTGACCTCTTGGCATTTTGTGACACTTTCTCTCTTTATATTTTTATTTTAACCTGTTCGAGTTAAAGTGTCTACAATAATATAATAACACCATATCACAACATTAAAGTAATGTGAATGGATATATTGACGATAACAAATATATTTTAAAAACATCTTTTCTTTTAGAGCATTAAATGTTAAACTCATATCGTAAAGGTTTCTCCTTCTATCAATGTTTTTAGCTTTAACAACTAATATTAGAGAAATACGGTACTTTCACGCATATTTTAAAAAATTACTCATTTTTATTTAGCCACAAAAAACTTTGCTATCTTTTTAATAATTTTATTTGCCAATTTGAAGTTTAAATTTATTGAGGTAGGTGAACTTTTTGTTAGAACTAATAAAAAAAGCTGAAAAAACACACTCTCTCACAAAGAAAGAAATAGTTGAGCTTTTAAAGGATGATCAATATAACGATGAATTATTTAAAGCCGCGGATAGAGTAAGAAAAAAATATGTGGGAGATGAAGTTCATTTAAGAGGGCTTATTGAATTTTCTAATATATGTAAGCAAAATTGCTTATATTGTGGTCTAAGAAGAGATAACAAAAATATAAAACGTTATAGATTAAAGCCAGAACAGATAATTAATTTTGCCAAAAATGCCCGCAATTTAGGATATAGAACTGTAGTATTGCAGTCTGGCGAAGATGATTTTTTCAATGTTGAAAGGATGACTAAAATCATAAAATCCATAAAACAACTCGATATTGCAATAACTCTAAGTATAGGCGAAAAAACAAGAGAAGAATATAAGGCATATAAAGAAGCTGGAGCAGATAGATATTTGTTAAGAATAGAAACAACGGATAAAGAACTTTATGAAAAACTCGATCCTAATATGAGTCATGAAAATAGAAAAAGGTGTCTTAAAGATTTAAAAGAATTAGGTTACGAAGTTGGAACTGGATGTCTCATAGGACTTCCTGGACAAACTATAGAATCCATTGCAGATGACATTCTATTTTTTAAAGAAATTGATGCTGATATGATAGGGGTTGGTCCATTTATCCCGAATCCCGATACACCATTAAAAAATGAAAAGGGAGGCACATTTGAACTCAGTTTAAAAGTTATGGCCATAACAAGGCTTTTGATGCCTGATATTAATATTCCGGCAACTACAGCAATGGAAACCCTAAATGTTAATGGAAGGTTGATAGCACTTCGTAGTGGAGCAAATGTTGTAATGCCAAATGTTACAGAAGGGGAATACAGAAAATTGTACGCATTATATCCAGGCAAAATCTGTATAAATGACACTCCCGCCCATTGCTTTAGCTGTATTACTGGTAAAATAAATAGCATAGGCAGACCAATTGCAAAAGATTATGGCTATAGGAAAAATGTCATGTCAAAAAAGTAAGGGACGGGGTCTTCCCCGTCTTTTATGCATACATATTTCCATAGGGTCTTTTGCCTATCGGATGCAATTTGACAAAAGAATGATTCATAATCTTTTGAAAATCATAATCAAAATATTGACAAAAATTTTCAACATACTTTTGGATAAACGCGTAATCTTTGTCATCTATCTTTTCTTTAATAACTTCTTTTCCAAGTTTATAGTCTTCTACATCTCCTCTCAAATATATAACTCCTCCATGCATACCTGTACCACAATATTCTCCAACTATATTTTCATCATTTTTCAAGTTTAGCACAATCATACATCCACCTGCCATATATTCACCAAAGAAATCTCCTGCACTTCCTCCAATAACTATTACGGGAACTTTATCTTTGTATTCTTTCATGTGTATGCCAACTCTATAACCAACACTATCTTTTATATAGATAGATCCACCCCTCATTCCGTAACCAACGACATCACCTGCATGTCCATGTATAATAATATTCCCATCGTTCATTGTATTTCCTATTGCATCCTGTCCATTACCAAAAACTTCTATTGTAAGGCCGTCCATAAAAGCCGCCATGTCATTGCCAGGTGTACCTTCGATATTTATTTTTGTAGTCCCAGATAAATTATCTCCTATATATCGCTGACCATTGACATTTTTTAAATTAATTATGTCTTCACCTGAACGAACTAACTCTTTAATTATTTCATTAAGGTCTCTATAATAAATTCCTGACGCATTTATGGTTTTCATCGTACCACCTCCAGGTCAAGCATTTTTGCCTTTCTTAATTCTTTTGGCAAATATATAAATCCAAAATCATCATTTAAAAGATATTTCTTAAATGGAGTTATATCCGTTTCATTTTTTATAAATCCAGTAAATAATCCAGCCCTATCAATATCATTAATTAATATAAATCCTACTAATCTATTTTCTTTTACCACAAATTTTTTATAAGACCTTCTGTTATGATCAATTTTAGAGATAATCTCAAATTCCTCCTGCTGTGGATTTGTTATACCAGCTGTTATCATATTTGTATTTTTATAACCTATTGAGTTCATAGGAAAAATCCCTTTAAAACTTTTATTTATACCAATCATGTTGTACCCTGCAATTTCCCCTTGCATGTATGCATTTGGCCATATTGGCACAACCCTATTTGACTCAACAAGCATATCATACCCTTCGGCTACATCTCCTGCTGCATACACATCTTCAACGCTTGTTTTCATAGTATTATCTACTAAAATACCACGGTTTATAGAAATTGATGTGTTTCTTACAACATCAACGTTTGGCACAACACCTATCGCGATAATAAGATTGTCAGCTTCTAATTCCTTCCCATTTTTAAGCAAAACTCCCTTAACATATTCGTCTCCTATAATTTTATCCACTGTTGTTCCCGTAATTATTTTTATACCGTCATTTTGAAGACTTTGAGATACCAAAGATGCTCCTTCTGCATCAAGAATTGTACTTAAAATCCTATCTGCAAGTTCAACTATTGTTACATCTACCCCTAAATGGTGAAGGCCTTCTGCTGCTTTGAAACCGATGAGACCACCACCTACAATTACAGCTTTTGAACCCGGCTTGGCAGCTTCCTTTAATTTTTTAGCGTCGTCCATTTTAATAAAAGTATGAACATTTTTTTTGTTCAAACCTTCTACTGGAGGTATTATAGGTTTCCCGCCCGTTGCAATGAGAAGTTTGTCAAAACTTATGCTATCCCCGTTTTCAAGATGCACTTCTTTTTTTCTTTCATCAATAGAAATAGCCTTAATACCAAATACAGTTTCTACTTTATTTTTGCGGTAAAAATCTTTCTCTCTATATATCATTTTCTCTTCAGACACTAAATTTCCAAGATAATAAGATATAAGGGGTCTTGAATACACGTGATATGTTTCATCTGAAATAACAACTATTTCAGAACTTGTATCATATTTTCTTATTGCCTCTACTGCACCTACCATCGCAACAGAATTACCAATTATTACTATCCTCATACAGAAATGCCTCCTTCACTATAGACAAGTGCCTCATTAGGACAATTCTTGACACAAGCCGGTTCTCCTGCTTCAGCACATAAGTCACATTTTGATGCAACCTTATTATTTACATCTCTTATGATTGCACCAAACTCACACACAAGCACGCAAGTCCAGCATCCAACACATTTATCTGTGTCACAAGTTACAACACCTGTTAATGGATCTTTTCGCATCGCTCCTGTTATGCATGATTTAACGCATGGCGCATCATCGCAATGTCTACACTGAAGCGAAAAAGATACAGGTTTATTTTCCTCTATAACAATTCGTGGTGTCGGCCTTTGGGGTTCCAACTTATATGCTTTTAAAACATCTTTATACTTTGAATGAGATGTAATACAGTATACTTCACATAATCTACATCCCACGCACACTTCTTCTTTTACATAAACCTTTTTCACAAAAATACCTCCTATTCGCCGGCAGCAAGAATGCCAAGTATATCAAGTTCCTTTTGCGTCATTCCTATGCCACGAAGCATTAACCTATTGCCTTTAAGACTTTCAATATCATTTATACCCATTCCACCAAGCATTTCTTTTATTTCATGACTCCATGCTTGAACAAGGTTAACAAGACGTTTATATCCGATTTCTGGGTTTAATCTTTTAACAAGGTTAGGATCTTGTGTAGCAATTCCCCAATTGCACTTTCCAGTATGGCATTTTTGGCACATATGACATCCCAAAGCAATCAAAGCAGCTGTTGCAATGTAAACGGCATCTGCGCCAAGAGCTATTGCTTTGACTATGTCTGCACTGTTTCTAATACTACCAGCTGCAACTAAAGATATTGTATGTCTTATACCTTCAGAACGGAGTCTTGCATCTACAGCAGCTATTGCAAATTCAATTGGAATTCCTACGTTATCCCTTATTCTCTTTGGAGCAGCCCCTGTACCGCCTCTAAATCCGTCTATTGCTATATAATCTGCTCCAGCTCTTGCTATTCCCGAAGCTATTGCCGCCACATTATTGACTGCTGCAATTTTAACACCAACAGGTTTTTGATAATCGGTAGCTTCCTTCAATGAATATATTAATTGCGCAAGGTCTTCAATTGAATAGATATCGTGATGCGGTGCAGGAGATATAGCATCACTTCCAGGTGGTATCATCCTTGTTGCCGAGATGTCCTCACTCACCTTTTCACCGGGTAGATGACCACCTATCCCAGGCTTTGCACCCTGACCAATTTTTATTTCAATAGCCGCCGCAGTATTAAGGTATTCTCTATCAACACCAAAACGTCCTGATGCTACCTGTACAATTGTGTTTTTGCCATATTTCCGGAAGTCCTTATGAAGCCCCCCTTCACCAGTATTATAAAGTATCCCAAGCTCTTCAGCAGCTCTTGCCAAAGCTGCGTGAGCATTGTAACTTATTGAACCATAAGACATTGCTGAAAACATTATTGGTGTCTCAAGTTTGAGTTGTGGAGGCATTTTTGTTTTAACATTAAGGTTTTCGTCTATTTCTATCTTGTCAGGCTTCCTACCTATATATACCCTTAATTCCATAGGTTCTCTTAGCGGGTCTATAGAGGGGTTTGTAACTTGGCTTGCATTTATAACCATTTTATCCCAATATACAGGATAAGGCCTATCATTTCCCATGGATGACAGAAGAACTCCACCTGTTTCTGCCTGTCTGTATATATCTCTTATAGCATCGTAAGTCCAATTGGCATGTTCTTTAAATGTTTGAGGATGTTTAATAATTGTAAGAGCTTGTGTTGGACACAACACGACACATCTTTGACAATTTACACAATTCATATCATTCGAAACCATCTTATCTAAATGTTCATCATAACTGTGAACTTCAAACGAACACTGTCTCATACAAACCTTACAGTTAATGCATTTATCGTAATCTCTGAGTACTTTAAATTCTGGAGTAAGGTAGCTTAAACTCATGCAGTAACCTCCTTTGTAGAATACATTTCTTTTTCGTTGTCACGTATGAGCTCAGCTATAACAGGTTCTCCACCTCTAGGAATCCATACGCTTTCAGGATTTTTGCATACTTGCCTTATTGCTGACTCTTCGCTGGCTACATATATCATATCGCCCTTTTTTGCAGCAGTAAGTGGCCTTAGTTTAATCCTATCGTTTATTGCCACAAAGCCATCTTCATATGCTATTATCATTGAAAATGGACCATTTAGTAGTGCTCTTCCATAAATTATTTTCAGGTTAGTGTATAAAATTTTTTCTTTTGGTGACATCCTTTCAACCTGCTTCCACAAAGGCGATGCAACTACTTTGCATGCAAGTTCTATTGGTAAACCATGTCTTCTTAATAAAAGATCGAAAATGTATGCCGCGACTTCTGTATCAGTTTGCAAGGTGCAAATATATCCAAATTCTTCTAAATATTTACGATTAGTATCGTACGAAGAAAGCTCGCCATTGTGAACAACAGAGATATTTAATAGATTAAAAGGATGTGCACCACCCCACCATCCTGGCGTATTCGTTGGAAATCTCCCATGGGCCAACCACATATATCCTTTATAAGATTCCAATTTATAAAAATTTGCAACATCTTCTGGGTAACCTACCGCTTTAAATACTCCCATATTTTTCCCGCTAGAAAAAACATATGCGCCTGGTATGTTACTGTTTATATTAAATACAAATTTAATTGTAAATTCATTTTCATCCAGTTCTGACAATTTCAATTTCTCTGGCTTTGGTATGGCAAAATATCTGTAAATTAATGGTGCATTTTTAATATGCGCTGTTTTTCGTGTTGGTATTTTTTCTTCTAAAGCCACTATATAATTTGCTTTTAAAATATTCTCTGTTTCCTGTTTAGCTATCAAATCATCATAAAACACATGAAATGCAAAATAATCTTTAAAATCAGGATAAATGCCATATGCAGCAAAACCACCTCCAAGACCATTTGATCTATCATGCATTGTCGCGATGGAATCTGTTATAGATTGCCCCGAAAATAGACGACCAGTGCGATCAATTATGCCACTTATAGCACATCCCGAAGGTATTCTTACATAACCTTCCTTCAACATTTTATAACCCCCTTAAAAAATTTTTATATGCAATATTTTTTTTGAAAGTTGCATCAAGCGAAAATGTTTACTGTTTAAAATTGTCCTCAAATTGTGGTAAAATGCTTATCAATCCTAAATTACAAGTGTTATGTTTAATTATAATATATTTTATTAATTTTGCAATACGTTAATATGAAAAATTCATAAATTATTTTTAGGTTAATTCTTCAATTAAATGTAGTGGGCAAAAAAAACAGTTAGATACTTTAACATCATAGGTAACTTATATGTAGAATGACAACACCCCCACTTTCTACGCATAAAAAGTGGGGGTGCTTTTTTATATCTGCAATGCTCTTTCTATTGTTCTCGTTCTTCTCCCTAAACATCCAAAAGTCGGCAAAAATTCGCCCAAAAACGGGAAAAAACTTCCTGATTCTTTTCCCACAGCCTTTTTGTCTCCTCTTTAAGTTGAGCCACTGCTCCTGGTCCAGCAAACTCTATAAGTTCTTCTTGATAAATCTCAGTCCAATAACTAACGATTATAGGTGTAACTTCTGGGTGAAATTGTAAAGCCCAGGCACAATCCTGATAAGCAAAAGCCTGGTTAGTACAAGTATCACCTTCTGCAAGGAGAACAGCCCCTTCAGGCAGTTCAAAAGTATCTCCATGCCATTGAAAAGCCCAAAACTCTTCTGGCAAATCCCGGAAAAGAAAGGCCTTTTCCCCTGCTTCTGTCAAATGTATTTTATACCACCCAACTTCTTTTACCGGGTTAGGTTTAACTGTTGCTCCCAACGCCCTGGCAATAAGCTGCCCTCCCAAACATATTCCTAATACTGGTATTCGTCTTTCTATCGCATCGCGTATAAGTTCTTGTACTTGATAAAGATATGGGTACTTTTCTTCTTCGTATGCTCCCATTGGACCTCCCAATATTATCACAGCATTATAGTCAGCCACCGTTTTAGGTAAAATAGCTCCAGGTTGATTCATTACGCGAATATCTAACTTCCATCCTTTCTTCGAAAAAATTTCAGCTATAAGACCTGGTCCTTCCTGACTTACATGTTGGATAATTAAAACTTGCATTATCTCATCTCCTTTGCTAAACAATAGGATCAAGATTTTTACAAAGCTCAGAAATTGTAGATTTTGAAAATTCAGTATCACAGAGTTTATAAGTGATTTCTTCAGCTTTTCGTGTAGATACTTCGTTAACCACCATCTTCATTAATGCCAATAAAAGAGCCTGTTTCTTTTAGACATTTTTAGAAGGGTGCAAGAGGCAAGACAGACTATCTTTCATTTGGGGGTGTTTTGGATGCCTGCTATTGCCAAATTGTAAGTATGGCTCCCCCAAACTTTAAATTGCGCTTTCACCTTTTTCGCCAGTTCTGATTCTGACGGCATCTTCAACATTGTATATAAATATCTTACCATCGCCTATTTTACCTGAGCGGGCAACTTTGATGATTGTATCCACAATCCTATCAACCTCAGAATCCTTCACAATCAGCTCAAGCTTTATCTTAGGTAAAAGGTTGATATTAATCGCAACACCCCTGTAATATTCTGTCTTCCCCTTTTGAAGACCGCAGCCCATTACTTGTGAGACTGTCATGCCCTTTATCCCAAGTTGATTTAAAGTATCCTTTACCTCTTCAAGCTTTTCAGGTCTGATAATACACTCAATCTTTTTCATTGACCTTCACCCTTTTCAAATAAAATTTATCACAAAACCACCAAACTTAGTTTACTACCTCAGACTTCGTTACAAAGTCACCATAAGCTGTCGCACCATGTTCTGTAACATCCAGACCTTCTACCTCTTCCTCTTCGGAAACTCGCAAACCGACTGTGAGTTTGATTATCGCAAAGAGAATAAACGCTGTCACAGTAGTCCATACAAATGTTGAAGCAACCCCGGCAAGTTGGACTAAAAATTGCTTTATCCCACCACCATAGAACAGTCCTCCTTCTGTTGCAAAAAGCCCAACCATCAATGTCCCAAACGCACCGCAAACTCCATGTACCGATATTGCACCAACAGGATCGTCTATCTTGAGCTTTTTATCAATAAACTCAACAGATATAACAACCAAGATTCCAGCAAGCCCACCTATTATTGCAGCACCCCATGTGCTCACCGACGCACACCCTGCTGTAATTGCAACAAGCCCAGCCAAAGCTCCGTTTAGTGTCATGCTAACATCGGGTTTTTTGTACTTTAGCCATGTATAAATCATCGCGAGGGTTGCACCCATTGCAGCTGCTAAATTGGTATTGACAGCAATATCGCCAATTTTGTCACTCATACCTGAAAGTGTTGAACCTGGGTTGAATCCAAACCATCCAAACCATAAAATGAAGGTACCAAGCGCTGCCAATGTTATGCTATGCCCTGGAATCGCATTGACCTTTCCGTCTTTTGTGTATTTCCCTATTCTTGGTCCAAGCATTTTTGCACCAATCAACGCTGCCCAACCGCCAACAGAGTGAACAACAGTAGACCCTGCAAAGTCGATAAATCCTAATTTGCTCAACCATCCTCCTCCCCATGCCCAGTGTCCTACAACTGGATAGATAATGAGTGAAATTACAGCACTATAAATGCAGTAAGCAACAAATTTTGTTCTTTCAGCCATAGCACCAGATACAATTGTTGCGGCTGTTGCTGCAAATACTGTCTGGAAAATTAAAAAGGACATCAAAGGAATTGAAAGCTCTAAATGTTCAAATGAATCACTGAAGAAAAACCCTGAGGTTCCTATAAATCCACCTGCATCTTTTCCGAACATTATTGCAAATCCTACCAACCAGAACATAACTGAACCAATTGCAAAGTCCATTAGGTTTTTCATAACAATGTTGCTTGCATTCTTTGCTCTTGTGAACCCCGCTTCAACCATTGCAAACCCTGCTTGCATGAAGAACACCAAGAAAGCTGATACAAGTACCCAAACATTGTCAATAGCTGTTGCAACTTTTTCTGGTGTTATTTGGTCTGCTGCTTTTGCAGTGCAAATTCCACTCGTTACTACAAAAATTAAAATCATAAAGCTTAAAAATATTTTCTTTACCTTATCCATTTTTATAAACCTCCTCATAATTGAATTAAGTTTTAAGAAGACTTATAAACCATTAAGTACACCTACTTGCACCCCTCTTTTCAAATTTGAATTGATTTGATGTGATAAAACGATCTACATGTTTTAAAAAGGTTTTTTAGGGAATAATATTTTTGTTATAGTTTGATAGAAATTTAAGGGTTAATGATTAAAAAAGGCAAAGACAACCTTTTTCTAAAGGCGCCTTTGCCTTTTTTTCTATTTACTTGTTTATTTTAATTACAATTGCTTTTTTCGTTTTGTCATTTGTACTTTAAAATATTAATAATCACTATAACAAGTTAAATATTAAATAACATGTCGGCATATGTTGGTAATGGCCACAATTCTGCATCTACGATGGTTTCGAGTTTATCGCCGATTTCTCTTAAAATGCCCATTTTTGCAAATACTACATCTCTGTAATAGCAAGCCTTGCTATAAGAATCACCATTCATATTTGAAGCTTCATTAACTGCATTTTCAAGTTCAGAGATGTTTTTCTTAAATTCACTCATTAGTGTAGAAACTTCTTCTAATAATTCAGTTTGTGCACTTATATCAGCATTTAGACCTGTTGCTTTTACAGAATTTATTGATTCTGCAATTTTTGTAGCAAAAGTTATTACAGCTGGGAGTATTTGTCGTTTTGCTATGTCTAACATTGTTAAAGCTTCAATATTAATTGTTTTTATATAATTTTCAAGAGAAATCTCATATCGTGATTCAAGTTCAACTTTGCTTAAAACACCGTGTTTTTCCATGAGTTTGACATTCTTCTCTTTAATTAAAGCAGGAATAGCTTCAACTGTTGATCGAATATTTGGAAGTCCTCTTTTTTCTGCTTCTTTTACCCATTCTTCTGAATAACCATTCCCATTAAATATAATTCTTTTGTGCTTCTTTACAATTTCCTTAAGCAACAGTTGCACTTCTTCATCAAAATTTGTGGCCTTTTCCAACCTATCCGCAATCTGAGATAGACTTTCAGCAACAATGGTGTTTAATATAAAATTAGCAGTTGCAATTGATGAAGAAGAACCAACCATTCTAAATTCAAATTTATTTCCTGTAAATGCGAATGGAGATGTTCTGTTTCTATCTGTAGAATCCTTTGGTAGTGCAGGAAGAGTTGATACACCTACTTTTAATACTCCTCCTTGTTTTGAAGTTGTTGCACCACCATTTTCGATCTGTTCAAGAATATCCGTAAGCTGTTCACCAAGGAAGACTGATATAATTGCGGGCGGTGCTTCATTAGCACCAAGACGATGGTCATTTCCTGGTGTTGCAGCAGCTACTCTGACCAAATCAGCGTATTCATCGATAGCTTTGATTACAGCACACAGGAATACTAAAAATTGTGCATTTTCGTGGGGTGTATGTCCCGGATCTAAAAGATTTTGACCATCATCGGTGCTCATTGACCAATTAATGTGTTTACCGGAACCATTGACTCCTGCAAAAGGTTTTTCATGCAAAAGGCATACAAGTCCATGTCTTAAAGCAATTTTTTTCATTAGATCCATTGTCAATTGATTATGATCTGATGCAATATTAGCTGTATTGTATACTGTAGCGAGTTCATGCTGAGCAGGAGCAACTTCATTATGCTTAGTTTTAGCAGGAATTCCTAATTTCCACAATTCTTCATCTAAATCTTTCATAAATGCTGATATTCTTTCTTTGATAGATGCAAAATAATGATCTTCCATTTCTTGACCCTTTGGTGATTTAGCACCAAATAGAGTTCTTCCCGTAAGTATAAGATCTTTACGCTTGTCATACATCTTTTTATCAATTAAGAAATATTCCTGTTCAGGTCCTACGGTTGTAATAACTTTTTTTGCTGTAGTATTACCAAATAATCTTAATACTCGAAGAGCTTGTTTTGATAAAGCTTCCATAGAACGCAGTAAGGGTATTTTTAAATCTAGCGCTTCGCCTGTATATGAGCAGAAAGCAGTGGGGATATATAGCGTATCATCTTTTATAAAAGCGGGCGATGTACAATCCCATGCTGTATATCCTCTTGCTTCAAAGGTAGCCCTTAAACCACCTGATGGAAATGAAGAAGCATCAGGTTCGCCTTTAATTAATTCTTTTCCTGAAAATTCAGTTATTACCCTACCATCTTGAGTAGGAAAAATGAAAGAATCCCGCTTTTCAGCAGTAATTCCAGTCAATGGCTGGAACCAATGCGTAAAATGAGTTGCTCCTTTCTCAATTGCCCAATCTTTCATTGCATTTGCTACAACTTCAGCAACTGCTGGTTCTAATGGAATTCCCTCATCGATTGTTTTTCTTAAAGCTTTGTAAGTCGCCTTGGGAAGGCGTTCTCTCATGACTGAATCGTTAAAAACATTTGAACCAAAAATGTCGCTTAAAGTACTCTGTGCCATATAAATCTCCTTCCTGTTTTATATTAATGTAATAAAACAATGATTAGGTAAAGTATAAAAGTAAAAATATTAAAAATAAAACAAAGGCGTCATCTCTACAATACAAGATGAAACGCCTTTGTTTCATTCACAAACTATTAAATTTTCATTCATATATAATTAATAATTCTCATGTTGATTTTATAATAGCATATTTTTATTTTGATTTCAAGTACTTTTTTATTTGTCTGGTGCGCCATCAGGGACTCGAACCCCGGACCCGCTGATTAAGAGTCAGCTGCTCTACCAACTGAGCTAATGGCGCAGGTAAAATGTTATTATTTATTTAACTTTTTCTCCTCTGGTGCGCCCTGTAGGATTTGAACCCACGACCTCCAGGTTCGAAGCCTGTCACTCTATCCAACTGAGCTAAGGGCGCATACATAATTAAAATGGAGCGGACAACGAGACTCGAACTCGCGACCCTCACCTTGGCAAGGTGATGCTCTACCAACTGAGCTATGTCCGCATCTATATGGTGCGGGAGAAGGGACTTGAACCCATATGCCACTTTAGGCACTAGAACCTGAATCTAGCGCGTCTGCCAATTCCGCCACTCCCGCACAAATTCAGGCCCTCACTTTTCTCTTTAAAACTGGTGACCCATCCGCGACTCGAACGCGGGACACCCTGCTTAAAAGGCAGGTGCTCTACCTCCTGAGCTAATGGGTCACATAATTGGCTGGGATGGCAGGATTCGAACCTACGAATGCCAGAGTCAAAGTCTGGTGCCTTACCACTTGGCTACATCCCAGCATGGGGTGGATAGTGGGACTTGAACCCACGACCTCCAGAGCCACAATCTGGCGCTCTAACCAACTGAACTATATCCACCACACAATAAATGGTGCGCCTGGAGAGATTCGAACTCCCGACACACGGCTTAGAAGGCCGTTGCTCTATCCAACTGAGCTACAGGCGCATATTGGAGCGGGTGATGGGAATCGAACCCACGTAACCAGCTTGGAAGGCTGGGGCTCTACCATTGAGCTACACCCGCATGTGTTAACTTACTTGAGATTTCAGAAGAATTTTCCTTGCTTGTTTCTTAATCCGTCTGACATTTTTAGATTATATCAGATGCCTTTATCTTTGTCAACACCTCGTTTTAAAAATTTTTTCTGGATTAAATTGTATAGAAAACATAAGAGGGGTAATTCCCCACTCTTACGTTTTCTATGCTTCTTTTAGCACTGAGACTTCTTCTAAATTCACTAATCTTGGGAATATACCAGTCTTATCAATTGTCACTAATGCTATAGTTTTTTTTGCACCTTCTCTTGGCAAAGAAGGACTGCCTGGATTTAAAAGTAAAATATCTTCATGTTTTGAAATCATAGGAATATGAGTATGCCCAAAAAATACAGCATTTACTCCCAATTCTCTTCCTCTATCTAAAATCGTTTGATACTCGTATTTAACATAATATCTGTGTCCATGAGTTAACAAGATTTTTTGGCCTTCTGTTTCAATTACTTTCTCCAATTCATCTTTTGTAGGGAAATCACAATTCCCTTTAACATACTCTAATGGAATCCCAAACTCTTGAGATAATTGAATAGCATCTGAAGCATTATCTCCTAAATGAATAAGATAATCTATTCCTTTAAGCTCCCGCAATTTTTTTCTAACCAGCGCAAATATACCATGTGTGTCGCTAATAACTGCTAAAACCATTTATTTTTCCTCCAGACGTTTTAAAATATAATTTTTTAACTTCATAAGAGCATCAGCTCTATGACTTATCTTATTTTTTTCTTCCATAGTAAGTTCTGCCAAACTCTTTCCTAAATTATCGACATAAAAAACTGGGTCATATCCAAAACCATTTTTCCCTCGAGGATGATCTAAAATGTGCCCTTCTAATTTACCTTCTAATAAAGTTTCTTTTTCCCTTTCTACCACTGCTATTACTGTCTTAAAATAAGCTTTTCTTTTTTCGTAAGGAACACCCTCTAATAGTTTTAATAATTTTTTGTTGTTATCTTCATAGGTAGCATTTTCACCAGCAAATCTTGCTGAATATACTCCAGGTTGTCCATTTAAATGCTCCACAAACAATCCTGTATCGTCAGCTATAACAATTCCATCAACTTTTTCTTTTAAAAAACGAGCCTTGATAAGAGCATTTTCTTCAATCGTATCTCCTGTCTCTTCTATGTCTTCTTTTATACCCAAGTCTGCCATAGAATAAATTTCAACAGGATAGCCTTTAAAAAAATTTTTTATTTCTTCAGTTTTGTGAGGATTGTGGGTTGCTATTATTATTTTCAACTGAATCAACTCCTATTTTATCTACAATATCTGAAAGAACTTCTTTTTGAATTTTGATAATCTGTTCAATCCCATATTCTGCAAGGCTTAAAAGGTCTGTCAAATTCTGCTTTGTAAATGGTCCACCTTCACCTGTTCCCTGTATTTCTACAATTTCTCCTTTGTCTGTCATAACTACATTCATATCTACTAATGCATTCGAATCTTCTTGAAAGGATAAATCTAAAAGCTCATTTCCCTCCACAATTCCTACACTTACAGCCGCAACAAA
Source organism: Thermoanaerobacter sp. X514 (assembly GCF_000019065.1). NCBI lineage: Bacteria > Bacillati > Bacillota > Clostridia > Thermoanaerobacterales > Thermoanaerobacteraceae > Thermoanaerobacter > Thermoanaerobacter sp. X514. The sequence goes on along the minus strand of NC_010320.1, from coordinate 572,990 downwards.
ACCTTTCAAAGGAATCTTAGGGATGTCACCTTTTTCTACCAATTTGTTAAGTGCATCTGCCAATGCTATAAATGAGCCTGTAATAGAAGCTGTTCTTGTACCCCCATCTGCTTGTATAACATCGCAATCTATCCATATAGTCTTTTCTCCTAACACATCCAAATCCACTACAGACCTTAAAGAACGGCCTATAAGCCGCTGTATTTCCATAGTCCTTCCACTAGGTCTTCCTTTAGTTACTTCTCTTGGATTCCTTGTTTCAGTTGCTCTTGGCAACATACCATACTCACTGGTTATCCAACCCTTACCTGTACCTTTTTGAAATGGAGGTACCTTATCCTCAATGGAGGCAGTGCAAATGACTTTTGTGTTTCCCATCTCAATTAGCACTGAACCTTCAGCAAACTTATTAAAATTTCTTGTAATTTTTATAGGTCTCAGTTCATTAAATTCTCTTCCATCAATCCTGTTCATTTCTTCAACCCTTTCATTTCATAAAAATAGTTTAAAGTTAATTTATTCTGCTTTATTGTTTTTATCGCTCAATATTATTTTAAAACCTTTATTAATATTTTACAAGAACATAAAGACAAAAAAATCTGGTTTAAAAAACCAGATAAATCAAGGATTGTTATTTGCATCATTTGTGCTATATACAGAATTAGAAACAGTCGTAGAAATACTTATACGCAAAAGCTATACTATATGAGGCTAAAATTGCTACAACCATTGCAACAAATAATGCTATTTTTTCACTAAAAGCCCCCTTTTGGTGAAAAAATTCGACTTCAAATATATCATAATACATTAACATTACAAAATGATTACAAACTCATTACAATTTCTTAACTTTATTAGTAATTACATATATTGTATCGGTTAAATGGATTAGTTTTTTGAGTTTTAGGAAAAATAAAAAAGGGAGGTGGCACTTGTGACTAATATAAATTGCACAGCCGATTGTATTTATCAAAAAGAAGGAAAATGCACTTTATCTAATCTCTCACAGATGACCAAAATCAATGAATTAATTGATGATAATATCAATAAAAACAACGTCAACGGTGAAAATTCAAGTATCAATTGTGCATATTATGTAAAAGCAAAAAAATAACAGCAGAATGCTGTTGAAAGCTTGTTGACAAAGTCAGTTTCGCTTTTATGCGTAGAGGTATGGCAAATTTTCTTTTGAAGAAGAAATTCAAAAGGATGTGGAAGACATGTAGCTATACCAAATGGCAAGCTATAAAAAATGTTCTCCATCTTTGTAGTTCATTTTTGTAGTTTATTAATGATAAATGAGCTACAGAACGTATGTTGAAAAGAGTTTACATATATTGTGGAAGCCAAATAAAAAAGCCGGCCGTCAGCCTTAAAATGCTGTTTGGCCGGTATTTTATCTAATATAGGTGACATGCTACAAAGTGGTTCTTTTCCACTTCTTTGAGTTCCGGTTGCTGTTCGGTGCAGATGGGTTTGGCGTACCTGCATCTTTTGGCAAACCTGCAACCTTTCGGCGGATTGATGGGACTCGGTACGTCTCCTTCCAGCAGGATCCTCTCCTTTTTCCTCTCGGTCTCCGGATCGGGAACCGGTATGGCCGAAAGAAGCGCCTGCGTGTACGGATGCAAGGGCCTGTTGTGAAGGTCTTCAGACGTAGTCAGCTCCACAACATGCCCCAGATACATAACTGCAATCCTGTCGGAAACGTACTTTACCATGCTCAGGTCGTGAGCGATGAAGATATAGGTTAGTTTTAGCTTTTGCTGGAGTTCCATAAGCAGGTTTATAACCTGTGCCTGTATGGAGACGTCCAAGGCGGAAATGGGCTCGTCGGCGACTATGAATTTCGGTTCTACTGCCAAGGCACGTGCGATACCTATCCTCTGCCTCTGTCCACCGGAAAACTCGTGGGGGAATCGGTTAGCGTGCTCCTTGTTCAGGCCGACAAGGCTTAAAAGTTCGTATATTCTATCGGTACGTTCTTTGTTCTTATATAAGCCGTGGATATCAATACCTTCTCCTATTATATCCCCCACAGTCATCCTGGGATTCAGCGAAGCATAGGGGTCCTGGAATATCATCTGAACCTTCCGATTGAATTCCTTCAACTGCTGGCCGGTTAGCTTGTGCACATTTTTGCCTTCAAAAAGCACCTGTCCTGCAGTGGGTTCGTAAAGTCTTACTATCGTCCTTCCCAGAGTGGTCTTGCCGCACCCAGATTCACCAACGAGGCCCAGGGTTTCGCCTTCTATTATCTGTAGATTCACGTTGTCGACGGCCTTTAAAACCGCACCCCTACCCACATTAAAGTATTTTTTCAGATTCTTTATTTCGACAAGAGGAATTCTTTCAACCGTCATGTAAAGTCACCCCTTTTCCTACAGGCGGTTTCACTTTTGGAGCCATGGGATGCATCAGCCAGCAGGCCACACTGTGGCCGTCGCCCACCGTGAATTCTTCCGGATACCTCTCGTAGCATATCTTCATAGCGTATTCGCACCTGGCAGCGAAAGGACAGCCCACCGGAGGAGCAAAGAGGTCTGGTGGTGTGCCGTCTATAGAAGCTAGTCTCTTACTTTTGTCCAAGTCGGGAGTGGGTACCGACATCAGCAATCCCCAGGTATAGGGATGACGCGAGTTGTAAAATATATCGTCAAGGCTGCCACGCTCGATTATTTTGCCCGCATACATGACCAGGACCCGCTCGGCCAAATTGGCCACGACGCCCAGGTTATGGGTGATTATTATAATGGCTGTGTTTAACTTTTTCTGCAAATCCCTCATCAGGTCCAGGATCTGTGCCTGTATAGTTACGTCCAGAGCCGTCGTCGGCTCATCGGCTATAAGAAGTTTGGGGTTGCAGGCCAGTGCGATGGCTATCATCGCTCTTTGCCTCATGCCGCCGCTAAACTCGTGAGGGTACTGGTTGACACGTTTTTCCGCATTGGGTATGCCTACTAACTTCAGTATTTCTATGGCCTTTTCCCTGGCTTGTTTAGGTTTCATTTTCTGGTGTTTTATAAGGCTCTCGGCGATCTGAGCGCCGACCTTCATAGTGGGGTTCAAGGATGTCATGGGGTCCTGAAACACCATACTTATCTCGGAACCGCGGACGTACTCCATCTCTCTTTCTGACAGTTTGGTTATATCCCTGCCCTCAAATATAATCGAGCCTTTTTTAATAATTCCTGGAGGCATGGGAATCAGCCGCATTATGGACTGCGCAGTTACACTTTTACCACAACCGGATTCGCCCACTATAGCCACAGTTTCACCTTTGTTTACATCAAAACTAACACCTCTTACCGCTTTGATTTCCCCCGCATAGGTTTTGAACGAAACTTCGAGATCTTTAACTTCCAAAAGTTTTTCCATCTTTTTACCTCCTTAACTGCGAAGTCTTGGATCCAGTGCATCCCTTAATCCATCGCCGAGGAGGTTAAGGGAAAGCATTGTTGTACTTATAAAGAATGCCGGTATGAAAAGCTGGTAGGGATATACTCTAAAAGATTGGGCACCGTAAGATGCCAGCTGACCCCAGCTTGAATGCGGAGGAACTACACCAAGACCTATAAAGCTTAAAAAGGCTTCAGTGAATATAGCACTCGGAACAGACATAGTAAGGTTTACCAAAATTACGCCCATCGCATTTGGTATCAAGTGCTTCCAAATTATTCTTGAATGACTTGCTCCGAGTACTTTTGCTGCCAGTACAAATTCTTGTTCTTTTAACTGAAGAATCTGCCCGCGGACAAGCCTTGCCATACCAACCCATCCGCCAATAACCAGTGCCAGAATCAACGGCATAATACCCTGCCCGAGGACAACCATCATCAATATAACAATTATCATATATGGAATAGCATACATAATATCAACAAACCTCATTATGATCATATCAACTTTACCACCAAAATAACCCGAGATTCCCCCCACTAGAACACCTATTACCGCGTTCAAAAGGGCTGCCACAAAACCAATCATTAAGGATACCCTTGCGCCCATCCATGTGCGTGCCCACAAATCTCTTCCTAAGGAATCTGTTCCAAACCAGTGCCTGGCTGAAGGCGGCTGGTTAATCTCAGAGGGGTTTGTAGTTCTATAGTCGTATGGAGTCATATAAGGTCCAACTATTGCCAGAAAAGTATAAAGTATAATTATTATTAATCCCAGCATTGCTGCTTTATTTTGCTTTAACCTTCTCCATGCATCCTGCCAGTAGGTAATGCTTGGCCTTGCTATAGCCTCCATTTCACTTATATTTTTGCCTACATGAGTAAAAAGTTCCTGAGAAAGTTCTCCCGCACTGTTCTGCATCATCTTTTTACCTCCTATTTCCCTGCAATCCTGATTCTCGGGTCTATAAAACCGTATATAATGTCAACTATAAAGTTTGCTGCAATTAAGAATAGACCATAAAATACTGTCATTCCAAGTACCATCGAATAGTCTAAGTTTTGAATGCCTAAAATGTAGAATTTTCCAAGTCCAGGGATTGCAAAAATTTGCTCTATAACAAATGTACCGGTGAGAAGTGTAGCTGTTACAGGTCCAAGGACTGTAATTACCGGCAAAATAGCATTTCTTATTTGATGTCTCCATACTATTTGTGATGGTGAAAGGCCTTTTGATTTCGCAGTCTTAATATAGTCCTGATTGACTACATCGAGCATACTTGCCCTCATAAGCCTTGCCATTAGTGCAATGGAACCCAGGCTTAAAGCAAAAGTCGGCATTATTGTGTATGCAAAACCCTTCCATTGAGCTACAGGTAAGAGTTTCAATTTGATAGAAAAAATATATTGTAGAAGAGGCCCTATCACAAAGCCGGGAACAGAGACACCCACGATAGCAATAAACATACTGAGATAATCCAGGGGTTTATTGCGATTTAAAGCTGCAATTATTCCCAAAGAAATACCTACAATTGTAGCGAAAATTACAGCTCTTATCCCGAGATCGGCAGAATAAGGAAATGCCTGTGCTATGACTTCATTTACCGTTCTATTTCTATACCTTAAGGAATATCCCAGATCGCCTTTTAAAAGGTTTGAAATGTAGGTTATATACTGGACGTGAAGCGGTTTATCAAAACCATAGTATTCCATCATGTTTTGCTTAATCTCCGGAGTAACTTTTTCACTCAAAAATGGATCTCCTGGAAGGAGCCTTACGAGGAAAAATACTATAGTTACAAGGAACCATGCAGTAATTAAAGAAACCACTAATCTATTTAGTATATAGCGGGCCATTTACTTACCTCCTTTTTACGGTTTTCCAATAATACTTTATTGTTTTCAAATTAGCATAAATGGAGGTATATGCTTTTACATATACCTCCCTCATGAACCAGCTAATAAGCCAAATTAGTTTTTCCCTTCAACATTAGCATAGATAAAGTCTGGATCTGCACCGATAAAGTTCCTGACAAGGCCTGTTACATAATCTTTCTTTGCCCAGGCTCTCTGCCTGAAGTAGACAGGTACGATTGGCCCTTCCTCAAGGAGCAGTTTTTCTGCTTCAAACATGGCATCAGCGCGCTTCTTGAAGTCTGTAGTTGTCTTTGCAAATTTTACGAGTTCGTCATACTGTTTGTTGCTCCAGCCGGTATTGTTGTGCCCGCCGCCAGTGACCCACAGGTCTATATAAGTCATCGGGTCGTCATAGTCTGGACCCCAGCCAGCAAATACGACATCGTAGTCCATCTTGTTCATAAGTTCGAGCCGCTGTTTGAAAGGAACCTGTTTTATGGTCATCTCAATACCCAGGTTCTTTCTGAGCATATCCTGAATAATTTCTGCACTCATCTTAGCCCTGGAGCTATCATCGGTTAATAATTCAAATTTGATCTTTGATGGATCACTGATGTTGAGCTCTTTTAAAGCTTTGTCAAGGTATTCCTTTGCTTTTGCAGGGTCGGCCTTCCTAGAATAGAATTCATACGGGTATTCTTCCACGAATTTCTTTTCTACACCGGAAAGAAGCGGCAGTACATATCTTGTCGCAGGATCGGATACGCCTCCCAGCACACTTTTTATATAGTCTTCTCTATCGATCGCAAATCCGACAGCTTTCCTGAAGTTTTCGTTGGCAAGCCAGGGTTTGTCGGACCTTTTTACGTTGAACTGTAGGTAGAATTCTGCACCATCATAGTAGAAGAGGGCTTTGCCTTCGTTCTTTACCTGTTCTACAAAGTCTGGCGGAATTGCTACAAAATCAAGTTCTCCGTTTTCGTACATTTGCCATGCTGTATTGGCTTCACTTACAATGGGTATTCTTACCCTATCAAGCTTTATGGCATCTTTGTTCCAGTAGTCGGGGTTCTTTTCTAAAATGAGTTCCTGTTCGTGCTTCCACTCTTTCAAGATAAACGGACCATTGTAAAGGAGTTTGTCAGCGTCTGCCGCGAACTTCTCTCCCATTTTCTCTACAAACTCTTGCTTGACAGGCATAAAGGAGATGAAGTTCAAAAGACTTTCAAAATACTTAACCGGCACGTTAAGTTTGATTTCCAGCGTCTTCTCGTCGAGGGCTTTTACGCCAACCTGGTTAGGATCAGTTATCTTGCCCGTATTGTATTCTTCACCGTTTACAATATAGTAGCCCTGAAAAGCATATTCCGATGCAGTTTCTGGGGCGAGGAGCCTTTTTATCGCATATTCAAAATCATAAGCTGTTACAGGTGAACCGTCGCTCCACTTTGCATCTCTCAAATGGAAAGTATAAGTCATCTTATCTTCAGATACTTCCCATTTTTCAGCCATTCCGGGATAAACTTTACCGTCGTATACTCTTACAAGCCCTTCAAAAACAGCATTTCCAACCATAATAGCATAAGTGTCGGTCGCTTTCTGTGGGTCAAGGTTCGGAACTTCTGCCCCAATCGCAAAAACTAATTCTTTTTCTTTGAGCTGCTCCTGCTGCTGTACGCCCTCAGCCTGATTAGTAGGTTGCTTGCTACATCCGGCGAAGACTCCTGCTACCAGCAGCAGTATGAGGACAAGGGCTAAACTTTTCCTTAACATTTTATCCCCTCCCAAATAGTTTTAAAGTTTATATTAACTTTTTTCCGTATAATATCCCCCCCGACAATCCCCCCTTTCAGTCCATGAAAAAACAAATTAATTAATACTGTACATTTTTACAATACTTGAAAATTTGCTATCTAATAGAAGACACAGAAAATTTGTTTGTAACACATACGTTATATATGGTGTCAATTCTCAAATTAAATCTCCAAAGATTTTCAAATTATAATGGCATTTTTTAAGTGCATAAAAGTATTTTTTCTCAAATTATCACAGCCTGATTAAAAATTTTTTTCACTTTTTAAGAGCATAACCGCCAAAATATGTTAATATCTGTTATTGGCAATTTGGGTTAATTGAAGTATAATAAAAAATGAGAGTAGCGAAAGCTACTACTCTCATAAACTGATTTCATTTTGTGCCTGGTATATTACTTCTTCATCTATTTCTCTTAGCCTTTTAGAATACGCATAGAGAAGAGAAGCCGTTACCAGGTTATTTATTATCCTTGGCAGCCCTTTTGTTAGAGAATATATTGCTTCATATGCCGATGGTGTAAATATATCATCCATCACTCCAGCTATTTTCATTCTTGTTTTTATATAATCTTGAATTTCTTCTTTTTTTAGCCCTTGCATTACATACTTTATAGAAATTCTTTGCCTTAGTGCACTGTTTACATTCAAGGCTAGTTTGTTTCTTATGTGTGGTTGTCCTGAAAGTATCAGTATATACGGGTTTTGAGAATCCATATTAAAGTTAAATATTATTCTCAAATCTTCAAGAACATCATTAGAAACCAGTTGTATTTCATCTAATATTATGACAGGAGTTATCTTCTGGCTATAGTAAAGTTCTGTTATCGCTCTTTGTATCTGGTGAAAGAGCGTTACTTTTTTGTATGAGGGGGTTTCGCCTAAAATCATAGCCAATGCTTGATAGAATTCTCTCACTGTGAGTGTAGAAAGGGCAAAGTAACATGGTTTAAATGTAGAACGATTGAGGCTTTCAGCATATTTTCTTAATGCGGTAGATTTGCCTGAACCGGCCTCCCCAACGACAAGTCCTATACCCCTTGTTTCTTGTAAATATTTTAGCCTGGCATTTAATTCAGCAATGTCTTCACTTATGTAAAGGTCGTTTACACTTATCTCTTTAGAAAATGGATTAAATTTCATTCCAAAATATTGGGTAAACATTGTAAACACCTCTTTTTTTAATCAATGATATCATTAAAGGATATTACTGGGGAATTAGGTTTTGCCGCAAAATCCACAGTATCTTCATTTTCGCTTACAACCTTTCTGTCTTCGATATATTCTACAGGAATTTTAGCATTATCATGAAAATTTACCTTATACGCTTCCCCTACTTTTTTGCCTTCATGAAAAAGTAAAAGGGGTGTATTATCCTTAAGCCACTGCGGGTCATATCTGACTTCTAAGCGCATACCTTTAAACTTTTCTTCTGTTTCGTAAAGTATATTTTCCACTTTAAGTGTGGCATCTTTGTTTACTTTACGATTTACTCTTATGAGAAAACATTCATTCAACATATCTATGTCACCACACATATTTACCCTTGATATTTGAGACATGAAAAAATCTAAAGGACTCATGCCAATACTGCTATGTTCTTTTCGGTTGTAATCATCCTCCAGCCATTTAAAAAACATCATATTGAGCTCATCTATACTCTTTATGGATGTAGGATCTATTGTGCTTAAAAATCTCATTCTCACCGTATGAAAGAATCTTTCTATTTTCCCTTTTGAATGAGGTGAAAAGGGCTCAGCATGAATAAGAGATGTACCTAATGATGCACATATATATTCAAATTGAGTGCTTCTATATATCTTTCCATTGTCAGTGTAGAGCATTTTGGGTATTCCCCTTCTTAGCACTGCTTCTTTAAATGAGTCTCTTAAAGCTAAAAAATTCTGGGTATAGTAAAAGCGAGCATAGGTACACAGCCTGGAAGCATCATCTATATATGCAATAAGGTACGTTTGTCTCTTTGTTTTACCTTCTTTAATATATGGCCCATACATGACATCAGTCTGCCACAGTTCATTGATGAATTCATGGGAAAATCTCTTTGTTTTACCCTCTTTTTCTTTATCTAAAGATTTTACAGGAATGTTTTTCAAAAACCTATAGAATGTCGAAAGGGATACTTTATCCGGTGAGATTATTCCTTCTCCTATCAATGTCTCATAAAGAAGTTTGTTTGGCATTTCAGGATGTTCAAGCTTTTTTTGCTTTATTTTCTCTGAAAGTTCAAAGTTTATCTTTCTGTATTTGCCTCTGTCGCTTCGATAACCCGGCTTTAACGCTTCTATACCGCCTCTTAAATACTGATATAGCCACCCTCTAAGTGTCTTGGGAGTATATCTTCTCATTCCAAGATAAGGTATCTCAATAGGTTTATCGGAAAGAGCATCAAAATATTCTTTCTGATTTTTTACCTGTCCGTTTAGCACCGGACTTATCAGTGAAAATCTCTTTAATGCTATAGCTTCTCTCGCTTTTTCATCAAGCATTTATATGTTCCCCCTTCACTTTTTTGATTTCTTAATCGTAATTTTAGCTCATACCTGGGGGACATTAAAGGAAAAAGTTATGTTGCTAAGAAAAAATCAAAATTTTTATTTAAATCTTTCGGATTTAATGCTAAAATTATGTGAGAGAGGCCAGAAATGATTTTTGGCAATGAGCATAAAACCGTTGGGAGAAGAGTGGTACAATGCTTATTATGTCCAAAATCTCTCTGGCCCTCTCTCTTTGTGAGTCAGTCTCAGATAACTTTATGTAAGGGTCTATTTGCCTTAATCCGTATATGATAAAACTTAAATTATTCATTATCCTTTTGGTGTAAAAATATATATGCTGTCTTGAAAATAGTATGGTGGGAAAGTTTCTTTTTAAGTCACTTATGAAAGAACTGAGAGTTTTTTCTCTTGTAAGTGTCTCTTTTAAAGACTTTACAATCATATTGAAAGAATACTGAAAATGGGGAAGACAGAAATCAGGAAGGTAGGAAAGAGTTCTTTTACACACAGGACATATATATCTTCTTATGGCTATTTTTATACAGTTAGGTCCATCTAAATAGTAACGGTAATAAAACCCGTGCTTTTTTAGTTTTACTCTACACTTGCAATCGGGATAAGGACATCTATCTGGTGGGTCAGGAAAATTGTAATCTTTACCTTTATGTAAATATTCTTCAATGTTATCAACATGGAAAATTATTTGCATAAGTAACCTCTCCAATTAAAATTAATGCTAAAGGAATCTGAAAAAATTTTTTTAAATTCCTTTAGCATTAATTTTATCACAAGATTATTTAATCTGAAAAATTTTATCGGTTTTGGGCTAAATTAATTTGAGAAATGACAATATGGTATATCATATATCTTACAAGATTCTTTGTCAAGAATTAGGGCGTGTATTTTCCTAAATGTCCACCCTTCAGAAACTTGGAAATATATAATTGTCGTATTAGCTTTCAGAAATTTTGTGATATAATCGGTATGCACTTATTCTGATGCCTCTTTTTTAATCCCCCTTACAATTTTATTTATATATTTATTTTATTTTGTAGATGTCTATCATTATAGCATATTTAATGGTTGTTGACAATACATCTAAAAACATAATCTACGCCTCATCTACTAAGTATTTATATCCCACATCTTCTTTTTATTTGTAATATGTCCTTTCATATTCTATCGTTTCAAGCAGCATTATTATCATTTTCTTATCTTTCCTCACTACTATCCATCTCTCTTTTCTCTTTTTGCCCTCTTTTATTATCTTGTCCAATTCTCTATAAATAGCACCTCTACTTTCGTTCTTAATTCATCTGTCTTTTTCTTGATTTCTAAAATAATCTCTGTAAGCAATAGAAAGAGTGTATTTATCAGATTATATACAATTATATACAAATATAAATCAAGCTCCACTTTTACATGTATAAAAAGTGGAGCTTGTTATCAATCTGTAGCCTACAATTTGCGTAGGCTATTTATTTCGACAATTCTTCTTTCAAAATTTGATTAGTAAGCTGCGGATTTGCTTTTCCTTTGGTCGCCTTCATAACTTGCCCTACCAAAAAGCCCATTGCCTTTTCTTTGCCATTTTTGTAATCCTCTACTGATTTAGGATTTTCAGCTATGACTTTTTTGATAATTTCTCTTAATTCGTCCTCATTAGCTATCTGTTTCAATCCTTTTTCTTCTACTATTACCTCTGGCTCTTTCCCTGTACCAAACATCTCTTCAAAAACAGTTTTAGCAATGGATCCGCTTATCACACCGTTATCAATTAATTTAAGCAATTTTACTAACATTTGCGGTGTTACGGGTACTTCGTCTATTTCTTTCCCTGTCTCATTCATGAGGCGAGAAAATTCTCCCATAAGCCAATTGCTTACAGCCTTTGGAGAATCATATTCGAGAGCGCACTTTTCAAAGAAGTCCGCTATTTTCTTTGAAGAAGTTATAATTTTAGCATCATATTCAGGTAAACCGTACTCGGAAATAAATCTCTCTCTCTTGCGGTGTGGCATTTCAGGCAAAGACTTTCTAATCTCTTCTTTCCACTCATCTGTTACAATTATTGGAACTAAATCTGGTTCAGGGAAATACCTGTAATCATGAGCTTCCTCTTTTGTCCTCATAGGCTCGGTTATTCCTTTTGCCTCATTCCATCTTCTTGTCTCTTGTACTATTGTTCCGCCTTCTTCTAAGACTTTTATCTGCCTTTTTATTTCATATTCCAACGCCTTTTGAACGGCTCTAAAGGAGTTTAAATTTTTAAGCTCTATTTTTGTCCCTAATTCAGTACTTCCCACAGGCCTCACAGACACATTTGTATCAACTCTTAAAGAACCTTCCTGCATTTTGCAGTCAGAAACTTCGGTGTACTCTAAAATGCTCTTTAATTTTGTTAAGTATTGATAAGCTTCTTCAGGTGTAGACATATCTGGTTCAGAAACTATTTCAATGAGAGGCACCCCTGCACGGTTGTAATCTACTAAAGAACCATCTGTATTTTCATGTAGCAACTTTCCAGCATCTTCTTCAATGTGTATCCTCTTTATTCCTATTTTCTTCACCTTACCATCTACTTCAATTTCTACATATCCGTTGCTGCACAAGGGAAGGTCATATTGAGAAATCTGATAAGCTTTGGGCAAGTCAGGATAAAAGTAGTTTTTTCTGTCCATCTTGCTGAAGTTTGCAATTGTGCAGTTTAAAGCAAGTCCCGCTCTTACAGCATATTCTACAACTTTTTTATTTAAAACTGGTAAAGTTCCGGGAAGTCCAAGACATACCGGACATACGTGGGTATTAGGTTCACCGCCAAATTTGGTAGTACAACCACAGAAGATTTTGCTCTCTGTCAAAAGTTCGGCATGGACCTCTAAGCCAATCACTGCTTCGTACTTCATTATCTTGCACCTCCTATGGCCTGTGGTTTTGCACTAAATTTATTGGCTTGTTCAAAGGCATAAGCGACATTTAATATTTTCCCTTCGTCAAAATGTCTGCCAATTATCTGAAGTCCAACAGGTAAGCCATCTGAAAGACCACAAGGTATGGATATGCCAGGGAGCCCCGCTATGTTAACCGATACAGTGTATATATCTGCTAAGTACATGGCTAACGGGTCGTTTGCCCTTTCTCCAATTTTAAAAGCTACAGTAGGACTTGTTGGACCTATTATTACATCGCATTTTTCAAAAGCTTTTTCAAAGTCATTTTTAATGAGAGTTCTGACCTTTAATGCTTTTTTGTAATAAGCATCATAATAGCCAGAGCTTAAAGCATAAGTCCCTAGCATTATCCTTCTTTTTACTTCTTTGCCAAATCCTTCGCTTCTCGTAACCATGTACATGTCAATCAAATCTTCATATTTTTCTGCAATATGGCCGTATCTTATGCCATCATACCTTGCAAGGTTGGAACTAGCCTCTGCCGAAGCGATTATATAATAAGCTGGAAGAGCATATTCTACATAAGGAATAGATATATCTATGATTTCTGCTCCTAAATCCTGTAAAACTTTTATGGATTCTTGTACAGTTTCTTTTACCCCTTCTTCTATTCCCTCGCCAAAAAATTCTTTAGCCACTCCTATCCTCAAACCTTTAATATCTTCTTTGAGATAAGAAGTGTAATCAGGCTTGTCTATTTTTAAAGAAGTAGAGTCTTTTGGGTCATGCCCTATAATTGTATTTAATACAATAGCACAGTCTGTAACATCTTTTGTAAAGGGTCCAATCTGGTCAAGTGAAGAGGCAAAAGCTACAAGGCCATATCTTGACACCAATCCATAAGTAGGTTTCATCCCTACTACACCGCATAAAGAAGCTGGTTGTCTTATAGAACCACCTGTATCTGAACCCAAAGCAAAAGCCGCCTCGTCTGCCGCTATAGCTGCTGCAGAACCACCAGAAGACCCTCCTGGAACACGGGATAAGTCCCAAGGATTTTTTGTAGTTTTAAAAGCGGAATTTTCTGTAGAAGACCCCATTGCAAATTCGTCTAAATTGGATTTTCCTAAAATTATCACTCCTTCTTCTAGTAATTTTTCCACTACTGTAGCATTATAGGGAGGAATATAGTTTTCTAGCATCTTAGAAGAACAAGTGGTTTTTATTCCCTCAGTAGAAATGTTGTCCTTTATTATGACAGGAATGCCTGTAAGGGCCGTGTCCTCTCCCTTTTTGATTTTCTCATCTGCCTCTTTTGCTTTTTGCAAGGCAAAATCCTCTGTAATTGTGACAAGAGCATCTATTTTAGGTTCTACTTCTTTTATTCTTTCAAGATAGGATTTTGTCACTTCCAAAGCGCTGACTTCTCTCTTTTTGAGAAGTTCTCTAAGTTCGTGAATTGTCAAACTATATAATTCCATTTATGTACCTCCTCATTCTATAATCTTTGGCACTTTAAAACAGCCGTTCTCTTTATAAGGTGCATTCATCAATATTTTGTCTCTGTCCATTGAAGGCTTTACTTCGTCTTCTCTAAATACATTATGGATTGGCACTATATGAGCTGTAGGCTCTACATTTTCAGTGTCCAATTCGTTTAATTTGTTTACATAGTCGATAATTTTGCTCAGTTGCACTGTAAACTCTTCTATTTCCTCTTGCGAAAATTTGAGACGGGCCAGTTTAGCCACATGCTCAACTTCGCTCCTGCTAATAGCCATGTTACCACACCTTTCCTTTATTATTCACCTATTATAGTTTACCACAAAAACATATTTTTTGAAGGATAGAGTTTTTAAATATTTTCACCTTTTAGCATTTCTTCAAATTGTTTTTCATCAATTATCTTTATTCCTAATTCTTGGGCTTTTTTAAGTTTAGAACCAGGATCTTTACCTACTAATACATAGTCTGTTTTTTTACTTACTGAATTTGTAACTTTTCCACCTCTTTCTTCAATCATTCTGGTAGCTTCTTCTCTCGTGTAACTTTCCAACGCTCCTGTCAAAACAAAAGTTTTCCCTTCAAATATGTTGCTTACTTTTCCTTTTGAAAGTTTTTTCATGTTTACTCCAGCATTTTTAAGTTTTTCAATTATCTCTACATTTTGTTTTTCTGCAAAAAAGGAAACTATGCTTCTTGCCATCTTAGGTCCTATGTCAGGCAACTGTGTAAAGTCTTCAAATTTTGCCTTCATGATATTGTCCATTGTCTTAAAATGCTCAGCAATCACTTGGGCAGCTTTACTGCCTATTAAGTTTATACCCAAGCCAAAGAGCAATCTATCTAAATCTCTTGTTTTGCTTTCTTCAATAGCATTTAATAAATTTTTAACAGATTTGTCCCCCATTCTTTCTAATTGTATTAAATCTTCGTATTTAAGATAATACAAATCTGCTATGTTGTGAATTAGACCTTTTGACAAAAGCTGATTTATTATAGCTGGCCCCAATCCTTCTATATCCATTGCATCTTTTGAAGCAAAGTGGATAATGCCTCTTAGAAGCTGTGCAGGACAATTTAGACCTGTGCAACGCCTTATAGCCTCACCCAGAAGCCTGACAGCTAAAGCACCGCATTCAGGGCATCTATCTGGCATTACAAATTCTCTTTCTTGTCCAGTCCTCTCTTCTTTTACCACTTCTACTACTTCAGGAATGATTTCTCCCGCTTTTTGAACTATTACCGTGTCTCCTATCCTTATGTCTTTCTCTTTTATGTAGTCCTCATTGTGAAGTGTAGCTCGGCTTACAACTGAACCTGAAATAGCTACAGGCTCTAATATAGCTGTAGGAGTAAGGGCTCCAGTCCTTCCTACTTGAACTATTATATCCAAGACTTTTGTCTTTTTCCTCTCTGCAGGATATTTAAAAGCAATAGCCCACCTGGGGTCTTTGGCAGTCTGGCCTAAAATTTCTCTCTTTTCAAGGTCATTTACTTTTACAACTGCTCCATCAATGTCGTAAGGCAGCTTATCTCGTAAGTTTCTTATCTCTTCTATTTCTTTTATTACTTCATCTATATTGCTACATTTTTTATGAATTGGTATTATTTTAAATCCCTGTTCATTCAAAAATTCTAATGTCTCTATGTGGGTTTTAAATTTTCTACCCTCAATCTTCTGAAGGTTAAAAATAAAAATGTCTAAATCTCTTTTCGCCGTCACTTTAGGATCTAATTGCCTTAAAGAACCTGCTGCAGCATTTCTGGGATTTGCAAAAAGGCTTTCCCCTAATTTTTCTCTCTCCTCATTTAATTTTTCAAAAGAAGCGCGGGGCATGAAGACCTCTCCTCTTACAACAAGGCTTACATCATCCTTAAGCCTTAAAGGAATTGACTTTATAGTCTTTAAATTTTGTGTGACATTTTCTCCTACGATCCCGTCTCCTCTTGTAGAACCCACAGTAAATATGCCTTTTTCATAAATTAGTTCCACAGATAAGCCGTCAATTTTTAATTCTACTACGTACTCTACATCTCCCACTGCCTCTCTTACTCTTCTGTCAAAGTCTCTAAGTTCTCCCTCAGAAAAAGCATTAGCCAAACTTAACATTGGAACTACATGGGTAAAAGGCTCAAATTCTTTTAAAGGCTCCCCACCTACTCTTTGGGATGGAGAGTCTGGAGTTTTAAGCTCTGGATATTTTTCTTCTAATTCTATAAGTTCTCTCATCAGCATGTCGTACTCATAGTCTGAAATCTCTGGTTGGTCCAAAACGTAATATCTGTAATTGTGATAATTTATTTTTTCTCTCAATTCCTTTATCCTTTCTTTTGGATCCATAATCCAACCTCCATAAATTAAGAAATAGCTTTAATAGGAGCAAACTTTAAGTCTAACTTTTTTATGCCCACATTTGGAAAGGCAACTGTAATCTCTTCTCCTTCTACTTTTACTACAGTACCTATCCCCCATATTTTATGCTCTACTTTATCTCCTAAATTATATTGAGCCTTTTCATAAGTTTTCCTTTCTACATAGCTAGATACAGACCTATACTCTTCCCTTGGCTTTGATAACTCATGGTATCTTACTAAAAACCTCTCAGGTATTTCGCTTATAAAACGGGAATAGGAGCTGTACTGAGATTTGCCGTATAAATTTCTCCTCCTCGCATAGGTCATATAGAGTTTTTCTTTAGACCTCGTAATGCCAACATAACAGAGCCGTCTTTCCTCTTCTAATTCATATTCATCTGTAAATGACTTAAAAGAAGGAAATATTCCTTCTTCCATGCCTACCATAAAGACAACAGGAAACTCTAATCCCTTCGCCGAATGCAACGTCATGAGAACAACGCTTTCTCCAATCTCTCCAGCCAAGTCAATATCAGATACCAATGTTATCCCGGCCAAAAATGCTTCTAAAGATTTGTCCTCTGAAGACTCTTCAAATTCATAAGCCGCATTTAAAAACTCTTTTAGGTTTTCTATCCTTCCTTCTGCTTGTTCTGATTCTTCTTTTTCTAACTCCTCTACATATCCAGTCTCTTCTAAAATGTAATTTATTACTTCACTGACAGTCATTGTATCTTTTTTATCAATTAATTCTAAAATAAATTCCTTAAATTCTAAAAGGCTATTTTTAGCCCTTTGGCTTACTTTTGCATCATCTATTGCAAAAAAAAGACTGGTGTCTTTCTCCAAAGCTGTAGCCTCTAATGCCTCAATGGTTGCAGCTCCAATACCTCTTTTAGGAACGTTTATTATCCTTTTAAAAGATATGTCATCATAAGGATTTACAAGTATTCTCAAATAGGCAATAATGTCTTTTATTTCTTTTCTGTCGTAAAACCTTAAAGCTCCGACCACTTTGTAAGGAATTCGCACCCTCATTAAGGCTTCCTCAAAAGCACGGGACTGGGCATTTGTCCTGTATAAAATAGCAAAATCCCTAAAGCTTCTATTTTCTCTTTCTTTTAAGCTGATTATTTCCTGTATTACAAATTCCGCTTCTTCCCTCTCATTGTCTAATTCGCAGAGAATTATCTTTTCTCCTTGTTCATTATTTGTCCATAAAGTCTTTTTCTTCCTTCTTATATTATTATCTATGACATAATTGGCTGCTTCCAATATTGTTTTGGTAGAACGATAGTTTTGCTCTAATTTTATAACTTTAGCGTCAGGATAATCCTTCTCAAAGTTTAATATGTTTTTTACATCTGCACCTCTCCAACCATATATGCTTTGGTCATCATCACCAACTACACATAAGTTTCTGTATTTCTGGGCTAACATGTTCACAAAATGGTATTGAGGCGTATTTGTGTCTTGATATTCGTCCACCATTATGTATTTAAATTTCCTCTGGTAAAAGTCTAAAACTTCGGGGCTTTCCTTAAAAAGTTCAATAGTTTTTATAATTATGTCATCAAAATCGAGGGCATTGTTTTTCTTTAACTTTTTTTGATATAGCTTGTATATTTCACTTATTTTCTTGCTTCTATACTCATTTCCAAAAACATAAATATACTCTTCTGGAGTTACCATTTTATCCTTTGCAGAAGAAATAGCATTTAAGACAGTTTTCACAGGATACTGTTTTTCACTTAAATTTAGCTCTTTAAGGCATTCCTGTATTAAAGCCTTTTGGTCAGTAGTATCAAATATGACGAAATTTCTGTCATAGCCTATTTTGTCAATATCTCGCCTTAAAATTCTCACACAGGCAGAATGAAAAGTAGATACCCACAGGTCACCTATATAACCTAATAAATCTTCTACTCTTGTTTTCATTTCTTCTGCCGCTTTATTTGTAAAAGTGATAGCCAGTATGTTAGAAGGAGAGATTTTTTTCTCTTTTATAAGATAAGCAATTCTATGAGTCAAAACACGAGTTTTTCCGCTTCCAGCTCCCGCTAATATCAAAAGAGGTCCTTCTGTAGTCATAACTGCTTCTTTTTGTTTGTCATTAAGGTTATTTAATATGCTGTTCATTTTTCTCACTCCAATTTAGTTTTAAAAAAGCCCGGTTTTATTCCCGGGATTCTGATTCTAACCTGTCTAATATAATTTTATATCCATTTGCTCCATAATTCAATGCCCTATTTACTCTGCTTATGGTAGCAGTACTTGCTCCTGTCTTTTCTGCAATTTCTATGTAAGTCTTTTTTTGGCGAAGCATTTTTGCAACCTCCAATCTTTGGGCTAATGCCTTTATTTCATTTATTGTAGCAATATCTTCAAAAAATCTGTAACATTCCTCTATATTTCTAAGTTTTAAAATGGCCTCAAATAACTGGTCAACAAGTTCATCTTTAATTTTAGATTCATACATAATTATCCCTCACCTAATGAAATAATTTAATTGTTTACAAATATATTGTAATAAATATTAAAAAATAATTCAATACTTTAAAGCGATTTTTTATAACGTATACAAAATAGATTTGTAGTTGTCTTGTGGACAAATGACTTTCAAAGCTTCGGGTCATAATGACAAAAAAGAAACAAGGTGATATAATTATTATAAAAATACTACCCGGAATTTCCGGGTAGCGAGGGGATTTTATTATTGTCTTTTTTCTAATTGATTGACTCTTTTATAGAGCTCAATCATTCTTTTTATTAAATTTTTTTCAGCAAGGGCTGTCATAAGCTGGTCTTGAGCGTGAATTACTAGAAAATTAGGAGCTTCACTTTGCTCTCCTTGTGTAAGCATATTTTGGTATTTATGCCCTTCATAAAACTCTTCATCTGCTTTTTCAAGATGCCTTTCTGCTTCCTCAAAATCTCCTCTTTCAGCTGCATCCAATGCTTCATAAGCTTCTGCTCTTGCATTTCCTCCATGTAATACTAAATTGTATATTATTTGTTCTAAGTCCATTAGTTTCACTCCCATCACAAATTATTCTTGGTCTTTTACTCCTTTTTCGTTCTTTAAAAGTTGAGCTTCATACATTTTAAAGAAGGGATAGTATATAATCGCTGTTACAATTAAATTTACCAGCTGCAACAAAGCACCTTGCCAGTGGCCACCGGAAGATAAAAATCCGCTTATAAAAACTGGAACTGTAAAAGGCAATTGTATTAAAGGTCTTGGTACTAAGTTTACAGCAAAAGCAAAGTAATTTATTGTTACAACAGCTGCTGGAGCTAATATAAACGGAATAATGAGTATCGGATTTAACACAATAGGTGTACCAAAAATTAGTGGCTCGTTTATATTAAATATTGCAGGTATAAGCTCAGCTCTCCCAATTGTCCTAAGTTGTGCAGAAGCTGAAAGTAAAAACATTATTGTCAAAGCCCATGTAGTACCTGAACCACCTAAATGAGTAAACACATGGAAGAAAGGTTCAGTTACAATGCCTGGTAAAGGCAGCCCTTTTGCTGCAGCTTCTGCATTTGCAGCTAATTGAGTCATCCAGAAAGGATAAGCAATTGAAGAAACAACATTCATACCGTGAATTCCTAATGACCACAAAAGCATCATTAGTATTATTTCAGCTAAAGCTGCAGGATAACTATTTGATGCAGCAACAAGGGGCTTAAATAAGTCAAGCACCAATTGCGGCAATGTCATATGGAAATTTGCCCATACAATCCATTCTACAATCCACGCTGACACTATCATTACAAACATAGGAACTAATGCTAAGAAGCTTCTTACCACATAAGGTGGCACACCTTCAGGCATTTTTATTACCAAACCACTTTTGTTAAAGAATCTCACAACTATTGCCGTAATTATGCCTATTATTATTGCTACAAACAAACCTTGACCGCCGAGGTAATTTAGTACATCTCCAAAAGTAACTTTTGTCACATCTGTTGCAGGAAAGCTTGTTATAAAAAATGCCAACATTGAAATAATTCCTGTCATCGTCTCGTCGAGGTCCCATCGTGTAGCAAGGCTATAAGCTGTACCAAAGGCTACCATCATAGCCATTATCCCAAAAGTAAGTTGGAAAGGTATCATGATTTGAGCTGCAATAGGTTTTACTGCTCTTGCCCATGCATGTATAGGTGCCCAATTAATTCCCTCTGGTGGATTTGCTATAATTAAGAAAAGGGCACCAGTCAAAATCACAGGCAAAGCAAAGCTTGAAAATGCGTCTCTAATTGACTGCAAATACACATTTTGCGCTATACGAGCAAGAACTGGCATTAAAGATTCTTCCATCCACTTCATAAACCAATTGTTTGAAAGCCTATCGTTCATTTTATTCCCTCCTTAAACTTCTTTTCCACTTTTTTTAGCAAGCTCAATTATTTGATTTAATATTTTTTTGCCATCCATCATAGCAAAGGCCTGCATGTCGACTATATCAACAGGGATATTGTATTTAGAAGCGATTGATTCAATTTCTTTTTTGAGATGTCTTACTTGTGGTTCTAATAATGCTACATCGTATTCCTCTGCCTTCTTTTTAAACTCTCCTGTACCGCCAGCATCTACCACAACATCCAATCCTTGCTTTTTAGCTTCATCTGTTACCTTTTTAGCAAGAGCACTGGAAGTTGCTCCCCAGCTGCAGAGTATTACTCCTCTTATTGCCATTTTTAACACCTCCTTTCAAAGATTATTTCATTTTTTTCTTTTTAAGCTTTTTATGTTGTTTTTGTAGGTTGCTATCATAAAGTTGTATCATTTTTATGACATAAGTCTGTATTGCAAACACTACTAACATAAAGGCACTTCCAAAAGCCATTATTTTTAAGCCATTAAGGAAGCTATCATGAAACATGGCATAAAATCCTGTAGAAAACCATACTACCCCCAAAAGCAAATAAAATATTTTTCTTTGAACTCTCGATATGCTAAACATTTTTGATCCTCTCCTAAATTATCCTTTTTATTTCTTCATAAAATTTTTTCAATAACACTTCTTTTATTTTTTCTTTGACCTCCTTTTGGGACTGTGCTTCGTTAAGAGTATTCACCAAATCTTCTCTTTCAATTAAAGACATGCTTAAATCTCCTAAAACTTCAATTCCTTCTCTATCACCTTCTGGTGCTACCATTAAAAAAGCTGTCCTTATCTTTTCATAATCTCCTACAAGATTTTTCATTTTTACTTCCTCTATAACTTTTCCTACAACTACTAATGGAAAATCTATATTTTCAATTGTGCAATGATATATGACAAATCCTTTGTTTGGTAATACTATTTTACCTAAGCTTTCTCTTTTTAAAAGTCTTTCTTTTATTTGCTCCTTTTGATTTTCACTTATTAAATTTTTATCTATCAAATTCTTAAGAATATATTCTATTATTTGAGTAGACTTTTCACCTGTTACAGTCATATAGGTTATAGAATCGCATAATTCTAAAATTCTCTTTCCATAATTAGCTATATGAAAGGCCTCTTTTTCGTAATTTTCTTCCTCCTCTTTTTTTATTCCGTACTCCATAATAAAGTCTGTATTTAAGGCCTTCTTTAGCTTTTCTACATCTTCCTTCAAAAGCAAAGGATTTACTACAACGACTTTTTTATCTTTTATGTCAAGAGGTATTGTAGAAACAATTAAGTCTATATCATCTCTTCCTTTTAAATCTTTTAGTTTTATGCTGGAGGTAACATCCACTATGTTTATTTGTGGAAACATCTGAAGTTTTGACATCAGCATTCTGGAGGTTCCAATACCACTAGCACATACCACCATTATGTTGTACTTTTTGGCGGCCTCTTTTTTCCTCTCTAAAGCTGCACCAAAATGCATAGCAATATATCCAACTTCATCTTCTGGAATATCCATGTTTAATTTTTTTCGCAAAACATCGCAAACTCTATTACTTTTTTCAAAAAGCAAAGGATATTTTGTTTTTATATCCTCCAACAAAGGGTTTCTTATATCAAGTCCCATCTCCAATCTGTACACCGCCGGAACTAAATGACTCTTTAAGCCATCTTCCAAAAACTCATCTTCTGAAAAACTGACATCAAAAATTTTTTCTGCTTCTTTTATCATGTCCCGGGCAATAATCTCTATGTCTTTGTCATTGTAATTTTGAGTAGTTGACCTGTACTTTGCACCTATAAGGTGTATTGTCACATAGCCAATCTCATCTTCAGGTATAGGTATATCCAATTCTTCTTGTAAATATTTAGCTAACTTTTTAGCAAATTTGTATTCATTAGTTTTTTTAAGTTCCTGTAAATTGTCTTCACCCATTTCAATAGTTTCACCATTTTGAAGCCTTTTTATAGCTAAGGCAAGGTGAACGACAAGGCCTAAATAAGAACTCTCTACAATTTCATAGTCAATTTGCGATTTTAATTTTAAAATTGCCTTTTCTATTTTCAAGACAGTATCGTAGTCAATTAAGTTTAAAAGCCTCAAATCTATGTTTTTTTCAATATTGTTTTTTGCGAGATATCCTGTTTTTAAGAAATC
Organism: Thermoanaerobacter sp. X514; assembly: GCF_000019065.1. Lineage (NCBI taxonomy): Bacteria > Bacillati > Bacillota > Clostridia > Thermoanaerobacterales > Thermoanaerobacteraceae > Thermoanaerobacter > Thermoanaerobacter sp. X514. The sequence continues at coordinate 550,116 of NC_010320.1, read as the reverse complement.
AATCAAATCTGCAGTATCAAAATTCTCATACAAAAAGTTAGCTATAGCTTTTCTAAAAGAGTTTTCGCTTCCCGATATATAAACGCCATAACCTGGCTTTGTTATTAAAGTTAATCCTTGTTTTTCAATCCACTTTTCTAATTCTTTAAGGTCATAACTTATTGTAGAAGTGGTGACGCCAAATTTTTTGCTGAAATACTCTAATTTAACAGGCTCATTTAGCTGCAAAAGCTCTGACAATATCATTTTTCTTCTCTCTTCTGTTTCAAACTCTGAAGGATATCCTACTATATCCAGCTTTAGCTTCTCAATATCAGCAACATTGCCTTCTATAACCAACCCATCAGTCTTATTTACAATTTTTGAATTGTAATTTTTAACAAATTCATTTATAGAAGCAATTTCTCTGTATACTGTCCTTTTGCTTACATCAAATTCTTTCATAATGTCTTCCATTCTTGTATTTGAAGAGGACAGTATTTTTCTTAAAATTTGCAGTTGGCGCCCTCTCAATTTATTCATTTTACATCATCACTTTTCTGTGACATTAATTTAATAATAGTATCTCTTTTTACGTCTATATTATACACCTAATCGCTAAATTAACAAGGAAAAGATGTAAATCATCTGGCATTAGCATTGTGTCATATTTTTAATTGTAAAAATATACAAAGGAGATATTTTACATCGTCGCTCCGATGTTTCAAAGCGACAAAACTAAAGCTCGACCTTCAGGTTCCGGCAGGGTACCGGGCACAATCGGCATCCATGCCTTAAGGTGCCCGCCTCCGCCATCCTTGGCTTCGGCCCTGCCTCCACCCTCGGTCTTGCTAAGTTTTGTTACCGCTTTGTAACAAGTCGCTCCTTATGCAAAATATCTCCTTTACGAAAGTTTGTTGATAAGTTTTATTTTATTGGCATTTTGCATATTAAAAGAAAAGATCTCTTTCTCCATTTTCTATTCTTGTAAGCCTTCTCTTTGTCTCTTCCCTTACAGTTATTGATGGAATTTTCTCTAAATTTACCGCTATAGCTTTTTCTCCAATTTCCTTAGTTTTTTCATCCCCGTAATCAATCAAAAACTCTTTGAAGGTTAGTATCGCATTAGGTAGACAGAAGTTGTGTATTTGCCCTGATTTCGCAAAGGTCATAAACCTGTCTCCTGTACGTCCCATTCTGTAGCAGGCAGTACAATAACTTGGGAGATACCCTTGTTCACACAAAGTCCTCAAAATTTCATTAGGACTTCTTTTGTCTTCTACCTCAAATTGTGGCTTTGAACCACCTTTTTTGGATATCTCTTCATGATATCCACCTACTCCTGTACAAGAACCTGCACTAATCTGAGAAATGCCAATGCTTATTACTTCTTCTCTAAATTTAGGCTTCTCTCTTGTAGACAAAATCATCCCTGTATAGGGCACTGCCATTCTTATGACGGCTACTAATTTTTTAAAGTCTTTATCTGATACAATATATGGGAATTTATCTATGGGAGTGTTAAGAGCTGGTCTAAGTCGCGGTACTGAAATAGTATGTGGCCCAACTCCAAATTTCTCCTCTAAATGGTTCGCATGATAAAGCATCGCAACAGTTTCGTATTTGTAATCATAAAGCCCATACAAAACCCCTAATCCTACGTCGTCAATGCCTGCCTCCATAGCCCTATCCATAGCAGTCAAATGGTAGTCGTAATCGTGTTTTGGACCTTGTGGATGCATGTATTCATACGTAGGTCTATGGTAAGTTTCTTGGAATAAAATATAAGTCCCTATTCCTACTTCTTTAAGTTTTTTGTAATTTTCCACAGTAGTCGCTGCTATATTGACATTTACCCTTCTTATGCTTCCGTTTTTAAGTTTTGTATCGTATATCGTCTTTATTACATCGATAATATAATCTATAGGGCAATTTACAGGGTCTTCTCCAGCTTCAACTGCTAATCTCTTATGTCCCATCTCTTCCAAAATCTCAACTTCTCTTCTCACTTCTTCCATTGTAAGCTTTTTTCTTTCCTGCTCATTAGAATGTCTGTAACCACAATATCTACAGTTGTTTACACAGTAGTTACTTACATAAAGGGGGGCAAATATCACAATTCTATTTCCATATATTTCTTCTTTTATATACCTTGCTACTTTAAACATCTCATTAAGCAAATCCTCATCTTCTACATTTAAAAGTACCGCCGCTTCTTCAGGAGTAATGCCTTTTAGCTTTTTAGCTTTCTCTATAATTTCTAATGCATATTTAATTGTCGCTTTTTTAGCCTTTTCTAAATCCTGTCTTATCTTTTCATCATCAATAAAATCTGCTTTTTCTTTTATCATATTTTATCTCCTCCCTTACCCTCAGGAAAATCCCCTTGGGCTTAGTTTTATTTTTATTATATACTATTATTGTTAATTTTTCAACAAAATTATTTTTCTTAAATCCTCAATATAAGGTAGTTTCAGCGCAGAGCAAAGCAGTAAATAGGCAAGAATTCCCGTAAAAATTGATAAAAAAATATTTATCCACATATTAACATTAATTGTCAACAATTTACTGTGGATAATTATAACAATTATTCCCATAATTGTTGATGCTGTTATCGGTTTTATAAACCAATTTAAATAGTCTATTCTTAATCCTGTCATTTTTATGAGCTCAAACATATTTAGCATTAAAATAAGAGCATCGGCAAATATAAAGCTGTATATATATCCAAAAAGTCTAAGTTGTGGCATAGCGGTTAAGTAATACATACCTATAATACAGACTCCTAGCCATATTATGGAATTCTTTAAAACTACAGTTTGTTTTCCTAATCCATGGAGAATACTCGCTACTACTGCTTCTAGAAAGGCGAAAATACTTCCCATGGAAATCACTCTCACAAAAGCCCCTACTCCTGGGGAAGAAGGATACAAAAGCTGAGAAATTTGCTCAGGAAGAGCTAAAAATAAAATTATAGCAGGAAAAGCTACTAAAGTAGTATAGCCAATTGCTTGGTTAATCCTAAGTCTTACTGTATCCCACTTTTTTAGAGCAGCTGCTTCAGAAACTGCAGGAAGTACAGTAGTGGAAAGACTTGAAGTTATAACTGCTGGCATGTATGCAAGAGGCACTGCCATACCTAACATTTTGCCAAATTCAGACATCGCTTCACTGTGAGTGAGACCTGAGACAACAAGTCTTGAAGGAATTATTAAAGATTCCGCTAAATCCAACACATTTACAATTAATTTTGAAAAAGTTATAGGTATGGAAGTAACCACTATCGTTTTTACTATAGAAAAAGTATCCCATTCCTTTCCATCATAAGGCATTTCTTTGTTTATAATTTTTACTTCCCTTTTGTAAAAAAGTATGTACATAAGAAAACTGACAATTTCACCTACAGATATGCCAAATATAGCTATCGCTACTAAATATTCAAGTTTAGCTCCTGTAAAAAGCTGTATTAAATATAAAGTTGTTGATACCCGTACTATTTGTTCAACAATTTCTGAAACTGAAGCAGGTATCATATTTATAACTCCTTGAAAAAATCCCTTAAACACTGATGAAGAAGCAACAATGATAAGCACCGGTGCAAAAATGAGAATTGATAAAAGTGCTCTTGGTTCGTGAAGTAACTTTTCAGCTACGTACTTAGTATTAAAAAATAGCAACGAAGAAATAGTAAAAGCAATTATCAATACTATCAAAAAAGTAATTTTTAAAATTTTAAACATATTTTTTTTGTTTCCTTTTGCTCTTTCTTCTGAAATAAAGCGAGAAGTGACAGCCATCGTACCAGAGGTTAAAAAAGTTATTGAAACAAAATATATAGGAAGAACTAATTGATAAATACCCGTACCTTCCGGGCCTAACATATTTGATAAAATTATTCTAAAGATAAATCCAATGCCTCTGTCTATAATATTGGCAATAGTTAATATAAAAGCACCGCGAATAAAAGACCTATTGTGCATAAACAACACCTCACAATAGTTTATTCGCAGTGCTTTTTATATATGAAAAAAACCGGCAGTATGCCGGCAGTAAAGGGGGATTAGGGGGAGAAATTTTTAAGTACATAAAATTGAGGGGGTTAAGATTTACACATTCCTAAGGCTTCCTCTCACCTATTGGCAGAGGTGATAAACTCACATTACCTCTCTTCCGACAAATATTATGCATCATTTGATGAAAAATGTCAAGATTTGATTTAAATATTTTTTTACATGAAATTTTTCCTGCAGTTTTGTAAAATTATTAATCACTGCAAATAAATAAAACTGCAGTAAACCTTTTTCGTAAGTTTTAAAAGAATATTTATAAATAAATCCCCGCCATTTTTTCCAAATATTTTTTAATCCTTCAAAAAATTTTTTAACCATTTGAGTTTAAATATTTTAAAACTGTAGAGACGTGTACAGCAAGGCCAATTTTAATACACTCCTCATCGATATTAAATTGGTTGTTATGTATAGGTTTATCTATTCCTTTTTCTTTATTGCCACACCCTAATTTATAAAAACTGCCAGGGACTTTTTGCAAGAAATAAGCGAAATCTTCTACTCCCATTGTTGGTGCCACTTCTATTACATTACTTTCCCCTAGCAAAGGAAAAGCAGTTTCTTTTATGAGGTCTGTCATACCTTTGTGATTTACAAGGCAAGGATACCCTATCGTTCTTTTAAATTCTACTTCTCCTCCCATAGCTTTTGCTGTGTTATCGCAAATCTTCTCCACCATCTCAACTATCTCGTCTCTTTTTTCTTCTTCCATCATTCTTATAATTCCAGACATCCTCACTTTGTTCGCTATTATATTTCGTGCATATCCTCCTTCAATAGTCCCAATAGTTAGCACTAGAGGGCTTAATGGATTAGCTTTTCTGCTAACAACAGTTTGGAGCATATTTACAATATTAGCAGCAATCACTATGGAATCCACCGATTTATGAGGCTCAGCCCCATGACTGCTTTTGCCTTTTACAATTATGTCAAACATATCTGATGAAGCATAGGCTTTTCCATAGGTTATCCCTATTTGCCCAACTTGAAGTTCTGGGTCTACATGTAGTCCTATTATAGCATCAACTTTAGGATTTTCTAAAACCCCTTCTTCAATCAACGGAAGAGCTCCCCCCGTTGTTTCTTCCGCTGGTTGAAATATAAACTTAACATTTCCCTTTAACTTATCTCTCATATTTGCCAAAAGTTTAGCAGTACCAAGAAGTATAGCTGTATGAACATCATGCCCACAAGCATGCATTCTTCCTGGAATCTGCGATGCATATTCTACATCATTTTCTTCTTGAATTGGAAGAGCGTCCATATCTGCTCTTATAGCTATCGTTTTGCTTCCATTGCCTTTAAGGGTACCCACAACGCCAGTTTTAGCAATTCTCTTTACTTCAATCCCTAAATTTTTTAAATAATCATAAACAATTTCAGAAGTTTTTGTTTCTTCAAAACCTAATTCAGGGTACATGTGTATTTTTCGCCTTAATTCTATTACTTCTTTTTCTACTTTTTCAGCTTCTTTGAGAATATCCATCCTAAATCCCACCTGTTTTTTAATATTTTTCTATGTCTACATGCAAAACATTCTCAATTTTCTCGCCTAATAGCATTTCTGCCGTTTTGATAAAATTATCTTTATCTCCACTTACAAAAAATTCCGCCTTACCCCTGATTTGAGGATTTAATAAATCTTTCTTTAATAAATAATCTTTCACATCATAGGCTAATTTAATTGCAGGGTCTACTATTTTTACATTTTCCCCCATTATCTCTTCTATAACTGAAGCCATTAAAGGATAATGGGTACAACCTAAAACAAGAGTATCTATATCTTTTTCTTTCAATTCTTTTAAACACTTGCTAGCAGTTTCATAGGCTATTGGCGAATTATATAGCCCTTTTTCAATAAGTGGGACAAACTCAGGACATGCCTTTTGGTAAACTTCAATATTTTTATCAATAATTTTTATATTCTTTTCATAGCTTTTGCTTTCAACAGTTCTTGTAGTTGCAATAACACCTATTTTTTTATTTATAGTGTATAGGGCAGCGCTCTCTGCCCCTGCTTTTAAAACATCAAAAAGAACTACATCATATTCGCTTTTATTTATAACTGCACAAGTAGTATTACAAGCTATTACTACAGCTTTTACTTTTTGCTCTCTCATAAAATTTAAAATCTGTTTTGCAAATTTTTTTATCTCTTCTTCACTTCTATCGCCATAGGGAACTCTTTTTGTATCACCAAAGTAAATATAATCTTCTCCAGGTAAAACCTCAACAAGTCTTTTTAGTACTGTAAGTCCTCCCACTCCGGAGTCAAAAATGCCTATTGGTCGTAAGTCCATTTCATCACATCCTAATAAAAATTTAAGTCAATTAATTATATACACCATGGTAGTTATTTATATCATAATTCATTACTTATTTTCTGTACAAAATTGAAAAATAATCTTTTTTTCCAGTCATTTCACAAAGAAGTGACAAAGTTTTGTCTTGATTGTACACATACTCCCCTCATTTTAAAAATTATAAGACACACGTTAGAAGATATTATACCATAATTTTAGCCAATTAAAAATGCCAGGTTTACACCTGGCTTACCAAAGCAATATCTTTTCTATAGTACATCCCTTCAAAGCTTATTTTTTCAATTTCTCTATAAACTTTCTCTCTCGCTTCTTCATATGAATCCCCTATTGTGGTAACAGCAAGCACTCTTCCTCCTGATGTGACAATTTTACCATCTTTTAATGCCGTTCCTGCGTGGTATACAAAGGCTTCTTTTACTTTCTCTAACCCTGTTATCTCAAAACCAGTCTGATATTCCCCTGGGTAACCGTTTGATACCGCAACGGCACATACAGCCTTTTTGTCTTCCCATTCAATTTGTATTTTATCAAGTTTTCCTTCTATGGTAGCTTCTATTATATTAATAAGGTCTGTTTTTAAAAGGGGCAGTACAACTTGTGTTTCAGGGTCTCCAAATCTTGCATTAAATTCTAAAACCTTAGGCCCTTCTTTTGTAAGCATTAAACCTGCGTATAACACTCCTTTATATACAATGCCTTCTTTTTGAAGTGCCTTTACCACTGGTTTTAAAATACTTTCCATCACTTCTTTTAAAGTTTCTTTTTCAAGATAAGGATTTGGTGCAATGCTTCCCATACCTCCAGTGTTAGGACCTTTGTCTCCTTCATAGACCTTTTTGTAATCCATAGCAGAAACCATAGGTAAAATATTTTCTCCATCTGTAAATGCGAATACTGACGCTTCTTTTCCAAAAAGCATCTCTTCTATTATTACGATATCTCCTGATGCACCAAAAATCCTTTTTTTCATCATTAAATCAAGAGCTTCTTTTGCCTCTATAAAGTCTTTTACAATAAACACTCCTTTACCTTGTGCCAGTCCATCTGCTTTCATCACAACAGGATACCATGTCTCTTTTAAAAACTTCATAGCCTCCTGATACTTGTCAAAGGCTTTAAACCTTCCAGTAGGAATATTGTATTTAGAAAGAAGATGTTTAGTAAAATATTTGCTTCCCTCAATAGCCGCAGCATTTTTATTAGGCCCAAAGATTTTAAGCCCTGCTTTTTCAAATTCATCCACAATACCTTGTACCAATGGCATCTCAGGTCCTACAACTGTTAAATCAATGTTATTTTTTATGGCAAATTCTTTAAGCTTTTCAATATCTCCAATTTTTATGTCAACACATTCTGCTAAAAGCCCTATGCCAGCATTACCAGGAGCACAGTAGATTTTATCCACTTTAGGACTTTGTGAAAGTTTGTGAACAATTGCATGTTCTCTTCCCCCTCCCCCTATGACTAAAACCTTCATACAAATTCCTCCTCAATGTTTAAAATGCCTTATGCCTGTGAATATCATTGATACGCCGCCTTTATCTGCAGCTTCAATTGATAAAGCATCGTTTTGTGAGCCGCCTGGTTGGATTATGGCAGTTATACCGCCTTTTACAGCTGCTTCCACAACATCTGGAAATGGGAAAAAGGCATCTGATGCAAGGACACTTCCTTTTGCTTTGCTACCTGCTTGTTTGATTGCTTGCTCTGTTGGCCATATTCTGTTGACTTGTCCAACGCCAATACCTACTGTAGCTCCATCTTTTGCTAAAACAATCGCATTAGATTTTACGTGCTTTACTACCTTCCAGGCAAACCTTAAATCTTCCATCTCTTTTTGCGTAGGTGCTTTTTTAGTAACTACTTTCAAATTATTCTCATCTAAATCTATTTCATCTTTTTCTTGTACTAAAAGTCCGCCTTCTACTTTCTTTAAATCATATTCTTTTTCATATCCTTCTTTTAACCTCAATATCCTTAAGTTTTTCTTTTTCTTTAAAATCTCAAAGGCCTCTTCTTCAAAGTCTGGAGCAATTACTATTTCTAAGAATATTTTTATAAGTTCTTCAGCTGTTTTAACATCTACAGTTCTATTTAATGCTACAATTCCCCCAAAAATAGAAACAGGGTCACTCTCATAAGCTTTTAAGTAAGCATTGTATATATTATCTGCAATAGCTACTCCACAAGGATTTGTGTGCTTTACGGCAACTGCTGCAGGCTCTTTAAACTCTCTTAAAAGTTCTATTGCGGCATTTGCATCGTTTATATTGTTAAAAGAGAGCTCTTTACCGTGCAGCTGCTCACATTCTGCAATGCCATAGGCTTTTATGGGATTTTTGTAAAAAGCCGCCTTTTGATGAGGATTTTCACCATATCTCATGTCTTGAGCTTTTTCATAGGCAAAGGCCATAACTTCGGGAAACTCTATGTTATTTTTTTGTATCAAATAATTGTATATCAAAGAATCGTAAAGGGCTGTATGGCCAAAAGCTTTTGCTGCCAGATAAAATCTCGTCTCTTCTTTTGTATTGCCATATTGTTTTATTTCTTCAATGACTGTATCATAATCCTTTGGATCTACAAGAATAGTTACATATTTGTAGTTTTTAGCTGCAGCCCTTATCATTGAAGGACCGCCAATGTCTATATTTTCTATCGCTTCTTCTAAAGTCACATTTTCTTTGAGGATTGTTTCTTTAAAAGGATATAAATTTATGACAACTATATCTATTGGTTCAATGCCATGTTCTTTAAGAGCTTTAATGTGCTCTTCATTGTCTCTTATTGCAAGAAGCCCTCCATGAATTTTAGGGTGAAGCGTCTTTACTCTCCCGTCCATAATTTCAGGGAAACCTGTTATGTCTGATACCTTTACTACATTTACTCTATTTTCTTTAAGAAGATTATAAGTCCCACCTGTTGATATTATTTCATATCCTAATTCATTAAGCTTTTTGGCAAATTCAACTATGCCTTCTTTTTTTGAAACACTTATTAACGCTTTTTTGGCCATAGAATTGCCTCCTTTTTACAGTTTTATAATCCCTTTTAAAACTTTAATATTTTCACTTTTCTACCTTCGACTTTTAACTTCCCCTCTGTAAAAAGCTTAACTGCATAAGGTAAAACTTTGTGTTCTACTTCCAGTACTTTTTTTGCAATGGCCTCTGGCGTATCCTCTTCATCAATTTTCACAACTTCTTGAAGAATAATAGGTCCGGTATCAGCACCACTGTCCACAAAGTGAACAGTACAGCCGGTGTATTTTACTCCGTATTCATAGACCGCCTGATGTACCTTCATTCCATAAAATCCTTTGCCACAAAAGGCAGGGATAAGTGAGGGATGTATATTTATTATCTTGTTTTCAAATCTTTCTACAATTTCTCCACTGAGAATTGTCAAAAAACCTGCAAGAATTATTCCATCCGGATTCAATTTTTCAAGAAGTTTTAATAACTCTCTTTGGAAATTTTCTTTCAATTCTTTTTTGGGAAGGCAGTAAGTAGCAATTCCGTGTTTTTTTGCCCTTTCAAGAGCATAAGCTCCTTTTTTATCGCTAATGACGGCAATTATCCTGGCATTTATATATCCTTCTTCAATGGCATCAATTATTGACTGCAAATCAGTCCCGTTACCTGATGCCATCACCACAAGGTTCATAAAATTACACCGCCTTCGCTTTCTACTATCTCCCCTATTACATAAGCTTTTTCACCTATGCCATTTAATTTTTCTAAAGCCTTATCTACATCAGAAGGGTCTACTATAACTACCATGCCAATCCCCATATTAAAAGTGCGATACATTTCTCTTTCTTCAATATCTCCCAATCTTTGAATCAAGTTAAAAATGGTTGGAATTTTCCAACTTCCTTTATTTATTTTTGCAGCTATACTTTTTCTTAGTATTCTTGGAATATTGTCAATAAAACCTCCTCCGGTAATATGAGCCATTCCTTTAATTTTTAACTCTTTTAAAGCCTCTATTGACTTGACATATATTTTTGTAGGGGTAAGGAGTGCATCTCCTAAATTCATGCCAAGCTCTGGTATAAAGTCTTTTACTGAAAAATTGTTTTTCTCAAAAAAGACTTTCCTCACTAAAGAATAGCCATTGCTGTGAATTCCAGAAGAGGCAAGCCCAATTATGGCATCTCCTTTTTTTATTGATTTTGTATCAATCAGCTCTTCTTTTTCTACAATTCCTACACAAAAGCCTGCTAAATCATACTCTCCTTCTTTATAAAAACCTGGAAGTTCTGCTGTTTCTCCTCCTATCAAAGCACACCCGGCTATTTTACAACCCTCTGCTATTCCTTTGATTACTTCTACTGCAGTCTCACTTTTTAACTTTCCTGTAGCAAAATAGTCAAGAAAAAACAAAGGCTTAGCCCCAGTTACAATAACGTCATTTACACACATAGCTACAAGGTCTATCCCTACAGTATCGTGTTTGTCCATCATAAAGGCTATTTTAAGTTTTGTCCCAACTCCATCAGTGCTGGATATAAGCACAGGATTTTTATAATTTTTTATCTCGAAAAGCCCCGCAAATCCCCCAATGCCTTCTAAAACATTGGCTGTCAAAGTCGTTTTTGCAATAGGTTTTATCATTTTCACCAGTTTATTGCCTTCATCTATATTTACCCCAGCATCTTTATAATTCATAATTATACACCTACTTTTTATTTTTTCTCAAAAAGATACTTACTCCCTTCTTTTGGAACATACATAGGATAGTCGTCATCAAAGCAACCTGTGCAAATAGATTTAAACCCTACACTTTTTATAAGCCCTTCAATGCTTAAAAACTGTAAGCTGTCAGCCCCTATTACTTTGCATATCTCTTCAACAGACATCCTCGCCGCTATCAATTCTTTTTTTGTCGGGGTATCAATTCCAAAGTAGCAGGAATATTTAACAGGAGGTGAACTTATCCTCACATGAACCTCTTTTGCTCCCCCATTTTTTAATAGATTCACCAATCTCTTCATAGTAGTACCTCTAACAATTGAATCATCTATTAAAACTATCCTTTTGCCTTGTATCAATTCTTTTAAAACATTTAACTTTATTCTCACCCCTGTCTCTCTATCCCTTTGGTCAGGAGCAATAAAAGTTCTTCCAATGTATTTATTTTTTATAAGTCCTTCCCCCATTGGTATACCTGTTTTGAGAGAATAACCTCTTGCAGCAGCAACACCTGAATCTGGAACTGGTACTACCAAGTCTGCATCTACAGGTGCTTCTTCAGCTAATCTTTTCCCCATCTCTAATCGTGTAAAATAAACACTTTTTTCATCTATGACACTGTCAGGTCTAGCAAAATAGATATATTCAAAAACACAAGGCATCTTTTTTTCTTCTACTTCTAACTTAACAGAATCTATTCCTTTTCCATCAATTATAACTATTTCTCCTGCTTCTACATCTCGTATCAACTCTGCTCCTATTACGTCAAAGGCACAAGACTCAGAAGATAAGAAATAAGTGTCATCTTTTTTACCTATACAAAGAGGCCTTATACTGTTTACATCTCTTATCCCTATTAATTTATTGGCTGCTAAAATCACCAAAGCATATGAACCTTTTATTTGTTTTATTGTTTCCTTGAGGGCTTCTATTAAGCCCTTTTGGAAATTTTTTGCAATTAAATGAAGAATTATTTCGCTATCTGTTGTAGTTTGAAATATTCTACCGTCCTCCTCCAATTGCCCCCTTAACTCTTTTGCGTTTATCAAATTGCCATTATGGGCAAGAGCCATATATTCATTTTTAAAATTAGCAACGAGGGGTTGAGCATTTATAATGTCATTGCTGCCTGTAGTAGAATACCTTACATGGCCTATCCCCATTTTTCCCTCTAATGTCTTTAAATTTTCCTTATTAAAGACCTCGCTGACAAGTCCCAACCCCTTAATACAATTTATTTTTTCGCCATCATAAATAGCTATACCTGAACTTTCCTGCCCTCTGTGCTGCAAGGCTTGTAAGCCATAATAGATATAAGAAGTAACTGAAGTGGACAAACTAAAGGCACCAAAAACACCACATTCCTCTTTTAATTTCTCTCCATTTCCCATTTTATTCTCCCTCTCCAGCTTTCCTCTAAGACTTCTAAAGGAAGGTCTATTATTTTTTTACCATTTACCTCAATTGCAATCTTTTTGCCTTCTACAACTCCTACCTTTTGAGCTGGAACTTGGTATTCATAAGCTATTTTTAATACTTCCTCTACTTTTTCAGGACTTACAGTAATTAATGCTCTTGGTGGAGATTCAGAGAACAACTCTACATCCTCTCTAAGAGAAGTTTGTAGCGAAATTTTTGCACCTTTTTTGCCTGAAATTGCACTTTCAACCAAAGCAGCCGCAAAACCGCCCTCTGATATGTCATGAGAAGAATTAATTAAACCTTCCTCTATAAGTTTTAACACCAATTCTTGCAATCTTTTTTCCTCTTCCAAGTCTATTTGAGGTGGTTGCCCTTTTACCATTCCAAAGCAAACTTTAAGATACTCACTTCCTCCAATCTCTCCTTTATTCTCACCTAAAATTATAATTACATCTCTTTCTTTTTTAAAGTCCATTGTACAAATTTTTGATACATCCTCTATAAGGCCTGCCATTCCTATTACAGGAGTAGGATAAATGGCTCCTTCCTCATTTTCATTGTAAAGACTGACATTTCCGCTTACCACAGGGATTTGAAGTGTTTCACAGGCTTTAGCTATTCCAAATATAGAATTTTTTAACTGCCAATATATTTCTTTCTTTTCCGGATTGCCAAAATTCAAACAATCCGTAACCCCTATAGGCTTAGCACCAACCATGCAAAGATTTCGAGCTGCCTCTGCTACAGCAATTTGAGAACCTATATAGGGATCTAAATAACAATATCTACCATTGCAATCCGTTGTCAATGCAATAGCTTTTTTTGTACCTTTTATCCTCACAACAGCTGCATCCATTCCTGGAGTTATTGCTGTGTCTGTCCTCACCATATAATCATATTGACTGTATATCCATTCTTTACTTGCAACGTTTAAAGAAGAAATTACATCTTTTAGAGCTTTATTCATATCCTCCGGAGGTTTTACTTCATTTATATTCAACTTATTGACATCTTCTTGCCATTTAGGCACTTCTTCTTCTCTAATATATTGTGGAGCATCCTCTGCTAAAGACTTAGCTGGAACTTCCGCAACTATTTTTCCCTCTTTAATCACTCTTATCATTCCATCATCAGTGATTTTCCCTATTGTGGCGGCATTCAGTCCCCATTTTTTAAATACCTTTTGTACATCTTCTTCCTTACCTTTCTCTACAACAACCAACATCCTCTCTTGAGATTCAGAAAGCATTATTTCATAAGGTGTCATTCCCTTTTCTCTCAAAGGCACTTTATCAAGGTCAATTTCCATCCCAACTCCACCGCGGGAAGCCATCTCGCAAGAAGAAGAGGTAAGACCTGCCGCTCCCATATCTTGTATAGCAACTACGGCATCTGTTTCAAAAAGTTCTAAACATGCTTCCAAAAGCAGTTTTTCCATAAAAGGGTCGCCAACCTGAACAGAAGGTCTTTTTTCTTCTGATTCCTCGCTTAATTCCTGAGAAGCAAAACTTGCACCTCCAATACCGTCTCTCCCCGTAGTAGCACCTACTATCATAACAGGGTTACCTATACCTTTTGCTATCCCTTTTTTTATCTTGTCTTTTTCTACTATTCCTACACACATCGCATTTACTAAAGGATTTCCTTTGTAACTTTCTTCAAAATAGGTATCCCCACCTACTGTAGGAATTCCTATGCAATTTCCATAATCCGCTATACCGGCTACTACGTTTTCGATGAGATATTTAGTCCTTTTATCATCAGGAATTCCAAATCTCAAAGAATCTAAAAGAGCAATTGGCCTTGCCCCCATTGTGAATATATCTCTTATTATTCCCCCGACACCTGTGGCTGCTCCTTGATAGGGTTCAATCGCAGAAGGGTGGTTATGGCTTTCTATCTTCATCACAACTGCCAAATTATCTCCAATATCCAATACTCCTGCATTTTCTCCCGGTCCTTGTATTACTCTTTCACCTTTTGTAGGTAGATATTTTAAAAGAGGTTTAGAATTTTTATAGGCACAATGTTCAGACCACATAACACTATACATACCTATTTCAGTTATATTAGGCTCTCTTCCTAATATCGAAATAATCTTCTCATACTCCTCATCAGTAAGTCCTAATTCTCTCCATATTTTATCCATCCTTAAACCCCGCCTTTTACAAAATTATCCATTATTGACCCTAAGATATAAAGCCCGTCAGTATTACCCAGCAAGGGGGCATAAGCTCTCTCTGGATGAGGCATCATTCCTAAAACATTTCCTTTTTTATTTATAACTCCGGCTATTCTCTCAACAGAGCCGTTGATATTTTCTTTGTACCTAAAAACAATTTGATTGTTTTCTTTTAGTTCTTTTAAAGTTTTGTCATCTACATAATAATTGCCTTCTCCATGAGCAATTGGAAGTAAAATCTCCTGCCCTTTTTTAAGCCTTGTAGTAAAAGGAGTTTTGTCATTTTCAACTATTATGCTGACAGTATTGCAAATAAATTTCAGACCTTCATTTTTTCTCAAAGCTCCCGGCAAAAGCCCTGCTTCTGTAAGTATCTGAAATCCGTTGCATATGCCTATAATAAATTTTCCTTTTTCTGCTTCTTCCCTGACAGCCTCCATGACAGGCGAAAACCTAGCAATAGCTCCTGCCCTCAAATAATCACCATAAGAAAATCCTCCTGGTAACATTATAACATCGTACTTACTCAAATTTTTTTCTTGATGCCATACATATTCTACTTCTTCCCCAAGCCCATCTTTAACAGCATAATAGCAGTCCACATCGCAATTGGACCCTGGAAAAACTATAACAGCAAATTTCATCTTTATCCCTCCACAATTTCAAAGGTGTAATCTTCAATAATTGGGTTTGTCAGTATCCTTTTGCACATCTCATCTACTTTGTCCTTTAGGAGGGATAAATCGCCATCCTCAAAAGTTAATTCTATATATTTCCCAACCCGTACCTCTTTTACTTCTTCGTATCCTAATGAGTACAAAGCTCCCTTTACTGCTTTTCCTTGTGGGTCAAGTATTCCTTTTTTTAAAGTTATATAGACTTTTGCAATTAGCACTTTACATACCTCCAAGTCTTTTTAAAATTTCTAAATATGCTTCTTCTACTTTGCCCAAATCTTTTCTAAATCTATCTTTATCAAGTTTTTCCATAGTGTTTTTGTCCCAAAATCTGCAAGTATCAGGAGAAATTTCATCAGCTAATAATATTCCTTCACTACTTTTCCCAAATTCTAATTTAAAATCTACCAAAATAATGTCTTTAGATAAAAAATATTCTGACAAAATTTCGTTGACTTTAAACGTCATTCCTGTCATAATTTCAATCTCTTCTTTGGTGGCTAATTCGAGAGCTTGTATGTGATATTCATTAATCATTGGGTCTTTCAATTCGTCATTTTTATAGGAGAATTCTAACACAGGCGTTTTAAACTTTAGTCCTTCTTCAAGGCCTAATCTTTTACAAATACTTCCTGCTGCGTAATTTCTCACGATAACTTCTAAAGGAAAAATCTCAACTTTTTTAACCAACATTTCTCTATCACTAAGTCTTTTCACATAATGAGTGGGTACATTATTTTTATCTAATAATGCAAATAAAATTGCAGAAACTTTGTTATTTACTATACCTTTTTCGGCAATTGTGCCTTTCTTTAAGCCATTAAAAGCAGTTGCATCATCTTTGTATTCGATGATATACAAATTCTCTTCATCTGTCTTATAAACTTTTTTGGCTTTTCCTTCATAAAGCAATTCTCTTTTTTCCATATTTATCTCCTCCAATCTCTTAATTGTTTAACACTTCTTCAGCCATTTTCTCCCTATAATCAGCTAAGGTCTTCTTTAAATAAGTATATTTCAAAGAGAGAATATGACAAGCTAAAAGTGCTGCATTTTCTGCTCCATCTATAGCCACTGTTGCAACAGGAATACCTTTAGGCATTTGGACTATTGACAAAAGGGAATCAAGTCCATCTAAAGTAGAAGATTTTATAGGAAGGCCAATAACAGGCAAGAGTGTATAAGAAGCAATAACACCAGGCAGATGAGCAGCTTTTCCAGCACCTGCAATGATTATATCATAATATTTATCTGCATTCACAGCAAACTCTTGTGTCTCAAAGGGAGTTCTATGGGCAGACAGCACTTTAACATCATAGGGAATTTCAAGTTCTTCAAGAATTTTTGTACATCTTTCAACTACAGGCAAATCAGATTTACTTCCAACAACTATAGCCACCTTAGGCATTTTTATACCCCCTTTTCTTTTAAGACCCCAATTAGATAAGTACTAATTGGGGTCTTATTTTCACTCTGATAAAGTTATAAATCTCAATATGAATAAAATTGCAAGAAAATAAACCATTGGATGAATTTCTTTTGCTTTTCCTGAAGCAATTTTTACAATAGGATATGCAATAAGACCTGCAGCAATACCATTGGCAATGCTAAAAGTGAAAGGCATAGCAATTATAGTAAGAAAAGCTGGCATAGCCTCTGTAAAATCTTCAAAATTTATCTTCTTAATAGAACCCATCATCAAAACTCCAACAATAATAAGAGCAGGAGCAGTTGCCTCTGTAGGAACAAGTAAAGCTATTGGTGAGAAAAACAATGCTACCAAGAACAAAATACCTGTCACAAAAGCAGTAAGTCCCGTTCTACCACCTTCTGCAATACCTGCAGCACTCTCAACGTAAGTAGTCACAGTAGAAGTTCCTAAAAGTGACCCTATCGTGGTGGCAATAGCATCCGACATTAGTCCTTTTTTCATATTAGGCATTTTGCCATTTTCATCTAACATTCCTGCTTTTGATCCTGTTCCTATAAAGGTCCCTATGGTATCAAATAAATCTACAAAAGCAAACGACAACACTACATATAGCACACTTGTAACTAAAGAAATAAAGCCAATATTCTCACCAATTCCCAAAAGCCCTTTTATATCAAGTTTAAGAAATGTTGGTGCAAGACTTGGTGGCATTTTAATTACACTAAAATCAGAAGGTAATTTCACTATTCCAGTAAAAAGTCCCAATACTGTAGTAATTAATATTCCAAGAAGTATAGATCCTTTGATATTTCTCGACATTAATATGGCTGTTATAAAAAGACCCGCAATGGCAAGAAGTGTCCCAGGATTAGTCAAATCACCAAATCCAATGTAAGTTGCTTGATTTGCCACGATTATACCAGCATTTTTAAGTCCAATAAAAGCTATAAATAAACCTATTCCTCCACTTACTGCATATTTTAAAGACATAGGTATAGCATCAACAATCATTTCCCGTATTCCAAACAAAGTAATCAAAATAAATATAATTCCTGAAAAGAAAACTGCAGCCAAAGCCTGTTGCCAGGTATAACCCATTGTCAAAACAACAGTATAGGTAAAAAAAGCGTTAAGTCCCATACCTGGAGCCTGTGCAAATGGGTAATTAGCATAAAAAGCCATCATGAAAGTTCCAATAGCTGCTGAAAGACAAGTAGCTACAAATACCGCTCCTGCGTCCATCCCTGCTTCTTTTAGTATAATGGGATTCACAAACATAATATAAGCCATTGTTATAAATGTGGTAATCCCAGCTAATATCTCTGTTTTTACATTGGTATTATAGTTTTCTAATCTCCATATCCTATTTGCTAGATTTTCTAAAGAATTTTTGTTCCTCACTTTACTCACCTTTTCCATCATAATCCTCCTGTTCTATATTATTTTGCAACTTCTACAAGAATTTAAAACAAATAAGCCCGCAAAGAATAGATTTCACAAATTAAACACGAGTGAAACCTATCCTCCCGGGCTTTTGTCCCTAAGGTGTGGTATATAAAATATACCTGTACCGCTCGGTCCGAACACCTATAAATAGGCTGGAACCCTAGGTACACTTTCACTCATAGTCGAACAATTTACGGTTGTTCGGTAGAGACTCTCGAGCCATATTCTCGAGATTATATGAGTGCTTTTTATTCAATTGTCACACTTATATCTTATCAACTTTTTTAATATTAGTCAACCTTATTTGCGAATTTTTTTATAAAAAACTAAAATAATGTTCGGATTTTTATTCCCATTCTATGGTAGCAGGAGGTTTAGAAGTAATGTCGTAAAGCACTCGATTTACTCCTGGAACTTCATTAGTAATGCTAGTAGATATACTTTCTAAAATTTCATAAGGAAGCTTTGTCCAATCCGCCGTCATCCCGTCGTAGCTATCTACTACCCTCAAAATTATCGCATAAGCGTATGTCCTTTCATCACCCATAACACCAACGCTCTTTATTCCAGGCAATACAGCAAATGACTGCCACACTTTATTATACCATCCAAATTTTTTCATCTCTCTTAGAACTATGCTGTCAGCTTGTCTCAAAATTTCTAACTTTTCTTCTGTAACTTCTCCAAGAATTCTGACTGCAAGGCCTGGTCCAGGGAAAGGCTGCCTATACAATATTTCCTCAGGGATTCCTAATTCTTTACCTACTTGCCTTACTTCGTCTTTAAAAAGCATCCTCAAAGGTTCAATAAGTTCAAAACCTATATCTTCAGGCAAACCTCCAACATTGTGGTGACTTTTAATAGTAGAAGACACGCCATTGCCACTTTCTATTACATCAGGATACAAAGTACCCTGCACCAAAAATTTCACATCTCCTATCTTTAAAGCTTCTTCTTTAAAAACTTCTATAAAAACATTACCAATAATTTTTCTCTTTTCTTCTGGATCCGTAACTCCCTTAAGTCGTGACAAAAATCTATCCTTTGCATCTACCCGGATTATGTTCATGTCATAATTTTTTCTAAAAGTTTCAATAACCATATCTCCTTCGTTTTTCCTTAAAAGCCCTGTATCAACAAAAATGCACACCAATTGGTCGTGAATGGCTCTGTCTACTAAAACAGCAGCCACTGAAGAATCTACACCACCAGACAGAGCACATACAGCTTTGTGTTTTCCTACTTTCGCTTTTATTTCCTTTACTGTCTGCTCAATCAAAGAATCCATTGTCCAATCTGCCGCGCAATCACATACTTCAAAAAGGAAATTTCTTATAATCTCTGTTCCTCTATGAGTGTGTGAAACTTCAGGATGGAATTGAACCGCATACAATTTCTTTTCTACATTCGCAATCGCTGCGATAGGACAATTGTCAGTAGAGGCTACTACCTTAAAATCTGGAGGAGGAAGTTCTATGTGGTCAGTATGGCTCATCCAAACAACAGTGTCTCTTTCTATCCCTTTAAACAAAGGAATAGTATTATTTAAGACAATTTCTGTCTTGCCATATTCCTTCACAGGTGCTGGCGCAACTTTTCCGCCTAAAAGCTCTGTCATAAGTTGTGCACCATAACATATACCTAATACAGGATAGCCTAACTCAAAAATTTCCTTATCGCATTTAGGAGCATTTTTTGCATATACACTGGCAGGTCCTCCAGAAAGCACAATTCCCTTTGGCTCTTTTTTTCGTATCTCCTCTGGAGAAATATTGTAAGGAACAATCTCGCAAAAGACATTTGCTTCTCTTATTCTTCTCGCAATTAATTGTGTGTATTGGCCTCCAAAGTCTAAAACTAACACTACTTCCCGTTTAATCCCCATTAAAATCCTCCTCTTATCTCAAATTATAATTAGGAGCTTCCTTTGTAATAATTATATCATGAGGATGACTTTCAGTTAATCCTGCCTGCGTTATTTTTATAAATTTTGTTTTTGTCCTAAGTTCTTCAATATTGCGAACACCACAATATCCCATTCCTGCTCTTAAACCACCAACTAATTGATACACTGTCTCTTTTAAAGGTCCTTTATAAGGTACCCTTCCTTCTACCCCTTCTGGTACAAACTTTGTGACATCTTCTTGGAAATACCTATCTGAGCTTCCTTCTTTCATTGCTCCTAAAGAACCCATGCCTCTATAGACCTTATAGCTTCTTCCTTGATATATCTCTATTTCTCCGGGACTTTCTTCTGTTCCTGCAAAAAGGCTTCCCAGCATAACTACAGAAGCTCCCGCCGCAATGGCTTTTACGATGTCCCCCGAATACTTAATCCCTCCATCTGCAATTATAGGTATCCCATACTTGTCCGCTTCTTGAGCACAATCGTAAATAGCAGTAATTTGAGGAACTCCTACTCCAGCGATCACTCTCGTAGTACAGATTGACCCTGGGCCAATACCAACTTTTACACAATCTGCCCCTCTCTCTATTAAGTCTCTTGTGGCTTCAGCCGTAGCTACATTTCCTGCTATCAGCTGCAGGTCTGGATATTTTTCTTTTATCTTAGAGACAGCCTCCAAAACTCCTTTAGAATGACCGTGAGCTGTATCTATCACGATAGCGTCTACACCTGCTTCTACTAATGCTTTGACTCTATCCATCATGTCTTTCCCAACACCGACAGCAGCAGCCACTAAAAGTCTTCCCTTGCTGTCCTTTGCCGCATTAGGAAACTCAACTGCTTTTTCTATATCTTTTATGGTTATGAGCCCTTTTAAAACGTTGTTTTCATCTACTAACGGCAATTTTTCTATTTTATGTTTTTTTAGTATCTGTCTTGCTTCCTCTAAAGTGGTTCCAGGAGGAGCAGTTACCAAATTGTCTTTTGTCATAACTTCTCTTATAGGTTTATCCAAATCATCTTCAAATCTTATATCGCGATTAGTGATTATTCCTACAAGTTTCGAATCAACAGTGATAGGTACTCCAGATATTTTATACCTTGCCATAAGTTCAGCTGCATCTTTAATAGTATGGTCAGGAGTAAGAGAGAAAGGGTCCGTTATGACACCATGCTCTGACCTTTTGACTTTGTCAACTTCTAAAGCTTGTCTTTCAATAGACATGTTTTTGTGAATTACACCTATGCCGCCTTCCCTTGCTATAGCAATCGCAAGTTTGGATTCTGTAACAGTGTCCATTCCAGCACTCATTAAAGGAATGTTTAAAGTAATTTTTTTAGTAAGCTTTGTCTTTAAATCTACATCCTTAGGAAGCACATCGGATTTAGCAGGAATTAAAAGAACATCGTCAAAAGTTAAACCTTCTTTAACAAACTTTTCCTCCATACTTACATCTCCCTTTTTAGTTTTATTATAACATATTATTAGCAAAATCTTTTTGAACGTCATACAATTTACACAATTAACTTATAGTCCTTTATAAATTAAAAGCCTGAGGGCAGAATTTCCTCAGGCCAAAAAGGCAACAACAAATTCCACCCATAGTAAAGCAGTTTACGGCTGCTTTGTAGAAACTCCCGTGCCATATTCACGGGATTATATGAGTTCCTCTAATAAAACTATTAACTTGTTAATGAATAAGTTATTATTCAATATATCAAATTTACATGTCTATGTCAACAGTACAAAAACTGCAAAACCTAATCTTTCATATAAAGTAAAAAAGGATTCCAACTATAAAATAGTCAGAATCCTGCCTATTACTAATTTCTATGGCAATGGTGCGCCCGAGAGGACTCGAACCTCCGGCACGCAGTTTAGGAAACTGCTGCTCTATCCTGCTGAGCTACGGGCGCCTAAAAATGTTACATGAGTATTTTATCAGACAATTTAAAAGCTGTCAAGGCCAAAACTTAAAAAGGGCTAAGCTTTCGCTCAGCCCTTTTTATCACATCATATCCATTCCTGCTCCTGGATTAGGCATTGCTGTATTCTTCTCTGGTACATCTACCACTACTGCTTCTGTCGTAAGTATCATTGAAGCAATTGATGCAGCATTTTGCAAAGCTGTCCTTGTAACCTTTGTTGGGTCTACGATACCTGCTTTGAACATGTCTGTAAATTCTTCCTTGTAAGCATCATATCCGAAGTTTGGATCTTTAGCAGCTTTTATTTTTTCTACTATTACAGAACCGTCAACACCAGCATTTGCTGCAATTTGTCTTACGGGTTCTTCTAATGCTCTTAAAACTATCTTCGCACCTGTCTTGAAGTCGCCATCTAAGGAATCAACTACTTTTTGCACATCTTCTATTACATTGAGAAGTGCAATACCGCCACCAGGTACTATACCTTCCTCCACTGCTGCTTTTGTAGCCGCCAATGCGTCTTCAATTCTGTGTTTCTTTTCTTTAAGCTCTGTCTCAGTTGCAGCACCAGCTTGAATGACAGCTACGCCACCGGCCAATTTTGCCAGTCTTTCTTGTAATTTTTCTCTATCATAATCAGAGGTAGTTTCCTCAATTTGAGCCTTAATTTGATTTACTCTCTTCTTAATTTCTGCAGCATCGCCTGCTCCGCCTACAATTGTGGTATTCTCTTTTGTAACTTTTACTTGTCTTGCGCGGCCAAGCATATCTAATCTCACATCTTTTAAGTCATAACCTAACTCTTCTGAAATTACTTGACCACCTGTCAGTATTGCTATATCTTGTAACATTTCTTTTCTTCTGTCACCAAAGCCAGGAGCTTTTACTGCTACACACGTAAATGTACCTCTTAATTTGTTAACAACTAATGTTGCCAATGCTTCTCCTTCTACATCATCAGCTATGATAAGAAGTTTCTTACCGTGTTGCACTACTTGCTCCAAGAGTGGCAACAAGTCTTGGATATTTGAAAGTTTCTTATCTGTTATGAGTATAACAGGCTCCTCTAATACTGCTTCCATTTTTTCAGCATCAGTTACCATGTATGGAGAAATATATCCTCTGTCAAATTGCATTCCTTCAACAACCTCAAGGGTTGTACCTAAAGTCTTTGATTCTTCAACCGTTATAACTCCATCTTTACCTACTTTGTCCATTGCTTCTGCAATGAGATTACCTATTTCTTCATCAGCAGCAGAGATAGAAGCAACATGGGCAATTGATTCTTTATTATCAATAGGTTTAGATATCCTCTTTAACCCCTCAACTGCAGCATCTACAGCCTTCGCAATACCTCTTCTTAAAAGCATTGGGTTAGCTCCTGCTGCGAGGTTTTTGAGTCCCTCACGAACCATTGCTTGAGCTAAAAGCGTTGCAGTCGTTGTACCATCACCTGCGACATCATTAGTTTTTGTAGCTACTTCCTTCAAAAGTTGTGCGCCTTGATTTTCAAATGGATCCTCTAATTCAATCTCTCTTGCAATAGTAACACCGTCATTTGTAACCGTAGGTGAACCATATTTTTTGTCCAATACTACATTACGACCCCTTGGCCCTAATGTAACTTTTACAGTATCCGCAACTGCATTAACTCCTCTTTCTAATGCTCTTCTTGCTTCCTCTCCATATTTGATTTGTTTTGCCATTTTCAACTACCTCCTTATTCTATAATTGCTAGAATATCGCTTTCTCTTAAAAGTAGATATTCTTCACCATCTAACTTAACTTCTGTCCCAGCATATTTGGAGAAGATTACTCTGTCACCGACTTTTACTTCTAATTCTACCTTTTTGCCGTCTATGTATTGTCCTGTTCCTACTGCGACAACTTCACCTTGTTGTGGCTTTTCTTTTGCTGTACCTGGTAAAATAACCCCACCTTTTGTAACTTCTTCTGCCTGGATTACTTTGACCACAACTCTGTCTCCGAGTGGTTTTAATCTCATATACTTTATCCCTCCTTCTTCATTTATTAGCACTCAACTTATGTGAGTGCTAATCCTAATCTCTATATTAATTTAAGTGGTAAAACATATCAAACTTTATTATAGCCTATTTTAGGCCGTATAGTCTGATTATCTATGATTTTACCCAAATATTTTGATTTTATGCCATTATTTATTGATTTAGACTACGTTTCTGTAATTTGTATTTATAAATAAAAAAATACAGGGAAATATTTATTCCCCTTTTTCAAAATCACTTTCTTCTTCTTTCTCTTTATTAGACAAATTGACCAAACCCTGTTGTTTCAGGTAATTTATCATGTTATACATGTATTGCTGTTGCTCCTTTGTCAGCATAGATTTTAAATTGTCCAAAACTTTTAACTGCTGATCAGACAAGCCTTGAGGCAATAAATTCTTTTCTCCCTTTGGCAATTGCTGTTGTGTTTCTTTTTCATCACTTTCCTCTTTTTCTTCAACTTCTATTTCTTTTATTTCTTCGTTTTTTTCTTCTTTCTCTTCTGCTATTCTTTCTTCATGAAAATCTCTGGTCGCTTGTTGAGATTGTTTTTTCTCCTCTTTCATACTATTCATAATTCCTTCTGCTTTATTTAATACTTCCAATAATTTTATATTCTTTGCAATTTTATCAGTTTCTTCTATTTTTTCTTCCGGTATTATAGGCCGTATAGCCTCATAAATATCTACTATTTTATCAAAAATGTTATTTTTATCCCCTTCTTTTGTGTATTTTTCTAGTTTTTGTTGTAAATTTTTTAACGCCTCAAAGAATTTCAAAAATTTATCTATGACAATTTTCTTGTCTTCTGCTATGTAAGGTTTTATTGCTTTTAAAATCCCTATTTTGTCTACCTCAACTTTGTCTAATGCTTCAATTTCTTCTTCCGAAAGATTCACTAAATTTTTTTGTATCTCAATTATTTCTGCCATTTTAGAAAAAATATCTACATAATACTGGTCTCTTTTGCTTAAATAGGGTTTTAGGCTTCCTACAAAATCTTTGCCTTTTGTTACCACTTCATACAAATCAATTGTCGACTTTTTGTCTTCTTGTGGTGGCGATAACTTGTTTTTATCATCAGTACCTGTAGAAAGTGTAGTCTCATTTTTTTCTTTTTCTATACCCATCACTTGAAATCTCACAAAAGCTACTATCAAAAGTTCTACAGCGAGTATTTTTAATAAAATCTCCTTTTGCAAAACAAATTCCCCCTATTTTTAATAATCTCTTACTAATATATGTAAGGGGCTAGTCTATTATTATAGACTGCCCCTTATTTTTGTCTAATTTTTTTCCCAAATAATTATTCCTGGAACAAATAGAAGTATTAAAATTATTATTATAAAAATCCAAAACCAACCTCCAACAAATCCTATTCCTTTTTCTTCGGGCATAAATACTACCTCCCTTCAGATAGGTAAATAATAGGGAAATAAATTTTTCATCTTTAGCTAATATATAATACGTAATTTTAAGAATTTGTGTTACCAAGATTAATACCTGTTAATGACCACAAAAATCGCTTTGCTTTTTTTCGCGGTTTTTCTTCCTGTAAAATTACAAGTATTAAAAAGAAAAACAGTAGACTTTCAAGCTCAAATCTTACATCCAGCAGCAAAGTTAAAATTACAAAAAAGAACAACAGAGTATCTCCAGAAAAAGACATATATTATCACTCCACACATATCAAATTTATCAAATAAAAATGGCTCTATCGCAGGATAGAGCCATTCAAAATTACTTGAGTTCATTGAAGAACCAATCAAAACCGCCGTCCATTATTATTACAAGGAGTATAAAGAAGAACAACAATGTCTCTAAAGACCATACATTAAGCTGGCTTCCACCAAGCGCTAATACAAGTATCAAGAAGAAAAACAGCAAATTGCTTTGCCCAAAAACTGAACTTGTTCCTGCCATATTGATCCCCCTTTAAACAATTTTCAATACCTAATCAAGCTTTTGGTTCTTCAACAATAATCCCTGGGACAAACAACAAGATCAATAGTATGATGATTATAATCCAAAACCATCCACATCCATATCCTGCTCCACTTTTATCTACTGGCATAAATAATTTTCCTCCTTTCAAGTCTCATCCTTTTCTATGTGGGTCTTTAAAGACCTACTACATAATATGATATAACTTCATACGGTGACACTTTTTAAATTTCCACTAACAAATTTTTATATTTCACATATTGTGTTAATAGCATGAAAGGAGGTACGCTAATGAATCTTATTCCAATGTTTGCTTTTTCTAAAATAGCAAAGGAAATTTATGTATCAAATAAAATCGATAAAAGGCTTTTAAAAAAAGCATTATATTTAAGAAGTGAATGTGTTCCTGTAATTTTGTATTCCCATTTATCTTATGACATTTTAAAAGAAAAAATCGAAAAAATGGGAGGAAGTATAAAATTTGAACTACCAATCATAAAAGCCTGGTCAGTAAATTTACCTTGTGATAAATTGAAAAATTTCGCTACATTAAAAGGAATTCATTTTATAGCAGAAGACTCCGCTGTTAAGCTGCAGCTTTATATTGCCACTCAAGAAATCGCCTCTCGAAATGCGAACGATTTAGGCTACACCGGTAAGGGAGTAACAATTGCCTTTTTAGACACTGGAATATATCCTCACCCTGATTTTACCAAGCCTAAAAACCGCATAGTGGCATTTCACGATGTAGTAAATGGAAAAAAACAACCTTACGATGACAATGGCCACGGCACTCATGTAGCTGGTGACGCTGCTGGAAATGGATATGCTTCTAATGGCAAATACAAAGGCGTAGCCCCAGAAGCTAATATAGTAGCAGTAAAAGTATTAGATGCCTATGGCAGAGGTTTATCCTCTGACATATTAACAGGAATGCAATGGATTTTAGACAACAAAGACAAATACAATATACGGGTAGTTTCTCTGTCAATAGGTGAAACTCCTTCTCTTCCTGCTTTTTTAGACCCTTTGGTGAGAGGAGTAGATACTCTTTGGAGAAATGGATTAGTAGTAACTGTTGCAGCCGGAAACTCAGGTCCTAATTACAACACAATAACTTCCCCTGGCACCAGTAAAAATGCCATAACTGTAGGAGCAGTAGATGACAAAAGAACCTCCGACATAAGTGATGACGAAATAGCTCAATTTTCTGGAAGAGGTTCGCCTTATCTATACAAACCAGACATAGTAGCACCAGGTGTAAAAATAGTCTCTACTGCTTCAGAAAATATACCTTTTGGTGCAGATGAAATTACGATAAATAAAGCATATAGAACAGCAACAGGGACTTCTATGGCGACTCCAATGGCAGCAGGAGCAGCAGCTCTACTCCTTGAAAAAAATCCTAATTTGACTAATGTACAAATAAAAAATATTTTAAAATCGACAGCAATAAAAATTGACGATGCAGGTCTATGGACACAAGGCAGTGGAATGATAAATATAGAAGAGGCATTAAAAAAAGTATGAGGGGGTTAACCCCTCGTTTCAGTTTGTTCACAAAGCTAAAAATATTCAAAGGAGATATTTTGCATCGTCACTCCGATGTTCCAAAGCGACAAAACTAAACTCGACCTTCGGGTTCCGGCAGGGTACCGGGCACATTCGACATCCTTGTCTTAGTGCCCGCCTCCGCCATCCGTGGCTACGGCCCTGCCTCCACCCTCGGTCTTGCTAAGTTTTGTTGCCGCTTTGTAACAAGTCACTCCTTATGCAAAATATCTCCTTTGCGAAAGTTTGTCAACAGTCTGAGTATGAGAGGTTAACCCCTTATTTTAATGACCTATGTCCTAGTCCAATTGCCACTTCATTTAAGTTTAGCATCCCTACAGCAAAAAACACACAAACACAAAGATGCTCATCAGCATAGGCAATGCCTATTTTTCCACCTACATTAAGTCCCATAGCTTTGTTCATGACTTGTATAGCAGCCTCATGCGCAGCTCCTGCTACAGCTCCTTCTGCAGCGTGTGTGTCTTCTATAATTCCTTCTCTTTTAGCCGCTACTACCGCTCTTTCAATAATTTTAGATATAGAATTTACGTATTCTCCACCATAGTCAACAGCTGCAACTTTTACTCCTTGTTTCCAATATTTGTTTTTTAGTATTTCTTCCTCTTCTCTTGTAGACATGGCCATTTTTACAGCAATTCTGGCTACATCGATGCTTTTTAGTAGTTTCATATCCGCACCGCCTAAAATCCTTTTATAATGTTTAGTAAAATCTGATAAAAAATGGGTATAAAAATAGTCGGTAATAAATTCCCTACTTTTATATTTTTAATCTCTAACATATTCAAAGAAATGGCAAATATCAATACTCCGCCCACAGCCGTCATGTCATCCACAACTGCTTTTGTCAAAAGCCCTTGCAGAAAAGACGCTCCCAGCGAAATAGACCCTTGATATATAAACACAGAAACAGCTGAAAAAACAACACCTATTCCAAAAGTGGAAGCAAAAATTATTGAGGAAATTCCATCTAGAACAGATTTAGCAAATAGTATACTGTGATCTCCAGAAAGTCCATCTTTTAAAGCACCTACAATTGCCATAGCACCAATGCAGTATACCAAACTTGCTGTCACAAAACCTTTGCTAATTGTAGAACTGTTATCTTTACTTAATTTTTTTTGAAATGTATCTCCTAACTTATTTAAATATTCTTCAATATTTAAGGCTTCTCCTATAATACCACCTATTACAAGGCTCACGATCACTACCATTAAATTATTAAATTGAAGGCCACTAGAAATCCCTATTATCATAACGCTTAAGGCGACACCCTGCATGACTATATTTTTAAACCTTTCTGGAATTCCTACTTTAAGAAGGGTACCAATAGTACCACCCACAATTATTGCAATTGAATTTACAATAGTTCCTAGCATCTATTTCTTCCTTTCGTTAAAGATTTTTTTCCCCATCTCCCTACCATAATAGAATAAATACTGTTGCGCAAAACCAGACAAATCTCCAAATTTATCTATTGCAAATAGTTGAATCTCCAAAGGGGTTCCCTCTCTTTTTAAATACAAATATTCAACAATTCTTTTTATCCATACATCTGTAGGAAAAGTGTCATATCTCCCTATTGAATACAAAATGACACAATCTGCAACTTTAGGACCCACTCCGTTTATATTCATAAGAATATCTCTTATGTCATTAGTGCTGTATTCAAACAATTTTAAAAGATCTATTTCTCCAGAAAAAACTTTAGAAGCCGCGTCCAGTATATATTTCGCTCTAAAACCGCATTTTGTCTTGGCAATCGTCTCAACATCAAACATAACTAATTCTTCTGCTTTAGGAAAAGTGTAATAGATTTTTCCTTTGTACTCAATTGGCTCTCCAAAGGAACTAGCAAGATTTTCTATAACTTTTTTTATTTGGGGTATTCTATTATTTTGTGAGATTATAAAAGAGACTAGAGTTTCCCATGTATCTTGGCGCAAAATCCTTATACCTTGCCCATATTGAATTGCTTCTTTTAATATGGGATCTCTTGAAAGATTTTCTTTTATTTGCTTATAATCCCTTCCCAAATCAAAATAGTCAAACCAAATGTCATAAAAGTCATTTAAATCTGTATTGTCAATTATCAACATGTCTTCTTCCAATTTCACGTTTATGACTCTATCGTAAGCAACTCCTGTATAGCTCCCATCCTCTTCTTCATTCCATCTAAAACACTGTCCGCATTCAAAAGTCTCCTTAAGATTAAAGTCTTCAATCCCCCTTACAATTACCTTTGTCCCCTTTTCTTCCACACTATATTTCATCTTCCTCACCCACATTGAGTTTATTTACTTACTAACTATCATATTTCTCTATCCTGTTAATTATTATTATATAATTTTTTCTGTACAAAAAAAAGCCGAAAATCGGCTTTTTTTCTCAAATAAGTGTAGAGATATTTACCACTTAGAAAATAATTGTAAGAGTATTGAAGAAAAAACACCATAAAAAGAATAGAGTCTGCCCCTATAGAGAGACCTATTATTTTAAGAATTTAAAATATCTCTCGCAACATCATTCCTTATATCTGTGATAAATGGTATCCCAGTTTCCCTTTCAGTTTCCCTGTTGGCCGAAGCAATATCTTCTCTTGAAATTGCTTTGAGAGAAAACTTTCTTGCTCCCGCCATCAGCTGTTGCAAACCTGCAGCCAATTTATCCGCTAAAGTCCATACGGCTATAGCTCCATAAGGTATATTTTTCATTTCATTTTCTCCCACTTTCTTTTTCACCTCATAGTAACCTGCGAAAATTTCCTCTGCTTTGAGGCCAAGCTGAGAAACCGTCGGCGGCAAGCTGTCCCAATTTCCATTTACCTTGCCTTTCCTTTCCGGATGCAGTACCCCTTCTATATTCGAACCTACAAAGGCTGGTATCATTAATGCTCTTCCCATGCAAACTAACTTTGTAAATGGTGCTCCCAGCGCAAGGGCTTTAAAAACATGGTCTTCTCTTGCAAAACCACCGGCAAAGGCCATATCAACCACTTTCTGCCCTTTATTTGCGAGGATTGATGCGTACTCATATGCTTTCGAATGCAGAAGTATAGACGGTACACCCCATGTCTGCATCATATTCCACGGACTCATGCCAGTTCCGCCGCCTGAACCATCGATTGTGAGCAAATCAAGTTTTGCTTCGGTAGCAAATTTTATAGCCATAGCTAAACTATCCATACTATAAGAGCCGGTTTTTAATGTGATTTTTTTATACCCGATTTTTCGTAAATACTCTACGGTTTTCATAAATTCTTCCCTCACTTCTTCAGGGGAAGATAGATGAGTATATCCGAGTCTACTGTGCCTTGCAAAAGATTTTACAGCACCGTTTTTAAATCCTTCAACAATTTCAGGCTTTTCTGGATCAGGATCGACAATGTAACCCCTCTTTTTTAAGAAAGTAGCATATTCAATATCCTTAACTTGAATTTCGCCACCAATACTTTTTGCACCCTGTCCCCATTTAAGCTCTATTATTACCTTATCAGCGTACTTTTCAATAACATATTCTGCCACACCGTTCCTTAAGTCTTCTACATTCACCTGGACAATAATAGCACCATATCCATCAAAATAACGAAGATAAGTATTTATTCTTCTGTCTAGTTCCGGTGCCTTTTTAATTCTGCCATTTTCTATTACTGCCTCCTTATCAATACCTGCCACATTTTCGCCTATTACTATCGGAAAGCCTACAAGAGCCGCACCTATAGCTAATGGGTCCCAGTACTTTGCTGCAATAAAAGTCGACCCGAGAGCACCAGTCATAATAGGAATTCTTGATTTTGTTTTTTCTTCACTACCAAATTCAGTTTCAATATTTACATTTGGGAATATGCAGTCATCAGAAGAATTGGAAATATTTTGACCTAACCCATAAGCACCGTAATTATATCCCATTATCCTCAATGAATTGTAAGATACGCCAATGGACGTTGTGTTGCTGCTTCCAGCTGTTACCATACCAAAATCTCTAGGGTACAACATTTTTCTGCCCAGAAGACTAGAAAGCCAGGTTTCGCACTTTCCCTGGCAATCCGCCATGCAAAGTGTGCACAAGCCGGATTCCGCTGGATTTCCTCTGTTTACTGTTCCTAGTACATCATTTGATTTTGACCATATGGTCATTGCAATTACCTCCTGTTCAATATTTTGTGATTAGTTTTAAAATCTAATTTTTTCGCTAAATTAAGTTGTTTTAATGTTATTTCTAAATAAAGGTTCGTATAATAATGCATTTAAATGCATTTTATCACATTTTTTTCTTTTGTGAAAGTTTTTTTATTGTAAGTTTTCTATTTTTTTTAATCATTTTAAAAAATATACCCGTTTATGGGTATATTTTACATAATATTCTAATTGTTATACCATTTCTTATATCATTTGTAAATGTTACAAGATATTTTCTGCATAATAATTCATATTTTTGATACATTATACTAATTACTTTTTATTTCTCAAATATTCATCTATAGCTTTTGCCGCCTGTTTACCTGCTCCCATCGCAAGTATTACAGTAGCAGCTCCAGTTACCGCATCTCCTCCAGCAAAAACGCCAGGCTTTGAAGTTTTACCTGTCTCATCGGCTATAATTCCACCCCACCTCTGTACATCAATATCCTTTGTGGTGGAAGGAATCAAATTATTAGGACTTGTGCCTAATGCCATAATCACTGTATCTACTTCTATGGTAAATTCAGACCCCGGTATTTCAATAGGTCTCCTTCTTCCTGAGCTATCAGGCTCACCTAATTCCATTCTTATTACATCCATGCTTTTTACCCATCCATCTTCTGTTCCATTTATCCTTATTGGATTAGCTAAAAACTCAAATTTTATCCCTTCTTCAATGGCATGCTCTATTTCTTCCAGCCTTGCTGGCATCTCTTCCTTTGAACGCCTGTACACTACTATTACCTCTTCTACTCCTTCAAGCCTTAATGCAGAACGAGCAGCATCCATTGCAACGTTTCCTCCACCTATTACAGCTACTCTTTTACCTACTGCAATAGGTGTATCATATTCAGGGAATTTATACGCCTTCATGAGATTTATTCTTGTCAAAAATTCATTAGCAGAATAAACGCCGTTCAAATTCTTGCCCGGAATATCCATTAACTTAGGAAGTCCAGCACCTGTGCCAACAAATACTGCTTCAAAGCCTTCTTCCTCCATTAATTGGTCAATCGTAACTGTCCTTCCTACAACCACGTTTGTCTCAAACTTTGCTCCTAATTTCTTTACTCTTTCTATTTCTGCTTCCACAATTCTCTTTGGCAACCTAAACTCAGGAATACCATAAGTTAAAACTCCTCCCAGAGCATGCAAAGCTTCAAAAATCGTGACATCATAACCCATTTTCAAAAGGTCCCCTGCACAGGTAAGCCCTGCAGGACCGCCACCTATTATAGCTACTTTTTTGTTCTTTTTCTCCGGTTTTACTTCTTCTTCAACATTATTTTCAAGGGCGTAATCAGCTGCAAATCTCTCTAACCTTCCAATAGCGATAGGCTTGCCAATCTTATTTAACACACAATTCTTCTCGCACTGCTCCTCTTGAGGACACACTCTTCCGCAAACAGCAGGTAAACTATTTGTGCTCTTTATTATTTTATAAGCTTCCTCAAATTCTTTTTTTTGTAATAGCCTTTATAAACTCTGGTATTCTAACATGGACAGGGCACCCGGCCACACAAGTAGGTTTCGGGCATTGAATACACCTGGAAGCCTCTAGAATTGCTTCCTCCTCTGTATAACCCAGTGCTACTTCATTAAAATTCTTTATCCTTTCTTTTGGATCTTGCTCTTTCATAGGAACTCTATCTTTAACGGCCATGGTGACCACCTCCATGTTCATAAAGTTCTAATGATAGTTTTTCTTGTTGTTTAAACATATTAAGCCTTGTCATGGCTAAGTCAAAATTCACAAGATGACCATCAAAAATTGGACCATCCATACATACAAATTTTGTCTCACCGCCAACCTCAATTCTACAAGCGCCGCACATCCCTGTTCCATCTACCATCAATGGGTTCATACTGACTATAGTTGGTATATTGTATTCTTTGGTCATCTTGCAAACATTTTTCATCATTATGACAGGACCAACTGTAATAATATAATCTATTTCTTTGTCATTTTCCAATACTTCTTTCAATACATCTGTCACAAAGCCCTTTTTTCCTAGAGTACCATCGTCTGTAGCATAATATACTTTGTCACAGACAGCCTCCATTTCTTTCTTGAAAATTACATATTCTTCACTTCTACCGCCAAGAATCGCTTCAACTTTATAACCTTCTTGATGTAGCACTTTTAATTTAGGATAAAGGGCAGGTATACCTACACCACCGCCAACACCTAATATTTTTTTAGCATCTTTGGGAACTTCCATAGAATTCCCTAAAGGCCCTACAAAATCCAAAATATAATCTCCTGCATTGAGAGTTCCCAATAACTTCGTCGATTTCCCAACTTCTTGAAATACAATTGTAACTGTTCCCTTTTCCGGGTCATAATCTGCAATAGTAAGAGGAATCCTTTCCCCTTTATCATAAATTCTAATAATGACAAACTGACCAGGTTTTGCACTCTTCGCAACTCTTGGCGCTTCAATATCCATGAGTTTGACGACAGGATTTAGTACCTCTTTTCTCACGATTTTGTACATATCACACACCCTTTTCTCCAATATTTGTTTTTTCTATATGCAGATTTTTTACATAAATGTCCATTTGTAGGACATTTAAGGCCGTCATATACTCCAATTGTTTTTTTATATTTTTCATAGCTTCTTTTAATACAGGTATAATTTGGCATCCATACCTCATTGAAACATCTATTTTTAAAATTATTCCTTCAGGTCTTTTTTCCGTCAAAACTCTATTGACTTTGTAGACCTCCCTAAACAAAATAAGTTCATAAGCCACTATTGAATTTATAACACTTTCAGAAATAGTGTATTTTCCTAAGTAGCTGTAATTAGGCCTTACTATTGTCTTTTCAAAATAACCACCTTTATTTCTTCTAAAAATCCTGAGAGGGTCTAAAAAATAGCCTGAGAACTGCTTTTTAACTTCAAAAGTTGGAACAGGTATTACATGTTTTCCTTCCAACAATCGTTTTTCACGCGCTATTTCAATCTGTTTAGGGGAAACTACATCTTCAATATATACCCTTACACTCACTGGCGGAAGCCCCAATTTTTCGGCTATAGCATCCACCATTTTATCAGAAGTACCTATTATGAGGATTTTATCCGGTTTCGCCTCTTCAATAGCTTTTTTTACTTCCTCTACATGCGTAGGATCAGTAAATAATGCTCTTTTTATAGCTCCAATTTTTGTAGCCTCTTTTTTGGCAGAAACCCCCGCAATAATGTTATTACCTTTTATTAAAATTCCATCATCAATGATATACCTAATGCCATACTTGCCAGCAATAAAAGAAGCATGATGGCTTTTACCCGTCCCACTTTCTCCAACTAAAGAATAAACCTTCAACAGAGTAACCCCCTAAAAATGCAATATAAAAACCAACCAATAATCTTTTGAATTGTTTTACAATATTAATTATACGGTTTTATATAAATTTTTCAATCACAAAAAATAGTATTGCTTCAACATGTTATCGAAAAAATTAGCAATATATACCCCCCTATCCTATACCCCTACAAAGCTTATTATAACTTTCTTACTATTTTAAAGTCAAGACTATCCCCTTAAATCTCTTTCATCAATTCTATTATTTAAGCAAAAATTATACCAATAATTTCTTAAAATACTAAAATAAAAAGTGCCGAAAACTCGGCACAAAATCAATTTAAATCTATGTAAAAACTCAGGAAAATGTTGAAACCCACGAGGGAAGGGTAGAAAAGATCTTTGAGATGTATTACTTTTTCAACAAAACATCAGGAACTTGCGGCTTATAAAACCAGCCGATGCAAGCAGAAGTTACAAGTCCCAATGTGCCTATAAATGTAAGCAGCGTTCCTAATAGTGATAGTGGGTTAATTTTTTTCATTCACTTCACCTCCCACTCATCTTTATCTAATTATACAACATTTAAAACGCTTTGTGTGGATTTCGGAACGAAAGTGTCATTTTTGGGAACGAAAATGCATTTTTCACCTAAATATATCCAAATATTTACGCAAAATCCCATTTTTTTATGTAATAAATACAATATATTCCTTTAAAAACCATTAATTTTTTGTATAAAAATATATTCTTTGCTTAGATTTACATAAAAAGGCTGAAAAAAATAAAAAAATTTTTACATCCCTGCTTTTTTAAACAACGTATCTGCAATGTTTACTATAGTTTCTCCTAATGTAGTCCTCATAACAGCTTGTAGTGTAAAACCTATAGATACTAGAAACAATATTTTAATATAGAGTATTGAATTGACGAAAAATAAAAAAATATTTATACCAACTAAACTCAGAATTATAACCCTGTAAAATTTATTATCCTTCACTATCGCTAAAACTATAAAATATAACAATAGGCTTGTAAAAACTTTAAATTCTAAAGGAAAATGTATATCTACAAATTTTGCTAAAGCAGCAAAAGGTATGAAATAAACTGCCGTAAAAGTTACACATCTATTATAGGTTGAACAATGAGCTCCTCCTGTATTTATTCTCAAAAAAAAAGCAGAAAGCATTATTACTACAGTGTAAAAGCCAAACCCCAATATTAAAGAAATAGCATAAACTAAAGTAAATTCAATTATTACCCCTAAAATTAAGCTTATACCATATTGTATTTTTGCCATTTCAATATCCGTTAAATTTTGCGTTTTAAACAGTCTTTGTGTTAACCTCTCAGCTAACTTTTCGATATTAATTTTAATCACCCTCCAAAGAAAATTTGGGAATTTCTACAATAACGTCAAAATAACCTCCATCGGTTTGTACTTCTATTTCACCGCTATACTTTTCTACTATATTTCTGACAATATACAATCCTTCTCCTCTGCCTCTACCCTCTTTTGTAGAAAACCCTTCTTCAAAAAAGATGGATGGTTTTACATTTGTTTGAAAATTATATCTATTCTTTATGTGAAATATGTAATCTATTGGGTCTTCTTTCATCTCTATAATTATGTATTTATCTTTTTCCATTTCATCACAAGCCTCTATTGCATTGTCTATTAAATTTCCTAAAACCGAAACTAAATTAAGCACGTGTTTTTTGCTGCACTGGATTTGTGTATCACATTTAAAATCCACTTCAATATCTTTACTCTTAGCATTACTTATTTTCGAATAAAGCAATATATCAATTTCATTTACACCTGTGTTTATCGTCACTAAATTTTTATCAATTTCTTCCATATATGAAGACAAATAATTCTCCAGTTCACTATATCTTTTTTCCTTGACTAATTCAGAAATAATTATCAAGTGATTTTTAATATCATGGTGATTTTGCCTATAGATGCGATTTTGCTCTTCTATGTATTTAAATCTAATACTATTTATCAAAAATTGACGTTCTTCTTTATTTTTAGCATACAGCTCTCTTAACACAAAAATAGAAAACCCATTCAATATAAAAATTAAAATTCCTATGAAAATCCTAAACAACTCTTGATTTTTTGGCTGAAATACATCAAGACTTTTCATAAAATTGTTGTTTACTAGTATTACTATCAATACCATTTGCACTACATAAATCATCATCGCATTTTTGTAACTATCCTTAAACATAAAACCTCTTCCAATCTAACTATGATTTGTAAATAGCTTTTACTCTCCTCCTAAATTCTTCATACAATTCTTTAGAGAGATAAGCCTTATAATTTGAACCTTTAAGACGTATCTCAAAGGAAGTCCTATTGTTATCTTTCAACAGCTCAACTTTAAAGAGGTTCACTAGAAAAGATCGATTTGTTCTAAAAAACATGCTACTATCTAACAATTCCTCTATTTCTTTTAAAGAATAATCACATATAAATTTTTCTTTTTGGGTATAAACTATGCTCCTTTTTTTACTGGCTTGAACACAATAAATTTCCTTTGGATTGATAAGCTTTACTCCATCTTCCGTCTTAAAAGGGATGACATTTTCTACTTCCAAAAGTTTTTTCTTTATCCTATCCAAAGTTTCTCTCAGCCTCTTCTCATCAAGAGGCTTCTCAATATAATCAGAAGCATAAAGTCTCACAGCATCTTTTATGTATTCCTCAAAGGACGTAATAAAAATTATTTCCAAAAAAGGCATGTATTCTCTAATCTTTTTCGCCACCTCAATGCCCGATATTCCTGGTAATCCTATATCTAAAATAGCAACGTCCGGTTTAATTTTAATTAATGCTTCTAATGCGTCATTTCCGTCTCCTGTAGAATATTCAACACTTACGCCTTCCATTGTTAAAAGAATTTTTATGAGTTCTTTTTTAAAATTTATATCGTCTTCTGCAATAACTATTCTTAACATATAAATTCATCTCCCAATGCATTACTCTGTAAATAAATAAAGTTTATATTTGCGTATAGCAAAAGAAATCAAAATTGCTGTTAATAATTGGGGTAAAAAACACACAAATCGTAAGACATAGTCCTTCAATAAAATTACAGGATCTATATCAAATAAAAATTGAATTGCCGTAACATTTAGATATTCTATTATTAAGTAAATGGAGACGGCTAAAATGACGCTCATCATCCCTTTAAAAAAGTCCATAACTTTAAATACCAAAAACAAAATCATTAATACCCCGATATAAAGTATAACATTTACAATATAACTACTGACCAACGGCCTTATAAAATACAATATGATTCCAGTGAGTACGCTCATATACAAAATCTTTTTTGGCTGAAACTTCACTCCCGCTAAACCAAAAGCAATACTTATTATAACTGCTGCCTCTGGCACCGAAAACAAAAATACTTCCCAAATCGTCAACCTATCCATTCTTATCGCCTTTCTACTTTACATAATCTCAAATATAATTGTAATTTTTATTAGTTAGAATGTCAATTAAAATAAAATCAATCAAAATTCATGCCAAAATTAAAATAGATGGATAGAAAATTTACACTACCCATCTATTTTAGCAGTTTCTCCTTTTAACTTTTTAAAGAGCTCTTCTTCATTTAATCTATATGATACAGTAAATAAACTATCACTTAAATGAACATTTTCTAAAATTACATCATCAGGCACCTTTAAATCTATTGGCGAGAAATTCCAAATCGCCTTAATTCCCGCTCTCACCAGTCTGTCAGCAGTATATTGAGCATTATCCTTGGGAATACATAAAATACCTATGTCGATTTTATTACGGGCTATAAAATCTTCTACTGTTTCTATGTCCATCACTTCAACATCTCTAATTTTAAGCCCAAATAAACGAGGATTAATATCAAAAATCCCCTTTAAATTAAAGCCAGATTTTTCAAAGCTAGTATAATTGGCAATCGCTTGACCAAGATTTCCTGCTCCTATGATGATAGTATTATAAGTTTTATCAAGGCCTAAAATCTTAGTCAAATTATTATAAAGCTCTTCTACATTATAGCCATATCCCTGCTGTCCAAAACCGCCAAAATTATTTAAATCCTGTCTAATTTGAGAAGCAGTAACTCCCATTTTTTCGCTTAATTCCCTTGAAGAAATACGCTTTACATCGTTTTTA
Organism: Thermoanaerobacter sp. X514; assembly: GCF_000019065.1. Taxonomy (NCBI): domain Bacteria; kingdom Bacillati; phylum Bacillota; class Clostridia; order Thermoanaerobacterales; family Thermoanaerobacteraceae; genus Thermoanaerobacter; species Thermoanaerobacter sp. X514. Next base: position 510,854 of record NC_010320.1, on the reverse strand, counting down.
AGAAGTTCTTCAAGATATCTATGATATCTTGGGAGCCTTCTTATTACAGCCATTGATACTATAGTCTTTTTGCTCACTGTCCTCACCTCATTCTACTATGTAATTGAATTATATAATATTGTAAATTTTTTGTCAACGTAATAAAAACATAGTAGAATATGAGGAATTCTAAAATTTTTTAATTTTACTGGCTTTTAGGCTCCCATTTATTATATTCTGTATTCATAATGACAATGTCTACTCTTCTATTAAGTCTTCTATTTTCTTCTGAGTTATTTGGAACAACAGGCCTGTATTCCCCATATCCTACTGCAGAAATTCTGGCAGGTTCTATACCTACTTCATTTACTAATATTTTCACTACATTAGTTGCTCTTATAACAGACAGTTCCCAGTTTGAATCAAATTTATTATTGTGTATTGGGAGGTCATCAGTAAAACCTTCCACTCTAATATGATTTGGAAGACTTTTTAACATATCACCTATTTTTATTAAAACCTCTTTCTCTTCAGGACGTACATCAGCAGAACCTAAATCAAACAAAAGAGAATCCTGTAAACTTATTACAAGTCCTCTTTCATCTATATAACTGGTTACTGCACCTTGAAGATTGTTTTCTTTTATAAAACCCTTCAATTGCTTTTCAATTTCTCCTAAACTACTTTTGTCTCCACTGTTACCATCCATAAAACTACTCCCATTATATTGAAATAACACGTAATCGGTCCCTGTAAAAGTTTTGCTTAAAGAACTGGCAATTTGAGCAAATTTGGTAGCATTAACAGTACTTATTGAGTACAGTACAATAAAAAATACTAAAAGCAAACTCATCATATCAGAGTAAGTAAGCACCCATCTATCGTGATTTGGTTTTGATTCATCTTCCTCCAACCTCTTCATTTAATTCTACACCACCTTTCTGAGGTGTATTTTTAAGCTGTGCCTGCGCGACAAATGTCATTAACTTTCTCTCTAATATCCTTGGATTTTCCCCAGCTTGCAGTGAAAGACTTCCTTCTAATATTAATTCTCTTTCAGTTGTTTTTACTTTAGCCCTATTTTTTAATTTTTGAGCAATAGGAAGGAAAAACACGTTTGCTAAAATGGCACCATACAGTGTAGTTATAAATGCTACCGCTACGGCAGGGCCTAATTTGTCCGGTTCAGTTAAATTACCCAACGCTTGAACAAGTCCCATAACTGTTCCTATAAGACCCATTGTAGGAGCATAACCACCCGCCGACTCAAAAATACCCGCTTCTTTTTTAGCTTCCATATCCTCTACGTATATCTTATTCTCCATAGTCGTTTTAATAAGTTCCATATCAGATCCGTCAACGACTAGTTCTAAGCACTCTTTCAAAATAGGATCAAATTTCTTTATCTCCTCAGATTCTATTTCGGATTCAAGGCTTAAAAGCCCTTCGCTTCTGGCTTTTTGAGCCAAATAAGTAAAATACTTTATTATCTCAAGATAATTATCCTTTTCATTTTTAAAAGCCCTTGCCAAAAGTCTCGGCACTTTTTTAATGTTATCCATAGAATAAGTAATTATAGTAGCCCCTATAGTACCCCCCAAAACTATTATAGCAGAAGGTACATCTATTAAAGAAGTAACAGTACCCCCCCCTAATGTAAATCCATAAATTATAGCCCCTACTGCAACAACTATACCTACTACTGTAGCTATATCCAAGTCCATCACCTTCCATTTATAAATACACTCATTAATTTTTATCGACACATATTTAAAAAAAGTTATAGTTTACTACACTTTTACAAAATAAATTTTTTTGATATATTTAATATGAACAGGAGGTTATATTTATGGCAATCATAACAGTAAGCAATGTGACAAAAAGTTACGGTATCGATATAATTCTACAAAATATTTCTTTTATAGTCAATGAAGGAGACAAAATAGGAGTAATTGGCGAAAATGGTGCTGGAAAATCCACTCTTTTTAACCTTTTAGCCGGTTTTACTGAAGCTGACAGTGGAACAATTTCAATTTCTACAAATAAAATTGGATATCTACAACAAAACACTGTAATTGATTCTGAAAAAAGTATATATGAGGAAGTAAAAACAGTTTTTGATGAAATATTCCAATTAGAAAAACAAATTAAATCTCTAGAGGAAAAAATCTCACAAACAAAAGATTCACATCTACTTGATAAACTTTTTTTAGAATATTCCTTTTTAACAGATAAGTATAAGGAATTAGATGGTTATTCTGTAGAAAGTAAAATAAGAGGTGTACTAAATGGATTAGGGTTTGATGTGTCGCAATTTGCTACAACTGTATCAACTTTAAGCGGCGGTCAAAAAACCCGTCTTATGCTGGCAAAAACTTTACTTTTAAGTCCAGATGTCCTATTATTAGACGAACCTACCAATCACTTAGACATAAACTCAATAGAATGGCTAGAGCAATATTTAAAATTTTATAATGGTACAATTTTAATTATATCCCATGATAGGTATTTCTTGGATAAAATTGTCACTCGAATATTTGAAATTGAAAATACTCATTTAAGTGTTTACGAAGGCAATTACACAGAATATTTAAAAAGAAAAAAATTGGAAATGGAAGCAAAGTTAAAAGCTTATGAAGAACAGCAAAAAGAAATAAAAAGAATTAAATCAATTATACAGATTCAAAAAAACCGTAGAACAGAAAAGTCAGTAAAAATGGCAGAAAGCAAGCAAAAACTATTAGAAAAAATGGAAATAATAGAAAAGCCAGTGATAAATAATAAATCTATCAACTTGCGTTTTGATTTCGATTTAGAAAGCGGAAATGATGTATTGACAGTCAAAAATTTGTCTTTACGCTTTGACAGACAAATTTTCTCCAATGTATCTTTTGAAATAAAAAAAGGGGAAAAAATTGCCCTTTTAGGGCCAAACGGAATAGGAAAAAGCTCTCTTTTAAAAATATTAGTGGGGGAAATTGACAATTTTGAAGGGGAAATTAAATTTGGCACAAACGTAATAACAGGTTATTACGAACAAGAATTTAAAAGTTTAAATGCTGAAAAAACAGCCATTGATGAAATATGGGATGAAAATCCATATCTTACTCAAACAGAAGTGAGGACATTATTAGCTTCTTTTCTTTTTAGAGAAGAAGATGTCTTTAAAACTATCTCTACACTAAGTGGTGGTGAAAAGGCAAGGCTTTCATTGCTAAAGCTCATCCTTTCAAAAGCGAATTTTCTACTTATGGATGAACCAACTAACCATTTAGATTTAAAAGCAAAAGAAGTATTAGAAGAAGCTTTGTTAGATTATACTGGAACTTTATTATTTGTCTCCCATGACAGATATTTTATAGACAAAATTGCTACAAAAGTGATGATTTTGACACCTCAAGGTGTAGAAGTATACTTAGGTAATTACAGCTATTATATAGAAAAGAAAAACCAGCTTAACGAAAAAAAAGAAGAAACAATCAAAAAAACAAAAACACAGATAAAAAACGAAAGGTATAAAGAAAGATTAGCTAAACTTAAGTTAAAGCAGCAAAAAGAGTATCTGAAAAACCTTGAAAATTCAATTTATCAAGCTGAAGAAAGAATAAAATATTTGGAAGAAAAAATGTGTGATGCTAAAATTTATAAAACAGGAGAAATTGTAGAAATACAAAAAGAATACAACGCCCTTAAAAGCAAATTAGAACAAATGTATGAAGAATGGGAAAATTTAAGCGGGTAAAAACCCGCTTTAGTATCCTTTATCTAAATTTACAATATTTCTCAAAGGTCTTCCTTCTTTATAAGCTATCAAATTTTCTCTTAAAATTTCCATCGCTCTTTTCATGTATAAAGGCGTGACCCCTGCAATGTGAGGAGTGATTATCACATTTTCCATATCCCACAAAGGGCTGTCCTCACTTAAAGGCTCTTCTTCAAACACATCCAACGCAGCTCCCTTTATAGCTTTATTCTTGAGGGCATTTATAAGAGCTGATTCATCTACTACTTTGCCTCTTCCCACATTTATAAAATAGCTATTATTTTTCATTTTATTAAACACATTTTCTCCTATCAAATGATAAGTATCTTTAGTCAAAGGAAGTATAGATATTACATAATCGGCAAGTGGCAATATATCACAATCTTCAATAGAGGTATACATTTTTTCAACATATAAAGAAGGCTTGCCCGAACTTCTTATACCGTAGACCTTCATGCCAAACTCTCTCAAAAGCCTTGCAATTTCTTCACCTATGCTTCCTACTCCTATTATCAAAGCAGTCTTACCTGTAAGTTCTGAAACCCTAACAGACCTATCCCACACCTTTTTTATCTGATTTCTTAAAAAGGTATTTAAACTTCTTTCAAACATAAGCATATAACCTATAACCTGTTGTGAAATTTGATATTTGTGGACATCTCTAGAATTAGTAACTAATACCTTCATTTCTTTGAGTTTTTCAAAGGGAAGAGTATCTGCTCCCGCACTCAAAAGATGAATCCATTTAAGGTTTGAAGCCTTGTCCACAATATTGGAATAAAATTCAAAGTCAAAGCTTATGATAATCTCTGTATCTTTTACATACTTTTCAGCCTCTTCCTCATTTTGAACGTAAAGAACGTCATATCCCTCCATTTGCTCTTTAATTTCTTTTATGTAATTGTCATTTAATTTTGTGAAAAGCAAAATATTTCTCATAATAACCCCCCTAAGCTTTAAAATTTTGATTTATTTTTAATATATTTTCATTCTATTTTATTACAGTAAATACAATGAAATATATTTAAGCACAATATCCACAAAGTTATCCACAGACCTTAAAAGGCAGTACATCATAAACTTCGACAGATTTCCACATTTTCAACAGTCAAATTCTTTCCCCAATCTTTAAGTAAGGAATGGCATTTAAATCCAAGCCAGATGTTTTCCCTTTTATAAAGTCATAATAGGCGGCAGCAGCTATCATTGCCCCATTGTCTGTACAATAAATTTTATCAGGATAATGGACTCTTATTCCAATTTTCTTCGCTTCTTCTCCTAATTTTTCCCTCAAAAAACTATTAGAAGCTACCCCTCCTGCTATAGAAATTTTGCCAATATTTTTCCTCTTTGCTGCATCAATTAATTTTTTTACCAAGACCTCCACCACATTTCTTTGAAAACTAGCCGCCACATCATAAATATTCACCTCTTCTCCTTTTTGCTTTTGCCTGTTTAAATAGTTTAAAACTGCTGTTTTAAGCCCACTAAAACTAAAATCAAAATTTCCTTCCTCCATAAAAGATTTGGGAAACTCAATAGCTTCCATATTCCCCAGCTTTGCAGCCCTTTCAATAGCAGGCCCTCCAGGATATCCCAAGCCCAAAGCTCTTGCTACTTTGTCAAAGGCTTCTCCTGCTGCATCGTCCATTGTCTGTCCCATTACTTCGTACTCTCCATAATTTTTTACAAAAACAATGTGGCTATGTCCACCGGAAGCCACAAGACAAATAAAAGGAGGAGCAAAATCACCCCCTAAGTAATTTGCAGCTATGTGGGCTTCTATATGATTTACTCCTACAAAAGGCTTATTTTTTGCATACGCTAAAGCTTTACCATATGACAAACCGACTAAAAGAGCACCAACTAATCCTGGTCCATATGTAGCCGCAATTACATCTATTTCATCAAGACTTAGCTGGGCTTTTTCTAATGCTTCTGCCACTACGAAAGATATTACTTCAATATGCTTTCTTGAAGCTATTTCTGGCACTACCCCACCATATTTTTTGTGAATCTCTATTTGAGAATATATTACGTTCGACAATACTTCTTTGCCGTTTTTTACAACTCCTGCAGCTGTTTCATCGCAGGAAGATTCTATTCCTAAAATAATTATATCTTTCTCCATTATTCCACCACCATCACAAGTCGTATTTCCACATTATAATTGCATCCTCATTATTATCTTGATAATAGCCTTTTCTTCTACCTAATTGTCTAAAGCCATATTTTGCATACAAATGTTGCGCTGTTATATTTGATTCTCTCACCTCTAATGTCATGGCAGTTATTCCATTTTTCTTAGCAAGGTCAATTAAACCTTCCATAATTTTACTTCCAATTCCTTTAGATCTGTATTCCGGATGAACTGCTATATTGGTTATATGACCTTCATCTACAACCACCCAAAATCCTCCATAACCCACAATTTTGTTGTCAACTTCCGCCACTATATACTTAGCACAGCTGTTCTTTGTAACTTCACTTATAAAAGCTTCTTTAGACCAAGGAGTGCTAAAACTTAGCTTTTCAATTTCCAAGACCTCCTCCACATCTTCTTTCCTCATAGGCCTTATAATAACATCCATTAATTAACTCCCCTCGCCACTTAAACGAATTTCAGCAGCCGATTTCCTTATATACATCGGCTTGAAATCAAAGTAACTAACTACTTCACCTTTTTTTATCTTTTGAATAGCAATCTCTCCTATGGAAGCTGCTCTTGCCATGTTATCCTTATCCTTTGCAAATAAAGCTTTGTCTCTTATCATCTCTTGTAATTTATCTTTATAGGAATAAACCCCCTCTCCTACGAACAACACTTTGTCAGAATAATTGCTTATCAACTTCGTAATTTCCTCTAAAGAATACACCCCAGCATCTATTAAAACTTCAAAATTACCACCTCTTATCAGCATTCCATAAACATTTTCATTTAAAGCATCTATGACAGGGCATATTAATCCTTCAAATTCACTGACATTATATGCAAGAGCTAAAAGAGAAGATACTCCTACAATAGGTATGTTAAGAGCATGAGCCAAACCTTTTGCAGTGGCAGCACCAATTCTAAGCCCTGTAAAAGAGCCCGGTCCTTCTGAAACAGCCACATGAGTTATTTGATTTATCGGTACTTCACACTTTTTAAGTAGTTCATCTATCATAGGCATTAAAATTACTGAATGCCTTAGATAATTTATAGAGTATTCTCCTATTATCCCCTTTTCATCTACTAATGCAACAGTAGCAGTTTTAGAAGAAGAATCTATTGCCAAAATTTTCATTGCCCCATCTCCTTTAAAAGCTCCTCATATCGTCTCCCAAAATCTTTAAATAAAATAACTCTTTCATCTTCTTTTTCTCCTTTTTGAATTATCACTTCTAACCTTTCTTTCGGAAGTAAAGGTCCTAACCTTTCAGGCCATTCAATTGCACAAACTCCTTCGTCATAAAAATATTCCTCATAACCTATGTCATAAAGGGCTGTGTAATCATCTAACCTATATAAATCAAAATGATAGAGAGGAATCCTGCCTCTATGTTCATTGACTAAAGTAAAAGTCGGGCTGGTAATTGGCTCATTTATTTCTAACCCCTTTGCAATTCCCTTGGTAAAAACAGTTTTGCCACTCCCCAGCTCACCATATAAAAGAATTATATCTCCACTCCTTAACAGCCTTCCTAATTTTTCTCCTAAAGCAATGGTCTCATCTCTATTTTTGCAAATATAAGTCTTCTTCACCAATTCTCACCCCACTCGTTATAACTTTATTATATACTATCTTTTAACAAATTAAAAATCGAGTAGGAGCTGAATAATTATTTTATTCAGCGTCCTCTCACACCACCGTACGTACCGTTCGGTATACGGCGGTTCATTAGGATTTATGTACAATTAGATATCTTTGGGATAAACTCTTATAACCTATGCTTTCAAAGTATTTATTTGTAAGAGTCTTATTTAGGATTGGGCTATTGGATATTCTCCAGTAGCCTTTCCTTGTATTGGCGTATTCCCAGGCTTTTTGATCTTCTACTCCTAGTTTTACTAAGTTATCATGCTTCGTTTTTATCTTCTTCCATTGTTTCCATATACATGCCCTTAGTCTTCGCCTTATCCATTCGTCAAGGGTTTTCATTATGCTTTTCGCGTCTGCTAATCCAAAATAGTTGACCCATCCTGTTGTTATTTGATTTAGTCTTTTTATTCTGTTTTCCATGCTTATTCCCTTGTTCCGATTGGTTATTTCTCTTACTTTTTCCTTAAACCTTTTGATGGATTTTTCATGGATTCTTATTCTTACTTCGTTTTCTTTTGTGTAGAATGAAAATCCAAGAAATTTTCTTCTCCATGGTCTATCTACAGCACTTTTTGCTTCGTTGACTTTTAGTTTTAATTTGCTTTCTATGAATTTCTTTATGCTCTTCATTACTCTGTTTCCTGCAGACCTGCTTTTTACATATATGTTGCAGTCATCTGCATATCGGCAGAATTTATGCCCTCGTTTCTCAAGTTCTTTGTCTAGTTCGTCCAACATTATGTTTGCTAATAGGGGACTTAATGGCCCTCCTTGGGGTGTCCCTTCTTCTGTTGATACTTTGACTCCGTTTATCATTACTCCTGATTCTAAGTATCTTCTTATTAACTTTAGTACTCTTTTGTCTCCTATCCGCTTTTCTAGTTTGGACATTATTATGTCGTGGTTTACTCTGTCAAAGAACTTTTCTAAGTCCATATCTACAACCCATGTATATCCTTCATTTATATATGCTTCTGCGGCTTTTATTGCGTCTTTTGCACTGCGTCCTGGTCTGAATCCATAACTGCTATCAGAAAATGTATGGTTGTAGACTCTATTTAGTATTTGGGCTATTGCTTGTTGTATTAACCTATCTAGTGCTGTAGGTATTCCTAGTAGTCTTACTCCTCCATCTGGTTTGGGAATTTCTACTCTTCGCACTGGTTGTGGTTTGTATTTCCCCTCCAGCAGTTGTTGTTTTATGGTTGGCCAGTTTTCTTTGAGATACGGTAGAAGTTCATCTACTTCCATCCCATCGACTCCATGGCTTCCTTTATTTGCAACAACGCGCTTGTATGCTGCTTCCATGTTCCCTCGTTCTACTATCATTTCAAGCATCTTGCCGGTATATCTTTGTACCTCGTTTCTTCCATCTTCCGACGCCGATGATATACTATGCACTTCCGTTGTCTTTTGAAATTCCATTTCTCTATTCAACGGATAGCCTCTTTGTTGAGTTGTCTGCAGTCTCTGCATATCTTTCGAGTCCATAAGATTTCCAAAACCTCCTAACGTTCGGTCCTTCCTTATCTATTCATGACTAGATAAGTACTATGACCTCTGCTGACTTCTCAAGGTTCAGCCATACATCACTGCATGGGTTGTCACTTCAGATTTTACTTCCATGACTTATCCTTGAGACCTCCCCGGGTAAGAACGATAACTTTCATCTCATATATCTGCCAGATTTACTGTATGGGATTCGGGTAGTGTTGGACTTCGTTTTGTTACGCAAACTCATCCATCCCAATTCAGCCTCTTATCTGGTTCTTGTTCATCAGACCGAGATTTTGCCTTAAGCTTCCTTCAGATTCCACCTCACGATGGACACCCTTGCTCTTGGCTAGTGGTTCCCACTACCAAGCCCACAGCGGACTTTCACCGCCTAGTTATCGCCCATGCCGGGCGCACAGAAAAATAATCCCCAGCATGCGCTGAGGATTCTCAAAAAAATCAATGTTTCAAAACTGGTGAAAGCTTTTTATATATCAATAAAGTGATTAACGAAAGCATAATTCCTTTTAGCACATTGAAAGGAAAAATACCATATGCTATAAGGGTTCTCACATCCACTATGTTTTTATTTGCAGCCTTACTCATACCAATGATAGCATCCATAGGCCATCCCATAACTTTTTGGTACAAAGGCAGAAAAACATAATAATTCAAAAGTGAAGCAGTAAAAGCCATCACTACTGTAGCAATTGCCATAGATATAAGGGCATTTTTTCGCGTCTTATTGAATTGATATATTATGCCTGCTGTGTATACAAATATAGAACCCACAGAAAAATTTGCAATTTCTCCAATGCCACCCGATTGAGTTATAGTAGCATGGATTATGTTTTTAATAAGCTCGACCATTACACCATATAAAGGTCCCATAGCAAAAGAAGCAACTAATGCAGGTACGTCACTAAAATCCAGCTTTAAAAAGCCAGGGAATAGAGGTACCTGAAATTCCAAGTACATCAGTATAAAAGCTGTAGCAGAAAGAAATCCCACTTTTACTATGGCTTGTGTTTTGGTTTTTTCCACAATTCATCCCTCCAATTTTATTTACTAAAAAAATCCTGAAGATAAATCTTCAGGATTTTTGTGATTTATTTCACAAAAATAGGCACAAAAAGAAAATCTTCTCCCCTCCAGACTTTCACTGTCGGCTTTGGAATTTCACCAAATCGACCGCATGCGCGGCTCGCGGGCTATACCGCCGGTCGGGAATTTCACCCTGCCCCGAAGATTTACCTTCATCTTTTCAATTTTAACTTTATTCTCTCACTTTTATCTCTCTTTGTCAATAGTTTTTGTGAAAAATTTTTAATTTATTTTCATAAGCTTATAACTGTGCCTGCTTTTCCTTCTAAAGCTTCTAATGCTTTGTCTAAAGAAGTAATTATTGCTCGTCTTCCTACTTTTGAATTTGCAAATCTCACTGCTGCTTTAACTTTAGGAAACATACTGCCTGGCGCAAAATGACCTTCTTCCATGTATTTTATTGCCTCTTCCACTGTCATTTTGTCAAGAAATTTTTGATTTGGCTTGTTGTAATTTATCGCTACCTTTTCAACGGCTGTAAGAATCAATAAAACATCTGCATCAATGTCTTCTGCCAATTTTTCAGAAGCCAAATCTTTGTCTATTACGGCAGCTACTCCTTTTAAATTGCCATTTTCCTTAATAACAGGGATTCCTCCTCCCCCAACTGTTATTACTATTACCCCATTTTTTTCAAGTAACTTTATTGTATTAAGTTCTACAATTTCTTTGGGGTCAGGGGAGGGAACAACTCTTCTGTATCCTCTTCCACTGTCTTCCACCATTTCATAACCTTTTTCTTTTATTAAAACTTCAGCTTCCTCTTTTGTATAAAAAGGTCCTATCGGCTTTGTAGGTTTTTCAAAAGCAGGGTCATTTTTATCCACTACAACCTGTGTTATAATAGTTGCTACTTCTTTTCTGATATTTCTCTCCTTCAAAACTTCCCCCAATGCCTGTTGAATCATATATCCTATCATACCCTGGCTCTCTGCCCCACACACATCAAAAGGCATTGCAGGGACAACTTTTGATGCGACTTCATTTTGTATGACTATATTCCCCACCTGAGGACCATTGCCATGAGTAATTACAACAGAATACCCTTTTTCAATTATATCCACTAAATACCCCGCTGTCCTCTTCACTACTTCCATTTGAGCCTCTGCAGTAGGAGGCGTATTCACGTCCTGCAGAGCGTTCCCTCCTAAGGCAATAACAACTTTTTCCCTCATAATGTCCTCCCCTGTAACCAATTTTAAAGCAGAGTAGCAATCATCACAGCTTTAATTGTATGTTTTCTATTTTCTGCTTGGTCCCACACTCTAGATTGTTTACCTTCTATAACATCAAAAGTAACTTCTTGTCCTTTTACTGCGGGCAGGCAATGCAAAAATATAGTATCTTCTCTTCCTGTCTTTTTCATCATTTCCTCATTCACTTGAAAAGGTCTCAAAAGAGCTTCCCTCTCTGTAGCCTTTGCTTCTTCTCCCATTGACGCCCACACATCGGTGTAAATAGCATCTGCACCTTCAAGGCCCTCTCCTGGCACACTAGTAAGTTCAAAAGTTCCTCCATTTTCAGCTGCCATTTGCCTGATTTCATCTATGAACTCCTGTGAAGGCCACAATTCTTTTGGAGAATTAATCACATAATGCATCCCCATCTTAGCGCAGCCTACCGCTAAAGTATTAGCCATGTTATTCCTTCCATCCCCTACAAATACAAGCTTTCTTCCTTTTAAATTCCCAAATTCTTCTTCTATTGTCATAAGGTCAGCCAAAACTTGAGTTGGATGATATTCGTCAGTTAAGCCATTGTACACAGGAACACCTGCATATTTTGCCAAAATTTCCACGGTTTCTTGTTTGAAGCCTCTGAACTCTATTGCATCAAACATCCTTCCTAAAACTCTGGCAGTATCCTCTATAGATTCTTTGGCTCCCAACTGAATGTCATCTGTTGATAAAAATACTGGATGTCCTCCTTCTTCACCAAAGGCAGTTTCAAAAGCGCATCTCGTTCTTGTGGACCTCTTTTCAAAAATGAGAGCAATAGTCTTACCTAAAAATCTTTGATGTACAACCCCTGCTTTTCTCTCTGCTTTTACTTGTTTAGCAATGTCTAAAATATATCTTATTTCTTGAGGGGTGTAATCTTTTAAAGTTAATAAGCTCCTGCCCTTTAAATTAAATGCCATAGTCATCCTCCTTTTAGCAATTTTACTTTATTAATTTTATATTATCTTACCCTATTAGTCAAAAGGTTTATATATCTTCTCTCTTTAAAGGCATCGACATACACCTTGGGCCACCGCGTCCCCTCACTAATTCAGAGCCTTCAATTTCAATAACTTTTATTCCATGATTTACTAAGGTGGTGTTGGTTATCTCATTTCTGTTATATGCCATTACAACTCCTGGAGCAATGGCCAAGGTATTCGTGCTGTCATTCCACTGTTCCCTTGCTCCTGTTATCTCGTCACCTCCTCCACTTTCAATTAAATTGACTTTATCAAGGCCCAATGAAGTCTCTAAAACTTTTGTAAAGTCTTCTTCTACCTTCACTCTAATTGTTCCCTTTTCTCCTCTTGTAATCCTATAAACCTTCAATTTTTCTTTTATACCAGGATATATTAAAAATTTGTCCACATCCACCATAGTAATAACTGTATCAAGATGCATAAAAGTTCGTTTTTTTGGAATTTCTAAAGCGATTATCTCTTGTAACTCTTCTCCTCTCTCTAAAAGAGTAAGAGAAATTTCTTCAATTGCCTGTGGGGAGGTTCTTTCACTTATTCCAATAGCTATTACTTTTTTGCTGAGAACTAACACGTCTCCCCCCTCAATAGGATACTCTGAACGATAATCATACCACAATAGATTCTCCTGTACTTTTAAAGTCTTAGAATGCTTAAAAACATACTTAAGCAACATGGCTTCTCTCTTTCGAGCAGTTGTCTTCATACTGCTTATCATCACACCATTGCCAATGACCGCAGCAGGGTCTCTCATAAAATAGCAGTTTGGCAAAGGATTTATAAAAAATGGGGAATCCTTATAGACATAATCCACCAAAGATTGAGGCTCCACCTCATGCACTTCTTTTTTCAAAAGTCCTGCAATAGCGTAGTCCACTATTTCCTTGGGGGTTCTTTCCTTTAAAAAATTTGTAATTGTTTTCTTAACTTCTAAAGAAGTATTCATATATGAAACCAAATCATATATAAAAAACTCTTTTATTCCAGTATCCTGTAAAACCTCTTCCAATAAATCTTCTAAATAATAAACTGTCACTCCGTTTTCTTTTAAAGCTTGCGCAAATTTGTCGTGTTCTTCCTGAATCCTTTTAAGCCAGGGAATATCATCAAAAAGAAGCTCACTTAAAAACTCAGGCATCAACCTTTCTAATTCTTTACCAGGCCTATGAAGGAGGACAGACATTAATTTTCCAATCTCAGAATAGACTCGCAAGCAATTTGTGTTTTTCTCCAACTCTGTAACCCCCTCTGTCCCTTTTACTATACTACCTATCCATCAACTTTATACACCTATAGTATAAACCAATAAAATAACTTTTGCAATTTAACTCAGTAAATTAATGTAAACGTTTTGTATAAAAATAATTTAAAAAAATCTTTTGTTTGTAAAGTTTTAAATAATTATTCAAATATCCCAAGATAAAGCCTTAAAAATTCCCCAAATAAAACATGGCATGAATAAAAATAAATCATAGAATTTCAGACTGCATAAAAAATTTTTTAAAGTTATAAAAAATTATGAGGCTATTTATTCAGACTCCTCTAAATAAATAGCCTCATGATAATTTAAACTTTATGCACTAATTTCCCATTAATAAATACATATTTCGTTCTTGTCTTTACTTCCAGCGGATCTCCATCAAAGACTACAATATCAGCATCTTTTCCTTTTTCAATGCTTCCCACCCTGTCGTCAACTCCTAAAATTTTCGCAGGGTTTATCGTGATAGCTTTTAAAGCCTCCATTTCATCCATACCATCCTTTACAGCTAAAGCAGCACATAGAGGCAAGTAATTGAGAGGTATTACAGGGTGGTCTGTCATTATCGCAACTGTAAGTCCTGCTTTTGAAAGAATACCTGCTGTCTTAAAGCTTAGATTTACAAGCTCAATCTTTGACCTTTCAGACAATGAAGGCCCCACAATAACTTTAGCATTTTCTTTCACCAATTCATCAACAATCAAATGGCCATCAGTACAATGGTCAATGGTTATATCTACATTAAATTCTTTTGCAATCCTTAAAGCGGTAAAAATATCATCTGCTCTATGAGCATGAGCTTTCAGCGGAATTTCTCTCTTTAATACTTTTACCAATGCTTCAAGGCCTAAGTCCCTTTCAGGCTTTTTGTCTTCCTCTGCATGCTCCATCTTTTCCATGTACTCCTGAGCTTTTATAAGCTCTTGCCTTAAAAGAGCCGCAACTGCCATTCTAGTTGAAGGCATTTTATGCTGCTCATGGTAAACGGATTTAGGATTTTCACCAAAAGCAACTTTTATCGCTGCTGGTTCTTTTACTATCATATCATCTATTCTTTTACCATAAGTTTTTATAATTGCAAACTGTCCTCCTATAACATTAGCACTGCCAGGACCTGTCGCAACTGTCGTAACCCCTGCTTGATAAGCCTCTTCAAAATATTTATCCATTGGATTTATTCCATCAATTGCCCTAAGTTGCGGAGTTATAGGGTCTGTCGCTTCATTTCCATCTGCTCCTTCAAATCCCATAGCATTTTCCCACATTCCAAGATGGCAATGAGCATCAATCAAACCAGGCATAACAGTTAAGCCTTGTACATCAATCACTTCTGCATCTAAAGGAGCAATTAAATCTTCTCCAACATCAACAATTTTTCCATTGTCAATGAGTACATCTCCTTTTTCATAAATTTTGCCGGCCATTGTCAGGATTTTCCCACCTTTTAATAAGTACATATAATTCCCCCCTGAATTCATTATATATTAACATTATAGCACAAAGAAACAATTTTATGAAATCATTAGCTTTACAAAACAAATCCGCTAAAATTTTCTGTCCAGCTACTCCAAATTTTACTTTTTTAAAGTTTTTTTAACTTTTCCATAATAATGTCTTTTTTATTAACTCCTATTAAAAATAATAATACTGCGATAATTGCGACAATTCCTGCCATAAAGTAATTTTTATTCCCCAAATTTGCCCCTATATAGGCAGAAAAAAATATGCCTGGAAGTCTCGCAAAAAGAGTAATGATGAAAAAATTGTAAAACTTAACCGGTGTAATTCCTGCAATGTAGGAAAGGGCATCTTTAGGCATTCCAGGTATAAAAAACAACAAAAAAAGAATAGTTTCTCCTTTAGGATTGTTTATAATATAATCAAACTTTTTAAGCTTTTCTTCTGAAACAATGCTTCTCACAAAATTATAGCCTAAAACCCTGGCAATCAGAAAACAAATTAGAGAACCTATTGTAATGCCTATTACAGAGTACAAAGTGCCTAAAAAAGCCCCGTAGAGGTATCCTCCTGCAATTTGCACTACTTCTCCTGGTATGACAAATACGATCACTTGAAGTATTTGAACTCCTATAAATACAATAATACCAAGTTTCCCAAAACTGTGTATCCACTCCCTAAATTTATCGGGACTGTTAATTAGTATAGTTAAATTCTTCCCAAAAGTCACCATAGCCACTATTAATGCAATGACAAAAATGACTATTAAAATTAAATTTAGTATGTTAGTTTTGTTAATTTTCATCCACCCACACCTCGGGCCAAAAGCACCAAAGATAAATCCAGCTTTACCTTTATTACCTCCAAACCACTTGACTTTTGGCATTTTTCTCCCCCCGTTTTATTCAAAAATTACGGTCCTATGTTTATAATCCATTATAGAGTTAATATTTTGTTATGTCAATTACCCAGAAATTTTTAAAAGCCGGTAAATACCGGCTTATGTATAGTTAATCATTATTTTCGTTATCGCTTTGGCCTTGATTATCATTATTTGTATTAATATCCTGGTTTTCTTGAGAATTTTTCTTTTGTTCTTTTTTCTCTATTTTATTCTGATTTTTTTCTCTTTCTCTATCCTCATTTTTCACTTTTTCTACTTTCTTATCATGTTTTTCTCCTAACACTTCTGAGAAAAACTTAATAGGCACAAAAGTTGCATTCTCATTCATTTTCTTATCTATTGTAACTTCTACCCCATTTACTAAAGCTTTAGAGTCTCCTAAAGTATACTGTATTGTCTTATCACCTTTTATAACTGTGAGAGTTTTTGTATCAGGGTCCCAAGCTACTTTTGCATCCAATCCCCTTGCAATAGCCTTTACGGGAATTAGGGTATTATTTTCTTTTATCACTGGTTGCAAGTCAACTTTCTTGCCATCTTCAACATTTGGAGTTTCTTCTGAGTTTTCATCAACATTTTTATCTTCTTCTACAGCTTCTTCTTTACCTTCCTGTGATTGTTCCTTTACCGGTTCCTGAGCTTGTACCTGTTCTTGAGCCTCAAGTGTCGTCTGAATCTGGGCTTCTACTTTATTTTCTGTAGTTCCTTGTGCTGCAAGTTGAGTTTCTGCCTTTACTGCTACTTCACGCATCCACTTGACACCAGATTTAGCATACCCCGTTAAAATAGAGGAAAAAGCAAAAGCACCAATCACAGCAAAAATTAATATTTTTTTCATATGCACTCTCCCTCCTTTGTTCAACTTTCACTATATATTTCGGAAGGAAATATAAATTTTTAGAGAGTAGCAGTAAAAAATTTTTTTATTTCATTGAAAGAGAAATTCTATTTCTCTCAATATCAACACTTAAAACTCTAACTTTTACAATGTCTCCCACTGAAACCACATCAAGAGGATGTTTTATGTAATTTTGAGACATCTCAGAAATGTGAACAAGCCCATCAGTGTGAACACCTATATCTACAAAGCAGCCAAAATCAGTGACATTCCTAACTGTTCCCATAAGTTCCATGCCTGGTTTTAGCTCATTTATAGTCATTACATCAGACCTTAAAATGGGCTTGGGTAAGTCTTCTCTTGGGTCTCTTCCAGGTTTTTTAAGCTCTGAAACTATGTCATAAAGTGTAGGAAGTCCTATATCGTATTCCTCTGAAATCTTCTCTAATCCGTATTCTTCTAAAGAATTAGCAAAGTCTTTTAACTTTTTTCTATCTAGTTTTTCTTTCTCATATCTAAATTTTCTCAAAAGCTTTTCTAAGGTTTCGTAACGCTCTGGGTGAACTGCTGTTGAGTCAAAGATATTGTCACCGTCCAAAATTCTCAAAAAACCCGCACATTGTGTAAAAGTAGTATCTCCTAATCTTTTTACATTTTTAAGCTGCTCCCTATTTGTAAACTTGCCTATTTGGTTTCGATATTCAACAATATTCTTGGCAATAGCAGCATTTATCCCTGAAACGTATTTTAAAAGAGATACTGATGCAGTGTTTAAATCAACACCTACGCTGTTTACACAATCTTCTACAACACCGTTTAAAGCATCTCCCAGTTTTTTCTGGTCTACATCGTGTTGATACTGTCCTACCCCGATGGACTTTGGATCAATTTTTACAAGCTCTGCCAATGGGTCTTGAAGCCTTCGCGCCAGTGAGATAGCTCCTCTTAAACTTACGTTTATATCAGGAAATTCCTCTGTACCTATTTGAGAAGCAGAATAGACTGATGCCCCTGCTTCATTCACTATCACATACTTTACCTCTCTTGAAAGTTCTTTTATAAGCTCTGCTATAAACATTTCACTCTCTCTTGAAGCAGTTCCATTTCCCAAAGCAATTAAAGTGACATTGTATTTTTCTATTAGCTCTTTTAAAACCTTTTTAGAATTTTCAAAATCATTTTGAGGAGGAGTAGGATATACTGTAGCAGTGTCCAAAAGTTTTCCCGTTTCATCTACAACAGCAATTTTACATCCTGTCCTATAGGCTGGGTCAAATCCCATGACAACATGTCCTTTTATTGGGGGTTGAAGTAAAAGGCTTTTTAGATTTTCTTTAAAAACTATTATTGCCTTTTCTTCTGCTTTTTCCGTAAGAGCATTCCTTATCTCTCTCTCTATTGAAGGCGCAATAAGCCTTTTGTAGGAATCTTCAATTGCTTTCTTGTAATACTCTGCAAATATTGAAGCTTTATTTACTTTTGATTCTATAAGCCTATTTATTATCCTTTCACTATCTATCTCAATTTTTACAGATATGTATTTTTCCCTTTCTGCCCTGTTTATCGCCAGTATTCTATGAGGCGGTATTGTCTTTACAGCTTCTTTATAGTCATAATACATCTCATAAGGAGACCTATCCTCTTTTAATGCCTGTGTCACTATAATTCCGTTATTCCATGTAAAACTCCTTATGTATTTCCTTATATCAGCGTCATCAGATATATCCTCTGCAATTATATCCATTGCTCCTTGGTATGCTTCTTCAACTGTTGGAACATTTTCATTAAGATAAGGCTTTGCGTATTCTTCTACATCCCCATCTGTTACATCATTTGAAGAAATAACCTTTGCAAGAGGTTCCAAGCCTTTTTCTTTCGCAATGGTCGCCCTTGTCCTTCTTTTTGGCCTAAAAGGCCTGTATATGTCCTCTACTTCTTGTAAAGTTGTAGCATTTTCTATTTTTGCTTTTATCTCCTCTGTCAGTTTTCCCTGTTCATCAATTAACCTTATAGTATCCTGTTTCTTCTCTTCAAGGTTTCTCAAATATGTAAGTCGGTCATAAAAATTTCTTAAAACCTCATCTGACAAGCTTCCTGTTGCTTCTTTCCTGTACCTTGCAATAAAAGGAATTGTATTCCCTTCATCAATAAGCTTTATTGTATTTTCCACTTGAAAGTCTTTTAATCCAAATTCTTTCTTTAATATATCTTTTATCCTATTCATGACTTACTCCTTTCTCTTAGGAAATACATAGATTAAATTTAAAGGGATACCTTTTTAAGATATCCCTTGTGATTTTTGCTTTAGATAAGCGTTTATAAATCCATCTATTTCCCCATCCATCACTGCCTGAACATTCCCCACTTCATAATTTGTCCTGTGGTCTTTAACAAGGGTATAAGGCTGGAAGACATAAGACCTTATTTGGTTGCCCCATGCTGCCTCTCTATGCTCTCCTTTTAAGTCTTCGATTTTTTCTTTCTTCTCTTTCATCATGAGGTCCAAAAGTTTAGCTTTAAGCATTTTCATGGCAGTTTCTCTGTTTTGAATCTGAGACCTTTCACTTTGACAGGAAACCACTATGCCTGTTGGAAGGTGAGTAATCCTTACAGCAGACTCCGTCTTATTTACATACTGTCCTCCCGCACCCGAAGCCCTATAAGTGTCAATTTTTAAATCCTCAGGCCTTATTTCCACTTCAATATCATTTTCTAATTCAGGAAGTACTTCCACAAGGGCAAATGAAGTATGCCTTCTACCGGCGGCATCAAAAGGAGATATCCTCACAAGGCGGTGAACACCTGCCTCTGATTTAAGATACCCATAGGCAAAAGGCCCTTTTATCATTAGAGTGACACTTTTTATTCCTGCTTCTTCTCCTTGCAAATAGTCAAGGGTTTCTACTTCAAAACCTTTGTCATTAGCCCATCTTGTATACATGCGAAGTAGCATTTCAGCCCAATCTTGAGCCTCTGTACCACCTGAGCCTGCATGAATAGAAAGTATGGCATTGTTTTTATCATATAGGCCATTTAATAGTGTTTTTATCTTTAAGTCTTCTAACTTTTTCTTTAACTCTTTGTACTCTTTGTCTACTTCGTCAGTTATTGATTCATCCCCTTCTTCTAATCCCAATTCAATAAGAGTACTCAAGTCTTCCCATTTTGACACAAGAGAATTGTACTCTTCTAAAAGTTCTTTTAAGGCTTTTTGTTTTTTAGCTAATTCCTGTGACTTTTTTATATCGCTCCAAAAAGCAGGATCAGACATCTTTTTGTCTATTTCTTCTATTTCTCTTTTGACACTTTCTATGTCAAAGAGAAACCCCCATTTCTTTTATTTCTTCAATCATGTTTGAAACTTCTGCTTTGTAATCCTGCAACAAACTGCATCTCTCCTTTTTAGTATTTTATATTGGCACCACAACATTTTTTATACTTTTTACCACTGCCACAAGGACAGGGGTCATTTCTGCCCACCTTTTTGCCCTTAACAACAGGCTGTTTCTTTTCTTCTGCATCTACATTTGTAGAAACAGGCTTTGCTACTTGTTCTCTTTGAATCATATTGTCTTTATTGATTTGAATGTGATATAAAAATTTAACAGTATCTTCTTGTATGCTTTGTATCAAATCTTCAAACATGTCAAAAGCTATTTTCTTGTATTCAATAAGAGGGTCCACCTGTCCATAAGCTCTTAAGCCTATTCCTTGCCGCAATTGGTCCATTTCGTCTATGTGGTCCATCCACTTAGTATCCACCACTCTTAAAAGAACTATTCTTTCGATTTCCCTCATTTGCTCTGGACCAATTTCCGCTTCTTTTTTCTCATATTGCCTTACAGCCTCTTCATATATTATGTCAGCCAAGACATCTTTGTCAAGTCTGTCTATATCAACATCAATAACTACGCTGTCTTTTTCAAGAAACATGTCATAAAGATGGTTTAAAAGCCCTTTTATATCCCATTCCTCAGGATACTTACTTCCTGCAGTGTATATCTCAACGTTTCTTTCTATTATGCTTTTTACCATCTCAAGAATAGACTCTTTTAAGTTTTCACCTTCAAGTACCTTTCTCCTTTGGACATATATTATCTCTCTTTGTTTGTTCATTACATCGTCATACTGCAAAACGTGTTTTCTAGTGTCAAAGTTTATACCCTCTACCTTTTTCTGGGCCTGCTCTATTTGTTTTGTCAAAATCTTATGCTCTATGGGCTGGTCATCATCAATTCCCAGACTGTCCATCATGTTCTTTACTCTTTCTGAGCCAAAAAGTCTCATAAGGTCGTCTTCTAAAGATATATAAAATCTTGATTCTCCTGGGTCACCTTGACGGCCTGCACGTCCTCTTAACTGGTTGTCTATTCTCCTTGATTCATGCCTTTCAGTACCTATAATGTAAAGTCCCCCCAGCTTTACAACCTCATCGTGTTCTTTTTCAGTCTCTTTTTTCGCCTCTTCCAGAAGCTCAAAATATCTTTCCCGGGCTTTTCTAACTTCCTCGCTTGAAACAGGGCCATATCCTGCAGCTTCGTTAATAATTTCTTTTGAGTAGCCCTCCTCAAGCATCTTTTTCTTAGCTATAAATTCAGGATTACCTCCTAAAAGGATATCAGTACCACGGCCTGCCATGTTTGTAGCAATTGTAACTGCTCCTTTTCTTCCTGCCTGTGCTATTATCTCTGCTTCTTTTTCATGGTACTTTGCATTTAATACTTGATGAGGTATCCCTCTCTTCTTTAACATGGCGCTTAATTTTTCAGATTTTTCAATAGAAATTGTACCAACTAGAACAGGCTGACCTTTCTTGTGATGCTCTACAATGTCCTCAACAACAGCTTTAAACTTGGCTTCTTCTGTTTTGTATATCACATCAGGATGGTCTATTCTTATCATCGGTTTGTTAGTAGGTATCACTACGACATCCAACCCATAAATTGCCCTAAATTCTTGCTCTTCTGTTTGAGCTGTACCTGTCATACCAGCTAATTTTTTATACATTCTAAAGTAATTCTGGAAAGTTATAGTAGCTAAAGTTTTGCTTTCTCTTTCTACCTTTACTCCTTCCTTTGCCTCGATAGCCTGATGGAGGCCTTCACTGTACCTTCTCCCAAACATAAGCCTTCCCGTAAATTCGTCCACTATGATGACTTGCCCATCTTTTACCACATAGTCTATATCTCTTTTCATTATGGCGTGAGCTTTCAATGCCTGGTTAATGTGATGAGAAATTTCCA
The DNA here is from genome assembly GCF_000019065.1 of Thermoanaerobacter sp. X514. Lineage (NCBI taxonomy): Bacteria > Bacillati > Bacillota > Clostridia > Thermoanaerobacterales > Thermoanaerobacteraceae > Thermoanaerobacter > Thermoanaerobacter sp. X514. Next base: position 488,807 of record NC_010320.1, on the reverse strand, counting down.
TATTTTCAATATCAGCAAGATTTTTAATTCCAAAAAATTTTTCTGCCTTAACTACACCTTTTTCAGTCAAACTTACAGCCTTTGCTTTTTCATCAACTACATAGTCTTCATCTTTTCTTAAAGTCCTCACAAATCTGTCAGCTAATTTATACATATCTGTGGATTTTTCGGCTATGCCTGATATGATAAGAGGAGTCCTCGCTTCGTCTATCAATATACTGTCTACTTCGTCCACTATAGCATAATTGAGCCCTCTTTGCACCATATCTTCTTTGTATATAACCATGTTATCTCTTAGATAGTCAAATCCGAATTCATTGTTGGTTCCATAAGTTATATCTGCGGCATAGGCCTTTTTTCTTTCTTCAGGGTCCATATCATGCAATATTACGCCCACGCTTAGACCTAAAAATTCGTATATCTTGCCCATCCAATCGCGGTCTCTTTTTGCCAAGTAATCATTGACAGTTACAATGTGAACTCCCTTGCCTTCTAAAGCATTAAGATATGCAGGTAATGTCGCGACAAGGGTTTTACCTTCACCAGTTTTCATCTCAGCGATGCGCCCTTGGTGAAGAACAATGCCGCCTATCACCTGCACTCTAAAATGTTTCATTTTAAGAGTTCTCCAAGCGGCCTCTCTTACCACCGCAAAAGCCTCGGGAAGTATATCATCAAGAGTTTCACCATTTTTCAATCTATTTTTAAATTCATCTGTTTTCGCCCTAAGCTCTGCATCCGTAAGTCTTGCCATTTGATCTTCATATGACAAAACCTTATCGGCAATTGGTTCCAATCTCTTAACTTCTCTTTCACTGTAGCTGCCAAATATTTTTTCAACTAAGCCTAACATTTTTATCACCTTCTAAGGTATTGTTAATCAACTATATATTATATCACTATGAAATCTCAATGACAATAAAAAACAGTTTTTTTAAAGAATATTTTACACTCTCTTCATACAATTTTCACAAAAAAGAACGCCTCAAAATGATGCATTCTCTGTCTTAGACAAAGTTCCTTTTTATTGGCATTTTGCATCGTTCGCTCCAGGTGACATCACAGACTAAACTAAAGCTCGACCTCTGACTCAGGCGGGGTTCCGGGCACATTCGACATCCCTGTCTCAGGTGCCCGCCTCCGCCCTCCTTGGCTTCGGCCCCGCCTTCGTCTGTCGGTCTCCTTAAGTTTCCCGGCACTCAAATAAACATGTTATATAATCACAAAGCAAAGTAATAGCAAGTTTATTTGAGTGCCGGGCTGTCAAGTCGCTTCACTTATGCAAAATGCCAATACATCATAAAGAGTTTGTCTACAGACTGAGAACATCTCAAAATGAGACGTTTCCTTTTTAAAAGGTTAATTTTTTATGTCCACAGCTTTAAACTTCAAAATAGGATTTAATGCGTAAAATAGTGCCAATGCAATTGCAGAATCTATTGTGTGGTGGATCATTGTCCCTACTCCTACAACCACAAAAGACTTGTAAAAATCAAATCCAAAAGGCATCACCACAATTGCTTCTAAAACAGCATGTATTGGAAGTGTAACAGCTAACGCCACGGGAAAAGAATATCCTCTTTGTATCATTTTAGCTCCAACATAGCCAAACACTGCGTGAACCGCTGCTCTTGCTGCTATTACAGGTCCCAATTTTATTAAAAATCCTATCGCAGATACAACACCTACAAATACTGCTGTTGCAGGACTTATAAGCATTGCCAGCATTACAGGTACATGAGATGCCAGTGTGGCTGAGAAAGGCGGAATAACTATCCCTAATACTCCTCCAAAAGCCAATGGTATAACAAGTGCCAATGCTGCTAAAAGCCCTCCAATAGTAATTTCTCTTGTCTTCACATTAAAACCCCCATTCTTTAACTTTCATAATTATAGTATACACAGATGTATATACACCTGTCAATAATAAAATAACCACTTTCTAAAAATTTTTAAAGTGGTTAAATCCTTATTCTATTAAAAAGCCTTTTTCCTCTAAAGCCTTTTGTATTCTGTCCAATACCTCTTCATTCTCCGCCTCAACAGTGTGAAGATGAACTCCATCTGTCAAAGAAGATAAAAGGGTCGCTTTCCCTTCTTTTACAAATCCCATAAATTTACTTACATCATATCTTGAAGAAAGCATTAAAAGCCCTTTTATCTCTCCATAGAAGGGATGCTCTACAATTACATCTAGCACTTTTCCGCCATTGTCAACTATTAAATTTAACTCCTCCTCTGTCCTCTCATATCCGTGTTTGACAGCAAAAACCCTTTTTACAGTGTTTTCCTTTACAATGTCTATTATATAACCTTGAGGGGTAGACAATATTTTAATCCCTTTAGCCCTTAAAATAGCTATGTCCTGCACAATAATCTGCCTTGTAACACCAAATCTTTTAGCAAGGTCAGAGCCGGATATAGGCTCTTTAGCGTTTTTTAGAATTTTAACTATTTTATTCCTTCTTTCTTGCGCTGTCATGACTCTTCACCTTTTTAAGCATCGCATTTGTAACAAGTAAAAACGTGCCTGTCGCCATTATAAAATCTCCTATGCTAAAGGCTTTTGGCAGTGGATAAGGTTTCGGCAATACTAGAACATCTGCTAAAAATTTTAACCGTGTATAATTTGTCAAAACTTGATGGGTAGCAATTTTATTTGCCTGAAGTTCTGGTATAAGATTATTAAGTCCCGCTGCCTTTAAAGCATCAATAGAGACAGGCATCCTTCCTCCGTTGGCAAATATTACAATAAAGTTTAAAAGCACTCCCACACTTATTATTCTAAAATACTTGTTATTTCTATTGTACCACAATCCTATGAAAAGCAAAAGATATACAAAAAAATGTATAGAAGACTGGTATTCCATAATGACGTGAAACTTATTAGGAAGGTTTAACATACCAAACTCTAAAACAAAAGCAGCTATAAAAAGACTTGGTTTTTTTATGTCAATATCAGCGATTCCGCTGATTTTTCCTCTTCTTAAAGTTCCATAAATTAGAGAAGCACCAAGTGAATCAAATATCATGCTTAAACTCCTCCCTGTGTTTTTCAAAAGCTTTTTTGAAAGCATTTATTATTTTAGGGCTAAACTGTGTCCCTTCATTTGCCACGATTATCTCATAAGCTCCCTCTGGAGAAAAGGCCTTTCGATAAGGCCTGTCTGAAACCAACGCATCAAAAACGTCTGCCAAAGAAAGTATTTGCGCTTCCAATGGTATTTCGTCACCTTTTATTCCGTCGGGATATCCACTTCCATCGTACCACTCGTGATGGTATTTCACCCACAGAGAAGCATCTTTTAGCGCAGGAACCTCTTTTAATATCTCATACCCCTTTTGAGGGTGTTCTTTTATTATGCTTAATTCTTCATCAGTTAACTTCCCTGGCTTATTTAAAACCTCTTCTTTTACTCCAATCTTTCCTATGTCATGTAAAAGTGATGCAATCCTCACCATTTCAGTGTGAGACTCACTAAAACCAAATTCTCTACAAAGTAAAGCCGCAATTTTTTCTACATTTTTTGAATGACCCGCTGTATATTTATCCTTTGCATCAAGAGCCTTTACAAGCACATTTATTGTGTCGTAATAAGACTGCTTTGAGTCTATGTAAAGCTTAAACATGTATCGTATCATAAAAAGAGGTATGAAGAGTAAAATAAGACTTACATAACCTATTCTTATAAAAGCTTCTGACATGACTATACCTAAAAAGGCAAGAAAGAGAAAGTTTGGAATCATCCATTTAATTTCTTTTGTTAAAACATATGTAAGTGATTTATTTGTTAAAAAAGATAATAATATTGCTACAATAGAAGTATTTAAGAAATAATACACAATAGCTGCTAATATTGCAGATAAAAGGTGTTGAGGATATATATAAGTTCCTGGAATACCTCCAGTATATTCGTATATTAAACCAGTAATACCTACACTTAAAGCTAATTCTGCCATATTGAATAATGTTTTATAGTATGGAAAATTGAATAAATGTTTTACTCTTCCATCCGGATCCTTTACAATTTGAAAAGCAATACCAATTGCAGCAATTAAAGCGCCCTCATATGGACCAAAAACAAGTACAGCCATCAAATCAACAGCGAAAGCAACAGATACACTAATTTCTTTTGATATATATATTGGCATTGATTCAGCTAAGATAGCAAAAAGCCCAAATAAAATTATATCTACAATTCTATTTGTAGGAACGTTTAACATAGAATATATAATAAAAAATAATCCCACTGTTATTATTATAGAAATATATACTTTTACTCTTTTGTTAAGCATAATAAACCTCCTATTTTCAATCTAAAAAACACCTCAAACCGCTTATGTCCATTTATAATTTGCACCTCCTGCTAATGCAAGTGCCATTAAAGCCAGCAATATTTTTATAAGTGTCGTTTTGTTCATCCTGAAACCCTCCTTTGCTGTGATAACTCTTCTGCCCTTAGGCTTCAGGTAACGCTACGCTAAGCAACTTTTAAGCGGTTTGGGTGTTAAAAAACTAACGGGACGTAATTGACATTACACGCCTGTTGACGGCGTCTAATGTGGCTTTTACCACAGCTTCCCCTTCATCTTTTTTTATAAGACAAGACCCGGTAAGGAGTTCCTCCTGGTTATTTGTCACATGAGTAACCCCTACAACTATTATCCTGTTTTTTGCTATATTAAATATATCGACATCTTCCAATAAAAATAAATGGTTTTTGGGAATCAACTTAGAAATAGAGTCCAGTGTAGCATTGGCAATTATTTTATATTTATTGCTTGCAGTATTAGGTCCTTCAGCATATCCTTCAAAAACCTCATCACCTCTTGTGAGGATAACTCTTGCTTCACTGGTAAGTCCATTATTTATAAATGAATAGCTTGAAAAAACAAGCCTCTGTTCTCCTTGGAGATTTTCTCCAGTATCAATTTGCGCTACACTGACAATCTTGTGATTTATATCAATTCCAAACTGCGCCATTATGACAGATTGCACATCTCTTGCAATCTGCTTTGCATTCCTTGTACTGTCAGCCAACACGTGAATTTCTGTTATTTCACCATTCTCTACAACTACCCTACTGGATAGTACTCCTTGAATTTTATTTATATACTCTTCCATCGAATTTACTGTATCTTTTGTTATTTCACCCATTATCTTCACACCCTATTAAAATTTGTCCACACTAAAAATATATTCTATACAAAATTTAAAATTCCTTCTTTTTAGACAAAAAAATTGGGGATAGAGCCTATCCCCAATTTTTTAGCTTCTTATGTAGTTTTATTCTATTGGCTCTATTAAGCCATATTTCCCATCTTTTCTTTTGTATACGACATTTATAGTGTCAGTGTCGGCATTTGTAAATACAAAGAAGTTATGTCCCAAAAGGTTCATCTGAAGAATTGCTTCCTCAGGTGACATAGGCTTTATGGGGAACCTCTTTGTCTTAACTATTTCAAAGGAACCCTCTTCCTCTTCTCCCTTAGCTTCTTCATAAACAGGTGGAATTTCAAACCTTATTGACTCATTAGAACCAAATCTATTTTTAAGCTTTGCCTTGTGTTTGAGTATTTGTTTTTCTATTTTGTCTACAACCCTATCAATTGACACATACATGTCATCGCTGACTTCTTCAGCTCTAAATATAATACCCTTAAAAGGTATTGTAATTTCCGCAATGTGATTGTTTTTCTGTACACTTAAAACAGTCCTCACTTCAGTATCTTCTGGAAAGTATTTGCTTAACTTGCTCACATTTTTTATAACCGCATCCCTTAGTCCATCCGTAACTGTCATGCCATTTTTACCGCTTACTGTGATATTCATAGTATCAAACCCCTCTCATTATCCTTCTATTTAATATAATTCTACATAAAAAACAATATTCCTGCAATATGTGGAAACAAAAAACACTCCTTTTGGAGTGCCTTTACAAAATCTTACTTATAAATTCTTTTGTCCTTTCATTTTTTGTATTGTAGAAAATATCTTCTGGCGTCCCTTCTTCAATTATCATTCCATCGTCCATAAAAATGACTCTATCCCCTACTTCCCTCGCAAACCCCATCTCATGAGTGACAACTACCATAGTCATCCCTTCATTTGCCAGGCCTTTCATGACGTTTAAAACTTCTTTTACCATTTCAGGGTCAAGGGCTGATGTGGGCTCATCAAAAAGCATAATATCTGGCTGCATAGCTAATGCCCTTGCGATTGCAAGTCTCTGCTTTTGACCGCCTGATAGCTTAATAGGGTACTCGTCCTTTTTGTCTAAAAGACCTACTTTTTCAAGTAAGCCCAAAGCTATATCTTCAGCAGTTTTTTTGTCCATCTTCTTCACTTTAATAGGAGCTAACGTTACATTTTCAAGAGCCGTCAAGTGAGGAAATAAATTAAAGTGCTGAAAAACCATCCCTACTTTTTGCCTTATCTTATTGATGTTTACTTTTTTGTCGTTTATTTTGATCCCTTCAATATAGATTTCTCCTTTAGTAGGCACCTCTAAAAGGTTTATACACCTTAAAAGGGTACTTTTCCCTGAACCGCTTGGTCCTATTATTACAACAACTTCTCCTTTATTTACATTTAAACTTACACCTTTTAATACTTCTAAATCCCCAAAGGTTTTATACACCTCATTAACGCGTATCACCAGCCCTAAGCCTCCTTTCAAAGATTCCAAGGAGTCTTGAAAAGATGAAGGTCATTATAAAATATATAGCTGCAATGATGATGTAAGGCTCGAAATACTTATAAGTAATGCTTTGTATAATATCTGCTTGCCTTGTAAGGTCTGCAAAACCTATTACTGATATAATAGCTGATTCTTTGAGCATCACGATAAATTCATTTCCCAAAGCAGGAAGGATATTTTTTATTGCCTGAGGAATTATAACGTACCTCATCGCCATAGCATGAGTCATGCCAAGAGAGCGAGCTGCTTCGTTTTGACCAGGGTCTACCGCTTGTATACCTGCCCTTATAATCTCTGCAACATAGGCAGCGCTATTTATGGCAAGAGCAAAAACGCCTGCTGTAAAAGCGGGTATATCTATTCCAAATTGCATAAGGCCATTGTATATCAATAAAAGTTGTACCAAAAGAGGAGTACCTCTTATAATTTCAACATAGCTTGCGCCTATAAAGCTTATAGGTTTTATAGAAGACATTTTAATAAGAGCAACAATCAGACCTAATATAACTCCTATAGTCACTGCTAAAAAGGTGAGTTTTAAAGTCATAAGAAGGCCACTTACAAATAAATGACTGTATTTTACCATGCTCAAAAAATCTACACTCATAAAAATCTTCCTTTCTGCAAAATTTTAGTGGAGAACTATTTTGAAAATTCTCCACTAAATTTCATCATTACTTAAACCATTTATCTACAAGTTTGTCATATTCGCCACTTGTTTTTAACTCTTTTATCACTTCGTTTATTATATTCACTAATTCTTTATTTCCTTTAGCCACTGCAACAGCCATACCACCTTCCTCGGTGTTGATTTCTTTCATGGAAAGTATCTTCATGTCTTTGTATTCTTTTAAATATGCATTTGCCACAGTATCCTCCAATACTATTGCATCACATCTGCCATTTTTTAAATCCATGAAGGCGTCTCCAACACGATTTAGCTGCTTCAAATTTACATCTGGTATTTTTTTAGCAGCTTCTTCAGAAGTGGTACCTATTTGTACCGCCACAGTTTTACCTTTTAAGTCATCAAACTTCAAAATCGGACTATCATTTTTTACAACCACAACTTGTTGGCTGTTGTAATAAAGGTCTGAAAAGTCAACATTTTCGGCTCTATCCGGGGTTGGAGTCATACCAGCAACTATCATATCTATACGCCCTGCTTGAAGAGCTGGAATCAACCCTTTAAAGTCCATGTCTTTTATCTCTAGCTTTACACCTAATTTTTTCGCAATGGCATTTGCTATATCAATGTCAAAACCTACTATTGTATCTTTATTTCCTTCTACCTTATGAAACTCAAAAGGTGGAAAATCTGCACTTGTACCCATTACGATAACGCCTTTTTGTTTGATTTTGTCCAAAGTATTAGCAGGCTCGTTACCACAAGCTGATAAAAATAAGCTCAAAACAATGGTCATTGTTAAAAGAAGCAATAATGGTTTTTTATTCATTTTCCTTCTCCTCTCCTGTTTGTAAAATTTTTGTAAATTTATAAAAAGTGTCAATTATAAATGACTGGGATATATAGTTTCTCGACATTTTGCTTTCATAATTATAATATCATATGAATAAAATTTCAATATTTTTTTTCTTTAAAGAGGACAGGAAATTTTTTTAGAAAGAAAAAAAATATGTTGTGAAATAAAAATCTGTGGATAATGGGGATAAGTCTGTTAATAACTTTTAAATTCGGTTTTAACAATGTGGAAAAAGTTTTGAAATGTAAAAAAGACACCAAAATGGTGTCTTTTTTATAATCCTCTTTACTTTTCTTGCGAAAAAGTAAGGGGATTATCTACTCATGCCAAAAGCTTTCTTGTCTCTTCTGGCACCATATTGATGGTTTCTTCTTTTCTTTGCTTCTCTGCACTCTTTGCATCTTACAGGCTCATTTTGGAAGCCCTTTTCTGCATAAAACTGTTGTTCTCCCGCTGTCCACACAAACTCCTTTCCACAATCTTTGCACACTAACACTTTGTCTTGATACATAACTAATAATCCCCTCACTTTGAAATTTTGGTTCAATATAATCTTTCGATTATATTATAGGTGTATTATATCACCTTCGACCTTAAATAGCAATAAAATTTTTGCGATATCAAAATACAAATTCCGACATATTATTGTAAAATTTATACCAAGTTACTGCTTCTACCCAAGAAATATCTTCTGCAACAGAGGAACAAAAAACTGCAATAGAAGAAATATCAAAATCCGCACAAGATTCGAGCAATATTGCAAATACATTGATGAGTACAATAAATAAATTTAAAATTTAAAGAAGCGGCGATTTGCCGCTTCTCAGTTTATTGACAAAGTTAAAAAATTTTAAAGGAGATATTTTGCATCGTCGCTCCGATGTTCCAAAGCGACAAAACTAAAGCTCGACCTTCAGGCTCCGGCAGGGTACCGGGCACAATCGGCATCCATGCCTTAAGGTGCCCGCCTTCGCCATCCATGGCTTCGGCCCTGCCTCCACCCTCGGTCTTGCTAAGTTTTGTTACCGCTTTGTAACAAGTCGCTCCTTATGCAAAATATCTCCTTTACGAAAGTTTGTCTACAGTCTGAGAAGCGGCGATTTGCCGCTTCTTTTAACGTTTTTTATCTAAAAAATAACTGTCAGGTGTATAGTATTTAAGATATTCTATGTACCCTTCTTTATTCTTTGACAATTCCTCTAATTTGTTCCCCGTTCTTTCAAAAACATCAGTTATCTCTTTGAGGTTTTTGTCATCTTTTTCTTTTATTTTTTCCAATAAGGCTTTTGCCTCTATGAATAAAGCTTTCAATTTACTTATTTCCCCTGTTATTTTATTTTCTAAAGCAAATATACTTTCCACTTTATTTTCTTTTTTGAAATTATTGTACAGAGGAATAAAATCGGTATCTAGTTCGTTAATCTCTTCAATAATCTGTTGCTTCGTAATAAGAAGATTTTTTAATTCTTCTAAATTGTTTGAAGCTATGGCAATACCTATTTTTTCAGTAACCTCACAAAGCTCTTTCAATTTCTGAATTTTATCCTGCACAAGTTGAGTAAGCTTTTCTACAGCATTATTCATCCCATCAACCTTTCGCATAGACTTTTTCTCTAACTTTATTAAGAGCTACACTCCAAGTATCCCTTAATTCTATTGCAAATCCTTTTACTTCTTCTAAAATTGTCACGTCTTTTTTTACGTTAGCATCAATTAATCTTCTTAGCATATAGTCATATAAACTGTACAAGTTTTTAGAAATATCATAATTCATATCCAAAGTAAGCATAAGCTCTGTAATAATGTCTTGTGCCCTTTGTATACTATTATTTGCTGCCATATAATCTTTTTTTTCTATCGTCCCTTTTGCTTCTTCTATAAACCTTATTATGCCATTGTAAAGCATCAGTACCAGCTCTTCAGGACTGGCTGTCAAAATCGCGTTTTCTTTGTACTGCTGATACGGATTTACCATCACCGCACCCCCTTTTATTTCATCATAACCCCAATTTGTTGGCTCAACCACGCACTTTGAGAATTCATTTGTCCTACATACATTTCTAGCTGCGTAAATTGCGCGTAATACCTCTTTTCAAGGTCGTTTAAATATCTTTGCATTTGAGCAATCCTATCATCTATTTCTCTTATCCTGTTTCCTATAAAGCTTGTATCGTAAAGCTGAGCGGTACTCCCTGCTTTTCTTGTTATGGCATCTATGCCTTGTTTTAAAGTATCATATAAATTTTGTGCAATGCCTGAAGTTTTCAAAGTAGTATTTCCATTAGAATCTGTCTCATAAACACCAGCAAATATCTTCATTACTTTGTCCAGATCATTTGCAATAGCATCTTTTAACTTCGTTTCGTCGATATAAAGTTTTCCACCTTCATACCATTGTCCTGTAGTAATGCCAATTGAACTTAAAGAACCTACACCGGATACTGTCGATGAAACAACATTTCTCATGGAGTAATATACTCGCATTAAAGTTTCGTCATTGTTTAAATTCCCTGACCTTGCCTTTTCTTCCCATAGTTTTATATCACTGTCTTTCATAGCTTGTTTTTGTTCAGAAGTCAAAGGTGGATAATCGTAATACCTTTTTTCTGTAAGCTTTGCATTAATCTTTGTAATTATATCATTGTAACTGTCAACAAAGCTTTTTATTGTGTTATATATTTTGTCAACATCTGTTAAAACAGTAAGGGTTGTTGTGCTATTACTTGTTCCTGTAAGGGTAATATTTATTCCTGCTACTGTGACATTGTTAGTTGAACTTGTCATTTGAACACCGTTAAAAGTAAATAGTGCATCTTGGCCTGTTATACCTCCAGTGTCCAAAACTTTTGAATCTAACTTTAACGTAGTTGTTAAAAAATTTTGAGCAGTTGGATCTGTAGTACCACTGAAATCAATCTTTGAATTTGTTCCAGTAAAATTTGATACCAAAAATAGCCTATCTAAGCCTGGGTCATATGTAGCACTTACACCTGTCTCATTAGTTTTGGCATTTATTGCAGCAACTATGTCTTTTATTGTCGCACCATTTTTTATTATTATTTCTTTGTCATTTCCATCTAATCCTTTTAAATAAAGAGTTATATCGCTTCCCGTATTATTAAGTGCATTATACGTATATGTTCCATCAGAATTTTTAGTTGCAGCACCAATTTTATCTGTACTTGCAGTTGTAGCGGCTTGAGCCAATTGCGATACTGATATGGTATACGATCCATTCACCGCATTTGCCCCTGCTGTAGCGGTAGCAACTGAAGGATTTGACGATGTAACAGTTTTTGCCATAAAAGTTCCCTGCAATTTGAGCTTAAAAACATTGTCATTTCGGAGTGACATAAGCTGACTGTTTATATCCCTTAAATCCTCTTGTTGCCATTGATACCATTGCTTTTGTTGTTCTAATCTATCAAGAGGAATACTGGCAGCTCTTATTAACTGTTGTACAATAGAATCAGTATCGAGTCCTGTCGCAAGACCACTTATTCTTAATAAATTGCTCATATTGTAGCTATTCATACTTATTGGATCCATCTTAATACCCCCAACTATATTTTTCTATCCACAAAAAGTCCAGCTATTTTCCATAATCCTGCCACAAGGTCAAGTATTTTTTCAGGAGGAATCTCGTCAATAACTTCATTCGTATCGCTATCAACAATTTTGACCATTATTGTATTTGTAGGCTTGTGTACAGAAAATTCAAAATATGTATGATCGTTAATGCTTATTTTTCTATTTTCTTTATTAAGTGCACTGTTAAGTTTGTCATCATCCACAGGTTTACTAAGTATATCTTTTACTACTTTTATTTCCTCTAATAGCCCACTATCCTTTCTAAACTGCGAATTCACATGTCCTGTTCTCGCAGTATTAATCCCCTGCAACATTGCCATTACTACCTCCTAGAATAAAAATTTATTATTTGTAACAACTTTCCTTGTTTGCTATTATAAATATCGACATATATTTTAAAAAGTTTAAATTTTTTTATGTAATTTTCACGCAAAAAGAAAAACAAGTAAAACAGTACTTTATTTTGCCTGGTTTACTTGTTTTTCTTTTTTCATGTACATGACAATCAATTCGTCCAATTCACGACTCAGCTCTAGGGCTTTAGGAAGTTCTATATTACATTCATTTAATTTCTTTTTTAGAAACTTTATCCTTTCAGCAATATCATTTTCTTCATAATAATGCTCTTTTATCACTTTCTCCATATAAGCCGCATCCTCCTAAAACATTTATGTTTTTATTATATCATGTAGAAATTAAAAGTTCATTAGAAAATTATAACATGTATCAATGGCAAAAAAAGAGAATATATTTACTTATAGATTTAAATTTTAGGAGGATTTTTATGTGTGGAATAACGGGATGGGTTAACTTTAATATGGACTTGTCACTTCAAAATGAAGTAATCGAAAAAATGACAGACACTCTTAAAAAAAGAGGTCCTGACGGCTCTGGAATATGGTTGTCAAAACATTGTGTTTTAGGCCATCGTCGATTAATTGTAATAGATCCACAAGGCGGTAGTCAACCAATGATAAAAAAATACGGTGAAAAAAATTTTGTCATCATCCATAATGGAGAACTCTACAATATGGATGAATTAAAAAACGAACTCATATCCTTGGGATATACTTTTAAAACCCGTTCAGATACTGAAATTATCTTGACATCTTATATAGAATGGGGGCCGACCTGTGTTAAAAAATTTAATGGAATATTTGCTTTTGCAATATGGGATGAAGTGCAAAATAGGCTTTTTATTGCCAGGGACCATCTCGGAATAAAGCCACTATTTTATACCATTAAAAATGGGTCTTTGATATTTGGTTCAGAGATTAAAGCAATATTAGCACATCCTCATGTAAAACCAGAGATAGACTCACAAGGTCTTGCAGAAATATTTGTAATGGGACCTTCAAGGACTCCCGGATGTGGTGTCTTTAAAGACATTAAAGAATTAAAAGCCGGGCATTACCTCATATTCACTAAAAATGGAGCAAACATAAGCAAATACTGGTCATTACAAAGTCTTCCCCATGAAGATGACCTTGAGAAAACGGCGGAAAAAATAAGGTATCTCCTTAAAGATTCATCAGTAAGACAACTTGTTTCAGACGTACCTTTGTGTTCATTGCTATCAGGTGGACTTGATTCAACTGCTGTATCTTTCTTCGCAAATGAAGAATTAAAACAAAAAGGTCATAAACTTATAACATATTCTGTAGATTATGTGGGTAATGATAAATATTTTACGCCAAACGAATTTCAACCAAACTCTGACGCAGACTGGGTAAAATTTGTTGCAAATAAACTTGACACAAACCATAACTATGTATTTATAGATAATGAAGAACTTGCACATGCTCTAAAGCCAGCCTTGTACGCTCGAGACCTTCCTGGTATGGCAGATATAGATTCATCTTTATATCTATTTTTGAAAGAAGTAAAAAAAGGAGCAACAGTCGCTTTATCAGGCGAAGGTGCTGATGAAGTTTTTGGAGGTTATCCCTGGTTTAGAAACAAAGAAGCAATTGAAAGTCATACCTTCCCATGGATAAGAATGGTCAATGAACGCATGAAATTGCTTTTGCCAGAAGTTGTAAAATATATAAGACCTATAGAGTATTTAAATGATAGATATAACGAGGCTTTAAATGAAGTGCCAAAACTTAGCGGAGAAGACCCATATAATGCTCGAATGAGGGAAATGTTTTACCTTAACATAACAAGATTTATGCCTATGCTTCTTGATAGAATGGATAGAATGAGTATGGCAGTAGGTTTTGAAGCAAGAGTACCTTTTTTAGACTACAGGCTTGTAGAATATGTATGGAATATACCGTGGGAAATGAAAAATTTAAATAACAGAGAAAAGGGAATATTGCGATACGCTCTAAAAGATTACATCCCAGAGGAAGTAATTGAAAGAAAAAAGAGTCCTTACCCTAAAACACACAATCCAGTATTTAAAAACATCGTTAAAGAATGGCTAAAGCAAATAATTGATGACAGTACATCGCCTTTATTACAGCTTGTAGATAAAAAAGCAATCGTAGAACTTATAGAAACAGATGCAAAAGCCTATGACCCTGCCTGGTTTTCACAGCTTATGGGCTCTCCACAGCTTTTCGCCTACCTCGTGCAAATAAATATGTGGCTAAAAGATTATAAAATTTCCATAGTGTAATAAATAAAAATACGCTAAATGGCGGGAAATCCCCGCCATTTAGTATAAGCCCGTGCTATATTTTATTTTATTTAAATTTTCATCTTTTTTAGGCTTTCTAAATATAAATAAATGTTCATGCATAATCATATAAAAGTTATATTTCTCTACCTGTCTTTCCCAATAAGGTGTAGACTTACAATTATGTTGAACTTTTATAATGTCCTCCTTTAATACAAAACCATTCTTAAGGAAAAGTCTCATTACATAATATGAAAGAGGTATGTAATGCCCGCTTTTTCTTGTATCTCCTATTAAAATAGCACAATATCTGTCTTCTTTCAAAACTCTATAAAGTTCGATAACTCCTTTTTCCAACTCATCGCAAAATTTTTTAACATCAGATATATTTGATAAATCCCCTTCTATTCTCCCATTTGAATACTTTATAATATTTAAATACGGCGGATGCGTTATTATTAAATCAATGCTGATGTCACTAATCTCTTTTAAATTTCTCACATCCCCTACCCTTACAACCTGCTCATACTTATAATCTCCATCAAAGTCTAAATTTCTTTTAGTCAGCTCTACACTATCTGGATTGATATCAAAACCTATACCTCGCCTATTTAATATTTTAGTTTCTATTAGCGTTGTACCACTCCCAACCATAGGGTCGAGTACAAAATCTCCTTCCTGGGAATATCTTAATATAACATTCCTTGGAATTTGAGGTGCAAAATTGCCTCTGTAATTTCCCTTATGCGTTTTCCATTTTCCCCTTTCAGGAAACGACCATACAGTAGTTATTTCTTTTTTAAAATCTATATCCTGCATAATATTTCCTCCAATAAACCAATACGCACAAAATGAAGATTTAACAAATAATCTATTTTCTCAAATCCTTTATGAATTTGATTTTTCTGTCCTCTCCATCCCTCTCCGTCTGTAATCCAAATAAATTCAAATCCATTATTTTTAAGTTCATTCTGTCTTTCTATGTAGGAATCCACTATTTCTTGAGGTTTTGAACCAGTTCCTGAATAAAAATTCACTTCGATATTGATAACTTTTTTGTTGTCTTTGATTAAAATAAAATCAGCTTTTCTGTTTTTAATTGAAGAGTTAACCTCTATACCATAATTAGTTTCCAAATATCCGAAATTTTTCTGAAATAAAACTCTTTCAAATCCTTTTTCCTTTGTTGCTATATCTTCAATAATTGGCTTTAATAATAATTCCATCGCATCTCCACTTCTATTTTTCCTCGCATGGGTATCCATGCCTACTTCCACACCTATTACATAATCTTGTACGCTCTTCGTACCCATTTCCAGAAAAAATCTCTTTAAGCCTGTCTTATCAAAAAATTCTATAATATTATCAATATCTTCTGATGTAAGAGTTCTAGTGTTAAAGTCATAATTCACAATATCCAAGTTTTTATCTGTAAAATCGCGAATTACTTTAAAATTAAGGTCTCGTATTGCTAATAAAATCGGTATAACAGGAAGCACTCGAGGATAATTTAATAAAATTTTTCTTAAGTCATTATCAAACCGATTACTTCCTATTAAACTATTTAATATATTAAATTCTATTTTATGTTCTTCAACGTGTTTTCTTACTTTGTCCCAATCAACAAAAAAGTCATAACTCCTATTTGTGTCCACAAGTGTATCATGAAATTTTTCTATTACACTTTCCTCATTTTCTACATTTAAGAATTCAATATATAATTCCTTCATTTTAAGCCCCCTATTCATAATTCCTTATTATCAATTCACTTATATCTCCTCGTTTATCCCCATTACTGTTAATATATCTTTTTGCTTTTACCCTTTCAATAATAAACCCTGCATACAATTCATCAAAAAAATTGTCATCTACATCTTCATTCTTGGGGTCCGAATTGCTAAGTATAAGATATGCGCCTTTTTTATCCATTTCTTTAAAAAACTGAGCTAACCGCCTCTGGTCATCATCATCAAACCCGTTCTCATTATAACTTGTAAAATTCGAAGTATTGTTTAAAGGGCGATAAGGAGGATCGAGATAAACCAAAGTGTTTTTATGTATATACTTTTTGCTTTCTTCAAAATCTGCACAAATGACCTCTGTATTCTCTAACGCTTTACTTACTTCGATTAAATTGTCAGCATCACAAATAGTAGGGTTTTTATATTTCCCAAATGGTACATTGAATTCACCTTTTTTATTTAAACGATATAATCCATTAAAACATGTCTTGTTTAAAAAAATTAAGTCCGCTGCTCTTTTTACCCAGTCCAAATTGTAATTTACATAATCAAAATTATCCTTTTGTCTATTATACTCATCTCTAATGTTATAGTAAAAATCTTTCCTTTGTTCCTCTGATAATTTTAGATATTTCTCTTCCATGCTACTTAACTCATCAATTAATTCATTCACATTATTTTGAATTACTTTATAGCCTATTATTAGTTCTTTATTTATATCGATTAAAAACGATTCCTTAAATTTGAAATTTCTTTTTAAAAAGAAGAAAAATGCACCACCACCAACAAAAGGCTCAACATATCTCTCTATTTCACCACTTTGAATTAAAGAAGATGGCAACCTCTTATATAACTCATCTAATAACTGTGTTTTTCCGCCTGCCCATTTTAAAAAAGGCTTAGCATTATTTAAAATGCTTGATGATTTGTCTGAAATCTCTATCAAATTCAATGTTTGCACTTCACCATCACTTCCCTTTAAGCTTGTCTCTTAAAATAATTATATCATCAATTTTTAAAGTGAAAAAGTTTTGTTCGCAATTTCTCCTAATGTTAATGATAAATTTGGTTTTTACCGCTATAGCTACATTTATGTTATAATAAAGTTAAAAATAATCTGAAGGGCTGATGATTTTATGAACAAATTAGAATATTTGCAAAAATTTTATCCTAATACGGACAATAAAATTCTAGCAGAGCATCTCGGTATATCTGAGCAATCAGTCAGGAGATTGGCATCAAAATATAATATCAGAAAAAGTAAAGAGTATATGAAAAAACAGCATGAATTACTTTTAAAAGCAAAAGAAACTAAATATCTCTCGAGTATTCCAGATTTACATCCAACCAATTATCAATTAAATATAATTGTCGGTAGTATTTTAGGTGATGGAAATTTGTCATATGCACCAAGAGGCAGAAATGCTTATTATAGAGAACACTTTTGTCAAGAACAATATGAATATAGATTATGGAAATGTACACAACTAAAAGATTTAGGATTCAAAATTAATAAAAATAACACTTTAAAATCAATATCACATCCAATATTCTCTGCTTTGTATGAAAAATTTTATATTAATAAAAAGAAAACAATCACTTATGACAACATCAAATTGCTCAATGAACCAGTAGGGCTTGCATGTTTATATATGGATGATGGTACTTTGGTTATTTCAAAAAATAATAAACCTAATATAACTGTTAACCCTATTATAACATTATATACACTGAATTTTAGTGAAGAAGAAAATATTATATTGCAAGAACACATTTATAAAAGTTTTAATATTAGATTTAATTTAAAACGACATCCAGATGGAAAAAAATATATTTTAACACTTGGGAAAAGAGAAGAAATTTTTAATTTTATAGATGTTGTGAAACCCTACGTCTCTCAAATAAGCAAAATGGATTATAAATGGAATATTGATAAAAGAATCCGTAAAGAAAGCAAAAATGTCAAAAGAATAAATTTAAGTAATTTTTATAGCCGGAAATTTCTTTCGTATACAAATGATGAGATAGACAAAATTATTGACTTTAAAAGAAGAGGCTTCTCAGATAAAGAAATTGCTAATAAGTTAAATAGAACGTATTGGGGTATAGTATGGAAAATAAGAGACTTAAAAGCCAAAAATATGATTTGAGGGAGGCAAAGCCTCCCTTTAGTGTTATCTGAGTAATTGCAATACTGTTTGTGGTAACTGATTTGCCTGAGCTCTTCCAGGCCGGTTCCTTTCGGATACCGAATAGATCATATCTTCATCCTATCAATTCTCTGATAGGAGCCGGGCGCTTCGGGATTTCTCCCTACGGACTTCAGCACCATAGGCTTTATGCCCTTAGGTGGTATGTCCTGATCGTTGAACCTTCTCCAACCTTTCGGTCCAGGAGCTTGGCTGCTGGTTGGCCAATCCCTTTATTTTTCAAACCATCGCACTTGCCGTTTCCGGCTATGCTGTGGTATAAAGGGCTCTAAGGCTTTTCCAGCAATTCACCCGGTGATACTCCTGAGAATTGCTTCTCAGGACGCCTGTGAGAAATGGTTCATGCAGCCATTCTCTCAAGCATTGCGGTCGCTGCTTGGTTGAGGATATTGTTCTTTGTGAATTCCATCATTTCTTTTGCCATGTCTACATCTCTAATGCGAGATTCAGCTGCTGTGAGGTTTTCTGCTGCTGTGCCAAGGTTGTTGATTGTGTGTTCAAGTCTATTCTGATATGCACCAAGTTTAGAGCGTTCTGTAGATACCGTATCAATAGCTGATTGAAGTTTAGTAATAGCTGCATTCGCTGCGCTCTGTGTTGTAACATCAATTCCACCGATGGTAAAAGTTGTATTAGCAGTTACTGCAGCTCCCAGCGTAAATAAAGTTTTACCTTGCAGGTCTACAAACGTTTTGTCATCTGCACTCTTACCAATTATTTCACCAGAAGCGTTTTTAAGCACTTTATTTGTGAAATCATACGTGTAAGTACCTGCATCTAAACCTTCATTGGTAACTGTAGCTACACCCGTTGCATTCGTACCATTAATTGTAATTTGCCCAGAGATAACCGGATCATTAAAGCTAATCGCGTCATTTGCTGCGTTTGTATAACTCTTACCATCCGTACTGGTCGCAACAATATTGCCTGCTTGGTCTTTTAAAAGATACTTGGTTCCATCATAGGATACAGTATAGGTACCATTACTAATTAATGAACCACTTGCTGCTGGGGTAAAAGTACCTGTGATGCTGTAAGTAACACCTCCGACTACCTGTAAAGCATAACCTCGCATATCATTTATTGTAAGTGACAAATTTTGATTTTCATTAGCACCAATTTGGAAAATACCTTTGAAACTACCATCTAAAAGTTTTTGTGTGTTAAATTCAGTAGTTCGCCCTATACGGCCCAGTTCCTGTGCTAATTGATCTATTTCTTTTTGAATTTGTGCCCTATCTGATGCTGTGTTAGTGTCATTTGCGGCTTGAACAGCTAATTCCCTCATTCTCTGAAGTATTGCCTGAGTTTCATTCAATGCACCTTCTGCTGTCTGAATGAGAGATATGCCATCTTGAGCATTTCTTTGAGCTTGGTTAAGTCCAGCTATTTGTGCTCTCATTTTTTCTGAAATTGCAAGGCCTGCCGCGTCATCTCCTGCTCTGTTGATTCTATAGCCTGATGAGAGTTTTTCTAAAGATTTTTGTGTGTTTGCAGTGTTAATTGAAAGTGCTCTCCATGCGTTTAACGCACTTAAGTTGTGATTGATAATCATGTTATCCTTCCTCCTTGAATTTTTTATTTGGCATCCTTGCCATGGTTTTAAAAGGTTTTAAGACTCACAGTTGGCCAACTGTTTCATCTTTTGTTTTCACTATATATATCGAGATATTTTTGATTTACTTTAGCGTTTTTTAATAAAATTTTCTATTTTACTCAAAGCTTCTTTGTTTACAGATGCAGCTTTTAAATTCTCGTCTTTGATTTCTACAAGCTCTTTTCTTAAAACAGATATGTTTTTTGGCGCAGTAATTCCCAATTTTATTTGGCCATCAACAATTTCTAATATTTTAATTTCTATGCCTTCCCCTATAATTATGGCCTGACCTACTTTACGCGTTAGAATAAGCATTTTTAAGTTCCTCCAATATTGGATGCTTTATTAAGTATTCATCATTGTCAAGAATAGCTTGTTTGCCTTTGTTATTTTTAGCATTTATAATTATAGGGGCTTTTAGGTTTGCTGTCATTTTTTCTATTTCATCGGGGATTACTACAATTACATATATAAGAAGGTGGTTTATATCCTCTATTTGAAGAGCTTGTATTAATTCTTCATCAATTTCAAAGGTATAATCAGGTTTAAATACTCTCGGGTCAATAATTGCAAAAGCTATGTCTGTATTATCAATAGATTGAAGCCACTTAAAAGGCATATCTTCATTGTTGTCAGTAATTATTAAAAAAATGTGTAAGTCTTCAAAACCTGGTATTCCTTCTTCAAAGTAAATTACGTCTTCAGGATTGTATTCTATGATGCCAAAGTTTTTTGTATTTATTTGCATAATCAGTTCCTCACTTTCATATTCGGGTTTTATAGGTATTACCATAAGGAAAACAATAAAAGCTAAACCGTTTTATCAAAATTGTTTCCCACATATTCTATTTTTATTGAAGGATATTGTCTCATGTAAATGTTTATATGGCCTGGTATTGCGGATATTTGAGGCTTATGTGGTATTGCTTTTATTTCTGCACCGCCTAACTGCCAATTTATTCTTAAATATCCTTCAAACCATATTTTGGGTCGTGACTTTGGCATGAGGTCAACATTGAAGTCTATATCCTGAATCAGGGCTTCTTCGCTTAACTTTACAATTGCATCTTGATGGTTTTCTATTGATGCAAGTGTATCTCCATCTTCAGCAATTTTACCTATCGCTTCTAAAGCTATTTGCTTGCTCCACTGGGCTTCATCATGGACAAGATCAAAAATATTTTTAAGGCCTGCTTCATAAAAACACTGATACTGATCTATATGTACCTGAGGAAGTTTTTGGTCTATTTCCATTTTTGCAGGTATTTGTTTTATTTCAAGGTCTGCTTTTGGGCTTTGTATAGAAATTTGGGCAGGAGTAGTGTCTATACCTATCCTGCCAAAAGTTTGATTTATTACTATATTCATATTATCACCTTAAAAAGTCTATAAGACTAGGTTGCATAATACGAGCTCCCGCAGCTAGTGATGCTCTATACACATTTTCATCCATTTTGAGATTTGTAATAACTTGTGCCAAATCTGCATCCTCACTTTTTGAAAGAAGCGCTGTGAAATTGTAGTTATCATCTTGGAGCCTATTTTGTATAAGGTCAATTCTGTTTGATTTTGCACCTACTTCTGCTCTTACTGCCAATACATTTTCCATCTGTTTATCCACATCAACTATTAAATTGCTTACAGCCTGATGGTCTCCTGAGTCTAAAGCGCTTTTTAGATTATCCATCATAACAAGAAGTTGAGAAGTTCCTGTCAAATCTACATCAAAAACTTTATCTCCCGGTACATTTACAGCTATTTTATTTCCCCCTGCTCCTACTTCAAACTCTATTAGGCCATTATCACCATTATAAGAATTGTTATCCTCACTGAAAGGCTGTGTGGTTGTTTTAAAGCCTGCAAATATATACCTTCCATTGTATTGGGTATTCCCTACTTGTATCATTTGCGCTTTTAACTGCTCTATCTCGTTAGCCATTTTTTGCATATCAGCCTGCGTCAAAGTTCCATTCGCACCCTGGACGGCTAATTCTCTTGTTCGCTGCAATAGGTCACCCAATTGATTTAAAGCAGAATCAGTAATGTCTAACCACGATTTTGCATAATCAGCATTTTTGGTATAAGCGTCGTTTCTTGCCATATCTGTCCTAATCCGCAAGCTGGTAGCTACGGCAACTGGATCATCAGAAGGCCTTGATATTTTTTTGCCTGTAGATAACATGTTTTGATTTTTTTGTAATTTTTCAAGGTTATTGTGGTAATTGTTCAAAAAATTTGTCACAAGCATACCATCAGTAACTCTCACTTTTTACACCCGCCTTTTATCTTCCTACAATACCCATTCTATTTATAAGAGTATCTAAAAGTTCATCAATGGCTGTTATCACTCTTGCAGAAGCAGCATAGGATTTTTGATACTTTAACATGTTTGTCATCTCTTCGTCTAAAGATACACCAGATACCGATTGTCTGTTTAAATCAATTTGTTTTACCATGAATTCCTGATTTTTTTGCATTAAATTTGCTTGCTGTGCATCCACTCCAAGATTTGATATTAAAGACCTTGCAAAGTCATCAAATGTGGCTCCATTCAGCACTGCATTGCCTTGATCCCTTAAAGCAATAAGCTTTAATGCATTTGTGTTATCGCCCGGAAGAGTAGCCGTACTTGATGCAGCAGCTATTTTCTCAAGTCCATCTGCTGCAAGAATATCTGAACTTACTTTAATTAACTTCGCATATTGAACTGTGGAATCATATGGAGTAGTAAAATCAGTGAAAAGCGGAATTCCTGTAGAACCGTCAAGGCCATAACCTGCTTTATGTACTTCATTTATCGCTTGTGCTATACTATATGCTAATTTATTCCATTCATTTATATAATAGGGTACTCCTTTTATCCCGTTGGTGCCATCTCCATCTCTCATATCGAGTAAGCCTTTTAATATACCACTTGAAGGGTTTACAGGTGCCCCTGTTAAATCCCATACCACAGCACCTGTATTATTTAGACTCATCGTAAATGCAGTTGACCCATCTACCAAAGCTTGTCCCGCTATATCGATTCTGAAATTTCTATTGGAGTCTTCATATGTAGTGATATTGACAAGTTTAGAAAGTTGATCAACAAGAAGATTTCTCTGGTCTCTTAAGTCATTTGCTGTTTGTCCGGTAAGTTCGAATCTATATATTTCATTATTTAATTTACTTATTCTCTCAGCATAAGAATTTATCTCTGCAATTCTACTTTGTATGGTAGAATTTAATTCATTCAATTTATCATAAAGGTGCTGATATACAGTATTAAAAGTATCAGCAAGAGCAATAGCTCTTTCTCTAACTTCTGCTCTTACCGTCAAACTTTCTGGATTCTTGGATAACTCTTGAAGGGAATTAAAAAAGTCATTAAGCACTGTGTTTATTCCGCTATCCGAAGGTTCGTTAAATATATCCTCAACAGCAGCTAAAACTTGCGCTTTTGTTTCCCATTCACCCAAAAATTTATTTTCCCTTCTGAATTGGTTGTCTAAAAATTGGTCGCGGATTTGCCTTATATCCTGTATTTTTACGCCTTCTCCTATGGCTTTTCCCCATTGGTCATACATACCAAAAGTAGTGGGTGGTGCAATTGAGGCCATATCTACTACTTGACGAGTATACCCAGGGGTATTAGCATTAGCAATATTGTGTCCAGTAACATCCAAAGCCTTTTGGCTTACAAACAATCCTGTCTTTGCTATTTCTAATCCTTGAAAAGTAGACATCTTCATCCCCCTATGCCTTTTTGTCAATTAGGCTGGTGTATTTTTTTATATTGCCATTATTCCCATAAACACCATCATCACTTTCTAAGGCACTTGATATTGTTTGAATAGAATAATTTACATATTCTAACGCTTGTTCAATTAAAGCAGCATTTAATTTGTTTCTTTCTTCAAGTTCTTTTAAAATATTAGTCAGATTATATTTGATATCTTTTAGGTTTTCTGCTTCTTCTGAAGAAATTGATTCTATCAAGTCGGTTATTGTCATTTTGCCTTCTATATCAATCTTCTCCAATATATCCTCTCTTTGTTCTTCTAATTCCATTAGTTTTTTTATAAGTTGCTTCTCTATTTGCACTATTTCATCTAATTCTTTTATTTTTCCCGCAATTATAATATCAGTTTTTTTTATCGCTAAGTCTAATAAAACTTTGTAAATTTCTGTTTCTCCCCTTAATACATCTACAAGCTTTTGGCTATTAGCCATTGCCAGCACACCCTTTTTAAATTTTTTTATTCAACAATATTCCCTTAAGAATAGCATCCGCCACATCTTCAGCTTTTACATTGTAAGTCCCAGCACTCAGCATTGCCTTTATGTTTTCAATCTTTTGATTCTTTATCTTTTCAAATTCATTTGAACTTTGTGCAAGTTTAATTGCTTCTTCTGATATCTCAACTTTATCCTTTATCTCCGCTTTCTTGCTAGCAACTTTTTCTACTGCATCTACTCGATAAACTGACATTATTTTTTCAATGTTGTTGTTATAAATTTTCATTTTTAACACCCCCGTACTACTACTAATATCGACTTAATAATTTAAAAGTTTAATATAAAAATCATTTTTTCTTTTTTTGATTCTCATAAACGTACAGTCTTTCTCCTGTTTGTTTTTCTTCTTCTTTGTCATCGGATTGAATCGAATAGCCTTTCATTAATTCCTTAGCTAATTTGGTTTTGCACTCGTCACAAAACCTACCTGTAAGTATTGGTTTACCACATCTTTCGCACCTAAGACCTATATTGACGTTATTAGAGGTTAAAATAAGCCTGCCTTCCTTTAAAAAATCCATTATTTTCTTTGTAGAAACCTGTGTATTTTGAGATATTTCCAGCATGGTAGCCGAGGGATGTGTATCTAAATAATCCCTCACTTTCATAAAATCTTCTTCATCCTGTCTATAGCACACTGGACATAGGTCAATTCCTGTGTACGTGTAAAGCCTTCCGCACCTTTTACAATTTCTTATTTCCATTTCCTTTCATCCCCCTTTTTGATACTTCAAACACCCCATTACATATTTTTACCCGTTGCTATGGTAGCCACATATACATCTTTTGCCCCATTTTCTTTTAAGACTTTGGCACACTCGTCCAAAGTAGCACCTGTTGTCAACACGTCGTCTACCAGTAACACATTTTTCCCAACAATAGTATCTTTGTAAGTCACTTTAAAAGCACCCTTTACGTTTTCTATCCTCTCTTCTTTGTGCAAAGCAGTCTGGGTTGTTGTATTTCTCACTCTTCTTAAAGCTTTAGACATAAAAATATTCAATCGATAAGAAAGTTCTCTTGCTAAAAGTTCTGACTGATTGTAACCTCTTTCGTCAAGTCTAATTTTGTGAAGAGGAACAGGTACTATGACATCTATAGGCCAGTTCATTTTTTTAACTGCATCAGCCATATAGTCTGCAAAAAAAGGTGCCAATTCTCTCTCTTTGAAATATTTGAACCGCCCTATTAAGTCTTTTACAACACCATCGTATTCAAAAGGACTTATATTTTGTTTAAATTCATGACCATGTTCTAAACAATCAGGACATGTTCCTTCATAGTCTATTGGTTTACCACAAATACTACACCTATTACCCTCAATAAATTTTAATGTGCTTTTGCATTTGTCGCATAAATACCCTGTTTTTATAACAGTTTTACAAATAATGCAGGTTGTTTTTGGTGGAAATAAAAGGTCTAAAAAAATCATCTTTATTGCCCCTTATTGCAATTCACTTTTCTTTTATATTTTATATCGGCATTATTAAATTAAAATTAATTAAAAAATTATCATTTTACAGTAAATTTTCCTCTATTTTGTGTAAAATCGTAATATTTAGTTTACATACAAAAGTGCTTTTTTAAGCCTTGAAAGAAGCCCTGAATATCTTTTTGAGATTCTATTGTTGTCAATCATAAATTTCAAATATTTCTCTTGACCTACCAAAATAACCAATTTCTTCGCCCTTGTAACGGCAGTGTACAAAAGGTTTCTTGTTAATAGCATAGGGGGTCCATAAGTAATTGGCATTATGACAACAGGAAATTCACTGCCTTGGCTTTTGTGTACTGTTATAGCATAAGACAAATTTAGTTCATTCAAGTCAGAAAAGTCATAAGTGACAAATTTTTCGTCGTCAAAATATACAGTCAATTCCTGTAATTCTTCGTCTATTGATTGAATTATTCCTATATCTCCGTTAAACACTCCTTCTCCTTCTTCATCGCCTTTTTTCCATTTTATCTTGTAGTTATTTTTTATTTGCATCACTTTATCCCCCACCCTGAAGACAAACTCCTTCATTATTTTTTCGGCTTTAGTTTTGTCGTGGGGATTTA
The DNA here is from genome assembly GCF_000019065.1 of Thermoanaerobacter sp. X514. Lineage (NCBI taxonomy): Bacteria > Bacillati > Bacillota > Clostridia > Thermoanaerobacterales > Thermoanaerobacteraceae > Thermoanaerobacter > Thermoanaerobacter sp. X514. Next base: position 462,517 of record NC_010320.1, on the reverse strand, counting down.
ATGCTTTTTGCAGCTCTAAATTTAAATTGTGAACACCAATTATCCCTTTTCTCATAGGGGTGAGTACTTGAATATCATTAATAGGATGAAATCCATAAGCTTTAGGAAGTCTGTTTGTCACAAGCTCCAATATGGTTTTTAATATATCCTCTTGGGTGTTAGCATTTATAAAAAAGAAATCACTATTTTTATCGTTATAGGTTGGATATTCTCCATTATTTATCTTGTGAGCATTTACTACTATCAAACTTTGCTTTTGCTGTCTAAAAATTTCTTTTAAACGTATCACTTTTACTATTCCACTGTCTATTATATCTCTTAGGACATTTCCGGCTCCAACAGATGGAAGCTGATCAGCATCCCCTACTAAAATCAGTTTTGCCCCTATAGGTAGGGCTTTTAATAAAGCATTCATAAGCAATATATCTACCATTGAAGCTTCGTCAACTATTATAACGTCGTATTTTAATGGGTCTTTTTCATTTTTGTTAAAGCCCTTCCCTTCTTCCTCCGAATAAGTATATTCTAAAAGCCTATGAATAGTCTTCGCCTCTTTTCCAGTAGCTTCCGTTATCCTTTTTGCGGCTCTTCCTGTTGGGGCTGCAAGAGCCACTTTTTTACCAGCTTTTTCAAAAATACGTATTATACAATTTATTATTGTAGTCTTTCCTGTGCCTGGTCCTCCCGTTATGACAACAACAGAATTTTTAACAGCTTCTTCAACAGCCAATTTTTGATTTTCTGCTAACAAAATACCTGTTTCTTTTTCAAAATTTCTAATTTCTTTTTGGACATCTATGCCTAAATCTTCATTTTCCATTAGTGTCATGTTAAACAATCTCTCTGCTGTGTGTAATTCAGCTATATAGTAAGGTATATAGTAAATTCCTACAGTATCATCTTCAAAAGTTTCAATATGTATTTTTTCATTTTGTACTAAAAGCACAAAAGAATCCTCTACTTCTTCTTCGCTCACTTCTAACAAACTTGCTGCTTCTTTTTTTAACAATTCTTTCGGCACATAGGTGTGACCATTTGCCGCATACTGCATCAAAACATATCGAGTACCAGAAGATATGCGATATAGAGAATGAGGGTCAACTCCTAGGCTCTCTGCTATTTTGTCTGCAGTTTTAAATCCTATTCCAAATATATCGTCAGCCAATCTGTAAGGGTTTTGCTTAATAATTTCAATCGCGTTGTTTCCGTATTCTTTATAAATCTTTATAGCCATTGCAGTGGAAATACCGTACCCCTGCAAAAACACCATCACTTCTTTTATGCCCTTTTGCATTTCATAAGCTTCACAAATTCTTTTTATCTTCTCATCGCTTAGACCTTTTATTTCTTTTAATCTTTCTGGTGCAGTTTCAATTATATTTAAAGAATCAACGCCAAACTTTTTTACAATTTTTCTTGCTGTAACAGGACCTATTCCAGGAATTAAGCCAGAAGATAAAAACTTTTCTATTCCTTCTAAAGTGGTGGGAGCCAAGGTTTCATAATTTAAAACCCTAATTTGCTCACCATAATCAGGATGTTCTACCCATTCTCCTTCAATTTTAATTCTTTCCCCAATGTTTACATAAGGCATATAACCTACAGCAGTGACTACTAAACCTTGGGTACTTAATTCTAAAACCGTATAACCATTTTGTTCATTTCTAAAAATTATTTCTTCAACTACACCCTCTATGTCAATCATAGCCGATTCTCCTGTTTTAATTCTTTTCTTTATTTAATTTTACCTTATATTTAAAGCAAATTAAAGCCAATTCATTTCTTTTTTTCAATTTTTGTGGTATAATTAAGGTAGCGAAGCGTTTACAAAACATAAATTCTATGGCATTTAAAAAAGATATATAAAAAATGCCAGAAGCCCGGGTTTACCCGGGCTTTCAAATTTACATTCCTGCCAATTTTCTTAATATATCTACTTTGTCTGTTTTCTCCCATGGGAGGTCTAAGTCGTGTCTTCCAAAGTGGCCATAAGCTGCAACTTGTCTATAAATAGGTCTTCTTAAATCTAAATCCCTAATTATAGCTGCAGGTCTTAAATCAAAAACTTGTTTTACAATTTCCGAAATCTTTTCATCTGATATTTTACCTGTGCCAAAAGTATCAATACCTATTTCAAGAGGTGTAGCAACACCTATCGCATAAGCTAATTGCACTTCACACTTCTTAGCAAGTCCTGCTGCCACAATATTTTTTGCCACATATCTTGCAGCATAACTTGCAGATCTATCAACTTTTGTAGGGTCTTTACCAGAAAAAGCTCCGCCCCCGTGCCTTGCATATCCGCCATAGGTGTCTACAATAATTTTTCTTCCTGTAAGTCCGCTATCACCTTGAGGTCCACCAATTACAAACCTTCCTGTGGGATTTACAAAAATTTTAGTCTTATCATCTATCATATTTTCAGGAATTATAGGTTTTATTACATGTTCAATAATATCTCTTTCAATAGTATCGTGATCAATCTCAGGTGCATGTTGAGCTGATACTACAACAGAATCTACCCTCACAGGCCTGTCATCTTCATACTCTACTGTTACTTGTGTTTTACCATCTGGTCTTAAATAGCTTAATGTCCCGTTCTTTCTAACTTCCGCCAGTCTTCTTGCAAGCTTGTGAGCTAGCATTATAGGCATAGGCATTAATTCTTCTGTTTCATCGCAAGCAAAACCAAACATTAAACCCTGGTCTCCAGCGCCAATAGCCTCAATTTCCGAATCTGAAAGTTCTCCTCTTTTAGCTTCTAATGCCTTGTCCACACCGAGGGCAATATCCGGTGATTGCTCATCAATAGAAGTGATAACCGCACAAGTATCAGCGTCAAAACCGAATTTTGCTCTAGTATAGCCAATTTCTTCTACTACTTTCCTTACAACTTTCGGTATGTCTACATAACAATCTGTAGTAATTTCGCCCATTACTAAAACCAAACCGGTAGTTACAGCAGTCTCACAAGCAACTCTGGCATAAGGATCTTTTTTCAAAATTTCATCTAATATCGCATCAGAAATCTGATCACAAATTTTATCAGGATGCCCCTCAGTGACTGATTCAGATGTAAACAATCTACGCATTTTTTCTATTCCTCCTTAAAAGCAAAATAAAACCCCTTCCAAAAGAAGAGGCACATACCCTCATCTTTCAGAAGCATGCTTCTGAGAGAATTAGCACCTTGTCCTATAGGACAGGTTGCTGGGTTTCATCGGGCTCTTTCCCTCCACCTCTCTTGATAAGAGCATGTTATTAAATTTTCTGATGTCTACTATAGCACACTTTATCTACTATGTCAAATATTTTTGCATCAAAAAAAGAGCATGCCAAAACATGCTCTTTTTTGAAAAATTATATTTAAAATACTACAAATTTTTCTCCAGGAACTCCACATACAGGACATTTTTCTGGCAATACATCAACAGAGGTATATCCACAAACGGGACATATGTAAACTTTTGATATCTTTATGTCTTCTCCTTTTAATGCTGCTTCTTTTGCTTCAGTGTACAATTTTGCATGTATTTTTTCAGCCTCAATAGCATAATGTATGCTTTTTTTAGCTCCAGATTCCTCTTGAAGTTCTGCAACAGCATTATAAGCAGGATACATCTCTTCTACTTCAAAGGTTTCCCCTTCTATAGCTTTTTCAAGATTTTCTACTGTATTTCCAACTTCTCCAAGAGTTTTGTAATGATTTGTGGCATGTACCAATTCAGCATAGGAAATAGCCCTGAAAAGTCTTGCAATATTAGGTTTGCCTTCTTTTTCAGCTACATCAGCAAAAATTTGATATCTCATGTGAGCTTGACTCTCTCCAGCATAGGCTTCACTAAGATTATGTCTCGTCATTTCTCTCATAAAAGATTCCTCCCTAATTAAATTTTTATTAATAAATAATAATTTTCTCTTTCAAATAATATTATACTACACTTTTTTACCATGTCAAGACATTTGAAGGAGAAAAATAAAAAAGACCTTACGGTCTTTTTTTCAATGGTGGAGGGAGATGGATTCGAACCATCGAAGGCGACAGCCAACAGATTTACAGTCTGCCCCCTTTGGCCACTTGGGTATCCCTCCACAATATTTAATTTTTGAAAATGGTGGTCGCAATAGGACTCGAACCTATGACCCCCTGCTTGTAAGGCAGGTGCTCTCCCAGCTGAGCTATACGACCACAATGGTCGGGATGGAGGGACTTGAACCCCCGACCCCATGCTCCCAAAGCACGTGCGCTACCAACTGCGCCACATCCCGACATCAGTGACGAAATAAATTATAATAGAAAAAATGAAATTTCACAATAGGCATAAAAGCTTAAAAATGGCCGTTTTATTGATTTATCGCCTGCAATCTTTAAATTTTTTAAGAATACGTCATATTTTAAAGTGTCTGCACAAAATACCACATAAGGTCATTTCGCGGCAAAATATTTATTTGCTATTTCTACAAGATAATTTATCTCTTCGGAAGAAAGTTTATTTTTTAATATGTTTAATAATCTTTCATTATCTTCCTTTGTTAATCCTTTCTCTGCCATCTTCATAATCTTATCCATATCCTCTTTCCCTAACTTCTGTAAAATTTCCATTACCTTTGCCTTCTGAGAAGCTTCCATTTTATCTTGTATTTCCAATATTTCTTCTACAGTAATCACTTTTTCTTTTTTATCTTTTTCATTTTCTTGTGTTGTAGTTTTATCTACATTTTGCTCAAGAGCTTGGCTTGAATATTTTTCTTCTTCTCTTGAAATTTTTGTAGTCTTAGACTCATTATATTTTTCTACATTTTCTATTTCCCTATCCCACATCTGTTTCCCTGCGGGATATACTTCATCAAAAGTTTTAATTTCCTCCTTATTCTTATGTTCTTTAAAATATGTTTTTAACATAAACATAGTAGTAGCTGACAAAAATACCGCGATTAGAATTATGTAAACTGTATATTTTTTCATTTTTGAAAACCTCCCATTATTTTAACTGTACACATTTATTATTCCTTCCCTTAATTTTTTAATTCAGTTTATTATTAAAAAGGGAGGCTTCAATTATGGAAGAATTAAGGCTTAAATATGATGATGATAACGCCGTTTATTTCATAGCTAATTTTTTAAATTCCTATTTAAGCCCTAATTCAGTTTTTTTATGTATTGGTACAGATAAATTTATAAGCGACTCCTTAGGTCCTATCGTAGGAAATCTGTTAACAAAATCACTTCCACCAACTTACTTTGTTTACGGTACCTTAAAGAGGCCAATTCACGCTATAAACTTAGAAGAAAATATAAAATACATAAAAAAGAAGCATCCTAATAGTAAAATTATAGCTATAGATGCTTCTTTGGGAGACAAAGAAAGTATAGGAAAAATCTCAATAAAAAAAGCCCCACTGTACCCTGGAAAAGGGGTGGGGAAAATGCTTCCTCCTGTTGGAGATATTTCAATAGTAGGCATTGTCGATGTATATGACTCATTGCCATTAAATTCAATTAGATTAGGCTTTGTTTTTGATATTGCAGAAACAATAGCAGAAGGAATTTATTTAGCTTTGAAACATTCATAATTTTTTATTTTAATTTTAAAGGTATAGAAACTAAATTTTGTATAGAACCATCTTTAGGGCTTAAAGAGAAAACTTGAAGAATCCCATTTTGCGGCTCTTTTAAAGGCTTATAGGAAATTATAGCTTCGAAATCCCCCCAAGAAGGAGCAGCGTCAGTTGCTTGGACAAAACTCTCATTTAAAATATTGCCATTGCTACCAATTAGCCTTATATTTACCCCTCCTTCAAATACTCTTGCCTTTCCTATTACTTTGAAGGGGCTTGAAACCACATCATTTTTGGCTGGAGCCATTACTTTTATATTAAGCTCATAAGAAATGCTACTGTTATCTGAAACAATTATCGCTCTTGCTTCCTTGTCTTTCGTAAGTATTATACCTAATTCGTCTCCTACTTTTATTTCCGAAAAGCTGATATCCCTTTCAGCATATTTAATTCCCCCTTCAGGGTCATAACTAACCTTTGCCATGAAGTGGATAATAGCATTCGGTAGTACTTTTATATCTGGTCCCGCTTCATTTCTTAAATCCTGAGCATCCTGGTATTCCCTCTCAATAGTAATAATTCTATTTGCATAATCAATAGCCTTTACTTTTCCATAAATAAAGGATTCACCTTTTAAAGGATCTGTCTCAGGTATTGGAGTGAACTCAGCCGATACATTGCTAATAACCCATATATAATTATCTCCTTCTTCAAGAGGTTGAATTAATTTTATGCTATATACTTTATTGTCATGTACTGCTTCTATATCAGCTGTCCCATCACTTTTCTTTTTTAATGTCAGCTCATTTTGACTTCCTAAACCTATTACACCTCCCTCTTTTCTAAGAAGTTGAATAGGGTCAAAACGCCATGTTTCTTTCCCTAAATCTGCTCTTTCTTGTAATTTCTTTATCCTCTCTGGGTTATTGTATACATCGCCTACTAATATCATTCTTTTTAAAGGATCTAAACCTATTTTGTATTTTCCTATTGCATCTACCTTGTTCCCTTCTATTAAAATTTGAACATTGTTTACACTAGGAATATCTGTTAATACATTTACAAGAGCAGCAACCTTTAGTTTGTCTATCTGCTCATTGTCACTCTCTTGAAGAAATTCTTTAGACAAGTTTACAAAAACTGTCCCTTCTTGCATATCTATAGAAAGCAGTTTTGTTCCAATTGGAAACACCGGTTTTGCATATTCATCCGTAGGTCCTTTAATCATTTCAAGTATTACTTGCTTCAAAACATCTGCATCTTTGGGAATAAATCTTCTTTCTAAAATTAAGCCATTCATTTTATCATTTAAAAAATAAAGTGAAATTTCTTTAGACATATCTTGAGACATACCTTGACTTAAAGGCCTAGGATTTATAGGCGGATTATCATCCTTGTTGCTAAAATCTTGAGCGCACCCCGACACCATCAAAACAAATAGCAAACTCACAATTAATAATAGAATCTTTTTCACCCTTCCCCCTCCTTTCATTATTTTTTCTTTAATTTAATAATACTACTTTTTCAATATCCAAATAATTAAATAAGCATAAAAAAATTATTAAAAAAAATTAATCCTTTTTCTTTTTAGGCAAAGTAATTCTAAATACAGTTCCTTCTCCCACTTTACTTTCCACTGTGACTTTACCTTCATGAATATCTATTATCTCCTTAGCAATAGCGAGTCCTAAGCCAAAACCACCACTTTTTTTAGACCTTGCAGTATCTCCCCTTGTAAATCGGTCAAATATCTTGGGAAGAGTTTCTTCACTTATACCCATACCATTATCCGCTATCGTAAGGTAAATATTGTTTTCATCTTCTTCTAAACCTACTATCACATTCCCTCCATCATGAGTGTATTTTATTCCATTTTCTACTATGTTATAGACCATCCTATAAAACCTGTCGGGATCAACTTCTGCAAAAACATTATTTTCCCCTTTAAATTCAAGGTTTATCTCTTTCGTTTTTGCAAGAGGGAGAAGACTTTCTATTACATCTAATATAATCTCGCTAATCTCACTTTTCCTAACTTTTACTGCTTTAATCTTATCCATTCTCGCTAATTCTAACAAGTCATTTACCAACCTTGTCATCCTATTCAGCTCTCCGTCCACATCCTTTAATATTTCTTTATAAAATTTTATATCTTGATTTTTGCTATTTATGAGAGATTCTATCAACGCTTTTACTGATGCCAGAGGAGTTTTTAGTTCATGAGAAGCATCTGAAACAAATCTTTTCCGCTCTTCATCTATTTTCATTAAACTGAAACTCATCTTATTAAAAGCATTAGCCAATTTTCCAATTTCATCATTGCTTTTTACCTCAACTTTGTAGTCCAATTTCCCTTGAGATAAAATATTTGTTGCTTCTGTTAATCGTTTTAAAGGATTAGTAATGTAAGAAGCCACTAAAAGGCTTAAAAGGCTTACCAAAAATCCAATACCTGTAAAAGTATATATCATGCGATATTTTATAGAGTTTAAAAGATCTATTATATTATCTATAGAAGAAGATATAAGTATTGCTCCTACTACATTGTTTTTTGCTATAACGGGAACTGCAGTATACATCGCCCAACCTACACCATTTATATCATGAATACTTGTAGAACCCTTGCCATTTAAAGCCTCTTTTATATCGCTGTAATCCTTTATTACTTTTCCTTCAAATTCCTTTGAGGAAGCAGAATCTACCAATACTCTTCCATTTATATTAGTGAAAAGTATTCTTGAATTTATTTGTTTTGCATACTCCATTATAGTGGGCTCAATCAAATAAGAAGAAGTAGTACCTACAAATCTTGATACAAAATTAGATACCATATTGGCTTGCATTAAATTATTGACTCTGACATTGTCTAAATAGCTTCTTTCAATATAACGGTAAAGATAAAGCCCAGTTAATGCCAATGAAATTATTAAAATTATTAAATATAAAGAAAAGATTTTCCACCTTAAACTCATTTTATCACCTTTACTTCATATAGTATCCTGCACCCCATTTGGTGAAAATATATTGAGGATTTGCAGGGTCATCTTCAATTTTCTCCCTAAGTTTTCTCACATGCACTGTAACAGTATTTGTATCACCGTAAAAATCAAATCCCCATATCAAGTCTAACAATTTATCTTTCGTATAGACTTTTCCTGGATTAGAAGCTAACAACACTAAAATTTCAAATTCTTTATTTGTAAGCTCAATTCTCTTCCCTCTCTTGTAAACTGCTCTTTCGGGAATATTTATATAAAGTTCTCCCCTTCTTATTTCATCTTTCCGCTTAGTATAAGGATTTGTAGCTCTTCTTAAAAGTGCTCTTATTCGCGCAGTAAGCTCTCTAGTATTAAAGGGCTTCGCTAAATAATCATCAGCTCCTATTTCTATCCCTACAATCTTGTCAATATCGTCTCCTCTTGCAGTAAGCATAATTATGGGAATATTTGAAAAAGTCCTTATCTCTCTACATACCGAAAAACCGTCTAACTTAGGAAGCATAATATCTAAAATTACAAGGTCATAATTCCCTAAACGAACTTTGTCAAGCCCTTCTTCCCCATCGTAAGCGGCGTCAACTTCAAATCCTTCTTCTTCTAAAGAAAGTTTTAACCCTTTTACAAACATCTCTTCATCATCTATAATTAACAATTTTTCCATATATACCTCCCTCCTGACACCAGTATACCACAACAATTTATAAAAAAAATAGCCTTATCGGCTATTTTTTTCTTCTCCAAAGCCAGTAGATTCTCTTACAATCAACTGATGAGGCAAAATAACATGCATTTCTTCAATAGGTTCTTTTGCTAAAAGTTTTGTTAAAAGTCTCATGCTTACAGCCCCTATGTCATAAGCAGGCTGTTGTATTGTAGTAATCGTCGGTCTAAAAATAGTAGAAATGTAAGTATTGTCAAAACCTACTACATGGATGTTTTCTGGCACTTTAAGATTTGAGTCAAATATGGCGTTTATGGCAGCAGCTGCCATATCATCTGATGCTGCAAATACTGCATCTACCTTGTATTCTAAAAGCTTTAGCATAGCTAAATACGCTTTGCGAGTTTTAAACTCTCCTTCTACTACTAATTCAGGATCATATTTTATGCCGTGTTCTTCGAGAGCTCTCTTGTAACCTTCAATCCTTTGAAGCCCTCCTATAGGGTCATGCATAGGTCCTGAAATCATACCTATTTTTTTGCGTCCTAAAGAAATCAAGTATTTTACTGCGTCGTATGCAGCTTTTTCATTATCAATCATAACACTAGGAAATCTCTTATCTTTGTCCTGAGTACCTGCCAGCACCACTGGTACACCAAATTCGTTAAACGTTTGTATAACACTATCCCTTACTATATCCCCCATAAAGATAATTCCGTCTACTTGCTTTTCTCCTAATATTTCTATATATTTGACTTCCTTTTCCTCTTTTTGGTCAGTATTGCACAAAAATATGTTATAATTATACATCGCAGCAATATCCTCTATTCCTCTAACTACCTCAGGATAGAAAGTACTAGAAATATCAGGGACTATAAGCCCTATAGTATGAGTCTTTTGGATCTTTAAACTACGTGCTAACGCATTAGGCTTATATCCTGTCTTTTTTATAGCCTCTAACACTCTCTGCCTCGTCTCGTCTGTAACAACAGCACTGTTATTTAATACTCTAGAAACCGTAGCAATTGAAACCTTTGCTTCTCTCGCCACATCTTTTATCGTTGCACTCATTGTACATCACTCCCAGGATTAATCGTTTTCGCTTTATGTTATTTTACTTTTTAAAAAGAATTTTGTCAATAGATTTTTTCAATTTTTTTCATTCATTTTCATGAATTTTTTTGACTGACTCATCTTTTAACTCTATTTTTTGTTCTTTTTCGTAAAATAGAGGCAAAAAAGAGAATAACATATATAAAATCCCAACAAATATAATAACCAAACTGATAAATTTTATAATCATACCTTCCATGGTCATCACCTAAAATAAAAAAATATATTACCGCCTGGCGGTAATATATTTTATTCCCTTTTGTTTAAACTAGTTACTATACTGCTACTGTCTTTTTATTTAAGAAAAATTTATCTATTGCATGAGCAACTCCATCTTCATCATTTGATAAAGTTGTATAATCCGCTTTTATCTTTACAATGTCAGGAGCGTTCCCCATAGCTACTCCCAATCCTGCATATTCTATCATTGACAGGTCATTTAGATTGTCTCCAATCGCCACTACCTGCTCTCTTTTTATACTGTACATATTGGCAAGAGTTTTTAAAGCATTGCCCTTGCTTACTCCTTTTGCATTAATCTCTAAATGTCCTCCTCCAGAAGTAGAAATGGTTAATCTTTTTGAAATTTCGTCGTAAATTTCTGCATCAATAGAAATAGGATTTTTCATATCATTTATCGCATAGATTTTAGCCGTCACGCCTCCCGTCCTTTTAAGAAATTCCTCTAAATTCCCCACCGCATTTACAGTAACATTGTTAAAAGAAAGGTACCACTCTACTCTATCAGTTATTTCTTCCACGTATAGCTCATCATCGATATAGAGGTTTATATGATATCCAATTTCTTTTAACAATCTTATCGCAAATATCGCATCTTCTGTCTGTATAGGATTGTAATAGTACACCTTTTTAGTATAAATATCTTTTATTAAAGCACCATTATAAGAAATCACTGGAGCATTAATATTAAGCTCAAGAGCATAAGGTAGTATAGAAGAAAACATACGTCCAGTAGCAATAGTAAAAATGACTCCCCTTGAAATCACCTCTTTTATTGCTTCTTTATTTTTATCAGAGATTTCAGAATTACTATTTAATAAGCTCCCATCAGCATCTGTGACAAAAAGTTTATACATATTCTTCAACCCCTATTTTTTATTTATCCCTCATCTATATTATAACAGTTTGTAAATTTACATACTATATCATAAATTGTTATAAAACGTTACCACTGAAAATTTTACATTATAAAAAGTTTTTTAACAAACTTTATGGTAAAAGATTGGAATAAATGTAAATGAATATTTTCAAAACCCATCAACAATACTATATATGAAGACTTAGAAAGGGTGACATTATGTTAATACTGTTTTTCCGCACCTTAATTTTATACGCTCTTGTGGTAATATTTATGAGAATTTCAGGAAAACAACAAATAGGTCAGCTTCAACCCTACGAACTAGTTATCGCAATCATGATAGCAGACTTAGTAGCAATCCCTATGCAAAACAAAGGAATCCCTCTTTTATCAGGTATTATACCTATCTTAACCCTTTTAGTCTCACAACTTTTTTTATCCTACTTATCAATGAAGAGCTTAAGAGCAAGAGCTATAATTTGCGGTACACCTACTATTTTAATTGAAAAAGGAAAAATTCTAACATCTCAACTTCAAAAAGAACGCTACAATATAAATGACCTTTTGGAAGAATTGAGAGTAAAAGGTTATCCTAATATAGCTGATGTTGAATATGCAATACTTGAAACAAATGGCAGTTTAAGTGTAATACCAAAAAGTTGCAAAAAACCCGTGACTCCCCAAGACTTAAATTTAACTCCTCAATACGAAGGATTGCCACTTCCTATAATAATAGACGGAAGAATTATGCATCAAAACATGCAGAAAGCAGGTATTGACATGGAATGGTTAAATGAACAACTTAAAATGTGGAAAATACAAAATGTCAAAGAAGTACTTTTTGCTTCTTTAGATACTAATAAAGTTCTGACTGTTTACAGAAAGGAAGGTTAAATGTGCGATATGTAGTTCCTTTGATGATATCTATTGTCGCTTTCGTCCTGCTTTTAGATATTGTATCTTTTAAATACCTTGATAAAACCTCTGAAAATTTAAATAAAATGCTGACAGTGGTACAGCAAAACATAGAAAAAGAACATTGGAAAGAAGCAAAGAAAAGCATTGAAAAAGCAGAAAGAGAATGGAAAAAAATAGGTAAGAAGTGGGCAATACTGGTAGAACACAGGGAAATTGATGAAATAGAAATAAACATGGAAAAATTAAAAAGTTATGTAGAGACAAAAAACAAAGATTTAAGCATGGCACAACTTAAAGCTATTAAAATGTTAATAAGACATATACCCCAAAATGAAAAACCGACTCTTGAAAATATCCTTTAATCTGTAATTTTATGCTTGGTATAATTATAGCTTTTTTCACCCCACTTTAATGCCTCGTTCCCGCATCAATACTGGCTTTGTTAATTTTGGGTTTGGCATATTTGGACACATTTCATCACTTTTGGGCATCTTTTGGGCACCAAAATGGCACCAAAAAGATATTTTCTTCCATTTTAAAACCCCATACTCCTACATCATATATAAGGGTATGGGGTATCTATATTTTAAAAAATGTATACTTATACAAAGTTATTTTAGAAAAATTTCTATTTCTGCATGGCTGCTTTTTCCTTTTTCTTTCTATCTTTTAAACTAAAAAACGCAATCAATATACCAATTATTGATAAAATAGACGTTATATAAAAATTAAATACATAGCTTCCAAGAATATCTCTTATAGATCCTGAGATCAAATTCCCCAAGATAGCGCCAACACCATAAGCAGTAAATAGAAAACCATAGTTCTTGCTATAATGCAGTGTCCCAAAGAACTGTGCAGTGGCAGTTGGTACTATTGACAGCCAACCACCCAAACTCAACCACAAACAGCTAAAAGTTATCATGAACAAGACTACTCTGCCTTCTTTTGCAAACAACATACCTAATGAAGAAAAAAGTATTATGACAAAATTAAGCATTGCAGCATTTCTTGGAGTAATTTTATCCGTCAAGAAGCCAAAAAGTGGCCTGCCAATTCCGTTAAATATAGCAAAAATGGAGACCGATATGGCAGCAGCATCTGGCGATAATTTTATTATCTCTTGCCCCACAGGACTTGATATTCCAATTGCCATCAAACCACTCAATGTCCCTATAACAAAACATAACCACAAGCCCCAGAAAGTAGTCGTCTTTAACATTGTCGAAGGATTGTATGATTGGACATCTTTTGTTCTGTTAGATTCTGTTTTGATATACCCTTCATCTTTTGACGGAAACTTAAGAGGTATTGACAATAAAACAATTACAAAAAAGAATACTATCCCTAAAATCCTGAATGTGAAAAGAGGTCCATACAAATCTATAAGTTTTCTTGCAATGGGTGCTGTAATAAGAGGTGACATTCCAAAACCCAAAACGGTCAGTCCCACTACAAACCCTCTTTTGTCTTCAAACCACTTTGTAGAAACTGCAATTGGTGCTCCATAGGCAACTCCTACTCCAGTTCCAGCAATAATTCCATATCCTATTGTTAGCAATAATAAGTTTGAAGAAAAACCAGCTAACATCCATCCAATACCAACCAAAATACCACCTATTATTGATACTAACTTTGGTCCATATTTGTCCAAAAATCTTCCGGCAATTGGCATAAATATTGCGTAAAATACAAGAAAGAACATATAGGGCAAACTACTTTCAGTAGCACTTATTTCAAATAACTCTTCTAAAGGTTTTCTAAAAATGCTCCACGAATAGACAGAGCCGAGGCAGAAGTTCATGGTCAGTCCCAAAGCTATGTAAATCCAGCGCGTTTTACTGCTTGGAAGTCTTTGAAAGTAAGATTCTTTACGCATTTTGCCTCCTCCCAAGATACTCTTCATACCCGATATTTTCTAAGTCTTTAGCCTTTTCTTCTACTTCTTTTCTCATTTTCTCTTTAAATTCAATTATTTTTTCTCTAATCTCAGGATACTTTATGCCAAGGATTTCAGCTGCCAAAATTCCAGCATTTTTGGCATTATTTATTGCTACAGTTGCAACTGGCACTCCTGCTGGCATCTGGACAATTGACAAAAGAGAATCCAAACCATTTAATGAAGATGTTTTTACTGGAACTCCAATAACTGGCAAAGAGGAAATTGCTGCAACCATTCCAGGAAGATGTGCAGCGCCGCCAGCACCGGCAATAATCACATCTATCCCTCTTTGTTCAGCCTCTTTTGCATATTTGAACATCCTCTCAAGGGTTCTGTGAGCAGAGACAATTGTTATCTCATATTCAACACCAAAATCCTCCAGGACTTTTGCTGCTTCTTTCATAACTGGCAAATCTGAATCACTACCCATGATAATCCCAGCCAATGGCTTTTTCATCTTTCCACCTCCGATTTAATTTTCAATCTTTCCTTTACTTTTTTAGCCTTTTCTATTGCACTGTCTAAATTATCATCAACTATTGTAACATGCCCCATTTTTCTGTAAGGACTTGTTAGTCTTTTGCCGTAAAAATGAAATGAAACCCCTTCAATTGAGAGTACTTCCTCTAAGCCTTCTATCAAAGGCACTCCTCTATACCCTTTTTCACCAAGAAGATTTATCATAACTGCTGGAGATAACAATTCGGTTGATCCTAATGCAAAACCACAAATTGCTCTTAAGTGTTGTTCAAATTGGCTGGTTACACAAGCTTCTATTGTATAATGCCCAGAGTTATGTGGTCTTGGCGCAATTTCATTTATCAATATTTTCTTATCTTTTGTTAAAAACATCTCTATACCAAAAATGCCAATACCATCAAGAGCTTCAACTGCCTTAATTGCTATCTCTTTTACATTTTCCTCTATTTCTTTTTCAATCCTAGCAGGTGCAATTAACAAATCAAGAATATTCGCAGATTCGTCAAAAACCATCTCTACAACTGGATAACATTTTATTTCACCTTGTAAATTACGAGCAACCATAACTGCTAATTCCTTTCCCATATCGACAAATTCTTCAATCAAAGAGTCTACCCTCAACATTTTGTCTAAATCATTTTTATCTTTAATAACAACAACACCTCTGCCATCATATCCTCCTTTTGTAGCTTTTTGAATAAATGGAAAACCAAATTTTTCAAAGAAAGATACCTCAAAATTCTCCACCTTTTCAAATCTTGGCACAGGAAGATTAGCACCTTTTAGCACCTGTTTTTGTTTTAGTTTATCTTGAATAATTTCTAAAGAATAAGGTGAGGGGTATATTTTATACCCTTTATCAAATAGTTCTTTCAAAATGGCCGTATTGATATGTTCTATCTCATAAGTGGTGACATCGCTTTTTTCTACAAGCTCTTTCAATTTGTTCTCATTGTAATAATCACCAATAATTTGTTCATCTGCAACCTGTGTTGCTGGACATTCAGGATTTGGATCTAAGATAATAACATAAAAACCCATTTGCTTTGCCTTTTGAGCAAACATTTTTCCTAACTGTCCGCCACCAATTATGCCAATTTTCATTATTGGATAACCAAAAATCCTCTTAGTCATTCTTTCTAAAAACGTCTCTCCTTTCTAATAGATTCGCACAAGGATAATTAGAAGATAACAAATAACTTCCTCATAGACAAAATCCATTATCTCCCAATTTTACTTTCGCAATAATCTTTAAAAAATTTTTCTATAAGTACAAAAAATCTCTTTTTTAAGTACAAAAAATCTCTTTTTTATCAAATGTTTTGATGCCAAATCCTGAGTTTTGTGGAGGTTTACCTCCTATAATTTGGCAAACAATACATATACATCCTTAAATTGTATTTTTAACCTTAGCAACACAACAAAAAAAGCCAATCTTTGCAAAAATAAAAGCTTTGCAAATAGTGGCTTACCTCGCAACTGGCTTTTTAAAGCCCTTTGCTTGGTCTGCCAATTTTTCAAGCCAAGCGCTTTTCTAAATTTTCATTGAGAGTTATCACTATAACTTTCTCACCATTGGTTGTATTTACATCAGAATATATTCCCGCAATATCAACATCAATGACCTCTTTTATAAGACTTGCTAAATCCTCTTTTGCATTTTCAAATAATGTAACTCTCACTTTCTTGATAAGCTCTACACCTTCTTTTGTCTGGGCAAGTTTTTTCTCGCTAGGGCTGAGAAAACCTATTAATCTTACAACTATAATATCTTCTGTTATTATAGTCTTTATCTGTTTAGGGCCCCTACCCATATACTCCATTTCAAACTTGCTAACAGCTTCGCTGATCTTTGCCTCAATTTGTCCTTTTGTCATACCCTGTCTTCACTACCATCATTTAATCTAGTTATCAGTATAGCAAAATGAAATTTTGATGTCAAGATTTATTCAAAAAGGGATAGTGTCAAGATACTGTAGGATAATTTTTAGCGACAACCCCTGAAATATCTTAAATCAATGGTTTCCTGTTATGCTTGTTTTTCTTAATTTTTTTATATTATATTTTCATATTTTATTGCCCTCAAAATTCTATATATCGGTGTCACTTTTCCTATGCTCAACACTGTGATATTGTTTATTTTTTCATTCACAGATGGTTTTATCCTTTTTACTACCTCTTTTACACTCGAAAGGGCACTTATATTCATCCCAGAGCCTTCAATAGTAAATACTACAAATTGCGTGAAAAAGCCGGTTTAGAAAAAGATAAGAATCTTCATGCATTAAGATATACTTTTGCTGCACGATTATTAGAAGCGGGAGTACAGTTAAAAGTTGTACAAAAACTTTTCGGACATACTCAAATATCTACTACAGCAGATATATATTCTCATGTGTTGCTAGAGGTAAAAAGAGATTCTGTTAAAAATTAGAAAAGTATTTCGAAAATTAAAATGAGGCTAAATAAATATTTTGGGCACCAAATAACTTTAATTTGTTATGCAAACCATAAAGCCTTATATTTAAGCGATGTTTCAGAGCAAATTTAAAACTTACTCATAAATTCTGTAACTTTATGAAACAATGTGTTATAATATAAGCATAAAAACCCTTTTAAAAGAAAGGGGGAACAATTGTGGAATCACGAATAACTACAAAACGCGTAATAATAGGGCCAGATAATTTTAAAAAAGTAATCGATCTATCCTCTCCCTCTAAAATAGGACTGCCAAAAGGCCAAATTGATACAGATTTTTTGTCCCAAATAAAACCCGGCAATAGTTTTGAAGTACAAGGGATAAAATATCACGTGCTTAACTGCGATACTTTTGACTACATAATGCACTCCTTAAAGCGCCAAACACAAATTGTCTATCCTAAAGAAGCTTGTTATATAGCAATGCGCCTTGACATTTTTCCAGGCAAAAGAGTAGGTGAAGCAGGAACAGGCTCTGGAGCTTTCACTGTATACCTCTCTCGCGCTGTGGGACCTTATGGAAGAGTATATACATATGAACAAAGAGAAGAATTTTATA
This sequence comes from Thermoanaerobacter sp. X514, assembly GCF_000019065.1. Taxonomy (NCBI): domain Bacteria; kingdom Bacillati; phylum Bacillota; class Clostridia; order Thermoanaerobacterales; family Thermoanaerobacteraceae; genus Thermoanaerobacter; species Thermoanaerobacter sp. X514. The sequence goes on along the minus strand of NC_010320.1, from coordinate 444,709 downwards.
AGCTTGCACAAAATAATCTCAGCGAATTTTCGGAATTTGACAATGTCATAATGTACAATAAATCTATAAATGATGGAATCAAAGAAAGAGATTTGGACGCATTTTTCTTAGATGTTAGAAAACCGTGGGAAGTTTTAGAAGAAGTAAGAAAAGCGCTAAAACCTGCAGGACACTTAGGAATATTAGTCCCTACCACAAATCAAGTATCTGAAAGTTTGGCTGCACTTGAGGAAAATGGATTTTATATTTCAGAAGTAAGTGAAATCCTACTTAGAAAATACAAGTTAAATCCTCAAAGATTAAGGCCAGAAGACCTGATGGTAGGTCACACAGGTTATCTCATTTTTGCAAGGAAGCTAGAATAGTAATTGTCTTTATTGACTCTATAAAAACATTGTGCTATTTTAAAAGTGGTGGTATCTTCATAGAACCACACACTTCATAAAAATTCAATAGGGCTCATTTCGGCCCCGCCAGGATCACAAGACCGGGACGGGAGATAAAAAATTACCTTCCCATCGGTGGAAGGTTTTTGTTTGTCTCCCATGTAAAAGGAGGGATAAAAGTTGAAAATTGGATTTGTCGGGGCTGGTGTTGTAGGAACAAGCCTCGCTTTTTTGTTATCGCAAAAGGGTATTAATATATCAGGTTTTTTAAGTAGAAATTTAGAATCAGCTAAAAGATCAGCAAAATTTACACAATCTAAAGCCTTTTATAATTATGAAGAGATTATTACAAATTCTGATGTAATCATAATAAGTACAAATGACAGTAGCATACCAGAAGTAGTAAATAATTTAAGTCAGTACAAGGAAATACTTAAAGAAAAAATTTTTGCTCATTTAAGTGGAGCTTTAAATTTAGAAGTTTTAAACCCTGTTAAAGATGAAAATAATTTTATCATGGTAATGCATCCTATACAAACGTGCCCCTCTGTATCAGCAGCTTTAGAACTTCTCCCAAAATCCTATTTCACTTTAGAAGGGGATAAAAAAGCAGTTGAAATTGGAAAAGAAATTGTAAATAAAATATCAGGTAAATACATAGTTTTAAACAATATAGTAAGACCCCTTTATCATGCTGCTTGTGTTGTAGCCTCAAATTACCTTGTAGCTCTTTCAAAATTTAGTTTGCTTCTTTTAAAAGAATCAGGTTTTCCTTTTGAAAATTATCCTGATGCATTAATCCCTTTAATGGAAGGAACTTTAAAAAATATAAAAGAAAATGGAATAGCTAAAGCCTTGACAGGCCCTATAGCAAGAGGAGATATAAATACTGTAAAACTTCATCTTGAAAATATAAAAGATCCAAGTCTTGAAGAGCTTTATAAAAGTTTGGGTAAATTAACTCTTGAGATTGCTTATGAAAAAGGAAGTTTTAACGATGAAAAATATTTTGAATTGGAGGGTATATTAAATGGAGGAAAAAGTATCAACTCTCACACTAAGGAAATTTAAGAAAGAAGGAAGAAAGATAACAGCTTTAACTGCTTATGACTTCCCCACAGCTAAAATCCTTGACAATTGCGGAATTGACATGATTTTAGTAGGAGATTCTCTCGGGATGGTGGTTTTAGGATACGAAAGCACAATACCTGTCACAATGGAAGACATGATACATCACACAAAAGCCGTTTCAAGGGCAGTCAATCGTGCATTTATAGTTGCTGACATGCCTTTTATGTCATATCACATATCAAAAGAACAGGCTATGACAAATGCTGCAAGGCTTATTGCAGAAGGCGGAGCCCACGCCGTAAAATTAGAAGGAGGAGAAGAAATAGCTTCAATAGTCAAAGCCATAGTAGACGCAGGAATACCAGTGGTAGGTCATCTCGGTCTCACTCCTCAATCAGTCCATCAACTGGGAGGGTATAAAGTCCAAGGCAAAGAAAAGGAACAAGCAAAAAAGATTTTTAACGATGCCAAAGTATTAGAACAAGCAGGTATATGTGCCCTTGTGCTTGAAAGCATTCCAATGGAGCTTGCAAAAAACATTACAGAAAATATTTCAGTTCCAACTATTGGAATAGGTGCCGGTCCTTACTGCGATGGTCAAATCCTTGTCACCCACGACATGCTGGGAATAACTCAAGGTCATAGGCCTAAATTTGTAAAACAATACGCAGATATTGAAAAAATAATGATTGATGGCATAAATGCTTACATTAAAGAAGTACAACAAGTCTTATTCCCAGATGAAGAACATTCTTTTACTTTAGAAAAGAGGGAGAATAAATGATAGTAACAGATAAAATTAGTGATGTAAGAAATATAATTAAAGAACAAAAATTGTCAGGTAAAAAAATTGGACTTGTACCTACAATGGGATATTTGCACGAAGGCCATTTGTCCCTCGTAAGAATTGCAAAAAAGCATTCAGATTTTGTAGCTGTAAGCATATTTGTAAATCCAATTCAATTCGGACCTAATGAAGACTTTGATAGATATCCTCGAGACTTGGAAAGGGATTTAAAACTTCTTGAAAAAGAAGGCTGTGACCTTGTTTTTGCTCCTTCTGTAGAGGAAATGTATCCTTCTGAACTTCTCACAACGGTAAATGTAGATAAAATCACTGAAAAACTTTGTGGAGCTTTCAGGCCCGGTCATTTTAAAGGCGTCACAACAGTTGTGGCAAAATTATTTAACATTTTCACACCAGACATAGCAGTTTTCGGGCAAAAAGATGCACAACAAGTTGCAGTGATAAAGAAAATGGTGGAAGACTTAAATTTTCCTGTAGAAATAATTAAAGCCCCTATTGTAAGGGAAAGTGACGGTTTAGCAATGAGTTCAAGAAATGTATATCTAAATCCTGAAGAAAGAAAAGCAGCCCTAATACTTTCAAAATCTCTAAAAGAAGCTGAAAAATTACTTCTAAATGGCGAAAGAAATGCTAATACTATAATAAAAAAAGTAAATGAAGTCTTAAACTCAGAGCCTTTGTGCAAAGTGCAATATGTCTCCTGCGTTCATCCTGATACATTAGAAGACTTAACTTATATAAAAGATAAAGCACTTATTGCAATAGCTTGCTTTATTGGGACAACAAGGCTTATAGATAATCTATTGTGGGGGGAAAATATATAATGCAAAGGTTTATGATGAAATCTAAAATACACAGAGCAATTGTAACAGATGCCAACTTAAATTACCAGGGTTCTATAACAATTGATAAAAATTTAATGGAACTTGCTGATATACTGCCAAATGAAAAAGTACAAGTTTTAAATATCAACAACGGTGCACGATTTGACACTTACGCAATAGAAGGCGAAAGAGGCTCAGGTACAATATGCATAAACGGCGCAGCAGCAAGACTATGTCAGGTAGGCGATATAATCATCATAATATCTTATGCAATAATGGATGATGAGGAAGCCAAAAATTATAAGCCTAAAGTAATATTTGTAGATGAAAACAATAAACCTGTAAATATGTAAAAATTTAATGGTACAAGGTACATATTTAAAGTACCTGGTACCATTAAATATAAGCCCCTTGCTTTAATAAAATGTTTCTCAACATTTCTACATCAACATTTGAAACTTTTATATCTTCTTTTGCTGCTATACTTGCGGCTGTCCCTGCCGCTTGCCCAGTTGCCATAGCAATTGGGGAAACTCTTATTGCTGCATTTGCTTCATGTGTTGATGATATGCATCTGCCTGACACAAGTAAATTATCTACTTTTTTACTATACAAACTTCTATATGGTATATCATAATCACTTCCCTCTTTAAGTTTCAGGTAAACAACGTCCTCACCCTCCGGAGAATGTATATCAACAGGATAACCTCCTTTTGCAATGCAGTCATCAAAACGCTTGTTTGAAACAAGGTCTTCAGCTGTTAATATATATTCACCAACTATTTTTCTAGTTTCTCTCACTCCTATTTGCGGACCTGTTGAAATCAATATGCAATTTTCAAAACCAGGTATTCTTTTTTTCATAAAGTTAAACAACTCAATGGCTTGGCTTCTGCCGATTATTTCACCTTTAGTTAAATCTTCTATATCTGTACCATTTAGCCTTTGTACCCTTGTCATGTTTACTATAACTTCACCCGGTGTATTTGTTTCAAAAAATAATACCATGTCTCTTTCAAAATTTATTTCTCCTTTTTTTCTTGCCTCTTTTAATATAGAATAAAAGCCGTTTACCGATAGTCTTTTTGCTTTTATGATTTTTTCTTTATCTACCATTCTAAATTCAGTTGGATTATTTAGCATATATTCTTTTATTTTTTTTATATCTACATTGCCTATTCTCACATTCATTGTCATCGGTTGTGTCAAGTTATCCTGAGGTCTTCCTAATAAATAATTAACGCCACACCTTATAGCAAGGTCTGCATCTCCTGTTGAATCTATATAAATTTTGCTTTTTATAGTCATTTCCCCTGATTTGTTCACAATTTTAATTGATTTTATCTTGCTTCCATCCATCTCAACGCCCGATAAATAGCTGTGAAATAGTATTTCTACACCACTATCTATAAGCATCTTTTGCAAAGTATATTTCATAAGTTCTACATCAAAAGGTGTTACAGTGCTTACAAACCCAGTTGTGTCAATCACATGGCCGGGGCTTCCACCAACTTTCACAAGATTATCTACTATCTCTTGTGGTATTCCTTTTACAACCTGTCTATCGCCCGCATGAAACGTCATCATAGGACCAACACCCATATTTGTAAGCGTACCACCAGGAAATCCATATCGTTCAATTAGAAGAGTTTGAGCTCCATTTCTTGCAGATGCTATTGCTGCAACTGTACCTGATACGCCACCACCAACAACAACTACGTCATATAGTTTCATTCTATCACCTACCATATATCATAAAATTCTTTTACAAATGCATGTGCAGCTATTTCACTCAAGGCTCTCAATTTTCTTTTTAGAACAAATGGCCCGATTTTTATCTGTATTTTTTTTATTTCACTTGTTAATCCAATATATTTGGTCTCTAAATGGTGAAAATATTCATGGGTCAGAAATAAATCTACAACTTTTTCGTAATCTCTCCAAAAAATATAGTTATCCGGTATAGAAGGAACAAATATGTTTTGTATATTTTTTTTATAAAGGGTAATCTTTTTTTCTCCACTGTTATAATCACTAAAAATAGCATAATCAGGATTATAACTTTTTTCATCAGTTTCTACAAGTATATTTTCTTGAAATATTAATTGCCTTATATTTTTGTCTTTTATTTTTTTTGCCTCTTTGATTCCTCTATCCCATGCCATCTCTAGTATATCATTAAGATTAAGTTCAGATATCCTATTGTAATAAATATCAAATTTTAACTCCTGGCTAATTAATTGTTGTTTATCAAGAAATACAGATGGTATCATTTCATCACCTTTTACTTAATAATATGAGTATCCGGTCATTATCAGATAAACCGCCTATTTCTACCTTCGCCAGTGAAATTATTTGTTCTTTGTCAATAAGTCCTGATAAGTCTACTATTCTATTTGGTAGTATGATAAAGCAGTCAGGAATTTCAGCTCCACCATCACCGTAAAATATGTTTTGTTCTAATGCTTTGTTTAAATAATTTTCAAAGTTTGTTATATTTGTTCTATATACTTTACCGTTATTTTTGTTAAGTCTTATAACTCCTTCTTTGTCTATTACCATTACGCTTTCTATTTTTTGTGATAACAATCCAAAAAATTTCTTCTTGTTTTCTATGCCTTTTACGATATACATTGAACCTGTTTCATCGATTATTTGAACGTTTTTTGCTGACTCGAGCTTCATTGATTGAGCTGCTATTTTCTTTATTTCTTCTCGTCCTAAATTCCTGTTTAATATGTCCTTCGAACGCAACTCTGTAGCTCCTGTCGCAATTGCCCTCACTATATTTTTCTGTGAGTCTATTTCTACATATATTTCTACTGTTTCCTCTAATGCTCCCGATTTTATCACTGCTTCTTTTGCTTCGTTTCTTATTGACAATATGTCTTTTTCAGTAGGATTTTGTATGGTACGCTCTACTATTTCTCTTACCATTGCAAGTGCTACACCTATTGTAGAGATCACCTGGGCGTTTTTGGCTATTCTATGGTCCATACCCATCATTTTTGCAACATAGGGAACTATTGATGCACTTCCTCCTCCCCCACCTACAAGTACTGTAGTAGATTTGTCAAGTTTGTAATCAGTAAGAAGTTGTTCAACAACTTTTATTACTTTCATGCTCGCAATGTCCATAATTTTCTTTGCTACTTCTTCAACTGTTTTATTAAGTTTTTTCGCAATTGGTTCTAAGGCCCTTCTTGCAGCTTCTACATTACCATAGGCATAATCTTCTGGTCTTACATATCCTAATACGTTTGCTGCACAGGATACAGTTACTGCAAATACTTTTCCATTCTTGCTTTTGATTGCAACATAATTATCAGGATCGTTCTTTTTTGGTTTTATATATACTATTTCAGGTTCTATTATTTCTTCTGGATCGCTGTAGACTGCATAAGGTAAATTTGCAATATGAGCACTTCTGGGTCCAACGTCTTCTATATCTTTGTCACCAAGCCTTATCATACTTCCCCCTGCTATTCCTACCGTTCTTACGTCAAGAGAATTAAGATATGTTTTATGCCCTCCAATTTCCGCATAGTTTACCATTACTTTGCCTGTTTTTATTGCAGAGATATCTGTACTTGTTCCTCCAACTTCAAGGAATATGCCATCAGATATTTTTTCATACATAAGGGCACCCGCTACACCTGCAGCAGGTCCTGAAAGCAAGGTAAGTATTGGTCTTTTTCTCACTTCTGCTATACTCATTACTCCTCCGTCACCTCTCATTATCATAAGAGGTGCCTTTATGCCGGATTTCTTTACGCTTTCTTCTGTCATGTTTGCTGTTTCTATCATTTTGGGAAGTATGCATGCGTTTATTGCTGCGGTCCTTGTCCTTATTTTTAATCCGTATAGCTTTGTTATTTCGTGCGTTGCTGTCACCGGAAGTCCTTTTTGTTCTACAATCTCTATTATTCTATTCTCTGTTGTTGGATCGTCCACTGAAAAGGCTTGAGCAGCAACAACTGCTCCTATCTCTTGCGTCTTTAACTCTTCGATTTTCATTTCTACGTTTTTTTCAAATTCGTCGTCTAATTCAACATATTTATTTACAATCTTTAATATTTTACCTGGTGCAAGTTCTATATCTTGTATATTTGTATCGCTTTTTACTTTAATACCTTCAATCCCCCTCCCTGCAGCTATAATGCCAACAGGAACAACATCACCTTCTAATAATGCATTTGTTGCCTGTGTTGTACCATGAGCTATAAACAAGATATCTCCTGGCTTAATGTCGTACTCATCCATAAGTTTTTTAAGTACATCAATAATGCCTTTCGCGACTCCCTCTTTTGCAGTATGAGTTGTGGGAAGCTTTACTGTCCCTATTAATTCATAAGTGTCATTATCTATGGCAACCGCATCTGTGAATGTTCCTCCAACATCTATACCGATTCTTACTTTCAACATTATCTCCTCCTTATGGAAATTATACTAAAGCCTGTTAATAGCTTTTCTGTATTCACTTGTAGCTTTTTCTACTTGTTCTGGGTTGTTGCCTGTAACAACAGCACCAATCATAAAACCTTTAGCACCAATATTATAAAGATCTTCTACTTCTTCAGGTAGAATAATCCTTTGAGTAGGTACAACTACCGGTTTATTGACACATTCAACTATTTCTCTATACCTCATTAAATCTGCTAAATGAATAGTATCGCTTTTATCATCCGGTAACATATCCGCTTCAATTATATCAACATTTAAATAGTTCAATGTCTTTATTTCATCAATAGTATAATCTCTCGTTATCGCAGACATTATTGTAAGCCCCGATTTATAAATATATAAGGGCATATGATGAACGAACATTGATATAAAGTCAAAACCAATATCTTTTAATATTTTAATTTCTTCTTTTTCAATACAAGATTCATCTCCCCCTGGCACAATGCCTACAGGTATGTTGACTTTTCTTACAATTTCCTCTAGAATATCTACTTGTTCTATTAGTCTTGGAAACCTATTGCCACTTGCTCTATGAAAAACATTTGTATGGACCTTAATTGCATCGGCACCACCATTGACTGCCGCCAAAGCAAGTTCTAAAGTATTTTGAGGGAGACTAACAATAAGTGTCATTTTATTGCTTTTTAACCTTTCAATCAATCTCATAATAATATCACCCCTCTAGAAAAATTTATATTTGAACTTTAACATCCACTTTTATTTCAAATGTCCTATTCCATGGAAAAGAGCATTCAATGTGATAATCTTTTATTTGCAAATTTTCTAAAATCTTAATAGGTTTATTTAATATTGATTTCTTAATAATCTCATCATGTTTTTTCATAAGTTCACATAATATTATATTATAATTGTATTTAAACTCTCTAAATAAATGGATATTTTCTCCTTCCTTTTGTAAAATTTTATTTATTTTTGGGCGAACTATGCTTTGGTATAAAAAGTCATCATAAAACCTTTCTATAAGAAATTCAAGAAATAATTTACTGTCCTTATTCTCTTCATATAACAAAGCATAAAATAAGAGTCCTGTCCCAATACTATTTGAAGCCGTATTCCAGGCTGTATATCCATATATTTCATGTAATAAGTTGTTTTTCGAAAGAAAATAAATAAGTTCTTTCCAGCCTCCATTGGCATGACATAAATCAAATATTATAATTTTGTGATTTTTTATATAGGCATCTAGTTCTTCATCATTTATATAAATATCTTCAGCTTTAACACCTTCAAGATATTTATAATGGTCATCATCAATCCAAATAATGTCATCAAATATTTTAGGCGTTATTATATATAAAATTATCTGATCATTTACTTCATTTATATCAAAACCAGCGGCTTTGATATGCAAATCTAAAGTTTCGTAAATTGGTATGTTTTCGTATTGTGCTACTACATATCTTAGACGATCATTATCATACACTAACCTTCCAATTTTCATTCTTGAAATATCATTCAATACCCTTACAAATAAAATCTGACCAAACTCGTCAGCACCTGGCATCATCATTATCTTTTCTTCAAGACCTAATTCTCTTATTTTTGTAAGCAGTCTTTCCTGCTCTAAAAGATGAATTCCTATTTTATCACAATCTTCTTGACCTAAAACCAAAAAATCTATTATTCCCTCATTTACCAAATCGATTGAGATATTATTAACTTCATGATTGCGTCTTCTGGCTTTTAAATAACCATCAAGAATAGACTTAGGAATTATCTTTTCAAGCTCTTTTATTCTACTAAAATTTTCGTGTTCATTATAAGCTAGGGAAGAATATTCATTAATCAGTTTCCAATATTCATATGTTTTTTCGTCTTTCACACTTATAGATGTTCTCATAATTATATTAAAGGCATATACCTTGCAATTACTATTATTCTTTTTAAACTCTCTAATAGATTCTGCAAACCCATACGGAACAACATTTAAATTCATTTCTCTACTTGCAATTAAACCACCATAGGCTAACATATCTATAGATAAAATAAGATAATCTACATTACGGAGATTCATCAACCACTTTCTTATATATTCTACATCCCCATGAGTAGTAAATTTACCCAGCTTTTCTTCAGTCGGTGTAATAATATCTATTCCCTTGATTTTAGCTGCTTTTAATATAAAATCATAATTGCAGGGTCTGTTGTCAAGCGGAATATACGCTATCTTTAGCACTGTATCTGCCCTCCTCAAAAAATTTATAGTTATATTATCCTATAAAGGGGGGGGAATAACCTCCCCCTTTTCCTTCTTTTTACCATTTAAAAAGCGCTACATATATAATATCTAACAATACAACAATTAACATATATGGTAATGTCTTCTTCAGAATGGTTGTTGTATCTGTATTTGTAAAGTATGCAGTCCAAACGTTATGAGTATTAGTAGGGTCACACACACCTTGAATATTGCCTGTAGCAATCAATGCACCCATAATAGCTTGAGGAGGTAATATACCTGCTGAAATCATGAGGGCAGCAACACCACTCCCTAGTCCCCATAAGTTTAAAGGTCCTCTGTAAAGTGCCAATGGTGATAGTATCACAAAAAATAATACATATCCAATTTTTGAAGTTGGTAAAATTTTGGAAATAATTGGAGAAATTAGTGCTGCAGTTGTTTTATCCATAACAGCGAGTAAAAGCATACCAATCCCTATCATCAAACCTAGTGCAGGTGCGACATCCTTTATCCCCTCAATTATTGAACTTGTAAGTAGATTTTTTATTTCGCGGGGTCTTGTTGTCAAAATACCATAAAGAATACCTATTAACATTGCTGATATTATATCTATCTGAATTGGTTTGCCTTCTGCATCTTTAAAGATTAATGGCCATATGAAAAGGAGTAAAACGGGTATGATTGGCGTCAAAAGAGCATACCAAGAAGCGCGAGGCTTTTCTTCCTGAGTTTCTGTGGGCATTGCCCAAGCAGTAACAGTCTTCTTTTTCGGTACATTGATAAATATAAACAATAAAAGAACAACTGCTGCAATTATTCCAAAAGCTAAGGCAAAGCTTTTTATTGTTGCCATATCAAGGTTTAAAGCACTTTGGTAAAAAGCATAGTTCATAACATTAAATAAACCTCCTAAATTTAACCCCATGAGCAACAATGAAGCAGCAATAACTGGTTCAATTCCTACTGATATTAAAATGGGTAAAACAATCGTTCCTACCATTATTACAGATCCTAAGCCTCCGAGAGAAGTAAATATAAGAGCAACTGCAAAGGTTATTGCTAATGCAACGATAATCGGCCTGTCTCCCCCTAATTCTGCAGCAGTTCTTACAATGCTTTCAGAAATTCCTGTTTTGTTTATTATCTGCGCTAAAATTGCACCAAATATTGCAGCAGCCATTGCGCTTTGAAGCCTCACAGCTCCAGCACCTATTATGTTCGATAAAATGTAATTTAAAGGCATCCCAGCTATTATAGCAATAACAATAGCCATTGATGGTAGTGCTAAAAGCGCAGGCATTTTTTGTGTAACCATTAAGTACGCAAAGAAGACAAACACTAAAATGATTAAAATACCTTGGACACTCATAAAAACCCTCCTTAAATTTTTATTGAGTTTCGCGAATCCCTCAAAACTCATACTGATTGAAGGATTCCATATTTATTTCCAAAGGGATTCCCTTGTTTTTATTTGTTTTCCAGTATTTTCAGCAAAGAAAACTATAGATAGGAATCCCTTTGAAAAATCAAATAAATCCAAAATGTCTATTATTTTTATTAAAATCCTTGTTATAAATTAGAAGAAACATCTAATTCAATTTAAATTTTTTGCATTAACAATAGTAGACATTGAAATTTAATTGCCACTTTCAACATAAAATACATACTCGCCGATCTGAGGCACCCTAGTTGAATTCCCGGCTGCATCTTTTACATAGAAAGCCAATGTATGAGGCCCTGGTGCAAGAGGTGATGTAACCTGGTAAAACATAATGTTATTTTTTGAATCGTATGTAACAGGTCTTGACACACCATCTAATTTAATTGCAAAATATACAGGCCCGCTACCCTCATCATACACTCTGGCAGAAATAAGAGGTGTAGTTGTATTTATAACTTCTCCTTCAGCTGGATACATATCAGAAATAATTGGAGGAATTGTATCTAGAATCACTCTAATTGGAGACGACGGTAAGCTTTTTGTACCATCACTATATATAGCTTCTGCCGTAATTACATTTACTCCTTCTAAAAGATATACTTGTGAACTAAATATACCTTCTTCATTAGCTCTTATATCAGTTACTTTTGTTGTTTCAGCAGTATTTTCGTTGTATATCGTTAAAGTAATAATTGAGCCAGGTTCAGCTCTCCCTGAGACATTTATAATTGGATAATTAGTAGGCGACTTTGGAATATCCAAAATTGGCGGTTGAGGAACATTTTCAAGAATCACTTTCCTTTCTGCAGAAAATTCACTTACTCTTCCTGCAGGGTCCACAGCTCTTGCCTGTATAATATTCTCTCCCCTTGACAATACTATGTTATCTATAAATATACCATCTGAACCAGTTTTTGCTTCTTTTTGCTTAATACCATTCACATAAATTTCTACTTTAGTACCTGGATAAGATTCCCCTGAAATACTTATATTTGCTTCTTTGCTGCTCTCTGGAATAGAATTTATAGTAGGTATAGGTATATCTACAGGAATTTTCTGCTCTACTTGAGGAAACAAAATTTTTACATGTGTCATATCTTTTAGAGCTTCATCCTGACGACCTGTTAGAGCTGGCAATGGTTCCCATAAACCATTGTTGAACCTAACCTCTACATCATACCTTGGTCTCAAATAGCGTGAAAAAAGCGGTGCCACACCGTCAGGGGATGGAGAATTTTCATCCAAGGGCCCTATAATCATCCACTGGGTTAATACCCAGGCATTTCCCATTTCTGGACTGAATGAATGATGGACTGGCAAAATCTGAAAACCACCTTTGTCGTTTTCCCCTGCCTGATCCAACGTTCCCCTAAACACAGGAGCGGTACTTATGCATATCACGCCTGTATGATTTGCTCTAACTTTCGATAAGCCTGTGTAAAGAGTCCCTTCGAACCTGCCAACACCTTCTACCGGTTTTATAACTCTGGCAATGGTTTTAGTTCGGATAGTCCTACCTTCCTGATAGACTATCTCAACTTTCCCGTCTATACGGTTTTCAAATATTATTTCCCTAGGATATAACACGGGTTTTTTTACCTTTATTACCAGCACATCTTTAGGAGCAGGAACCCAATTCTCCGGCAATGAAACTAGTTTTCCATCTCTTTCTAAATATACTTCATTCCCTACAAAGGGAGCAAGTTCTTTTGAAAAGATGTAGGTACCTGATGGAATATTGGTCCAAATACCGGAATCTGCAGCGGTATAAGAACCGTAATTCGGCGGAGGTGAGAAAAATTCTTCTGGCAATATACTGACCATTACTCCTCTCCCTTCTGGAAACGCAGGATCTTGGTCATTATGGCCTACTTTAATATGTATAGCATTAGTAGCCGAAGCTGCCACTTGACCTACCTTGGCCCAGCCACTGGCCCGGTAGCCATTGGGATTGTTCCTTACGGCAGGCTGAACAACTTTGCCCACAGGGATCCAGGATCTACCCTTATCATAACTTACTTCAATGGCTCCGTTAAAATCATTCATTATCCTTATCCAATGGATATCCTCGGCATGGCTTTTGTTTTCAGGCATAACCTCCGGGGTAGGTTCGCCATAACCTTTATAGCCTTCTTCCGCTACCACCTTGGAAAGCAACATGCCAACAATAAGTAAAACCATAAGCACCAAGGTAAATAACCTTTTCATTTTCACTTCCTCCCATCTCCCTATTTTGTGATTAACTCAATTAAGCTTTTTAAATCTCATTTTTCGCTAAATTTTAACTGTTTAAAGTACAACTTTTGCTTAATAGCTTACTTTTTGCTTTAACATGCTTAGCACTCTTTTAAAATCGAGCAGGCGTATTAAGTTTTGTCTTTGTTGTTTTTGTATTTTTTACTATTTTACTATTTTACTTGTTCCATGTTTAAACTCATATCAAGGCTTAATTTACTATTTAATTGCTAATAATGATATTTTTTACTTTGATATTTGCTTTATTTTGGATTTAACTATTTTATTTATAAAAATCCACATTGTGGATTTTTATCGGCATTTCATACTGGTTAAATAAAGTTGATAGAGTTTCCTCTATACAACCATATAATGTAGCTTCTTCGTTAAGTAATGATTTCTGAATATCACATAATAAATTATCTCCTTGAAGCTTTGCTTTAACAATATCTATTAAACCTTGATGTCCTATATATCCGTGAAATATAATACAGTCTGGATCTATATAATGCTGGATGTGTTTTATTATTTTTGTTAAAAAATCCACCAAATTCATCAAAAGATTTATAGCTCGTGTTTTATTAGATTTAAAATCATTAATTAATTTCCCAATTTCTTCGTATCCGTTTTTTCTCAATATATTAATATCAACTAAAGATATCATACTTTCTTCAATTCTTCCGAGGTATCCTCTCCCTGGTTTTAATATATTCCCATTATCTACAATTGCAAAACAAGCATTTTCTCTCAGATCTCTGTCTATATTTATTACAACAATTCTCTTTTTTTCGGCTTTATTCTTTACTTTTGACCATTCCCCAAGTGCCATCATATGAATATCACTTGCAAATTTAATTTTAACATTCGGAAATTTTTTACTTAATTTTTCATGTAAATCAACATCTTTTAGAGATTGTATTCCTTTTATTAAAAATCTATTTTCAATATAATCAAAATATCCAGGTGCAGCTATGCAAATGTTTAAAAGTTTGTCAACAAATATGTTATAACTGCTTAAAATACGTGTAATTCCGCTAACAATAGAAAATACTAAATCATTACCATCTGCACCATTTACACTTATTTTATCCTTTGCAATGATATCACCATATAAGTTCATTAAATAAACGCTCATATCAGTTTTATTGATAATCACGGTGCTAAAGTATCCAAAATTCTTATTAAATTTATACAGAACAGGCTTTCTACCTCCCGATGAATCACCTATACCCGATTGTATTATTTTTCCCTCTTCCACTAACTCATCCACTATTTTTGATACAGACGGTAGACTAATACCAGTAATTTTTGAAATTTCAATTTTTGAAATAAATTCTTCATTTCTTATACAGGATAGAATCAGTTCTTTATTCAGTTCTTTTGATACTTTACTATTAAAAGCCATAATAACCTCCTATTATTTTCGTCATTTTATAAAATAGACCTCGTTAGGTTTCTTTATTTACTTTTTATAATACTTATTTAAATTAAATTAGTTAGTATTTATCAAAATATTTCTTGTTCTATTTCGGCTTATTAATTTAAAATAAATAAGTTTGTAATATATATATTCTACATTATTTTTAAAAATCCTTCTTAACCTCATTAAAAAATAAAAATTTTTTAATGTATCAACTCTGCGTTTCAATTTTATATTAATTAAAGCCATTTTTTTACTTTAGCCTATGACATCTATATTACCATGTCGCTTTGTCAATATAAAAAACAAAAGATGTTTAATTGATTTACACAAAATTTGTGCAGCTTCATGACTATAAAAAAGAGCTAGAATGCACCACCTTTGCATGGCTCTTATTAAATATTTATCAGATTATGTACAATTACATCCAAATACAAACTAAACCCCACTTTTTAAGCTCATAAAAAGTGGGGTTTGTTGTTACTCTAAAGCACTTACTTTAAAGCAAGTACCTTTGTTTTATTTCTTTTTACTTTTTACAAAATTTATCATACCGCCTGCTATTAATATCTCTCTGTTTCTATCCGAAACATCAAGAGTTACTTCAAATGTTTTTCCTTTTGTGACATTTACTATTATGATTTTTTTACCACTTCTTACTTGTTCTACAGCATTTTCTATCTTTAAAACATCCCCAACCTCAATGTCTTCATAATCTTTTTCATCTACAAAAGTAAGAGGAAGAATTCCACTATTTATAAGGTTTGCTTTGTGTATTCTCGCAAATGACTTTGCTATGACAGCCTTTACTCCCAGTTGAAGCGGAGCCAATGCTGCGTGCTCTCGGCTGGAGCCTTGTCCGTAATTGCTTCCTCCGACAATTATGCCACCGCCCCATTCAATCGCTCTCTTAGAAAAGTTTTCATCTATTATTTCGAAGCAATGTTTAGCAAGTTCAGGGATATTAGACCTTAAGGGCAACAACTTAGCATTTGAAGGCATTATATGGTCTGTAGTTATGTCATCTCCTACTTTAATAAGTACCCTCTTTTCTATATCAGAAAGAGGTGTATTGAGAGGGAATGGCTTTATATTAGGTCCTTTTATTATCTCCACCTTTTCCCTATCCTCTGGCGGTTTTATAATCATATTGTCATTAATTTCAAATTTCTCCACATAAGGTACTTCAGGTGCTTCCCCTAACTCTCTCGGATCTATTAAATACCCTGTCAAAGCTGCAGCAGCAGCAACTTCAGGGCTTACTAGGTATACTGATGCCGACTTTGTACCACTTCTGCCGTAAAAGTTTCTATTAAAGGTTCTAATCGAAATTGCACCTGTTGCAGGGGCTTGCCCCATACCAATACAGGGGCCACAAGCGCTTTCGAGTATTCTTGCACCTGCCGATATCAGGTCTGAAAGTGCACCATTTTTTGCAAGCATGTTAAGAACTTGTCTTGAACCTGGAGCAATTACAAGACTTACATGTTCTAGAATAACCTTGCCTCTCAATATGGAAGCAACTTTCATCAAATCAGCATAAGAGGAATTTGTGCAGGACCCTATAGCAACTTGGTCAACTTTTGGCCTTCCTGCGTCTTTAACTTTTACAACATTATCAGGGCTATGAGGAAGTGCTACTAAAGGTTCCAGTTCATCAAGGTTTATTTCAATGACCTCATCGTATTCTGCATCTTCATCGGCAGCCAAAGGCACAAATACCTCTTCTCTTCCTTGGGCTTTTAAAAATTCATACGTCCTTTCATCCGATGGAAAAATTGATGTAGTAGCCCCTAATTCCGCGCCCATATTAGCAATTGTGGCTCTTTCGGGCACTGATAGGGTTTTTACCCCATCCCCTGAATATTCAAAAATCTTCCCAACGCCACCCTTTACAGTCAGTCTCCTTAAAAGCTCCAATATTACATCCTTTGCCGATACCCAAGGTCTAAGTTTCCCAGTAAGCCTTACATTGACAATGGAAGGCATAATAATCCTGTAAGGCTCTCCCGCCATAGCCAAAGCAACATCTAATCCACCTGCTCCTATAGCTAACATTCCTAACCCACCTGCTGTTGGCGTATGGCTATCAGAACCTAAAAGAGTTTTCCCAGGCCTTCCGAATCTTTCGAGATGTACCTGATGGCAAATTCCATTGCCCGGTCTTGAAAAATATATGCCGTATTTTGCTGCAACAGTCTGGATGTATTTGTGGTCATCAGCATTTTCAGGACCTTGCTGCAATGTATTGTGGTCAATGTAAGCAACCGAAAGTTCAGTTTTTACCCTATCTATTCCAAGAGCTTCTAACTGTAGGTACGCCATTGTACCAGTGGAGTCTTGAGTCAAAGTTTGGTCAATTTTAATGGCTATTTCTTGACCTTTCACCATTTCTCCTTCGATGAGGTGAGAAGATAGTATTTTCTGCGTAAGATTCATTGCCTTCACTCCTGTAACATAATTTTATATAGCCTTTTCTCTGTTTTTGATAACATCCTCATAAAGGTACATAAGCTCTTTGTCAAAAAGCGGCCTCTTAAGCTGTATAGCTAATTTTCTGACATGCGGCAAAAGCAAATTTGCTTCTTCTTCTGTTAAAACTCTGCCGTATTCTTTAAACTTATTTATAAGAGCCGCAGTGCCAGAATGCTTGCCTATCACAATCTGCCTTTCAAGGCCTACTTCATCAGGGTTAAATATTTCATATGTGTGAGGATTTTTAAGGGCACCATCTACATGAATACCTGACTCATGGGCAAAGACATTTGTTCCAACTATAGCTTTCCATGCTGGCAACTGTCTTCCTGAGGCTAAAGCAACGTATTCGGAAATTTCCCTAAATCTAGTTGTATCTATTCCTAAATCTATTTTGTAGACGTGCTTTAATGCCATTACAACCTCTTCTAAAGCAGCATTTCCGGCTCTTTCGCCAAGGCCATTTACAGTAACTCCTATAAAATTAGCTCCTGCTCTCATACCCGCAAGAGCATTTGCAGTAGCCATTCCAAAGTCGTTGTGGGTATGCATTTCAATATCAATGTCAACAGCTTCTTTTATTGCTTTGACCATATCATATGTTTTAAAAGGATCCAAAAATCCTACGGTGTCGCAAAATCTCAAACGATCGGCTCCTGCTTGTTTTGCACATTTCGCAAATTCAATAAGGAAGTTCATATCTGTACGAGATGCATCTTCTGCGTTGACAGAAACATATACCCCTTCTTTTTTAGCAAATTTCACTGCTTCAGTCATATTGTCCAAAACCCATTGCCTTGTCTTTTTAAGCTTGTGCTCAATGTGAATATCCGAAGTAGACACAGAGATTGCAACAGCATCAACACCACATTCTAAAGATTCTTGAACATCTTTTACAACCGCTCTATTCCACGCCATTATGCTGGCATTCAATCCAAGCTTTGCAATTTTTGTAACTGTTTCTTTTTCGTCTCCTCCCATTGTGGGAATACCTACTTCTAATTGATCTATTCCAATTTCATCTAACATTTGCGCAATTCTGATTTTTTCATTATTTGCAAACACAACTCCTGCAGTTTGCTCTCCATCCCTTAAAGTTGTGTCAACAATGTATACTTTCTTACCCTTTTTAAGAGTCATCGAACTTCCCCCTTCAAAAACTCTTTATAACATATTTTATATGTATCTCCTCTTAAAGTCAATAGTATTTTGCAATTTTAGATTATAAAAATTGCAAAACCCGAACTAAAAGCAAATTTAGTTCGGGTTTGTTAAATAGTATTGATTAATCGCTGAATGTGTATTGCAATATATCCTGTTTCTTCTTCAGGAACTTTCTTTTGGAGGGTGTCTTCTATTATTTTTGATACTTGCATTGCTATATTGTAAGCCTTTTTAAATTTCTTCTTTATTGATACTAAAAGTTCGTTTGTCACAGGGGCATTTTTTTCTACTCTGTCAATAGCAAACCGCAAGTGGGTTACAAGCCTTATATAATCAATTGAATCTCTGTCAATATACTTACCTAAGTGTTTTTCAATTGTAGACACTAATTGAGATACCAATCTGGTATTTTTCACAGTATTTGATAAACCAGCATTTTCTAAAGCAGCATGCAAGTGAAGAGCTATAAAACCCGCCTCATCCTCAGGAAGTGAAATGTTAAGTCTTTGATTTATCAATTCTAACGCTTTTAATGCAATATTGTAATCATCTTTATATAAAGCTTTTATCTCTATATCAAAAGGATTTTTTATTTCTATTCCCATATTTATTCTTTCAATCGCAAAGGCAATGTGATCAGCAAGTGCAATGTGTATATGCTCATTAAGTTTTTTGCCTTTTATTTTTTCTGCCATCGCTATTATTTCTTCTGCAATACCTATTACATCTCCTCTTATCTTTTCCATCAACTCAGAAAACTTAATTTTATTAACATCTTCTTGTACATAGAATATTTTTTCCAACTTATCTTCTTCAATAATATCACCTGGTCTTTTGCCAAATCCTATACCTTTTCCAACGACTATGCATTCCATACCTTTATCGTCTTTTGCCATACACACATTATTGTTAAGAACTTTTACCACTTGATACATAATTAATACCTCACTTTTCACTTGAGGTATACTCTCATAATCTTTGTCTTTCCTGCTTTTACTTCCTCACCATAAGATTCTTTTACAATTTTATCCACTATATCCATATTAGTAATAATAATTGGAGATGTCAAGGGATGTTCTTTTTTAACCAATTCCATATCAAATTTAAGCAACTTATTTCCTATTTTCACTTTTTCACCTTCTGAAACAAAACTTTCAAATCCATTTCCTTTCATTTCTACTGTGTCCATCCCAATATGAATTAGTATTTCTAATCCTTCTTCTGTTTTTATTCCCAAAGCATGTTTTGTAGGAAATAATTGTATAAGAGTTCCATTAACCGGTGAATATACAATACCTTCTGTGGGTTCTAATGCCACTCCATCTCCTACCATTTTTCGAGAAAATACAGGATCTGGCACATCTTCAATTTTTAATAATATACCATTAATAGGAGAATATATATCTACGTATTTTTTCTTTTTAAATATGTTAAACATGTATACCATCCCTTTCTGTATTTTAATAATATCTTATTATACCCATATATTTCAAACTTCTTAAAATAATTTTGATGGCGGCCAGTTTACGGCCGCCTAAAACATTTTCACCTTAAATTTTACCTCCTGCTTTTTTCATGTGTTTTTTCATTTCTTGTGCAATCAAATCAGCTTTTGTACCAACAATTACTTGCAATGCATTTTTGCCCATTCTCATTACGCCTGTCGCCCCTAACTTTTTAAGTTTATCATCGTCTATTATTGTATCGTCTTTTACAGTCAAGCGCAATCTTGTTATGCAAGCCTCCAAAGACTGTATATTTTCTGCTCCACCCAATACCTCTACGTATTGTGCAGCAATACCTCCAATTTCTGATTTTGACAATTCTTTATACTGATCTGTTGCTTCTTCTTCTAATCTGCCAGGAGTTGGCAAATTGAATTTTACTATTACGTAATAGAAAATTACATAGTATATTGCTCCGTATATGATACCTATCAAAAGAAGTAAGAGCGGTTTGGTAGATATGCCATAGCTTAATACATAGTCAATAAGACCAGCCGAAAAACCAAAACCAGCTTTTATTCCAAGAATATAAGTTATAGTGAGAGACAAACCTGTCAAAAGGGCGTGTATGACATAAAGTACTGGTGCCAAGAACATAAATGCAAATTCGATGGGTTCAGTAATACCCGTTAAAAGGGCTGTAAGAGCTGCACTTATTAACACACCAGACACAACTTTTCTTTGATTCGGCCTAGCTGCTGCCCACATAGCCAGTGCTGCTGCTGGAAGTCCAAACATCATAATCGGATAAAATCCGGCCATAAAGATACCTGCAGTCGGGTCTCCTGCAAAGAACCTGTTTAAATCGCCAGTTAAAACTTCGCCAGCTGCTGTCTTAAATGTACCAAAAACAAACCAGACAAGACTGTTTATAACGTGATGAAGTCCAAAAGGAATCAAAAGCCTATTTAGCACACCGTATACAAATACTCCAAGTGCTCCTGCGCCAATTATCCACTCACCAAGCGCATATATGCCATTCTGTATTGGAGGCCATACATACCCCATCACAAGTGCCAGTACAATTGCAGCAAATGCCGTTACAATTGGAACAAATCTCTTTCCTCCAAAGAAACCTAAGAAATCAGGAAGTTTAATATCATGGTATTTGTTATACAAATAACCTGCGATGATACCCATCAATATACCGCCTAAAACACCCATATTGATGTCTTTGTTTATTGTGGTAGCACCTTTTGTCAGTACAAAATAGCCTACCGCTGCAGCAAGAGCCGCAACTCCGTCCCCTTCTGCAAAACCTATTGCAATACCTATAGCAAAGATGAGGGGTAAATTGTCAAATACCGCTGCACCTGCCTGCATGATAAAAGGAATGTTGAAAACATCAGGTGCTCCAAGCCTTAAAAGCAATGCTGCTGCAGGTAAAACTGCAACTGGAAGCATTAAGGCTTTACCAAGTTTTTGAACACTTGCTAACCACTTCATACAAAAACCTCCTTATTTTTATTTTTCAGGCATTTAATACAAAAAGAGCCGGCAAGGTAATAACACCTCAACCGGCTCATGCCTGCTTTTGCAGTAACACGCCGTAATTTAGTATTCGTTTACGAATATTATATAATCTATTTTACAGTTTGTCAATAACTAATTTTCCCTTCTTAGGCACCTACTTAAATTTTACACTGCCTTATTATAATTTCGCATATATCTTTAAGTCGCATCCTCGTTTTTCATTGAATTATTTGAAAAATAATTTTATAATAAAATTAACCAATAAGTTGAAAATATATTTAACCTGGAGGTTGTACTGATGCCATTGCCAATAGCATAAAAGTGAGTATCTTCGATGACCTCACTATAAATTTAAAAGACATATTCAAAAGAGTGTAAAAAGGCCTATGGCGAATTCATCATAGGCCTTTTTTATAACCATAATTACTTATTCAAAGAATATGCCATTCTCCTATAAGTATGCCTTACTCCTCTTATGGCAATAGACAGTGCCATTATGTTTTCAGGAAGTGCTACTCCTGCATATCCTGCATCTCCTATATGCTGTATGTCTGCCCCTGCCATTTTTGATTGAACCCCGATAAATTCTATTGTGCTTTTTTGTGAACCTTCTTGTGAGGTGCCAATTGTAGTCATTGCTAATGCACCTACTTGATGTATTGCATCTATCTGTCTTTTTGCAAGATTTAAATCAATTCCTGGAACAGTACCAGGCGCTGGTATCAAAACACAGTCGGCACCTGCTTTCACAAAATCTTTTAAAATTTTGTCTTCATATATGTTTCCTGAGCCAGCACCGTGCATTTTTCCGGCAATAATCATCATATTTTCACCCAAAATCTCTTTTGCTAATTCTATTCCTTTTATTATCGTGCCTACACTTACTCCTGTATTGGGATTCCCAGTTATAACGATATAATCAAATCCGTATTCTTTAGCTTTTAAAAGATTTTCTTTATTTAATTTTCGTCCCTCTACATATTCTACTCCTTCAGGAACAGGCTCTATATTTACACCTATAAACCTTCCAACAATTTTTTTAACTCTCTTGATGTAGTCAAAATCTTCTGCGTTTTTGGAGGCTATTTCGACTATTTTTTGTAATTCGGAAGGCCCAGCTGAAAAGTTTATTTCTACGTCATCTATGCCAAAAATAAATGGTTTTTGAAAATCAAAAAAATTCAACGTAATCATATCACTGCCAAAAGCCGCTGCAAGCTCCATGTTTGATACTCCATAAACCAGCGGTGGAACTGTTACAATAGTCTCTGCCATTACCGTCCTTCCTTCGGAAGTTTTGATTGTTTCAATGAGTGTATTTTTGTCCATTCTATCAATGTCTATCATTGTAAGCTCAAAAATCCTTTTCATAAAAATCCTCCTCTCATAAAATTAAAAGCTGGCAAGGTAATAGCTACCTTCCCAGCTCATGCCGTAACCCGTCGCACGCTGTTTAACTAAATTATATACCATAAAGTAGTGTATGTCAATTATTACAACTGCATCACTATACTTGTAATTTTCTGCATATTAGCTTTTTGATTTTCTGCATATTCAACTTGTTCTTTTATGTGTTCAAGATTTTTTAAATTATTTTCATCTACTACATTTATCTCTGCAAGAAGCTGCTCAGATGAGGCAAGTAATTCTTCTACTTGTGCAGATATATTTTGTGATGCTGCCATTACGTTTTTCATGGCCTGCAGCGTTTGACTAGAACTTACAGCCGTCTCTTCTGCCGCAACAGAAATTTCACTAATAATATCAGCGACTTTGTCAAACCCTTCTTTTGTCTGTTCAAATATATCTAATACTTTATTTACCTCCTGAGATGCTTTTGTAGAATTATCAATGTTTTTGATGACATTATCCACAGTATTTCTTGTAAATTGGGTAAGAGATTCTATTATTTCTCCTATTCTTTCTACACTTTCTGTCGATTGCGCTGCAAGTTTCCTTATTTCTTCTGCCACAACTGCAAATCCTCTTCCGTTTTCTCCAGCTCTTGCTGCTTCAATTGCCGCATTAAGTGCCAAAAGATTCGTCTGTTCCGCTATATCTGATATTGAATAAAGAATATCTTTTATACCACCCATTCTTTTCTCTAGTTCATTCAGTTGTTTTGAAGTATTTTTGGAGTTTTCCAAGCTTTCTTGTAAAGATTCAATTAATGATTTAACTTCTTCTCCTTGCCTGTTTGCATTTTCTTCTATTTCTTTGATTCTCATCATTGCTTCATTCATGTCTCTCATAAGTTTATCGGAGACTTGTGACAAATTTTCATTAGTCTGTGAAACTTTAGTAATAGACTCAGCAACTTCATTTATATTTTCTGAAATTATGTTAATCCCATTCACTAAATCCTCTAAACCTTGTTTTGAAGAAGTTATGTTCATAGTATTTTCTTCTGATTTGTTTCTTATGTTTACCGCGTAATTCATGACTTCTTCTGATTGCTTTTCTGCATTTATGATTTCAGAATTAATAAGTTTTGCATATTTCCTTAATTTTCTTATTATTATCGCTGCATAAATTAAAATTATCAATAGTATTACAATACTCATTCCTAGTGATATGTAAAAATTTCTTTTATTATTTTCTATCATTTGATTAAAATAGGGTAAAAAGCCCTGGGAATATGTAGAACTAAAATCATTCAAAGCACTTTGTATATGATTCAAATAATAAGTAATAGTTACTACTTTGTCGCTATCATTAACAGAGTCATACTTTTCGGGTAATTCATTTACTGCTTTCTTTAGGTTCTGAATACCTTCTTTAATTAGCAATAAATTTTTATTAAGTGAGTCGTAATTCTTGGTATTTTTATAGTCATCTAAGCTATTTTGGATATTAGCAATGTAGGTCTCCATCGAACTAATTGGAACTCCAACGGAAAAATTTGTCGCATTGCCATTCATATAGTCATTTAAAGTTTGTTGAATATTGCCACTTAATACCGCAATTTGAACTTGGGCATTTGACACGTTAATGACTTGATTTACCACATATTTTCTTAATTTTTCAATGTTGTTAATAGTATTTATAAGTCCTAAATTCACAATCACCGAAAGTATAACTGTTAAAATGCCTATAATTACAAAAGATCGCACAACCTGAGCTCGAATAGTTTTTCCCATTTACACTTCTCCCCTCTAACTAAAAATAAAAATTCCGTATTTATTTATCGGTTTAAATCGGCAAAAATTTAATAGAAATAAGCGGTTCTTCTTACAAAACACTAAAAAGAACCGCTTTTTGTTACTCAAATATTAATGTTGGCCTTTCCACAGGCTCATCAGAGAGAAGAATATACTTTTTAATTTCATTTAAAGCCCATTCAGCTTTACCCTCATCATTAGCATATATTGTAGCAATAGGCTCACCTTTTCTAACTATATCTCCAACTTTTCCCCCTAACATTATACCAACTGCTAAATCTATTTTGTCTTCTTTTCTTTCTCTTCCCGCTCCTAACTTCATCGCTACAAGGCCTAAATCTAAAGCCATCAGGTCTTTTATATATACATCCCTGTCGGCAATCCAAGGTCTTACATACTTAGCCTGTGGTAAAAGTGAAAAATCGTCAACTACTCTTTCATCTCCATCTTGTGCTTTTATAAATTCTTTAAATTTTTGTAGGGCTTTTCCGCTATCAAGCACTTCTTTTAGTTTTGCCCTCGCCTCTGTATCGTCTTTTGCAACACCTGCAATTTGAAGCATATCAGAACCCAAAAGCATACATACTTCCAATAAATCTTTAGAACCATGACCTTTTAAAACTTGAACAGCTTCTATTATCTCGAGAGCATTTCCTATCGCAAGCCCAAGTGGGTAATCCATATTTGTAACATGCGCCACAGTTTTTCTACCAACAGAATTACCGATATCTACCATCAATTTAGCAAGGGCTTTGGCGCTTTCTAAATCTTTCATAAAAGCTCCTCTACCCACTTTCACATCTAATACTATGGCATCTGCACCTGCTGCAATCTTTTTGCTCATAACAGAGCTTGCAATAAGTGGAATAGAATCTACTGTTGCAGTAACATCCCTTAACGCATATAACTTTTTATCAGCAGGTGTAAGATTTTTTGTCTGCCCAATAATAGCAATGCCGTATTTATTTACGTTGTCAGTAAACTCCTCTTCGCTGAGTTCTATTCTCATTCCTGGTATTGACTCAAGTTTATCTATCGTTCCACCGGTATGTCCTAAACCTCTTCCTGACATTTTTGCAACAGGCGCTCCACAGGCTGCTACCATCGGAGCAAGCACTAGTGTAGTAGTGTCAGCTACACCACCAGTTGAGTGTTTATCCACTTTGATTCCTTTAATGGCTGATAAATCCATCACATCGCCAGAGTAAGCCATAGCCATAGTAAGATGTGCAGTCTCTTCTGGCGTCATTCCTCTAAAATATATAGCCATTGCCAAAGCGCTCATCTGATAATCAGGAAGATAATCTTTGGTATAAGAAGAGATTATAAAATCAATCTCTTCTTTTGTAAGAACTCCACCGTCTCTCTTTTTCATTATAAGGTCATACATCCGCATAAATCATACCCCCACTCATAAAGGTAATTCCTTCAAGAAAGATGTGCCATGCTTTGTAGGACCAACCCTGAATGTTTCAGCTATTGTGGCAGCAATATCTGCATATGTGCTCCTTACTCCTAAATTAACTCCATGTTTCATTAAAGGACTATAAACTAATAGTGGCACATATTCCCTTGAATGGTCTGTGCTTTCAGTAGTAGGGTCACAACCATGGTCAGCAGTTATAATTAGTAAATCTTCCTTTGTGAGTTTTTCCATAATTTCTGGAAGTCTGTTATCAAAATGTTTCAAAGCTTTTGCATATCCTTCTACATCATTTCTATGGCCATACAACATATCAAAATCAACTAAATTTGTGAAAATTAACCCATTTTTAATTTCATCCATCGCTTTTATAGTAGCTGTAATGCCCTCGTCATTGTTTGTCGTATGATTTTTCCCAGTAATTCCTTGCCCAGCAAAAATATCCTCAATCTTTCCTATAGCAAAAACCTCATATCCATCTTCTTTTAACATATCTAATATAGTAGGCTCAAAAGGCTTTAACGAAAAATCTCTCCTATTTCCTGTTCTCACAAAATTTCCAGGAGTACCGGTAAAAGGCCTTGCAATGACTCTTCCTACCGCATGGTCTCCTTTTAGTATTTCCCTGGCAATTTCACAAATTCTATAAAGCTCTTCAAGAGGTATGACATTCTCATGGGCTGCTACTTGAAATACGCTATCAGCAGAAGTATAAACTATAGGATATCCTGTTTTTACATGTTCTTCTCCCAGCTCTTTTATTATTTCCGTACCTGAAGCAGGCTTATTTCCCAAAACTTTTCTACCAATTCTTTTTTCAAATTCCTTGATAATTTCATCAGGAAAACCATGGGGATAAGTAGGGAAAGGTTTCTCAATAAAGAGTCCTGCTATCTCCCAATGACCTGTAGTAGTATCTTTCCCTGCTGATTTTTCAGCCATCTTGCCATATCCACAAATAGCGTTAGGGTTTTCAGGAACGCTTTTTAAAGGAATTATATTCCCTAGCCCTAATCGCCCCATATTAGGAAGTTCAACACCTGTCTTTTCTGTCACATGGCCTAAGGTGTTTGAACCTTCATCCCCAAACTTATAAGCGTCTGGCAATTCTCCTACTCCTACGCTATCCAAAACTATTAGTATGACTCTTTTGAACATTTTACCACCTCTTCTATGAACTTATGTCCGTATTATTTCTCTAAATCTTTTGAGGTAAAAGCACCTGGCAACAAATCTTTAACAGTGACAACAGCATAATCGCCTTTCATGTTGCTCAATATAACAACCATGTCTTCTCCACCCAAT
Organism: Thermoanaerobacter sp. X514; assembly: GCF_000019065.1. Taxonomy (NCBI): domain Bacteria; kingdom Bacillati; phylum Bacillota; class Clostridia; order Thermoanaerobacterales; family Thermoanaerobacteraceae; genus Thermoanaerobacter; species Thermoanaerobacter sp. X514. The sequence continues at coordinate 417,351 of NC_010320.1, read as the reverse complement.
TCCATCATTACCTGTCTACATGCACCACAAGGAGAAACAGGACCTTCAGTATCTGCAACTACAGCAATTGCTTTTAATTTTCTATCTCCATTTGCATAAGCGCTAAAAAGTGCTGTCCTTTCTGCACAATTGGTAAGACCATAAGAAGCATTCTCAATATTGCATCCTTGGTAAGCTTTTCCATCTTCAGTAAGAACACATGCACCTACTTTAAAGTGGGAGTAAGGCACATAGGCCTTCTCCCTTGCATCTTTCGCTAATTCCACAAGCTTCTCATAATCTTTATATTCCACTTTATACACCTACTTTCATAATATTCTTTTGCGTATAATATAGAAGTCGAATTTAGAAGCATTAAAATAGTTAGAAGAATAAAGGATTGGCGTATTGTTTTCATCGTAATGCACCTGTTCTAACAAAAGAATTGAATCATTTTTGTCCATCATTAGTTTTTTCTCAACTACAGGGTCATGTTTTATAACTCTTATATTAGAAACTGCATAGGTTATTGTAATAGAGTGTTCACTTTCAAGGTAAGAAAACACAGATTGTTCAAATCCCGAAAGATTCGCCTACAATGCTTCGAGGTAACCTGTCAATGCAATACACAACCGGGACCTCATCTGCTGTTCTTACCCTTTCTACTTTATATATAATATCTCCTGGTTTCAATTTTAAGTGATTTGCCTCATTTTCTGTAGCAGGCAATTTATATACAGTAAAATCTTTTGTACCAGGTACCATCCCTTGCCTTTCAATTAAAGTGGTAACACTAAATAACTCTTCCAAGCCACTCTTTATAAGGGGTTTTCTCCTTACAAAAGTTCCTACCCCTTGCTGTTTCACTATAAGTCCTTCATCTTCTAAAATTCTCATTGCTTCTCTTAAAGTAGCTCGACTAATACCAAATTGTTTGGCAAGCTGTGATTCAGAAGGGAGCTTGCTGCCCTCTTTCCACTGCCCTGTCTTTATCAATTCTTCCATTTTCCTTAAGGCAAGCTCATACAGCGGTTTTTTCTCAGGTAGCAGCATCGACATAAAATCACCTTATTTCTTTGGTGTATATGGTACTCCATCTGCAGCAGGTGGTACGCTCTTTCCACCGACACCCACAAGTGCAAGTATTGTCACTATATAGGGCAACATCATGATTATATTCTTAGAAAATGCCGTATTTTGGAGCTGCATGCTGAAAGCCGTTGCGAATCCAAAGAGAAGTGCAGCACCAAAAGACCCAAAAGGCGTCCATTTACCAAAAATCATTGCTGCCAACGCAATGTAACCTCTACCACTTGTCATATCAGGGATGAAACTATTTAACGCACCTATTGACAGGTAAGCACCACCCATCGCAGAAAGAACACCGCTTAATGCAACGCCAAGATACCTTAATTTTATAACATCAATACCCGCTGTTTCAGCCGCCTCAGGATTTTCACCAACTGCTCGAAGTCTTAAACCTAAATTTGTGTGGAACAGAAAATAATCTGACACAAATAAAATTATTATCATCAAATATACTACTACACTGTGACCACTCAAAACTTGGCCTAAAAATGGTGTATCTTTAATGCCTGGGATTTCTATAGTAGGTAGCATAGGAGTGTCAACAGGAGTTCCTGTAAAACCATACATCGTATTTAAAAGGTATGCCGTAATACCCGATGCAAAAATATTAATTGCCATACCTAAAATTATTTGATTAGCCGTTAAGCTTACAGCTGCCCACGCAAAAATCAAAGCTACTATAAGCCCAACTATCATAGCACCTAAAAGTCCTAGCCAAGCGCTACCAGTCGCATGAGCAAATACAACTGCAAAAAATGCTGCAATAAGCATAATACCTTCCATCGCTATATTTACAACACCAGATCTTTCAGAAAAAGTACCACCTAGCGCAGGTAATGCTAATGGTGTGGCCATCGCCAAAGTAGCTGCCCAAAGTTGTGGATTTAAAAATATTTCCATTATGCTTGCGCCTCCTTTTTGCGGTTTTTCGCAAATTTGTCTTTAATAACTTCTGCTACTCTATGAGCTGCAACGAAGAATACTATAAGCCCTGTAATAACGTCTGCCATTTGACCCGGTACCTGCGCATTAAGCTGCATATACTGAGAACCAGTATCTAAAGCCGCAAACAAAATTGCCGCAAATATAACTCCTATCGGATTGTTGTTTGCGAGAAGCGCTACAACTATTGCTGTATAACCGTATCCAGCAGTAAAACTGTCATAAAGCCTATGCTGGACTCCTAACATCTGAACAGCTCCAGCAAGTCCTGCAAATGCACCACTTAATCCTAATGAAAACACCATATTCAAAGGCACATTCATCCCTGCATATCTTGCTGCTCTTTGATTATATCCTACTGCTCTCATTTCAAAACCCCATGTCGTTTTAAACATAAGCCAATATACAAAAATTGCAGCAGCAAGAGCAATAAAAATTCCATAAGAAAGTTGTGTATTCTTAATTAAAAATGGTATAACTGCGCTCTCCTTAATACGTGGAGATTGAGGAATTGTTCCTCCCTTCTCCATCATAGGGCCAAATTGAAGCAAAAAGTGGCTAAAATATATTGCAATGTGGCTCATCATCATTGTAGTTATAACTTCATTAGCACCAGTATAGGCTTTTGCAAGTCCCGGAATGAGTCCTGCCCAAAGTCCTCCTGCTATCATCGCAGCTATAAGTGCAAAAGGTATGTGGATATACCAAGGTAATCCAGTAAAACTATAGCCTACCCAAACACCTACTATTGCACCTATCCAATACTGTCCTTCTGCACCTATATTAAATAGTCCAGCCTTAAAAGATATAGCTACACCCAATCCTGTCAATATAAGAGGTACAGCAGCTGCAAGAGTATTTGCAATATTATTAACTGAACCAAAAGCACCTATAAATAAAGATATATAAGCTGTTGTAGGATTAAATCCTGTAATAAGCATTATAATAGAACCAACTATTATTGCTATAAGCACAGCTGCAACAGGAATATACAGTTCTTTTAAAAGATTCTTCATTATCTCGCCTCCAATGTCGTCTTATCAAATCGCGAACCAGCCATAAGCATTCCTATTTGTTCTCTCGTTGCAGTTTTGCCGTCCAAAATATCCATAAGCTGTCCATTGTATATAACTCCAATCCTATCTGATAATGCCATTATTTCTTCTAGCTCTAATGAAATGAGAAATACAGCAGCACCTTTATCTCTCAATTCAAGTAGTCTCTTATGGATATATTCTATAGCACCAACGTCCATTCCTCTTGTGGGTTGAACTGCAATTAAAAGCTTAGGATTGTATCCTACTTCTCTCGCCAGTATTACCTTTTGCTGATTTCCTCCTGATAAACCACGAGCCTTAAGCATGTACTCAGGAGGCCTTACGTCAAACTCTTTAACTTTTCTCTCGGCATTTTCATATACTTTTTTATATTGAATTACACCATAACGAGAATAGGTGGGATCTTTATATTCCCTCAAAATCAAATTTTCTGCAATTGTAAAATCCAAAACAAGTCCATCTGCTTGCCTATCTTGTGGAATATACGATATACCCTCTCTATAAAGCTGTCTTGTAGTAAAATTTGTAACATCTTTCCTGTAAAATAAAATATTACCAGATTTCTTAGGCCTTAATCCCATTATAGCTTCTACTAATTCTAACTGCCCATTTCCATCAATACCAGCCAGTCCAAAAATTTCTCCTTCGTGTATATCAAAACTTACATCTTTAACCTTAGGAACGTTCTGCTGGTCAACTACATTTAAATTTTTAACACTTAAAACGACATCCCCTGGCTTGTACTCACTCTTTTCTATTCTCAATACTACTTCTCTACCTACCATTAAATTAGCAAGTTCTTGCTCATTCGTTTCTTTTGTGTTCAAAGTACCAACAGTTTTACCTCTTCTCATAACTGTAACTCTATCAGAAATTTCTAATACTTCTTCTAATTTGTGACTTATAAATATTATTGACATACCTTGTTTTACAAGTCCCCTCATTATTTCAAATAATTTTTCTGTTTCCTGAGGAGTAAGCATAGCTGTTGGCTCATCCAAAATCAAAAGTTTTGCTTTTCTATAAAAAGCCTTTAAAATCTCAACTCTTTGCTGAAGACCAACAGATAAATCTTTTACTTTTGCTTCAGGATCTATTTCTAAGTGATATTTTTTTGAAATCTCTCTTATGAGTTCATTTGCTTTTTCCCTATCGTAAGTTATGCCTTTAGGCTCTGCACCTAATACAATGTTTTCTGCAACTGTCAAAACAGGAATAAGCATAAAGTGTTGATGTACCATTCCTATACCTTTTTCAATAGCTTCATGAGGACCACTTAGATTGAGTTCTTCACCATCAAAAATGAGCTGACCTGAATCCGGTTTATATAAGCCGTATATAATATTCATTAAAGTAGATTTGCCAGCACCATTTTCTCCAAGTATAGCGTGAATTTCTCCCTTTTCAACTGTAAGGTTGACATTGTCATTTGCTACAACCTTAGGAAATACTTTCGTAATATTCTTTACTTCCAATATAGCGCTCATACTCCTACCTCCAAAAAGGGGCTGAACAGTATTCAGCCCCGGTTTTTTATGGTTTTAGTTTATTTTGAAACTTTGTCAGATACTGTTATCTTACCGTCTTTTATATCTTGTGCTAATTGATTAACTTTATCTATGATAGATTGTGGAACATCTTTATTCACTTTACCTATTCCAACACCGTCATTCTTTAAGTCAAAGTATACAATTCCACTCTTAAAGTTGCCATTTAAAGTATCTTTTATAACATTGTATGTTGCAACATCAACCCTCTTAACTGCTGATGTCAAAACATGATCAGGAGCTAAATAGCTTTGGTCTGCGTCAACACCAATAGCATATACGTTTTTCTCTTGGGCTGCTTTTATTACACCCTCGCCAATACCACCAGCAACTTGGAAGATGATTTCTGCACCCTGGCTTATCTGTGTCAAAGCCATTTGTTTACCTGTTGCTGGGTCATCGAAATTATTTGTATAATTGATTAGAATTTTTATGTCCGGATTAACAGCTTTTGCACCTTGTTGATAACCTGCAATAAAGCGATCAACTGGTGGTATCTGCATTCCGCCAACAACACCTATGGTGTTTGTACCTTTTACCTTACCAACTTTTTCTTTTTCCATTAATCCAGCCATAGCGCCTACAAGATAGCCGACTTGCTCTTCCTTGAACATAGCTGATGAAACGTTAGGCCTGTCTGTCACTTCTGAATCAATTATCAGAAATTTTGTGTCAGGGAATTTTTGTGATACCTCTTCAACAGCATCATGCATCATAAAACCTACTGCAATTACCAAGTTGTACCCTTGTTGTGCAAAATTTGTTAAGTTCGGTACATAGTCTTCCATTTTCTTTGATTGTATTACGTTCACTGTAACACCTAATTCTTTAGCAGCTCTTTGCAAGCCTTCATAAGCCATTTGGTTAAAGCTGCGGTCATTGATGCCACCCACATCTGTTACAAGACCTACTTTAAAATCTTTGTTTTTAGATTCTTGCGCAGTCTCGGGTTGTGTACTTTCTTGCTTTGTTTTTGAAGAGCAACCCGACAAAAGCACTGAAACTGATAACACTACAATTAACAAGGATGCTAAAACAACACGCCACCTTTTCATCATATAACCTCCTACAAAAATTTTGTTACCGTTTACTACTTGTATAAGTAGTAAACATATAAACTTGTCTGACATCTAACTTTATTATAACTTTATTAATCTCTTGTTACAAATTCTAAAATAAGTTATTTTATTGAGCTCTTTTATAGATATCTTTTTAAATCTTCTCTTTTCTTTATATTTCTGCAATAACTATTTTTTTATGCAAAATTTAAAGCTTATTTTAAGAACTTTCGGCACTATTAGCTTAAAGGTAGCGCAAAATAAAGAGTGCTCATCGCACTCTATCAAGAAATTTTATTTAAAACTTTATTTACAATTTCATCCCTTATATTTTTGTATTTTGCCAAAATTTCATCACATTCTTTGTTTGCCTTTTCGGCAATTTCTCTATCTTTAATATAAGGAATATTCACTTTAACATTCAAAACAGCTCCCTCTATTGCTGCATATAGTAGAATCGCTCCAACTGCCGCATCAGATATGGCATTAGGATTCCCGTATTCCGCAATCAACATCGTAGGAGTAAAAGCCTCTCCACACAACCTCGCAAGTTTTAGAGGAACATTCATAGCGTTAATATAAGCTTTTTGAAGTGCTTCGTTTCTTATTTTTTTATTTTCTTCAGTATCTTTTGGCATTTTAAGGGCTTTCATCACTTCGTCATAAGCTACAGTGTCTTCATCAACAAGCTTTACATATTCTGCAAGAAGTCGATTACATATACTAAGCCCTTGTTGAATCTCTTCTTTAATATCATCAGTATATTCCTCATAAAATTTTCGCCCTATTGTAAGATTGTAAACCATAGAAGAAAGGGCAATCCCAAGGCTTGCCGCTGCCGCCGATACACTTCCCCCTCCCGGCGTTGGTGATTTTGAGGCCACTTTTTCAATATACTCCTTTAATGAATCATCAATCAGCATAAAACCATCTCCTTCTCTGTGTATATATTTTCCCCCACTACCTATTATACCAATGATATATAATTTTCGTAATACAACTGCCAAAAAAATTGTTACAATATTTTTTCTCTATACTCTTTTGGAGTAAAACCTGTTATGTTTTTAAAAACTTTGCTAAAATAGTGTTGATCAGTATATCCAACTGCTTCGGCTACTTCGTAGATTTTAACCTTTACATCTTTTAAAAGTTCTTTCGCTTTTTCAATCCTGCAAGCAGTTAAATAATCTGAAAATGTGACACCCATTTCACTTTTAAATAAAGTACTTAAATAGTTTGGAGTTATATATAATTTCTCAGCAATGCTATTTAAAGAAATATTTAAATCACTATAATTTTCTTGTATTAGTTTGATAGCCTCATCAATTAATTTCCTATTTTTAGAGTTTTTAGTAAGAGAAACATATTCACATACTACTTCTATTATATTTCTCATCCATTCTCGAAATTTTTCTTTAGTAGATAATTCAGAAATTTGTCTCCAAGGGTCCGTTTCTTTAAATAAAATATCTGCATTTTCTCCAATTTCTATAAACGACCGCGTAATAACTGCAACAAGCCCTAACCCCCATCTTTTTATAAAATCTTCTGTATAATTTTTGTCGTGAAATTCATTCCAAATATCGTTAAAAATGTTAAGAGCCAAATCTTTATCTCCCCGTTTTATCGCTTTTGATAATTTCTCTTCCAATTTTAAAGGATATTTATAATATTCTGCTTTAAAAAATTTCAAATCTTCTTTGTTCAATGATGGTAATGGTTCCTTTTTTTTGTCCAATAATTCTTTTCTTTTTAAAACCGCTCGTCTTACAGTTTCTTTTAGCGTGTCAATGTCGATAGGTTTTAAAATATAATCAAAGGCTCCTAACCTTATAGCTTGTTGAGCATATTTAAAATCATCATATGCACTTAACAAAATTACCACAACTAAAGGGTCTAGCTTTTTGACTTCCCTTGTAAGTTCGAGTCCATCCATAAAGGGCATGCGTATATCCGTTAAAATTATATCAGGTTGTTCTCTGTTAAACACATCAAGAGCACTTTTTCCATTGGCTTCGCAACCTACCACACGTAAATCTAACTCCTGCCAACTAACATTATTTTTAAGCCCTTCTCTTACAATCGGTTCATCATCTACAATTAAAATTTTCATAAAATCCACCTCACAAAACAGCAGGAATTACAATTCGGGCAACAGTATTGCTATCTATTGCTTGGTAATAAAGTCCATACTCTTCCCCATAATATAACTTAATCCTTTCATTAACATTTTGTATTCCATAACTATCTTTATCATCTGCTGGCGAATCCAATAGTTTATTTACTAAATCTAAATCTATAGGATTACCATTGTTTATGACCTCGAATACAATTTTTTCACCATCTAAATAACCGTTAATCAAAATTTTCCCTTTTCCTTCATAAGTCTCTATCCCATGAATTATTGCATTTTCAACAAGAGGCTGCAAAATTAACTTTATCGTCTTGTAGTGTAAAACTCTTTTATCTATATTAAAACTCACCTCAAACTTATCTTTAAATCTGATTTTTTGAATTGTAATATAGCTTTCAACATGCTTCAATTCATTTTCAACAGTAGTTACATCATTCCCTTTATTAATGCTGTATCTCAAAATTGATGCTAAAGAATTTACAATCTTGCTTATTTCAGGTACATTATGTTTTACTGCCAACCAATTTACAGTATCAAGTGTGTTGTATAAAAAATGTGGATTTATCTGTGCCTGCAAAGCTTTTAATTCCGCGTCTTTTTCCTTTATTTTTGATAAATACACTTCATGTATAAGTTCATTTATCCTTTCTATCATGTAGTTAAAACTTGAATACAATACTCCTATTTCTCCATCCCAGTTTTCTTCAACACTTATGTTGAAATTACCTTTTTCAACTTTTTTCATTTCAGTAGCAAGTTTTATTATTGGCTGTGAAATACTGTATGAAAAATAAAGAGAAATCAAGGCTGCAATTACAAGACTCAAAAGCGCAGTAAGATAGATAAAATTTCTTATCATCTCAGCTTTTTCATTAAGTTCAGCCATAGATACCATACCAACAAGTTTCCACCCATTTTGAGGTAGAGTATTGTATATAACCATTATTTTATTACCATTTATAGTAATAAAATCACTTCCAGAACTGCTATTGTATAATTTAGTGGTATAACGATATAAAAAGCTTTTGTCCTCGGAATATATGAGTTTACCCTTATCATCAACTAGATATACCTTACCTGTTTTCCCAAGGTGTATATCAGATACCACTGAGGCAACTTTGGACATGTCCATATCTACAGAAATGACTGCTATAGGTTTGGCAAAATTTTTTATATCGAAAACCAACCTTGAAACAGAAATCATTTGTTTTCCAAAATCGTCGTTTATATACCAGTACAACCTGCCATTAAGCTGTATAGTCTTTTTGTACCATTCTTTATTTTCTACTACTTTTGAAGACATCACATCATTTTGTTCTAACCTCATTGGATATTGATTTTTATGCAAAGCAAAAATTTCTATAGAAGAATAATTTTCATTAAATATTCCGGGATATAATATACTGTTTCTTATAGCTGTAACTTCTCTGTTTATTTGAAAAGGAGTTTCTCCCCCATTGCGTGATAAATTATACTGAAGTTCTTTATTCATTGAAACATATAGTATAGCATTTTTCATATTTTCTAGCATTTTTGATATATTTTTATTTGCTTGATTTAGGGTCTGAAAAGTAGTCTTTTTTACCTCTTCATTTATATATCTTGATGTAATATTGCCTGTTATCGCCGCCACCATTATGAGCGGTATAACTATTATTAAAATGTATGAAAGCAAAATTTTTTTGTATAACATAAAAACCACCTTTTATATAAATATTTCAACAGAATATAGCAACTACCTTCTTTATAATTAAAAGTTTATAAAAAAATACACAAAATATTAAAAATGTCACATTATTTTTGCAACCGATTTCTTATATAATTATTATACAACACCAATACTATTTAAGGGGGAATTTAGATGGGTAAAAAAAATAAAATCCTGACATCAATAGTTTCACTGGCATTAATAGGAACTTTAATTGCCGGTTGTGGTTCTAACACGACCTCATCTACTTCAAGTAATACTTCTAAGAATGAACCAATCACAATTACTTATTCTACAGGTAAAGACTCTACACCAGCAACCCAAAAATTAGTCGAAGCTTTTGAAAAAAAATATCCAAACATTAAAGTCAAAGTTCAAGAACTACCTAACTCTACAGATGACCAGCATAATTCATATGTTACTGCATTGTCAGCAGGAGATTCAAGTATTGATGTTTTAGCAATGGACATTATTTGGACACCTGAATTTGCTGCTGCTAATTGGTTACTCCCGTTAGATGATAAATTTACAAAAGAAATGAGAGATAAGTTTTTACCAGGACCCGTTGAAGCAGTAACATATAATGGCCATGTGTGGGCAGTGCCAAGATTTACAGACGCAGGAGTCCTTTATTATAGAAAAGATATCATAGATACTCCTCCAAAAACTTGGGATGAATTAATTCAAATGGCAAAAGAAAACGTTGGTAAAGGTGGTACTAAATACGGAATAGTATTTCAAGGCAATCAATATGAAGGTTTAGTTTGCGATGCTTTAGAGCTTATAGGAAGCAATGGTGGAAGTGTTCTTGAAGGAGACAAAGTCACAATAGACACACCACAAGCAGTAGCAGGACTTCAATACTTGATAGATTTAGTAAAAATTGCTCCTCCAGGTGTAACAACATATCAAGAAGAAGATGCGAGGAATGTATTCCAACAAGGTGAAGCAATTTTCATGAGAAACTGGCCTTATGCATGGTCTCTAGTAAATGGAGATGATTCCCCAGTAAAAGGTAAAGTAGGTATAGCTCCAATTCCAAGAGGAAAAGACGGCGAAGTTGGCACTCCAGTTTTAGGTGGATGGAATCTCGGTATAAACAAATACTCAAAGCATCCTGAAGAAGCATGGAAATTTATAGAATTTGTTACAAGTGAAGAAGGTCAAAAGGTAACCGCTTTAGAAGGCGGCAATCTCCCAACAATAAAATCTTTATATCAGGACAAAGAAGTTTTAGCAAAAAATCCCTATTGGGCAGATTTTTATGATGTATTCATAACAGCTAAACCAAGGCCTGTATCTCCTTTTTATCCTCAAATGTCTGATTCAATGCAAATAAACTTTCACAAAGCTTTGACAGGAGAAATAACAGCACAGCAAGCTATACAAAACATAGCGAAAGATTTGAATGACATAATTAAAAACGAAGGTAAAAAGTAAATTTTTAAAGGTACTTCTTCATACAAATCCAAAGTGGCAGCTTTTTGCTGCCACTTAATATAAAAAAGAGGTGATAACGTGGTAGAACAAAAAAATTTAACATCCCCAACTAAACAATCTAAGTTCCAACTAAGTGAAGCCACATTGGGATATATATTAGTTGCTCCAGCCTTACTCTGTATTATTGCAATAGCTTTATATCCTGTACTCAATACTTTTAAATTAAGTCTTTATTACATGAAATTGCAGCTTCCTGGACTCACTCATTTTGTAGGACTTCAAAATTACATCACACTATCCTCTGATTCCAGATTTTGGTCTGCAACCTTAAATACTGTATTTTTCACAGTTGTATCTGTAGCATTAGAATTAGTACTTGGAATGATAATGGCACTTTTGATGAATAAAAAATTCAAAGGAATAGGATTGGTAAGAGCTGCCGTGTTGATTCCATGGGCAATACCGACTGTAATATCAGCTCTTATGTGGAAATTCATTTATAATGATCAGTTTGGCGTATTAAATGACATCTTAATGAAAGTAGGTTTAATCAACAGTTATAAGGCATGGCTAGGTAGTCCTTCTTCAGCAATGTCGGCAGCTATATTTGCAGATGTATGGAAAACTGCACCTTTCATGGCGTTATTATTGCTTGCTGGGCTTCAGAATATATCCCAAGACCTTTATGAAGCAGCAAAAGTAGATGGAGCAGGAAGCATAAGACAATTTTTTAGGATAACCTTACCATTGTTAAAACCTACAATTTTAGTTGCTCTCATATTTAGAACATTAGATGCTTTTAGAGTATTTGACCTCATTTTCGTAATGACAGGAGGAGGACCTGGTAACTCAACAGAAACCCTTTCAATATATGCATATAAAACCCTTTTTAGAAACCTTGACTTTGGAATTGGTTCAGCAATAGCTGTTATAATATTCATCTTTGTTTTCATTTTTGCAATGTTCTATATAAAGCTTTTAGATAAAAGCATTTTGAAATGAGGTGATATAAAAATGAAACTTAAAAATACCATAAACCAAATTATTTTCTATATTTTTTTAACAATATTCCTTGTATATATAATTTTCCCTTTTCTATGGCAAACACTTACCTCCTTTAAAACTCCACAAGAACTATTTAGTATTCCTCCAACATGGATTCCAAGTAAAATTTATACGGGATATTATATAAATGTATTTACTAAACGCCCTTTTTTAACCTATTTGAAAAATAGTTTTATTGTTGCTTCATCTACCACTCTTTTTAGTCTTTTTGTATCTTCTTTTGCAGCATATGCTTTAGCAAGGCTTAAATTTAAAGGAAAGGCGATAATACTATCTTTAGTTTTGTCTGTATCAATGTTTCCTGGAATAGCTATTGTAAGCCCTCTGTTTATTTTTCTAAAAAATGTAAACCTATTAAATAGCTATCTAGGGCTTATATTAACATACACTACTTTTGCAATTCCTCTTTCTTTGTGGATTTTAACCTCATTTTTTAAAGAAATTCCTTTTGAACTTGAAGAATCTGCAAAAGTAGATGGTGCTACTCCTATGCAAGCATTTTTAAAGATAATAATGCCTCTTGCTACCCCAGGTATGTTTACAACTGCCATTCTCACGTTTATAGCTGCATGGAATGAATTCCTCTTCGCCCTTGTATTTAACACACAAGACTCAATGAGAACAGTACCCGTCGGTATAGCTATGTTTCCTGGAGAACATGACCTTCCTTGGGGAGATATTGCAGCAGCATCTGTTGTAGTAACTGTTCCTCTAATTATAATGGTACTTATCTTCCAAAAAAGGATAATCTCCGGTTTGACTGCTGGAGCAGTAAAAGGATAAAAATTTTATGAAAGGAGTGTTTTAAATGCCATCAGTAAAAATTGGTATTATAGGTGCAGGAAGTGCTGTATTTTCTCTGAGGTTGGTGAGCGATTTATGCAAAACTCCAGCGTTATATGGAAGCTTAGTAACTCTCATGGATATCGATGAAGAAAGATTAGAGGCCGTGTACATACTTGCAAAAAGGTATGTGGAAGAAGTAGGAGCAGAGTTAAAGTTTGAAAAAACTAAAAATTTAGAAGATGCCATAATAGATGCAGATTTCGTAATAAATACAGCAATGGTAGGAGGACATACTTATCTAGAAAAAGTCAGACAGATTAGCGAAAAATATGGCTATTATAGAGGAATAGATGCACAGGAATTTAATATGGTTTCAGATTATTACACTTTCTCAAATTACAATCAGTTGAAATATTTCGTAGAAATTGCCAAGAAAATTGAAAAACTGTCTCCAAACGCCTGGTATTTACAAGCTGCTAATCCCGTATTTGAAGGCACAACTCTTGTAACAAGGACCTCTTCGATAAAAGCAGTTGGATTCTGCCATGGACATCTTGCATTAAAAGAAGTATTTGACACACTGGGACTTAAGCATAATAAAGTAGATTGGCAAGTAGCAGGAGTAAATCACGGAATATGGCTTAATAGATTTATATATGAAGGAAAAAGTGCTTACGAAAAGCTCAACACCTGGATAGAGGAAAATTCTCACAACTGGAAACCTCTTCATCCATTTAATGACCAGCTATCCTCAGCTGCCATTGATATGTACAAGTTTCACGGAGTTTTGCCTGTTGGCGATACCGTAAGAAATGCTTCTTGGCGGTATCATAAAAACCTGGAAACAAAGAAAAAGTGGTATGGAGAACCTTGGTGTGGTGCAGACTCTGAAATAGGTTGGAAATGGTACCAAGAAACATTAGGAAAAATTACAGACATCACTAAAAAGATTGCAAAGTTCTTGATAGAAAATCCAAAAGCAAAGTTTAGCGATATAAAAGAAATTTTCGGTCAAGAGGCAAAAGACAATGAATTACTACAGGAAATGGAAAAAATACTAGACCCAGAGCAAAAAAGTGAAGAACAGCACATTCCTTTCGTAGAATCGATTGTAACCGGCAAAAAAGAAAGATTTGTAGTAAATATACCAAATAGAAGAATAATTCCTGCAGTAGAAAATGATGTTGTTGTAGAAGTACCTGCAATAGTAGATAGCGAAGGAATACATCCAGAAAAAATAGAACCCATGCTCCCAGAGAGAGTAATAAAGTATTACCTAAAACCGAGAATTATGAGAATGGAAATGGCAGTAGAAGCATTTTTAACAGGGGACATAGACATAATAAAAGAACTTCTGTACAGAGACCCTAGAACTCAAAATGATGGGCAGGTAGAAAAAGTTTTAGAAGAAATTCTATCCCTACCAGAAAATGAAGAGATGAAAAAACATTATTTAAAAAAATAGTGAGGCTAAATTTAACTAATGAGGTGCCATTTGTAAAATCCTTTGTACAAATGGCACCTTTTTTATTTTACTCTCTTTTTAGCACCTTCTTTTTTATTTCCGATACAAATTCTTCTATATCTTTAAGGTTAGATGTAATAATCTCATATAATTCTTCATCTGTCACTAAATTGTAAAGATGCACCATTCTATTTCTATATCCCGCCATTTTCACTAATTTTTTACTCAACTCCTCATCTATATATCCGTATTCTCCTAACCCTCTCGCAATTGATTTATATTCTTTTGATAATTCGATATTACCTGCCTTTGCTAATATATGCCTTCCTATATCGAAAATTGCCTCCAAAGTTCTCCTTAAAAAACTTTCTGCAGCCGCAGAATTTCTTTTATCACTTAAAAAAGTTGCTTTATCCATTGAAGACAAAACTTTTAGTTCCTCCAAATACTCGCTAATAAGAATAAGTCTTTCCAAAATTAACTGGCTATTTATCATATTCCCCACCACAACTTTTAATATTTTTCTAGCACTTCTTCAATGTACTTATCGTACATATATTTAAAGTCTGCTGCTCTTCTTAAAATCTGCATTTCATAACTATCTTTAAACTCTTCAGAGTAGGAATATACGCATATCCCCTTTAAGGCTTCTAGCTGGAATATGGAATGATTTTCTTGAAGAAATACCAAGTCCAATTTATAAGGTTTAAAAAGATCTTCTAGCCCATTGTAAATATCCGCATAAAGCAAATAACGCTTTTCTATTTTTTCTATATCCTCCAAAAAAACCACGCCTACATCAATGTCTGCCAAAGGGTCATCTATGACTACTTTCTCCCCCTGCAGTAATTTCAATGCATTTTCTTTTTGTGAACCAAACAGGTACACTAAACCTATTTTGTATTTTTCACATATTTCTGATAACTTCTGGGATACAGCAAACATTCTTCTTCACCCATTTTCATTGTAACATAAAAACTATTTTATTCCAATAACAACCACATCATTCCCCTTTGACTTTATCACTGTATTTGAAAGCATGATTTCAAGGCTTTTTAGAGCCTTTTGAAGCAGTGCCTCATCAGATGCCTCTCTTGTCGCTCTTACTGTAGAATGTATACCTCCACCCTGTTTTAAAATGTCAATATAGGAATAACCTTTAAGCTTTAGAGCCATTTCATTTTCTCTAGAACCATAGTGCATAATATGAGTATGAGGATCTACAAATCCAGGAATTGCAATCATGCCTTTTGCGTCAATTTTTTCTTTTGCAGAAATTGCGGCAGGTGATTTCCCTGCCGCTAAAATTTTTCCATCTTTTATTGCAATATAAGCATCTTCAATTTCTTCTATATTTTCCATGTCACTTCCACATAGCGGGCAATTGCCAAGAGGTGTATAAATTTTCTTAATGTTGTATATTAACAAATCTGCCTCCATTTTAACACCTCATTCGTATATTCTATTTTCTAAAACCATATTTTCAGAAAAGTTCTCTATTCTTAAATAATAATCTGCCACATCAAACAAAGCCTTTGCTGGCACAAGCCCTATTATTTCACTGCCTATAACATTTACCCCATACCTACTAGCTTCTGCTTTAATTGTTTCAAAAACTCTGTAAATAGGTGTTTTATTAAAATCAGTAAGGTTCATCGACACCTGCACAATTCCTCTTTCTTTTAATTCCACCCCCATCGCCTTTACATACCGGTAACCGCCGTTTGAAAATCGGATAGCTTTAGCAATTTTGTTAGCTATATCAATATTGTCTGTAGCAAGATTGACATTGTAGGCAATGAGAAAATTTCTTGCGCCAATCACTGTCGCACCGCTTTTTGGGTTCATCTCCTGCGGACCAAAGTCTGGCTTCCATTCCGGCTGTTTTATCTTTTCAAAAAAGCCTTCATATTCTCCCCGCCTTATATTCTCTAAATTTTTTCTTTCAGGAGTTGTAGCAGCTTCTTCATATAAATACACAGGTATATTAAGCTCTCTTCCAACCCTTTCTCCTACTTCTCTTGCAATTTGGATACATTCTTCCATTGTAGCATTTTTTACAGGTATAAAGGGTACTACATCTGTTGCCCCAATCCTCGGATGCTCTCCTTTATGGTACCTCATATCAATTATCTCTGAAGCTTTTTTAATGAGCTTAAAAGCCGCCTCTTTTACTCCCTTTGCATCTCCACAAAAGGTTATAACTGTCCTGTTGTGGTCTTTATCGGAAGAGTAATCCAAAAGCTTTACTCCTTCCGTCGACACAACTTCTTTGACAAGCTGTGCTATTTTTTCTTGGTCTCTTCCTTCACTAAAATTAGGTACACATTCAATTATCTGATCCATTTATTTCCTCATCCTTTCCAACGTTTATTTTAGCATAGGCATTTTTATTCCTTTTTCTTTCGCTTTCAAAACCATTTCTAAATTTTGAATTTGTCAATATAGTATATTTCTATTTAATATGTCAAAAATCCTGCTAATATTTATGCATTTTTAAAATTTAAAAAAGCGGGAGTTCTCCCGCTTACTCTACTTTAAACTGCTTAATTGCTTCCATAAGCGTATTGGCATAATTTTTAAGCTCATTTGCTGTTGTAGCCATTTCCTCCACAATCGCTGACTGCTCCTCTGAAGTTGCCGATACTTCCTCGGCTGATGCTGCAGCCTCCTCTGATACAGCCGCTATGTTTTGTATTGAATCAACTATCTTGTTCTTGTGAGATTCTATCTCCTTTAAAGATTTATTAAGATTGTCAATTTTTTCTACTATGAAATTCACTGCATGAAGTATTCCTTCAAATACATCTTTTGTAGTATTGACTACATTGCTTTGCTCTTCTATCGATTTTGTTGAATCTTCTACTGTTTTGTAGGTATCGTTAATAGTGTTTTGTATTTCAGATATTAAGTTTGCTATGTTTCTCGCTGCCTGTGAAGACTGCTCTGCCAATTTCCTCACTTCATCCGCTACAACTGCAAAGCCCCTTCCTGCTTCTCCTGCTCTCGCTGCCTCTATCGCTGCGTTTAGTGATAAAAGATTTGTCTGGTCAGCTATACCTGTTATCGTCTCTACAATCTTGCTTATTTCCGTAGATTTTTCTAAAAGATAATTTGTGGATTCTTTTACATTGTTATTCGCTTCTACTGTCAGTTCTGTCTTTTTAATTAAGTCATCTATAATCACAAGCCCTTCGTTGGATACCATGCTGACATTTGCTACTTCTTGGTTTATCTCATCAGCGTTTTTAAGGGATTGGTCTATCAATTGCCCAAGTAATACAGTGGCATTAGCGCTCTCCTCTGCCTCTTTTGCTTGGCTAGAAGCTCCTTGTGCGATTTCTTCAATGGCTTTTGCAACATCCTGCGTGGCTTGAGCTGCCTGCTCTGATGCTACTGCTAAATTCTCTGCAGAATGATTTACAGATTCTGATATGCTCTTTATGTCAAAAACAAGTTTCTTTATTCCTTCTATCATTGTGTTGAAGCTGTTTGCCAGTATTCCAACTTCATCTTTTGATTTAATATCAATATTTACATTCAAATTACCATTTGCTCCCTCTTCCATTGTTTTTGATAGTTCATTAAGAGGATTAAGTTTTCTATTAAGGAACCAAATAATAAGCATAGAACCAACAATTAAATTTATTATTGATATTATAATTATTACATTAAGAACTGTTTTTACTGGTCTATAAAAGTCTTCATCATAAGCACCAACATTTACAAACCAATCCCAGGGCGCAAAATACCCAACTGCATTAGTTTTAGGACGCATTTTTTTCTCGCCAGGATTCTGCCAATAAAAATGTATAATACCATTATTTTTAGGATTCCTACCTTCTTCAATAATAAGCTTTACTATATTATTACCTTTAGGGTCTACTACTTCGGATATATCTTCTCCTTCTTTATATGGATGCATCATTTCTATTCCTTGACTATTTATAGCATACATATAAGCTCCTATATTTAGTTCTAGTTTATCATTTTGACCTCTGGTTTTTCCATCTTCCTTTTTAGGATTTAACATCTTAGATTTAAAAATTTCTTGTGCTTCTTCTCTTGTTAGTTTACCCGCTTGAACTTGTTCTTCTAATGCTTCCATGAAAGCAATTCCCATATTTACTTTATTTTTTAGTGCGGTTTCTCCAAGATTTAAAAGTGCCTTTTTAGATACATTATAAGCAGCAAAACCTAAAACAGACATACTTATTAAAGTTACTGCAATGAACATTAAAACTAATGTTGATTTAATACTTTTTGTACCTACTTTTTGCAGTTTTTTCATTTAATGTTCCTCCTTTGTTTAGTATCCATAGGTCTTTGCAGAACCCCAAAATCCTCACAAATTAAGGGGTTCTGCTATATATTTTTAAAGGAATTCCTCCACTTTTGTCAAATTTTATATAGACGACCAAATCCAAAAACAAAATGGGGGGGAAATCCCATGAAAATCAAAGCTAAAAATTATCTCTCTCAGATAATTACGCTAATGTCCAATCTTTTTTTGAAGAAGATAAACCTAAGATTATTAAACTCTTTGAGTCTTTTGTTGATTTATCTGAACTTATTCCGCCTTCTTTTTACGTCCATTATTATTTCCACTACCTATAGGGAATTAGTCTTGAATCTATGCTTACTGCTCTCATTATCCAAAAAATTCTCTCTATCCCTACTATTCAACTGCTCGTTTATATCCTTGGTCTATCTAAAGAACTGAGAGAGCTTTGTGGCTTCTCAAGAGTTCCTAATGCTTCTCAATTCTGTTGCAATAGTTAGTGTTAATATCAGGTATAAGGGTATATTCATGTTGTCCGCATGCTTGTCCAAAAACACCTTCTCCAGGAATTTCAGTATTCCCTCCTGTTTCATTTTTAGTATTATGGTATCTATTAAATTCGGAAAACTTATATTGGCTGTATCAATATTCCCTTTTCTAATAGATTCTAATATTTTTTCTTTATCTTTTTTTGCTTATTTATATTACATTTTATTTGTCGGCATAACATGCTTCTATTTTAAGTCCGTGTCAAGATTTTGTAGGTAAAATTTTTTAACTAAATATTTTAGCTGATTCTCTAAATTACCTCACCGCTAATTACTATTCCTTCTAGTGTTTATGATATATATTTCTATTTATGTTAAATTATTGATTTCAAAAACTAAAAAATTCCTCTTTCTTTACCATCTTTTATATGGTAAAGATTGTTAATCGCTATTGAACTGTTTTGATACTTTTTGAGTAAGTTCATGTATCCCTTTTTCTAGTTCATAAAAATCTTTACTCTCTTTTATTATTTTTATTAAACCTTCTACAAAAAGCAGGATTGCACCCACTATGTGTCGAACATCTAATAACATATCAGACCTCACCTCCCTTTTGATGTTGTTTTGATTTTTTTCGCGGTGAGGTCTTTTTTCTACATTTGCACCTCTTTTTCCTGCTTAATCACCTACTGAAATTTTACACTATCTTCTGTGTTTTGTTTAAAAGAATTTATGTACTTATTTAAAACCGATAAAGCTGCTTGATTGGAATCGTTTATCTTGGTTTTAAGAACACTCTCTGCAATATTTGTAGAAAAATATCCTGCTATGACAAGGGGAATTAAAATAAGCAAGAGCATAAACACCAAAAGTTTTGTTTTAATACTTTTCATTTGTTACCCTCCTATTATATAGAAATAAAGTGTTGTTGATTCCCCTTTTTCTCCCGCAAGACTTCTTCCAGTGCTTCTACGATTTTGTAATTATATTTTTGTAGTTGGGTTTTTAATTCAAATATTGCCTCGTGTATACTTTTTAACCTCTTTTCATTATAAGGCCTTTTTGTAGTCATTGCATCAAAAGAATCACAAATTCCTATTATTTGAGCACTTAAAGGGATAATACTGACACCAAAAGGATAGCCAGAACCATCTAGCCTTTCATGATGGTAAAGTACCCCTGGAACCAAATCCTTCAATGAAGGAAAAATTTTTAACATTTCCGAGCCATAACTCGGATGTATCTTCACAAACTCGTATTCTAACTCTGTAAGCGGACCTGGCTTGTCAAGAATGGAGACAGGTACCAATACCTTGCCAATATCGTGTAATAATCCCCCCTTACAGTTATAAATTTGCTCCTCTTTAGGTAATCCTAATTTTTTAGAAACTAAATAAGTAAGTTTTGCAACTCTTATACTGTGTAAGTAAGTCGTATAGTGATAATGTTTCAAACTCGTCATTAAATGCTTTATAAGATAATACTCGCTGTAATTGTATACTTCCACCGTTTTCCCTTCTTTTCGACATAATTTGACAAAGAAATTATACCATTTGTTTCTTGAAATGTCAATTTTAAAAAAGTTTCAAAAAAAAAAAAAAAAAAAAAAAAAAAAAAAAAAAAAAAAAAAAGTTTTTTTTGTGGAATTTTTCTTGATATTTATTCTTGCGTGGTTTATTTGAAAAATGTATTTAGCATAATATCGCAATATAGATAAAAAGCACTTTTTTATCTAACCTTAAGTTTTTGATATAAATTTGTCACAAAAAAAGTTTTAATTTTTAAGTTGGTATGGTATAATTATTTTGTACCTGTTATATAGCTTTAATAAAAGTAAAAATCTAAATTAATGCGACCTGTTATACACACTATAAATACCTGTTATATAATAAAATGAAATATTGTATACTGTACTATATCAGGTACATCCTTCTTTGATTGGTGATTTTTTGACCCTTTTATTTAATTATTAAATAAATAAGGAGAGGAGTAAAGAAATGGCTAAAGTAATGAAGACCATGGATGGTAACACAGCTGCTGCCCATGTGGCTTATGCTTTTACGGAAGTAGCTGCGATTTACCCTATAACTCCATCGTCTCCAATGGCAGAAGTAGTAGACCAATGGAGTGCACATGGAAGAAAAAACATATTTGGTCAGCCGGTAAGAGTAATTGAAATGCAGTCGGAAGCCGGTGCTGCAGGAGCTGTTCATGGGTCACTAGCAGCAGGCGCTCTCACAACAACATTCACTGCATCACAAGGACTTCTTTTAATGATTCCCAACATGTATAAAATTGCAGGGGAACTTTTACCTGGGGTATTCCATGTAAGTGCACGTGCCGTTGCAACCCATGCTCTTTCAATTTTCGGTGACCATTCTGACGTTATGGCATGCCGTCAGACAGGCTTTGCTCTGCTTGCTTCTGGCAGTGTACAGGAAGTAATGGATTTAGCAAGCGTTGCACACCTTTCTGCTATTAAAGGAAGAGTGCCCTTCTTGCACTTTTTTGACGGATTTAGAACATCGCATGAAGTACAAAAAATCGAAGTTTTAGATTACGAAGACCTCAAAAAACTTGTAGATTATGAAGCTTTAAAAGCCTTCAGACAAAGAGCACTAAATCCAGAACATCCTGTAACAAGGGGTACAGCGCAAAATCCAGATATATTCTTCCAAGGAAGAGAAGCTGCCAATAGATTCTACAATGCTATACCTGAAATCGTAGAATATTACATGAATGAAATAAACAAATTAACAGGCAGAGAATACAAATTATTCAACTACTACGGAGCACCAGATGCAGAAAGAATAATAATAGCAATGGGTTCTGTGACAGAAACTATTGAAGAAACAGTTGATTACTTGATGAAAAAAGGAGAAAAAGTAGGAGTAGTCAAGGTACATCTTTACAGGCCTTTCTCTGTAAAACATTTCTTGGAAGCGATACCGAAGACTGTTAAGAAAATAGCAGTACTCGATAGAACAAAAGAACCCGGTTCAATTGGTGAACCTTTGTATGAAGATGTAAAAACAGCTTTCTTTGACAGTGAATTGCGTCCAGTCATTGTTGGAGGTCGTTATGGTCTTGGCTCAAAAGATACTACACCTGCACAAATCATTGCTGTATTTGACAACCTCAAAGCTGATGAGCCAAAAGACCACTTCACAATAGGAATAATTGATGACGTAACCTTTACATCACTTCCTGTAGGAGAAGAAGTCGATACAATACCAGAAGGAACAACCAGCTGCAAATTCTGGGGATTCGGTTCTGATGGTACAGTAGGTGCAAACAAGAGTGCTATAAAGATCATAGGTGACAACACAGATTTATACGTGCAAGCATATTTCTCTTATGACTCAAAGAAATCAGGCGGTGTGACAGTATCTCACTTAAGATTCGGCAAAAAACCAATAAGGTCAACATATTTGATAAACAAAGCAGACTTTATTGCTTGCCATAAGCAGTCTTACGTTTACAACTATGACATATTAGCAGGATTAAAAGATGGTGGTACTTTCCTCCTAAACTGCAATTGGAAAGTTGAAGAATTAGACAAAAAATTGCCTGCTTCAATCAAAAGATATTTAGCTAAACACAACATCAACTTCTACATCATCAACGCTGTAGACATCGCAAAAGAAATAGGTTTAGGCGGAAGAATCAACATGATAATGCAATCTGCTTTCTTCAAACTCACAAACATAATACCAATTGAAGAGGCAGTAAAACACTTAAAAGAAGCTATCGTAAAAGAATACGGACATAAAGGCGAAAAGATAGTACAGATGAACTACGAGGCTGTAGATAGAGGTATAAATTCTTTAGTCAAAGTAGAAGTTCCTGCTTCTTGGGCAGATGCTGAAGATGAACCAAAAGAAGAAAGGCAAGCACCTGATTTTGTGAAGAATGTTGCCGATGTAATGAATAGATTGGAAGGAGACAAGCTTCCTGTTAGTGCTTTCCTTGGAAGAGAAGATGGAACCTTCCCACCAGGCACAGCAGCTTATGAAAAACGTGGAATTGCTGTTGACGTACCTGAGTGGCAGATAGACAACTGTATCCAATGTAACCAATGTGCATTTGTATGTCCTCACGCCGCAATAAGACCATTCCTTCTTACTGAAGAAGAAGTTAAAAATGCACCCGAAGGCTTTAAAGTTAAAAAGGCTATCGGAAAAGGCTTTGAAGGATTATACTACAGAATTCAGGTTAGCGTTCTTGATTGTACAGGTTGCGGCGTTTGTGCAAATGAATGCCCTGCAAAAGAAAAAGCGCTTGTTATGAAACCTTTAGAAACACAAATGGAAGAAGCAAAGAACTGGGAATACGCAATGACTTTATCACCAAAAGAAAACCCAATGAACAAAGAAACAGTAAAGGGAAGTCAATTTGAAACACCATTGCTTGAATTCTCAGGCGCTTGTGCAGGATGCGGTGAAACACCTTATGCAAAACTTGTAACCCAATTATTTGGCGATAGAATGATGATAGCAAATGCTACAGGTTGTTCTTCAATTTGGGGAGCAAGTGCGCCATCTACACCTTACTGCACAAATCATGAAGGGAAAGGACCTGCTTGGGCAAATTCTCTCTTTGAGGACAATGCAGAATTTGGTCTTGGTATGGCATTAGCTGTAAAACAGCAAAGAGAAAAATTAGCTGATATAGTAAAAGAACTGTTAGAACTTAACATTACAGCAGAACTCAAAGAAGCTTTACAATTCTGGCTTGATAACATGATGGACGGCAAAAAATCAAAAGAAGCCACAATTAAACTGTTACCGATACTTCAAAATTACAAAGCAGAAGACGCAAAAGTAAAAGAGCTTATTAACGAAATACTTGAAAGAAAAGACTATCTCATTAAGAAGTCTCAATGGATATTTGGTGGCGATGGTTGGGCATACGATATAGGCTATGGTGGATTAGACCATGTCCTTGCTTCGGGAGAAGATATAAATGTTTTAGTATTCGACACAGAAGTTTACTCAAATACTGGCGGACAATCCTCAAAAGCAACACCAGTAGGAGCAGTAGCACAATTTGCTGCAGCTGGTAAACCAATCGGCAAGAAAGACTTAGGAAGAATGGCAATGACATATGGCTATGTATATGTAGCACAAGTTGCAATGGGAGCAAGCCAGACACAATTAATAAAAGCGCTAGTAGAAGCAGAAAGCTATCCAGGGCCATCTCTCATCATTGCGTATGCTCCATGTATCGCCCATGGAATAAAGCAAGGTATGAGCTGTAGTCAATTAGAAGAAAAGAAGGCCGTAGAGGCAGGATATTGGGTTCTCTATAGATACAATCCGCTTCTTAAGAAAGAAGGCAAGAATCCATTCATACTCGACTCCAAGCCACCAAAACTCTCTGTCAAAGATTTCTTACAAGGTGAAGTCAGATTCTCAGCTCTTGAAAAGACTTTCCCTGAAAAAGCACAGAAGCTCTTTGAAGAAGCTGAGAAGCAAGCTCAAGAGAGGTATAAAATCTACGAAAAATTGGCAAAAGATGAATAAAAAATGGAGGGAACGCTCCCTCCTTTTTTATGTGCGCCCGGCATGGGCGATAGCTAGGCGGTGAAAGTCCGCTGTGGGCTTGGTAGTGGGAACCACTAGCCAAGAGCAAGGGTGTCCATCGTGAGGTGGAATCTGAAGGAAGCTTAAGGCAAAATCTCGGTCTGATGAACAAGAACCAGATAAGAGGCTGAATTGGGATGGATGAGTTTGCGTAACAAAACGAAGTCCAACACTACCCGAATCCCATACAGTAAATCTGGCAGATATATGAGATGAAAGTTATCGTTCTTACCCGGGGAGGTCTCAAGGATAAGTCACTAAAGTGAACTCTGAAGTGACAACCCATACAGTGATGTATGGTTGAACCTTGAGAAGTCAGCAGAGGTCATAGTACTTATCTAGTCATGAATAGATAAGGAAGGGCCGAACGTTAGGAGGTTTTGGAAATCTTATGGACTCGAAAGATATGCAGAGACTGCAGACAACTCAACAAAGAGGCTATCCGTTGAATAGAGAAATGGAATTTCAAAAGACAACGGAAGTGCATAGTATATCATCGGCGTCAAAAGATAGAAGAAACGATGTACAAAGATATACCAGCAAGATGCTTGAAATGATAGTAGAACGAGGAAACATGAGAGCAGCATACAAGCGCGTTGTTGCAAATAAAGGAAGCCATGGAGTCGATGGGATGGAAGTAGATGAACTTCTACCGTATCTCAAAGAAAACTGGGCAACCATAAAACAACAACTGCTGGAGGGGAAATACAAACCACAACCAGTGCGAAGAGTAGAAATTTCCAAACCAGATGGAGGAGTAAGACTACTAGGAATACCTACAGCACTAGATAGGCTAATACAACAAGCAATAGCCCAAATACTAAATAGAGTCTACAACCATACATTTTCTGATAGCAGTTATGGATTTAGACCAGGACGCAGTGCAAAAGACGCAATAAAAGCCGCAGAAGCATATATAAATGAAGGATATACATGGGTTGTAGATATGGACTTAGAAAAGTTCTTTGACAGAGTAAACCACGACATAATAATGTCCAAACTAGAAAAGCGGATAGGAGACAAAAGAGTACTAAAGTTAATAAGAAGATACTTAGAATCAGGAGTAATGATAAACGGAATCAAAGTATCAACAGAAGAAGGAACACCCCAAGGAGGGCCATTAAGTCCCCTATTAGCAAACATAATGTTGGACGAACTAGACAAAGAACTTGAAAAGAGAGGACACAAATTCTGTCGGTACGCAGATGACTGCAACATATATGTAAAAAGCAGGTCTGCAGGAAACAGAGTAATGAAGAGCATAAAGAAATTCATAGAAAGCAAATTAAAATTAAAAATCAATGAAGCAAAAAGTGCTGTAGATAGACCATGGAGAAGAAAATTTCTTGGATTTTCATTCTACACAAAAGAAAACGAAGTAAGAATAAGTGTCAATTCTCAAATTAAATCTCCAAAGATTTTCAAATTATAATGGCATTTTTTAAGTGCATAAAAGTATTTTTTCTCAAATTATCACAGCCTGATTAAAAATTTTTTTCACTTTTTAAGAGCATAACCGCCAAAATATGTTAATATCTGTTATTGGCAATTTGGGTTAATTGAAGTATAATAAAAAATGAGAGTAGCGAAAGCTACTACTCTCATAAACTGATTTCATTTTGTGCCTGGTATATTACTTCTTCATCTATTTCTCTTAGCCTTTTAGAATACGCATAGAGAAGAGAAGCCGTTACCAGGTTATTTATTATCCTTGGCAGCCCTTTTGTTAGAGAATATATTGCTTCATATGCCGATGGTGTAAATATATCATCCATCACTCCAGCTATTTTCATTCTTGTTTTTATATAATCTTGAATTTCTTCTTTTTTTAGCCCTTGCATTACATACTTTATAGAAATTCTTTGCCTTAGTGCACTGTTTACATTCAAGGCTAGTTTGTTTCTTATGTGTGGTTGTCCTGAAAGTATCAGTATATACGGGTTTTGAGAATCCATATTAAAGTTAAATATTATTCTCAAATCTTCAAGAACATCATTAGAAACCAGTTGTATTTCATCTAATATTATGACAGGAGTTATCTTCTGGCTATAGTAAAGTTCTGTTATCGCTCTTTGTATCTGGTGAAAGAGCGTTACTTTTTTGTATGAGGGGGTTTCGCCTAAAATCATAGCCAATGCTTGATAGAATTCTCTCACTGTGAGTGTAGAAAGGGCAAAGTAACATGGTTTAAATGTAGAACGATTGAGGCTTTCAGCATATTTTCTTAATGCGGTAGATTTGCCTGAACCGGCCTCCCCAACGACAAGTCCTATACCCCTTGTTTCTTGTAAATATTTTAGCCTGGCATTTAATTCAGCAATGTCTTCACTTATGTAAAGGTCGTTTACACTTATCTCTTTAGAAAATGGATTAAATTTCATTCCAAAATATTGGGTAAACATTGTAAACACCTCTTTTTTTAATCAATGATATCATTAAAGGATATTACTGGGGAATTAGGTTTTGCCGCAAAATCCACAGTATCTTCATTTTCGCTTACAACCTTTCTGTCTTCGATATATTCTACAGGAATTTTAGCATTATCATGAAAATTTACCTTATACGCTTCCCCTACTTTTTTGCCTTCATGAAAAAGTAAAAGGGGTGTATTATCCTTAAGCCACTGCGGGTCATATCTGACTTCTAAGCGCATACCTTTAAACTTTTCTTCTGTTTCGTAAAGTATATTTTCCACTTTAAGTGTGGCATCTTTGTTTACTTTACGATTTACTCTTATGAGAAAACATTCATTCAACATATCTATGTCACCACACATATTTACCCTTGATATTTGAGACATGAAAAAATCTAAAGGACTCATGCCAATACTGCTATGTTCTTTTCGGTTGTAATCATCCTCCAGCCATTTAAAAAACATCATATTGAGCTCATCTATACTCTTTATGGATGTAGGATCTATTGTGCTTAAAAATCTCATTCTCACCGTATGAAAGAATCTTTCTATTTTCCCTTTTGAATGAGGTGAAAAGGGCTCAGCATGAATAAGAGATGTACCTAATGATGCACATATATATTCAAATTGAGTGCTTCTATATATCTTTCCATTGTCAGTGTAGAGCATTTTGGGTATTCCCCTTCTTAGCACTGCTTCTTTAAATGAGTCTCTTAAAGCTAAAAAATTCTGGGTATAGTAAAAGCGAGCATAGGTACACAGCCTGGAAGCATCATCTATATATGCAATAAGGTACGTTTGTCTCTTTGTTTTACCTTCTTTAATATATGGCCCATACATGACATCAGTCTGCCACAGTTCATTGATGAATTCATGGGAAAATCTCTTTGTTTTACCCTCTTTTTCTTTATCTAAAGATTTTACAGGAATGTTTTTCAAAAACCTATAGAATGTCGAAAGGGATACTTTATCCGGTGAGATTATTCCTTCTCCTATCAATGTCTCATAAAGAAGTTTGTTTGGCATTTCAGGATGTTCAAGCTTTTTTTGCTTTATTTTCTCTGAAAGTTCAAAGTTTATCTTTCTGTATTTGCCTCTGTCGCTTCGATAACCCGGCTTTAACGCTTCTATACCGCCTCTTAAATACTGATATAGCCACCCTCTAAGTGTCTTGGGAGTATATCTTCTCATTCCAAGATAAGGTATCTCAATAGGTTTATCGGAAAGAGCATCAAAATATTCTTTCTGATTTTTTACCTGTCCGTTTAGCACCGGACTTATCAGTGAAAATCTCTTTAATGCTATAGCTTCTCTCGCTTTTTCATCAAGCATTTATATGTTCCCCCTTCACTTTTTTGATTTCTTAATCGTAATTTTAGCTCATACCTGGGGGACATTAAAGGAAAAAGTTATGTTGCTAAGAAAAAATCAAAATTTTTATTTAAATCTTTCGGATTTAATGCTAAAATTATGTGAGAGAGGCCAGAAATGATTTTTGGCAATGAGCATAAAACCGTTGGGAGAAGAGTGGTACAATGCTTATTATGTCCAAAATCTCTCTGGCCCTCTCTCTTTGTGAGTCAGTCTCAGATAACTTTATGTAAGGGTCTATTTGCCTTAATCCGTATATGATAAAACTTAAATTATTCATTATCCTTTTGGTGTAAAAATATATATGCTGTCTTGAAAATAGTATGGTGGGAAAGTTTCTTTTTAAGTCACTTATGAAAGAACTGAGAGTTTTTTCTCTTGTAAGTGTCTCTTTTAAAGACTTTACAATCATATTGAAAGAATACTGAAAATGGGGAAGACAGAAATCAGGAAGGTAGGAAAGAGTTCTTTTACACACAGGACATATATATCTTCTTATGGCTATTTTTATACAGTTAGGTCCATCTAAATAGTAACGGTAATAAAACCCGTGCTTTTTTAGTTTTACTCTACACTTGCAATCGGGATAAGGACATCTATCTGGTGGGTCAGGAAAATTGTAATCTTTACCTTTATGTAAATATTCTTCAATGTTATCAACATGGAAAATTATTTGCATAAGTAACCTCTCCAATTAAAATTAATGCTAAAGGAATCTGAAAAAATTTTTTTAAATTCCTTTAGCATTAATTTTATCACAAGATTATTTAATCTGAAAAATTTTATCGGTTTTGGGCTAAATTAATTTGAGAAATGACAATATGGTATAATAAATATGAATTTTATTTCTGGTATTTTCGCAAAAATTATTCTCTGAAAGGATGGTTTACAAATGAATCCTATAGACCAAGCTATTAGTTTTTACAAAGAAGAAGTTGAAGCTGCTGACCTTTACACATACCTTGCGAAAATAGAAAAAAATCCACAAACTAAAAGTAATTTTGAAGCACTTGCAAAAATGGAGCATGCTCATGCAAAATTTTGGCATCAATTTTTAAAAGACAGAAATATAGAAATTCTAGAAGAAAAATTTCACAAATTTAAGCTTTTTACTTATAAAATATTGAGAACCTTAGTTGGAAGCAAATTATTCGTCACAATACTTGAGATGAATGAAATAACAAGTACCGAATCCTATTACCGCTATTTTAACGAAGCTTCTCTTACAGAAGAAGAAAAATTAATTCTCTCAAAAATCATAGAAGATGAGCTTGAACATGAAAAAATGTTTAGCAGACAAAAAGATAAATTCAACATAGAAAACATAAGAGATTTCATACTTGGAATGAACGATGGCCTTGTGGAAATCTTAGGAACTGTAACAGGACTTTCAGCTATTTATCCAAAAAGCCCCATCACCGTTGGAACCGCAGGTTTAGTAGTAGGAGTAGCTGGTGCTCTTTCTATGGCAATAGGTGCATACACCTCTGTACGGTCTCAAAGACAAGTAAATGAAGGAATAAAAAGGAAAATGGAGCTTTTATTTAAAGTCTCAAAAGACAGGGCAAAAGAAGAATTTTTAAATAAACTGTCGGAATCTGGTATACCCGAAGATGTCGGAACAGAAATCGTAGAAAAACTCAGTAACAATGAAGATGCCATGACAAACCTCTTAACTGAAGAAATTTCTGAAAACGAAATAAAATCTGCTCTATATACCGGCATTGCATACCTTGTAGGACTCCTATTCCCTGTTTTACCTTATTTTATAATCACCTCATCGTCTTTAGTAGCACTTTTATTTTCAGTGATTTTTGCAGCAATAGCACTTTCTATAGTAGGAGTTGTAGTATCTGTCGCTTCAGAAAGTCTGTCTGTCAAAGGAAAGGTCTTAGAAATGGTAGTAACAGGTCTTGGCGCAGCAGCTTTATCATATCTTTTCGGCACTTTGGTACAATATGTATTTGGCATACAAGCATAAAAGGGCAGAATCCTCTGCCCTTTTATGCTTTCTATTATCTTCCCTGCTAGCTTTTACAAGCAAACAAAAGGAGGGTTCTCTTGTCTTATAGAAAAGAACCATCACCTTGTCTGTATATTTTTACCAATCATTTCTCAAGAACTTTTTTCAAAAGTTCAATGCTTGCCTCAACGTCATTTTTATCTACCATTTCTGATACGCTGTGGACGTACCTTGTCGGAATTGATATGACACCAGCTGGTATACCGCCTTTTGTCAAATGTATAGGCCCTGCATCAGTTCCACCAAATTCAAGTATTTCCAGCTGATAAGGGATGTTGTGTTTTTGAGCTATTTCAATCATCATCTCCCTCACAGAAGGGCTTACTATTATTGACCTGTCCATCACTTTTATAGCTGCCCCTTTACCAAGAGAGACTGCCATCTTTTTCGCTTTAGGTGTATCGCCAGTTGATGTAACATCAACTGCTACAGCAAAATCTGGATGTATGTTATAGGCAGCTGCAGCTGCACCTCTTGTTCCAACTTCTTCTTGAACAGTAAAAACAAAATATACCTCATTTTTTGTCTTAAGATTTTTCAATACCTCAATTGCCACATAACAGCCTATTCTATCATCAAATGCTTTTGAGATAAGCCTATCTCCTGATTCAATAAACTCACCGGCAAATGCGGCACTATCACCTATATTTACATATTTTTGAGCCTCTTCTTTATTTTTCGCTCCAATGTCTATATACAACTTTTCAGTCTTTATCTCTTTTTTATCCTCTAAATGCTCTACTCCTATAACTCCTTGCACTCCATTTTTAAAAATTACTCTTCTTCCTATTGTCTGCTCTACAAAAACTCCCCCTATAGTAGTAAACCTTAAGAAACCCTCATCTTCTATGTGTGTAACCATAAGCCCTATTTCATCCGTATGAGCAGCTACCATTATCTTTTTTCCTTTTCCAGCTTTTTTGCATATCATATTTCCCAAAGCGTCATAAGTTATATCATCACAAAAATCCTTTACTTCCGCTTTTATAATTTCAAGCACTTTATCCTCATTTCCTGAGGGTCCATAAGTTTGTGTAAGTTTTTTTATCAATTCTATATTTAAACTCATATTAAAGCCTCCTTTTCAATATTTTTGATTATCAAATCAACCAATTTAACTGTGTTATTAAAATCTTCTAAAAAGGCTACAGAATTAAAAGAATGAATATACCTGCAGGGGACAGATACAGCAATTGTTTTTATGCCACCTTTTGTAAGATGGATTTTCCCTGCATCATTGCCGCCGCTGGCTATTCTCCTAAATTGATAAGGTACCTTATTCTCATCGGCTATTTTCGCAATTTTATCAATAAGTTTTTTATCATAAAGAGTTGTCCTGTCCATCAAAGAAATTGCAGGTCCCTTGCCCAATTCCGTAGAAACTAAATGGGGTACTGAATCAGTAACATCCGCTGCAACTGTCCCTTCCACAATTATGGCAAAGTCGGGTTCCACATTATATGCTGCAACACCTGCTCCCCTTAAACCTACTTCCTCCTCCACTGTAAAAGCTGCACAAACAGTATATTCATACTCGTTTTTCAGATTTTCTATCAGCACATTACAGCCTATTCTGTCATCCAAAGCCTTCGCTTTCACATAGCCATTTCCTAATATCTCAAAATTTGAGTCAAAATAAACATAATCTCCAGGGGAAACATGTTTTAAAGCTTCTTCTTTTGAAGTCGCACCAATGTCTATATAAAGAGAATCGAAGTCAAGAGGCTTTTGCTGTTCGTCTCTCTTTTGAAGGTGTATTGGCTTTGCTCCTATTACTCCATTTATTCCCTTTTCACCTACTTTTACTGTTTTTGCAACGAGTATTCTATTATCTACACCACCTACAGGAAAAAAACTCAAAGTCCCATCTTCATTAACTGATTTTACCATAAGTCCTACTTCATCCATATGGGCAGCTAACATTATTTTAGGTTTGTCTTTTTTGCCTTTTTTGCAGGCTATCAAATTCCCTATTTTATCTACATAAACATTGTCCACATATGGTTCAACAATACTTTTTATCTTCTCCCTTATCTCCTTCTCATCTCCTGAAGCCCCCATTATTTCTGTCAATTCCTTTAATAACATAAGTGTCCCTCCAATTCCTCTGGAAGATTGGCTATATAATAAGCTAAGAGTTTACCACTACTTATTACATCTTTCATATTTGCAGTTTCTACTGAAGTATGCATATACCTTAGAGGTATTGATACTAATCCTGTTGGCACGCCCTCTCTTGAAACCTGTATCGCCCAAGCGTCTGTTCCTGATGGACCTGGAAGCGGCTCTACTTGATAGTTTATATTGTAATTCTTTGCAGCCTCAACAAGTCCTTTGTATACTGCCGGATGAATATTAGGTCCTTTTCCAATTGCAGGTCCTTTACCTAACTCTATCTCCAGACTAACCCCTCTTGCTTTTCCATGGGTAACGTCAATAGCAATTGCAATGTCTGGCTCTACATTATAAGCGGAAGTTGTAGCTCCTCTTACTCCTACTTCTTCCTGAAGTGTAACTACTGCATATACATCATGATAATGATATAATTTTTTCAGTTCATCAAGGCATACTGCCATCACAACAATCCCGGCTCTATCATCTAAGGCCTTTCCAGAAACATAATCATTTAAAAGCTCTCTGAAGTCTCTTTTTATCGTTATAATGTCGCCAATTTTGACTAATTCCTCTACTTCTTTTTTAGGAAGTCCAACATCCACATACATATCATCTATTTTTATAGCTTTTTCCATGTCCTCAGAAGACAAAAGATGTGGTGGCTTACTTCCTATAACTCCCAACAAATCCTTTTTACCGTGAACTATAACTTCTTGGGAAGGAAGAGTCCTCTGATCAACCCCTCCTACTGTTGTAAATTTTATAAATCCTTTCTCATCAATATCTTTCACCATAAGGCCTATTTCATCTAAATGAGCTGCTAACATCACCTTGTACTTGCCTTTTGTGCCCTTCTTTTTAAAAATAAGATTGCCAAAATTGTCTTCTTTAACTTCATCTGAAATTGGTTCAAATTCTTTTTTTAAGAGGTCATAAATTCCTCTCTCATGCCCAGAAACCCCGTAGCTTTCACTAAGCTTTTTTAATAAATCCTTATAATCCATTTTCTACCCCTTCCCGTATAGTTTTATTAAACCACCTTCAAATTTTAATGATTAACCTCTACAAGTTTATTATTTCTACATAGATCTTTAAATTCCTTCTTATTTTTTCTAGCTTAAAAATTGTTTTAATAATTTTTTAAAACTCATTGACAAAAAAGTTTTATAGTGTTATATAATTATATAACAGTATAAAACTTTGGGAGGTCGTCTTATGAATCAAAATTTAATTGAAACTATTGTATTTTTAGTGGCTTTTGTAGCTTTAGTAACCGGTTTTATTTTCCTGTTCTCAAGCAAAACTTCAAATTTGCCCATTGTAAAAACTTTTAAAGAAAGTGCCACTATAAGAGTAGCTGCATCAGGAGTTAGCATCTTATTAGCTTGGATTTCTCCATGGATTTCTTTAAAAGTATTGCTTTTTATTTTATCTTTTGTACTTTTAATAAGTATCTTCCCTATAAGAAAAGGGCTATCTTCTTCACTTTCAATTGTTTTACTCGTATTATTTATAATGGTAATTACCGTACCAATTTTAGGAATGGGTTTATTTTTTACTAATGTTAAGACAAAAACTATAAAAGACAATGGCACAAAAATTGATATTCCAGGTATTCATATTAATATTCCTCCAATAACTATCCCGAATAGTTCTAATTATGACTTACGCCCTCATGAAAATTTTCTGCCGGATAAATCAATTTCAGTAAAAGACATAGATAGCATATCTATTAAAGTCTCCTCAGAAATTGAGTTGGAACTTGTTGAGGGCGATACTTTGTCTTATTCTTCTCGATTGATAGAAACCGGAGATAATAAAGTTTTACATTTAGAAGAATTTTCCCCTATAAAAAATTCTACTTATGTTATAAAATTAGGTACATCACTTGAAAAAAACCTTGATATTGATTGTACATCAGTCAAGATAATTGGTAGTGGAAACATTAAAGACATTCATATAAACTCTGTTGGAACTACAATAAATGCTGATATTGTATCAGAAAATAACATTTATATAAACACTGTTGGTTTTGACTTGAATGGCAAATTAAAAGGTAAAAACTTAAATCTCAATACTACAGGGAGTAACATAAAAGGAGAATTAGATTTTGATAAAATCATATTAGACGCCACTGGTGTAAATATTGATATAAAATCAAAATTTAATAATTTTAATATAAATGCCACTTCTTTAAATGGAACACTTGAAATTTTAAATACTTCTGATGAAACTGGTGAATTTTATATAGATGCAACAGGCGGTTCTTTAAAAATTATAAACAAAAGCAAAGCTCCTATCGACATAAAAAATTTAGGCATTATAAAATTAATCAGAGAGTGATGGTGCAAAATGCTAAGAAAAGTAGATAAACACAGTGGAGTGCCTGCATATTTACAAATAGTAAACATGATAAAATCAGAAATTTTATTAGGTAACCTTCAAAAAGGCAGTCAACTTCCATCTATCAGAGATTTACAGGTGATATTTGACGTAAATATAAATACAGTTATAAAAGCTTTAGAAAAATTAAAAAACGAAGGATATATAGAGTCAGAGCAAGGCATAGGATATTTTATAAAGAAAGACATTGATGTAGAAGAAGGTGTAATAAAAATTATAAGAGAATGTGTCACAAAATTGAAAAACAGTCGTATAGACTATTATACTTCTATGTTAATTTTTGAGGAGGTCTGGAAAAATGAATGAAGTGATAAATAAAATGGATATTTATATACAGAAAGAATTAAAGGAGAAAACTGTAAGAATACTTTTTCTTACTTTTCTACTATTCATACCAGTAATATTAATCAAAACAATTGCACTTTTGTTTTTATCTGCCACTTTTATAGTGTATGATATAAAGCATCAAAATGCAGAACTTTTATACTTCCTACCTTTTTCTAAAAAAGAATTGTTCCTTTACAATCTCATTTTTTTAAGCCTCGTTGTGATTGTGACCTCTGCTATTGAAGGAATATTTTTAGAAGGCCCTTTTATAAATAAATTTGAGCCTATTTTGAGAAGTTTAATACTTTTACTTGCAATATTTGGACTTCAAATGACTTTTTCAGGCTTTGAGATGGATGGATTAGGTTGGAGCGCTTTTATAGTTTTCTTAGATGCACTTTTCGGATATATGGGCACAACAGATATTAATAGCTTTGCCTTCAATCCTTACAGCCTGATAAGTTTTACTCGGCAGGGAAATTTACCTCTGTCCTTAATATTCTCGTCCCTCATTTGTCTCTTAGGCTTTTGGTCATATGTAATAAAAGGCGGTGAAAATTAATGTACACATTAGAAGTAAAGAATCTAAGTAAACAAATTGATGGAAAACAAATACTCTCCAATGTAACTTTTAAAGTAGAAGAAAGAGAAATAATGGCACTTGTGGGTCCAAACGGTGCAGGAAAAACCACAACATTAAAATGCATAATGAACGCAGTAAAAAAGGATTCAGGCGAAATATTCATATTCGAAAAGCCTTTTCACCCTTCTATAAAAAAAGATATAGCGTTTGTTACAGAACACAGAAAAGTCTTTAACAACTTACAACTGGCAGACTATTACAAACTGTACAAAACTCTGTATCCATCATGGGATGATATGTTTTTTAAAAACTTTCTCTCCCGATATGGCTTTAACTTAAATGAAGAGATGCAAAAATTCTCAAGGGGTCAAAAAACCCTTATATTAGCGATATTAGCTTTTTCAACAAATGCAAAACTCATAATACTGGATGAGCCTACACAGCACCTTGACCCGGCTGCTAGGTTTGAACTTATAGAAATAATAAAGCAATACGTCAATGAAAAGAAGGGCACTATTTTACTTTCTTCTCATGAAATATTTGAATTAGAAGAATACGCCACAAGTTTTGCCATAATAAAAGATGGAAAAATACTATATACAGATTCCATTGATGAAGCGAAACAAAAACACAGAATAGTTAGCCTAAATGAAAACATAAAAGGGGCAAAAGTAATCGCAGTAATGAATAACGAAGTTTTAGTACAAACTGAAGAAGATATAGGTGAATATCCCCGCTTAAATCAAATAATTGTAGGCTACTTAAAAAGTACCTAATAAACAAGGTAACAATAAGAAATTTAAATTGATTTTCCTATAAAACATCTATTTGATTCTCCCCCTCTGAGATGTAAATCTAGCTCAGAGGGGTATTTTCACAGTTGGTGTACCAATTTATTTTTAAAGCTATTTCTTACTTCTTGCTGACTATAAAAATCAATGAATATCCTGCTACCACAGATAGTGCATTAATAACATGTCCTAGTACATAAGAAAGGTCCAATAAGATGGGATAAAAATACAAAAAAACTACTGCAAATAAGGGTAAAATAAAAGCCAATAGACATTTATAATTTATCATCCAATTCCCTTCTTTCTTTGTTTCACTTAAAAAGAAAGGAATTGTTAATAATATTCCTAAAACGAAATAAAAAATTAAATTACCCCACACAAGTATTATTTGGTTGTATGTAACTTCTGAAATACGGATTATCTTTTGTAACAATATGTTACCTACCATTAAATAAATATATATTAGCAATATAAAAAATATCTTAAACTCTACATTTTCTTCTTTCATTAACACTCTCCCTTTCTTTTATTTTTATAAAAAAGAATACCTCTGTGTTATTGTAATACTTTTCAATTCTTTTAATTTAATATCAATTTACATATCCATTATTTAACATCAACACCCATTCACTACTAGTCTCCCTATGAAGTGTTACCCATGAAGTAGAAACATATCCATGCAAAATATCCGTTCTTACAGGTAGCCAACCATAACTTGTCCCACCCGATGTTGAAGCTAAAGCCCACACTGTTTTATTATCTATAAATTGAATTTGAAATGTACCTTGAGGAATATTTAGTTTTTCCCATGTATTTCCTCCGTTATTTGTTTTAAATAATTCATCTTCAAATAAAACATACCAGTTTTCTTCATCTACTACATAAACCTCTTTGGGGGAATTCTTGGATACAAAAGAAGCCTTCTCTTTCCAACTATTCCCATTATCCTTGCTTACTAAAAACACTTCCTCAAAATCCCCTCTCACATCATCAAATGCAGATATTGGCCAAATGATTTCACCATCAACAAGTTTAAGAGAATATACAGAAATATATTCTTCATCAAATCTTGAAAGCAGTGGAATAATTTTTTTATTCCATGTATATCTTCCATCAGTGGTCATGTATAAACTAGATTTTCCTGGTTCACACCTTTCCACTGTAATAAAACCCGTTTTTACATCAGGCAAAAAAACAAAGCTCTTTTTCTCCCCTTCATATGGAAGTGGATTAGGAGATGCTGAAGTACTGTTAGGCAATTCTCCTTCGTGAATGAGAGTCCATTTATTGTTTATTAATTTATAAACATCCACAGGCACATTCCCAGACGCAGGCCCATATTCCTTAAGGGCCCAACCTTGATATTCTCCACCGGAATTTATAAAAAATAATTTACCCATACCAAAAGGCACTTCATCAGCATCCCAGTTTTTACCTCTATCTTCCGTCTTATAGAGAGTCTCATTAGAATAAAGTATCCAAGCATGATCAGAATCCATAAAAAACCATTCACGAATGTCACCTATGGCAGAAGTCAAAGCAGTCACCCATGTAGTGCCTCCATCATTTGTAATAAATACTTTATTTTCTCCCATATTTTCTCCCATATTTTCTCCAATAGCCCATCCATTATTTCTATCTATCATTTGGAAATATTGAAAATTAGGAATTAGTTTGTGAAACGTATTACTCTCCTTAACCTCTCTTTTTGTTTGGCATCCGCCAAATAACAAAGTTAAAATTATCAAAATTACAAGAGCTTTTTTCATTCCTCACCAAAACCTCCCATAAATTCTTCTACCAACATTATGCCATTATTTCGTTTGTCAGATATTACAAATTGGTTACAAATTATTAATTCTTTCTTAATCTCCACGTATTACCCCCATCTATTGTTTCATAAACTAAAATATGTTTTTCTAATTTATTATCTTTATTAGGCCCATAAATCTCTAAAATCAATTTTCCATTTTTACTATCAGTAAATACAGGTACATTTGCAGAAGAGAGATAACAATTTTTATAACTCTTGGGTATAGATAATTTTATCTGTGACCAGGTTTTACCTCCATCTGTTGTTCTAAACAGTATTGGGTCAGGAGCTAAGTTATTTGAAATACTAATCCATCCATTATTTTTATCATAAAATTTCATATTTGAACGATTTGCCGCACTATATATCCCATCATAGTTCTTTTTGCCTGTTATATTCACATTTTCCCACGTCTTACCTCCGTCATTGGTTTTCAATAAATAGTTTATCTGCATTCCTGCACCATTCATTGTGGTCAAAATCCAACCCTCTTCAGGAGTAACAAATTGAAGAACTGATATAGCTTCTCCATATTTGCCGATTTCAAATTTAAATATATCCCAATTTAAACCTCCATCTGTCGTTTTAAGTATATGTAATGTTTGGGGGACAATCCATGCTATCCACACATTATTATCCATAAAGTAAGGTACTATATTCTCAGCATCTTTATAAGCACTCTCAGGAATTTTATCAACTGGGATATAAATTTGTGTCCATGTTTTACCCCCATCATCACTTTTATACAATTGCAAATCCTCCAAGGATGAAATCTTATTATCTTTGAAACTCCATCTCCATTTTTCATTTTGGATATCATTAGGAGTAACATCTTCACTTACATTTTGGTTGGGGGGCTTTGCTAAATTACCATGATTTTTGACATTAATCTGGCACCCACTAAAAAATAAAGTTAAAATTAACAAGCCAATAAATATTTTTTTCATACTTACTCCTCCTAAAACTTCTTTAACAACATTATACATCCAGTTGATCTTTTTGTTGTTACATATAATATCTTCCCTCTTTGAAATTTTTATCATTTTATGTTATCCTTAATAAATAAGTCTAACACAGTGCTATATTCTCTCATAAGGAGGCTCTTTTGATGGAAACTTTCTTCTCTGCAGTTCAGGGAGTTTTAATAATTGTATTTATATTAGCACTTGGCTATTATCTATCAAAAATAGGGTGGTTTGATAAATCAACATCAGACCTTTTTGCAAAGCTTGTAATTAATGTATCTTTACCTCTTAATATGATTGTAAACATTTCTACAACTTTTTCTAAAGAACAACTAGAACACTCAGTAAGAGGACTTTTAATTCCGTTTTTATCTATACTTCTATCCTATATAGTGGCTTACATATTTGCTGAAACTTTTAAAATAAAAAAGGGAAGAAAAGGTGTTTTTGTAGTGATATTCTCCCTCTCAAATACTATTTTTGTTGGACTACCTATGGCTCAAGCTCTTTTTGGAGATATAGCAACACCTTACGCGCTTTTATATTACATGGCAAACACTACAATATTGTGGACTTTAGGAGTATATAGTGTTATAAGAGATGTAAATGGAAAAGAAAGAAACGTTGAAAACTGGGATACAATAAAGAGAATATTCAATCCTCCTCTTTTAGGTTTTATAATAGGAGTAATTTTTGTGCTTGCAAATATTTCTCTTCCAAAATTTCTCTTTGAAAGCTTTAGAATGATTGGAAATCTCACTACTCCTTTATCAATATTCTACATTGGCATAGTCATTCATGAAATGGGTTTTGATAAATTTAAACTTAACAAAGATGTTGCTCTGGTTTTTATTGGAAGATTCCTAATAACTCCTGCCCTTGTATTGCTTCTAAACATATTCATCCCTGTGCCAAAGCTTATGAGAGATGTATTTGTCATAATGTCAGCAATGCCTGTGCTGGTAAACTCTGCAATTATAGCAAGAGTTTACGGAGCAGATTATGAATTTGCCACAAGTATGATCACATATACAACAATATCCAGTGTCGTTATAATGCCCTTTTTGATGGTCTTACTACGAGTAATTTAATACTCTCTTTCCAATCCATGTAAGAATATCTTCATAAACCTTTTCCCTCTCTACTTCATTGAGAAGTTCATGCCTTTTCCCCAAATAAAGCTTCATATCAACCCGTTTTAATCCCATGCTCTTGTACAGCTCATACAACCTCCTTACCAATTTACCGTATTCACCGACAGGGTCTTCTTCTCCTGAAATAATAAATAAAGGTAAATCCTTCGGTATTTTAACTAACCTCTGAGTCTTAAATATATTTAAAAGCCCTCTAAAGAAATAATAAAAAAATCCCGCTGTAAAGACGCCGCCACAATAAGGGTCTTCTTCATATTTTTTAACCTCTTCCTTATCCGTTGAAAGCCATTCAAATTTGCTCAAATTATCTCCTTTTATTTTTTTATTGTAACTTCCAAACGTTAATTTATCTAAAACTTTGCTCCTCTTTTTCTCACCAAAAAGTGTTTTTTCGACAAAAGCCAAAGCATAACCAAATCTAAGAGGCAATTCCTTAACTGCAGAGGAACCGCTCAATATAACGCCATTAACTTCTTTGCCATACCTTATCATAAACTCTTGAGCCACAAAAGATCCAAAACTATGGCCAAATATAACAATGGGAAGATTTCCGTATTTTTCTTTCAAAAACTTCATTATCAGATATTCATCTTCTACTATCTTATTAAAGCCATCTTTTCCTATGTAACCTACATTATCCAGGCTCCCTGCTGTTTTCCCGTGACCTCTATGGTCATCGGCACATACTACAAATCCTTTTTCATTCATATAACGGGCAAAATTTTGGTATCTTCCCCCCTGTTCAGCCATTCCATGAAATACCTGAATAATACCCCTGGGAATTTCCTCTGGCACCCAAAGATGAAGGTATATATCTGCCCCATCCTCCCCTTTTATAAAAAAACCGCTATAATTACCTGCCATTTTGCTCCCCCTCTTCACACTTTTTTACAATAATATTTATTCTATAAAAATTTCATTTAACCTGCTAAATTTTACAAAGAAAATTTCCATTGGCAGCCCCAAAAGGTCTTTTTCTTTAAAATTTGTAGGGAAAGAGCATATATTTCCCTCTTTCTTAATAGCCAAAATCCCTGTTGCAAGTAAAATCAAAGCATCCACTATATCGTCTCTTCTTAAGCCTTTAAACTTAAAAAGCGTAAACTATTCATAAAATATCCATTAATACTATCCATTTGAGCTTTATAATTCTGGATAACTTTATAGTGTTGCAGGTTTAAAATTAATGAAGTTATTAGTAAAATTGAAGTAATCCATGAACCAATATTCTTTTCAATTTTAAACTCCTCCTTACATTTGCAAAAATATCTGTCTTATTATCTTCCTATTGCGTAGAAGTAAGAATCCATAGAACCTATGTATACTGTACCATTTGTTTCGCCAAATTCTTTATCTAATTGACGCTTTATTTTTTCATAATCTGGTTCAGGTAATTTTTTATCAATCCATAATTTATACTGTGTCAAGCCTTGATATGTATGATTTATTATCTTCCAATGCCCGTCTTGTTTTTCCAATTCAAAGATATTATCACCTGGACATATAAACATTGGGTAAGCCTTAGTACGATCTATTTCTAATTCCACTACAACTTTTGCTCTGTTACCATTTATATCTATATTTTTGTAATTAAATTTCAAAGGAAATCGCCTTCTTTCAACGTATCCATACCCTTTTTCAAAAGCATATTTTCTTCTAAATGTTAATTCTTTAAGTGCTATTACTTTATTTTGATTCTGTATTTTTGTCATATCCAGATATGGTGTTGTGTCAATATATTCCATTTTTAAGTACGCTTTATACTGCACATTGTAAAACTTTTCAATTGTATACTTAACATGGTCTTCTTCATTTTTAAATGTATAACCACATGCCGATAATAATCCGGATAAAGTAAATAAAACAAGCATGATTTTTAAAGGTTGTTTAAACATCATTTATTGACCCTTTCCATATATTTTTTAATATCTCAAAGACTCTTTCTTCCATTATACCCTTTTAAATGTTAAAATTTATTAAGAAATTCTTAAATTCTGGTTACAAAATGGTTACAATGTAAATTGCTGTCCTATATACAAGCAAAAAAATACAGGGTTTCCCCTGCTATTTGCAAATTATAAAAGATTTTTTACACCCTAAATAGTGCCCATTCCTGCTTAAACATCAAAGCTGCCAAATATACACTAATACCCACATATATTATTGATGAAAATACAAATATACCTATATGTGTCATATTTACAATACCATAAAGCAATTCTTTAAAAACCGAAATAGTTCCAAATACAGGTATTGCAAAATAAGATATAGGTATTTCATTTGGCATTTTATACATCACCAAATATGCCGGAATTATTGCAATAAACATTAAAGGTGAAATATATGTCTGCCCTTCTTTAAAAGATTTTGCATATGCACTTAAAGCAAGCTCCAGTGCAGCAAATATTGATGCTGTAAAAAAGGCAGCCACGAACATGACAACTATTGCCGCTACGCTCAACCTAAAATCGGCATTTAAAGATGCCATATCTTTATTTAAAGAAAAGGAAGCAAAAAGTCCCAAAAGTGAAGCAATAGCACTTATAAGTGCCATGGTTGTTACAGCCAAGTATTTGCCTGCCATTATAGAAAGCCTTGATGCAGAAGTCGTAAGTAAAGGTTCTAACGTACCTCTTTCTTTCTCACCTGCTGCCAAATCAACAGCTGCTCCCATACCTCCTGTTGCCGTCCATAAAGTCAAAAGCATTGGCACAATGAATGCTAAAAAAGACCCTGCCATTTTACTCTGTGAGGCAATATTTTCTGTCTTTATTGCAATTGGATCTAATATTTTAGGATCTATGCCTTTTGTTATAAGTCTTTCTTTTACAATATTATTCGCATATTCTTTTATAAGACCTCTTATCATATTCTCTGCATTTGAAGATTTCATATTTGACATGTCTACCTGAATTGTTAAATCAGCGTTCTTGCCTTCTTCTATATTTTTATCAAAATCAGAAGGTATAACTACAATTGCCCTTATATCGCCTTTTTCAAGACTTTCTTTGGGATTTTGCAAACCCGTTACTATACTTATTCCTGTCGATTTTAAATAATTTATAAATTTTACATTATTTCCTTCATCCAAAACTACTATTTTTGTATCGCTTATTTTTTGTTCTGATATGCTTTCTGCTCCACCTATTACTATGTACATCATTATAGGAATAAACAAGGCAGGAAGTAAAATTGTAACAATCCATGTCTTTTTATCTCTAAAAATGTCCTTTAGCTCTTTTTTCAAAACTATGTATACATGCTTAAACTTCAATTTTCTCACCTACCAATTCCATAAATAATTCTTCAAGATTGTCTGTTTTGTATTTCT
Organism: Thermoanaerobacter sp. X514; assembly: GCF_000019065.1. NCBI lineage: Bacteria > Bacillati > Bacillota > Clostridia > Thermoanaerobacterales > Thermoanaerobacteraceae > Thermoanaerobacter > Thermoanaerobacter sp. X514. Next base: position 373,436 of record NC_010320.1, on the reverse strand, counting down.
CTTTTAAACCTTCTATAGTCCCCTCCTCTACAAGTTTCCCTTTGTGTATTATGCCTATCTTGTCGCAAAGTTTTTCTACTTCTGACATGCTGTGGCTTGAGAAAATGATTGTCTTTCCTTCTTCTTTACAAAACCTTATAAAGTCGTGCACTTCTCTTACTGAACCTACATCCAGACCTGATGTTGGCTCATCAAAAAGCATCACTTTAGGGTCATGTATTATTGACCTCACAATTGCTACCTTTTGCTTCATTCCTTTTGAAAGCTTGCCTGCTGGTCTATCAATAAATTCAGTCATATCAAATTTTTGTGCCAATATATCAATCTTTTTATTTGCCTCCTTTTTATCCATATCGTGAAGCTCTGCAAAATACAGTATATTTTCCCTTGCAGTAAGCCTGTCGTATAATCCACTTTCTCCTCCAAAAAGTATCCCAATTTCTTTTCTTATCTCTTCTGGTTCTTTTATTAAGTCCTTCCCATTTATAATGGCTGTTCCACTTGTAGGCTTAAGCATTGTCGCAAGCATTCTTAAAGTTGTGGTTTTACCAGCACCATTTTCACCTAAAAGCCCGTATATTTCTCCTTCTTCTACCTTAAAACTTAAATTGTCTACTGCTCTTATGTTTTTAAACACTTTAGTCAATCCCTTTACTTCTACCAAAATTATCCCTCACCTTCAATTTTTATCATTTTCTAGGTCTAGTACCAATTTAGATAATGCTTCTTGAATCGCTTGACTGACTTCTTCAAGAAAATCTTTTGAAATTCCCTCTGATTTAATTTCCGGTTCTGGAATAGGTTCAAACCAAGTAAGAAAGAGTTTTTCCATAAATTCTTTAGCAAAATTCTCCGTCACAATGCGGTCATCAAAATCTGAAACTGATAGAAGTTTTCTTTCATCTCTAAAAAGTATAAAATCCCAAAGCCTTATTCTTCTAGTTTCTATAATTTGTAAGAATAATTCTCTTGCCTCTTTTGTCATCTCCCCTTTTACAGCAATAGCTCCCTTCATACCACTCCATGGCTCCACAAAAACTTCAGGTAGCCCAAGAAATTCTTCTTCCCCTTCAGAAAGTGTCATTGTTGGGTCATCAGGAAATCGAACTTCAAAATGAGATGCTGAAAGTACACCATATTTAAGTATAAGCTTCCATATATCAGCACCTCTTCTCTTTCCTATGTAATAATATTCTCTTTCTTTTGACATAGCTCTCACTCCCATCTCACTATCAAATCTTTAAAGTAGTACTTTTCCCTGCACCATTTGGACCTATAAGCACTACAACTTCTCCAGGATACATCTCAAATGAAATCCCATCAACTGCTTTTACCTTGCTATAATACTTTTTTAGATTTTTTACAGAAAGTACACTATCCATCTTCGACCTCCGTTTATGCAGAATTTTAAATGCAAATTATAATCTCTCAAACCATAATAAAGAACAATCACTGGAACACAATACTATAAATTCTACAAAATTCCCTAAAATCCTTCTTCTATTTCCAATCTACAGTAAAATTTAACGTAAAAATTATAAAAATATTGCAGCAGGTAGTGGAGTAATTTCTTTTCATCTCCCATAGGTTAATTATGTACCAATTGATAATTCTGTTATAGGCTGATAAAACAGAGGTCTGAGTTTTATTTTTGATTACTTCCTGTGTATTTATAAAGTAAGTACGAATCTATAATAAAAATTAAAGCAAAAACAATGCAAAATGTAGCTTTAAAAATCTCATAACTTACGTTGAATATAAGCATTATTAACATGAATGATAAGAAAAAACTAGTCACAACAAAACTGATCGAATGAGCTTCTGCCATTTTGTTTTGAAGTTGTTTATCCTGTAAAATGTTAATATATCGACTAGTGAAAAAGTTAGAGAAAAAAGCAAAAAATGCAAAATACATATAAGATTTAAAAAATCCTAAAAAACCAAGAAAACCAAGAAAGCCTAACAACCAAAAGAATTTTTTCATACAATAATCCCTCCTAACATTGCACAATTAGACTTGTGCAAAATTCAAAAGCCTTCATTTAAGCCATTCTACAGATATGCTTTTTTCTATCTCTCTTGAATTTTTTATCTTTTATGTAGGATTTCCCCTCCCATTTGTCGAATTATTATATATACCGCATGAAAATATTTTTTAAGGAGAAGGAAATCTTACATGTACCAGCTTCAATTACTTTTAAATATACCTGAACTCTTTACCTCTCAGTCTAAAATTGATTTCTATTCTTCTATGCTTAAAAATCTAGACTTGTCTTCAATACCTGAATTCCCTTCCTCTAGTCCTGGCCGTAAGGGTTATTCTCATCTTCCTTCTTATTGGACTTTCTGCCGTTTTATTAATGAGTTCTCTCATGATTTATTTGACCTCTATCTTTCAAAATCAAGTCAAATTATCCTGGATGTTAAAATAAAATTGTGTCTGATGTATAATGAAATTGTAAGGAAGATTGGTAATAATGGATAAAAATAACTACTACGAAACAGTCAAAAACATGGCTATCGAAAAAGTCTTAAACCAATACTGCTCTGCTCAAGATCCTTCCCCCCTGTTTTAAAGAAACTCCTTGAAGATTTACTTGATTGGTTTATTCTTAACGTGAAATCTATCTCATGAAAAATGATAATGATAAAGGTAACGGCTTTTACAACAGAAAACTTGCTACTCATGTAGGTAACTTAGAAATATCTGTCCCAAGAACTCGTACAGGTGAGTTTAGGCCTAACATCCTCCTCAAACCTTTAAAAGGGTTGATGAATCATATACTGAACTTCTTATGTCCCTTGTTATTAATGGTTACTCAGAATCTTCTCTCCTAAACACCCTCAAAAACCTTCAACTGCCTTACTCTGAACAGGAACTCAATAAGATTAAAAATGACCTTAAAAGCGAATTGGATCTTTTTAAACAAAGAGAATTGCCTGAAGCTGTCTTTGCTCTAATAATTGATGCCTACCATTGTGAAATTAAAGATGGCTCAAAAGTTAAAAAAGCTGCCTGTTACATAGTCCTTGGTATTGACATGGAAGGCAAAAAAGATATCTTTGGCTTGTACACCTTCTTCGGCAAAGAAAACAGAGCCGACTGGAATAAAGTCTTCGAAGATCTAGTAAACCGTGGACTTAAAAAAGTTTTAATAGTTGTCAGTGATGATTTCCCAGGTATAATTGAAACAGTCAAGGCTGTATATCCTTATGCTGACCACCAGCTCTGTTTTGTCCATCTTCAAAGAAATATTCGTAAATCCATGACCAAAGCCGATGCTGCAGAATTCAACAAAGAACTCAACAAAATAAAGCTCTCTTCTTCATTTGATGAGGCTTTAGAAAAATTTCAAAATCTTTGTAATATATTCAAAGAGAGATACAGCCGTTATATGAATCTCCTTATGGAAAAAGCAGAGTATTATTTAGCCTTTACTAAATATCCTGAATCCTTAAGAAAACATATTTATACCACTAATGTTGTAGAAAGTGTCAACAGCCTGATTGAGAAAATCCGCATAAAAACGGGTGGATATTTCAATTCCGTTGAGGTCCTTGAAATTAATATTTATCTCCAGAGAAAAAATTTAAAACAGACAAAATGGAGAAAACCGGTTCCAATGATAAATGGCCATATCTATGAAATACAACAACTTTTCCAGTTACGTTACTTTAACCAGACACAAAATTCTTGACAAGTCTCCACTTAACTTCTCTATTACTCTTTCATAGATACTTGCTTTTGTCGGCAACCATTTGTAAGTTGCTTCAATGCTATATTTTGAATCCTTTCATACAGCTTCCTCTACTGTTTCTTTCTCATCAATCCCATAATTATACATATAATAGAAATATCCTCTCTTTTCTAATAGCTCATCTAATGTGCCTCTTTCAATGATTTCCCCATCTCTCATCACAAATATTTCATCATATCTTTTAAGTATATCCGGGTCTAGTTTATGTGTTACAGCAAGCACTGTCGCATCTAAATTTATAAGTGTCCTCTCTATATCGCTTGCCGTAATTTTGTCTAAAGCCGCCGTAGCTTCATCTATAAGCAGTATTTCAGCTTTCTTGATTAACGCTCTTGCAATTGCTATCCTCTGTCTCTCTCCTCCCGATAGCTCTACTTCCCCTTCTCCTACTATTGTATCGAGTCCCTTGGGAAGTTTCTCAACAACCTGAACTAAACCAGATTGTCTCAATGCTTCATTAAGTTCCTCTTCACTGCATTCACTATACAGACAAATGTTATTCTTTAATGTGTCGCTAAACATAAAGACGTTCTGCTGTATAATACTAACTTTCCTGTAATAGGAGGCAGGGTCAAATTCTCTTATGTCTACTCCGCCAATTAGCACTTGCCCCTCATAATCTGTAATGTGATTTAATAAGACTCTAAGTAGTGTGGTCTTCCCACACCCACTTTCTCCAACTAATGTATACTTTTTGCCTTTATCAAGCTTTATATTTATGTTTGACAAAGCATTCCTCTTCCCATCGTAGGAAAAGGTTAGGTTCTTGATTTCTATGGAATTTCTAAATTCAAAAGGTTTATCTCCCTGTGAGACTTCCTCTTTGCTTACGTCTATTATTTCTTTTTGGATTTTATCTGCTATTTTTTCAACAGATTTTATCTTTGTAGCATACAAAGATGCAGAAATTAAAGGATTTACTATGTAGTTCATAAGCTGTACAGCGGCAATCATAGAACCCACTGTTATGTAGCCTCTTAAAACCAAATATGTGGCTACAAGAATATTCACAAAAAACATTGCAAATCCTGACACAATAGACAAAGCCCCTTGAAATCCTTGAAATGCGTCGGATTTATACCCCGCCATTTCTGCATCTTTGTTATCTTTTGATGCCATATTGAGAATTTTATTTTCTATGTTAAAAGCTTTTATTACTTCAAATCCCTGAGCCATCTCTTTTATTCTGTTAGTAAACCTCTCAAGCTTTTTAAGGTACTGCCCCTTTAGTCCTTGATTTACTTTTGTGAAAAGCTGAGGTACAATCACTGGAACCCAGCCAAAAATGAAAATGACTATAGTGAGATAAACGTTTATTTTAAGTATCAAATATAAAGACACGATAAATAGTAAAATGTCTTCCATAATGTTAATGAGGCTTGTTAAGTAATTACTCTCTATCATTCTCACATCGTTGCTGAGTAAAGATATCAATTCTGAGCTTGTAATTTTCCTTCTTTTAGAATTTATGAAACTTTCTATGATGGATTGTTTGTAGTCTACCAAAACTTTCTTGTTAAAAGCTGCTGAAGCTGCATTTGACAAAGTTTCAGCTGTAAATACTGCTATTAAAAATCCTACCGAATACCATATTAAGCTAGAAATACTGTAATTTAAATTTCCAACTGCTGTGTCAACAATTATTTTAAAAAGTATTGCCTGCAGGGCTTTAAGGGCTGACACGAAAATTATAAGTATAGCGTTTATCAGAATTAAAAATTTGTATTTTAAGATATATTTCTTTATCGTCTCCATTTACACAACACCTCACTCCCTCTATTATCTTTTATTTTCTCTTAATATCTTAGTTTTTCTTTAATTTTCTCATCACAACAAAAGCATCTCATGGCTTATTATTATCATTTCTTATCTATCTACCCCGAAAATAAAACACCGCTAAAAAAGACAAAAAACAATAACTATACAACCCTATAGTATTCCACTTAAAAGAATTACTCTATAGGTATTATGAGGCATTGTATTAAATTGTGCATAAACCTTACACTGCATTCTCCACGGTGGCTTTTAATCTTAATGCCTCTAATTTCTTGATGGACTGTTTCACAATTATTTCTTTTTTACGTTCTTCGTAATAGTTTACTCCTAACTCATTATATCTCTCTTTTCGCTTTAATAAATAATACACAATCGTAAGGATACTGTGAGCTACAGCAACTGCAACGCGATTGACTCCCCGCCGGGCAGCTATACGGTGATACTGGGCTGATAAATATGTATCTTTCGTGTGAGCAGCGGCTCTTGCAGCTTCTACTAACACAGACCGTAGTTTTTCGTTCCCTTTTCGTGTTCTACTCGATTTTCTTTTCCCTGCACTTTCATTGTTACCTGGAGCTACTCCCGCCCAGGAGCAAAGATGCGCAGCAGAAGGAAATTGGTCCATGTTTGTACCAATTTCAGCTATTATGTGTTCAGCTGTGCGTCTGCCCACTCCTGGAATAGTGTCTAAACGCTCTAGTTCCTCTTCAAAAGGGAGCATTCGCCTCTTTATCTCTTCATCCAATAAGGCTATTTGTTCATCGAGAAAATCTATATGCTCAAGTTGCGCCTTTAATATCAATCTTTGGTGTGGTCCTATTAAACCATTTAAAGCTTTCTTTAGTTCTTCTTTCTTATTCTTTAATCGTTTCTGAGCCAATTCAGATAAAATGGCAGAACCTTCTTCTCCATTAATTATAGCTTCAATCATCGCACGTGATGATTTTCCCAGTATAGCTCCAGTCACAGAAGCAAGTTTAATATTTGCTCCCTCTAATACTTTTTGCATCCGGTTTATTTCTCTGGCACGTTCTTCTATTAAGCTCCATCGATATCCTATTAATTCCCGCAATTCCCGTTGCTCTCTTGAAGGTATATAACTGCCCTGCAGTAAACCATGCTGTAATAACCTTGCGATCTACTATACATCTTTTACATCCGTTTTTCTGCCCGGTACATTCTTAATATGATTAGCATTTACTATCATTGGATTGAGCCTCTCAATCTCAAGAATATTGTAAATGGGCTTCCAGTAAGAACCTGTACTTTCCATCGCTATATGTGTAAACCCTTTATTTTTTATCCAGTCCACCATAGCTAGTATATCTTCAGTCATCGTGGAGAATGTACGCATTTCTTTTTCTTTTAGTGTAATTACGCAAGCTACTACAGTCTTTTTATGAATGTCTAAGCCACAACAGTGTGGATATATAACTTCCATTTGTATCATCCTCCAGCGGCTTTTAGATTTGAAGGGCTGGTGCAACAACCTCTATCGATTATTCTATCCCGCGTGCTTCCATATTGGAGCAACAGTCTGTGGTGCACCCCGTCATTGTGGTTCAGTCTAACATTGAGCTCGAAGCATCAAAATGAAAACGACCTGCCTTCACCAACCGCTATAATGATTATATTATCAAATTATATCATCAAAAAAGGACATTTTCATTCTCTGCTGGTGTCGCATTTGTTGCGACATGGGAGTCTGGTAAGTTTATTTCCATAGACTCTACCCCTATTAAAGCTAACACTAAGTTAAATAACCCTAAGTTTTTTTCTAAAAATAAATTCTCTAAAGATATTAAGCCTAAGTCTTTTTAGGATTGTAAATTAGGCGTTTATTCTGCTTCTAATGATTCTTCTAATAAACGTTATAAGTTTTATTGGGACTATGAAAATCATATTATTGTTGATGCCATCTTTTTTATACCTATCGCTGAAACTATTACTCCTGCTGATGTCCCTGATTTTGATGTCGCTTTGTCTTTACTCGCTGATACTAATAATTGGTTTAAACTGACTGGTACTAATTTTATCGCTGATAAAGGTTATGACGTTAAGAAACTCTATAATTACGTTAGAGATACTCTCCATGGTCATTGTTTTATTCCTCGAAACTGGCGTAATTCTAAAAATCCCCCACTGACTGATGATGGTTATATCGTTTGTGAAGCGGGTATTAAAATTCTTAAAGACGGCAAGCAATATTTTGATGGTTTTATTAAGCAAAAATTTGTTTGCAAGTTCTGCAATTCTAAAGATGACTCTGCTTGCCCTATAAAGCATCCTAAATATTTTAATGGCAAAAAGCATAGAGGCTGTACTAAGTATACTATTATATCTTCTGATTATAGGTCCTCTATTAATAGAGACTCCCTATATTTTAAGGCTGTCTATAAATTGCGGATTGAATCAGAAAGATATAATTCTCGATTTAAAACCCTGAATTTTGAAAAAGCTTATGTCAGAAATATTAATTCCTTCAACAACCTTAATACTTTGGGCCATATTACTTTGCTTACTGTCACTATTGTAGCTATTAAACTGGGTAAATTTGATGAGTTTAAGTCCCTTGTTGTTCTGATGCAATCGGCTTAACTTTTGCTGAATTTGGTTCATGCCACTTTTTAACATTTGACTTCTACAGGATATTTATGCCCTTTTTAGCTCCTCTTTTTGTCTTTTCTTTTCCTTTACCACTTTCTTTATGTTCGATTGTCAGTCCTAATTACTATATATTGTATGTCATACATATTTTGGCTTTTATTCGTAATTATTTTTATTAATTTTGCACATCCCTACATAATTATATAGGCTCATTTGTAATGTGCATATAAATAATAATGAAACTGCAGTAAATCTTGCAATAAATCCCAAAGTTAAAAATTTACCCTTTACCCAACTTAGCATGTAGCACTCTGCTTCTTTCATAGTACCTCTGGATTCAAAAATTGAATCATTACCTCATAAACAAGTCGGTTATCAGTAAATCCTGTAAAGAAACGCCAGTTAATTAAAAGGTATAATCTTTTCCTCGTACCATTCTTGGTAAATTCAAGCACTAAGGGTTCTCCACGACATAAAAAGGCAAGACGTGGATACTGACCAACTATTCCACCAGCCCAAAAACGATTATAAAGAGAATCATAATGGAGACTTATTTTTGAAAGCTCATTAAACTTTATTTCTTCTAAATTGGTCAATATTAGCCCTTCCTTACTTATTACTATTTCACCTTTATGAGGAAATCGAAAAGAAGGATGAACAAAACCTAACAGAGACTTTTTCTCTGACAGTTCTTCAGCATAAGCTGCAAAATACTTACCAGTAAAAAGCGGTTCAGACATCTTGCATTCCCCCTTTTTTTCTTACTATCCACCCAGCAAAAGAACCAAGCAGAAGAAAAATCAGAAAAGAAGTTACAAGAGAACTTATTGCCAATGGACTTACAATTTGAACATCCGAACCAAGCTGATTTGAAATTTTCTCTACAATAATTTTATAATCAGGGTGGTTTACAATTATTATATTACCTATTATATGCCCAATATATAAAATTGCTGCACAAGTAGCTCCCTTTAAAGTAGAATCTATATTTATATTTTTAAATGTGATACAAATACCTATAATGGAAAAAATTACTACAATAATCATTTCTAATAAACCTAAAATAACCATATGAGTATAATTTTGGGTATAATGCAGTGCCAAGAAAGGGAGCATTGCCAAAATTACTATTCCCAAACTTAATACCAAACCTCTTTTTAACATTCTACATCACTCCTATTAGTATTGTAAAATCATATATTAAATGAGTAAAAAAAGGCGAAAATATGTTTCTTCTAATATAATAAAGAAAACCAATAACAATTCCCAATGGAAATCTAATAATTAGATTTATAAATGGTATTTCGGATGCATGTAAAACAAAAGCAAAAACAAAAGAACTCATCAAAATACTTAAAACTGGTCCTAAAACTTCCATTAAGCGTTTTTGCAAGAATGATCTAATAAGAAATTCCTCAGCAAATGCTAACACGGTAAGATGAAAAAACCATTTTAATTTTTCTACATATGAAATTGTAACATTTTCAAAAGGTAATCCTAACATATGTTGACAAAACTTAACCCATAGCAATAGAAAAAGTACCGCTGCCACTGATAGAATTAAATCCCATAAAGGCTTTTTGGGTTTTATATCTCGGATAATATTTAATATAGACTTTTGTTCAACAACATTTTCCCATATGCACGGTATAACCACAAACGAAAAAAATAAAATTAGTGATGGAATCCAGAATAAATTGGATGGAAAAGACGAAAAAGTAATCCATGTCTTATTTATTCCCAAAAGTCTGCTAACTACAAAGGAAATAAATAAAATAGAAAATAATGATAAAATAAAAACATTAAAAGTTATTAGTAAATACTTAGCTTTGCTTTTCATCCTTTAAAATCCTTTCTTTCAAAAATCATAATTCCAGCTGTAAATAAAAGTCCGATATAAACAATAAGTAAAATCATACTAATTAGTCCATCTTTGATGGGGTCTTTACTATGCACTTGTATAGTTGAAAACTGGTAAAGATAAGTGGGTAAAAAATACCACAATTCCTTTTTTCCTTCTAATACTTGTGAAAAAATCAACATTACTAAAGGTAACATAATTGAAATTGACGTTTGAAAAAAACAAGAAAAAAACAAGGTAATGGTACTACAGAATAGAAGCCCCAAAAAACCCAGTATATAAGTAAATAATAAACTTTTCCACAGAGGAATTGATATATTTCCAATCTTATCTACTGATGCTGCTTTATTAAAGCCATAAAATAATAAGCCCGAAAAGTATGAAGAAAGAAAAACAAGCATTGAAATACCAAGACATATACAAAAAAGAAAAGTAAGTTTAGCAATAAATATATGTCTGCGATGCAATGGTTTAGATAATATTAATTTTATACTTCCATTCTCAATTTCTTTTGATAAAGAGTTGGCTGAACTAACAATAATAAGTAACGGAAATATCATTATTCCCCAGAGGAAAGCGATCATAAACGTATTCTCTAATGGAGAATGCCATGATGAAATAATTACCACCTTCTTATGTGCCAAATATGTAACGAGAAAAGGCAATAAAACAGCAAGAAAAATTGTTGTTTGAATATCCTTCCTTTTCATATTTTTTATAAATTCAGCTTTAATTATCCTTACCATCCTTTCTCCTCCTTACTAAATCAATGAATATTTCTTCTAAATCAGCTGAAAGTTGCTCTACTTGAAGTATTGAACAATTTTCAGAATTTAGTGTTTGTACTATTTCACGCATCTCTTCATCTGAAGCATAAAATTCCAACGCATTACTATCATTAAACGTTAAAAAATTCTTGTTTGTTTGTATTAAAAATCTTTTTATTTTATCAACTGGTTTTCCTTTTAACCGAAATTTTTTTTTCATTAAAAATAATTTCTCTAATTCTCCTTGATAAATAATTTCACCATTGTTTATAAAAATTATCTCAGTACATAAGTCCTCAACCATTTTTAATATATGAGTTGAAATAATAACTATTTTTTTTTCTTCTACTAATTTTTTTAATGAGTTTTTTAGGTCTATAATACCCATTGGATCAAGTCCAATGTTGGGCTCATCTAATATAACTATTGAGGGGTTACCTAATAACGCTTGTGCCAATCCAAGCCTTTGTTTCATGCCAAAAGAAAAAGATGAAACCTTTTTATTTCTTTCATTTTTTAAGCCTACAAATTCTAACAAAGAGTCAATTTGATGTTTGTCTAAACCCATAGCTGAAGATAAATAAGCCAAATTTTCATATGCTGTTAAATAAGGGAAAAATTGTGGTTCTATTAGTATTCCTACCTCTTTTAAGGCATCTGCATGTTGAGTAAAAGGATCTCTGCCATTTACCAATATTTTACCTGAATCAACCTTTAAAAGCCCAGCAATTAGCTTAATAGTAGTTGTCTTACCTGCTCCATTAGGACCAATCAACCCTACAAGAGAACCTTTATTTACTTCAAATGAAATGTTTTTTAAAACTACTTTTTTCCCATACCTTTTTATCACGTTTTCAAAAATCAATTCACTCATTAGCACCCTCCTCAAATAACTATGAAATGTCTCTATAATCCATCCTTTTTGACTCACCATCTTAATATTTTTTCCAGTAGCAATATATATTAATGAGTTATAAATGTATAAAATTACCTTTTCTTCAAATAATATAATTCTTCAAGGATAAATATTGAAATTTTATAAAAAGAATTAATTGGAGCGAGCATGTAACTAAGTGTTAATTACATGCTCACTCTACCCTTTCTATAAACCTCTTCAATTAGAAACCTCTCCAACTAGGTGGGCCATAACTGACACAAACAATGTAACCAATACTAACGCACCCAGCTTTCCTTACACTTTTACCAAAACCTAAAATCATTCTCTTCACCTCCTATCTCAATAAAATTTTTTATTATCTTCAAATAGCTGCAAATATCTTAAAATTACGCAGCTATTTGGAATTTTTTACTACCTTAATAAAACACAACAATACCTCCCCTTTTACAGCGCTACTCCTTTAGAAGTTAATTAGCTATTTGCAGAAACACTCAAAATGAGCGTTATCAACCAATTCAAGTATCTATAAAGAAAGGAAAAATCGAAAACTTTAAAGTAAAAAATTGGAAAAAGCTTCATCTAAAAAAGTGCGATAAAAAATACAATGTGGATCTTTACCTTGAAGACTTCCTGTTTTAATTAATGCATGTGCTCGACAACCACCGCCACAAAAATACCTGTAATTACAGTTTTTGCAACTTTCAAGTTCATCAACCAAACAACCTTCACATAATTTTGTCTTCAAACTTAAAATTTCTTCCAAATTGCTTCTTGGCAACTCACCTAATTTATACTTAGAATAGTGTAAAAGATGACAGCAATAAATTGTACCATCGGCATCTATACTTATTTCATTACCCTCCCCCAGGCCACATCCTTTGCGTATTGAAATTTCACCAACCATACTTTTCCCCTTTATTTTACTACTTTCACTAAAGTTTCTCACATTGTTTTGGTTTGCAATCCATTTAGCAAAATCTACTAATTGGTTTTCGTTTAATGCTAAGTCCGTATTATAAAAACCAGCACCAATGGGAACAAAAAGGCTGTAGTTGATAGGGCACTTAATTTCATCCGAAAATTCTTTAAACTGATCAATAAACTCAAAATTAATAGATGTAATTGTAGGAAGTAAACTAATATTAATATTTTCACTTTTTAAGTAATCAATAGCATTAATTACTTTTTTAAAATTTTCTTTTCCACGTAATCTACCATAAATTTCTTCATTAACTCCATCTAAAGAAATGTAAACTTCATCAACTGTACCCTTAATTTTGTTTGCTATCTCCTTATTAATTAGAGTACCATTCGTTAAAACTACAACACTAAGTGATAATTTTTTTGATTCTTCCAAAATTTTAATAAAATCTTCTCTTAAAAATGGTTCTCCCCCAGAAAAAATTACTTCATTAATGCCAAATTCTTTTATTTTTCGCAGAACTTCTTTTACTTTTTCAGTAGGCATGTCATTTAATTTGTTTCTTTTAGGTGAAAACGTAAAGCACGTCGGACAATTTAAATTACAACGTTGAGTAATATGAAAGTAAGCTATCGTTGGACCTATCTTTTGTATTCCCTCACAATGCTTAACACCTTTAATAATATGCAACTCATGTAAAATGCTAATTAACTCCTTTTCCTCCTTTTTAAGCTTATTAAAAATATACCCCTGTCTTAACTTTGTTAAGAACTCTTTCCCTTTTTTATTGATAGCAAGCCATGTTTTTTCTTTGAGATTAACCAAAAAATATACTCCTTTAATTTCTATTTCCCTCACATCTTCTCCAAAAGTGAGAGGTAACTCTATTCTTTCATTTTTTTCAATATGCATTTTAATTTCTCCCCTCTCTCAACATACCTTTCATATTAAGTCTTCATCTCCACAGCAACCCAAAAGAAAAACATTCTGCACCGCAATCTGTTATATCTCTCAAACTTATATATACTATGATGTAGCAGTATATCGCTTATAACACTCTACTTGTTTATGCGTAAAATCACATTGGCTTATATCCTCTTATCTAAGCACTGTGTTCCACAATCATTATTTACACTGTTTACCCCAGCCAAAGCAACATAATTCAACAAGTTTACTCATTGGTTTGAGAAAAAACTTTATAGTTATTAGGCCCTCCTTCCTTTTATCCTTCAGTCCTTTTCAATTTCTTCACACCTTTCTAAATAAGGTTTCTTTTATTTGACAACTTTATTAAAAATGTTTGCCTAATAAATAGTGCTATCTTATCGAACAATAAAATATTAAAAAATTACTGCACCACAAAAATTTGTTTTGTTTCTTTCACATGATAATTCATCCAATTTTATCTATTACACGCAGTAAAAATTGAAAGATTATTTTAATATATATAAATAGTAAAACTACCGGAAAGAATCTCATTTTACATTCTCCCCTCAGTTTAATAACATATAATATCTTCATTTCTATCAATTGGATAAAGAAGAAGCATTAATTGTTTAAACATAACTATTTTTTTCTCCTTTTAAAAACTTTCTGCGTTATATTCAATACAATTAGAATCTGCCCTAAAATTTCCCATGCATCATTGAAGCTATAACACACATCACAATTAATTCCTTTATGGGTACCAACTTTATTTTTTATATACTTGCATTTTATTCCAGTATACTATCCCCTAACTCAACTAATTTTTTATTCATTTTTATTTTATAATACATTTTTTTCAATGTCTACTATATCTTTGTATAGTTTTAGCAAAAAAATAAAAAAACTATACAAAAGTATAGTCCAAATTTAATCTATTAAATTAAGCTTAATAGCTTTTGCAATCGCCTGTTGAAAGTTTTTTACTCGCAATTTTTTAATAATTTCTTTTTTATGATACTTTACCGTAGATGGTTTTAGTCCGAGTTCCATCGATATAGCTAATTCTGTGTATCCTTTTGCACACTTTTTTATTATTTCAATCTGTTTATCTGTCAATTTTTCAAGGTCTTCTTGTGATTCTAAATCCATTTCTCTTTTATATTCGTTGGCAATTTTATATACTAATAAATCTATAAATCCCATCATTTCATCTGCCATATTATGTTCTATTATTGATATATCCAAATAGCCTACTATCTGATTATCTATGTGAAAAGGCGTGGCTATACAGTACCATTGTTTGAAAATATCACAATAATGCTCTTCCGGTTTTAAGTAAATTGGCTGCTTTAATTTCATAGCCAATGAAATGGCATTTGTCCCACAGCTTTCCTCCTTAAAAGAGGTTCCTCTCCTAATGCCTAAGTCAGTAATATCCTTGTATATTTTTTTGTTGTATAAAACATCTAAAAGGTATCCTTCACTATCTACCAGCAAAAAAATATATCTTTTCTTCAATTGTGTACGTACCCTATTAACACATTTTCTAAAAACTTCTATAAGTTTTTTATTCTCTTGTAATCTCTTTTTCAATTCATCTTCTTCTAAAGATATTAATGGAGTAACTATCGATTTTGTAAGTCCTATTTCCAGACACTTTTTATAAGAAAAAAGTATTTCATTAGACTTTATATCTCCCATCAAAATTTTCCCTCACTTCAGCTCCAACCTCTCAAATATATAATTTGCAAAGAGCAAAAACATTCCCGCTTCTAAAAGCATTATTATAGAAGCTGATAAAATGCCTATTCCCATACTTTTTGTCGCAATACCCAAAGGAATGGAAACTAATCCTACAGGTATAAGCACAAATAATAATCCAAACAACCTAAAAAAAGGTATTGCTATTTTAATGTCTTCTTTTGATGGCATAAAAGTAAGCAAAAAAGCGTAGGAAAAATTCTGTAAAACCGAAAGACTTATTATAAACAGTATAGCTGCAATAGTATTAAGCAAGCCGGGTTTTATAAAAATTGAAGCAGGTACTATAAGAAGTATCGCTGTTATAAACGATTTTAAAAGAGGTACAAAGTTTACTGCAATAAGCTTTTCTATGCCTTCTCCCGGAATTATGTAAATGTACATTCTATTTAATTCTGCCCCTATTGTTGAGACCATACTCAAAAGCCAAGCCATATAAGCGTACATAAAAGCCAAAACAAATATTATAGTGCTATCATTTTTAGGAAGAAAATATCCAAAAGCAATTGAAATTACAAGCAAAAAGAGGTTATAAAAATTAAAATATATAGAGCCTATCTGTCTTTTATTTTCTACCATTTTAAGCCATATAAAAGCCCATGGACCTTTTGGTGAAAATTTCACTTCTACTTTTCTTTTTTTCTTTTTTACATTTTCTTCCGTACCTGACAAGTCACCTTTATCGGCCTTTTCTCTTATCTTTCTTATCTTTTCATTGTAAGTGACAACTTCCTCATAATAGTCTGTCGCAAAATAAAGTCCTATAAATACAAGCAAAACTATTGTTACAAATTGTAAAATTATCTGTATTATTGCGTTGTGAGAATTACCAGTAAAATATGAAAGTATAAGTCCTTTTGAAGGTCCTATAATAGGAACATAATCCCATCCTTTTAAGTCAAAATATTCAATAAAACCATAAATGTTTTGCTCTTTATAGGCAAAATACACTGCAGAACCGAGAACCAAGACTAATACACTCCATAAAATGTATTTTATTATCTCTTTTGCATTAAACTTCATTGAAATGGAGTAAAATAAAAAGCTTAAAGGACTAAGTGCAAGATAAAAAGTAAATACTCCGAGGTATCCCCAAATTAAGTTCTGTGAATATTTGAAAATTTCCATTGTAACACTTAAAAAAGGCAGATATATGATAAATAGAACAGCAATAAATAAATTTTTAAAAATGCTCCTTACCATGTACCAGAAAAATATCATTCTTTCTCTTATCGGGGAAGACAACAAAAAAGCTGTATCTCCTGGGCTCAATATAATTCCCGGCTGTCTTAAGGAGGTAAATAAAGAAGCAAAAACTCCCAAAAGCATGACCGCTATCAAAACTGCATTAAAAACTTCAAATTTTATCGTACTTATTTCATTGAATGTCTTTCCCCTCTTTGTTATCACGGGTATTAAAATGAATACAAACCAGATAAATTGAAGAAGATATATAAATATTCTTTTGGGGTTTTTGATTATATCCTTCACAAAATTTTTAAATCTTAATAAGTCCAATGTAAGCAAAGCCTTTATTTCTGTCATTTTGTCACCTCCAAAAAGAGGTCTTCTAATGTGCCATTAGGTCCTGCTTTTTCCATAACCTCTTCAAGAGTACCTTCATAGATGAGCTTTCCCGCTTTTAAAATAAGCACTCTGTCTCCAAGATTTTGAACTGAATCTAGCATGTGTGTACTCAAAAGAACAGATTTGCCTTCTTTTTTAAGTTCGCGTATGGTATCTTTAAGCTCTCTAATCGCCTTAGGGTCAAGCCCTACAAAGGGTTCATCAAAAAGCATTACCTCAGGTTTGTGCAAAAGGCCGCAAATAACCATCACCTTTTGCCTCATGCCTTTTGACAGATTTGCCCCTAATTCATCTTTTTTATCCAAAAGGTCATAGGCTTCAAGATATCTCAAAGCCTCTTTTTCCCAATTGTCAAGGTTGTAAGCAAGAGCAATAAACTTCATATGCTCCCAAACTGTAAGCATTGGGTATATGTCAGGAATTTCAGGTATGTAGGAAAGCTTTTTTCGCGCCTCTTTGTCTTTATAGTCATAACCGCATACCTTTATCTCTCCCTCTGTCTTTCTCAAAAGTCCTACTATAGTCTTTAAAGTAGTACTTTTACCTGCCCCGTTTGGACCAATAAGACCCACGACTTCACCGGGATAAAGTTCAAAAGTAATGCCATCAACCGCTTTTATTTTGCCGTAATACTTTTTTAAATTTTTTACACTAAGTACGCTGTTCATCTTAAAACCTCCATCTTAGTGTGTATTTTCAACTGTTTTAAGTTTATAGATTAAATGCCCGTTGTCTTATAATTTCTACAAAATTCTCTATAATCCTCCTTTCATTGCCAATCTATAACAAAAATTTAACATAGTTTTAACATATTTCTTATATTATACAACATTTAAAGTTAAATTTGTGGATTTTGGAACGAAAGTGTCATTTTTGGGAACGAAAACGCATTTTTCACCTAATATCTTACAATTGGTAATCATAAAAAATTGAGGAGAATACACTCCTCTTTTTGGGCAATTAATAAATTTACTAATTATGTCTTTGAACTAAACCAATTTTATGGTCAATCCCCATTTCAGAACTATTAGGTTTAATAGTTCTTGGGTTATCATTTTTGCACAGCCATTTGTAACTTACAATCTCCCTTAATTTTACTTGGGCCTTATCATCACTCAGTATTTTAATATCATTAATTTTTATGCTAGATTTAATATCTATTATTTTTAAATCCAATTTATTTTCCATTTTATTGTAACTCTGATATCTATTCTTTTCAAAATCATATATTTTCTCACCTTTTACGTAGAAAAGACCCAATTCGTCGCTAATAGATTGATTAACTATTTATTTCGCTCTATATTCATAAGCTTTCGTAATCAGGTTCACAATCTCACTTTTCACGTTAATTTCATTATCTTAACATGCATTTACTTTAATAAATGTTCCACATATTAAGCATAGTGTTAAAAGGAACGTAACAAACAATTTTTTCATAATTTACATTCTCCTCCCTCATATATTATTCCCGGGTAACGTTTTATAAACATTTTCACCTCCCATTTTTTTATTTTCCCCTTATCTATATAAAATCTAAAATTTCTAAAAAATATTCCATGATACAAAATTTTATAATGAGAGACAACTGTATGTGATGCTATCAATTACCTCTTTTTTACCCTCACTATCCCCATTATTTCTTGGTGCATCTAATATTAAAAGTTTTCTATATTTTACTTCTTGATATTTCTTTTTAAGCTTTACAGATTCTAACCTAACATATCTAGCTAAATACCCAATAAAAGCTAATTCCACCTTATTTTCTTTCATCTCCTTCCCCTCCTTGCCTCTCTCTTTTCTTCCATTATACCTCTTTAAATGTTAAAATTTATTAAGAAATTCTTAAATTCTGGCTACAAAATGGTTACAGACAAAAGGGACAGTTCCTTTTATCTGAAGTTAAATTGTTCAGATGAGAGGAACCGTCCACGGCGTCTGCTTAATGTAATGTCGCAATATAAAAAATACAAGGGCTTTAATCCCTTGTACAGCTTGTCAACATATTTTTTAAGCAGAACAGAACTGAAACCTACATTCATCTTATCCTCTTAAAATTGTTACATATTTCCAAAATAAGTTTGATATATATTTGAAAAAACCGCTATACTCTAATATTAAAAGCAAACTGTAACCAGCAATGTTTATCCATTTGTGTCTTATGATGCTGTTTAACCTATTTTGGTCTAGAGTGTCGCGCCGAATTTTATAGGCTACATTGTATGTTTTTATTTCTGTTTCTACATATTTTATCGTACGTTTTGAAAGATTTTTGTACCCATGCATTTTGTAATTTTTGTACTTATAAAAGTAGATTTGTTCTATTCCTTCGAATAACAACAAAATTCCAAAAATTACATAGAACCCTATTGCACTATTTATTCCTTTAGCGTAAATATATCCATACACCGTCGTCATAAACCACATAAGAAATCCAAACTTTGAAGTTCTAATCATTTTATAAATAATATCATCATCATTCGGAACATTACGCCATCTGCTGTAGAATGCCTTTCTTTTCTCTACAAAGTCCACTACCCATTTAGATAATTTATCTTTTTCATATTCATATATTTCATACATGTAAAAACATACCTGTTTTATTATTTCATATAATGTTAAGAAACCAAAAATTAACATATTTATATACCCCATTCAATATTATTTCATTTATTTAAATTGCCTAGGTATCTCGGACATAAGCAGTTTTTCATTAATATAACGGCAAAATTTTGGTATCTCCCCCGTATTCAGCCATATATCTCGTCAAATTCCTCTTTTAATATACTCATTATATACTCATCATAGTATCTGCCATCTCTAAACAACCTCTTTCTCAATACACCTTCTTTGACAAATCCACATTTTTCATAAGATTTTATAGCACGAGTGTTATAGGAATAGACATATAATTCCACTCTATTTATGTTCATCTGTTCAAATATAAATCTTATCAGTACTTTCATTGCATCCGTGCCGTATCCCTTTCCCCAATATTCCTTGTTCCCAATAAAAATTCCCACAACCGCCACCTTATTTTTCCAGTCGATTTTATCTATTCCACAACCTCCTATGTACTTTCCCTCCTCAAGGGTTTCAATTGCAAAACTATATGTGTCCTTTGAAGAAGATAAGCTTTCAAACCATTTGTATTCATCTTCTAGTGTCAAAGGATAGGGAATCCCGGGAGTCAAATATCTTTTTACTTCCGGATCATTTATAAATTTCAAAGCCAGTTCCACATCCTCTTTTCTATAAGCCCTAAGTTTTACCTTTTCTCCTGTAAACAACCTATTCGCCATCCTTTCTTAATAAAAATTTTAAAAGTTATTAATGTTATCCGTAGCAAACAATTTATAATAACATCATCTTAACGAATACTTAAAAATATTAGGAGAAACTATATATTCCGAGACTATTTTCACACCCTAAATAATGCCCATTCCTGTTTAAACATTAGTGCTGCTATATATATACTAATAGCCACATATACTATTGATGAAAATACAAATATCCCTATGTGTGTCATATTAATAATTCCATAAAGTAATTCTTTAAATATTGAAATAGTCCCAAATACAGGTATTGCAAAATAAGATATAGGTATTTCATTTGGCATTTTATACATCACCAAATATGCCGGAATTATTGCAATAAACATTAAAGGTGAAATATATGTCTGCCCTTCTTTAAAAGATTTTGCATATGCACTTAAAGCAAGCTCCAGTGCAGCAAATATTGATGCTGTAAAAAAGGCAGCCACGAACATGACAACTATTGCCGTTGTACTCAACCTAAAATCGGCATTTAAAGATGCCATATCTTTATTTAAAGAAAAGGAAGCAAAAAGTCCCAAAAGTGAAGCAATAGCACTTATAAGTGCCATGGTTGTTACAGCTAAGTATTTGCCTGCCATTATAGAAAGCCTTGATGCAGAAGTCGTAAGTAAAGGTTCTAACGTACCTCTTTCTTTCTCACCTGCTGCCAAATCAACAGCTGCTCCCATACCTCCTGTTGCCGTCCATAAAGTCAAAAGCATTGGTACAATGAATGCTAAAAAAGAACCTGCCATTTTACTTTGTGAAGCTATGTTTTCAGTTTTTACTTCAATTGGATCTAATATTTTAGGATCTATCCCTTTTGCTATAAGTCTTTCTTTTACAATATTATTCGCATATTCTTTTATAAGACCTCTTATCATATTCTCTGCATTTGAAGATTTCATATTTGACATGTCTACCTGAATTACCAAATCAGCGTTTTTGCCTTCTTCTATATTTTTATCAAAATCAGAAGGTATAACTACAATTGCCCTTATATCGCCTTTTTCAAGACTTTCTTTGGGATTTTGCAAATCCGTTACTATACTCATTCCTGTTGATTTTAAATAATTTATAAATTTTACATTATTTCCTTCATCCAAAACTACTATTTTTGTATCGCTTATTTTTTGATCTGATATGCTTTCTGCTCCACCTATTACTATGTACATCATTATAGGAATAAAAAGAGCAGGAAGTAAAATTGTCACAATCCATGTCTTTTTATCTCTAAAAATGTCCCTTAATTCTTTTTTTAAAACTATGTATACATGCTTAAACTTCAATTTTCTCACCTACCAATTCCATAAATAATTCTTCAAGATTGTCTGTTTTGTATTTCTCCTTTAAATCTTTTATAGTCCCTTCTTCTATAAGTTTTCCTTTGTGTATTATGCCTATCTTGTCGCAAAGTTTTTCTACCTCTGACATGCTGTGGCTTGAGAAAATAATTATCTTTCCTTCTTCTTTACAAAACCTTATAAAGTCGTGCACTTCTCTTACTGAACCTACATCGAGTCCTGACGTTGGCTCATCAAAAAGCATCACCTTAGGGTCATGTATTATTGACCTCAAAATTGCTACCTTTTGCTTCATTCCTTTTGAAAGCTTGCCTGCTGGTCTATCAATAAATTCAGTCATATCAAATTTTTGTGCCAATATATCAATCTTTTTATTTGCCTCCTTTTTATCCATATCGTGAAGCTCTGCAAAATACAGTATATTTTCCCTTGCAGTAAGCCTGTCATATAAACCGCTTTCTCCTCCAAAAAGTATCCCAATTTCTTTTCTTATCTCTTCTGGTTCTTTTATTAAGTCCTTCCCATTTATAATGGCTGTTCCACTTGTAGGCTTAAGCATTGTCGCAAGCATTCTTAAAGTTGTGGTTTTACCAGCACCATTTTCACCTAAAAGCCCGTATATTTCTCCTTCTTCTACCTTAAAACTTAAATTGTCTACTGCTCTTATGTTTTTAAACACTTTAGTCAATCCCTTTACTTCTACCAAAATTATCCCTCACCTTCAATTTTTATCATTTTCTAGGTCTAGTACCAATTTAGATAATGCTTCTTGAATCGCTTGACTGACTTCTTCAAGAAAATCTTTTGAAATTCCCTCTGATTTAATTTCCGGTTCTGGAATAGGTTCAAACCAAGTAAGAAAGAGTTTTTCCATAAATTCTTTAGCAAAATTCTCCGTCACAATGCGGTCATCAAAATCTGAAACTGATAGAAGTTTTCTTTCATCTCTAAAAAGTATAAAATCCCAAAGCCTTATTCTTCTAGTTTCTATAATTTGTAAGAATAATTCTCTTGCCTCTTTTGTCATCTCCCCTTTTACAGCAATAGCTCCCTTCATACCACTCCATGGCTCCACAAAAACTTCAGGTAGCCCAAGAAATTCTTCTTCCCCTTCAGAAAGTGTCATTGTTGGGTCATCAGGAAATCGAACTTCAAAATGAGATGCTGAAAGTACACCATATTTAAGTATAAGCTTCCATATATCAGCACCTCTTCTCTTTCCTATGTAATAATATTCTCTTTCTTTTGACATAGCTCTCACTCCCATCTCACTATCAAATCTTTAAAGTAGTACTTTTCCCTGCACCATTTGGACCTATAAGCACTACAACTTCTCCAGGATACATCTCAAATGAAATCCCATCAACTGCTTTTACCTTGCTATAATACTTTTTTAGATTTTTTACAGAAAGTACACTATCCATCTTCGACCTCCGTTTATGCAGAATTTTAAATGCAAATTATAATCTCTCAAACCATAATAAAGAACAATCACTGGAACACAATACTATAAATTCTACAAAATCCCCTAAAATCCTTCTTCTATTTCCAATCTACAGTAAAATTTAACGTAAGCTTAACATAATTATACCTTATTACCTTTTTATATTTCTAACAGTTAAAGCGTAATCCAAATCATAAAAATATTGCAGCAGGTAGTGGAGTAATTTCTTTTCATCTCCCATAGGTTAATTATGTACCAATTGATAATTCTGTTATAGGCTGATAAAACAGAAGTCTAAGTTTTATTTTTGATTAATTCCCGTGTATTTATATAAAGTAAGTACGAATCTATAATAAAAATTAAAGCAAAAACAATGCAAAACATAGCTTTAAAAATTTCATAACTTACGTTAAATATCAGCATTATTAGCATGAATGATAAGAAAAAACTTGTCACAACAAAACTCACTGTATGCGCTTCTGCCATTTTGTTTTGAAGTTGTTTATCTTGTGGAATGTTAATATATCGACTAGTAAAAAAGTTAGAGAAAAAAGCAAAAAATGCAAAATACATATAAGATTTAAAAAATCCTAAAAAACCAAGAAAACCAAGAAAGCCTAACAACCAAAAGAATTTTTTCATACAAATTCCTCCTAACATGCATAATTATAACCTTATGTTAAAATTATACTAGGTCACTAATTAGACAGAGGGGACGGTTCCTTTCATCTGTTGCACAAATTCCAACAATTTAGCTAACTTTTCATCCTTCTTCTATTCTAACCAGGGTGGAATGGCTCAACTCCTTTTTACGCAATTATATAGACTTAACTCTAAAACCATTATAAAGGATTTGTTCAGGATATTTTATTTGTTATTTTCAACCTTTTTAAGCTTATACACAAGTTTTCCATTATCATACTGATACAAAAGCCTATTTTCATCATCTGAATACCATAAAGCATTTTGCTTCTCCATAAGGGACAATGACTTTCTCTTTAGATACAACTTTATTTGTAATAGGTGCTATCTGAGCAGTTGAAGCTATTGCATCATATATTGTAAACTCTGCTCCTACTTGAAAGGGATATGCCCTCATAATCATAAGAATAGAGTCATTGTCATAATAATATTTAGGAAGTTTAACAGTTAGATTCTGCTCCCCTTTGGAAGTTTCAGCCTTAATATTCCACTTATCCTTGTAGGTAGTTTCTATTTTTATATCTCCTTGTGGTGACATTACATTGTAGTAAGAACTTACAGGCATTAAAGTATCAGATTTAACTGTAGTACCGGTATTCAGCTGTGTTGAATCAATCTTTGTGATAGACGATATCTCATAAGTACTTGTGCTTTGAGACTTTTCAATTGTAAATTTTGCTGTGCCTACCAGTTTGTCATTTTCAAAAATATCATAGGTAAGCCTCTGATAATCTCCCCAAGGAATCCTGTCAAACTCCATAGGCTTTGCATTTGATGAACAGCCCGCAAGAACAAACAATGTAAAAATTATAACTGGCAGTAAAAATTTTTTTAACATACTCAGACTCTCCTTTCCCTTTTAATAGCATTTTTATAAAGAAAATAAAGCAAAACATAGCCTAACAGTGTACTTGACAGCAAAAATACTACATAAGCATAAATAAGAACAGAACGCAAAGCAGGATAATATTGAAAAAACATCGCAAAGTTGTCAATAAACATGTGATAAAGCATTGCAACAGCAAAATATATCAAGAGACTAACGAATTTTTTATTAAAAATATACCTGCTAAAGCCTATTCCTATTATTCCTCCCATAATGCCGTGCATTTGAATAGCAAGAAATCTTTCAAAAACATAAACAAAACCGACAAATGTTCCTACAGGAAACTGCATTCCGAAAACTCTACCATATTGAGGATTATAAAGCAAAAACATCAAAGACATCGCTTCGCCTATACCATAAGCAAGCCCTGTATATGTAAAAATCGCTGTAGAATATTTTAAATCTTTAAATTGTACCATCATATTCTTATCAAGAAAGTATACTACAACCAAAACAGCTAATAATTTGGCTAATTCTTCCCAAAAAGCATTATCCGCCTGCACAATTGTAAGTACATACCACAATGAAGTGTTTAAACTTAAGAGATAAATTTCCCAGTGCTTTCTCAATAAAAATACTATTTGAAATAAAAAACCAGAAATGAACAAATACACCCACATCTTGTTTTTTATATGTATATCTCCCTTTCTCAGTGCTATAAACAAGAACGAAAATACTATAATTACATCAACAAGTACCATTACAAAAAACATTTAAAGCACCCCTTTTAGATTATAAAATCATTTCCATTTTTATACTTTGAGGCTTGAAAGACAGGGATTCATAAAATTTTATTGCTTTTTCATTAAAAGCCCATACAGTCAATTCAATTGAAGAAGCATTAATTTCTTTCCCATATTCAATAGCACTTTCTAAAAGTTTCTTTCCAATACCTTTTCTTTTAAATCTTCCTGCTACGCATAAATCTTCTATATATACTACTACTCTGTCAACAAGAAGCGGATGCTCTTCAATCTTTTTTATTTTATAAATTATATACCCTGCTATCTCATCGTTTTCATTTTCTGCAACCATAATTTTATACTCTGTGTGAGACAACTTATTTATAAAATCTTCTTTGTCCAGTGGAATATCGGTATCTTTGTAATAATCTGGCCTAGCTTTATAATGAATCTCATGCACTTCCTTCACTAGTAATAATAAATTTTCATAGTCCGAAATAATAGCTTCTCTAATTTTTAATCCCATAAAATTACCTCCATTTGGAAGTTATTAGACAAGAAATTTTTTACACAATACTATAAATTCTACAAAATTCCTTAAAATCCTTCTTTTATTTCCAAAGCGTAGCAAAATTTAACATAGTTTTAACATATCTCTATCAGGTTGCCTTCTAACAGTTCTAACTATTTATAATCAGAAAGGGTACTATTTTCGTATAAAAACATACAATAGAAAAATGTCAAAAAATAAAAGTATAGCCCCTGCTGCAATATCATATGTCCCATGAAAAATTTTCTTTTTCCCTTTTGCTTGAGGATATTTTATTGCAATATAAGAAAACAACTGCAATATAGGTATAAAAAATATAAATTCCAACTTAGATACAGCATAATTTATATTTCCAAATGTATCCCTTTGAAGTGGTATACTTTCAGGTAGATACTTATATGCGAAAATATTTATAATAAAGGTTATAACTGGAAAAATATAACCACATTTATAAAAATAATTTATTATTCTTCTTGACATTTTAGTACCATCCACCTTTATTTACTTATTTTACTATAAAATGTTTTCAAAAAGTTAAAATTACAATTACCCTTTCAAAACGCTTTTTAAATTTATTATAAGAATTATTACATCTACAATTAGCATAAGCAGATTAACAAAAATAGCGTATAAATACGTATAAAGTGTTTCCCCTATACTTTTTGTCTTGATCCTTACATATCCATAAAATAACAATTGTATTAAAGGAAGTATAAAAACAAATGTCATTTTAGAGACAGTATTTGAAATACTACCATCAAAGTGCCACTGAATAGCAACATTCTCAGGCAATGCCTTATAAAAAATGATGTTTATGATAAATGTGAAAACAGCAAATAACCAGTTATTTTTGCCTAAAAAATTTATTGCTCGCACAAAATTTTTCTCCCTTCTTATATTACGTTTTTCTCTTCATTTAGCTTTTTTCTTTTCATACATCAAGCAAATATAAGAGCTAAAAATATTAACCAAAGAGTCGTTATAATTATAACACTCGCTTCCTATAAAATCCACTATACTTTCGTATAGTATTTTAAACTATAATGCCTTGTAAATATCGCTAAGCAAAAATAGATACTCACCTTTTGCCCAATCCTCTTCTACACTCATATGAAAAGCTTCTATGAGCTCTTTATTTGTATGTATTTTCTTTTGCAAATCTTCTGGATTTAATATCACCAATGGCAGAGTTATTGAAGGGTCAATACCAATTTCCCTACATCGCTCATATGAAGAAATTAGTTCCCCTTGTAGGCATAAAAAATTCATTTTTTATACCCCCAAAAAGATTGAACCATTTTTAATATTATACAATATTTAGAGCAAAATTTGTGAAATTTGGAACGAAAGTGTCATTTTGGGGAACGAAAATGCATTTTTCGCCTAATATTTTACAATTAGAAATTATAAAAATTGAGGAGAATGCCCTCCTCTTTTCTTGATACTTAATAGATTTACTTAATCATTAAAATATTACTTTTTCAGAATTACTTGTGCTATAATCTTAATATAATTTTGATTTGATACGGAACTCGGTTTTCCTGCAAAAGTAGAATAAAAAAAGTGGAGGGTTAAAAATGTTTCCAATCAGGGATAATATACCAAGCAGACGACCACCCCTCATTACGCTCTTGCTCATAATAATAAATTCGCTCATCTTCTTCACTCTTTCAAGTGCTTCATACAGCACTTTTGCCGGGTTTGTTTACAAATACGGGCTTATACCAGCAAAAGTTACAAAACTGGTTATATCCGGTGTACCCTTTTCTAGCAGCGACTTATACCCTTTTATCACCAGTATGTTTCTTCACGGTAACACACTTCACCTAATTAGCAACATGTGGATACTTTGGCTTTTTGGAGATAATGTTGAAGATAGGATGGGTCATATAAAATTCCTCATTTTCTACCTCCTTAGTGGGGTAATCGCAGGTGTATTTCACATGGCTTTTAATCCCATCTCACCAGTGCCGGTGGTAGGGGCTTCTGGAGCTATTGCAGGCGTTATGGGTGCATATTTCGTATTATTCCCGTCGGCAAGGATAATTACGCTGGTACCAAGCTTTTTCCTGGTTCCAGTCTTCCTTCCTATACCCGCCGTGGTCTACCTCTTCCTATGGTTCCTGACACAGCTCTATTCCGGCACGGTCTATTCTGTCATTGGTAGTACAACGGTTGGTGGAATAGCCTGGTGGGCACACATAGGAGGATTTATCAGTGGTGTGTTGTTAAATAGGTTGTTCCTTAGAGATAGGTATTAATTAACTCATGCTCACAACGGCGATTCCTCCAGTCCAAAGAAAGCTAATATGTACCCAATAATCCATTTTTCCTGGCATATCTACTACTCATGCCAAAAATCGCCGAACCAACTACAAACCACAGCATACTCACAAGTATAAGCATCAGCCACTCATTGTAAGAAATAACAATATTACTTACAGATTTTCTTGCTATATCATTTCCCACTGTAAGAGGTATAATGCAACTAATTGCGCTAGAAGGAGATGTTTTACTCAATGTGTCTGTTACAAAAAGAAGCAGGATTTGTATAAGTAGTGTTAATTGATTAATTCTTTTTGCTATTAGGGAAAGTCCTCCCAAAATAAGACCCATGCCATACATTCCAACTAAGGTCATTAAAAGGGATAGTATAACTTTTCCATTTACTGTAATACTCACTCCTATAATTAGGTTTGAAAAAGCAATTATTACAGCAGCTACGATACTGCTTAATAGAAGGCTACTAATTATATTTCCTGCTATAAGAAAAGGGTAAGGAATTACTGCCATAAATTTTTGTTCCAAAGTACCTTTAACTGCTTCTATACTGATTTCACTGCTTACTCCACTTATAGCTGCTATCGAATAACTCCAAAAAATATACCCCAAAAGAAGGAGCGTTTTAGAATTTCCAGGATTGTTATAATATTCTCCTAACATACTACCCGTATCCATGAAAATAAGTCCAGCATAAAGAAGTGTTAACACTACAATATCACTGACCAAACCCATTTTATATGAAAAACTTTCCTTTAAACTTCTTCTTATTTCAGCTATTACAATGTTTAAATATTTGAACATATTTAAGCCTCCTTTAAATTTGCATGTATTTTATATTTATTTTCTATGTCTTCTGCTGTAATATTGATATTTGCGAATTCATCTACGATGTTCCCATTGTTTATTATTATAAATCTGTCAACTGTCTTTCTCAAAAAATCTACATCATGAGAAGCAATCAATATTGTTATTTTCATCTCCTCTCTCAAGGTCTTAACAGCACTGGTAAGTAAAATACGCGATTCTATATCTAATCCATTAAAAGGTTCATCCAAAATTAAAAGCTCCGGTTCGTGAAGTAAAGAAGCAGTTATTGCTACTCTTTGTTTTTGACCCATTGAAAGCGTGTTTACTTTTCGTGTTAATAATTCTTTTGTTTTTAGAATGTCTGCGTATTTTTCTATATTTTTCTTTATTTCTCTCCCTGTTTTCCCTTTTATACTTCCAAAATAATAATAATTATCAAGAACCGAAATAGCCCAGTATAAATTTCTGTTGCCTTCGAGTACGACGCCTATTTTTTCCATCATTTTCAATCGAGTTTTATCCTCCATTTTGACATTGGATACAATAACTTCACCTGAATCAGGAATTGTTAAACCGCATATTATTTTAAGTAAAGTGGTTTTACCCGCTCCATTCGGTCCAAGAAGTCCTACTATTTCCCCTTTATTTATATTCATGGATACATTGTTTAAAGCTATAATCTTGCTTTTATTGTATTTTTTGTACAAATTTTTGACAGTAAGCAAATCTTTCATTCCTCCTTGTTATTGTCTATCGAAAGAATAATTACATCATTTCTAAATCTGCTTGATTTTAGCATTATTAATGGCGCAGTTATTGAATGGTCAATACCCATTTTACTGCATCGTTTATAAGAAGAAAGTAATTCCTCCTGCGGACATAAAAAGTCCATTTTTTATACCCCTAAAAATGTAAAAACACTTTTTAAATATTATACAATATTTGAAATTAAATTTGTGGATTTTGGAACGAAAGTGTCATTTTTGGGAACGAAAATGCATTTTTCGCCTAATATTTTACAATTATATGGCTAATGTTATCTGGTAGTGCCACGGAATATCAAAACAAAAACAGCGATATTGATTTTGCAGTTTTATACAATAAAAATGTCTCATTGGAGGAAGAACTTACATTAGAAGTTAAAATAAGTGAAATATTCAAAAAGAGATGACATTGATGTGATAAATTTAAATAAAGCTCCTTTAAACCTTCAACACAATGTCATTTATACGGGAGAATTATTATATTGCAGTGATTATTTGAAACTGGCGGATTTTAAAGAAAAAGTTTTTAAATACCATGGAGACTATGGAATTACTCTCAAATTCTTTTATGATTATTATTTGGAGGGACTGATTAAAAAATGACCATTAATTAGGATAAGATAACTTTTCTGTTGCGAAAACATGACTTATCCTATATAATAATATTCAAGTTATGCTTTATCAATTTGTATTGATAAATTTTCGAAGTTTTTGTTATATCTTAGACAAAGGAGAGAAGTAAATGGCTAACAAAATTCAAATGAAGGTACCCCTCGTTGAAATGGACGGGGACGAAATGACAAGAATCATATGGAAATTGATAAAAGAAATACTTTTAGAGCCCTATATAGACCTTAAAACGGAATATTATGACCTTGGAATTAAAAACAGAGATAAAACAGAGGATCAGGTCACGGTTAATGCGGCATATGCCATCAAAAAATATGGTGTCGGCGTAAAATGTGCAACAATTACTCCAAATGCCCAGAGAGTTGAAGAATACAACCTTAAAAAAATGTGGAAAAGCCCTAATGGTACAATCAGAGCAATACTTGATGGCACAGTTTTTCGCACACCTATTATTGTGGAAAGTATTAAACCTCTCGTAAAAACATGGAAAAAGCCCATTACAATTGCAAGGCATGCCTATGGAGACATTTATAAAGATGTAGAATATCGGGTTGAAAACAAAGGAAAAGCAGAACTTGTTTTTACCTCTGAAACAGGTGAAGTGTCAAGGCAAACAATACATGAATTTGAAGGTCCTGGTGTCATCCTTGGCATGCACAACACTGATGAATCGATAAAGAGTTTTGCAAGAGCATGTTTTAACTATGCCTTAGATACAAAGCAAGATTTGTGGTTCGCAACCAAAGACACCATATCAAAAATTTATGACCACAGATTTAAAGACATATTCCAGGAAATATACGAAAATGAATATAAAGAAAAATTTGAGAAAGCGGGAATTGAATATTTCTATACTCTTATTGACGATGCTGTGGCTCGAATTATAAGGTCTGAAGGCGGAATGATTTGGGCATGCAAAAATTATGACGGCGATGTAATGTCAGATATGGTAGCAACAGCATTTGGAAGCCTCGCCATGATGACATCTGTGCTAGTATCTCCTGATGGCAAATACGAATTTGAAGCAGCTCATGGAACAGTTACAAGGCATTATTACAAATACCTTAAAGGAGAAGAGACCTCTACAAATTCTATTGCTACAATTTTCGCATGGACAGGTGCTTTGAAAAAGAGAGGAGAACTTGACGGAATAGAAAGCCTCGTAAACTTTGCTGACAAACTGGAAAATGCATCTCTTCAAACAATTGAAAAAGGTATAATGACAAAAGATTTAGCAGCTCTCTCTGATTTGCCAAATAAAACTGTTGTAAATACAGAAAGTTTTCTTCTTGAAATTAAAAAGACCTTGGAAGAGATAATGTAAAAAGTAGTATGTGTCTTCCCCTGTAGGAGCGTGGGCGGGCTCTGCCGACACTTTTATAACACTTTCAGCAAATGTTGCTGTAATACCCCTAGTAGTAGAATAGGCGTTGCCCATCCCGTGTCAATGGAAGATGACAGCGCTCTCTTTGGATATTTTACAGCAATTATTCTCTTCAGGACAAAAAGAAAATAAAATAGAATAAAAGCTGCTAAGGCTTCAGCAGCTTTTTATTTTATACATTTTTTTAATTCCTCTATA
The DNA here is from genome assembly GCF_000019065.1 of Thermoanaerobacter sp. X514. Lineage (NCBI taxonomy): Bacteria > Bacillati > Bacillota > Clostridia > Thermoanaerobacterales > Thermoanaerobacteraceae > Thermoanaerobacter > Thermoanaerobacter sp. X514. Next base: position 341,623 of record NC_010320.1, on the reverse strand, counting down.
TTTTTTGGTATATTACTTCCATTCATAATTCCTTTTTCTTTTAAAATTTCATATATTTCCAAAAGCATAGGCTTTCTCAAATCACTCCAATCGAGTTCTTTTTCGTTAGTAAAAACAACTGCTGGTTCGCCTTTTGCAACAACTTTTCCCTTCCTCATGACATATATATAGTCAGCCCATGAATAAGCAAAGTCCACATCATGAGTTGATAAAATGATTGTCTTTTCCTCTTCAGCTAATTTGTCAAACAAACCCATGATTTCTTGTACATGCTTAGGATCTAAATAAACCGTTGGCTCATCCAGTATAATGACTTCAGGCTCCATAGCTATGATATCAGCTATTGAGACGCTTTTTTTCTGTCCATAGCTTAAAAAATGAGTGGGCTTGTCTTTTAAATCAATAATTCTCATTTGTTTCATAGCTTTTTCCACTTTTTCTTTTACTATATTTTCTGGATAACCCAAATTCATAGGTCCAAAAGAAATCTCTTGGTATACACTGGCAGAAAAAAGCTGTATGTCAGGATTTTGAAAAACAATACCCACATTCTTTCTGAGTTTGGTAAGTTCGGTACGATTGTATTTTATTTCTTCCCCGTTATACAATATTTTTCCTGATTTAGGTTTCAAAATTCCATTGAAGTGCAAAAACAGTGTTGTTTTACCTACACCGTTTGGACCTAAAACTGCAGTCTTTTTACCCTTCTCTATCGATATATTTACGCCATCTAAAGCTTTTGTACCGTCGCTGTACTCAAAAGTAACATCTATCGCTTCTAATATAAATTGCTTTTTCATAGTTCACCTTCTTAAAAGCATTGATATGCTTATTAAAATTAGTTCTATCAAAATAATAAATATTATATTTTTATAACAAAATTTGTAATCTTTACCGATGACTTTTAGTTCTCCGTTATAACCCCTTGCTTCTAAAGCCACATATAAATCCTGTGAATCTTTGTAAGACTTAATAAAAAGAGAAGATATCAAAAAGCCTAAAGACCTATAACTATTTTTTAATGTGGCATATCCCAATCTTGAATCCTGAGATATATAGATTTCCTCAGCAGCCTCGACTAAAACAAATATCAATCTGTAAATTAGCTGAAGTAACTCCAAAAATAGTGAAGGAATTTTTAATTTCTTTAAGACATTTATAATGTCAACTACAGGAGTAGTAAGAGCGAGAAAATACAAACAAGACACTACTGCTAAAACTCTGAAAAATAAAATAACAGCAGTATTAATGCCTTTTTCAGTAATTCCTAAAGTTACTCCAAAAATATTAAGGCTTATTAATGCAACACTCTTATCCCCTATAACATTTATGATAAGTGTCAATATGCTTATTATCAAAAAAGAAAAAGGAATTAGCATAAGCTTAATGTACACTCTTGCTGGAATTTTCGCTTTAAATACAGTTACCACAAACATCAAAATAATTACTGCAATATTAGTATAGGCATCAAATTCAAAGCACAAAATCATTGTTAAAAGGGCAAATAAAAGTTTTTCAACAGGATGTACATTGTACATCCTGTTTGTGTAAGAGTAACTATCTATTAACATTTTTTCTCCACTTCGCAACACCTATATAATATCCTAAAAATCCTGCGCCAATTGCAGCTTGGAGCGCAAACAAAAGGCTTTCAATTTCTCCGCTTGGTGGCTCCCAAATTGGTTCAAACCATGGCTTATAATTTTTGTCTACCTCAGCAATAGCCTGTGTCGCCCTGTCATCTGCGCCAGCAAATTCAGCGTTTTTAATAGTAACAAGAGGAAACACGATCAGCAAAATGACCAACAAACCTAATATCAAATTTTTCATTAAAAACTTTTTATCCTTCATACTGCCTTACCTTCTTTCTCTAAAACGTTAAGCTCAATGAGTTCCTCTTTGCTGTAGGCAGTTAGCATATTAATTACAAGCACAGTTAAAAGCCCCTCACTTATTGCCAAAGGTACCTGTGTCACTGCAAATATCCCCATGAATTTTAAAAATGAGGCTGTAAATCCGCCTACTTCAGTAGGAAAAGCAATAGCAAGTTGGAGGGATGTTGTCACATATGTAAGCAAATCCCCAATTGAGGCAGCTAAAAATACTGCAAGCCAATTTGGACCACCTGCTTTTTTTATTCCTTTAAATATATAATAGGAAGCAATTGGCCCTACTATAGCCATGGAAAATGTATTAGCACCCAAAGTTGTTATACCCCCATGAGCTAAAAGCAGTGCCTGAAACAAAAGCACTATAAGGCCTAAAACACTCATAACAAAAGGTCCAAAGAGTATAGCTCCAAGCCCTACACCGGTTGGATGCGAACAACTTCCTGTAACTGAAGGGATTTTCAAGGCCGAAAGCACAAAAGCAAAAGCACCTGCAAAACCCAAAAGCATTTTAAGCTTTGGATTTTCCTTTACCTTTTTGTTTATCGCTATAAGTCCCACAACCACAAAAGGCAAAGAAGCTATATCCCATATTATGCACCATTTAAGAGGAAGAAACCCTTCCATTATGTGCATGGAATAGGCAATTTCCGGCGCTATTAAAAGTAGCGCAAATGCTGTAAACAATACCCATTTCCATTTTTTCACACTACACACCTCTTTTTATGAAATTTAAGCAAAAATAAAGCCTCTTAACTTACCAACGGCGTTAAGAGGTTAAAAAATACATAGGTATCCTTTTATAACACCTCCTCTATCGACCGTAGAGTAAGTGTAACACAAATACAGGCAGGTCTCCTGACTTAGGTTCATCGCTCTTTACGCCTTCCCACCCGGCATTCACCAAGTATTCGCTGAGTGCCGGACAGTGGCATAATGTAAAGAGCTCACCATCACAGTGGCGGGACCGTGCAGGACTTTCACCTGGCTTCCCTTTTAACCCAATTTTGACTGCAAAATTGGGCACCTGTATTTGCTTGTTATTCAATTCTTCCTTTAAATAAAGCATATCATTTTATAAATTAGGTTGTCAATAAAAGGCAAGAATTCTATCTGTGCTAAGATTTTGTAGATAACTCATTCAGTTTGACATTTTGCACAAACCGAAATGCCTTTATTCTAATTGCTGACTTATAATTTTCGCCACTTCAAAACTTGTTTCAATCGTTTTTTCAATGTCATCATCTGTGTGAGCAGTTGACAAAAAGAAGGTTTCAAATTGTGAAGGCGGCATGTATATTCCTCTTTTAAGCATCTCTCTAAAATATTTAGCGTATAAAGTAGTATTCGATTTTAGTGCAGAATCATAGTCATGCACACTCTCTTTATTAAAAAACATACACATCATGCTGCCTATTCTATTTATTGTAACATCAATTCCATTTTGAACCATGCTCTCTTTTAACCCATTACATAGTTTTTCTGCTTTTTTATCTAATTCTTCATAAAGGGTCGGATCCTCAGATAATATTTTTAAAGTCTCAAAGCCTGCTGCCATTGCAAGAGGATTGCCAGACAAAGTCCCTGCTTGGTACACAGGCCCATCAGGAGAAACCAACCTCATTATCTCTTCTCTTCCTCCATAGGCACCGACAGGAAGTCCACCTCCAATGATTTTCCCAAGTGTGGTAATGTCAGGCATGACGTTGTAAAATCCTTGTGCCCCCGAATAAGACACTCTAAAACCTGTCATCACTTCATCAAAAATTAAAAGTGCCCCATACTTTGTAGTAATCTCTCTCAATCCTTTTAAAAACTCTTCATCAGGCAAAACAGTACCCATGTTTCCGGCAACAGGCTCTACAATGACACCAGCAATATTTTCACCATAAACTTTAAAAATGTCTTCTACCATTTTGATGTCATTGTATCTCGCTATAATTGTATCCTTTGCTACCTCTTTTGTCACGCCCTTTGAATCAGGAATTCCAAAAGTAAGTGCCCCTGAGCCTGCTTTTATAAGTAAGCTGTCAGAATGTCCGTGATAACATCCTTCAAATTTTACAATGATGTCTCTGCCCGTATACCCCCTTGCAAGCCTTATAGCACTCATGGTGGCTTCTGTTCCTGAATTTACCATTCTGACAACTTCTACAGATGGAACAGCCTCAATTACTTTTTCCGCCATCTTAACTTCTAACTCTGTGCAGGCTCCAAAACTGGTCCCAAGTTGTGCCTGTTTTTTAATAGCTTCTACCACCTGTGGATGTGAATGCCCAAGTATTAGCGGTCCCCATGAAAGAACGTAGTCTATGTATTCATTGCCATCTTCATCCCATATATGACTTCCTTGCCCCTTTTTTATAAAAACAGGAGTAGCTCCTACTGATTTAAAAGCCCTTACAGGGCTATTGACACCACCCGGCATAAGTTTTTTAGCTTTTTCAAAAAGCTTTTGTGATTTATCAGTTTTCACAGAATCACCTCTTAACAGCCCGCTTTTCTCAATAATTTTTCTGTAAATAGCCATTTTCTCTTCTTCAGCAAAATCTTTTTCCTTTAATTCTATCCTCTTCTGGTATAGCTTTTGTAATAGTTTTTCATACTCGTCATTGAAAATTGACTCCAATTTTTCTTTTATCATTCTCGAAAGAAGTGGACTTTTGCCACTTGTAGATATAGAAATAATTAAGTCTCCCCTTTTTACAATGGCAGGTACAATAAAAGAAGAAAGGTCTTTATCATCAACCACATTTACAAGCACATTGTATTTTTCTCCATCTGACGCAACAAGTTTATTTACCTTCTCATCATCTGTAGCAGCAATCGCAACAAAAAATCCCCTTACATCCCCTTGTTGATACTCACGTCTTATAAGTTCCACCTTTTCTTTTGCTGAAAGCTTAAGTATTTCCTCATCAAAAGAAGGAGAAATGGCAGTAACTAAAGCTTCTCCTTCAACAAGAGATAAAATTTTTCTAAGAGCAACTTTGCCACCCCCTACAACAAGGCATTTTTTGTTTTTTATATTAAGCATTATAGGGTAATAAACCATTTTGCAACATCCTTTGCAAAGTAGGTTATAACTATGTCTGCCCCTGCCCTTTTAATTGAAGTGAGTATTTCTAAGACTACCGATTTTTCATCAATCCAACCCATCTTAGCTGCCGCCTTTACCATTGAATATTCTCCACTTACATTATAAGCAGCAATAGGAATGTTGAAATTATCCTTTACCCGCCTTATAATATCAAGATAAGAAAGTGCCGGCTTTACCATGACAATATCTGCTCCTTCTTCAATGTCAAGAGCTATTTCTCTTAAGGCTTCGTTGGAGTTTCCATAGTCCATTTGATAAGACTTTCTGTCGCCAAATTGTGGGAAAGAATTTGCTGCTTCTCTAAAAGGTCCATAAAAAGAGGAAGCGTATTTAGCACTGTAAGCCATAATAGGTGTGTTTACAAATCCTTTACTATCTAAAAGCTTTCTTATGGCAGCTACTCTTCCATCCATCATGTCAGAAGGCGCTACAATATCCGCCCCTGCCTCAACATGGGACAAGGCTATTTTAGCGATGTAATCTATCGTTTTGTCATTTACAACTTGTCCATTTTCAACAATTCCACAGTGACCATGAATTGTATACCCACACATACACACATCTGTTATTACCACAATTTCAGGCACTTTTTCTTTTATTTCTCTCACCGCTTTTTGAACGATGCCTTCCTCACTATAAGCCTCTGACCCTAATTCATCTTTATATGAAGGCACACCAAAAAGTAAAATAGCAGGAATTCCAAGGTCACGCACTTCTTTAACTTCTTCTACAAGCAAATCTATAGAAAAATGGTAAACACCCGGCATTGAATCTATCTCTTCTTTTATATTATCTCCTGGCACAACAAAAAGAGGATATATAAGGTCACCAACATCTAAAGAAGTTTCTCGTATCATCTCCCTTAAAATACTGTTCATCCTAAGCCTTCTTGGCCTTTTTACCAAATCCATTTTATCTCCTCTTTCTATTGGTTTTGATAGTTTTTTAATATTTCTTCAATAAGTTTTTCCGTTGTGTATTCACTTGGCATTATGTCTACATTAAATCCTTTATCCTCTATAGCTTTCTTTGTTACAGGTCCTATTGCAGCTATTTTAGAGTTTTTTAGAAGATTTATTTCGTCTCCTATTAATTGATGCATATAATTAAAGGTAGAGGAACTTGTAAATACAGCAATATCTATTCCTTTGCGGAGTTCACTTATAAGCTTTTCCTTTATTTCATAATTTGGTTCATTTTTATATGCGACAATTTTTTGTACGTTAGCACAATTTCCTAGACTTTCCAGCAATATATCCCCGCCTATCTGAGAAGTCAAAAGCGCTATGTTTTTTCCTTCAACATGTTTTTTAAGTGCATTTGCTAAAGAGTATGAGGTGTACTCCTCAGGAATTATATCTGGATATATAAAAATATTTTCTAAAGCTTCCGCAGTTTTACTTCCTATCGCTACTACTTTAATTCTTAAATTTCTTAAATCAACCCTTTTTTCTCGGGAAGCTTCAATAAAACTCCAAACGTCATTTACACTTGTAAATACAGCATAATCGAATTTATGTATTTCTTCTAAAAACTTTACTATATTATTTAAAAACGGCGTGATTTTAATAGTAGGACAAACAACAACATCTGCTCCCTCTTCACTCAAAATTTTTTTCATCTGCTGTGATTGTTCATAGGTCCTTGTAAGCAAAATCCTTTTCCCAAAAAGCTTTTTGTTTTCATACCATTTTAATCTGTCCCTTAATGTTACAACATCTCCTACAGCAAAAACTCCCGGATTTTTTATTCCTTCTTTTCGTACAAGACTTGAAATATCAATGAGTTTTGCAGTCACAACTTTTTGGTTTGGAGTAGTACCTTCCATTATTACTGCTGCCGGTGTATGAGGGTCTTTGCCGTAATTGAGAAGTTTTTTCACAATTTTTTCTATATTTTTTATCCCCATGAGAAATACAAGTGTCCCATCGAGTTTTGATATGACCTCCCAATCGAGTTTTTTATCTTTCCCTTTCCATTCATGACCCGTTATTACGTGAAATGACGAACTTAAATCTCTATGGGTTACAGGAATTCCTGCATAGGATAGGACAGCCACTGCAGATGTTATGCCTGGCACTACCTCATAAGGTATTCTTTTTTGTGTAAGATATTCCGCTTCTTCGCCACCTCTTCCGAATACAAAAGGGTCTCCTCCTTTAATTCTTGCTACTTTTTTGCCAGAAAGGGCCTTTTTCGCAATTATTTCATTTATTTTACTTTGAGGTACTTTGTGATTATCCGGAAACTTTCCAACATCAATAAGCTCTGCATCCTTTTTTGCCATTTTTAAAATATCTTCATTAATGAGCCTGTCATACACCAGCACATCTGCATTTTTTATTAGTTCGACTGCTCTCAATGTTAAAAGCCCAATATCTCCAGGTCCTGCTCCGATCAAATATACAATCCCTGACATCATATACCTCCAAATTCCTCAATAAGCTTTTCTATCATTTTATCGGTTTCTTCAATTAAGCCAGTCACTTCACTTTTTAAAAGCTTATTCTCTTTTTGATAAGCAACTTTTATGTTTATTTTTTCTTCGTCTTCCTCTTTTCTGTATTGGGCATAGGCACCAAAAGGCTGTCTACAATTAACTCCAAAGGCTTTTAGAAGTTCCCTTTCAACAGAAGCCTCAAAAAATGTTTTTCTATCAACAATGTAGGGATAAAACTCTTGAAATATATTATCAAAACTTTCTGCAATTTCTACTGCAAGAATTCCCTGACAAGGTGCTGGTACAACTACATCAGGTGGAAAATATTCAGTAATAATATTCTCCAATCCTAACCTGTGCAAACCCGCCGCTGACAAAACAATGCCGTCAAGGTTTAGTTCTTCCATTTTTTTGAGCCTCGTCCTCACATTACCTCTTATTGGAACAATCTGTATGTCTGGCTTTAAAGCTTTAAGCTGCACTTGCCTTCTTAAACTGCTGGTCCCAATTTTAGCCCCTTCTTTTAAATCCATAAATTGCGTACCATCTCCTGAAACAAACACATCCTTTGGGTCTTCTCTTTTTAAAACTGCCATGAGCTTGAGCCCTTTAGGTATTTCATAAGGCATGTCCTTCATGCTGTGGACTGCCATGTCAATTTCGCCTTTGAGCAATGCACTTTCTATTTCTTTTACAAAAACCCCTTTTCCCCCTATTTCACTAACAGGTTTGTCAATTAATGCATCCCCTTGTGTGGTTATCTTTACTATTTCAAATTCAAAATCCTGCCTAAACTTTTTTATTTCATTTATAACCATTGCAGTTTGCTTTAAAGCCAATTCACTTGACCTTGTGCCGACTTTTATAACTTTTTTCATCTTTCCCTCCAGATTCTAATATGCATTTTCTTTAAGGTATGTTATCATTTTATTAGCCATTTTATTTGCAACTCTTTTTAAAGCGATTTTTATATTTTCCTTGTCTTTTTCAGATACGTCAGTCAATTTATTTACAATTCTTTGAAATTCTGTGTTACAAACTTCATTGGCATATCTACTTACTTCTTTTATATAAGGCTCTATTTCAAGTGTTTTGTACCATTTTTCAAATTTATTCACTTCCTCTTTCACCATTTTTTCAATAACGGGAATAAGTAAAAGCCTCTCTTTTTTGTTTTCCTCCGCTGTCTTTTTTAGATCGTCAATAGTATAAAGACTTACTCCTTCTATTTGTCCAATTCTCGGGTCTATATCCCTGGGAAGAGCTATATCCACCATACAAATTTTTCTGCCGTCGTATATTTTTTTAAACTTATCATAATTTACTGTGTAGTGAGGAGCATTTGTAGCACTTATTACAATATCACTGGTGACAATGTGCAGGTACTTCTCTTCATAAGGTACAATATTTATCTGTGGAATTTGCTCCTTTAATTCAATAGCTTTTGAAAAAGTCCTGTTTGTAACAAATACATCAGCACCTTTATCTAAAAGATTTTTCATAGCATTTTGCCCCATCTCGCCAAGACCTATCACAAAAGCCTTTTTGCCTTTTATATCCTCAAATACTTCTTGAACAAATTTAACTGCAATATAGCTTATAGACAAAGCCAGATCTTTTATACCCGTATCTGTACGAGCTTTTTTCCCAAGAGTTACTGCATCCCTAAAGAGTTTAAAAAGTATCTTTCCGGAAGAGTTGAAAGTCTGTGCGGTATCTATAGCCTCCTTCACCTGTGACAATATTTGGTCTTCACCTACTACCATAGATTCAAGTCCACAGGCAACTCTAAAAATGTGTTCCACTGCATCAAGTCCGTAAATTTGCCTTAAATATTTTATGAAATCTTCTTTTAAGCCAAAGTAATTTATGAAAAAATCTTTTACTTCATCCGTGGATATTTTTTGTGAATAGAAATAAATTTCACTTCTGTGACAGGTGGAAAGTATTACAACCTCCTCCAGTCCCAACTCTTTTAATTTTATTAATGCCTCTCCAATATCTTTAAAAGAAACTTTTTCTCTCAATTCTAAAGGAGTATCCTTATCTACTCCCACCATCTTAATATTATTTATGTCCACTTTTTGTCACCTCATTTATGAGACTATCAACATCTGTTACTACAATAGGATAATTTATATCAGGCCTTTTTATTAAAATCACAGGAATACCCAGCATTTTAGCAGCTTCAAATTTTTCTAATACTCCTCCCACAATGCCACTGTCTTTTGTCACAACCACTTCCGCATTTCTTTCTTTAAACATTTGATAATTAAGCTCTTTGGTAAAAGGGCCCTCCATCGCTATTATATCTTTGGGTTTTAATCCTAAATCTTCACACTTTTTTATGGCGCTACTTGAAGGAAGCACTCTTACGGTTACCTTTTTTCCTATTTCCCAGAGAACCCTAAATTTTTCGAGGTTTTTACTACCTACAGTCAAAAAAATGCTGTCGTATTTTTTACATTCTTCTGCTGCCTCTTCAAAACTTTTAACTACAATCGCTTTGTAGTAATATAGACTTTCTCTTTCATACCTTATATGCTTGATACCAGTTTTGTTACAGGCATTTATAGCATTTATGCTTACATCTTTTGCAAAAGGATGAGTCGCATCAACTACAACGTCTATATAGTTTTTATAAATAAAATCAATGAGGCTTAGTTCATCCAGTACCCCTTTGTGAACTTTAATTCCCTCACTAAAAAGACTTGCACCATAATCTGTCACTGTACTTGCTATAACCTCAAAACCTTTAAGCTTTAATCTTTCTGCAATCTCCCTTCCGTCTTTTGTACCTGCCAAAACCAGTATCACAGTACATATCCCCTCGGCGTTACCATTTTGCCATTTTCTACATAAGTACTTTCATTCCCTATTATTACAATCGTCCTCATGTCAATTTCATAATTTGCCATTTCTTTTAAAGTGGTGATTATCACTTGTTGTCCCTCTCTTGAAGCATTTTTTACTATTCCTACAGGGATATCCTCTTTTTTGTATTTCATAATAATTTTCTGGGCTTTCATAAGGTTTTCCGGCCTTTCTTTGCTCTTAGGGTTGTAAAGGACAATTACAAAATCAGCTTGTGCTGAAAGAGCCAATCTTTTTTCTATCACCTGCCAAGGTACCAAGTGGTCTGAAAGACTTATAACTGCAAAATCCTGCATTACAGGTGCTCCCAGTATAGCTGCCGCAGCATTTAGAGCAGTTACTCCTGGTATTACTTCTATTTTTAAATCTATGTTTTCTTTATGGACAACCTCATACATAAGCCCTGCCATGCCATATATGCCTGCATCACCGCTTGACACAATGCACACATTTTTACCTTGTAAAGCTAACTCCACAGCTTTTTTAGCCCTGTCAATTTCTTTTCTCATCCCTAATGAAATTACCTCTTTGTCCTCAATTAAAGGTTTAATAAGGTTTATATAAGTAGTATATCCTACGACTACATCACATTCTTTTAAGACATTGTAGGCTTTAAGAGTCATGTCATTTATATCACCGGGACCTATTCCCACGACTTTAATCCATCCCATGTCAATCCTTCTTTCTTATATATGGTAAGTGTCATCCCATTCTTCTTAAGATATGCTATCTCTTTGCCACCGCTACTAGCTAAATAAGCAGAAGGCCTTGCAACACTTCCAACTCCCACGGTATGAAAAACAAAATCCGAGATAGGAAATTTATCTTCTACTTTTTTTAAATCTTCTTTTGTGTAAAACACAAGAGGAACTTTCAAAAATTTTGCCAACTGCTGTATCCCTTTTTCTTCCTTTTTTATGTCTATAGTAGCAATTGACTTGATGCTTTTTAAGCTTAAATTTAACTTTTTAAAGGTTTCACTGACAAAGAGAAACAAATCCTCAAAAGCTATTCCTTTTTTGCATCCTAAGCCAATAACTATATTTTTAGGCCTTAATATGACATAAGGTTTTCCTAACGGTTTTTTTATTTCTTTGTCAGTTATGTAAACAAAAGCGTCAACTTGACGGTCATCTCTGTTTTTTACATAATCTTTTAGCATAGGTATTTTCTTTGCATCTTCATCAAGAATAAAACGTACATTTTCTCCATTTACAAAGGCAGCGCTAACCTTTTTTAAATCTTCTTTATTTTCAATTTGGTACCCGTAGTCCTTAGCAATAACGTCAAGGGATATGACTCCCTCTACATCTGTTGCAGTTGTTATGACAGGCTGCGCTCCAATTATAGAAGCCACTTTGAGCGCAAGTCTGTTTGCACCTCCCACATGTCCGGACAAAAGGCTTATGGCAAACTTCCCTTTTTCGTCTACTACCACAACAGCAGGGTCAGTAAATTTATCCTTCACAACCCCTGCAATTGCCCTTACCACAATCCCTGTAGCCATTACAAAGACCAACCCTTGATATTTTCTGAATATTTTATGGACAAAGTCTATAAAATCTCCTTCTATTGCGTAACCTTCAGGGGTTGTGTATTTTTCTTTTACATACACATCCCCTTTTAATTTTGTGCCAATCTCATTCGCCAACTTTGATGCGTTTTTTGTAAGAGCGATTATCGCTATTCTCATAAATCTTCCTTCTTCCTGAAGCTATGAGAAAATTCCTTATCATAAAGCTTTGAATAAGACTTTACATCTTTTAAAAAATCTCCTACAAGTATCATAGCTGTTTTATTTATTCCCTTTGATTTGACCTTTTGTGAAATGTCCTTGAGAGTACCTGTAATAATCACTTGGTCTTCCCAAGTAGCTTTGTACACAACTGCTACAGGTGTAGTCTCTTCATAACCCTCTTTCAACTCTAAAACAACTTTGTCAATGTCCTGCACGCTTAAAAATATCGCCATTGTAGCTTTGTGGCGGGATAAATCTTTTAAGTCTTCTTTTGGAGGTACTTTTGTCCTTCCGCCTATTCGTGTTATAATAACCGTCTGGGTTATTTCAGGAATCGTCAGCTCTTTTTTCAAAACTGCCGCTGCTGCCAAAAAAGAACTAACACCGGGAATTACTTCATAATCTATATTTTCTTCTTCCAGCCTCACAATCTGTTCATGTATGGCACCGTAAATAGCAGGGTCTCCTGTGTGTATTCTCGCTACATCTTTCCCCTCATTATAAGATTTTACCATAAGCTCAATTATTTCATCAAGGTTCATTAAAGCGCTATCGTAAATTTCAGCCTCTGGTTTTGCGTATTTCAATATCTCTTTATTGACAAGTGACCCTGCGTATATGATGACATCACAAGCCTGTATTATTTTCATCCCTTTTAATGTTATAAGTTCAGGGTCTCCTGGTCCTGCACCAATAAAATAAATCACGGCTACTTCACCTTCTTTGCAATAATGAGTGACAAATAGTCTATCTTTTTCCCTATATATCTATCAAGGTCGCAGGATATTTTTTCATCTTGATGGCCGCACTTTATCACAAGGTATCCTTTGAAGCTTTTTTCTTTTAGAAGATTTACTATTTCATCGTATTTTCTCGAAATTTTCATCAATACCACGTTATCAAACATATCAAGTGCTTTTGAAATTTCCGTCACATCTCCTGATGGAATCACTGCAAAAGTCTCGTTTCCCTCCGCAACTGGGATATTTAACCTTGAAGCGGCTGCACTATATGAGGTAATTCCAGGAATGGTCTCTACTTCGTAATCCTTAATCCCTTTTAAAATGTATATGTAGGTACTGTAAATCATGGGGTCTCCTATTGTTATAAAAGCTACGTCTTTCCCCTCATCAAGCAACTCTTTGATTTTTTCAATATTTTCTTCCCACTTTGTTTTAAGGTCTTCTTTTGAGTAGGTCATGGGAAATTCCATCAATACTACATCGCCTTTTATATAAGGCTTTGCAATCTCATAAGCAATACTTCCTTCTCCTTTGCTTGTGGGCGCTATCACCACATCTGCCTTTTGAAGTATTTTTACAGCTTTTAAAGTAATAAGGCTTTCCTCACCCGGTCCTACTCCTATGCCGTATAATTTTGCCATTCTATCCCTCTCTTTTCGCCGTTATTATGTAAACAGGATTTCTAGCTATCATCATCGTTTTATTTCCTGCTTCCTTTGAAACTGAAATATTTACACATATCGTTTCAACCCTATATCCTTTTTGTTTAAAATAATGATTAGCTGAATATGCTGTATCAAGCGTAATCCCGTTTACTACAACTACCCCCTCCTCTTTTAATTTAGTTGTGGCAATGTCAAATATTTGATACATTTTATCCCCTGTACCTCCAATAAATATCCTATCAGGAGATGGCAAATCTAAAAGGGCATCAGGCGCTAAACCGGCTACCACAACAATATTTTCTACATTAAATCTTTTGATGTTTTCATTTATAAGTCTTATTCCTTCTTCCTCTTTTTCTATAGAATAAACAACACCTTTTTTTGATATTAAAGCAGCCTCAATAGAAACAGAACCTGTACCAGCACCAATATCCCATATTATGCTGTCTTCTTTAAGCTTCAACTTAGATATTGACAAAGCCCTTATTTCTTCCTTTGTCATTGGTACACTGCCTCGTACAAAATATTCATCGGGAATTCCCGGTGTCATGTATTGCCACATGTTATCACCACTACATTTAAATCAAATTTTTTATTGCAGTTTAAAAGTTCCTCTACTGTAAAAGAGTAAATCCTCTCGATGTCATAAGACAGATTTTCACCAACGTGTATTTTTCTGTCATGCAAATTTCCCTCTTTCAATAAGGCTGCAATAAATTGTGGCGTATGTGTATTATCAGTAAAAATAGCGACTTTTCTATTTTCTTTTACTTTTTTCACTAAATCCTCACTGCGGCCGTGCAGGCTTACCACTGTCAAATCATTCATTGTTATTTTAAGTTTTGCACACATGTATTGTATTGAACTTATGCCAGGAATTATTTCTAATTGGCTTTTGTCCACATATTTTAAAATCACTTCGGTTATGCCGTACAAAGAAGGTTCTCCCGATGCCAAAATGACAATATTGCCTTCTCTGTTGAGTATACTTTGGTAATCTGTTGAAGCGTTTATCACAATCTTTTCGCAATCAATATCTTCAAATTCCTTGAGATGGCGCCTGCCTCCCACTAGCACATCCGCTTTTTTTATTTTTTCAAGTGCATAGGGGGTAATGAATTTCTTGTTTCCCGGCCCTATTCCCACAATCGTCACCATTCTACTTTCTCTCCTGCTTTTGCAATAATGCCTCTTTTCAATGAAATGAGGTGAACTTCGATATTTAATTTATCATAAACATACTGCTTACATTTCATGTAGACCCTGTCAGCGATAAACTGACTAAAGTCTTTTATATTGACTCCCGCCTTTTCTATTATATCGAGGGCTTCTTCAGTTGTATTTGAATCCAGAACTTTGTCAACAGTCTTTTTATCTGCACCAAAATGGGCTACATAAGCCGCCATTATTTCTGCTCTTGCATCTGCAACATGGCTGTGGGTATTAAATATCCCTGCTGCTACTTTTACGAGTTTACCTATATGCCCTGCCAACACCACATGTGTAAAGCCGTACTCTACTGCTTTTTCCAGCATAAATCCTAAGAAATTCCCATAAGATATGATAAGCCTTTCTTCAAGGCCTTCTTTCATAGCATAATCTTTGCCGTAATTTCCTGGAGCAAAAACTACCTTTTTATGTCCCTCGGCAGAAAGAATAGAAAGTTCTAACTCAAGAGAAGATTTTAAAGCTTCCTCCGACATAGGCTCTACAATTCCTGAGGTACCAAGTATTGATATTCCTCCAACTATTCCAAGCCGCGGATTAAAAGTTTTTAAAGCCACCTTTTCACCACCTGGCACGCTTATGGTAATTTTTACACCTTTCCCTTCTGGCAGTACTTTTTTGACTTCATTTAAAATCATGGACATTGGAACAGGATTAATAGCGGGTTTTCCAGGGTTTACGGGTAGCCCCGGTTTTGTGACAACTCCTACTCCCTCTCCTCCGTAAACGTCAATTCCTTCTCCCTCTTTTAATTCCACTTTTGAATATATTATAAGCCCGTGAGTTGCATCAGGGTCATCACCGCCGTCTTTTCTTATTCCACATTTTACCCACCCTTCTCCTGACGTCACATCTAAAACATCAAGTATAAGGTGCCACCCCTTTGGTGTATCTATCTCTACAGTGTCTATTTTCTCCCCTGTAAAAAGCATGTAGGTAGCGGCTTTTGAGGCAGCAGCCGCACACGAGCCAGTAGTATAGCCGTATCTCAGCTTTTTACCTTCTTTAATTGTATATACTTCCATAATTTCACCCACTTTTGCACCTGTCTTTTGTATCAATCGCCCATCATGTACAAAAGAGCATTGACTATAGCTGCCGCTATTGTACTTCCACCTTTTCTTCCTTCCGTTATTATGTAGGGCACTCCAAGTTTTTTCACTTCTTCTTTTGCTTCTTCTGCTCCAACAAAACCTACAGGAACGCCAATTATTAAATAAGGTATTACTTCACCGGAATTTGCGAGTTCGCAAAGCTTAAAAAGGGCTGTTGGAGCATTTCCAATAGCAAATATTTTATTCTTTTTCTCTTTTGAGGCTATAACCATTGATGCCATTGACCTTGTAATGGCGTACGTTTTTGAAAGCTCCTCTACTTGTGGCATGTCAATGTAACATTTAACACTTGCTCCTATAGATTTTAAAGCCTTTTTGTTTATTCCCGCTTCAGCCATTTTTGTATCTGTAACAATTGTACATCCCTCTTTTAAGGCTTTTAAACCTGCATCTATTGCCCCATCAGAGATTTTTATTATGTGAGCAAAATCAAAGTCTGCCGTCGCATGAATTACCCTTTTTACAATCATAAGTTCTCTTTTTTCAAACTTCATCTCGTCAATATTTTTACTTATTATTTCAAAACTTCTCTTCTCAATCTCTTTAGGGTCAGTTATATAATTCATAAAAAACAACCCTTTCCCATAAGGTAAACTTTTATTCTACCTCTTTTGCTCTTTCAAGTATTATGTCTACGATTCTGTCATCATACCCTATAGACTTTGCAAACTTAATCTTTAAACCCGGATATTTTTCTTTTTCTTTTCCAAAAACCTCAGGTATATCATGTAACACATGGTTTCCTTCAAATAAAAACATAGGAACTGCTATGATATCGTAAATTCCTTCTTCGACAAATTCTCTTATGGAAGTAGATATATCAGGCTGGTTAAATTCCATAAAACCTGCTTTTACGTCTTTGTATATTTTGAAGCTCTTTATTTTATTTATAACTTGGTATACTGCTTCCCTCGTTTCTTCAACACGACTTCCATGTGCTATTATTAATAATCCTTTTCCCATAAAAATCTCTCCTTTTTTATAATGACACACTTACAAAGCAAATGAGTGCAGTAAGCTCTGCCAATTCATTTACTGCACCGAGAGTATCCCCAGTCATACCACCTATTCTCAGCGAAATATACTTTGATACAATATAAGTAACAAAAAGCGATATAGTAAGTATTTTTACAAAAACCGCTAAAGGCAGTATAAAATAGCTTGTAGCAATTGAAATAACAAAAGCTATAGCAAACTCCCTTATCCCTACTTTACCCAGCATAAGTCCTCCAAGGCCTTCTCCACCTCTTGCGGATTTAGTTATCATCATAGAAAATACAATTGACAATCTCCCAATTATTGGGGTAATTAAAAGTGCTGTTAAAGTAATATTTTCGTTTATATTGGTGAGAAATAATATTTTTAAAACCACCATAAAAACTAAAGCTAAGACTCCATTTGTGCCAAGCCTTGAGTCTCTCATTATCTCCAGCATTTTACTTTTATCCTTATTGCTAAAAAGGCCATCAAAAGTATCCGCCAGCCCGTCAATATGCATTGCTCCTGTTAAAACATAAGAAAAAGCTACAATAAAAGTCATTACAATTTCCCGGGAAAAGAAATCCTTTAAAGCAATATAAAAAAGTGAAAGGATACCTCCTATAACAATTCCGACTATTGGAAAATAAGATGCTATTTTATAAAACTCACTTTTTTCAACATCAATTTCTATTGGTATAGGAAGGTGTGTCATAAACTGCATCGCAAGTACCAATCTTTTAATTTCTTCCATAAAGATATTGCATCCCTTTCAATCATCCCTTTATTTTAAGAGGTATTCCTGAAACCATTAAATAAACTTCATCTGCAGCATCTGCCACTTTTTTATTCATCCTGCCTGCTATATCTCTAAATATCCTGCCCAGTTTGTATTCGGGCACTAATCCCATTCCCACTTCATTTGTTACAAGAATTATATCCCCTTTAAAATCTTTCTTAGCGGACAATATTTCATCCACTTCATCGGCAATCTGATTTTCTATATTATCAATCTCCTCCATTCCTGCATTCTCCCATGTTAAGTCAACTTCCATTAATAGGTTTGTAATCATAACTGTAAGGCAGTCAATCAATGCGACTTTGGCACTGCTTTTTGATATTACGTCATATAAATTTTTGTAGACTTCTTTTGTCTGCCAAAAAGGTGGCCTTCTCTCTTTATGCCTTTTGACCCTTTCCTTCATTTCTTCGTCAAAAGGAATAGAAGTAGCTATATAAAGGACACTGTTTCCTCCTTTTTCTAAAGCCAATTTTTCAGCAAATTCACTTTTGCCAGACCTTGCACCGCCTGTGATCATAACAAGGCTCATTTATATTACAACCCTTTCTTTATCTTCTACCAAGTCTTTTATATCTATTTCTTTCAAAGCCTGTATCAATTTTTCATTGTCTTCATGTCTTTTTATAGCAACTCTAAAAAAGCTTTTGTCCAGATATCTAAAATTAGAAGCATCTCTTATGAGAATTCCTTTTTTTAGAAGTATTTGTTTAAGGTTATTTACCCTTCCTGTTCTTAACTTTAACAATATAAAATTTACTTTTGTATCAAAAGCAACTAAATAATCAATTTCTCTTAAAGTATAAAGCATATACTCTATTTCTTTATTTACATATTCCCTTGTTTTTTCTATATAAGCTTCATCTTTAAATATTTCTCTCCCCACAGCATCTGCAAGAGCATTTACTGTCCAAGGCTCTTTATACTCTTCCAGTTTTTGTATTAAAGAAGAGCTCCCAATCCCATATCCCAGCCTCAACCCCGGCATACCAAAAAATTTCGTTGCCGCTCTTACAACAAACAATTTATCATGCTTTTTTATAAGAGGTAAAGCTTCATAATTTTTATAGTCTTTCATAAATTCAATAAAAGCTTCATCTATCATGACAGGCATGTTCAAAATCTCCGCTTTTTTTAATAAAATTCCTATTTCCTCTCTAATTATGGCTTGTCCTGTAGGATTGTTAGGATTCCCAATGATTAAAGAATCCGCCTCTTCCATTTGTGAAATAAGCTTTGCGAGATTTACTTTAAACCCATAGTCTTCTTCCAGCCTGAAATATATCGGTTCACCACCGTTTATGTGGACTGCCCTTTCATATTCCAAAAAAGCAGGAGACGGAATGAGGGGTCTTTTCACCTTAAATGCTCTCACAAAAAGATGTATGAGCTCTGTCGCACCATTTCCAACAATTATATTTTCTTGTGAATACCCCACATACTGTGAAATAGCCTCTTTTAGTTTTCGATATTTTATATCCGGATATTTCGTTAAATCAACTTTTTTGATAATATCAAAAATCCATTCCGGAACCCCAAGAGGATTTATATTTGAACTAAAATCAATTATTTCTCCTTCATAATCATAAACATTTCCACCATGCTCATAAGGCTTCATTGAAACACCTTCTTTCGTTTACTCTAAATCAGCACCCCGACATATGTTAAGGGTTTATCTGTCAGTCCTTTAATAGATACTGTATCTTCTTCGTTGTGCACTACAAGGCAGCAGGTGGATGGCCCCCCTGATTTTAATACATCAAGATGTTGTGGAAAATTCGCCTCCACCTTTAATCCTGATATCTTCTCTAATATGCCAATTTCATATTTTACACCTTTTGAACCAACAGGTATTGCTTCCACTATTTCTTTGGAATTAGAAATCTTTATATAATCACTTAAATTAAGAACATCTTTTGCTCCTAAAACTTCACTTCCTACACGTGGATAACCTAAAAGAGAAACATGCATACCTGCTTTCACTTTTTTTATCTTTAAATCACAAACATTTGCTTTTGCTATTACAGTGATTCCTATACCTGTAATAGATGTGGGAAAATTTTCTTCAGTACTTCCTGTAAAAACTACGTCTGAAAGTCCGTTCTCTTCAAGCTCGCTTTTTATGCCTCTTAAAATTTTTTGCCCTGTTGGATTCATTTCAACGGATAAAGTATCTGATATGACTAAGGGTTTTGCTCCTACACACAACACTTCCGAAAGAGCTACTTTTACAGTAGTCCTTCCTACAATCTCTTCATCAACTTTTAACACATCATGCTCTTTATTCCCTATTGCTCCGAGGCTGTCACAAGATATCACATATGCTACATCATTTTCATAAATTATCACTAAATCTCTGTATCTCTCAATCACTTTTTATTCTCTACTCCTTTTAGGTATCGCTTTGTAAACCAATGCTGCAAGAAATACATTTGCAAATGACGCAATTGTTAGGGGAAGTACCCATGCCGCAAAAAATCCCCATCCGAATATGGGCACAAACAAAAGGGTTGCAACAGGACCATTTAATATCGTAGCAGCGATTACTGCAATATAGATGTTAAATTTTCGATAAAAAAATTTAAACAAATAGGCATATAATGCCATTTGCACTGCTATGTATATGTGATTTGTAAGCCCTAAAGGAAATCCAGAAGTAATTGCTGTAAGCATATGCCCTAAACTTATCACAAGGGCTCCATACCAACCTCCAAGGTATAATGCGGCAAAGTATCCTGGCATTGAATCGAAAGCAACTGTGTTAAAAACTTTTATGAGAGCACCTACTGCACTTAAGGCTATAAGCATAGCAACAAGAGTAAGAGTTTTAACATTTTTTAATGCATTTGCTTTTTCTTTCACATCAATCTCCTCCTATTTACAATTTTTAGGTGTTTTTATGTAATATTTTGAGGCAATTATAAGTTATTCCTTTATGGTACCAAAATCTTCATCCCATAAAACACCACAAGACCTAAAAATGAAGTCATATACATTATTTTTATGCTGTATTTTATGTGTTGGGGGATAATTTTTTCTTTTCCATCCCCAAGAGTTGGTTTAATTTCAGGCTTTCCAAAATAATAATTAAGCCCTCCCAGTTGTATATTTAAAGCACCGGCAACTGCTGCTTCTCCGTGAGCACTGTTTGGACTTTGATGTTTAAACCTATCTCTTAAAAAAATCCTCCAACTATTTTTATAATCATAGCCTAAGAGAAAAGCAGCTATAACAATCAAAAAACCTGTTATGCGAGCAGGGATAAAATTTAATATGTCGTCAAGTTTTGCAGAAGCAAATCCTAAATCGAGGTACTTTTCATTTCTATAGCCTACCATAGAATCAAGAGTGCTTGCTGCCTTATAAAAGATAGCCAGCGGCGCACCTCCTATAAACGCGTAAAACATAGGGGCTATTATACCGTCTGATATATTCTCTGCAACTGTTTCTATCGCTCCTCTGGATATATTCTCAACATCAAGTTTATCTGTATCCCTACTAACTATGTAAGACAGCCTTTTTCTTGCCTCAGTGATATCTCCTTTTGTCAAGGCTTCGTATACTTTTCCTGCAGCTTTACCAAGGTCTTTTGTAGCAAGACAGGTATATATAATTAAAACGTCGAAAGCATATTTTAAATATGGATGTATAAGTCCTGCAATATAAAGTAGTGCATATGTTGCTGCAAATGCCAAAGTTACTGTAAGTCCACACAGTATAAAACCTGCTATTTTTAAAGCTCTGTTGCTTTTAGCATATCTTCTAAGTATACTCTCTAAATGTGATACCACTCTCCCTATAATTCTTACAGGATGAGGATATCCTTCAGGGTCTCCTATCAACAAATCTAATAAGTAGGCTAATACCACTTCCATTAATCTTTATACCTCTCCATAATTTCATAGACTTTTTTCATGTCGATACTTTTTCTCACAATATCTGCAAGCTTATCATATTCTCTTTCTTTAAATTCTTTGTAATCAATAATTTCCTCTATAGGAGAAAGTCCTTTTGATTTTCTCACAATATTTATAAATTCCCTGACAAACTCTCTATTTTCAAAAATTCCGTGTATGTAAGTTCCAAACACTTTTCCATCATCGCTTATACAACCGTCATAGACTTCGATTTTTTCTCCATTTCTATGAGTTATTACTGAAAAAGGCTGACAATCTCCCAAAATTCGACTTTTCCCCATGTGTATTTCATATCCCTCTACAGCAATATTTCTAAGAGGTGATAATATTGATGGTAAATTATTGCGAATAACCGCCTTAATTTGGGTTGTTGTCTTTTCATTTTCAATTACAGTCTCTACATCCAAAAGTCCCAGTCCCTCAATTTCTGAAGTTGTACTTTCAATTCTTCCTGGGTCTTTAATGACTTTTCCCAGTATTTGGTATCCTCCACAAATGCCGACTATAAATTTCCCTTTTTTTCTCATTTCAAAAATTTCCTTATCAAGCCTATATCCTTTTAATGCTTGCAAATCTCCAATTGTGTTTTTTGTTCCCGGAATTATAACAACATCACAATCTCCAATCCTTTCCCCTTTATTCACATAGCGAAGCTTTACTCCGGGAACTTTAGCAAGAGGTTCAAAATCCGTAAAATTCGATATGTGGGGAAGATTTATAACTGCAATCTCTATATCTCCTTCTGTACTCCTGCGATAAAATCTCTCCGTCGCCCCATCCTCTTCATCAATGTGCACATCCATATAAGGGACAACACCTAAAACCTTTTTGTGTACAATGTTTTCTAACATCTCCAAACCTGGCTTTAATATTTCAATGTCTCCTCTAAACTTATTTATAAGTACACCTTCAATGCGATTTCTCTCATTTTCTTTTAAAAGGAGCAAAGTGCCAGCTATTGAAGCAAATACACCTCCTTTATCAATATCTCCTACAAGAAGTACTGGTGCATTTACCATCTCTGCCATACCCATGTTTACGACATCTCTATCTCTTAAATTTATTTCTGCAGGGCTTCCAGCACCTTCTATTACTACAATGTCATTTTGACTTGCAAGAAAATCAAAGTCCTCTTTAATAAACTTTAAAAGCTGGGGTTTAAATTGGTGGTATTCGGCTGCAGACATGTTTTTATAAACTTTGCCTCTTAAAACAACTTGGCTTTTTTTATCAGAACTGGGCTTTAGAAGTATTGGATTCATGTGATAAGAAGGCTTAACTCCTGCCGCTTCCGCCTGCATAGCTTGTGCTCTTCCTATTTCTAATCCTTCATCGGTTATATAGGAATTTAAAGCCATGTTTTGAGACTTAAAAGGGGCTACTCTGTAACCATCTTGCTTGAAAATCCTGCAAAAAGCGGCAACCAACAAGCTTTTGCCAACAGATGATGCAGTCCCTTGTATCATCAATTTAAGTGCCATATTAATCCTCCTGAAAAGCATTTGAGTTTCGGTATTGAATACATTTGTCAACAAACCTCTTGACAGCCTCTTTATATGTGTACAAATTTATGTGAACATACGTCGCCAGGCAATTTTTATGCACAAATCCACATTCCCAAGCCTCTTCTTTTCCCGGTTTATACACAACGTATGAGGCTTTCTGTGAAAAACCTTTTATTATTGAGTGGTGAAACTCATGTCCTTTTATTTTATCCCCTTTTCTAAAAAGGGCGTTATCTTCAATAACTTCTGCTTCAACATAGCCAAATCTCTGAAGCCTTTTAGTCATGACAGTTTCAAAATCGTAAATTCCTGCCATTTCAAAAGTATCTCCTTGTAAATCTGTTATGCTTTTTGTAAGATACATAAATCCGCCACACTCTGCATATGCAGGCATACCAGAATCTATCGCATCTTTAACCGATTTTAATATTTTTTTGTTTTTACTTAGTTTTTCTGCAAAAACCTCTGGAAATCCTCCCCCTATGTACAAACCCGATATTCCATCTGGCAGCTTATAATCCTTAAGAGGGCTAAAGGGTACAAGCTCTGCTCCTATTTCTTCAAAAAGTTCCAAACTCTCTTTGTAATAAAAGTTAAAAGCCTCATCAAACGCATACCCTATTTTTACCCTTTTTAAATCATGGCCCTCAGCAATCGTGTTTCTAAATGTATTTGAACAGTCAATTACACCTACATTAAGAATTTTTTCTATATCAATGTATTTTTCAATATAATCATATAAGGTATCAAACTTGTGTTTAATTTCTGGCATCTCATATATCGGCACAAGGCCTAAGTGTCTTTCTGGCAAATCTAATTTTGGATCCTTTGGA
The DNA here is from genome assembly GCF_000019065.1 of Thermoanaerobacter sp. X514. Classification (NCBI taxonomy): domain Bacteria; kingdom Bacillati; phylum Bacillota; class Clostridia; order Thermoanaerobacterales; family Thermoanaerobacteraceae; genus Thermoanaerobacter; species Thermoanaerobacter sp. X514. Next base: position 317,800 of record NC_010320.1, on the reverse strand, counting down.
AGATAGCCAAAAACCTCAATACCTAAATCTCTTGTTATGCATTCTTTCAAAAGGGCATAGTGTTTTTCACTTCCAACTTTATTTAATATCACCCCTTTAATTTTTACTTCCCTGTCATAGTGCATATAACCCATTATTAAAGCTGATACACTTGTCGCCATAGAAGAAGCATCTACAACTAAAATCACAGGAATATCTAAAATTTTCGCAATATGGGCACTGCTTCCCTTTTTTGTAGTATCAATCCCATCGTACATTCCCATAACACCTTCAATTATAGAAATGTCAGCATTGCAGGCATTTTTGTAAAAAAGCGATTTAAGGTTTTGTTCCCCCAACATGTATAAGTCAAGATTGCAGGAAAAATTCCCTGTGACATATCGGTGATAAGCAGCATCTATATAATCTGGACCTACTTTAAAAGGCTGAACTTTATACCTTTTTGACAGCACTCCCATAAGCCCAAGGCTTACAGTAGTTTTACCTGCCCCTGAATGAGGACCTGCAATCATTACAGCTTTACACAACTTTGAGTTGCTCCTTTCCATTTAATGAAGGAATGACGTAAGGAGTATGTGTGATGGGATTTTCAAACACTTCCACATCTATTGAAAAGGCTGATTTTATGTTGTTCAATGTTAAAACACTTCTGGGAGACCCAGATGCTATTATTTTGCCTTCTTTCATAATGAAAATCTCATCACAAAACTGTGAAGCAAGATTAATGTCATGAAGAACAACAATTACAAGTATTCCTTTTAAGGATAAATCTTTTACAAGAGACAGTATTTCAACTTGGTATTTTATATCAAGGTGAGAAACTGGCTCATCCATTAGTAAAATTCGAGCTTTTTGTGCTAATGCCCTTGCTATATACACCCTTTGCCTTTCACCGCCGCTTAACTCTTTTATGCTTTTGTCTTTAAACTGCCATGTATTTGTAATTTCCATGCACTCTTTTACAATATCTCTGTCTTCTTTTCTTTCCGACTGAAACCTTTTAAGATAAGGAATTCTTCCCATCATTACTACGTCATAACAGCTAAATTCAAAGTCGTAAACTATATCTTGAGGCACATAACCTATATATTTTGCCTTTTCTTTTATAGTAAAGTCTTTGATATTTTTCCCTAACACAAAGACATTACCATAAGTTGGCGTCAAATATCCTGATATATTCTTTAAAAGTGTAGTCTTGCCACTTCCATTTGCACCAATTATCCCTATCACTATGCTTTTATTTATTGTGAAATCTATCCCTCTTAAAACTTCCCTTCCCCTATAAGAAAAATGTAATTTATTTACCTGTAAAATAGCCATATCATCACATTCCTTCACTTTTTTGTTTGCTCTTTATTAACAGATATAAAAAGAATGGTCCTCCAAATGCCGCAGTAATTATTCCAATTGGAATTTCCATTGGTTTTAAAATAACTCGTGCTAATAGGTCTGCAAAAGTCAAAAATATTGCTCCTGATATTGCACTAAAAGGTACCAAAACTCTATTGTCAGGTCCTACAATAAGCCTTGATATATGAGGCACAATAAGTCCCACAAAACCTATAATTCCACCAACTGACACAGCTGTTGCAGTAACCAATGAGCCTGTCACAAGAATTATTTTTTTGACCAATTCTGTGTTGACACCTAAATGTTCTGCAACTTCTTCTCCTGTCAATATCGCATTTACATCCCTTGAAAATACATACATCACAAAAGAGCCAATTACTATTATAGGAGTAGAAAAGACCACACTATTCCAATTTATGAGGCTAAATCCTCCCATAGTCCAAAAAACAATTCGAGAAAACTCATCATGGTTTAAAAGCATCATGAGAGAAATAATTGCAGACATAAAAGCGCTTATGGCTATTCCCGCAAGCAACATTGTGGTCATGGATACTCTTGTGCTAGTTCTAGAGATAGTGTACACAAAAAACACAGTCATTAAAGAAGTAACAAATGCCATAAAACTCAGTCCAAATATTCCAAACCCCAATATTATCGCAATAGTAGCACCAAAAGCCGCTCCTGATGATATACCCAAAACATAAGGATCTGCCATTGGATTTCTCAAAAGCCCTTGAAAAAACGCCCCTACAACTGAAAGTCCCATTCCTACAACTGCTGATTCAATTACCCTTGGAAGCCTTAAATTAAGTATTATCGTCCTGGAAGTTTCACTGCCACCGCCAAAAAAAATATTTAAAATTTCCCGCAGGGGTATTTTTACCGCCCCTGCAGAAATTGATAAAATCATGGTAAAGACAAGCAGTGAAAAGGCTGTACCAAAATATATACCTCTTTTGAATTTCACTTTACTTAAATGCCTCCGGATGTAAGAATTTTGCAATTTCTTCAAGTCCTAAAACAATTCTATTAGAAGCTCTTGATATTATGTCATCATTGCTTATCACAAATATCTTGTCATTTTTAACAGCGTTTGTGTCTTTGTATCCTGCCATGTTTTTAATGTCTTTTACATTCCCTGCATGAGGAGATGTTATTATAACATCTGGATTTTTCTTAACTAACTCTTCTACGCTGTACTGCGCCCAACCATTTACATCCTCTGCAACATTTTTGCCACCTGCAAGGTTTATAAGCTCATCAATAAATGTGCCTTTACCTGCTGTCCAGTTTCCGTCAAGAGAGACCAGATAAAATACGCTGACTTTTGGAAGCTCTTTGACTTTGTCATTTATTTCTTTTATTTTATCTTGCATTTGTTTAATTAACTCTTCGCCTTTTTTCTCTGTCCCTGTTATTTGGCCTATTATTTTTATAGACTGGTATATCTGGGCAATATTTTTTGCCTCCAACATTACAACAGGAATACCCATCTTTTCTAAAGATTCCATTTGCTCTTTGCCTGAAAGAGTGGAAGCAAAAATTACATCAGGCTTTTGAGCAGTAATCGCTTCTACATTTGGCCCTTTAAAACCACCCACTTTGGGTACATCCTTGACCTCAGGTGGATAATTGTCAAAGTCTGTAACACCCACTACTTTATTTCCTGCTCCTAAAGCATATATAAGCTCTGTTGTAGAAGGCGCAAGAGAAACTATCCTTTGGGGTTCTTTCTCTATAGTTACTTCTCTTCCTAAAAAGTCTGTAACTTTTAAAGGAAACTGTGTTTTTACAGTTTCAGTTGCTGTTTGAGATGTATCTTGTGGCTTTGTAGCATTGTTTGTTGAACAAGCCGCCAGTGAAAACATTAAAGCAAAGACTACCAATAAAGCAAGTAAACCTTTAAATTTTCTCATAAGTACCCTCCTAATTTAAATTTTTCAAGTATCAAAAAAAGGTCTACCCCACGGAGGTAGACCTTTTTTGCCAAAATTAAGCATAAAAATACCATTCCACCTTCCCTCCGAAGGCGAACTTCTCAAATCTTATGGCAGGTCTCCTGGCTCGCGATTCATCTTCCACCCTGCCTTCCCACCCGGCACATCTCTTGAGTGCCAAGCAGTGGCTTATTAGGGCTTCATCCTCGCTCACAGTAGCGGGGGCTGCAGCGGATTTTCACCGCTTTCCCTTTTAACTTCTCAAGACCATAAGATTTTTTGTATTCACTTGTACACCTATATTTTACATCTACTTATCATTTAAGTCAATTCCCTTATTCATGGCTACCTATTTGCCTTGAAAAATATGTATCAAGTTTCTTATAATAGAGTCAAGGATATCTCCTCTAAGAGAACCAATGAGCGATTCAATGCGCTCAACATCTACAGCACGTATTTGGTCTAATAATGCAATTGAATCTTTTGGCAATCCACCATTTCCTGCCGGTATCCTATAGTACAAATTAAGATTTTGATTTGCCCATTCTCCATCTCGTGTCGTTAATGGAACTACTATTATAAGCGGATACCTCATAGGTCCTTTTGGTACTGCTACTACAACAACCGGCCTTTTGCCTTCCTGTTCATGCCCTTTTGGAATATGAGTAGGAAAAGAAAGAAGGAGGACGTCTCCCGGTTTTATATCATTTTTCATCATCAGGTCTTCCTCCTTCAATAATTAGCCCTACTCCTTCTATATATTTGACGGGACGACCCTGTGGTGGACCTTCAGTTCCCCAGTCATACTCCGGAAGTTCTGTTAATTCCGCATTTAACCATTCTTTGTCTTCTTTTTCCATTTCTTTTTTGTTTTTTTCATTTAAATATTCTATAAAATCAATAATTTCCTTTACTTTGTCTTCTGGTAATCTATCTATATATTCTTTTGCTTTCTTCCTCACTGCATTATCCATAACTCCACCACCAATTTTTATCGATAATCTTATATTTTATTATAACCCTCACATAGAAAAAACTCAATAAAAATTAGTTTTCTGGTTTTGGTCCATAATACTGATAATAGTAAGCTTTTAACATGCCATTGTAAAGCTTTCTTTTTTTAGAAGCCTCTCTTCCAAAGAGTTTCTCAAATCTTTCATGGGAAGTCAGTATATAAAAAGACCACGTATCAAGTTTTTTGAAAACTTTTCCCATTTCTTTATAAAGTTTTTCTACTTCTTCCAATTCCCCCATCCTTTCACCATAAGGAGGATTGCATATTATAACACCATATTTATCATCTGTTTTTAAATCTTTTAATGGGATATTTTCAAAAGTTATGTATTTCTCTACACCAGCTTTACGCGCATTGTCTTTTGACAATTTGATGGCGTTTTCGTCAATGTCATATCCTTTTATGTTTAAAGTTATATCTTTTTTAATAGCACCAACTGCTTCTTCTCTCGCTTCTTTCCATAATTTATTTGATATTCTCCACCATTTTTCGGAAACAAATTGTCGTTTTAAACCTGGTGCGAGATTTATTCCAATCATAGCTGCTTCAATTGGAATCGTTCCAGAGCCACAAAAAGGATCTATCAAAGGTCTATCTGGTTTCCAAAAGCTAAGCATTATCATAGCGGCAGCCAAAGTTTCTCTCAAAGGTGCTTCATTGGATATGACTCTATAGCCTCTTTTGTGTAAACCGTCACCACTCGTGTCAATCATAAGTGTTACCTTGTCTTTCATTAATGAAAATTTTATTTTATAAGTTGCGCCGTTTTCTTCAAACCATTCTTTTTTGTATTTCTTCTTAAGCCTTTCCACAACAGCTTTTTTAACTATTGCCTGACAGTCAGACACGCTGAAAAGCTTGGATTTTATTGAATAACCCTCCACAGGAAACCTGCCATCTTCAGGTATCCAATCTTCCCAGTGAAGAGCCTTTGTACCTTCAAAAAGTTCTTCAAAAGTTGTGGCAGTAAATTCCCCTATTTTTACGTATATTCTCTCTGCCGTTCTAATCCAAAGATTAGAACGGCATAAAGCCATCTCATCGCCTACAAAAGTGACTTTTCCATTCTCTACAGTGACATCTTTATACCCTAACTCTTTTACCTCTCTTGCAGTTATTGCTTCAACACCAAAAAGAGTAGATGCTATAAATTCTATTTTTGACATATTTTATCTCCTTTTGCCTCTAAGTTTAACTAATTCAACCTTATTATATCACTTGCATCTATAAATATATATCATTTTTTCCCTTTTATCTTGTTTTTATTATGATATAATTAAAATAATAATAAGTTAATGATAGATGATGGAGGGTATTTTATGCCATTGCCCGAAAAAAATAAAAAATATACTTATGCCGACTATTTAACCTGGTCTGAAGAAGAAAGATGGGAAATTATTAATGGTGTTCCCTATCTACAAGCAGCTCCAACATGGCAACATCAAGCAGTATTGTTAGAACTAGCAAGGCAATTTGCAAACTATCTGCAGGATAAATCTTGCAGAGTATTTACTGCTCCTTTCGATTTGCGAATACCAGAAGCAAATGAAAAAGATGAAGAAACTATCAATGTAGTACAGCCTGATATAATCATTATATGTGATAATTCAAGACTTAAAAAGACAGGTTATTATGGAGTTCCAGAATTGATTATAGAAGTAGTTTCTCCTTCAACTGGTCAAAAAGATAAAATAGAAAAGTTTAATTTATACGAAAAAGCAGGGGTAAAAGAATATTGGATTGTAGAACCTGATGAAAAGGTGGTTATGGTATTCACACTTGAAGAAGGACGTTATGGAAGACCCCAAATGTATTCTGAAGAGGATAAAGTAAAAGTTAGTATATTTGATGACCTTGTAATTGATTTAAAGCCTGTATTTGAGAGAATTTAAAAAACAAACTGAGGGTGTTTCTAAAGTTCCCTCAGTTTGATAAAAACTAAGATATCTAGTTCAGCGGCTGGCTCCTCCGCCTCCGGCAGAACCTCCGCCGAAGCCTCCCCCGCCGCCAAAACCTCCGCCGCCAAAGCCACCACCTCTAAAGCCTCCAAATCCTCCTGAGCCAAAGCTTCCTGGACCCCACCAGTCCCTTCTTATATTTCTTCCTCCTCTTCCAAAGATAATAAATATTAAAATAAGTATAATCACTACAGCAATATCTTCCCATGATATACCACTATCATTGCTACTTGTATTGACACTGTATTTGGAAGCATCCAATCCCTGAAGGTCTATATTGTACTCTTTTGCAACCCTTGAGGCTATAGCCATATAACCGGCGTATATGCCTTTAGAGTACTCGCCTTTTGCCCAAGAAGTTAAAACAAAATCGTCTAAAATCCTTCCTGCAACAGAATCCGGTATTGCCCCTTCCAAGCCATAACCTACATCAATTCTCACTTTTCCAGCCTGACCTTTTAAAAGTCTGTCTTTTACCACTAAAAGGAGAACACCGTTGTTTTTCTCCTTGTCTCCTATTCCCCATTTTCTAAAAAGGCTAAGAGAATATTCCTCAATTGGGTAATCTCCAATGCTGTCAACTGTAACAACTATTATTTGTGCCTTTGTGGCATCATCTAAAGCTTTCCCTACTTTTTCGATCTCTTCTATATCATTTTGAGACATAAGCCCCGCATAATCATATACATATTTAAACTGAATAGGTTTAGATGGAACATCAGGTGCAGAAAAAGCTATGGAATTAAATAATAATAAAAAGGCAATTGCAATTAAAAAAATTCCCTTTTTCATTTTGCCTCTCCCTATCTTAATATTTTGTAATTAACTTAATGCTTTAAAAATATCATTCTTTCGCTAAATTTAAACTATTTTAATGTATTACTGTTCATGTCTAGTATATTAGCATAGATAATAATAAGTATCAACACAAATTTTTAAAATATGCTGGCTTTTTAAAAAAAGTTATACTATTATCCTGAGAATCGTTAGACTTCAAATAGGAAGAGGCATATTTTAAAAATATTCGCATTCATGTCAAAAGAACATTATCAAACTTTTATCTCTTTTTTACAAAATTTCCTGAAGCGTTTTCCACGCAAGTAAAGCACATTTTACGCGGGCAGGAAAGTCAGATACTCCCTGCAGTACTTGAGCATCACCTAATTCATCAAGATTTACATCTTTTTTGTGCATCATGTCTATAAATTGTTGCACAAGCCTTAAAGCTTCTTTTTTGTCTTTCCCTTTTATAAGGTCTATCATCATAGAGGTTGAGGCTTGGCTTATGGCACACCCATGGCCCGTGAAAGAAGCATCTTCTATAATGTCACCATTCATTTTTAAATAAAGAGTAATATTGTCGCCGCAAAGAGGATTGTAACCTCTTTCTTTGTGGGTAGCATCTTTAAGTTCTTTTTCATGGGGAGAGTTTTCGTAATGTTCCATTATAACCTCAGAATAAAGCTGATTTAAATCGCTCATTTGAACCACTTCCTGACTTTTTTTAGTCCTTCAACAAGTGCGTCAATATCGTCAAAGTCGTTGTAGAGGTAAAAGCTTGCTCTTACAGTTGCAGGAACACCTAAGTACCTCATTAAAGGCAGACAACAGTGGTGCCCACTTCTTACAGCAATTCCTTCTTCGTCTAGTATTGTAGCAACGTCGTGAGGATGGACACCTTCTACATTGAAGGAAATTAAGCCTCCCCTTTCCTTCGCATCGTTGGGGCCATACAATTTTACAAAGTCTAATTCTTTCATTTTCTGAAGGCCATACTCCAAAAGCTCGCCTTCGTGATTATGAATATTGGAAAGCCCAATTTTTTCTATATAATCTATTGCAGAAACAAGCACACAAGCCCCTTTTACGTTGGGAGTACCTGCTTCAAATTTAAGAGGTGGGGGAGCAAAAGTTGCACGGTCTTCAAAGACTTCGTCTATCATCTCTCCACCTCTTAAAAAAGGAGGCACATCAGAAAGCAAGTCCTCTTTTATATAAAGTACACCGATTCCCATAGGTCCGAGCATCTTGTGACCAGAAAAAGCAAAAAAGTCACAGCCTATTTTTTGTACATCAATCAGCATATGAGGTACACTTTGTGCTCCATCTATTAACACTTTTGCGCCGTATTTGTGTGCAATATGTGTAATCTCCTCCACAGGATTTATTATACCTAAAACATTTGACATGTGTTGCACAGCAACCAATTTTACTTTGTCAGACATTTTTTCTTTAAAGTCTTTCATAGAAAGCCTAAAATTCTCATCAAGGTGGACATATTTGAGTCTCGCCTTTTTAGCTTCCGCTACCATTTGCCATGGAAGCATATTGCTGTGGTGCTCGGCTATTGTCAGTATTATTTCGTCCCCTTCGTTTATATATTTCATTCCCCACGTATATGCTATAAAGTTTATTGATTCTGTAGTATTTCTCGTAAATATTATGGATTCTTCTCTTTTTGCGTTAATAAATTTTTTTACTCTTTCTCTTGCCTCTTCATAAGCCTGTGTGGAAAGAGCGCTTAAATAGTGTGGGCTTCTGTATACATTGGCGTTTAATTCTTCATAATATTTATCCATAGCTTTTATGACTTCAATTGGCTTTTGAGTTGTGGCAGCATTGTCAAGGTAAATAAGCTTTTTACCATGAGGTTTAACATTCAATATAGGAAAGTCTTTTTTAATCTTTTCTACATCAACATATTTCACTTTAAAATCCTCCTCCATATATGACCCTTTTAGGTTAATTTATTGTGAAACCAATTATTTTTAGAGCCTTTTGAGGTTTCACAATAACCTAGAGAAATTTTATCATATTGTGCATTTTAGTCCACTTCGCTTGAGGGCCAACAAGCTTTAACAAACACAAATAAGTCATTTTATCTGTTAGGGTATTCGATGTCAAAATTAATATCAATTTCCTTCCTCGCCTGTCTTAGAAAAAGTTCCCCTTCCCTAGTGAGCTCATAATATGTGTGATTGCGATGCTTAACACTTTTTCGTCGTCGATGGTAATATTTAACTATTCTTCTTTCCACTCGCTTGATTAGTCCTCTCTCCTCCAAACTTTGAAGTCGCTTTCTGCTTTCTTCTAATGATAAACCTAGGCGCCTCGCCAAAAGTTTCGCATATTCCGGCCCAAGCTTTTTGAGGTAGGTGAGGATTGTTAAATCAAGAAATTCATCTTGGTCATTGTTGAGTGGCATATTCTTCTCTCCTTTATTATGGATTTACCACTAAGTAGTTTGGTTTTTAAATACTATGACTTAGTAATAAATCATATTGCTGAGCGTTTAAATACCAAAAACTTACTTTGTTAAACTACATCAAGTTACAAAAACTTCTTTTTTAACAACATTATAATCAGCTTCATCATCCATAGCACATGCATTACTACAGCCACTGATAGTATATTTCCTTGTAAATTGCCTGAGGATACTATACGCATACTCCTATATTGCTGCTTGATAAAGCCGCTTCCGTTTTTAGATTCAGTCTCAGAAAAACAGCTACAAAAGTGCTAAAGGTGTTAATAAAGGGCTTACTACTATTGTAGTAGCCCATAGACTTTAGATTATTTAGAAGATGGATATTATTTATGTTATATCTAATTGCGTACAGATAGTATGGCGTGTGTTCCTCACTGTTTCTCCTTTAACATTAACGTTGGGTTACGGGTTTTACATTAAAATTAGACCTGTATTCGGTTTCTGTCCATAATACCCTTTGAGCCACCATAGCTTCTGGGTTTAGTTTGACATCTTTTAATATCATTTCTTTAAATTTGTTATATCCCACTCTGTCAATAAGGTGTCCACCATGGATGTATTCAGGTTTGTTGTTCATAACATAAGCAGAAAATGTCTCCCAATTTTTAAGTACACCTAAAACCACATCTTCTGTAACCCAGTTTAAAAAGATTTTTCCCATACGAGGTGTTTGCTTTCCTGTTCTGCCGCCGATCAATACTCTGTAGAATTTTTTAGGGTTCCTGGTCCAAGCACCAGTTGGACACACTAGGACGCATTCGCCACAGCCGACGCAGCAGCAGGTATCTTTCACGATTTTTCCTTTTTCTACAGATAAAACACGCGTTGCATGATGAGCACACGCTTCTACACACTTTTTACACCCTATACAGCGCTCATAATCGTATTCCGGCTTTGTAATACCAATTATACCGATATCACTAACGTGAGCTTTAGCACAGTCGTTAGGACATCCTGATATATTTAATTTTATATGATAATCGCTGGGGAATATAATCTTTTCTATTTTTCTGGCCAGGTCGGTTGTATCAATGTTAGCATATATGCAATGACGATTACCTATGCAAGCCATTATATTACGAGCTCCTATGGTCGGATACCCGTTGTCATCAACTGCCATATCAACGCCGCATAAATTTACTTCAATTTCTTCGATATATGGTCTTATATATTTGTTAACCTCATCTATATATTCATATTTGATCCCTGGTATTGAAATTGTCTGTCTGACTCCCAGGTGAAATTCTCCGTTTCCCCAAGTTTCCGCAATATGCTGAAAAAATGACAGATATTTGGCATCTATAACACCGCCGGGAACGCGTATCTGGAGCATGAACTCCCCTCGCACTTTTGACTGACGATAACAATTTCTTCGAACCTTTTTTACATCTATATCGTAACTCATATAATTATCCCTCCGATTAATCCAACAGATTTTTTGCTTTAGTATAATTAAAGACAGGCCCTTCCAGACAAACATATGTCTCATTTATCTTGCAATGGCCACACTTGCCGACGCCACAAGACATTTTCCTTTCAAAAGATAACCAGATTTTATCTTCGGCTACACCGTTCTTTAAACATTCTAAAGCGGCAAAGTGCATCATAACAGGAGGACCTACAATTACTACATTGTAATTTTCAAAGCTGTCAAATGGTATTTTCTTAATGTGTTTTGTAACAAGGCCGACCTCAAAGCCTTCTATCTTATCTTTATCAAGAGTATAAATTGTGTTAAACCTGCTTCTAAAATTATTTAAATCCTCTTTGAACAGTATGCTCTTTTCGTCCTTAAATCCCGCGATGAAATACAGAGAGTGTATTTCATCTGGATGTTCATAAAAATACTTTAAAAGGCTTCTAACAGGAGAAACCCCAGTTCCACCGGCAATGACAACTAGATCCTTACCCTTAAAATCATCTACAGGGAATGAATTACCATAAGGGCCTCGCATAAATATCTTATCACCGGGTTTTAAATTAAATATTTCATTGGTAAGTTTTCCTACCTTCCGTATGGTGAGTTCTACCCAATTATCTCCCATCGAACTTACCGATATAGGGCCTTCTCCGATTTTAGGTAAAGACACCTGAAAGAATTGTCCATGTTTTACCTTTGCATTGGTTTCTATCCTGAAAGTATATTCATTTTCTGTTTCGTGTATAATATCGATTATTTTATGGGGGGCTGGAAGCATTATATTTACACTCATTTACTTTACCTCCTCAATTGATGCTGTTTATCTTATATCTTTAGTTGTCTCCGCTTTTTTGAGTTTCTCCACTTCATCATACAGGCGATTAATGGTAGCAGGAAAAGATATTAGTTCAGGACATCTTTCATCACATCGCCCGCATCCTACGCACATGTGTTCGTCTTTAAAACGAAGTTTATAGTCATAAATTTTATGCAGAGTTCTGAATCTCATCCGCTCTCCCGCGGTTTTCCTGAAACTCAGTCCACCTGCCATTGTCGTGAAATCTTCGTGCATACAGCTGGCCTGAACCCTTCTCCTCTCACCAACTTTTCCGTTTTCAGTGTATGTTACGTCTAATGTGGTAAAACAGCTGCAGGTTATGCACACAGCGGTACAGGCTCCACAGCTTATACATCTTGAATTATAACTTTCCCACATATCGAGATCGTAAATTTTTTCTAATAATTCATGGCTATCAATTTCCGGGATGTTAACTTTTGTCGGGTTAGAGGTAACAAATTCAGGGGTAAATTCTACTTCTCTTTCATCGGCAAATAAATTGGTAAATTCATCGTCTTTTATTTCTACCAATATGTTATCATCGCCAAATCTAACTGCTAAACTGTAGTCGTCGGTTTTATTGGAACCCATTGAGACGCAGAAGCAACTATCCCAACCTCCTTCTTTGCATTCCATTAAAATAAACTTTACTTTTTCCCGTAAACGCTTGTAGTAAATGTCTTCTGTTCCCCCGTTTTTGAGAAAGATAGTATCAAGTCGTCTAAAGCCATTTATATCACAGGGGCGGACAAATATCATAATCTTTTTGTCATCTACCTTGCTTTCCATATATTCATATTCGGTAAAGTAGAATAGCGCCTGGGTAATCGGATATATCACTTCTTTTGGTGAAAAATCTGATTTCTCATCGTATACTACATCCTCAATTGAGTTAATTTCTGCATATCGGATCAAATCAGTGTCTGAATAACGACCACGCTTTTCAAAGCGCATAGGAGCATATACCTTATACTCTTTTTGCAATTCTTTTAAGATTTCATTCATCCTTTTAATGCTTACACAATAACTCATCTTCTTCCTCCTCTTTATATGGCATTTGATATTCTTTATAATCTCTTCATCAAATAATTAACCGTCCACGCTTAGCAAAGCACAGCCAGGAATGAAAATATATTTTCGTGTTAAATAATTAACTTTGATATAAGTATAACACTCACAAAACTTTTAGTCTAATAATAAATAGTTATATTAATGATAATAATATTTTATATAAACTGCCAATTTTTATACGTCTATACTATAGTAAACCAAAATCTAAAAAGTAACATTTCTTAATCGAGCAAAGTACAATAAAAAGTACAATAATACGAAAAATAACAAGGGCAACAAAACACAAGACTTGAGAAGGTTGAAGAGTGCCGAATTTCTTCCTTTTATCTTTTCATTAGTAAAGTAATATGATATTATGAAAATGATAATTTTGTAGTTATATGAGGTGGCCGTTATGACCCTTAGGGATATAGAAATCTTCGTAACCGTTTGCGAGTTAAAGAGCATGTCTGCTGCCGCTAAAAAGCTCTATATGTCCCAGCCCGCCATCAGCCAGGCCATATCGCAGATGGAGGGAGATCTCCAGGTCAGACTTTTTGACAGGATAGGCAGGAAGCTTAGCCTCACGTATGCAGGGGAAATCCTGTATAGTTACGGAAAGCGGATACTCAATCTTGTCAAGGAAGCAGAGAGTACTCTTGATGATGTGAGGAACATGAGGATGGGAAGGCTGAGAGTGGGAACCAGTACAACGGTGGGAATTTACCTGCTCCCGGAGATAATCGGCGAGTTCAGGAAAAAGTTCAGTATCGACGTCTACTTTACAATTGGCAACACAGCAGGGATAGAAAAGCTGATATTTGACAATTCTATAGACCTTGGTATTGTCGAAGGTCCGGTCCATTCAAGGGACATTGTTGTAACACCCTATATAGATGATGAGCTATATCTTGTATGTTCAAAAAGCCACAGGTGGGCAGAGAAAAAAAGCATCAGCCCCGCAGAGATTGAAAATGAGGATATAATCATGCGAGAAAAGGGAAGCGGGACGAGGGAGGTCTTTGAGGAGACCATGGCGAGAAATAATGTGAGGTACAGAATAAAATACGTTCTTAACAATACGGAGGCCATAAAAAAGGCCGTCGAAGCCAATATAGGCGTTTCGGTCATATCCAGGCTGGCCGTAAAAAAGGAGATAAGAGGCGGCAGGCTCGTGAAAGTTGACATTGAAAATATAAGATTTGAAAGGAAGTTTAGCATCATTTATCATAAAGATAAGTTCAAATCAAATCTGTTCGAAGAGTTTATAAGACACCTTTATAATTACAGTATAAGGTAGCGCCGCGAGGCACAACCCGCGGCCACAAACCGATTAAAATACACCCATCAGCTTCAACATTTTGACGACAGGACCTCCGCAAAAAACAGAGATAAAATAAAATTTTAACCATTTTTGCAAAGGCTATTTTAATTTATTACAGGAATGCTTATTTGGAAAAATCTACTTTAGGCACAGTCTTTGCTGCTTCATCTGCTTTAAAATATTCTCTTTCCTTAAACCCAAACATATTGGCGATGATAGAGGTTGGAAAAGACCTTATCTTGGTGTTATAAGCTTGAACAGCATTGTTATAATCCATTCTCGCTACAGCTATTCTGTTTTCAGTTCCTGCTAGTTCGTCGCTTAACTGCCTGAAATTTGCATCAGCTTTTAAATTAGGATAATTTTCTGCAATAGCAAGAAGCCTTCCCAATGCTGTATTTAATTCATCATTTGAAGCTGCTTTTTCAGCAACAGTGTTGGCACTTAAAAGTTTTTCTCTTGCTTTATTTACACTATCAAAAATCTCTTTTTCATGGGCTGCATATCCTTTAACAGTCTCTACTAAATTAGGAATTAAATCAGCCCTTCTCTGAAGCTGATTATCAATCTGACTCCATTTACTATTTACATTTTCATCTAACGCCACTAACTGGTTATAAGTTCCATAAATTGTTCCAAATACTAATACAGCTATTAGAGCCAAAACAATCAATGTAATAATTAGCGGATTTTTCACTGCCATTCCCCTCTCACTATTTTCTAAATACTTTCTATAGTACTATTATATACGATTTGTTTGAGCAAAGTAAATCTAAATTTGTTTCAAATTTTTTATAATTTCTCTTAACTTTATTTCAAATTCCTTTACTTCCTCATATTGAGGATAATAATTTCCATATCTTACTTTTTCGTAAAGAGCTGTAATTTCCTCCATTGCAGAATGCACAAAAGGAAAAACTTCCACCACTTTTTTATAAACATCTTCACTAGAATGGTTGCCTTTTACAAGAATTTTGTTTTCGTATAAGTGTTTTAAAAATCTTTTATAATAATACCTTACCCTTTCCCTCGAATCCCTATAAATTTTTACTCGCTCTCGAACATTTTCAGCTATTTTCTGCCTTATCCCTTTTAATCTTTTATATATTTGCAAATCCCCAATTTTTATATCAATCTCTTTTTCTTCTGTAAAATCCCTTTCATGCTTTTCTTTTTGCAGTTTTGTTATTGCTTTTATAATATATACCATCAAAGTAATTATTATAACAACAGCTAATAAAGTAGCTATTCCATTTATCAGGTGGACAAGCCAAGCATAATCCGGAGGAATCTGCTCCTCAAAAATATTTTCCTTATTGTTATATTGTCTTAAGGCCTTATCCATCGCCTTTTTAAAAAATTCTTTATCTATTGGCAATAAGCTAAAAAGCTTTGACAACATCAAAAATAAGACATAAGCTAAATAAGAAGCGCCATAAACAAAAATTTTCACAATGCCTTCATACAAATAATGATAGACAAATCCTCTCACAGCAGGAGAAGAAAGTAAAATCATAGTTAAAATTATAAGGCTTACTGCTACCCACTCAAAAGTCGAAACTCTTTTATATGACCTATTATCGGAGAATCTGAGATTTTTAACTTCTAAAAGCACAAAAATGCTGAGCAGAATATAAATAATGCTATATTTAGGGATTATCAATATATCTTCAGGAGTCATAAAATAGTTCGCAATATTTATGACAAATAGACCTATTAACTGCTTATAAAATTGTTCTACATTTAACATATCATCAGCGAAGATTCCTCTGTTTTTTACTCCTCTTGACCAAATATACAAAAACACAATGAATAGGGCCACCAGTTGATAATAATTTTTACTAATTATTGTACTCAATAAAATGCTAATTACAGTCCCTATAGTTAAATTCAATTGTTTATAAGATTTCTCGTTCATCTCAATTTCTGCATTGTTAAAAACCCCGCTTATTAAAGAAGCTAAAAGGACTATTTCAAAGGAAATACCTTTTTCTCTAATAAAAAGCCCATTTAATAGGGTGTAAATTAAAAATACCATTATACCATCTAAAACTGTCAAAAACGTCCTCACAAACTTTTCTCTATCCCACAGTTTCAAGTTGCTTCCCCTCTTCATTATAAAAGAATAACTTAATATTTGACGGTAAAGGACCAATTTTATTAGGCTTTATTGAAATAATTGAAACCTTTGTATTTTGTATGTTGGAAAGTGCATTTATCACTTTATCATTTATGAAAGGCGTTACAACCACTAAATCTGTACCCCATGACAAATGGTTTGTCAATAGCCTCAAAATTTCTTCAAGGTCATACCTCTTAAAAAAAGACAAACCCGCAAAAACCCCAAGAAGCTTTGAAATCTGAGATTCTCCTGCAGAAGGCTCTATAATGCTATAGTCCCCTTCAAAAAGACAAATAGCATTTGTAGAAAATCCAACAGGAATGCCTTTTTTTAATAAATCCACTGATAAAGAAGCTGCTACTTCCACTGCCTTTTCAAACTCTTGTAGGTCAATAGTCTTAAACAGATACCTGTGAAAATCAATATTAAATAATATCATTATTTTTTTATCTGCTGTATAATCATATTTATTCACTTTTAACATCTGATTTTTGGCAGTGGCTTTCCAATTTATGTCTTTATAATTATCAGAAGAAGTATAATCTCTGATTCCACTTATCATAATAGGGTCTTCTATTATCCATCTTCTTACAAATGCGTCTCCTTGAAGAGAATCAGCCACAACAAAAGAACTATTCAAATCTATTAGATTAGGATAAACCACAAGCCTCGCGTGAGCCAATATTTCACTTTCATATTCCTCACTGCCAAATAAATCGGTAGAAAAAACTTTCACGGGGTCAAAAAGATTGTATACTCCTCTTTTTATACCTATAATTTCAAATTTCCTTGTAATCCTCTGAAAAGGCATCATAGAAAGCACTGTAGTGTGAAAATACTTAACTTTATCATTATTTTCCACCATAGATGATTTTACCATTTGAAGTTCCACAGGAATCTTTTGCTGTAACTTTAAATAGGTGATAGGAAATATTTTTTTATTTACAAGTGTAATCCTAAGCGTTGTTTTTTCCCCAGGGAAAATAGCTGGATTTTCAAATTTCCGTTCTATTTTCAAATCCTTAAAAATGTATTTTTTATAAAGATTAGCTTGCATAGCTAATACAAAAGCCACAACAAGAATAAACCACAAAGCATTCATTTTCAAAACCACCTAATTTTTATTTTTCAAGAGGGATTGGAACTTCTTCTAAGATTCTTTTCACTACATCTTCCGCCTTTAAATTTTTAAGCTTACCTACCCCTTTTAAAATAATCCTGTGGGACAGCACAAATGGCGCAATGTACCTTACATCATCTGGTGTCACAAAGTCTCTTCCTTTTATATAAGCATAAGCTTGAGAAGATTTATAAAGAGCCAATGTAGCCCTTGGGCTTGCTCCTAATTCTATCTCCCCATCTTCTCTTGTCCTTTCAATTATATCTAAAATATAATTGGCAACGTCTTTTTCCACATACACATTGGTATACTCTTTTTGCATTTTTATTATATCCTCTTTGCTGCAGACTGGCTGAATATTCTCTAAGGGACTACCTTTATCAAAAAGGTCTATTATTCTCTGCTCTTCTTCTCTTTTAGGATATCCCATTTTTATTTTCATCAAAAACCTATCTATTTGAGCCTCGGGAAGAGGAAAAGTGCCGTAACTTTCTATAGGATTTTGCGTAGCAATAACAAAAAAGGGTTTGTCTAAAGGATAAGTGACACCGTCTACAGTTACCTGCCTTTCCTCCATACATTCAAGAAGGCTAGACTGAGTCCTGGGTGTAGCCCTATTTATCTCATCAGCTAATAAAATATTGGTAAATAAAGGGCCTTTTTTAAACTCAAATTCATTGAGTTTTTGATTGTAAACATTTATTCCTGTCAAATCACTAGGAAGCAAATCGGGAGTAAATTGCACCCTCTTAAACTCACAATTAATAGATTTAGCTAATGCTTTGGCAATAGTAGTTTTACCAACTCCTGGCACATCCTCTAAAAGAATATGCCCTGAAGAGATTAAGGCTGTAAGCATTAAATCAATTACTTCTCTTTTCCCTACTATCACTTTTTCAATGTTATTCCTTATGTCTTCTAATATTTTTGCATATTCCATCCTATCACCTTTTTTCAAATAAAATTTTACCTTATTTTTTTATTATAGAAAACATTTTCTGAAATTTCAATAGTATATGTAAAAGTTAACATTTGATTTAAATTTATGTAAATTTCCCATTGACTTTTTTGCTAAATTGTAATACTATCTTAATTAAGAAAGATTTCTTATTTAATAAAGGGTGTGATTAAAATGCATAAACAAGAAGCCATTAAAAAATTAAAAGACCATAACTACAAACTTACGCCTCAACGAGAATTGATACTGGATATCATGTTAAATCAGCAGGGGTATCTTTCTGTGAGACAAATCTATGAAAAAGTAAAAGAAGTCTTTCCTCAAGTAAGTATTGACACAGTTTATCGCAATTTGAGCCTTTTGAAAGATATAAATATTTTAAATGAAACGACAATTGGCAATAATATCATGTATGTAATGCGAAAAGAAATACACAATCATACCATGAGATGTTTAAAATGCGGCAAAATCTTTGAACTAGACATATGCCCTCTCGAACTTTGGATAAACCAAATAAAAGACTTTGAAATTGTAGACCACAAAATAGAAATCGTTGGTTATTGCAAAGATTGCAGGAGCAATAAAAACTAACTATAGGAGGTAATATTTATGAAAAAAACTTTAATCGCTATACTGCTTATCATGGCTTTAATTTTAGGTATAACCTCTTGTGGCACAAAAACAGTAGAATCTTCAAAACCAGTAGTGTACGCATCTTTTTATCCAATTTATGACCTTGCATCAAAAATTGGTGGTGACAAAATAACAGTAAGAACTATAATACCGCCAGGAGTCGAACCCCACGATTGGGAACCTACCACAAAAGACGTGGCTGAAATGACAAAGGCAAAAACTATCCTTTACTTAGGTTTGGGAATGGACTCTTGGATTGACAAAATAAAAACCAATGCTCCAAATGTAACATTTTATGAAGTATCAAAAGGCATAACTCCAATTGTTGAAGGCAATCAAACAAATCCTCACATATGGCTTTCTCCTAAAGAGACCTTGATAATGGCTAAAAACATAAATGAAGCCTTGCAAAAGACCTTTCCGAATGATAAAGATTATTTTGAAAAAAACTATCAAAATTTAAAAACTACATTAGAAACTCTTGATAAAGAGTACACTGAGACTCTTTCACAGACAAAGCACAAAACCTTTATTGTATACCACCGCGCTTTTGATTATTTAGCAAGAGACTATGGCTTAAAGCAAGAAGCATTAGTAGGTTCAGATGAAGAAGCAGAGGTAAGCCCTGCTAGAATGACAGAAATTATAAATCTTATAAAAAGTAAAAATATAAAATACATTTTCACAGAACCCTTGACTTCTCCAAAGCCTATACAGACTATAGCAAAAGAAACAGGAGTACAAGTTTTGCCTCTTAGCACAATCGAAGGGCTTACTAAAGAAGATATAAAGAAAAAAGGAGATTACATCTCTTTAATGAAACAAAACCTTGAAAACTTAAAAAAAGGATTGGAGTAGGTGAAAATGAACTTGGTTGAACTTAAGAATGTCAGCTTTGCTTATGACACTAAAAAAATATTAAATAATATCTCTTTAAAAATAAATAAAGGAGAATTTGTTGCAATCATCGGACCTAATGGGTCCGGAAAAAGCACTTTAGTCAACATTATGGTAGGAAATCTCATTCCCACTTCTGGTGAAGTTTTGTACGATGGAGTAAAGCTGCAAAATATAAAAAATAGGTCTTTTATAAGTTATGTACCCCAAAAGTCTTATTCCTTTAATGCCTCTTTTCCTGCCAGTGTAGAAGAAGTAGTATCAATGGGATTATACGCAAAGAAAGGAATATTTAAAAGACTTTCTAAAAAAGATTGGGAAGAAGTATATGAAGCTTTAAGAATTGTAGACATGTTGGATTATAAACACAGACTAATAGGAAGATTATCAGGTGGACAGCTACAAAGAGTTTTCATAGCTCGCTCTTTAGTTGTAAAACCAGAAATACTTTTTTTGGATGAACCTACAACGGGAATTGATGCGAAGTCTGAAAAGGCTTTATACGCTATCCTTGAAAAATTAAATAAAGAAAAAGGTATAACTATAGTAATGATAACCCATGACGTTTGGGCAATTACTGATAAAGTATCAAGGATAATATGCATGAGTGAAGGTAAAATAAATGAAAAATGTGAAGCCGTCGACCTTACAGCAGGAGAATTAGCTGAAGTATATGGATATCCAGTAAAAATAGCAAAACATCATCACAATGGGAGTGTTAAAAATGATTGATATTTTTTCCTATGAATTTATGAGAAGAGCATTTATAGCCGGAAGCATTATTTCAATAATTGCACCTTTAACAGGTAGCTTTCTTGTCCTAAGACGGCTTTCACAAATAGGAGACACCCTTTCTCACGTTGCTTTAGCAGGAGTGGCAGCAGGTATTTTGCTTGGAATAAATCCTACATTAGGCTCCATAATTGTGGTGCTTTTAGCTTCTTTTGGAATAGAAAAACTGAGGAAGACATATTTCAGGTATTCCGAAATATCAATAGCCATAGTTATGTCTGCAGGAATGGCAGTAGCAATAATTCTTTTAAGTCTTTCAAGAGGCGGCGCCGCCAACATAATGAATTATCTCTTTGGAAGTATTGTGTCTGTAACAAACACTGACGTCCTTTTGATTTCAACTCTCGGTATCGTTGTAGTGGCGTCAATTATTTTGCTGTACAAAGAGTTATTGTACATCACCTTCGATGAAGAAGCAGCAAAAATTTCAGGTATACCTGTAAGCTATATCAATTTCTTCTTTACAGTACTAGTAGCTTTAACTGTCGCCCTCGCCATGAGAATTGTAGGTGCACTTTTAGTATCTTCACTAATGGTAATACCGGCTGCCGCAAGTTTAAGAATCGCCAAAAGCTTTAAACAGACAATATTTTATGCAATACTCTTTTCCTTTATATCAGTCTTTTCGGGAATATTTCTATCCTTTTACTTAAACTTATCCCCCGGTGGAAGTATAGTCCTCGTCTCGCTTTTTATAATGGGACTCGTTTCATTAAAGAAGAGGTAAATAAGGAGAAAAGTAGGGGATAGTACATACTATCCCCTCAGACTGTAGACAAACTTTCGTAAAGGAGATATTCTGCATAAGGAGCGACTTGTTACAAAGCGGCCCGGCACTCAAGTAAGTATGCTTGTTTTTTCTATTTTTGCTTTATAAACTTTCTTACTTGAGTGCCGGGAAACTTAGCAAGACCGAGGGTGGAGGCAGGGCCGAAGCCATGGATGGCGAAGGCGGGCACCTGAGGCAAGGAGGCCGATTGTGCCCGGTACCCTGCCGGAGCCCGAAGGTCGAGCTTTAGTTTTGTCGCTTTGGAACATCGGAGCGACGATGCAAAATATCTCCTTTGAAAATTTTTTAACTTTGTCAACAAACTGAGGGATAGTACATACTATCCCCTTGAATACTCAAAAACTTCAGTATATTCACTCATAAAAATGTCAATAGGTAAAACCCAATATCCGTCATTATAGTCAATATCAATACCTGTAATTTTATAATATCCTCTCCAAGGAATCAATGAACAATACCAAACTTTTGAGTTGCTTTTATGAGCACTCCAATAATATCTCTCTCCTATATGTTTTGCAAGTTCATCGACAACTGCAATTCTTTGTTGTAAAGTCGTATTAGGCACATAAAGTCCCCATGCTTCTCCAAAGTTTTCATGATAAAATCGAATAGACTCGTATATTACTCCTTTATTTGGTTCTGCAGTGAGTAAGCATTCATCATCAACGCTCCCATGATATCTTCCGCTATCGAATATAGCAGCATGTCTAATAGCACCTTGTATGTGAAATCCCGGGCTTGTGGCTAAAACAATATCACCTATAGTAAAATTTTCAAATGAAAGATTATTTGTGCAAACCTCTTTTTTACCTTTTGAAGAAATATTTATCCCAAAAACTTCCTCATAATCTACTTCTTTTAAAAGCTCATATAGACTGGCTTTGTATTTTTTTATTTCAAATTCTTTATCATAGGGTTTTGATATCATTATGTGGTCTCCAATTTTCAAAAATCTATTATAAAAAGTTTTTTTGGGTATTGTGTTTTTCCTTTTAATTGCCTCTTTTTGATAGAATTCTATAATGTCAATTCCTTTATATTTTTTTGTTCTATTTTCCTCCCACATATATGCATCATCTCCATGATACATATATGTGGTTAATCCCTTTTATTTGTGCATGTCTTACTTTAATGATTTGTTATATCAAAAATCATTTTCACTGCATACAACAAAGTGACAGAAATCAATATAGGCCTTATAAGCCGAGCTCCATTTTTTATAGCCAGCTTTGTCCCCAATCTTGCCCCCAGTATCATTGCTAACGCCATGGGAATTGCAATAGAATACAATATCTTACCATGTAACGCAAACATAATTAGTGAAGTTATATTGCTTACAAAATTCAGTATTTTCCCATTTCCTGCACTTATTTTAAAATCATAATTCAAAAGTGTTAAGAATAAAAAAATGTAAAATGAACCTGTTCCCGGTCCAAAAAAGCCATCATAAAAGCCAAGAATTATAGAAATTATAAGGCCTATTGCAATAGTCTTTTTATTAACGCCTTCAAATTTGTTTTCATTGCCTATATTTTTAACAAATAAGGTGTATATTGCAACAAAAATCATTAAAATAATTATAATTATCCTTAATTGTGAGCTGTCTAACAAAAGTACAGTTTTGACTCCAAGAATTGCACCTAATAAAGTCCCAAATACCAAGTATTTTAACAAATCTCCATCATACACTCTATACTTTATAAAAGTTAAAGAACTAGTAAAAGAAGCACAAGAAGCAGCAAATTTGTTAGTTCCAAGCGCAAAAGCTGGAGGTACTCCAAGTACTAAAAGCCCTGGAAGGCTTATTATACCGCCTCCACCCGCTATAGAATCAATAAAAGCAGCTGCAAATCCTATACCGCAAAGTGCTATAATATATTCAATTGACAACGTTACCACCTCAATGTAAATAAAATACTCCTCAATTTATAATAGCATCTCTTTTACATTTTATATTTAATAAAAACTCTTTTATTTGCTCATATTTTTCCATTTTAAATACTGCTTCCCTGAGTTTGGCGCTGCCATATAATCCCTTTAAATACCAAGCAATATGTTTTCTCATTTCAAGAATACCTGTTCGTTCTCCTTTATATTCTATCATCATTTCCAAATGCCTGATAATCACTTCTATTTTTTCTTGTATTGTCGGCTCAGGAAGTAATTCTCCGGTATTTAAAAAATGTACAGTTCTTTTAAATATCCAGGGATTACCCTGCGCACCACGTCCTATTAAAATTGCATCGCATCCCGTTTCCTCCAACATTCTTTTTGCATCTTCTGGTGTAAATATATCACCATTGCCTATAACAGGTATTTTTACACTTTCTTTGACTTTTTTTATTATACTCCAGTCAGCTTTTCCAGAATAAAATTGTTCTCTCGTCCTTCCATGTACTGCTACTGCTTTAACGCCAACCTTTTCAGCAATTTGCGCTATTTCCACAGCATTTACATGGTTGTCATCCCACCCTTTTCTTATTTTAACTGTCACAGGCTTATTTGATGCTTTAACAACAGATTCCATCACTTTCTCTGCCAATTCTGGTTTTAGCATGAGTGCCGCTCCATCACCATTTTTAACTATTTTAGGTGTAGGGCATCCCATGTTTATATCGAGAATTAAAGCTTTACTGTCATTTAGCCTTTTTGCTATTTCTCCCATAATGTCTGGGTCAGAGCCGAATATTTGTAAAGCTACACTTTCTCCTTCATCGATGTCTGTCAAAAGCTTTGTATTTTCACTGCCATAATAAAGACCTTTGGCACTCACCATTTCTGTATATGCAAGACCACAACCCATCTCTTGACAAATTAATCTAAAAGGCTTATCTGTAACCCCTGCCATAGGAGATAAAAATACGTTATTTTTTAAAACTACATCACCTATTTTCAAGATTCCTTCATCCCTTTCACTGTAAAATTCCTTTATATATTCTATAACATATTTTCTTTTATCCAACAAATATTCTTAAAAAGAAAAGCTGCGGTTTCCCACAGCTTTTCTTTCTTTACATTTTATTTCGTATATTTTGCGTATACATATCCAAATCCGCCCTTATACTGTATCTGATACCATCCATTATATTCTCCAACTACCTTTAGCAATGTTCCATATGGTACTGCTCCTATTTTCTTTGCATTTATAGAATTTCCTGTTCTTACATTTAGTCCACTTTTTGCTGTGACTTTTACGGTTTTTAGAATAGCTGAGCTTGCTTTATCATTTGTATAACCTGAATATACATATCCGAAACTATTGTTATACTGTACCATATACCATCCATTTTCTTCTTTGACTACTTTTAATTCTGTGCCATATGGTACTGCACCTATTTTTCTCGCCGTTACCGAACTTCCTACTCTTACATTTAATCCACTCTTAGCAGTGACTTTTACAGCCTTCAAAACAACTACATTTGATGGATCGGGAGTCGCAGCAACGTATTTGCCGTAGATATATCCTGTCTTGCCATTGTAGGCAATCTTGTACCAGCCGTTGACTTCTTCAAGCAATGTCACAACTTTTCCGGCAGGAAGTACTCCTATAATTTTGCTTGAAGTGCTTGCGCCTGTCCTCACCTTAAGCGCTGATGCAGTTACAATGCCATAGTTGTATACAGGTTGTGGTGCAGGTTGTGGTGCTGGTGCTTCAATTTCTTCTTCTACAGGTGTTGTTGAGATATACCAGTAATTTTCAACAGTTGGTGTAATTGTACCATGCTCTTGAATATATCTGATCATCAAATTCCTTACCTGTCCGTCATCGCCATAAGCTTTTGCGGAATCAAATACGATTTCTGGATTTGTTATTCCAGCAGCTTGCATGAATCCGCCGCCACCATTGAATCTATAGTTGTTTATTGCTACTGTGAATACATCATCGTCTTTGACAAGTTTGCCATTTACTTTGAGGTTCTTAATTCTGTGCCCTGCTGGTTCTGTTAAATCTATTACATAGCTTGCGCCGTATAGTTGGTCAAGATTATAATCTGGTATATTTAAAGTAGGATCTTTTGTTATAGGTTCATCTGGAGAAGAAACTTGTTTGTAATATCTTGCTGACCATTCCATCCAGTCTTTTAATTGTTTGCCTGTCATCTTTATTCCATACAAGTAGTTTTCATATACATATACACCCATAATGTCTTGAATTGTTATATCGCCTTTCAATATCTTTGCTGAACTGCTAAGTGGTGCAGCAATTGATAGATCAGTTTTTGCATAATATTTTTGAACTTTGTTGATAAGGTCCATTATAGCTGTCTCTTTTACTGTCTGTTCAGTACCTAAGAAGTCACCTGCTGCAACACCGATTTTTGTTCCTATATATTTAAGTGTTGCATCTTGATATGGTTGTGCAAGGTTTAAAATATCTGGGTCTGCTTGTACAGAATCATCCATTTTTATAGTTGCACTCCATTTGCTATCTATTACCCATTTTCCATCAGCATTTTTGCTTATATTAAAGTTTATCTGTGATACATATTCGCCCCATCTTCCAGGTTGTGTTACTATAACTGTTTGCCCTGCAGAATTCGTATAGGTACGTTGTGGTATATTAGCATGTGTATGCCCTGCAACTATTGCATCAATGCCATTTACTTGCGTTGCTACAGCAATTACCTGATTTTCTGGAATAATATCTGTTGGTTTTTCTTCACCAGAATGCATTGTAACGACTACTATATCTGCTCCTGCTTCTCTTAACTTAGGTACCCATTTATTGGCTTCTTCTACCAAGTCATTGAAGTGAAGCCCTGCATAGTGGTCTTTATCTTCCCATGATGGTATAGTTTTGGTCGTAAGGCCTAATATACCAACTTTTACAGGCCCTTGCGGTGTATCAAATGTCTTAATATAGTAAGGGTCAACAAAGTTTGTTCCGTCATCTTTATAAGTATTTGCTGAAAGCACATGTATGCCTTCACTTCTCATGTCTTTTATAACTCTGTTTAAAACGTCAAGCCCATAATTGTATTCATGGTTGCCCAACGTCCAAGTATCATATTTCATTGCACCCATTACTTTTGCTAATGGATACTCTGTTTCAGTATCTATTTTGTTATAGTAGTAAGAAAGAGGTGTTCCTTGAATAGTATCTCCATTATCTACTAATACCACATAAGGATATTGAGCTCTTACTTGTTTTACATAGGTAGCTACTTTTGCAAGACCTCTATTCGCAGGTTTTGCAGTGTTGTAGTCCCATGTGAATATATTGCCATGTATATCTGACGTAGCAAGTACTGTTATTGTCGCATCACTCATTTTAGCCGGTGCAATTCTATTATCTATTTTTGAAGTAATTGTCTTTTGGGCTTTAACTGCATCTATAAATGCATCTCTTACAAGCTTATATGTGTCAATATAAGTTTTTGCAACATCATGGTCTGTAAATCCTGTAAAGCCATCTCCGCCAGTGCCCATAAAGTTGTTTGTCGCAACAAGATAAGTTTTATCCATAAGTATTGGCGTTCCGTCGGACTTTCTCATGTCAAATACTCTTTGCATTGAAGGCTTAGATGGATCATACTTGAAAGTAAGTCCCGCAACCTGTATACCCTTGCCACCATCTTGTACAGCCTGCTCAAGGATAGTTTTTACTTGCGCCCCTGTCATTTTCATTGTAACTATTGTGTTGTCAAAAGGCATCAATTGATACATCATTCCAACAGTTATATCGCCTTTTGGAATATCAATCCTTAATCCACCATTATTGGCAAATCCAAAATCTGCTCCTACTGCATCCTTTGTAACTTGTGCTGCCCAATTGCCTAAGAGAGAGTCTCCATAAGGTTGCGCACTTTGAGTCCTTGTCAAGTCAATTGCAGCTTGACCTATCACTTCGTTAAATATTGGTCCTACATCTTGAACAGCTTTATCGACAATGGCTTGTACTTCAGGATCTACTATAGGATTTTGTGTAGAATACAAACCTGTAATATCAATGTATTGCATATCGCCTGTTGTAACTGTGCCATCATCATTTAATGTTATCTTTAAATCGATGAATCCTCTGCCATAATAGTAAGCAACCCCTACAGGAATTCCATTTACTCTTGTAGTGACAATTGAATGTGTATGTCCACCAAATATCGCATCTACACCTTGAACTTGCTTTGCAAAGTCTATAAGATTACCTGTTGCATTACCTGATTTATCTTGATATGCACCCATATGTGCCAGTACAACAACTATTTGCGCACCTTGTTGTCTTAACTGCTGTGCTAAGTCATTTACAATTGGAACAGGATCTTTAAATTCAACATTTTGTATATATGCAGGCATTATTATATTTGGGAATTCTTTATTGTCTACGATGCCAATTATGCCGATTTTAACCCCATCTTTTTCAATCATTACATAGGGTTTTACATAATTCACCAGTTGCCCCGTTGTTTTATCATACACATTTGCTGCAAGAACAGGAATTGTAGAATTTTTCAATGTAGCATTTTGCGTATCAATTACCGAATCAATTCCCCAATCATATTCATGGTTTCCAAGAGTCATTGCATCAAAACCAATATTTTTCATCATTTCAATGACTGGTTGTCCTTTTAAGACGTTGGAAAGCGGCGTTCCTTGGAACATATCTCCGCCAGATAAAATTACAGTTCTGTCAGGATTTTGAGCTTTTATGTCTTTAATTTGTTTTGCCAAAACACCTGCTATTTGCTGCTTATAAGTTGTCCCATCACTTAATTTACCATCATTTTGTAAATAACCGTGAAAATCGGTGACTACTATAAAGTCAAATGTTTTTGACGTTGCAGCAAAGGCTATCTGCGGTATCGCAGAGAAAAACATGCTAAATACCATTATTGCTGCAACAAATATTGCAAGTATCCTTGACCTTGACCTAAACATTTACATCCTCCTTTTACTAGGATTTTTGTTCTTAGAAAACAAATAGATTTTCAACAACCACCTCCATAATAATTACAGGAAAAATTTTAGACATTTTAAGTATACCAGCAGAGTGTTAAATAGAAGTTAAACTATTATTAATTTTGTGTAAACTGCATCATACATCAGACGTCAGACAAGTCTTAATATAATTATATAAAAGACTTTTTTGACCTTCAACAGCGATTTAGAACAATGTCACATATTTATTTCCAACTTTACTCCTCTTTGCTTTTTCTTTTATACGTTTACTTAGTATTGTAAACATTTTTAAATTTATTATAATAATCTTCCATTAAAAAAAAGATGATATAGAATTCAATCTATATCATCTTTTTCTAAAAGTTTCTTTCAATTCTTTATACTTCTTTACAATTTCTTGCAATAAATCACTATTTTCTTCTAAACCTGTAACTTTGCTTATTGTTTTTTCTAAGCCGAAATTTTTAATGTCATCTTGAATTTTACAAGCTTGAGGGTCTTCCTTATAATCAAACAAAAACCCTGCAGCTATACCATATAGTATAAATTCAGGCGTAATTCCAATTTCATAACAAAGTTTGGCAGGCATCATTAACCGGTCATTTACAGACAATTTCCTTGTAGGCTCTCTTCCTACTCTTACAACTTCGTCTTTTAAATAGGGGTTTTTAAACCTTTTTATTACCTTACTTGCATACCTCTCTAAATCATCTTTTTTTATATTGTGCTTTCTAGAAAGCGCAAGAGAAGCTTCTTCTTGCATCCTAGACACTATATTTCTTATAAAATCGTCCTCAATCGCTTCATGTATATATTTATACCCTTTTAAATATCCTAAATATGCAGTGGTAGCATGGGCTCCATTTAATAAAAATAATTTTCTTTCTATATAAGGTTCAAGGTCATCGACAAGTTCCGCCCCTCTGATATTTAAATCCCCAATAATTGCTTTTTTCTCAATATCCCATTCATAAAAATCTTCCACTGCTACATCTATTGGCAGTTCTTTCTTTATATCTACATTCGGTACTATTCTGTCCACAGCCGTATTAGGAAAACCAATTTTTTGATTTACGTACTCAATAAAATCTCTATCACCTTTTTCCAATATACTATTTTTTAGTATATTTGTTGCAAACAGTGCATTTTCACATGCCATTATATTCAAAGGTTTATCAATGTTAGCTTTTCTTATCTTTAAATAATTTATCAACTTTTCCCCTATGCTCTTAAGATTATTAGCTCCTACTGAAGTCGTAACTATATCTGCATCTACAATAGCCTTGGATAGATTTTCTTCATCCTCGATATGAATAGCTTTGATATTTTTTACTTCTTCTTTTTCCACATTATCTTTTAAAATAATCACATTATATCTTTTATAATTATTTATGCTTTCTACTAATTCTTTTGATATATCAACAAAAGTTATTTCATATCCAGATTTATAAAGCAAATACCCTATAAATCCTCTGCCTATATTCCCTGCTCCAAAATGAACCGCTTTTAACATATTATTCATCACCTTTTTGAAGTATTTCTATTATTTCTTGTTTTGTCCTTGCCTTTTTCAATTTCTCGACATTTTCTTCATACTGGCAGGTAAGAGCTATTTTTGATAATATCTCTAAATGTTCATCTCCCTTGCCTGCAATTCCTATGACAATATAGGCAATATTTCCATCTCCAAAATCTACTCCTTTAGGATATTGCGCTATAACTATTCCAGATTTTTTTATATATTTTACATACCCAGAAACACCGTGAGGAATAGCAATACCATTACCTATATAAGTTGTTACATCTTCTTCTCTTTTTTTCATACCTTCTATATATTCTTTTTCAACATAGCCATTTTTAAAAAGCAAATTTCCTACTCTTTCAATAGCTTGTACTTTAGACTCCGATGGTACATTTAATACGATATTATTTTCGTTTAGTATTTCTTTATTCATCCTCCAAAGCCTCCTGTGTATCATTTAGTATTTTAACTAAGCTATTTCTAATATCTTTGATATCACCAAACCTTAATATTTCATTAAAGGCTTTATCCTCAATTAATGAAATACTTATTTTACCTAACATCTCTAATATCTCACTGCTTTCTGTTTTCCTTGCCAGCATCACAAGAAAAGTATCCACTTCTTCATAAGAAAAACCAGCACTTTTCATCTTTAATGGAGTTTTTAGTTTATAGACGCCGACAAAAGGCATTACCATTTTGTCACTTCTTGTATGAATTAAAGCAATGTGTGTGTTTGGTATGACAACATTGCCCATGGCTTCCCTTTTAAAGATTAGCTCTTCTATTTCTTTTGCATCTTCAGTAAGCATTAAATCATATAAATCTTTTGCAATGAATTTTATTAAATCTGCAATAGTTTTTGCTTCCACGTATTTCAACTGCAAATTCCGAAGTATTTCATCTGCTATTTCAAAGTTTTGTCTCTTTTTCACCATCGGCAAATTCCCTGGCAATTCTTTTTCTTTCTTGACTGCATATTTCTCTATAAACTCTTCGACCTTTTTAATATCTTCTTCTGTCAAAAAAGGCGATACCACAATTACATTATCTTTTAAATCTTCAAGCTTTACTGTAGAAATTATTAGGTCATAGTCATCACTCTTTTTCTTATACTCCCATATTGACCCTATGTCAATAGCATCAATTTCTCTAAAAAGAGTTTTTAATTTAGCTGATAATATTCTCGCAGTTCCCATTCCATTCGGACATATAACAAAAACTCTCAGTTTTTTTGATAAAGCTTGCTGTCTTTCAATTGCAGCTCCAATATGCATTGTAATATAACCAATCTCTTCTTCAGGTATCATGAGATTATATTTAGAAAAAATTAACTTACAAGCTCTATTTACTGCTTTAAACAAATCACCATAGTAATTTTTAATTTCTTCTATTAATGGATTGGTAGTCTGAAGTCCCATTGTCAATCTATAAAGGGCAGGCTCAAAATGCTGGGATAATCCTACAATAAGTTGTTCATCGTAATTTATCTTTATATTTAAAAGCCGAGAAACTTCTTCCACAACCTCTTTTGATAAATCTTGTAAGGAAATGCCAAGCTCTTCAAATCTATTTTGTTTATAGACGTATTTTTTGGGACTTAAATGAATAGCCAAATATGCCAATTCAGCATCTGGCAAATATATTTCATTTTCTTTCAATATTTTTTCTACATCTTTCATGAAAATAAATTCCTTAGAAAGTAAAATGTCTTTTACAAATTCATCGTTAAGCTGTATTGGCTTGTCTATTTTCGTTCTGTAAATAGAAACAAGTAAATGTACAAACATCCCAAAGTAATTTAAGTCAGATAAGTGATCATGTATAACATTTTTAATTTGTTGTACAATTCTTTTCACTAATTGAACTAACTCATTGTCAAAAACTGTGCTAAAAAATGTGTATACATATTTGTCTTTTTCATCATTATAGACAAAAGCTAAAAGTTCTTCTATGGGTTTATAGTTATAAAACAGCTCCACAATTGCACTTCTTTTATCTAATTCACTTCCTTCTACTTTAATCCCATAACCTCTTCTTCTAATAAGAGATAAATTTCTCATTTTTAGCCACTCTTCTATTTTGTCTAGATAAAGACTTATAGTTCCTTCTACAACATTAAATTGATAACTAAAATAAGCTGCTTTTATTGGTTCTTCTGAAAGCAATAATTGTATTGTCATCAATATTTGTCTTTGCTCTGGAGTTAAAAGCCATTGGAGAGGAATAGCACCTAAAGAAGCATGGATTTTATCTAACGCTTCTTCCTCTCCTTTTAAAATGATTTGTCCATTGTCCTCTACAATAACAGCGTTATATTTTTTTAAATTATGGTTTATAGAGGCTATTTCTCTCATAATAGTTCTTCCACTTACATCCATAAGCTTGGAAAGGTCCTCTATATTAGAAGGACCTTTCTCCAATAAAGTTTTTAATATAAACCTTTGCCTTACAGTTAACTCATCCATAATTTTCACCATTAATTATTTTTGATTTTTTACAAGGCTTTTTACAAATTCATCGTAAACAGTGTTATCTAAAAAGTTTTTTACTGTAACGATTTTCGCATTTGGTACGACTTGAGAAGCCCTTTCTGCGAGATTTTCTTGGGTAAATACAACATCCGCTTCTTTTGGTATTTGATTTACAGCTGAATGCTTAACTGTAATATTAAGCCCTGCTTCCTTTAACTTCTTCTTTAAAATAGTTTCTCCCATTGCTGACGAACCCATACCAGCATCGCAAGCAAAAACAATCAATTTAGGCATACTCTCTATTTTCTGTACACTAGGCTTTACTTCTTCAACTTTTTGTCCTTTGCTTTGCGCTTTAAGTCCACTAACGATCGAGCGAGCAAAAGTCATGCTTTCTGCACTCATGCTTTCTTCGCTTGCCCTTTTTACAATGACAGAAGCTATGAGGAAAGAAACAACAGCTCCAACTGTAATACCTGCAAGTACAGGAAGTAATCCGCCTTTTGGTGACATAGCTATCTCTGCAAATATACTACCAGGTGAAGGTGTAGCTACCAAACCCGCTTTTGTCAAAACAAATGTCGCGTCTGCAGCCATTCCACCGCCTATAACTGCCAAGAGTAGTGATGGATTCATCAAAACATAGGGAAAATATATTTCATGTATTCCGCCAAAAAAGTGTATTATGATAGCACCCGGAGCTGATTGTTTTGCATCGCCTTTTCCAAAAAGCCAATATGCCAGTAAAACCCCCAAACCTGGACCTGGATTAGTTTCCAGTAAGAAGAATATTGACTTTCCAAGCTCTTTAACCTGTGCTACTCCAAGAGGAGCCAATATACCGTGGTTAATAGCGTTATTTAAAAACAATATCTTCCCTGGTTCTATAAAAATTGCTATTAAAGGTAATAAGCCTTTGTTTGTCACCCATTGAGCTGCTGCACCTAATCCTACTGATATGCCATTTACCACTGGTTCAACGAAAAGAAATGCTAAAATTGCTAATAAACCACCTAAAATACCTGCTGAGAAATTGTTGACAAGCATTTCAAAACCTGCTGGGATTTTTCCTTCTACAAGCTCGTCAAATTTTTTAATGACATAGCCTCCTAAAGGACCCATCAGCATAGCACCGAGAAACATCGGTATAGATGAACCGATTATGATACCTGCTGTTGCAATGGCTCCTACTACTCCACCTCTTACATCGTATACAAGTTTACCACCTGTATAACCGATTAAAATTGGTAAAAGATACGTTATCATAGGTCCAACAAGTTTAGCCAAATGTTCATTTGGAATCCACCCTGTTGGAATAAAGAAAGCAGTAATAAGTCCCCATGCTATAAAGGCACCAATATTAGGTATTACCATGCCAGCCAAGAAGCCACCAAGCTTTTGCAACTTCGCTTTCACACTTCCGCCACCAGTTATGAGAGCATTAGTGTTTTGCATAAGTTTTACCTCCTTTTTGCATTTATTCTTCTATAATTATTGTAAACCCCCATATGCATTTATGCAATTCAAAGAAAATCAGTTTTGTCATTCGTTTTCTTTGACAAAATTGAAGATAAAAAAATAACCGGCGAAAAAACCGGTTATGATTAATCAACAAATCCATTGTTTTCGGATAATTCTTTATACCAATATCCACTTTTCTTTATAGTTCTTTTCTGTGTTTTTAGATCGACAGATACAAGACCGTAACGGTTTTTATATGCATTTAAGAAGGACCAGTTGTCCATAAAAGTCCATAAATGATATCCTTTTACATTGCATCCCTCTTCAATTGCTTTATGGAGCCACTTCAAATGTTCTTTTATAAACTCTATCCTGTAATCATCTTGGATAATTCCATCTTTTATAAAACGCTCTTCTCCTTCAACTCCCATTCCATTTTCCGAAATAAAAGACCCTATATTGCCATAATTATCTCTTAAATTTATCATTATGTCATATATTCCCCTTTCGTATATCTCCCATCCTCTATAAGGATTCATTCTTCTGCCTGGCATAATATACTCATCATAAAACCAATTAGGTGTAAATACTCCATATGGATTTGGCATATTTTCTTTAGCTTTAACTCTAATTGGCTGATAATAATTTACTCCTAAATATTCCACAGTGTTATTTTTAATTAATTCTAAGTCGCTATCCGAATACTCTGGTAGATGATTGTAAGTTTTTAGAAGTTCAACAAGTTCTTTAGGATACTCTCCTTTGACAGTTGGGTCCAAAAAACTTCTGTTATAGAACAAATCTGCAATCTCTGCGGCTTTTAAATCAGCCGGATGATTACTCCTGGGATATACAGGACTTAAGTTTAAAACAATACCTATTTTAGCCCTTTCTATTTGTAATTTTTTAAATTCCTCTATTGCTCTCGCACTTGCCAGCACTGTGCCATAAGCGAATTGTACTGCTCTTTTAAAATCTACTATATCTGGATAATGGAAATTATATAAATATCCACCTAATACAGGAACTATTGGTTCATTAAATGTAATCCATCTTTTGACTCTATCTCCAAACAACTCAAAGCATGTTTTGGCATATTCAGCAAAATATTCTACTACTTTTCTATTCTCAAAACCTCCCATGTTTTGCATTTCTATAGGCATGTCAAAGTGAAATAGCGTAACAAACGGTTCTATATCATTTTTTATAAGCTCATCAATGACACTGTTATAAAACTCTACGGCTTTTTTATTGACTTCACCAACACCACCAGGTATCAGCCGCGACCATGAAATAGAAAATCTAAAAGAGTTATGTCCAAGTTCTTTCATCAGTTTTATATCGTCTTTATATCTGTGGTAAAAATCAGATGTTACTTGAGGGCCTACTCTATCGAAAAAGCGATTTGGCTCGTTTTTGTACCAATAATCCCATACATTCATTCCCTTTCCATCTTCATTTGCAGCTCCCTCTATTTGTACTGCTGACGTTGCAGACCCCCACCAGAATCCTTCAGGAAATTTGTATTCTTTAGCCATAATTATTTTCCTCCTTGCGCAAGATAATTCAAAATATTATTTAAAAAGTAAAAAGTAATTTAACGGAAAAAATTACTTTGTAAAATCAGCAATATTTCTATTTATACTGTGGCAAATACTCTTTATTTTGCTCAAGTATATCATCAAGAATTTTTTTAGCAACAGTCGCAGAAGGTACTAATGGATGAATTGTCAACGCCTGTAAAGCTGTATAATAGTTCCCCTTTACCCCTGCTTCTATAGTAAGTTCTTCATAGGCTTTTACTGCTTGCATTAAACCCCTTATTTTCGCTGGCACATGTCCAATATTTATCGGATGAGCCCCATTTCTATCTATTATTGCATTTGTTTCTATCACCACATCATCTGGCAAATCTGCGATTGTACCATTGTTTCTCACATTGACCACATGTATGTCTTTTTTGTCATTATATATTGAACTTATCAGGGAGCAAGCAGCATCAGAATAATGAGCTCCTCCCCTTTTTTCTAATTGCGGCGGTTTTATATTCAAATTTGGGTCTTTATATAATTCAAATAATTCTTGCTCTACCTTTTTAACGACTTCTCCTCTTGTGCCTACTGTAGCAGCTTCTTTTTTCTGTCCTTCAAGCATTTTATCTGTTAAATAATAGTATCTGTGGTATGGACAAGGATACATACCAAGAGATTTTATAAATTCAGGTTCCCATGGCAACTCAGGTATATTTTTCATTGATAAAGATTTACCACCTGCGAAACTGTCTATTAGTTTTTCGGTTATATCTTCGCCATCTAAGTAAATATGAGTACCCCATACTAAATGATTAAGCCCTGTAAAATCTATATACACTCTTTTTGGATCAACACCAAGTACTTCTGCAACACCGTATACCATACCTATAGGTACATTACATAATCCGATCGCTTTTACATTTGTATGCTTTAAAATCGTTTCTGTTATCACTCCTGAAGGATTTGTAAAATTAATAAGCCATGCATTTGGAGCAAGTTCCTCTACGTCTTTACATATGTCTAAAATAACAGGTATTGTTCTCTGTGCTTTTGCAAAACCACCGGGTCCAGTTGTTTCTTGCCCTATAACATCATACTTTAGAGGAATTTTTTCATCTCTAATTCTTGCATCTATCAGCCCTACTCTAAACTGGGTAACAACAAAATCTGCATCTTTTATGGCTTTTCGCCTGTCCAAAGTCAAATGAATGTTTATACCTACACCAGCTTTTTCTACCATTCTTTTTGCAAGACCGCCAACAATCTCAAGTTTTTCTTGGCCTTCTTCTATATCTACTAAATATAAGTCTTTAACTGGTAGTTCATTATACCTCTTGATAAAGCCCTCAATAAGTTCGGGGGTATAACTAGAACCCCCTCCAATTACAGCAATTTTCAAATCTTTTTTAGACATTAAAAGTTGCCCCCTTTGTTTGATAAATAACTTTATACAAGTCAACCATTTCCGTTATTAATTCTTTTGCAAGAATTGCATTCATAAGATGGTCTTCTGCATGTACTAAAAGAAGTGTAACTTCTTGTTTTTCTCCTGCCGCTTCTTTGTGTATCATATCTGTCTGAACGTGATGAGCTTCTAAAAGCTCTTCACTTGCTTTATTTAACCACTTTTCGGCCTCCTCAAAATTACCCTCTCTTGCATGCTTTAATGCTTCAAAAGAATTACTTCGTGCATTTCCTGCATGAGATATGATAGTAAAAACAATTTGTTCAAGATCCATTTTTCTGCCTCCTAATTTTTATTTGTTTTTTAGCGCCTCAATTGCTAAATCCAATGTTTTGGCTCCATCTATCATCCCATATATGTTTGGTGGAATTACTCTATACACTTTATTTCTCTCTTTCGCAAGCTCTGAAACATACTTTTCTTTATACCTGATTTGAGGACCTAACAATATAACATCATAATCATCTATTACTTTTTCTAAATTATCTGCAGCTTCTGCAAAAATGTATAAATCTTTCATCCCTCTTTTTTCGCCCTCTTTTTTCATTTTTTCAACCAATAAACTTGTAGACATTCCTGCACCACAGATTAATAGAATTTTCATTGTAAATACCCTCCTTCTACTTTAAATTTATTTTAATATCGAATAGTTAGCTAACAAAATGTTATTATCAAGAATAAATTGTAAAACATCTTTATCAGTCAATATTGTTCTCTCAATTTCTCTTTTCGTATTATAAGACGAAATATTCATTAATTCATCATCTACGTAAGCTGGATGGCTCATTATTTCTGTTATACCTTCCTTTAAACTACCTAATATAGACAATAAATTTTCTTTTTTAACACCTTCATCATAGAAATTATAAATAAAATTATCAACTGTTTTTAAGCCAGCTTTAATAATTATTTCCCTATCCAATGGAGTAGATCGTACAGGCAAGTTATATTTGTAAGCCATTTCTATGAATACATCTATTACCCTGGGATGACTTTGCGCATGATGATGACTATCCATATGAGTTATCGTTACACCTAAAGAAAAAGCTTTTTTAATTTGCTCTTCTATTTCTATTCTGATTTGATCCACATCAGCATCATCTAAAGAATGAGGAAAACCTCTCTTAAAATATCCTCTTTCATCTACCAAAGTATTCACTTTTTCAGGACTACTTAACGGTTTACCAGCATCTAGAGTTATGTGTATCCCAAAACCTAAATCTGGACATAATTCTTTAATTTCTAAAGCTTCATGTGCATAAGGCATATTACACATTATAGAAGTACTCCTTAAAATGCCATTTTTGTAGCACTCAACAACTCCTTTGTTAACCCCTTTTGTCAATCCAAAATCATCTGCATTTACAATTAAATATTTCATCTGTACCACCCTTTTTATGGAATATATATCCTGAGAGGCGTTGCCTCTCAGGATATATCATTATGCCTTTGTTTTAACCAATTTTTCTTGTTCTCTTAACTGCTCTTCTTCTTCTAACTTCTTGTTATCCCATAATTTCAAAAATGGATAGTAAATCGCTCCCGCTACGGCAAAGTTTATAATTTGTAAAATAATAGCCTTCCAATCTCCTGTAGTCAAGAATCCACTAATCAACACAGGTGTTGTCCATGGAATCAAAGCATAAGGTCGAGCCACAAGATTTAATGCCATCGCAAAATAAGTTATAAGACCTGCTGCAATAGGAGCTAAAATAAATGGTATAATCATAACGGGATTCATCACTATTGGCATGCCAAAAGTAATAGGTTCGTTTATGTTAAATATACCCGGCCCAATAGCAGATTTTCCAACAGCTTTTAGCTGCTCCGATTTTGTTGCAAATAACAAAAGTAAAGCTAGTGCTAATGTTGTTCCGGAACCACCTATATAAATGAAGATATCAAAAAACTGTTGTGTTACGATGTGAGGTAAAATTTTTTCTCCAGCCATCTTAGCAGCTGCATTCTGTTGAGTAAAAGTAAGCCATATCGGTCCCAAAATTCCCCCCACTAAAGCTGCTCCGTGAATACCTACGCTCCATAAGAGCTGAATTGCTAATATTGCTAGTATTACTGCAGGAAGTGTAGAACCTAATCTCATAAGAGGTATAGCAATTAATTTATTTATAGCCTCGGGTATTGTCAAATGAACGGTCTTAATAAGTATCATGTGAATTATCCATATAGAAGTAATAATCACAAAACCAGGTATCAAAGCTGCGAAAGACCTTGCAACAGTAGGAGGTACCCCCTCAGGCATACGAATAATCAAATTTTTCTCTACAAATTTCCTTTGGACTTCTACTGTAAAAATTGCTAGGATCATTGCAACAAACAACCCTTGGCTTCCCATCCAACCCAGAGGAATGTTACCATCTTGTGTTAAAGGTACTGACAACATAAAAGTCGATAAACTCAATACTCCAGAAGCTACAGGATCTATTTTATATGTTCCTGCCAGCGAATAAGCTATTGTAAAAGATGCTACCATAGCAATTATTCCAAATGTTGCATTGACTATTTTTAATAAATCATTTACATAAGGTTTAACTAGTTCTTCTAGAGCTCCAATTGGTGGAAAAGCTATAATTAAAAAGAATGATCCGATAAGTAAAAGAGGCATTGTAGCAACTATTCCATCACGAATAGATTTTAAGTGCCTTTGCTCAGCAATTCTACCTGCCACAGGCATGAAATACCTGTCGAGGAAATTAATAAGTGCATCCATTAGACCAACTCCTTTTTTAAATTTTTTGCATTATACCTTATATGCAAATCTCATGCCAAATAGCAATCATCTTAACAAAATTGCTACTTTTCCGCCTTCAATGACGATGTTTATTGAACCATTTCAATGTGTATCATTTAAAAACCTATTCAATACACATATGTGTATCAAAGTGAATAGATTATTTTCATCATATTTACACATTCTTCGTCTGAAATTTTTACACTACATCCTTCTTCGATAATCCTTATAGCTTTTTTTATAATATCAAACTCTTTTGGATAATTCTTAATGTATTCTTGTGTATCCTTCATGTGTATTAACTGTTTTCCTTGTAATATACGCTCAACTACACAGGCAAGATGAAGTATTAATCCTATTGTAATATCTTCATTTAAATTTACTCCTTCTCTTATTAAAGCTGCATAAAATCTTTTAAAAGAAGATATATACTTTTCTGAATCTATCTTTATATTTTCTCTTATAACCTCCTTCATGTTATCAATTACCTCAATTTGCGAAAGAGCTTCAATTTTATTTTTCAATACAGATAATTTATCATTATCAAACACATCTGATGTAGAAATATACAATATAGAATCATCCTGTGGATTTATAGCACTTACAACAGCTAAAATATTTTTTTCTTCTTTGATGTTGAGTAGTTTTCTTCTAAATTCTCTTTTGCTTTCAACCTCAATAGGAATAATATCTATATCTTTCTCTTTTAAGTTAAGGTCTCTTTCAAGTATTGATTTAAGTTTAACTGCTGTCCCTTCACCGGTTATACAAGCAGTTATGATAACATTCTTTTTAAGAGAAGCTTCAAATTTAACACTGTCTTTGTAGATTCTGCCTACATAAGGACTAAAATTAACAACTGCATCATACACTTCCTCTAAAGATGCGTTAAGGATTGCCTTTCTTGCCGCTTCTAAAACCATAGGAGTAGAAACCATTTCAATCGTTTTGACGGGTATTCCTGTCTTTTCGTATATCATGTCACCAAATAACACTAATGACCCCATGTCGACAAGAAGTAAAACGCCTCTTCCTTTGTCCACTCTTTTTACAATATTAGTTAAATTA
Organism: Thermoanaerobacter sp. X514; assembly: GCF_000019065.1. NCBI lineage: Bacteria > Bacillati > Bacillota > Clostridia > Thermoanaerobacterales > Thermoanaerobacteraceae > Thermoanaerobacter > Thermoanaerobacter sp. X514. The sequence continues at coordinate 277,163 of NC_010320.1, read as the reverse complement.
TTTAACGCAACTTCTGGTTTTTGATCAAGTGGCATATTATAACCAATTACATAATTATCACCTAAAAGCCTGTTAGAAACCTCTGCAATGGAAGTAGCAGCGGCTTCTCCATGCATTGCAACAATAATTCCTACCCTTTCGTCTTTTTCTTTTGTTTCCTCCTCAAGACATAAAAACATTGTAACAAAACCCACTTCATCATCAGGTACTTTTATGTTAAACTCTTTTTGGACCCTTTCTCTCAAAGCCTTTGCCACTTCAAATTCTTTTTCATACACTCTCTTTATGTTTTCCAGCTGATGATTTACAATATCTTTGCCACTTAGTATTCTTTCAACAGAACTGGCTACATGCATAGAAAGGCCGTATAAAGTTTTTTCACTAAAGGACCTTTTTAACTTTTTACTGGCATAATTCAAAAAATCGTTTACTATATCGACAATCTTTTTATCCACTACTTTATACAATTCCTCCAAATTATTTTTATCAAGATTTAAGAGATACTTTTTCAAATATGTCTCTATATCAATACTCATGATGAGTCTTATATCACTTTCGTTAAGTCCTTTTTGCTCCAAAGCTTTTCTTTTTTCTTCTAATGCCTCATAAAAATTGAATATCTGATTATTCTGTTGGATAACAGGAGTAGCATTATCAACTGAAAACTTTATTATATCTCCCGTAATAAATCTATCAATTTCATCTTTCGATTCCTTATACTTAAACAATCCTCTTCTGACATACTCAGGTAAATCTTCAGTATGCACGCATACTCCTTTATCTCTTTTCATCATGTACCCAAGATAAGCTTTTGCAATTGAAAGTTTTATATCACTTTTCAGTTGACCTATATTATTAGGACACTCATAAAGCAATAAAGCTTTCAAAGCATTTGAAGTGATCATAATATCAGTGTTAATAATAGCTGCTTCTTCTCTAAAGAAATTTTTAATAAGTTCAAATCTTTCTTCATATGTTCTTTCTGCTAAAGCTGGCAATTTAATCACCATTGGTATCCGCCTTATAAAAGTCCTAAGAAGAGTAGACTCAATATTTTCTGTTGTAGCGCATATTATTAAAACATTCGCTTTATGTTGCGTCTCAGATTCTCCAAGCCGTCTATAAAGTCCTTTATCAATTAGATAAAAAAGCATCTCTTGTCCTTCTGGTGGAAGCCTATGGACTTCATCAAGGAAAAGTATGCCACCATCTGCTTTTTCAACAAGGCCCATTCTATCCTTATCGGCACCAGTATACGCTCCTTTTTTCACGCCAAACAGTTGTGACATTAAAAGTTGCGGATTATTAGCATAGTCAGCACAGTTAAAAGTCACAAAAGGAGCGTTCCTTTTTATCCTTCCAATTTCTTTTGCGAAACTATACATGACCTCTGCAAACATGGATTTGCCTGTACCCGTCTCTCCAAGCAAAAGTGTATGAAGACCATTGGGAGGATAAATTATAGCAGCTTTTGCTTGTTGTACGGCATTTTTAAGGCTTAAATTAGCTCCTATTATGCTGTCAAATACATCTTTCACTACCATATCACTTTCATCAGAAACTATATCAAGTTCTTTAACCTTATACAAAACTGGTTTGCCTTCAACTTTTATAACTTTTCCTTCTCTAAAAAGGGTATTTAAATCGCTGGAAGCATTTGTTCTTTGTATATTAAGAGCATGTGCAATTTCCATAGCTGAAACTCCAATTATTTCTCCTCTTTCAGCAAATTGCTTGCTACATAATTCTTTTACACAATTATAAACTTTATCAATCCTTTTCACATCCTTCGCCCCCTTTTATGATACATTTTATCATAAAATACAAAAAAATAATACACTTTAAAACACTTAACCTTAAAAACATGCTTTTTGCAATACATATAAATGTTGTTACTGAACAAAATAAATATGAGAAACTTTAAATTTAGGAGTGAGATTTATGGCAAAGGAAAATGATAAATACACAAAACCTCCAAAGCCGGATGACCGCTCAGACAATGTAGAGAAATTACAACAGATGATACACGATACTATAGAAAATTATAGAGAAGCAGAAGATTACCTAAAATTACACGCAGAAGAACTTTCTCCTGAAGAAATAGAAAGGATTAAGCAGAAAAACAAAAATAGGCTGACAAGTATACAAAACATGAGAGAAGAAATAATAGATGAAGTACACGATAACGACAAAAAGTAGGTATAAGAGGCGGATTACGCCTCTTTATACAATTTATTTAATTCAATGGCAATTTTCGCACCTACATGGGCATTATTTTTGACAAGTTCAATATTAGCTTTTAAGCTTTTACCTTGTGTCAAATCTTTTATTTTATCCAACAAAAAAGGCGTTATTTCTTTACCTTTTATATTGCGTTTTTCTGCCTCATAAAGAGCATCTTCTATTGCTTTATCTATATAAGTCTTATCCAAGGCATATTCTTTTGGAATAGGATTTGCAATTAAAACCCCACCTTTTAAGCCTAAATCCCATTTTGTCTTTATAATTTTTGCAGCCTCTATTTCGTCATCCACTTTATAATCAACTTTAAGTCCGCTTTCCCTTGTATAAAAAGCTGGAAACTCTGAAGTTTTAAACCCTACCACAGGAACCCCAAAGGTTTCAAGGTATTCAAGAGTGCGAGGAAGGTCAAGTATTGCCTTTGCACCTGCACACACAACTGCTACATCTGTATTTGCAAGTTCTTGTAAATCGGCTGATATATCAAAAGTCTGTTCAGCTCCTCTGTGGACACCTCCTATACCTCCTGTAACAAACACTTTTATGCCTGCAAGATTTGCACAAATCATTGTTGCGGAAACTGTAGTCGCTGCACTAAGTCCTTTTGCTAAAACTACGGGTAAATCCCTTCTGCTAGCTTTTAATATTTCTTTTGAAGTTCCCATAAATTCGAGTTCTTCTTCGCTTAAACCAATTTTTATTCTTCCATTTATAATGGCAATTGTAGCAGGTATAGCTCCATGTTCTCTTACAATATTCTCCAAAGTTTTAGCCGTCTCAATATTTTCCGGATAAGGCATTCCGTGAGATATTATAGTAGATTCAAGTGCAACAACAGGCTTCCTTTCTTCCATTGCTTCTTTAACTTCTTTTGACAAATCAATAAACTTATTCATTTTACAATCTCCTTTACTATATTTTTTAATTGATTTTCATTTAAAAATGGATTTACTGTATAAGGTGAGGATATTGTAAGAGATGCCGCAGCAAGACCAAATTTTGCTGATACATCCAGAGGATAGCCATTAAAAATACCATAAACAAGGCCAGCAGTTAAAGCATCTCCTGCACCTGTAGCATCAACAATTTCAGCATCATACGGTTTTATAAATTTTTCAAATTCTGCTGATGAAATATACACGCCTCTTTCTCCTAAAGTTACTATGACATTTTTAACACCTTTTTGTCTTAAATGCTTTACTGCTTTTTTCATATCCTCATCATTTGCTATTTTAACTCCAGATATCGATTCAAGTTCTTCTTTATTTGGAGTTACATAATCGATTTTGTCAAGTACACTCTTTAGTTTTTTCGCCTTATCTATTGAAACGGGCTCTGCCACTACAGGAATATTATTATTGTAGCAAAGCTCCACAATATATTTGATGCTGTCTTCAGGAATATTTGTATCAAAAACTACAATTTCACTATTTTTTATAACTTCCATCTTGGACTCAAGATATTGTATATTTAACTCTTCTAAAATGTCCATTCCTGAAAGAGCCACATCCATATCACCAATTGCATTAAGAATGGCAAGATATATACCTGTACGCCTTGTATTTGAAATTACAATCTGTTCAACATTTACCCCTGCTTGCCTTGTCTCCTCAAGAAGCCTTCTTCCTTCATCATCATTACCCACAACGCTCAAAAGCGTAACAGGTAAGCTAAGCTGTGCAAGGTTGTGAGCAATATTTCTTCCTACACCACCAGGTGCTATGTTTATGTGTCCAGGATTTGAAGTGTGCTTCATAAGCTCTGAATAGGGTTTACCTTTTATATCTATATTTGCTCCTCCAATTACAGTAATACCTTTAAAGTCCCTCACCACATAGCCTCTTCCTAATATAAAGCCCTTTTTCATGAGGTTTGCTATGTGCCCTGCAACAGCTGACCTGCTAATACCCATAAGCTGTGCTAATTCTTCTTGAGAAATCATTGGATTTTTCTTTATAAATCTCAATATCTCTTTTTCCCTCTGTGTCAATGCCACATCAATACACTCCCAAACAATTATTTGTTTATCAAACATTTGCAAGTATATTATATCACAAAAACGCAAATAAAAAACTGCTTATTTTAAAAAGCAGTAAAAACATTGTTATCCAGAAAGCATACCAATCTACTTAATAATATATGATAAAATCACATAGCTAACAATACCAACAACAACAGGTGTAAATAGCTTCCTTGTAAAATATGCAGCTATAAATGTCGGTATTGCTGAAAGTAAATATACATTTGATAAATCTAAAAATAATTTTTCATCTTTAATAAAAATTACTGGAAATAAAAGAGCTGAAAGAACTGCCACAGGCACATACTCAAGAAATGACTTTACAGCCTGAGGAAGTTCTATTTTAGTTAAGCTATAAACAGGCATAAATCGTGGAATATATGTAACTAAAAACATTCCAATAACACTTATTATAAATTTCGTACCCATTTGTCAACCAATACCCCCATTCCTGCACCTATTAATGCGGCTACAATGACATTTGTATTTCCTGGTAATATAAACATCAAAGTTATAGACAAAAAGCCCGAAAATATACTTATAAAAACTTTTTTATAACCTGATATTTGCATAAATAGCAAGGCAATATACATTGCTGGAAGTGCAAAATCAAGCCCTATGTTTATAGAGCCTCCTATCAAAGTTGCTGATACAGCACCTAAAAATGAAGCAAATACCCAGGCAGTATATGAGGTTAAAAATAGTTGGTAGAAATATCCTTCAGTGTATTTAGAGTTATTTTGCAAATCTGTAATCGCAACAGCATATGTCTCATCAGTAATAAAAAAAGATAATATTGGTATATGTTTCCTCGATATATGTTTCATATACTGCGACAGCGATGTACTATATAAAAAGTGCCTCAAATTTACTATAAATATTGTAGACACCAGTGTAACAAAATTTGTTCCTGCACTAAGCAAACTTATAGCAATAAATTGTGCTGAACCAGCATACACAAAAAGAGACAATGCCACCACTTGTGAAATAGTAAAACCGCTTTTCACACCAACGAGTCCATAAGCAAAGCCTATTGGCAAATACCCTAACACAATAGGTAATGCACTTTTAACTCCATTTATACTCTTTTTAACATCACTATCTACTATCACAATTACCTCACCATCACTAAAAAATATTTATTTTTTAAAAGCAGGAGTGAGCCTCCTGCCTTTAATTATTTCACAACAATATTTACAAGCCTGCCTTTAACAACTATGACCTTCTTTATTTCTTTTCCATCAAGGTAGGATTTTATTTTATCATCTGAAAGTGCAATCCTCTGTACTTCTTCGTCAGGAGCATTTGAAGGAACTTCAAGTCTTCCTCTTACCTTGCCGTTTACCTGCACAGCTATTTCTACAACATCTCTTTGTAGAGCTTTTTCATCCCACTTTGGCCATTTTTGATTGAAAACAGAATATTCATATCCAAGTTTTTCCCACATTTCTTCGGAAAAGTGAGGAGCAAATGGCGCCAAAAGCCTTATTAAATCTGCCACCACATCTTCATAAAATTCGATATTTTTAACTTCCACATCTGTGTCGTATTTATAAAGAGCGTTTACCAGTTCCATTATCCTCGCTATTGCAGTATTAAACTGAAATCTCTCTGCATCTTCTGTCACACTTTTTATAGCATAATGTCTCACATAGTTTAATTCATTTTCATCTTTTCCCATTTCGTCTTTAGTCTTGCCAGGATTGTTTTTTGTCTCTATGAATTTATCTATAAATCTCTCCACTCTATTGACAAATCTGGAAATTGCCTTAATACCATCATCATTCCATGGCCCACCTTCAGAATAAGCAAATCCAAACATCAGATAGAGTCTGAATACATCAGAACCGTATTCTTTAATGTATTCGTCAGGCGAAATGACATTTCCTTTAGATTTACTCATTCTGCTTCCATCAGGGCCCAATATTGTACCTTGATGCACTAATGATTTAAACGGCTCATCAAAGTCAAGATATCCTAAGTCTCTCAAAGCCTTTGTAACAAACCTTGCGTACAAAAGATGCATTGTCGCATGCTCTGCTCCACCTACGTACTTGTCAACAGGCAACATTTTATTTATCCATTCTTTATTGAAAGGCTCTTTGTCGTTTTTGTTATCGGGATATCTTAAAAAGTACCAAGAAGAATCTACAAAAGTGTCAAGAGTATCGGGGTCTCTTAACGCTTTACCTCCACATTTAGGACAAGTTACATTCATAAAGCCCTCATGCTTTTTAAGTGGAGACTCACCTGTTGGAGCAAATTCCACATCATAAGGAAGTAATACTGGCAAATCTTCTTCTGGGACAGGGACTATGCCACACCGTTCACAGTGAATGACAGGTATTGGAGCACCCCAGTATCTCTGCCTTGAAACAAGCCAATCCCTCAATCTGTAATTTACTTTAAACTCTGCTCTACCTTCTTGCTTTAATTTTTCTACAATTTTTATCCTCGCTTCTTCTGATTTCAAACCTGTAAATTCTCCACTGTCTACAAGCTCTCCATATTCGACAAAAGGCAAACTATCGTCTATATCTCCTATTCCTTTTATCACTCTTTTTATAGGAAGGTTGTATTTTGTTGCAAACTCATAATCTCTTTCATCATGGGCAGGAACAGCCATGACACATCCTGTTCCATATGTTGCAAGGACATAGTCTGCTATCCAAATAGGGAGTTTCTCTCCCGTCAGAGGATGAATTGCGTATGCTCCTGTAAATACCCCTGTCTTTTCTTTTTCAGTAGACAACCTTTCAATCTCACTCTGTTTTCTCGCGTATTCTTTATACTCTTCAACAGCTTGTTTATATTCTTCTGTAGTAATTAAATCTACAATTTCGTGTTCTGGCGCAATAACTACATACGTCGCTCCGTATAGCGTGTCAGCTCTTGTAGTAAATACCTTAAATGTCAGGTCTTTTCCGGCTACTTTAAATTCTATCTCTGCTCCATCCGACTTTCCAATCCAATTTCTCTGCATTATTTTTGTCTTCTCAGGCCAATCAAGTTCATCCAGTTTTTCAAGGAGTTCTTCTGCATAAGCAGTTATCTTAAAAAACCACTGAGTCAAATCTTTCTTTGTAACTTCAGTGCCGCACCTTTCACATTTCCCATCTATAACTTGTTCGTTTGCAAGAACAGTTTGACAACTGGGACACCAATTTACTGGAGCTTTTTTTCTATAGGCAAGGCCTGCCTCAAAAAGTTTAAGGAAAATCCACTGCGTCCATTTGTAGTATTCCGGTAAGCAAGTTATTACTTCATAGTCCCAATCAAAAGTCGCCCCCATTTCTTTAAGCTGCTTTTCCATCGTCCTTATATTTTCCATAGTAGAATCATAAGGATGTATTCCCGTCTTTATAGCATAGTTTTCTGCAGGAAGTCCAAAAGCGTCAAATCCCATCGGATGAAAAACTTCATATCCCTGCATTCTTTTCATACGCGCCCAAGAATCAGTAGGTCCATAATTGTACCAATGCCCTACGTGAAGCTTGGCACCTGAAGGATAAGAAAACATCTCAAGGCAATAAAGCTTTTTATCTACATTTTTAGGATTAAACTTATAAAGTTTTGTCTCCTCCCATTTTTTTTGCCATTTTCTATCAACATCCACTGAGTAAGCCATAAACCTCCACTCCTATCTATGATTTTTTAGCAAACTCGATTTTATTAAAAAAAGTCTTTCATCTTTAAGAGACGAAAGACTTGCACTTCCGTGGTACCACTCTTTTTGGCGTAAAGCCCACTTAAACCTGTAACGGCGGTAACCGTGCATACCTACTACACTTCAGTATGCCTGCTCCGTGGCGAGTTTCGGCATCTTAGGCTACCGTTTTGCACCGACCAACGGCTCTCTTAAAGCTTACAATGCCTACTGCTCCACTTCATTGCATTTACAAATTGATTTGTACATTATTTTATTACAAAATAGAAATAAATGCAATATCATTTTAAACAATATTATTGTAAATCAGACACAAGTTGATGGTACTTTGTAAAAAAGTTTCTGTATGTAAGAAAGGTAACACTAAAACAGGAAATCGCTACTGTAGAGGCTAACATAAATGTAACCATTATCTGATATTTAACTGCCTCAATAGGGTCCACTCCTCCCAATATGAGACCTGTCATCATCCCTGGAAGTTGGACGATACCAAGAGTTTTCATACTGTCAACTGTAGGAATCATACCTGTCTTTATTGCAGTCTTTATCACTTTTTGTGCGGCTTGCCTTGAAGTTGCACCAAGTGACAAATACGCCTCTATTTCCTCTGACTTATTTTTTATTTCGTCTTTTAGCCTTGAAACAGCAAGTCCTGAAGCCACCATTGAATTTCCTATTATCATTCCTGATACAGGTATAACTTCCTGGGGTCTAAAATGTATATTCCCAAACAAAATAAGCAGAGAAATTGTAATCGCGGCACTTAAGGCAATTGAAAAAGTGATAAAATAAAAAACATTCGGTATTCCCTTCCCTCTCTTTGAAGCATTATTTCCAGCAACTACTATCATTAAGCTTACCATTGCCAAGGTAAATAAAGCATTATCGGCAGCAAATATGTAGTGTAAAATGTATCCCACTATTGTAAGCTGCACAACCGCTCTTATAGTACCTATAACTATTTCCTTTTCAATCCCCAGTTTTTGGTAATAAGAAACAAAAATTGATATTAGCACAAGACTTGACGCCAATGTCAAAGACAATACACTCATTTAACCTTCCTCCTTTAACTTGCTTTGTATAAACAATTTTGTAATTTCATTTTGGGGATTTGTAAAAAAATCATAAGTTTTTGCATATTCTACTAATATCCCTTTGTTAAGCAGTGCTGTGTAATCCCCAATGCGCTTAGCCTGCTCCATGTTATGAGTTATCCAAATAACCGTCAGATTCATTTCTTCCTTCAGCTTAACTATTAATTCTTCTATTATTTCTGTAGAGGTAGGATCAAGGGCTGATGTAGGTTCATCAAGTAAAAGAGCTTCAGGATTATTTGTAAGAGTTCTCGCTATAGAAACTCTTTGCTGTTCCCCTCCTGATAAATTTTTCACATCTCTTGTAGCATACTCATTATTCAATCCTACAATGCTCAAATAATACTCCACGTTTACATTTTTTTCGCCTTTAAGCATTGGACCATACTCAATATTGTCTTTAACTGTTCCTTCAAAAAGATGAGGCTGCTGAAAAACCATTCCAATTCTTCTTCTTAAGTCTATCACATCTATTGTTTTAATATCCACGTCGTCTATTAAAATACTGCCATGGGTTGGATCTATCAATCGGTTTATCAGTTTAATCAGCGTCGATTTTCCAGCTCCAGAAGGGCCGACAATAGTATGTATTGCTCCACCTTCAAACTTTACAGAAATGTCTTTTAATATCTCTTTTCCAAAACTACCGTAGCTTACCTCTTTAAATTCTATTTTATTCACATAAATCACCTCTACTGTAACAACTGTTACATTTACATTTAAATTGTATCTCTATCTTCCATTAAAGTCAACAAAGTAAAAAATTCTTTGCAACTTTGATATTTATTTGACATTCTTTTGTTAAAGTAATAAAATATAATTGACAATAAGAGGAAAGGAGGCGATTTGTGTGAATACAAAATTTATAACGAGAACAGCTATCCTATTAGCTATTACTTTAATATTTCAGTTTTTAAAAATGCCCCAACTTATAACAGGTTCTATCGTTAATGCAATGCTTTTAATCGCAGCTGGAACTGTAGGAATGTGGTCAGGAATTATAATAGGACTTTTAACACCGGTAATTGCATTTTTAGTAGGCATAATGGGATTTCCTTTAATGATTCCTTTCATAATGGTGGGTAATGGGTTATATGTAATGCTTTTTTCAACGCAAAAAAACAAAGTAATAGGAATGATAGTAGGTGCTGTAGTTAAGTTTATATGGCTTGCTTTATCAGTAAAATATATAATACAACTATTCAATGTAAAAGTTCCCTTAAAAATTGTCCAGGCTTTTACCTTCCCACAGCTTATAACAGCACTCATAGGAGGTATTGTTGCACTCATAATAACAGCATTTCTCCAAAACTACTTTAAAACAGCAAAAGAAGGATAACAAAAAATAAGGGGAGAAAATGCTCCCCTTGTTTGCTTCAATTATATAACAGAGTTTGACCATCTGCCACATCTATCTCCTGTCATCGCTATTACTTTGCCGTTTGCTTTAATTTGTATTATTTCACATTCGTTAGGACAAGCTTTGCAAATAAAGCTCGTCGTTTCAAACTTCTCCTCTGAAACCTCAAACCCTTTAAACTTAGTAGAATTGCCTGTCCGTTTCATTTCATCCTTTGCCAACATCGCTATTCCTATTGCTCCCATGATGTCATAATACTTTGGCACAATTACCTCATGTCCTACTTCTTCTTCAAACGCCTTTTTTATCGCAATATTTGCCGCCACACCGCCTTGGAATACAAAAACCGGTTTTAATTTTCTTCCTCTTACAAGATTGTTCATATAATTTCTCACTAAGGCCTTAGAAAGACCTTTTAATATTTCAGCTTTACTAAACCCGTATTGCTGTTTCGATATCATATCAGATTCTGCAAAGACTGTGCATCTACCTGCAATTCTCACATCTCGCTTTGCAGTCAATGCAATTTCACCAAATTCCTCAATCTTTATCCCCAGCCTTTGTGCTTGATGGTCAAGGAATGACCCTGTACCAGCAGCACAAACCGTATTCATAGCAAAGTCAGCTATCGTACCATCATTTATAATAATAAGTTTTGAGTCCTGTCCGCCAATTTCAAAAATAGTACTAGCATCTGGATGAAAGTGTAATGTAGCAGTAGCATGGGCCGTAATCTCATTTTTTATTACATCTGCACCAAGAATGTATCCAAGAAGCTGTCTGCCACTTCCAGTTACGCCAACCCCACCTATTTCTTTAGTTGCCAATTCATTGTGTAATTTTGCTAGTTCATCCTTTACAGTATCAATTGGTTGCCCAACATTTCTTACGTACGAATTGAATAAGACCTCATTATTTTCATCAATTGCTACAACCTTTATGCTTACTGACCCTACATCAACACCAATATATATTTTCTCCACTTTTGCCTACCTCGCTATCCTTTCTCTGTGTTTTTTTAGTTTTATAACATCTAAAAAAGCTTCTATTCTCGTTAATACATTGGCAATAGCCATTTGTTCATCTACAGAAAGTGACAAAATTGGATAGTCATATTCTCTCATTATTTTATCTATCACACTTTGAGAAATAAGTTCTGGTAAACATCCAAAGGGTTTCAAGTGAATAACTCCATCAAATCCTCTTTCCATAAAATCAATTATTGCACCGACAGATTGCTTCGCATGGCCTCCAATTATTATCTCTATGTATTTTTCACCTTTTTTCAATATTTTATGTTCTTTTTCTTTGTAGGAAGGCAAAGGTATTAAATTAAAATCAATCCATTCGGAAATGTAATGAGACCTTTCCACTTCTGCGCCATAAGCATTTAAAACTTCTTCTATATTACCATTTATTGAAGGCTCCATCACAACATATATTTCTCCTACTATTCCAATCCTTATTTTTTCTTTTTCTGGAACTTCACAAATTTTTATACTATTCAACCTCTCAATTGCCTTTCTTTCAACTTTTTTCACATCTTCAGAAGACTCTATTCTCCTGTACTCTTCTGTAATCTCATGCCATGCCTTAGTAAACTCTCCCTTATTACACTCATAAGCCCTCTTGGTCTCTACAATTTTCTCTATTTTATCCATTGATTTCGCCATATCATAAACAATTTTTACTGTTCTAATAACTTGTGCCCATGAACTTTTCCCTTTTATTTTCATTACATTATCCATAAATCCTTTTATATCCTTTTTCGGCTCGTCAAATATAATAAACTCAACGTCATATCCCATATTTCTAAGTATTTTTTTCTGAGCCTCTCCATAATAACCAGCCCTGCAGGGGCCATTCCCACCAGAAGTCACTATAGTATCCGCTCCTAATTCTAAAGCCTCAAGATAAGTTCCCAAAATAACCTTTAAAGGAAAACAAGCAAATTCAGGACTATATTTCACTCCATAATCCACAGTTTTTTGTGAAGGTTTCGGAGGAGTTATAACTTCATGCCCTAATAATGTAAAAAGTTTTTCATACATATAAGGAGAACCCATATATGGAAATGTTATCTTCACTTAAATCACGCCTTCCACAGTTTTTTCAGCTTTATATTTTTTAATCCTTATGAGGTCCGTAAATGCCTCAACTCTTGTAATTACGTGGCTTTCACCAGTTTGCTCATCAATTCTTAAAGTCATAAAAGGTTTTTTGTGTTTTTCAGAATCTATAGTTAAAAAAGGCTCAACAATTGAATCAGGACCGCATCCAAAGGCAGTAATATGAATAATACCATCAATGTCATCTCTTTCCATAAACTCATAAGCTGTACCTAAGAGCATATTAGTAAATTCCCAAAACATATTTTTTTTAAATTTTTTCAATTGACGTTGTATTATCCTTTCTTCCATCATATCAAAAGTCACAACTTTTATGTTGAGCTTGCGAAAAACATTAAGCAAGTCCATATTGACAAATCTATCATAAACATTATATACATAACCAATTAGACCTATTGTAATATCGCCTTCATATTTTTTTGGTTTATCACTCGTCAAAAGCTCATTTATATCATATCCTTGCTTATTCAAAGTTCTAAACTCAAGCCATTTGTCTCGGGCTTTCTTTAAAGCATTTTTTAAATCTTTTCTACTCACACCCAATTTATCGATAAAAACTGTATAATTGTGGAACTCTGATATGTCAGTACTTTTTGACACTATGTTATGAGTCAAAATTTTATTCTCAATGCCATCAAAAAGACCTTTTATCATGTCAGGCAACCCCATAAATTTAGGGCACATAAATATACCTTTCCTTAAGCTTACAAACCTAGGAATATATATGTAATCAACACTCTTATCCAGCAAATTTAAAACATGTCCTGTATATACCTTCATAGGTACACATATTTCCGCAACTGCTTCTTTTACCCCTATGTCTAAAATACTTTTTGAAGTATCGTCAGAGGTGACCACTTCAAAACCAAGGCTTTCAAAAAGAGTTTTCCAGAATGGATAATAAAAATAATACATTAAAGCTTTTGGAATACCTATTTTCATTATTTGTTCTCCTCTCCTCCAAGTTCATCATATATCATATTTTACACTACTTCAATCACTTTTTTTCTATTGCTTTCACAAAAATTTCTATGCTTTTTTTTACAAATTCTCTATCGCTAAAGCCAATTAGCTTGTTACCATAGGAGACATTCATTAAAACAAAACCAAAATTTAGTGATATAAAATAAAAGGCTAAAAGTTCAAAATCATCAGTATTTAATAATCCTTTCTCATACATTTTTTCAAAATACTTTATCAAAACTTCTTTAAAGCCTTTCGGAATCCTGAGCAGATATTCTTTTACCTCTTCAAAAATCTCTGGACTTCTCAATCCTATCATGATTTTCGCTTTTTCTTCTGTAAAATTTTTATGATATTCATGAGCCAACATGAATAGGTCTTCTTTTAAATCCCATGTACAATTGTCTAATATTCTTTCATCTACAGGCTTTAATAATTCCAGCTCTTTTAAAGCATAAAGCACTATATCTTTTTTGCTTCCAAAACATCTAAAAATTGTAACTTCATTCACTCCTGCCTCTTCTGCAATATTTCTGTAGTTGTAGACTTATATCCTTTTTCAGAAATTAGTTTTAAAGTAGATACAACTATCTTTTCCTTTACCGAATCGCCCATTAAAACACCTCACAATATGTATGCAAGTAATTGCTTGCATACATATTATAACATATCTTTGTCATAAAACAAAAAGCAAAATTGCTCTTTTAAAAAGCAAAGATTTTTATTAAAAAAAATTGGCCATACGGCCAGATAGTTACTTTATTTAACTTTCATAGGTAGAACTAACAATTTCCCGTTAAGTGTACGGCTTTCTTTATTTCATCTATAACCTGCTGTGTATTCATGTTTCTTATTTCGATTCCAATATGCTTATCTCTAGGAAAACCTACATCATCAAAAGCATCTCTGTACATTTTCCTCTGCATTGTTGGATCACAGGCAGCAACATAAAGTTCATCTATTTGAGCTCCTCTTAATAATTCCCTTAAATACCTATCTCCATCATCTGCGCAAAGTTGAGGATGTAATCCTACCCATTCAAAAATTCCTTCTCTTCTTAAAGTGTTCAAAACTTCAAATGTATCCATCTCTTGAAATGATGGACATGTGCCTTGGCAGACACATAAAAGTAATCCTTTTTTACTCATAAAAATTACCTCCTATCTCTAAAATATGTTATAGCTTCATTATCACAAATTTTTGAACATCCACGGCAAAATTCCACGCAGTTGTCTGGATTTACAACATCCGGATACCCATCGTCACCGATGGTATAAACGTCGTGTGGACAAAAGTTCACACATTGATAGCACTGAATGCATTTATCCTTATCTATTATAGGGTACCAATTTTTTGCCACATATTTCACCTCCTCCCCAGCATTTAAAAAAGCAATTATCATTTATATTAACCTCCTTGTATATTTTTATATTCGAATATTCGAATATAGCAAGTAAAAAAATTATTTTTTGACAAGAAAAATATTTTTCACTTTCTCGATAATGTTTATGATATTTTCATCTGTTAAAGAATAATAAATTATAGTCCCTTCTCTTCTTGTTTTTACCATTTTATTTGCTCTTAATACCATTAAATGCCTTGATACATGAGATTGGTCTAAATTTAGTGCTGCCATCATCTGACATACGCACATTTCTTTTTTGCTTAAAAGCTCTATTATCTTTATTCTTGTAGGATGTGATAATGCTTTAAAGTATTCAGCAGCTTTATTATATACATCAGCTTCCACTTCTTTCACCCTTTCCTATAAATTATATTCGATTTTTCAAATATAGTCAAGTTAATTTTTTGTCAATTTAATCTTTCTGCTACTTTAACTAAATATTCTTTAAAAAACTCTTCTTCATAACTTAAAAGTTGGGTATCGACGTTTTCTATAGTATCCGTATGCCAGTGGTAGTTACCTAGTCTTCCTTTTTCATCTTTTGCAAGAAACGCTATTGCATCAAATCCAGCAGCCATTGCTGGAAGAGCATCTGTAGGAAGGAGCAAATTTTTCATTTTTTGAACTTTTCCGTCACGACCTTTTGCCATCTCCTCTGCTATATCAAGTAACATTTTCCCGGCTCTTTTATAAAATATCATTCCTTCCCCCTCAAGGTATGTAACTTTACCAGTTCCAAGATTATCAAGTATGATGAATTTGGTCTCTTTAGAAAGTTTTTTACGGTATTCCCTTATGAAATTTTTCATTCCTCTTTCCCCTGTCTCTTCACTGCCAGTAAATAAAAATACCATGTCAACATTATCAGGAAACTTGTCTTTATGGTTTATATAGTAATTTGCCAATGCTAAAGTTAAAGCTACCCCTGTGCCATTGTCATTTGCCCCTTGTGTATACCTACCCGTTACTTCACATATAGCCATAAAAATTATATTTGCAAAAACAATAATAAGTCCAATACGCAATATTGCAGAAGCTATAACTAAATTGAAAATATTAAACAAAATTCCAATTGGAATAAGTCCAAATCCTATATATGAAATGTTGTAAATTGCACTTAGTTTGTCGACAATTTTAGGATGAAACATTATACTGCCTCTTTGCGTATCATAATGGGCTGATACAATTATTCTTTTGCTGCGGCTTTCATCAAAACTTGTAAAAACATTTTGGGATAAAAACTTTGGCATTATACTTGTTTCAACTGGCTTACCACTTACTTCTAATAACAAAAGACTTATCGCAAATAAACTGAGTAAAAATGCTGCTATTTCTAAAGGTCCGCCGTACATCAACGAGAAAAAGCCGCAAATAAACAGCAGAACACCCACTTGTAAAGGAAGCATATATAGATTGTCTCTTGTAGTTTTAAAAGTCCATTTCTCAGCTTTATACCCCATCCTCTTCAATTCCTGCAAAATATACTCTGCGGCTTGCCTTTCATTTTTTGTCGCAGAGCCCCTGTGTTCAAACTTAGTCAATTCCTTTAAATAGTCAATGCTCTTCAAATTAAAAGCCCCCTCTCAGTAAAACTATTTATTGCGATACTTATATACGTAACCATCTGCGGAATATATGTACAAGTTCGAACCATCCTCCGTAATAGCAATATCATAAATACCGCTTTTATGATAATAACTATATAAAGTATTTCCTTGTTTATCGTACATAGTTATTTTATTAGCATTGTTTATGGTATTGTCATATTCTTGAGATAAAATTACTATATAATTTCCATCAGGTGTCATAACTGTTTTTTTAACTTTCCAACTAGAAGTTATAGTTTTTGTCATATTAAAATTGTTAAAAAATGTAATATAATATTCTTTATAATCTTTGCTGAAAGATATTAGAACCGATGCTTTCCCATCTTTAGACATTAAAGCTTGTTGTATAACTCCTTTTTTTGTATAGTTTTCACTTAAAAGTGCCTTTTCTCTATTATAAAATCCAATACTACCGTCAAAACCTAAGAGTAAAAACGCTTTTCCATCCTCTGAAGCTGTTATAAAAGGTTCATTGTTTTTCATGTCTTTATTATAAAAAACTTTGCCGTTAAAATCCATCGCTAAAATTCCAGAAGAATTACCATCATCAAAAGAGGCAGTTACTATATCTTTATTTATAGATAAGTCATAAACAAAAGTAGATTTTATTTTTTGCTCCCATACCATATATCCTTTATCATTAAAAAAATCAATAAAAGAGCCATATTCCTCATTTTCAGGCGTTGATACTGCATAGGAAAAATATTCTCCATCAGGAGATACAGAAACGGAAGTTACTTTGTGCCCTTTTATTATGTATTTGTGGGAAATCACCATGCCTGACTTATCATAAACTATCACTTCACTACCTTTTTCATCTTCTATGGCTAAAGCAATTAACTCTCCATTGCGAGATAAATCCAAAAATTTGATAGGTTTACTTGTACCTACCATCCAAAGCTGATTGCCATTTTTTGTAGCCTTTATCAAATTAGTATTTTTAGCTATATAAATATTTTCTAATTCATCTGTAAATATAAAAGCATTTTCTCCTTCAATGTCTTCATTTAATAACCTTTTCCAGACAAACTCAGGATATTTTCCGTTTATAGGGCGAGGTATAATGTCCATTTTCCCATTGCGATAGTCATATACTGATATGGATTTAGAAGACTGTGCCATAATTCTTTTGCCATCTGGAGAAAATTTAAGCATTGCTATAGTATCATAGACTTTGGCAGTCCAAATCATATTTCCACTTTCATCCATGACCCCTATATAATCTTTAGTTTTCGCGTTAGGTATTGTTGTGCCATTTATAGCAAAATAAGTATTATTCCCTTCAAAACGCACATCATTTATAAGTCCGTAATTTACTACAATATAGTCTACAAGCTTTCCACAACTATCATAAATTTTAGAAACTCCATAATTGCCTATAACAAACTTAGTAGCATCTTTATTAGTGTAAAACCTCTCTGCTATCGTTGGGATCTCCGTTTTGTCGCCATTTAATTTTTCTATATAAAGTTTTTTGTCAAAATAACTGGAAAATAAAATTGTATTGCCATCAGCAGATAATAAAGCCGAATTTTTTGTCAGGCCAGAAGTTCCTTCTACCTTTGATGGGCTGAGCGGCATCTTTATTCTTTTTATCATTTTCCCATTTCTATTATACACATAAACGTTATATTGTAGCAAATCACTAGAGGAAAGATAAGGAACATCATTTTCTTTTTCTTGTATCAAATTATTGTTGTTATTTCTATTGCTTAAATCAATAAACAAAAATTTTTCGCTATTATCGCTAAAATTTTCAAGTTTCGGTATTACATGATTTATCTTTTTGACAATTTTATTTTGATTTAACAATATTAATTCGCCATCAGCTGGATAATTATCCTCATAGTATATATTGGAAATAACAACAGCTTCTCCATCAGGAGACACCATAGCATCTAACACATTCTTTTGATAATCAATCTTTTTAGCCTCCACATTATAATTTAAAATTTCAGTTAACTTATCATCATAAAGTACTATTTCCGTTTCTCCTTTTTTAACCACAAATTTATTTAAAGAGGTATTTAATATTCTATAATCTGCTTTTGTCCCCAAAAGTTTTTCTTCAATCATTTTATCTTTGTCATAACTTCTCAAATATATGTTTCCATCTTTATACACTAAAGTAACGATTTCATCTTCTGATATAAATGTGGTATCAAAAAATCTTTCTCCATTACTTTGAATTGTCCACAAAGGCACATTGCCGTCTTGCAAGGCGGCATTTGCAATATTTTTCGGAGGTTTTATAGCTTCCCCTGGGGTTTTTAAATTGTCACACCCTGATAAAAATAACACTAAAACCATCATTAATAAAACAATCTTTTTCAATTTAACTCCTCCAACTATATCTTAATTTAATAATAGCACATTTTATAAAAAAAGCATACTTGAAAGCTATGCTTTCAAGTATGCTTTTTTCTCATGGTATTGGATTTGTTGTGGAAGGAGGGTTATTACTAGGCGGACTAGTTTGAGAATTACCATTGTTAGGAGGCGGATTGGTCGTTTCTCCTCCAGGAGGTTGCTCTGTACCACCGTTATTAGCGGGCGGTGGTTGAGTATTATCCCCTGGAGCATCACCATTATCAGAATTCTGTGGTGGCGGAACAGTATCATCGTATTCTTTTGGAACCACATATTTTCCATCTAGTGCAACTGCATTCTGCGCTGGTGTTCTACCTGGTGGATCTATAAACACAGCATCTTTTACCAAATCAGGAGGAGTTAAATCCGTTGCTAGTTTACCATTTTGAGAATTTATTTTTGCTGTAACATGAACAGTGCAATAAGTTGTGGGTTGAGTACCCTGTGCAAAAATTTCAGTATAGGTTCTGTCACCTCTAGGATCCAAATGACACAAATCTGTAGGAAGTTCTCCTGAATCGCGACATACTGTTACAGAAATAATTCCTGGTGGCCTTACAAAATCTTTATATGGTAAATTTTTGTGTATCTGCATCATCACTGTTTTCCAAAATATTGCTGGATAAGAACCTCCTGTAACTCCTTTACCACCATATATCATTGCTATATTCTCCCCGGTTCCCATCCACACTGAAGCCGAATAATAAGGGGTAAACCCTGCAAACCAGGCATCATAATAGTTTTCATTTGTACCAGTTTTCCCTGCAACAGGCATATTAGGAAGTCTTGCATTCGTACCCGTCCCTCCAGGTTTTACAACCTCCTGCATCATATTTGTTAATATATAAGCATTTTGCGGACTTAAAACTATATGCTGGGAAGGTTTATTTTCTAAAATTACATTCCCTTCTGAGTCAGTAACCTTTGTAAATGTAATAGGAGATGTGTAAACTCCTCCATTTGCAATCGCTCCATAAGCAGCGGCCATTTGAAGTGGGGTAACTTCTCCACCTGCTCCAAGGGAAAGGGCAGCTGGTGATTTTTCAATTCTTTCCGTTATGTCAAGCCCAAATTTTTTGCCATATTCTGCAGCAGTATTAAGCCCTATCATCTCGACAACTATCCTTACAGCAGGTATATTTTGGGATACTTTTAAAGCTTCTCTGAAGGTCATAAGACCTTTATAAGTATTTCTACTATAATTGTGAGGCTCCCAATTCCACTGTTTGTAATAAACAGGAACATCATCAACAACTGTAGCAGCTGTATAGCCTTTCTCCAATGCTGGTCCATAAACTGTAATAGGCTTTATTGAAGAACCAGGTGGTCTGCCACCTGTAGTTGCATAATTGAAAACTCTTACTTTGCCCTGAGTTTCGTCAGTTTCTCTTCTCCCAACTATACCCTTAACTTCTCCTGTTCTCCAATCCATTACTACCATGGCACCTTGAACTATTCGAATGTTGCCTTCTTTATCTTTTAAATCAGCCGGAAAAAGTTTTGAGTTTTTGAAAGCTTCCTCCATAATATTTTGGATATTTACATCCATTGTCGTGTAAATTCTAAGACCACCATTGAATATTTTGTTCATAGCCTCTTCATACGATATGTTTAATTTTTGTGAAAGAGCATTAGCCACATCCTCTTTTACTTGATCTATGAAATATTTATGTTTATCGCTGACAACAGAATAATGTATATCAAACTCCAACTTTTCATTAATAGCCTCATCGTATTGTTCTTGTGTAATGTACCCTTGTTTAAGCATTTCTTTTAAAACAAGACGCTGCCTCTCTATTGCAGCTTCTTTGTTAGCTGCAGGCGAATACAAGGAAGGGTTCTTAGTTATACCAGCAATTAAAGCACTTTCTGCTAAATCTAACTCATTAACATGTTTGTTGAAATAAGCTCTTGCAGCTGCTTCCACTCCATATGCATTTACATTAGGTCCTCCAAGGTATATTGTGTTGAGATAAGCCTCTAGTATTTGTTCTTTTGAATATTTCTGTTCCAGTCTCCAAGCAAGAATCGCTTCTTTAATTTTTCTTGAAAGGGTTTTTTCACTGGAAAGCATGGTATTTTTTACAAGCTGTTGAGTTATAGTACTTGCACCTTCAACAGGTTTACCTCCCGCTTTAATATTTGCAATAAGAGCTCCAATGATTCTTTTTGGATCAATTCCTAAGTTATTTTGATAAAATCTTTGGTCCTCAATAGCAACGAAAGCATTTTGTAAATCTTTAGGTATTTGGTCTAATGGAACCCATATCCTATTACTTGCCCCAAACAAAGTTGCTACTTCTTCTCCGTTATCTGCATAAACAATAGAAGATTGGGCTTGCTTTGTTAAAGCTTCCTCAGATATCTCGGGAGTATCTTTAATTATTGTCCATACTTTAGCTCCAATAACCCCAGCAGCTGCAAATATTAGAATTATAAAAGTATATATGACAAATTTTATTATGTTTTTTGCCACGCTTTTCTTTTTAGTTTTATCCTTCTGTTTTCTCCTTTCACTTCGCTTTAAATTTGCGTTATTATCCATATTAAATCCCCCATATTAAAGTACTCTTCTGAAAGCATATAATGATTAATATAAATTATATCATAAATTCAGGCCATTTTTATGTCCAATTTGTAACAAATCATTAAAAATCCCATCAAAAAAGTCAGCCACTAATGACTGACTTTTTAAAAGCTTATTTTGCTAATTTATATATATTGATGACATCTTCCTTTCCTAACTTTATAAAATTACCAATTTTTTTGTTGCCGTTGTCTGTGCACTTATTTGCCATCTCTTCAAATCTGTCATCAGAAATGCCTGCTTCTTTGAGCGTAACAGGAAGACCAATCGCTTTAAAAAATTCTGTCATTCGTCTTATACCTTCTAATGCTATGTCTTCGAGGTTTTCATAAGCTAAATTCACATCCCATACTCTTACAGCAAATTGTACAAAGCGATTTATATCATGCTTGTATACGTACTTCATCCAGGCTGGAAAGATAATTGCAAGTCCTGCTCCATGGGCAATATCGTAAATAGCACTTAATTCATGTTCAATTTTATGGGAAGCCCAATCTCCTATCCTTCCTGTGCTTAGTAAATCATTGTGTGCAATGGTACCTGCCCACATAATTTCTGCCCTTGCATTATAATTTGTTGGGTCTTTTAGCACAATACGCACATTATTTATAACAGTTTTTAAAGTAGCCTCACAAAACCTATCAGTCAAATCAACACCTTTGACATTTGTAAAATATCTTTCCATGACGTGTGCCATAATATCTGCAACACCACAGGCCGTTTGATAATTTGGCAATGTATATGTAAGCTCTGGATTCATAATCGCAAACTTAGGTCTTATCAAGTCATGATGAAAACCTATTTTAAACCATCCGTTTTCATTTGTAATAACTGTAGCATCACTCGCTTCACTTCCTGTTGCAGGAATAGTTAAAATTACACCTACAGGTAAGGCCCTCTCAAGCTTCGCTCTTCCTACAAAAAAGTCCCACACGTTGCCATCATAAGGCACACCCATTGCAATAGCCTTTGCAGTGTCAATAACACTTCCTCCACCAACAGCTAAGATAAAATCGATATTGTTTTCTCGACATAGTTTTATTCCTTCCTGCACAAGACTAAGCCTTGGATTAGGCTTTACCCCTGATAGCTCTATAAACTCAATCTCAGCCTCTTTTAAAGAATTTACAACTTTATCATATAAGCCAGATTTTTTTATGCTTCCTCCACCATAACAAAACAACACTTTACTGCTATAATTTTTTACTTCACTTCCAACCTGATGTTCTGTTCCCTTACCAAAAATAATTTTTGTAGGGCTTGAAAAAACAAAGTTTTCCATAAAATCACTCCTCAATGTTTTTATTATTCTAATTTAATTATAATCTATTGAAGATCAATTTCAAAAAATTTATATCTTTTATTATCCATATTGTATAAAAATTCCTTCCCTTATCATTTACAAATTTACAAAATTAAAAGTCCTTGAACGTAAAGAAAAACGTCCAAGAACTTCATCATCTGTGAAACCTTCTGTTTCTAAAAAAATTAACCAACATAGCTTGCTCATTTTTAAAGCATTAAATCTCATAAATGTTTTACTCTTTTTTTATACTTTTCAATTAATTTTAAATTATGTTCATCTGCCCCTTCTATATTACCGCTCAAAAATACAGGAGGAACTAAATTCTTTTTTATCATAATAGAAACTATTTCAGCCTCTATCATATTTAATATAATGGTATTAAGTACAGTAGAAAGAGGAGAAAATGAAATTTCCAGAGTATCTTTTTTAATTTTTAACACTGCATCACCATAGTGCCCACAATTATCTATAACAATGTCTGTAATATCTTCAAGAAACTTGCCAGAAGAATGTCTAGAAAATGTTTTTTGTTTATATTCTTTTGAGGTTATCGCCACAACTTTTAACCCTCTACGTTTAGCTTCAATTGCTGCTTCAATTGGTGCTCCATTTCTGCCAGAATGAGAAACAATAATAATGCATTCTCCTTGTCGTAAATCATATCTGTCAAAAATCAATTTTATTATGTCTTCATTCCTCTCATAATAAGAACTTTTTAGTGCTCCTTCATGAAGCATTAATTCTGAAGGCAAAATAGGATTTACACAAGCAAGACCTCCTGCACGATAAAACAATTCTTCTGCGGCCATATGAGAATGGCCGCAGCCAAATACATGAAAAACACTGTCTTCTTCTTTTAGAAGAGAATTAGCTATTAACATTGCTGCCTCTTGTATATTTTTAATCTGAGTTGCTTTTATCTTTTCTACGCTTTTATAAACTTCATCAATATACTCTAATAACAATTTTTTATAGCCCCCTTAATTTTGTGCTTCTTTCACTTTATCTAATCCTTCAAGAAGTTTTTCTCTTAATTTTTCTTTATCAAAAAAATCATCAATAGCTATTACTACTTTTGCTATATTTTCCATTTTGTCTTTGTGAAACGTTTGAACAACAACTATATCAGCGTTAGTACTTTTTATACTCCCTATATCAGTATTTTCTACTTGCGCATTTATATCTAATTCTTTTAAAAGGTCTTCTATCATCATCTTAAGTATAAGACTGCTTCCCATACCTACACCGCATGCTGTTACAATTCTTATTCTGTCTTTCATCAACAAAACCTCCTAGGCTAAAATACCAACTTTATAAGTTTACCAATTCCTATTATTAGCCACATTATGATATACCAGTCAGGATCTGCAAGAACAGCAAGTTCAGGAGCAGTATTACTTAACATAGGCCAAGTCAGTGCTTGACCAAAAGCCAAAAATAAACCATTTATTGCTCCTCCAAATACAGCACCTTTCCATCCCCCAACTGCATTTCCAAATACTGCAGCACCAGCAGCAGGAAAGAAAAGCATTATCATTGAAGGAACTATTGTCGCAAATCCAGTTAACCCGAATATTATCATAAAGAGCAAAAATACTAGTGTTGAGCTAATAAAACCAATAAGAACTGCAGTAGGTGCATATGGAAATACTACTGGTACATCTAAAGCGGGTTTTGCACCAGGAATAAGTTTCTGCGATATTCCTCTAAAAGCAGGAACAATCTCGGCAAGAAAGAGTCTTACTCCATATAATAGAATAGTTATACCTGCGGCAAACTTAAATCCTTGAATTATTGCCCAAATAACAAAATTTAGATCTCCTGCTTGTTTTAATACAACTTCTCTTTCTGCAAAGAAACTAGCAACAAGCATTATTATCGTTATAATAAAAGCAGTTCCAACAGTAATATCTTTCATAAATTCAATTTTCTTTGGAATGTTCACTTTCTCAGTACTTTCTTCTGGTCTTCCAAATAAATGTCCAAAACATCCTGCTAAATAAGCAGCAATGGAAGAAGTATGGCCATAACCAATTTCATCACTATTTGTAACTTTCCTCATATATTTATGGAGATAAACAGGCTGAAAAGTCCAATAAAGTGCTATTAAAATCGCTCCTGTTAGTATTAAAGTACCTTGATTAATATTGGGAAATACTTCTAATAAACTTGCTGTAATAACAAGAGAAATCCACCACATTAAGTGTCCTGTTAAATATACAAATTTTGTATTAAATAGTTTTACAATAATGAGATGAATTAAAAAGCCAAGAGCCATTATTGAAACTGCAATACTTCCGAAGTTATTCGTAAAGTTTTGTAAAGTATTCTTAGCAACTGGGGCAGAAATATGAAATGCTGATGAAACTATCGTTTGAAAAGAAACAAGACCTGCTATAAAAACATCTGTCCCCGCTAGCATAATTAGTATACCTACCATTGCTTTTATAGTACCTGAAATTGTGTCTTGAAAAGATTTTTTCTGTAAAAGTAAACCAATCAATGTAACAAGACCTATTAAAACAGATACCTGATTAAACAAATTTTTAACCAAAAAATCAATTAATGCCATCAAATTCCCTCCTCTAAAAATAAACTATCTTTTATTTGTTTTCACATAGTAAATACCATTATCAAACACACAAACTCCATTTGACAAAATATCTACTTAATCAAATTTACCACTTCTTCAACGTCATTTGCCTCACATATTGTTTTTACCGTATTTTCATCTCCCAAAAGTTCTACCAGTTCAGACAATGCTTTAAGATGTGAAGAATGGTCGATTGCACAAAGGGAAACTACAATTTTTACTGGATCGTTTTCTTTATTGCCAAAGTTGACAGGATTTTTTAGTGTAATTAAGCTCATGCCTATTTTTTTAGCACCTGCTTCTGGCCTTGCGTGGGGCATCGCTATTCCTGGCGCAATAACAATGTAAGGGCCTATCTCTTTTACAGTGTTTATCATTGCATCAATATACCTCGGTTCAATTGCCCCGCTTTTCTCTAATAACTCACCTCCTATCCTCACTGCTTCCTCCCAATCTTTTGCCTCAACATTTAGTTTTATAGTATCCTTAGTCAAAAGGTCTTTTAACACTGGTTGTACAACTCCTCTCGTATTTTCATATGATGCTACATTTAAAAATTTTGATAAATCTTCTATTAACTTTTCACGATTGCCTATCACACAATGCTTTTCTATTATTTTTATTAAATCATTAATAACTGTCCCTTGCAGCTTAGGTTTAATAACAAGGTCTTTTAATAATTCTATGTCTTTCTCTGTAAGAAGCGGATTTACTTCAATGGTTTTAATACCTTCATAAGGAATTGGAACAGTAGATACTATTAGATCTATATCTTTTTCTTTCAATCTTTCTTTTACCTGATGGTATGCGACAGCATCTACTATATTCACATCAAAAACTGATTGTAATCTCGAAGAAAGAAGTTTCGCCGTACCTATTCCTGTACCACATACAACGAGGATATTAGGCTTAGGTGCTTTAGTAACTTTTAATCTTTCAATTGCAGCACCAAAATGTATTGTAAAATAACCTATTTCTTCGTCGTTTAATGCTTTGCCTGTATAATCTTCTAAAGGTTTTAAACTTTCTTTGACTATTTCAAACAATTCTTTATAATTTGCTTTAATCTCATCTAAAATGGGATTTTTTAATTTAAGTCCGTGTTTTAACCGGTATACTGTAGGCCTTAAATGGTCTAAAAGCCCTTCAAAAAGCTGTCTATCTCCTGATAAATCTTGGTGTATTTTGTTGGTGACATTTGTAATAATTTTTTCCGTCAATAACTGGTATTCAACCCAGTTTTCATTAGGATAAGGACGTGTTTTTGAGACATTACTTCCAAGAAGATGAACAGTAATATATCCGATTTCATCAAGAGGAATAGAAACTTTAAAATGGTCCTCCAACATTTTTGCAATATTTGATGCAACAGCAAATTCCTTTGTAATTTCCAAAGCTTTTAATTCTTCTTTTGGCATAATTATGTCTTTCCCTAGTTGAATCCTTTTAATCGCTATTGCTATGTGTATTACAAGGCCAGAAAATGCCGCATCCGAAAAAACAGTTTCCAGTTCTCTTTCTGCTATTTGTATGCATTCTTCGATATAAGGTATGTCTATATCTTCAAATAGCTTGGTAATTTGTTTATCAATTCCTACACTAGAACGAGTATAAATCGGAGATTTTACAATATCCAGCGCCTTATCAACGTCAATTGCCTCTGTTAGAAGTTCTATAGCAGCTCTTCGTAATCGTTTTTCATCCCCCACAACTTTGATTCCATATTTCGGTGCAGACTTTAACTGAAGTCCATGACGTGTAAGCCACTCTCTTACATCTTTTAAATCTTTTATAATGGTACTTCTTGACACCATCAATTTATCTGCAATGCTATTGATAGTGATGTAGTCTTTTTGCTGTATAAGTTCACTTAATATGATATTTACTCTTTCTTTTTGAGATAAGTTGTAATAATAAATATTGAGATTATCAAGAAGAGATAAAACTTTATTTCTGTATTCCAATAGTTCAGAAAATTTCACACCCACATTCGGTTTGCGTATCAATTGTGGCAAATTGTTGTACTTTAAAAACTCATCGATTGTATCAAGGTCGTATCTTATAGTTCTACTGCTTACATTGAATATTTTTGCAAGGTCAGAAATTTTAATAGGCGCATTAGAATTAATAAGTCTGATAAGGATTTGAGTACATCTTTCATTGAGTGTGATAATTATCACCTCTTTCATTTTAAATTATATTCTATTTATATTATTATGAAAAGCTTAACATTTTGCAATATAAATGTGGCAAAAATAAACTAAATAAATGGCATAAAATAAACTGCGGAAGGTAAGCTATTCACCTTCCGCAGTTTATTTTTAAAACTTTGACATAAATTCTTTCATTCTTTTTACTGCTTCTTCTAAGTTTTCCATAGAGGTTGCATAAGCCATGCGAACATATCCTTCACCATTTTCTCCAAAGGCATTTCCCGGCACAACTGCAACTTTTGCTTCGTAAAGGAGTCTCTTAGCAAATTCCATTGAGGTAAGGCCTGTCTTTTTTATTGAAGGGAATATGTAAAAAGCACCCTTTGGCTCAAAACAATCGAGTCCCATTTCTCTCACACTTTGAAGCAAATACTTTCTTCTTTTGTCGTACTCTTCTCTCATCATTAAAATATCTCCGTCCCCATTTTTTATAGCCTCTATACCCGCATACTGACACATCGTTGCTGCTGCTGTTACGCCGTATTGGTGTATTTTTGTCATATGTTTTATAAAATATTCTGGTGCCGCTATATATCCGAGACGCCAACCTGTCATCGCATAGGATTTAGAAAAACCGTTTATAGTAACCGTCCTTTCCCACATGTCTGGCAAAGATGCAAAACTTACATGTTCAAAACCACTGTATACTAGCTCAGAATAAATTTCATCAGTAACTACAATGAGGTCATACTTTTTGACCACTTCAGCTATCTTTTCCATCGCCTCTTTTGGCATTACTGCCCCAGTTGGATTATTAGGATAGGGTAAAATTAAGACTTTTGATCTGTCCGTAATGTACTTCTCTAAAACATCTGCCCTTAATACAAAATCATCCTCTTCATATGTTGGGACAAAAACGGATTTAGCACCTGCAAGAATTGTACAAGGATGGTATGCCACAAATGAAGGTTCTGGAATTAATACTTCGTCTCCTTCTTCTACCAAAGTATTTAAAGCAACGTATATAGCTTCAGTAGCCCCAATTGTAACTAAAATTTCTGTTTCCGGATTGTAAGAAAGGTTATACCTTCTATTAAGATAATTCGAAATTTCTTGCCTCAATTCAATAAGTCCAGGATTTACAGTGTACCCTGTTTTACCTTCATCGAGGGCTTTTTTCGCTGCTTCTCTTATATGCGCTGGCGTTACAAAATCCGGCTCTCCAATAGCAAGGGATATTGCTCCCGGCACCTCTCGCGCCATGTTAAAGAAATATCTTATGGTAGATATTTCTATAGATTTTGCTCTTTTTGCCACCTTGTCTTCAAAGTTCATCTCTAATCCTCCTAAAACAATAGTTTTATTATTATAGTTCTACAAAAATCTTAAAAATCCTCTATATAAAAAACACTCCAACTTAAAAAGGTGGAGTGCTTTTGACTATTATTCAACAATCACATCTGACAAAACTAATTTTACTGGATTTGCTAAAGAATCTCCTACTGGGCAGGTATTTTCTATAAACTTTGCAAATTCTTCTACTTTTTCTTTTGGGGCATCTGTCTTTATGTGCATTTTAAATCTTATTTCTTGAAAACCTGGTCTTACACCAGCTTTTCCCATAAATCCGTCTGTATCAAGGTCTCCTTCTAATTCTACCCAAAAACCTTGTAGATTTATGCCTTTCGCCTGTGCAAAAGCTGCCGCTACAATCGTCTGGCATGACCCTAAAGCGCAAAGTAAAGCCTCAACAGGATTCATCCCTTTATTCGTGCCGCCTAGCTCTTTAGGTTCATCTAAGATTATTTTAAAGCCTCTTACCTCGCTTTCAACTGCTAATCCCTCTGGCAATTTCCTTGAAACTGCTTTAAATGTTTCAATTGCCATTTTAAACTCCTCCTTTTATTTTTCAAAGTTTATGTATTTCGAAAGCCCTTTAAGAGCTTCGAAAGCACTATAGATAAATAACGTTAAAATTATACTTTGTGTACAGACTCCCCGAAAATATCCTTAACAGCTTCCATAATAGTTTCGCTTCGGGTAGGATGGGCATAAACCGCTTTCTTCAAAGCTTCTGCATCCACACCTTCTTGGCAGGCTGTTGAAAGTATGTGGATAAGTTCAGAAGCTCCACTACCTACCACCCACACACCGACTACTTCTCCTTTTTCGTTTGAAATTACTTTTGCAAAACCTTCCGTTTCTCCATATGTCTTTGCTCTCCCATTGTGTTCAAAATTAAATCTTCCCACTTTTATATCTTTAAATTTCTTTCTCGCCTCTTCTTCGGTATAGCCAAAATACCCAATCTCTGGTTCTGTAAATACTGCTGCAGGTATTTTCATATAGTCTAATGTATTTGATTCACCAAAAATGTTGTCAACTGCTACCTCCCCTTGTGCAGAAGCCACATGGGCTAACATCATTTTGCCTGTAACATCACCTACTGCATAAACCCCTTCTACATTTGTCCTCATGTACTCATCAACTTTAATAGCTTTCCCTTCAAAATCTAATAGTTCTACAATTGGACCAATATCTGTATTTAACTTCCTCCCTATAGACACAAACACTTTATCTGCGTATATGCGTTTTATATTTTCACCATTTTTAACTGTTACTATACTTCCGCCATTTTCTTCTTCATCTATTCTCTCAACCGTTGAAGAAGTATATATCTTGATTCCTCTTTTTTGAGCTATTGCCCTAATAAAAGAACTTACTTCTTTATCAAGGATGGGCAGAATGTCAGGCATCATCTCAACAACAGACACTTTCACTCCAAATTGGTTCATTATAAAGGCGAATTCCATGCCTATTACTCCGCCACCTATAATACATAAGCTTTGAGGCAAAGAGGTAATTTCAAGAATAACATCGCTATTCATGACATTTTTGGAGTTAATGCCTTCGATAGGAAGTTCAGCAGGTGATGACCCCGTTGCAATGATAATATTTTTCGCTTTAATTTTGTTTTCTCCAAAGAGCACATTCTTTTCCTTGTCAACTTTTGCTTCAGCGTAAAACAAATCCACTCCATTGGCTTTAAGTAAAGCATTTATACCTTCTGTCAGCTCTCCTACAATGTCATTTTTTCTTTTTACAATTTTAGCGTAATCAAAAGAATTTACTTTCACATCAAATCCAAATTCTCCTGACCGTTTTAAAATGTCATACACTTCAGCAATTCTCGCATAAGCTTTTGTTGGTATGCATCCTCTGTTTAAACAGGTGCCACCTAATTTATCCTTCTCAAACAAAGCCACTTTTGCACCTTTTTTAGCAGCTTTAATAGCAGCCACATATCCCCCTGGTCCAGCCCCTATGACAGCTAAATCATATTCTTTGTATTCATATTTAATTTCTTTTTGGGTGGCAGAAGGCTTTACTTCTTCAGACTGTGTAACAATTGCAATAACATCTCCCGGTTCAACTGTACTTCCAGCAGGACAAACAATTTTTGAAATAATGCCTTCATAGTCACTGTATACTTCAAAATTTACTTTATTTACTGCTATATCACATAGACAAGAGTCTTTTTCTACGTATTGTCCTTCTTCTACGTACCATTTTGTAATTCGCCCACTTTTCATCGTATCTGACAAAGCAGGTATTTTTATTTCTATTTCCATCTATATATACCTCCAATACTTTCTGTTTCATCAATCACTTACAAATCGTATCTCTTGTAATAGCTCCCCATTAGGGAGGGGATTAAATTTGATAAAATAAAAACGCCAATTATTTAACAATTTCCTTCATATATATCTTATCACTTTTTAGTTAAAAATTCAACAATTTAAAAATATTTTTTTATCAAAACATCACTTCTATTAAATTGTCAACAGTTATGTTGGCAAAATAATCGTTTATATCAATATTTGAAAGTACTTTTTTTATTTCCTCTTCTGAATGCTTTACTCCTTTCAAAAGGTTTTCTATCTCTGAAACATCGTATTTTCCAAAAAAGTCTCCATAAATTTTTATATCTTTTATTATTCCCTTTTCTACATTTAAATTTACTTCTACAGTGCCACCAGTAAATTTTTTCTCATTTTTAAAACTGTAATCTGGCGATGTTCCAAAATTCCATTCCCATGTGCTATACTTTTCTTTAACCAATTTCTCTATTTTTTTTATGTCTTCCTGCGTAAATTCATACATTTCCCTTCCACCGGTTTGTTCTCTAATGTGATTCATAATGAGGTCTATAAACTGTTCTATTGTAATAGGCTCTTTTAGATGCTCACTTATATTTGTAACTCTTTTAGACACAGATTTTACACCTTTATCTTCAAATTTTACAGGTCGCACTTTCAGTGCTGCTGACAAATCTGTAATGCTGGAAGAAAACAAAAGTGTTCCATGGTGTAATATCCTATTTTTGTAATAATACTGCGCATTTCCTGAAATTTTTTTGCCGTCAATTGTTATGTCATTTCTCCCTGAAAACTCAGCATTAACAGAAAGTTTTCTAAGCACATCTATAATTGGCTGTGTAAATCTTTTAAAATCACTGAAACTGCTGACATCCTCATTTACTATAAAAGTAAAATTTAAATTGCCGAGGTCGTGAAAAACCGCTCCTCCACCCGATAATCTTCTGACAACTGGAATTTTATGTTGTCGCACATAATCCAAATTTATTTCCGCTAATGTGTTTTGATTTTTGCCTACTATAATGCTAGGTTCATTTCTCCATAACATGAAACATTCTTCTTGGAATTCTTTTAAAACGTACTCTTCAGCAGCTAAATTAAAATAAGGATTTGTGTTCTTATTGTAAATATATAACATATCCACCTCTCCTTGTTTTGATTATTGACTATTACAGGGAATATAATATAATAAAAGTATAGCATATTTTAAAAAAATTTAATACTGTTCTAGATGAAGATAGCGAGAGATATCTTTGTAAAAAGATAGCCGAAGGGGAAATATAAAGGCCCGCCAAGCCTTTATAGAAGCTCTCAGGCAAAAGTATCGCTATCGGATAGACCTCTGGAAAGTCTCGCAAGAGCACCGAAGGAGCAATACATAAGTAGAAGCTCTCAGGTCAAAAAACAGAGGAGTTGTGATGGCATATTCTCTTGTTGTGCTCATCATAACTCCTCTTTTAAATTTTATGAAAGGGTGTGGTATGTTTGGATAACCTCAAAAAAACACCTCTTTTTGAACTTTACAAAAAATATAATGGAAAAATCATTGACTTTGCAGGATGGGCTCTCCCTGTTCAGTTTGAAAGTATAATCTCTGAACACGAAGCAGTGAGAAATGCTGCAGGACTCTTTGATGTTTCTCACATGGGAGAAATAACTGTAAAAGGAAGAGAAGCTTTTAACTTTTTGCAAAATCTCATAACAAATGATTTGTCAAAACTAAAAGGCAATCAAGTCCTTTATACTTTTATGTGCAATTACAATGGCGGCGTTGTAGATGACTTATTAGTCTACAAATATTCTGATGAACACTTCTACTTGGTTGTAAATGCGGCTAATATAGAAAAGGATTACAAATGGATGAAAGACAATAAAGGCGTATATGAGGTAGAAATAGAAAACATTTCAGATGAAGTAGCAGAACTTGCCATACAAGGCCCAAAAGCAGAAGAAATACTTCAAAAACTTACAGATACTGATCTTTCAGAAATTAAATTTTTCTGCTTTAAAGACAATGTAAAAATAGCTGGAATTGAATGCCTGGTATCAAGAACAGGATATACGGGTGAAGATGGCTTTGAAATTTACATGCCTAATAAATACGCAGTAGAATTGTGGGAAAAAATAGTGGAAGTTGGAAAAGAATATGGACTTAAACCGGCAGGATTAGGGGCAAGAGATACTTTGAGATTTGAAGCAGGTTTACCTCTATACGGAAATGAACTTTCAGAAGAAATAACTCCTTTAGAAGCAGGTTTTGAGTTTTTCGTCAAATTTGACAAGGGCAATTTTATCGGAAAAGATGCTCTACTAAAGCAAAAAGAAGAAGGGCTTAAGCGTAAAATCGTGGGATTTGAAATGATAGACAATGGAATTCCAAGACATGGTTATGAAGTGCGTGCTCACAATCAAAAAATCGGCTATGTAACAACAGGGTATTTCTCTCCTACACTAAAGAAAAATATAGGTCTTGCATTGATTGATTCAAAATATGCCCAATTAGGAAATCAAATTGAAATTGTGATAAGAAATAAGCCACTTAAGGCTTTAATCATAAGCAAAAACTTTTACAAGAAAAATTATAAAAAATAGGAGGTTTTTGGTATGGAAGTTTTAGAAGGCTTGTATTACTCAAAAGACCACGAATGGGTCAAAGTAGAAGGAGATAAAGCATACATAGGAATAACTGACTATGCACAGCATTCCTTAGGAAACATAGTGTACATTGAGCTTCCAGAAGTAGGTGCAGAACTCTCGGCTGGCGATGTACTTGGAGTCGTAGAATCTGTAAAAGCTGCATCTGATGTTTACACACCTGTAGATGGAAAAGTACTTGAAGTAAACAATGCTATCGTTGACGACCCCTCTTTAGTAAACAATGACCCCTATGGCAGTTGGATGGCATTAGTAGAACTCAAAGACAAGTCACAGCTTGATAATTTGATGACAGCCGAAGAATATAAAAAATTTTTAGATGAGGAGTGAGAGCATGTTTCCTTACCTTCCTGCCTCCTCCAATGACGAAAAAGAAATGCTTAAAACAATAGGAAAAAATTCTATAGAAGAGCTATTTGAAAACATACCTCAAGAAGTTCGCTTAAAAAGGCCTTTAAATCTTGGAAATCCAATGTCAGAAGTAGAACTTACAGCTCACATAAAGAAATGCGCCAAAGAAAATAAAAGCCTTGAAGAGCTGACAAGTTTTTTAGGCGCTGGAGTATATGACCATTACATTCCTTCTGTGGTAAAGCACATAATATCTCGTTCTGAATTCTACACGGCCTACACTCCTTACCAGCCAGAAATAAGCCAAGGAACACTACAAGCTATCTTTGAGTACCAGACAATGATTACAAAACTTACAGGAATGGAAGTCACAAACGCTTCAATGTACGACGGAGCAACAGCCTGCGCAGAAGCTGCAATTATGGCTTGTGAAAACACCAAAAGGAAGTCTATAATAGTTTCAAAAACTGTAAATCCAGAAACGCGAAAAGTTTTAAAGACTTATATGCATTTTAGAGATATCCAAGTAATTGAAATAGACGATAATGAAGGAGTAACAGATTTAGAAAAATTAAAAGCGGAAATTGGGACTAACACTGCGGCAGTAATTGTACAGTATCCTAATTTCATGGGAATCATCGAAGACCTGCAAGAAATTGAGAAAATAACCCATGAAAATAAAGCAATGTTGATAACTTACGTACATCCAATACCTCTCGGCATACTTAAATCGCCAGGAGAAATTGGCGCAGATATAGCTGTAGGAGACGGTCAGTCTCTTGGCAATGGGTTAAATTTTGGTGGCCCTTATCTTGGTTTTTTAGCTACAACACAAAAGCTTGTGCGGAAAATGCCAGGAAGAATAGTAGGCCAGACAAAAGACGTAGATGGTAGACGTGCTTTTGTGCTTACTTTGCAAGCAAGAGAGCAACACATAAGAAGGGAAAAAGCCACTTCGAATATATGCTCAAACCACTCATTAAATGCCTTAACAGCTGCAGTGTATCTAGCAACTATGGGCAAAAAAGGTATAAAAGAAGTGGCTTATCAGTGCACTCAAAAGGCTCATTACGCTTTTTCAATGCTTACCGCATCAGGAAAATATAAACCTGCTTTTAACAAGCCCTTCTTTATGGAATTTGCATTAAAGGCTGATGTAGATGTAGACTTAATTAATAAAAAACTTTTAGAAAAGGGCATATTAGGCGGATACAACCTCCACAGAGATTACGACAAATACAAAAATACAATGTTACTGGCCTTTACAGAAAAAAGGACAAAAGAAGAAATTGATGAGTTAAAAGCTCTGTTGGAGGTGATAGAATGAAAGAGTACAATAAATTGATATTTGAATTGTCAAAGAAAGGAAGAAAAGCCTACACTCTCCCTAAGTTGGATATAGAAGAAAAACCTTTAGAAGACATACTTCCGCAACAAATGATGAGAAAAGAAGAAATAGAGCTTCCCGAAGTAAGTGAAGTAGACATAATAAGACATTACACCCTTTTGTCAAATAAAAACTACGGCGTCGATACGGGTTTTTATCCATTAGGTTCTTGTACTATGAAGTACAATCCTAAAATAAATGAAGACATGGCATCCCTTATCGGTTTTACAGCTCTACATCCCTATCAACCAGTAGAAACTGTGCAAGGCGCTTTGAAACTCATGTATGAATTAGAAAACATGCTCTCTGAAATAACTGGAATGGACAAATTTTCATTACAGCCTGCTGCAGGTGCCCACGGAGAATTGACGGGACTCATGATAATTAAGGCCTATCACGAACACAGAAATGACAAAAAACGTAAAAAAATAATCGTGCCAGACTCTGCTCATGGTACTAACCCCGCCAGTGCAGCAGTTGCAGGTTTTGACGTTATTGAAATTAAGTCTAACAAAGAAGGTGCAATAGACCTTGAGGCGTTAAAAGCCGTTTTAAATGAGGAAGTAGCAGGACTTATGCTTACAAACCCCAGCACTTTAGGGCTTTTTGAAGAAAATATAGTAGAAATCGCAAGACTAGTACACGAAGCAGGAGGACTTTTGTATTACGATGGTGCAAATCTAAATGCTATAATGGGAATCACACGCCCTGGAGACATGGGATTTGACGTTGTACATCTAAATCTTCACAAGACCTTCTCTACACCTCATGGCGGTGGTGGCCCGGGTTCTGGACCTGTAGGTGTCAAAAAAGAGCTTGCCGACTTTTTGCCAGTGCCTGTAATAGAATTTAAAGACGGCATATATAGCTTAAACTATGATAGGCCGCTTTCTATTGGAAAAGTGAGAAGCTTTTATGGCAACTTCAATGTGCTTATAAAGGCTTATTCCTACATTTTAACTATGGGAGCTGAAGGACTTAAGAGAGCCAGCGAAATGGCAGTTTTAAATGCTAATTATCTTAAAGAAAAACTCAAAAATCACTACAAAGTCGCTATTGACAAAGTATGCATGCATGAATTTGTTTTAGCTGGTCTTTTAGAAAAAGTCAATGATATCACAACATTAGATGTAGCTAAAAGACTTATAGATTACGGTTTCCATCCACCCACAATATATTTCCCATTAATTGTTGACAGCGCCATAATGGTAGAGCCTACTGAAACAGAAAGTAAAGAAACATTAGACGCTTTCATTGAAGCAATGATTAAAATAGCAGAGGAAGCAAAAGAAAATCCGCAACTTTTAAAAGAAGCTCCACACAACACGCCTGTAAGAAGGGTTGATGAGGTACTGGCTGCAAGAAATCCTGTTTTAAAGTGGAGCAAATAGAGGGGGACCATTGAAAAAGCGGGGGATAAAAAAGACGGGACATACCCGTCTTTTTTATCTTTCCTTGCTGCGAGTTGCTACATCAAATATGACAGCGGCAGCCAAAACTATTCCAAGAATTATATATTGAAGCGAAATATCCACTCCTAGAAGATTCATTCCATTAGTCAAAGTTGACATAACAAATGCTCCAATCAATGAGTTGATTACTTTTCCCACTCCGCCTGCTGCAGATACTCCTCCTATATAAGCTCCAGCAATAGCATAAAGTTCAAAAAGAGTACCAGCAGTAGTTGTAGCTGATTGAAGTCTGGAAGCAAACAATATTCCTGATAAACCTGAAAGAAAACCCATCGAAGCAAAGACAATAAGGGTAATTTTTTTCACATTAATTCCACTTAAAGCAGCCGCTTCTGGATTACCACCTACTGCATAAATATGTCTTCCCAAAACGGTTCTATTAGTAATAAAACTATAAATAACTGTGGTAATTATCATAATTACAAGGGTCCATGAAATCCCTCGATGAGCTGCTAAAATAAAAGTTATATATAACAATAAAGCATCAATAAAAAGCAATTCGATAAGGAAAATGTCTAGTGGAAGTACATCAAATCCTCTTTTAATTTGTTGGGCTCTATTCTTAAGAGAAAAATAAACAATTAGCACTGCTGCTACAATACCCACTAACAATGTAAGCTTATGATAATTAGGTAAAATATTATTTATAAAAGGCAAGTCTGGAATAAAACCGTTGCCTATAGCATTAAAAGTTTTATTGGTAATTATAATAGTTCCAGATCCTTTTGTAGCCAACAAAAGAGCGCCACGATAAGCTAACCAACCTGCTAAAGTAGCAACAAAAGCTGGGATTCTTAAGTAGGTTACTAGCGAACCGTTTAGTAATCCAGCTAATGTTCCTAATCCTAGCACTATTATAATGGCTGATAAAGCAGAAAAGTGATAAAATTGCATCAATATAGCTGCAATTGCTCCTAAAAATCCAGACAAAAATCCTACAGAAAGGTCAATATGTCGTATAACAATAATTAAAGTTTCTCCAATTGCAAGAACAGCTATATATCCCGTCTGGTCCACAAGATTACTAATATTTACAGGTGATAAAAAATCGCCGCCAGAGAGGGCCGCAAAAACAGCCATTATTGCAAAAAGTGCTATAAACATAGCATAATCTCTTACATGATCTTTCAAAAATTCTTTTAAATGGCGAATAAATTCCTTCAATCTTAAACCCTCCTTTAGCTCACGGCATAAGCCATTACGATTTCTTGATTGGCTTCTTCTGATTTCAATTCCCCTGTAATTTTACCTTTGCTCATTATATATATTCTATCACTCATTCCCAATATTTCCGGTAATTCAGAGGATATAAGGAGAATGGCTTTGCCTTCACTTGCTAATTCTCTTATTAATGTGTATATTTCATATTTTGCGCCAACATCTATACCTCTTGTAGGTTCATCCAAAATAATGACATCTGGTTCAGCAAAAAGGCCTTTAGCTACCAAAACTTTTTGCTGAGTCCCTCCGCTCAAAGTAGAAACATTAACTTCAACATTACGAGCTTTTATATTAAGTCTTTTCTGAAAACCTTGGGCTATTTCTATCTCTTTGGCTTCATCAACTGTAATTCCTTTCTTCAAAGCTTTTAAATTCGCCAAACTTATATTTTCCTTTATGCTGTTTATCAAAATCAGCCCTTTTTCTTTTCGATCCTCCGTTAAATAAAGCACTCCCTGCTTAATTGCATCTTCCGGAGTCTTAAACTTTACTTTTCTGCCCTTTAATATTATATCTCCAGAAATAATGTAGCCATATGGATTCCCAAAAAGGCTAAGTCCAAATTCTGTACGTCCAGCACCAACTAATCCAAATAACCCTACTATTTCTCCTTTTTTTAATACAATATTTGCATCTTTTACTAAATAGCGGCCTGTATTGGGTTCAACTACATTCCATTTTTTAATTTCCATTATAGGTTCATCTAGAGGTTTGGCTATAGGCATTGGATAAAGATTTGTAATCTCTCTTCCAACCATATGTTTTATTATCTTTTTTTCATCTACTTCTTCAGTTTTGCAATTAAAATAGGCTACTGTTTGCCCATCTCGTAAAACAGTTATAGAATCCGCCACTTTCAAAACTTCTTTTAATCTATGACTTATAAGAATAATTGTAACTCCTTGTTCTTTAAGTTCTTTTAAAAGAATAAGGAGATTTTCACTTTCAGTTTCACTCAAAGCAGAAGTTGGCTCATCCAAAATTAATACTTTGGGATTTTTTGAAAGTGCTTTTGCTATTTCAACAAGCTGCTGCATACTCACGCTAAGGTCTTTAACCTTTGCAGTAGGATTAATATTTTCACCTTTGACTTTTGATAAAAGTTGTCGTGCTTTTTCTATCTCATCAAAAATATCTATCACACTTCCCTTTTTAATTTCATTTCCCAAAAAGATATTCTCATATACTGTCATCTCTGGAACTAAAGAAAGTTCTTGATGGATAATGGAAATTCCGGCTTTTTCACTGTCTTTTATGCTAAAAAATCTTACAGGGTATCCCTCAAGTCTTATCTCTCCTTCGTATTCACCATAAGGGTATACCCCGCTTAAGATTTTCATTAAAGTACTTTTGCCGGCTCCATTTTCTCCAACTAAACAATGTATCTCCCCTGGTTGAACTTTAAAATTTACACCAAATAATACTTGTACACCTGAAAAACTTTTACTTACGTTTACAAGCTCTATAAGCGGGGTACCCATTCTCTACACCTCCAACATTATTTAGGCCAAGTAAAATCGCTTTCTTTGTAATATCCCGAATCTATTAAGGCTTGTTTTACATTATTCTTATCTACTACTTGTACAGGAGATGGTTTAGAAGGAACATCTTTTACACCATTATTATAAGTTTTTGTAGATTCTGGTGTTTTTCCGTCTAAATATGTCAAAGCAGCATTTATTGCATCCTTAACAAGAATCCTAACATCTTTGAAGACAGTCATGGATTGTTTTCCATCAATAATGTATTGAATGGATGGTTTTTCAGCATCTTGTCCAGTAATTACATAACTTTTGATGTCCGGATCTGCCTTAAAAGTATCTGCTATTGACCTTGCAGTACCGTCATTAGGAGCAAGTATAAATACATTACCCTTTAAATTTTTTGGCGCCTTAGCAAGGTTTGCCTGAGCAAGGTTTTTAGCAGTATTGAAATCCCAATTTGTAGTAATTTGTCCTATAATACTTGCCATTTCATCACGAGTTAAATCTTTTTTATCTTTTAATGCAACTGCTTTGTCAGAATTTGCAATTACAAAAGTGCCATCAGCGATCTTTGGCTGTAAAACTTCCCATGCTCCTTGGAAGAATAAGAAAGAGTTGTTATCAGATAAAGCACCAGCATAGAGATATAAAGGATTGCCTTTACCTGTTGCATGATCAACTAAATATTGTCCTTGTTCTTTACCTACCTGTACACTATCAAAAGTGACATAATAATCTACTGCATCTGTGTTAAGTATTAATCTGTCATAAGATATAACCTTTACACCTGCTTTTTTAGCTGCCTCTGCAGAAGCTGCTGCCGCATTTGCATCGTGAGGGCACAAAATAAGCACTTTTATACCTTTACTTAGCAAAGTTTCTACATTAGCTTTTTCTTTAGCAGGGTCACCTTGGCTGAAAAGAATTTCAGCAGAATAAGGGGTATTC
Organism: Thermoanaerobacter sp. X514; assembly: GCF_000019065.1. Taxonomy (NCBI): domain Bacteria; kingdom Bacillati; phylum Bacillota; class Clostridia; order Thermoanaerobacterales; family Thermoanaerobacteraceae; genus Thermoanaerobacter; species Thermoanaerobacter sp. X514. Next base: position 236,491 of record NC_010320.1, on the reverse strand, counting down.
TTTAATGCATCCTGAAAGCGGGTCTCATCTTGAATCCATCTGGGTTCATCTTTTGTCGGTAATACAATACCAACAGCCAATTGTTTTTTCTCAGAAGTTTGCTTTGAGGAAGAAGAACAACCACCAAGAAAAGCAGATACTAACAATAGGAATGCTATTACTACTACTATAAGTCTGCGCTTGTTACTCATTGTACATTACCTCTCCTTTCTAAAATTTTATTTTAATAATTAATTCTACCTCCCCCCTCAAATTGCCTCTGGAACTTTTTTTGTTATCCTTTACTTTTTTGGCGACCTAAATTTTTTAACTTATTTCTCAGTATTTTTTTGAGACAAAAAAATACAGGCTTAAAGCCTGAATAATCATTTAGCCACATTTCTGTATACCTCATCGCGATTGTGAAAACCGTCTTTTATTACAGTATCATCTATATTAGTTTTATCAACAGCAATTGGTTCAAGAACATAATAAGGAACGTAATATTTTCCGTCATATATGGTATTTTTAATGTCTAATTTTTCTCCTCTCGCAAGTTTCATAGCCATTTTTGCTGTAGCTTCCGCTAATTTATCAATTGGTTTGTACACTGTCATAGCTTGAGTTCCTTCCACTATCCTTTGACATGCAGCAAGGTCAGCATCCTGAGCTGCAACCAATACTTTTCCCGCCAATCTATGCTCTGACAAAGCCTCTATAATTCCTCCTGCTAAAGCATCATCCCCCGCTATCACAGCATCAATTTTTGCACCCTTTTGCAGCAGTTCATCAGTAGAATTAAAAGCGTATTCCGTCATCCAATTAGGCGCCCAATCTTCTTTTACAATTTTTATGTCTCCACTTTCAATTTTAGGTTTTAAAACACTGTCATATCCTTCCTTTATCATCTTTGTGTTGTTATCCGTCGTAGCACCGTTTATTATGAGATAATTTCCTCTTGGCACTCTTTTCACTAAATATTCCGCCATCAGTTTCCCAACTTTCACATTGTCAAAGGATATATAAAGGTCTACATTTGATTTTGTAACAAGCCTGTCATAGGATATCACTTTTACTCCTTCTTTTTGTGCCAAAGATACCGCATAAGAGGCTTTTTCAAGGTCATTTGGAACAATGATAAGTACGTCAATTTTTTGGTCCAAAAGGTATCTCACCTGTTTTAATTGGTCTTGGTCATCATTATTAGCGTTTTGCACTAAAACCTCTGCCCCCAATTCCCGTAACTTTGCCATTACTATATCTCTATCTTTAATCCATCTTTCTTCTTTTAAGGTACCAAGAGAAAAACCAATTTTAATCTTATGCCCTTTTTTATCTAAGGGATTAGAGTTTACATTCTTTACCTCTCTATACGCTACTACATGCTTAACAGTCAAAAAAACTAAAACACCCAAAATAATCATAAGGACAATTGCTACTATCACTTTGATTACATTTTTACTCTCCACCAACTACACCCCCTCCTTTGTAAATAGCCGATCTGTACTCTGTAGGCGTCATCCCTGTAGCTTTTTTAAATATCTTACTAAAATAATTTGGGTCGCTGTAGCCAACCTTGTAGCACACTTCTTTTATGCTTACAGTTTCATCCTCTAAAAGTTCTTTGGCTTTAGTTACTCTCAAATTTGTCAAGTAATCGATGAAATTTTTTCCAGTTTGATCTTTGAAAAATTTACTAAAGTAGTGGTAACTCATATTGACTTCTTTTGCAACGTCATCCAGAGTAATATCTTTATTGAAATTGTCCTCTATAAATCTAATTATTTTGGCTATAAAGGTATCCATTTTTTCTTTGTTGATTGTCTTTATGTTTTCGAATAAATTTTTCAGAGTATTGATAAATATAAACTTTATTTTGTCAACATCGTTTATTTTTAAAATTTCTTCCAGCTCTCTGTTTTCAATAAAATTTTCATCCTCTGCATAATAGGAAAGATTCCTTTTAATAACACCGATTATTTCTATAAGTTTAGCCTTTATTTTATCTATATCTTCTTGGTATTCAAAAACCATCCATTCATAAATTTCATTAAATATAGTAAAAGATCCTTGAAGGTCTCCAGTCATAAGTCTATCAATAAAAAGTCTTTCTTTATTAATAGGATAAGGCTTAAATCTATTTTGTGGCATTGCCATATCATCAAAATGTGCTATCATTTCATTTTTTGTCATTTTTAAAGCTATTTCTGCTTCATAATAAGATTTCAAAATATTTTCGAAACTGTAAACTCTGCCTATTCCAATCCTGTAAGGAATTTTCACTTTTTGGTTTATAGCTTCTATTATCTTCTGCGCTGTTTCTATAGAATTATTTTTAATCTCAAATGAATTTCCCTCCTCCACAGGAAAGTACACAAATAATTTGTCAATAAAGTATGGACCTACCAAACATTTTTTAAAATTTTTTACAATTGTTTTAAAATAATCATAAAAATTTTGTTTCTCTATGCTCAATTTTAGATTTTGATCTTTGATGTTTTTACCAAAATCCTCCACTGTCACTATCATGGCATAACCCCGTTTTAATTCTATTCCAAATACATCTTCATAAAAGGACAAGTCATCATAGGTTATACCACTAAAAAGAGTAGTATACAAAAATTGCCCCTCCAAATAAGGAATAATCTTATTGAGTTTCTCCTTTAACTCTAACTCTTTTAACATTGCCTCTCTTCTTTTTTCAATCACCTCAATAGCTTTCTTTATAGTTTCCACGACTTTATTTCTATTAAGAGGTTTTAAAAGATAATCTAACACTCCAAGGTCTATTGCCTCTTTCGCATAATTAAAATACTCGTAAGCGGTAATAATAACAAAAATTATGTCCTTATGCCTTTCTTTAATTTGCTTTATGGCTTCAATTCCATCTATTCCTGGCATCTTTATATCCATAAAAACTACATCAGGTTTTAAAATTTCCACTTTTTCAATGGCTTCTCTTCCAGATTTAGCAAAACCAATTATATCAGCTTTTACATTATTCTTTTCTATGATAAATTTAATTGAATCTATAACTATTTGCTCATCATCCGCAATAAACAATTTAATCATTTTCTTTATCACCCTTCATTAAAGGAATTTTTAAAGTAACTTTTGTTCCTTCTCCTATTTTGCTATCTATCTCAATTACATCTTCTATAGCAGAAGTGTTATAAAAAAGTCTTAGTCTGTTTATGATATTGTGCATGCCAATACCCGTAACATGCCTTTTAGATAAATCCTCATTGTCTGCTGATAATATTGCCCTTACTTTTTCTTCACTCATTCCTATCCCATTGTCAATAACCTCTATTAAAACTTTATCATTATCCTTCTTTACCGCAAGTTTAATAAAACCTCCTTTTTCTGTATCTTCTAATCCGTGAATAAAAGCATTTTCAACTACAGGCTGAATTATTGTACAAGGCATTTCTACATCTAAAACCCCTTCGTCTACATCTACTTTAAAATCTACTCTGTCGCCAAATCTCGTTTTCAAAATGTACATATATGTCTTTACATTGTTTATCTCGTCTTGCAAAGTAACTGTAGTATCCAATTTTTTTAGATTATATCTAAATAGGTTTGCAACGTTTTCTATAAACTCCGAAGATTTATCTGCCCCTTCCATCATCGCTAATTGTGCAGCTGCATTTAAGGTATTAAAGAGAAAATGTGGATTTATTTGAGACTGCAAAGCCTTAAGTTCTGCCTCTTTTAAAATATTTCTCATTTTGAGATTTTGCATCTCTTGTTCTTTTAATTTTTTCTCTACTTCTGCCTGATTTTTGATTTCCCCTATATAATTTTTTATGCTTACTACCATCTTATTAAAAGCTTCTGCAAGTATATTTATCTCATCGTTTGTCTTTATAGAAAGCGGTCTTACATCAAAATCTCCTTTTGAAACTCTCACTGCCAAATGGGAAAGGTCTATAAGAGGTTTTGTAATTCGATAGGTAAAAAATATTGCAAGAAATATGTTAAAAAGAATAGAACCTATTATCAAAAACACATTCAAATAGCTTATAAACTCCATGTTTTTTGTTATAGATGCATATTTTAAAGAGCCCTCTTGCAATTTACTGTTGAGAAGATTATTAATGTAAAGTTTTATATATTCACTTATTTTATTGGACCTCGTAAAATGTGCAATGTACTCGCTGCTTATCCTGCCTCTTTTAGCATTTATTGCTGCGTCAGTTTCATTCAAAAGGCTTTCAATCATATTCCCTATATCCTTTAACATTAAACCATCCTGGTCATAGTTTTTTTCATTTAAAATAGCGGAGGCTTGTTCTTGAAGTTTGTTATAGAGAGTATAATAATTTAAAAGGGCGTCCGAAGATTTGGTAGATAAATACTTCTCCACTTCTGTTTCCAACATGTTTACATCCGCATTTAAATTGTTAAGGTATATATAATCCACAAAAATTGATTTTAAACGATTTATAACTGATTTTGCATTATAATACGAATAAAAACTTGTGATACCCATTAAAATAGTGATTATGAGGTAATAAACTATCAATTTTCGCCTTATGCCCGTAAATCTCCACATATCTTTTTTCATGCCATCACCTTATTCTATTGATTGTATTCTTTTGAAATATTCTTTGACATTGTCCTTAGTAATAACATTTACTCCTATATCAACAAATGTAGAAACATTATTTTTTTCTTTAATTTCCACCATAGATTTTACACTTTCATATCCTATTCTGTAAGGGTCACTCATAACTGTACCGTATATTATTCCCTTGTCGATATACCTTAAAATATCCGCTGTATCTCCATACCCTACAATCGCTATGTCTCCCACCTTGTTAAAATCAACTATTACTTGTGCAGTACCAATGGTATCCACAGAATCTGTAGTGTAAATGGCATTTATGTTTTGTTTACTGCTTATAATTGACTGAGTAATCTCTTCTGCGCTTAAAGTACCTAATTTTGAAGTGTAAACTTTTACTACTTTCATTTGAGGATAATCCTTTATGGCATCTAAAAAACCATTGATTTTCAAATTTTGATTTACAGTGTCCAATTGATAATCATTACTGACAATTATAGCAATGTTGGCTTTCCCTTTAGTAGCTTGAATCATAAGTTTTCCTGCTTCTTCTCCTAATTGAAAACTGTTAGTACCTATAAAAGCCTGTCTTTTGCTATCTTTCGCGTCATTTTCTATTGTAATTACTGGTATACCTTCTTTATAGGCTTCTTCAATCAAGTCTACAAATTCTTTACTGTTTGAAACATGAGTTATTATACCATCAACTTTAGACAGTATAGCAATATCCAAATATTGAAGTTCCTCTTGGATGTTATTAAATTTTGGCGCATTAAATTCAATTGCAACATTGTAACGTTTTGCAGCATCCATGGCACCCATTTTTACTTCTTTCCAAAAAGGATCTACAGAATTTTGGGCTACCATGTAAAAGTGATACTGAGGCGTTTTTGCAAAAATGGGTTCTTCTACCTTTTGAAGCTTATATAAAAAAATGCTCAATGCTGCTATCAAAATGACCAAAATTAAAATGACCTTGTCCATTAACTTAAAAAACTTCTCATTTAACGTTTTCATAAAAATCGCTATTTCCTCCTTACGTCTCTTTTACACTCATAATAAAATATTGACGATTAAATATCAACTTAAAATTATTAAATAGTTGTCACATAAAAATTGTCCAATCTTTTATATTTATTCGATAAACTTTTCAAAAATCCTTTCTTGAAAAAATGTAAAAATGAGGCGCAATTTGCACCTCATTCTTCCTCCCATCTCCCTTGAAGTTTTTCAACAAGATAGGGATTAGCAAAAGGTTCCAACGCTTCACCTACTGCTGGAAAACCAAGTTCAATGTCATCTCCTACTCTAGTCACATAAAAATCGATGAGCATTTTTCCTTTTTCTTTTAAATGTTTGTTAGCAAGCTCTAGAAGTTCAGGATGTACATCTGTATGCCCTACAAAGCCACCAACATCTGCTTTAATCACAGTTAAAGTTATTTTGGACATAAAATCTTCCTCCTTTTTACATTAGTATGTTATATTTTATTAATAATGTTATGCTATTTATACTTATATTATAAATTATTATATCTATTTTTCAACAATATGTCCTATTTATTTCGGATGCTCTTACGTTCATTTTTATCGTTTGAAATCAAAAACAACAATGAAACGTTTGATATTAGGTAAATCCATTGATTCTTGGTTTACCGTAGATATAGGAAAACCTGAAGTTTTCATATTAAACTCACTCCTTTCGCACATGAACCAAAAAGGTATATATCCTCTGCAAATTCCACACTCAAGCAAGTTTATGATATAATTAATAATGTAAAAAATAAAAGTTAAAAGGATGTGGTTTTATGGGGTATAAAAGTGTACTAATTGAGAGAAAGTTCATGGGTAGATTTCCATACGGGAAAGACTTACTTGAAGAAATCAATAAACTGATTACAGAAGAAAACATACTCTCAGGAGAAATACGCATAATAGGTGCTGTGTCAAAAGCCATATTTGGCTACTATGATGCACAAAGCAAAAGCTACATCTACATATCAAAAGACGAGCACATGGAAATACTAAATGCCATAGGAAATATCTCAGTAAAAGATGGCAAGCCCTTTGCCCATGTCCACATAACATTAGCAGATAAGAACGGAAACGCTTTTGGCGGCCATTTAATGGAAGGGACAATAATATTTGCTGCAGAATTCGTAATAACAGATTACGGTGACAATAAACTGGAAAGAGTTTACGATGAAACAACAGGACTTCAATTGTGGAATATTTAAGACCCAGTTTAATTGCTGGGTCTTTGATATTTTGTAAAATAATGTAAATACTTTATCACATCCAAATTAGTTTTATACATGATCCTTTTAATTATGGGATTTCCAATCACTTTTACTATTCTATCATAGTCTTCATTTTTTATACCATCCATCATCTTCCTAAAATCTACAAGTTTATCAACTTTATCTGTTATTTTCTTAACTTTTTTCTCATAATTTTCGCCATGTATTATTGATTTAGCTGAATAAACTGCACTTTCTATAGCATTTAAAAGTCCAAATCCTAAAAAAGGATCTAAAAAACCTCCTGCATTTCCTATTAGATATATATTATCTATCTGATGTCTATCTGTTATACTTATGTCTAATTCCGTCTCAAAAGTTTCTATCATCTCATAATTTAATTTTTCTTGATACAAAAAGGTGTGCCACATATTTTCAATCTCTTCTTTTTGCGTATAAGTAGCCACAAGAATTATTGATGCTTTATTTTTACTAAAAGGCACAAGATAGCCAAAACCTGACCTTGCATATAGAGTGTTAAGCCATAAATACACAGTATTAGGCTCAAAATCCCCTAATGCAATTCCTCCTTTAATCCTTGAAGAAACTATATTTTTAACTTTTGTAAGTTGTTTTGCTATCATGCTGCTGCCTGTAGCAACTACCATGTAATCATAAGATTGGGCTAATTCCCTATAATCCGCATTAACATTAAAATTTATTTTTGCATTTATTTTTTTTGCCAATTGGTTTTCTATGCTTTCCTGTTCTTGACCCCTTTTTACAATATATCCAAGTTTTTTACCTTCAATGAAAGCTTCCCTCTTTGGAGATTTGATAACTATCTTTTTTACTTCAGTTAAAGGCTCAATTAAAATTCCAAACTCTTTAGCTATAAACTTAAGAGGATCCTTATAAGGTCTATGCACAATCTGCAATAACAATTCTCCATAAGAATACAGGCTTCCAATTGTATGTTTTCTTTCGTAAATATCACAAGGTACACCTAATTTCTCGAGAGTATATGCACAACATAGGCCTGCTACTCCTGCTCCAATTATTGCTACTCTCATTTTCATACCTTCTTTCTGTGTTCATAAGGTTTATTATTCATTTTATTTATTGCATATTTCATAAAAATAGAGCCATATTTTATAGCATTGAAATTAGTATTGTAAACAAGTTTTTTCACAGGAGGAAAAGTAAGAATTTTTATAAACTTATCCAACTTATCATTGTCCATAAGGTCTAAAGCTTTTCTAAATTCCAACATCTTTATATTTGCTTCAGACAAAAATCTTATTTCTTTTTTAAAATCGACTCCCTCAGCTATACTTTTTGCTGCTATAGCTCCACTTACAGTTGAGTTAAAAGTCCCAAACCCTAAAAAAGGCTCTATCGCTCCTCCTGCATTCCCAACAAAAAGCAGATTTTCATATTGATGTGGGAAACAATTACCCGAAATATGCTCCAAATCCACCATATTTACAATATCCACATTCATCTTTTCTACCTTTAGAAATGTATCCCAATAATACTGCAACTCTTCTTTTGAAATATAAGGTACTACCATAGCTAAGACAGCTCTTTTTTCATTATAAGGCATGAGATATACATAACCGCTTTTAGTGTAAAGAGTGTTTATCCACATTAAAAGAGTTTTCGTGTCAAAATTCCCCAAAACATTTGCTACCCTCACCCAGGTCGTCACCAACTCTTGCCAACAACCTAATTCTTTTGGAATCTGCGAACTTCCCGTAGCAATAATGACATAATCGTAATCATTTTTTAACTTCTTATAATCAGCTTCTATATTGAAATTAACTGGTATTTCTAACTTATTATACAATTGATTTTCAAGAGAGTTTGCGTCCTGTCCTCTTAAAATCATATACCCAAGATTACTCCCAGTAACAGAAGCTGTTACAGTTGGCCCCTTCATTACTATTTTGTCAATGGTGTTAATTGGTTTAACTTCTATTCCATAAACATTTTTAAGATGATGAAGCGGATCCTTTATAGGCCTATTTATCACTTTTAATAACCCCGCAACATGGTTAAATAATTCACCTATTTTGCACTTTTTTTCAAAAATATCTGGTGTAATGCCATACCTTTGAAAAGTAATTGCCGCAGCCAGCCCTGAAACACCAGCACCAATAATAGCCACTTTCATATTAACTCATCTCCGGTGTATTTAAAACTGTGTTATTTGGAATAGAAGGTTTCGATTCCAGACTTTCAATCTCCATTTGAAGAATAGAAATAAATCTCATAACATCATCCCTCATTTGAGTAAACAACTGCCTAACGTAAGGATTAGTAACATTCACAACAGTTTCATTATAGAAGGCTTGAATATTAACTAAATTTTTTAATAAATCTTGAAGCATGTCTAAAGGTTCTTGAGACATATTTTTTTTGACAAGGGAATTAATATGCATAGTCTTTTGTGCCTTTTTTATGTCTTCTTTATGATTTTTTATCATTATTTCAATTTGCTTTAACAATGCTTTTATTTGATTATCTACTGATTCTTTCCCATATTCTCTTACTTTATCCAACAGTATCTTTTCTAAATTTTGTGCTTCAACAAAGGCACTTAAAATAATCTCCTGCTGAGTTATTTTCTGCACGACTATCACACCCTAAAAAATCATTATTTTAATTATTATATTTTCACGCTGTGACTTTTTATATACAAAAAAAGAGGGTTTCCCCTCTTATATATCAAGCTCTTGTATTACACTTTTGATAACTTCGGCTGATCTTCTAAAAGCAGCAATTTCTTCCTGTGAAAGTGGTAATTCAAGTATATTTACGATTCCATTTCGTCCAACAACGGAGGGAAGGCTCAAAGCCACATTTGTAACACCATATTGGCCGGTTAGCGGAGATGACACAGTCAAAATGGAATTTTCATCTCTGAAAATAGCTTCTACGATTCTTCTTACTGCGAGAGCAACCGCATAATATGTCGCACCCTTTTTTTCTATTATCGTATAGGCAGCTCTTACAACATTATTAAAAATCTCCTCTCTAAAATCTTTTTCACATGCTTTTCCACATAAATTGCAGTAATTATCAATTGGTATGCCTGCTATGTTCGTAATGCTCCAAGCTGCAAGCTCAGAATCGCCATGCTCCCCAATTATATATCCGTGTATATTCCTCGGATCTATGTTACAATGTTTGCTTAAAAGATATCTGAATCTCGCACTGTCGAGAACTGTGCCAGACCCCAATACTCTTCCGTATGGCAAGCCAGATATTTTATAGGTAACGTATGTAAGAATATCTACTGGATTTGTAACTATAAGGTATATTGCTGTGTCATTTACTTTAATAAGTTTTGCCACTATGTCTTTAAAAATCATCGTATTTCTCTTCACTAAGTCAAGTCTGGTTTCTCCCGGTTTTTGTGCTGCTCCCGCTGTAATGATTATTATGTCAGAACCTGAAACATCACTATAATCTCCCGCGTACAATTCAACTGGACTAATAAACGGTACGCCGTGGCTTATATCAAGAGCATCGCCTTCTGCTTTGTCTTTATTAATATCTATTAATACAATAGTTTTGGCAATCCCACTCAAAGCCAGTGTGTATGCAGTAGTAGCACCGACAAATCCAGAACCTATTATAGATATTTTGTTCATAATATCTTCTCCTTTTCAATATTAATTTTCTATTAATAATAGTCTATCAAATTTCAAAAAATAGTCAAGTCTATTTTTTCTCTAATAATTTAAAATATTCAACGTTTAAAATGATTCCTCTGTGGAATATTAAGAAAGAGGTGATATTTTATGGGAGATATACATGAAATAAAGTCTTTGATGGAAGAACTCATAAAAAGTGAAAAAGATAAAGAGATGGCAAATAAAAAAATGCAAGAAGTGCTTGTAAAATCCATTTCAGAAATAAAAAACATACTTTTGGCAATAAAAAAATACATAGGAGTCGAAAATATAAAACTTAGAAGTTATAGCGGAAAAACTTTTGAAATAGGAGAAGGTATAATAATTTACGATAAAAGCATAGATGAAAAAATAGTTTTAAAACCCGACAACATTTTTTATCACTATAAAATAGAAGGGGAGGAATTAATCGCAGTTCCAATCTCCGACCTTGAAATGCATAATTACATTACTTATGATACGCTTTTTGAAACTGTAAAAAACTCCCTTAAAAAATGTATACAAAAAAACGAAGAAGATATACGCCTATATAGAAGTACCATGTTGAAAATAGATAAATACAATAAAGAATTAGAAGAAATATTGTCACTAAAAAATTCTATAGAAAATAAAATAAAAAATGACAACCTCTGATATGAAAAATGTCAGAGGTTTTGTAACTTTTTTGTAATAAAAACTTAATAATTTCTTAATAAATTTTAACATTTTCCATGTTATAGTATTTATAGAGTATCATAGTTATTTATAAAAGTGCATATAAGCTGAAACCAAAAGCAAGACGAAGATGTCTTTTTATATAGAGAAAGGATGTGGAGAAATTGAAAGGAAAGGCATTGCAAACTTTATCTTTGATACTTGTATTTATTGCAATGGGTCTCATGATTTCTATGCAATTTAAAACTGTACAAGGCGGCGATAAACCTCCTACCTCTATTTCAGTTACAAACTCTGCAAGATTAGAAGAACTTACTCAACAGCTCAAAAAAGCTCAAGAAGAAAAGGCAAATTTAGAACAGCAATTAGAAGAACTCACTAAAAGATTTAAAGAGTACGAAGATGTTGCATCAAAAGATGATGCCGCTTTAAAAAATCTACAGCAGGATGTTGAAAAATACAAAATTTTAGCAGGACTTACAGATATGGTAGGCCCAGGAGTTATAGTAACGGTAAATGACAGCGACTTACAGCCTCGAGACGGGGAAGACCCTAATTTGTACTTAGTCCATGATGAAGATTTATTAAGTATTGTAAATGAATTGAAAGCGGGTGGAGCTGAAGCAATAGCTATAAACAACCAAAGAATAATTGCAACATCTGAAATACGATGCGTAGGTCCAACGATAATCATAAACTCTACCAGGTATGCTCCTCCTTACGTAATAAAAGCAATAGGAGACCCTGACACATTGCAAGCAGCTCTTAATTTAAAAGGCGGAATAGTAGATACTTTAAGATTTTATGGTATTAAAGTAGACATACAAACTTCTGATAAAATAGTGGTACCTAAATACAGTGACCCTATTAAATTCTTTTACGCTAAACCTGTGACTCCCTAAACTCTCTTACCTTTTAATAAAGGATAAACTTCCGACACATTCTCTAAACTCATAGCATATATCCTCTATATCTAAAAGATCAGATACATTTGCTATCTTCTTAATAGTTACGTTAGATACTTTTCTTTCATCCAAAGGAGTACCTTCCAAACTACATATAAAAATATCATAAAGCCTATTGTGGAAGCAAAATACACCCAAGGCGGTTGGCTCTTTCCGAAAAAGTTTATGTTAATCAATTGTTTTGCAGCAAGATAAGACACTACTGCCCAAAAAGTAGACCATATAAAATCAGCAATAGCAGAAAACACCACATACACAGTAAAATTCATACGCGTTATTCCCGAGGCCCAAATAGCCGGGGTCCGCGGAAGTCCTATTAGCCTACCTAATAAAACCGTAAATCCTCCATATTTAGCAAACCATTTATCCATAGCTTCAAGGTCTTTTACTGTTATTTTTAGATATTTACCGTACTTTTCAACAACAGGCCTACCTTTATAATAGCCTACCAAATAAGCTATCACATTTCCTGTCACATTTCCTAATGCAGCGATGACTATAACATAAAAAAGGTTCATTTCCCCCTTTGAAACCAAGTACGCTGCAGCGAAAAATAATATTTGCACTGGTCCCGGCATTCCAGTTCCTTCAATCATAAGCCCTATAAAAAGCGCTATGTAGCCATAAATTATTACCGAATTATAAAGAAAAGATTCTCCTTCCATGGCCACACCATCCATTATTTTTTTAAGTTTATTATAACACAAAAAAACAAAGCAGGGAAATTGTCACCCCTGCCTTAGCGCATTTATTTTTTATATTTCTCTATTACATCCTTGTACATCTCATAAGTCTTTTTGGCGATGCTTTCCCAACTAAACATCTCTTCAACACGTTTTCTCCCATTTTCTCCAAACTTTACAGCTAAATCTTTGTTATTTAAAAGTATGTTTATATATTTTGCCAATTCTTCAGAATTGCCTGGTTCTACAAGGAATCCTGTCTCTTCATGAACTACAACCTCTTTAATTCCTCCTGTAGCACTTGCCACAACAGGAGTTTTACAAGCCATTGCTTCTAAGTTTATTATACCAAAAGGCTCATAAATAGAAGGACAAACAAAAACTTCAGCATTGCTGTACAACTCTATAATTTCTTCTTTTTCTACCATTTTATTTATCCAAATAATATTGTCGTAAAGTTTAACCTTTTGCTCTACTTCTTCTAAAACCTCTTGTGTATCTGGAGAACTAGCACATAGTACAACCTTTATATCCTTAGGTAGATACTTTACTGCATCTATTAAATAAGTAATGCCCTTTTGCCTTGATATTCTTCCTACAAAGAGAATGTATTTACCCTCAATTCCATATTTTTTGCGAGCAATATTTCTATCTGTTTTCTGGTATTGGTTCAAATCTATGCCGTTATATATAACTTCAGCTTTTTCTTCTGGAATATTGTAATACTTCAATATATCTTCTTTCGATCCTTGTGATACTGCTATAACCCTATCAGCGGCTTCAATTCCTGTTTTTTCCATCCAAGAACTTAGCTTATATCCATTTCCTAACTGTTCCTCTTTCCATGGCCTTAAAGGCTCAAGGCTGTGAATTGTAACTACAAGGGGTTTATCATACAATTTTTTAGCTAAAAAGCCCGCCATGAAAGTATACCAGGTATGGCAGTGTAAAATATCTGAGTCTATCTCATCTTTCACCATTGCCAAATCTATGGAAAAAGGCCCCAAAACTTTCTGATATCTTGGATCTGAATTTTCCTTTAACTTATCCCACTCTTTATATCCACGGACTTTTACATTATCAGCCGTATAATCTTGGTCACCAAAGCATCTCACATCTACTTTCATCAGTTTAGACAGTTCCCTGACAAGATAATCTACATGAACGCCAGCTCCACCGTAAATATTAGGTGGGTATTCATTTGTAAACATTGTAACTTTTAACTTATCCATAATTTACCTCCGATCTGTGCTTTTCTAATTTCAAATCCTCAATACACTCTAAAATACCTTTTAAAGGTATTCTAAACCAAGAAGGTCTATTATTTACCTCATAAATTCCTTCAAAAAGAGCTTTATCTAATTTAAAAATAGCTAAAGCCTTATCAAAGTTTTTACCTTCTGGTACAATGTCTGGTGCTTCCCTTGTCACCAATTCCAAATAGTTTTCCACAAAGGTCTCTGTGACAGCTTTTTCCCACCATAATAGCGCTTTTTCTATTTTTTCATCCCGAAACTTACCTTTTGCATTAAGATAATTAAAATAAGCAGCATAAGCAGCATAACTAAAAGAGCGTATCATGCCTGCCACATCTTTTAATGGAGATATTTTTTTTCTCCTCACCTCAATAGGTTTTGTCGGTTCCCCTTCAAAATCTATTATCACATATCCCTCTTCAGTCTTTAAAATTTGCTCTAAGTGTAGGTCTCCATGACATCTTATATATTTGCCAAAAACAGCAGTATCTTTAAATTCTTCTAATTTGCTCATTAAAAAATCTTGTTGCTTTACAATCTCTTCTATCATTGAAGTTATTTGTTCATCGAAAGTTGACAATTTTACAAAATTTAAAAGTTTAGTAAAATTATTTTTTATACTTTTTACTATTTCTTCAACATCTGATATTTCCACATTTCTTTTAGCAAAATCTTCTTTATCAATATAAGACAATTTAATATGCATATCGGCAATTATCCTTGCTATCCCTCTTACCTCTTCAAGGTAATTGCTCAAGTATCCTTCTACGTAACTTTCCTTAATTTCATCATAATCGGATAAAGTAGAAATTACAGAAGACAAATACTCTTCGGTATATTGCCACATGTCTCCCATGTTTTTAATGTGTTCCACTATTATAGCAACAGTGTACCTTTCTCTGTTCCTGTCTTTATATAAAAAATATCCTCTTATATCTTGAACATTTCCAAAACCTGCATTTTTAAGTTCAAAAGTCATTTCAAGGTCAGGATTAACTCCTTTTACAAATTTTCTATAAGTCTTTATTATTTCATCTTTTTGCAAAAATGTTAAACTATTACTAGACTTATTGCTCAGCCTTCTTGAACTGTATATATCGTCTTTTTTAAGATTATAAGGAATTAATTGGGCACCAGACTCAAATTTTATAACTGTTTCTTCACTTAACACTTTATTTAAAAACTTAACATAATTTATATCGTCAATTCCATCGTATATAAAAGCTTTTAAATTTGGATTCTCAATAATATCTATTAAATCATTATTCCTAAAATAAGGAGTTATAATTAAAGGCACATAATAAAGCAAAGTAATCTCTTTCTTACTCGTTGGAGCTTTCACCACAAAAGCTATAATAGCTGCAATTATAATCTCAGTTTCCTTTTTAGACAATATTGCATAATCAAATAAAAATATATCTAAAATATTATAAGCCTTCTCCTGAAACCACCTAAACTTTTTAAAATTGTCTTTATCTATATTTTTAATTATATCTTTCAGTTTTGTAGGTATATCTTCAAAGTTGAAGGTTTTATCAATATACATTTGACCACTTCTTTCAATAGAATTTCATTCTATTCTTAAAACTGATGCTGCCAATTCTGGTGGCACAGGATTTATATAAACTCCTGTCCCTAACTCGAAACCAGCTGCCACAGTAAGCCTTGGAATAATTTCAATATGCCAATGATAATTTCTTATATCAGAAATTGGTAATGTGTGAATCACAATATTATATGGAGGCAAGTTAAATTCTTTCTCGTACTTTTCTATAAGAGGCTTCAAAATTTCAGTCAGACTTGCAATATTTCCTTCTCTTAACTCTTCAAATCGCTCCTGATGCTCTTTGGGCATTACCCATGACTCATAAGGATATTGAGATGCATAAGGGGCTATAATAATGAAACTCTCATTTTCAGCTATTATCCTTTTACCTTCTTCTTTTTCATATTTGACAATTTCACAATAAGGACATTTGCCCTTCTTCTTAATATATTCTTGTGTACCTGTTACCTCTTTTTCTACTACATCTGGAATAAAAGAAATAGCTATAATCTGCCAGTGCCCGTGTTCTAAGGAAGCTCCTCCTCTTGCTCCAAAATTTTTGAACACCTGAATGTATTTTATTTTATCGTCTTGAGCAATTTTTTTATAACGCTCAATTATTGCCATAAAAACTTTTTGCATTTGCCCTAAAGATAAACTTCCAAAAGTTACATCGTGTTCTGGTGACTCTACTATCACTTCTGCTACACCATAACCATATTCTGCTTTATAAAGGGATGGTACCTCAAAGCTCTTTAAATCCCTATTCACGGCTGCAAATTTATTTTCAAATCCTCTCACTAACCAGTTCCCTTTTTTATCCTTAATTTCAACTAAAGTAGGAGGAGTCATCTCTTCATTCATGGGGCAAAAAGGGCAAGTATTATTATTTTTCTTTCCCTCATAGTTTACATTGAAATCATGAGGTCTTTTACCTCGCTCTGTAGCTATAATTACCCTTTTACCAGTTATAAGGTCATATCTTATTTCGGACATTTGTAAGACCTCTCCTATTCTTTTTAGTAAATGCAATCGAATGCATCCCACATTAAAAAAAGAATTTGATTAATTTTGAAAATTAATCAAATCGGGGAGAAATGTCAAGAACTTTTATGCAACCGAATGCATTCTACTATTATAATATACTTTTCCTTTAAAATTGTCAATGTTTTTTTGAAGATTACTGCTTCATTTTTTAATAATTTCTTCTCATGAAGGAAAAAATAAAACAAAAAACTGTTGACAAAACTAAAAATTAATATTATAATAAAATTGAAATCAATACAAAATTAAATTTAATACAAATGAGGTGAGATAAATGGAAGTAAAAGAGTTGGTACTAAAAACTTTAAAAGAATCCTCTGAACCTTTAAGACCAGGAGATATTGCTCAAAAAGCTAATTTAGACAAAAAAGAAGTAGACAAAGCTATAAAAGAGCTAAAAAAAGAGGACTTGATAATGTCTCCCAAAAGATGCTACTACGCAGCAAAATAATCGTGAGAAAGAAGTAATGAAAATGACTTATACAATAGAGCAATTAAAAGATTATTTAAAGAGACATGATATAAAGCCTTCTACCATAAGGATAAAAGTATTAGAATACCTTTTAAACAATAGAATACACCCAACAGCTGATGACATTTATCAATACTTGATAAGCGAAATACCAACCCTTTCAAAAACCAGTATTTACAACACATTGGAATTGTTTATGGAAAAAGGAGTTGTAAATGCTTTATCTTTGAAAGAAAAAGAATTGCGATATGATATAAACACTTACTTTCACGGACACTTTAAATGTGAAATATGTGGCAACGTATATGATTTTCCCGTATCAGAGGAAATTATAAATGTAGAAGAATTAAAAGGCTTTGTAATTAGAAATGTTGACATAAATGTTTATGGCATATGCAAAAAATGTAATGAGAAAAATAAGGAGGTTTAAAAAATGGAGGAAATTAGAATGAAATTGTTAGGAGAAAAATTCCCATCTATGGAGGTAGTAACAACTCAAGGAGTAAAGAGACTGCCTGAGGATTACGCGGGAAAGTGGTTTGTGCTTTTTAGCCACCCAGCAGACTTTACACCAGTTTGCACAACAGAATTTGTAGAATTTGCAAGGAAAGCTAATGACTTTAAAGAATTAAACACTGAATTAATAGGTCTATCAGTTGACCAAGTTTTCTCCCACATAAAATGGGTAGAGTGGATAAAGGACAACACAAACATAGCTATTCCTTTCCCAGTAATAGCTGATGACTTAGGAAAAGTCTCTAACCAATTAGGAATGATTCATCCAGGCAAAGGTACCAATACTGTAAGAGCAGTATTTATAGTAGACGACAAAGGAACAATAAGACTTATAATGTATTATCCACAAGAAGTTGGAAGAAATGTAGATGAAATATTAAGAGCATTAAAAGCATTGCAAACAGCAGACCAATACGGCGTGGCACTCCCTGAAAAATGGCCAAATAACTACTTAATTAAAGACCATGTAATAGTCCCACCATCCACTGATGAAGCTTCTGCAAATGAAAGAAAAGAAAAAATTAAATCAAAAGAAATTGAAGCTTTTGACTGGTGGTTTGTACACAAGCCTTTGAAATAAGGTCACTCATAAAATATCCCTTCTTTTCGACAGCGACGACCTCTTTAACAAAGTAGGTCGTCGCTTTAGTTTGCTGATAAATGAAATCTTTATGAGATGTGATATAATGGAAGTAAGCTTAAGTTGATAGGGGGATAAAAATGAAATATATAGATTTGAGAAGCGATACAGTAACTCTTCCAACACAAGAAATGCGAGAAGCTATGTATAAAGCTGAGGTAGGTGATGACGTCTACGGCGAAGAACCTACAGTGAGAAAACTTGAAGAAATGGCAGCAGAAATGTTGGGAAAAGAAGCAGCAATGCTAGTAACAAGCGGTACACAAGGTAACCAAGTCTCAATAATGACTCACACTCATCCAGGAGAAGAAATTATTGTAGAAGAAAACTGCCATATCATAACTTATGAAGTTGGAGGAGTGGGATACCTTGCAGGCGTACAGACAAAAGCTTTGAAAAGCAACAAAGGTGTCTTAAATCCTGCCGATGTAGAAAAGGCCATAAGGCCAAAGGACATACATTACCCCGTCACAAGTCTTATCTGCCTTGAAAATACTCATAACAGAGCTGGTGGCACTGTAACTCCAATTGAAATTATGAAGGAAATATACGAAATAGCTCAAAAACATAATATACCTGTTCATTTAGATGGTGCGAGAATATTCAATGCCGCTACTTATCTTAAAGTAGATGTAAGAGAAATAGCCAAATATGCAGATAGTGTAATGTTTTGCCTCTCCAAAGGCTTATGCGCCCCTATTGGGTCGGTAGTCGTCGGCACAAAAGATTTCATTGAAAAAGCAAGAAAATACCGCAAAATGTTAGGTGGTGGAATGAGACAAGCAGGTTTTATTGCAGCTGCTGGCATTGTAGCACTTGAAAAAATGACAAAAAGGCTACAGGAAGACCATGACAATGCAAGATTTTTAGCAGAAGGATTAAAAAATATACCGGGAATAAACCTCGACCTGGAAACAGTGCAGACTAATATTGTAATGACAGACATTTCAGGCACAGGAATGACAGGTAAGGAACTATCCTTAAGACTAAAAGAGCATGGAATTTTAATAAACGGCGGGAATGATTTTGCAGTAAGATTTGTAACTCATTATTACATAAGTAAAAAAGAGATTGAAAAAACTCTCGATGCAATTGAGAAAATTG
Organism: Thermoanaerobacter sp. X514; assembly: GCF_000019065.1. NCBI lineage: Bacteria > Bacillati > Bacillota > Clostridia > Thermoanaerobacterales > Thermoanaerobacteraceae > Thermoanaerobacter > Thermoanaerobacter sp. X514. The sequence goes on along the minus strand of NC_010320.1, from coordinate 217,119 downwards.
TAAGACAGTTTTAGAGAGAAGGTATCCCCTTCTCTCTATGTATATTCTATTCTCACCTTACTCCCTTCGCCAGAGACGGCAGGTGGTGTAACAATTAGTTTTACAGGTACTCTGCCTTTTAATTCATCTACATGGCTTATTATGCCCACTACCATTTTGTCTTTTTTAAGCCTTTCTAAAGAGGTCATCACTATATCCAAAAGTTCCGCATCAAGACTTCCAAAACCTTCATCTAAGAAAAAGAATTCTAAAGGTGCTCTTCCCTTTAATTGTATATGAGAAGAAAGAGCCAAAGCCAAAGAAAGGGATGTCAAAAAAGTTTCACCGCCAGATAAAGTATCTACAGACCTTCTTACTCCGCCATTGAAGTCATCTCTCATTACAAAATTGTTGTCTGAATCAATCTCAAGGGCATACCTTCCCCTGCTTATTTCCTTAAGCCTTTTTGATGCAAAAAAGGTTATATATTTAAGCTGTCTTGCGGCAATAAAATCTACAAATTTATTTCCCTGAAAAAGATTGTCCAATTCATTTAATATATCCACTACACGCTCTAATTCCTTTTTCTGCTTTGTAAATTCTTCTACTTTTTGCAAATTCTCTTGCATATCTGAAATAGCCTTTTCTGTAGCGCCTATTTCCTTCCTTTTTTCGTTTAAGACCTGTTCCAACCCTTTAATGCTTTCTTCTAATTGATTCCATTCTTCTTCATTAATTTTCTGCCCCTTTAATATCTCCATCAGTCTGTCTATACTTTTGTTTACAGATACATATTCATTTTCAAAATTCTTAATTTCTTCCTCAATTTTTTTAATATTTTCACTGTCTAATAAATACTCCAAAGCCTCTTTTTTATCCTTAAATCCCTTTTCTAATAGAGCATTTTCTAATTTTTCACTTTGTTCCCTAAACATATTATTTAAAAGGTCCCGACTCTTACAGGCAGATATCTTTTTACTCTCTATATTTTGTTTATCCTTTCTTGCCTTTTCTAAAGTTTCTTTTAAAACACTCTCCATTTTTGTAATTTTTTCTTTATTATACTGAATCTCTTTTAAATATTCTTCTATGTCTCTACCTTCTGATAAAGAATCAAACTCCTGCTGCCTCTCCCGAAGGTTTTTACTTTTTTCCTTACCTATTTCCTCTATCTGTCCTTTCCTTATTGAAAGAGCATTGAGATTGTTTGAAAGGGTTTCCTTTTTATTTGTCAATTCTTCAATCGTATTTTTAAAATTCTCTATTTCATTCCTCAGGCCTTCTATTTCCCTCTCTTTTTGATTTATTTCTTCCACTTTTTCTTTAAAATCTGAAATCCCCAATTCTTCCCTTGATATTCTTAACTGACCTTCTAATTCACTGTAAGTTATACTAATAGCCTCAAGAGAAGACTCAAACTCTTTCAAAAGGCTAATATCTTTATTTATACCTTCTTTTAATCTTGTATGTTCTAAATCTAAACTTGCTTTTTCCTCCTTTAATTTTTTAATTAAGGTCTCTAATCCTTCCTTACTCTTATTCCATTTTTCTAATTTTTCTTTCCACTGTATAAAATCAGACTCCATCTTATTTAATTCTTCTTCTAACTTTAAAAGGTTAATGTCTTTTAATATATCCCACAGTTTATCATATTCTTTTTTATACATCTCTTCTTTGACTTCTATTCCTGATAATTCACCTTTTAATTTAAAAAGCTTACTTTGATAGTCCATTATATCCTTTTCTAAGTTTGCCTTTATTTCCTGCTTTTCTTTTATTAAGTCTTCCTCTACCTTTTGTGCCAATCTTACATGATGAATCGAACCACAGACAGGACAGGGAACACCTTCTTTTAATCCCTCTGCCAGTTCACCTGCCATGTTGTTTTTTACAAGTTCCTCTATATCTTTTTTTACTTCTTCCAAACTATTATTTTTATTTTTTAATTTCTCTTCAATCTCTTTTATCTCATTATTTATTTCTTCTTTTATTTTTAAAATTTCTTTTAAATTATTTTCCGCCTCATTTTTTAACTTTTCTTTTTCTTTCAATTCTAAAATTTCTACTCTTTTTCTTTCTAAACTTTTTTGCAGGTCCAAAAGGTCTTCATTTGTGGGAGGCTTTTGCATTTCAAGTTTTTTTATATTATTGTCAACCTCTTGTATTTCTTTTTCTTTTCGTTTCAATAAATTATCTATTTTTTCAATATCTTTCTGCTGCTTACCTATTAGCTCTTTTAATTCTAAAATTCTTTTCTCCTTTTCTTTTTTCTCTTTGTCTGCCCTTTCAAACTCTTTCTGAATCTCAAAAGCAGCAAAAATTTTTTCCCTTTTATTCGAATCAACTTTAATTTCATTAATTCTTTTTTCCTTCTCACCCAACTGTCTTTTTGCTATATCTATAGAATCGGACAGGGCTTTTATTTCTCTTTCTATCCCATCTATCTGCTTTTTTAAATCTTTATACTCCTTTACAAGTTTCTCCCTTTCACTATTAATCTTTTTTATCTCATCTCTCAGTTTAAAAGCCCTTTTAAGCCTTTCTTCCTTTTCAATTATGAGAGGAATTTTTTCTTCCTTTTCTTTTAATGAAGCCTCATATTCTTTTTCTACCTTCTCAAGTAATTTTTCAGCCTCCTCCAACTCTTTAGAATACTTTTCCACATCCTTTTGATTTAAAATGAGTTTTTTCTCTGTCTCCACTAAAGAGTCTATATACGGTTTTACTGATAATGCCTTTTCCGCTTTTTTTAACTTTTCCTTTTTATCTTCTATTTCTTTTAATTGCTGGTCTAAGACTTCCTTCTTATGCAAAAATTGATTTAACTCCTGCTGTTTTTCCCATATCCCTTTAAGTTTTTCCCTTTCTTTATCTAATTTATCCTTTTGTTCTTTTAAAGTTTTCTCTTCTTCTTTTAAAATCTCAAACTTTTTCTTTAAATCTTCCAATGCTTCTTTAGTAACACCTTCGTGCTGACTTAACTTCGCATTTACCTCATTCAATAAATTACTTTTTTCTCTCTTTACATCTCTTATTCTAACAAGTAATTTGCTTCCATACTTTTCTAAGCCAAAAATCCTCTCTAACATGTCCCTTCTTTCTTTGCCTGTTAGCTTTAAAAATTCACTAAATTTCCCTTGTGGAAGCACTACAGAACGAGTAAAATCCTCTGCTGTAAGTCCAATTAAATCCACTATTTTTTGCTGAACTTCCCTATCTTTTTCTGCCAAAACTCTTTCTCCACTTTCCCCTATTTCCCGCAGTCTTGCTAATGTAGTTTTATAACCGCCGCTTTTTGCGTCCCTTTTTACATTTCTCTCAACTATATACCTTTTTCTTGCCCCATCAACACCTATTTCAAACTGGTATGTCAAAGACATAGATGTAGATTGAGTATTTATAAAATCCTTGCTATTTCTGGGAATTTTCCCGTACATTGAAAGAGTAATTGCATCTATAATAGTGGATTTTCCACTTCCTGTGGGACCAAATATGCCAAAAAGTCCTTTTTCTGTTAGGAGTTCAAAATCAATAATTTGTTCTTCTACAAAACTATTAAGCCCAGCAATTTTAAGCTTCAGAGGTCTCATCTTCCTCATCCTCTTCCTTTACTATACTCATAAAAAGTTCTAAAACCTCCTCTGTTGGAGAAACTTTGTTTTCCTTTAAATAAAATTCTTCAAAAAGTTCCTTTACACTTTTATCATCTATCTCATAGTCTTCAATTTCCATCTCATCCTCTGGCAAAATTGGCTTTATTTCAACTATATCCGGTAATATGCTCTTCATTTCTTTTATCTTTGAAGAAGGCAGTGGAAACTCAGTTTTAATCTCGAAATATGCCCATATATCTTTATCCCTGTATTCATTGCAAATCTCTAAAGCTTCCTCTATACCATTACACCTAAACACTTCAATAGGCTTGTAATTTTTAAAATATATTTCCTTCACAAGTGCAGGTTCTCCTGCCTTTAAATCTACTAAATAAGCACATTTAGAATGGTTCATCTCACTTTTGCTGTACTGAAGAGGGGAACCAGAATAATAAGCAGGAAGAGTAGAAGAAATTCTCTGGGGTTTGTGAAGGTGTCCGAGAGCTATGTACTGCGCTTTTTGTGGCAGGTGCCTTATTTCTACTGTAAAACTTCCTCCTAACTGAATGGGCCTTTCTGAACCTGACTCCTCTCCTCCTGCAACAAAAATATGAGATACCGCAATGTTTATAGTATCTTCTCTGTATTTTTTAGAAAGGTCATTAAAAATTTCACCAACTCTTTCAGAGTAACTTTTCTGTCTTTTCTCTTCATCCAATTCCGCTGTAAAAATTTCATTTAGCCTTTTTTCGCTGGGATACGGCAAAGCTATAATTACCGCTTTTTCTCCTTTTATTTCTATTTCAAAAAAGCCTTCACCAGAGTCTAAAATTTTAAACTTTCCAAAATCCCCAGTAGGCACAATGCTTTTGGGTATCCCTAAAAGTATAACACCTTGGTCATAGGCAAGAGGGCTGGCAGCAGAAAGCCTTTCAGGATTGTCATGATTCCCTGCTATAACCAAAACCACCCTATTTCCATTAGAAAGCTTTTTTAAAGTGTTGTAAAAAAGGGTTTCCGCTTTTGCAGGAGGATTAAAAGAATCATAAACATCTCCAGCAATTATAACCAAATCCACATCATTTTCCTCAACTATATTAACAAAATCCTCTAAAAATTTCTCCTGCTCTTCAATCCTCGAAAAATTTTCAAGAGCCTTCCCTAAATGCCAGTCTGAAGTATGTAAAATCTTCATTTTATCACCCTTAATATTTTATCTTTCACTTAGAAACGATAAACAATTGTTACAAGCTTATTATATCATAAAACTTATACCAAACAGAGGGGACGGTTCCTTTTGTTTGAGCCAAACAAAAAGAACCGTCCCCTCTGTTTGACGCATGTCTATCAATACTCCAAAATGTTCCCATTGAAAAATAGATAAATGTATTTTTCTTTTACCTTTTTGCCTGTAATATTCTCTAATGCCTTTGAATATAGTTCTATCTGAACTTTATATCTTTCTTTAATTTCTTCTACTTTGCCTTCCTGTACATAGTCTGTTTTATAATCTATTAAAACTAAACCATCCTCTTCTTCAAAGAAACAATCAATAATTCCCTGCACCTGTATAAACTCATTTTCGTATTCTTCAGGCAAATCTTTGTAAATCTCCCTGCTGCTCAATTTAATGTGAAAAGGCACTTCTCTTTTTACATTTTTTGAACTTAGCATCCTTTCCCCAAGAGAGGTTTTGAAAAATCCTTCGATTTTATGTATATTCACTTCTTTTGCTTGCTCCTCTGTTAATATCTCTCTATCTACCATATCTTTTATCTGTTCTTTAATACCCTCCAAAGACAAATCCTTATCTAAATCAAGTTTTTGCATGACAAGGTGCATAGCTATACCTTTTTCAGCTGCAGTTAGTCCTTTTTTCTTTTCTAAAAATATGGGTGTTTTTAAAACTTCTCTTTCAAAAATAGATGTGGTATCTTCGTCAACTACTTCTGCATTTAAAATGCGCTTAACCTCCGTCACAGAAAGCTTGGCAGGTAGGTAACATGCTTTTTCGTAAGGATATACATAGTTTAACCTTCTTTCAACTTCTTTGTAAAACTCGCTGTAGTGGGCATCCAAGTCTAAACTTCTTAGTCTTTCCACCACATCTACTTTGTCATTTTTCTCTTTTTCTAAAAGCACATCCTTTTTATTCCATAGTTTTACTTCCCATTTTGAAGCGTCTTCTTCTTCAGAAAGAGAAACACCTGCAAACTCTCGTAAAGGTTCTAAGTCTTTGTGCCTTATAACAGCTGCTCCAATCCAATCCATGTAGCTTTTGCCATTTAAAATATCATATTCAGAAACCTTTTCCTGCAAAATTGCCGCATTTGCCCATTTCCTCACATTTTTCTTTATATCTCTTGCACTTCCTACAAGTATTAATTTTTCTTTTGCCCGTGTCAGTGCAACGTACAAAACCCTCATTTCTTCAGATAGGCCTTCTAACTTTATCTTATACTTTATAGCCTCTTTTACAATGCTGGGATAAGAAATCCTTCTTCTAAAATCTACAAATTCAGGACCTAATCCTAAAAAGTGATGGTACAGAATCTTTTGATATAGGTCTTTTGTGTTAAACTGCTTGCCCAACCCTGCAACTATCACCACAGGAAATTCTAAGCCTTTGCTTTTGTGTATGCTCATGATCCGTACAACTTTCTCATTTTCTCCGACAATTTTAGCACTTCCCATGTCGCCACTGCTCACTTTAAGTCGGTTGATAAAATTTATAAAGTTAAAAAGGCCTTTAAAGCTGGTTTCCTCGTACTGTTTAGCTCTTTCAAATAAAATCCTCAAATTTGCCTGCCTCTGAACCCCTTGAGGCATAGCAGCAACATAAGAATAATAACCAGTATCTTTATATAAATACCAAAGAAATTCATCAACAGGCATATAAACAGCCTTTTCCTGCCACTTTTTCAGTGTATCTAAAAAATTCTTAGCCTTTTCACCTAATTCGTCTTCCCTTTGAGAAGCTTTTTTGATTGCTTCATATATGGTTTTCTCCATATCCTCTAATCTTAAGTCAATAAGCTCTTCTTCTGTAAAAGAAAAGATTGGAGAGCGAAGCACAGCTAACAATGGTATATCCTGCATTGGATTATCTATCACTTGTAAAAGAGATATTATAGTCTTTATTTCTGTTGTATCAAAATATCCTGTGCCCGTATCTGCAAAAGCTGGAATACCTGCCTGTGTCAGTTCCTCCAAAAATACCGGTGCCCACCTGTCAGTAGCCCTAAGTAATACTACAATATCCCTGTAATCAACTGCTCTGTAACTTTTTATATTCTTATCGTAAACCATAAAATTTTGTGAAAAAAGCTGTTTTATCCTCTCTGCTACAACCCTTGCTTCTACCTGTATATCATCAATTAAGTCCTCCTCTTCCTCCTCAAAATCTTTTTCCTCATTTTTTTCCTCCTCTTTTTCTTCTACTTCCTCTTCAACCTTTTGTTTTTCTATAAGGTGAAGTTCTACGGCACCACCTGTAACAGAATCTTCGGGAGGAATTTCATACTCTGCCCCATAATTTAATTTTTCTTCTTCTGTATAGTTTACTTCCCCTATATTTTTTGACATTATCTTTTTAAAAATATAATTTATGGCTTCTATAACTTCTATTCTACTTCTGAAATTTTTATACAGCAGTATTTTTTGATTCTTTTCTCCTGTATCAAGAGAATAGCTATTGTATTTCTCAAAAAATATATAAGGGTTTGCCTGTCTAAATCTATATATACTCTGCTTTACATCTCCTACCATAAATCTATTGGGAGGATTTTCTCTTGCGATTATACTAAGTATCTCCTCCTGTATCAGGTTTGAGTCCTGATATTCGTCTACAAATATTTCTTCAAATTTTTCTCTATAATGCAAAGCTACTTCTGAAGGATTTACGTCTCCTTCCTCATCAATCTCAGTCAAAATTTGAAGTGCAAAATGTTCAATATCGTTAAAATCTATTATTCCTTTTTCTCTTTTCTTTTCCTTATACTTTTTATCAAAAAGTAGTATTAAATCCGCCAAAGCTTCCATAATAGGGTACAAAGCCTTTATTTCATCTTTTATTTCCTCTACGCTGTCAGAAAAAAACTTTTCCTTTATTTCTTTTATTTTATCTTTTACTTTTTTTCTTATATTTGAAACTTCTTCTTTAACATTCTTATTTGCATCCTTACCAGCATTGGGAAGCCTTTCAAACTCAATTGCCTGTATGTGATTTTTAAATTCATTCCAATTATCATATTGGAGGAGCTGCTCTATTTCATAAGCTTCCCTCTGAAAAGCATGAAAATATCCCTCAAGCCCCGCCTCGTTTTTGAGTTTGTCGACAGCCACAAGCATGGTATTTAAAATCCCAGATATTTCTACTTTTAAACTATCCAATATAACCTCAGCCCACTTTGAAGTTTCAAATTTGAAATTATCCTCTACTCTAAAAGTGTTAATCACATCCTTTAGCCATTTTTCAGGCCAAGGGAGAGACCTCACAAATCCATAAAGTCTTAATAGGATGTCCTGCAAATCTTGGTCATCTTTTGTGCCACCATAACTTTCCACCAATGTCAAAAAACCTTCCTTATCTTTATCCTCTTTAGCATACATCTCTTCAAAAAGTTCTTCTGACGCTTCCAATTGCAAAAGCAAGGTTTCTGTATCATCTCCAATTCTAAAGTTAGGGTCTAAATCCAGCAAAAAAAAGTTATTTCTGACTACTTCCAAACAAAAGGAATGGATTGTTGTAATAGTAGCCTTGTTAAGAAGTGTCAGCTGATTCGCCAGCCTTTTATCCTCCGGATTTTGGTCCAATATGGCAATTAAAGCCTCTGCAATTCTCTCCCTCATCTCAGATGCAGCAGCATTTGTAAAAGTAACAACTAACAACCTGTCAATGTCTACAGGATTTTCTTCATCTGTTATGAGATTTATAATCCTCTCTACCAAGACAGCCGTCTTACCCGAACCGGCTGCTGCCGCAACTAAAAGATTGCTTCCTCTTGTCGTAATAGCTTGTTTCTGCTCTTCAGTCCACTTTGTCCCCATCTTTATTCACTTCCTTTTGTAACATATTCCAAATCTCTTCCTCTTTTTGCTCTTTTATAAACATGTATTTATTCCCTTCAAAATTGGTTTCAAATTTGCATACAGAAGAGTAAGGACAATACTTGCAAGCAGTTTCTTTTCCTTTTCTATAAGGAGTAATAGAAATATTGCCATTGATCATTTGTTCCGCCAAATCTTTTATCATATTTTTTACATGTTTTCTTAAAAGTTCAAACTGTTCTTTTGTAGCTCCCTTTGTTTTCTTGCCTATTGTACCGTCTTTATTAATAGAAGCAGGAATTATATATGAAGTACCATTTATAGATTTGTCCATCTCCTTTATTATTTCGGCATCTTTAAGCACAAGGCCGTCCAATCTCAGCTTTTTTAAAATTTCTTTTTGCAGTTCTTCGTCAGTTATATCTTTATCAGCCTTCACAATCGGGTCATCTATTCTAAAATAAAATATGCCTGCCGGTTTGATATCTGTATTTTCTTTATCCGCACTTTCTAATATCGCATCCAAATATATTAAAAGCTGAAGCTCTAAACCATAAAATACATCCTCAAGTTTTAATTCTTTGTTGCCTGACTTATAATCTATTATTCTTATATAAGATTCCTCGCCTTTTTCAAACACATCTACCCTATCAATTCTACCTATAAGATTTATCTCTTCTCCATTGGACAGAATTATTTTTATAGGTGGATACATTTGGTTTTCCCCAAATGCAACCTCATGTCCTGAAGGAATAAAAGAACTTCTCTTTATGTGTTCAGAAATCACCCAAACTGCATTTGAAAGTACCCTTGTAAGTCTTTTGGAAAGATATTCATAACGGGGACTGCTCTTTAGAATGTGTTCAGATACACCTTTTAGCATATTATCCACTACAATGTTCACTACCTCATCACAATACTCTCTATCTAAATCCTCCCACGTCTTATCCTCTTTTTCCAATGCTTTAGAGACTTCGTTTAAAACATTGTGCATAAAGATTCCCAAGTCTGGCGGATCAAAACTGTAAATTTTTCTTTCTTTGGCTTTAAGTCCATATTGTACGAAATAGGCAAAAGGACAGGCAGCATATTTTTCAAGTCGTGAAACACTAAAGTTTATCTCATCTTTATACAGTCTCTTTATTTTAGCAGAAGGAATTACTCTAACTTGATTAGAATAATTAAATCCTTCAAGCACCTTCTCTATCCTTTTTCTCCACACTTCTTTATTTGAATACCAATTGTACACATCTAACCACAAGGAATTTATTTTATCTTTTATATCCCATTCTTTGAAAGATTTTATCATTTCATTAAAAGTGGGATCAGGAGAAGAAACACGGTGCAAGTTTTCCTCATCTGTATCCATCTCTATTACATTGCTAAACTGCGTAATTTGAGGGAAAATCCTCTTAAACCTTGAAATTATTATAGAAGGCCTCAAACTCCTACCCTCATGGTCTGCAATAGGATAGCTTATCCTCAAAAATTTACTTGTGGAGGTCAAAGCTGTATAAACCAAAAATTGTTCTTCAAACACCTTAGCCTTCGTATCCCTATCCAGTTCTACCTCATAAGAAGTTAGAATCTGCCTATCTTCATCTGTAAGTATACCTTCTTCAAAAGAGGAAGCAGGAAATATCCCATCATTTGCCCCTATTACAAAAAGGGCTTTTGCATTATGGCTTTTCATCCTGTCAACACTCGTTACTAAAACTTCATCTAAAGCTGGCGGTATACTGCCAATCTGGTATGCTTCAAACCCAATGTCTAAGATTTTAGAAAAAAGGTCTATGTTGATTTTTTCTTCTCCCATAACTTCTACCATCTGATCCAATACATCCACAACTATGTCCCAAATTTGAGAATATTGATTTGCTATCTCAAACTCTTTATTCTCTTTGAACTCTCTAATGAGATTTTCTATCCTCTGTGGAATATCCCTTTCTACTAAAAAATTGTATAAAATCTCACAGGCTTCCCTAACCGTATTTGCATTGGAAAAGTCTTTATAAAACTTATTAAGAGGTTCCGAAATGCCGTTTTTTATTGTATTTACTTTTTCTAAAGCTTCTTTTTCATCTTGATCATCGAATAACTTGTCAAGTCTATTTCTAAAACTATATTTCCATTCTTCTTTCCACTTGCCGCCCTTTATGCCGTTTGCTAAGACATAGTTTTCTAAAAAACTTATATCTTCTTTATTCAGATTTGTAAAACCAGTCTTTAGGTGCCTGAAAACCGATTCATAAGACCAATTTTTTAAGTATATTTCGAAAAGGGAAGTTATGTAGACAATAATAGGATTGTTTTTTATGTCTAATTTTAAATCTATAAAATGTGGAATTCCATAATGGGAAAATATAGTTTTTATAAGTTTGTGATATCTTTTTAAATCCCTTGCAGTAACTACAATATCTGAATAACGTAAATTTTCATCTCTTACAAGCCTTATTATCTCTCTTGCTGTTTCTTCTACTTCACTGTAAACATTCACTGCCTTAAAAAGGCTTATATTTTTTGTATCCTTACTATAAATCTTGTAAGGATATGAAAAAAGATGCTTTTCTAAAAAAGCCATTTCTTCATTTTTTTCAAATCTTTTTGGCACACCTTCGTTTAAATCTACAGGTTTTTCATAAGAAATATTATTTTCATAGCATATTTTAAGCAATTTATCTTCTGTCTTCTTGGTAGTGTAAAAAAGGTCTGTGTTATCTATTGAATCTTTCGATGTGTCCATTGTGAGAGTGACACTTACTCTGGCAGCTTTTTTGAGAAGCTTTTCTAAAACTTTGTACTGTTTTGGTGTAAACCCCGTAAAACCATCTATCCAGAATTCTGCACCTTTAAATTGCTCAGAATACTCCAATTTTTCCGCTAACAATGTAAGAGCATCCTCTTCATCTATGTATTTTTGATGAAGAAGTTCATCAAATTTGCCATATATCAAGCTTAACTCTCTTAACTTTTCCCTTAAACCTTCTTTTTGTATACTTTCAGCTGTATCCATAAGCTTTTCTGGTGTGACTTCAAACCTTTTAAACTCTGTTATTACCTCAGAAATCTTTTTTATAAACCCCTGCTGTCTTGAAGCTTTATAATAAACTTTAAGGTTTTCTTTTAAATCCTCCATTATCTTGTAAATCACCATTGACCTGCCACAAGAGTTGACGTGCTGACGTGTAAGCCCTCCAACCTCTGTAAAAACTCTGTTTGCCAAAGTTTTAAAGCTTAAAACCTGCGCCCTCATCTTTCTATCTTTTTCCACTGTCTCAAGAAGATATTTTTCTGCCTCAAAAGTAAACTGCTCTGGCACCAAAAGTATAAGAGGATGACTATTGCCGTCATTTATTTTTTCTTTTATTTCACGGAGGCAAAAATAAGTCTTGCCTGTACCTGCTCTTCCATATATAAACCTTATACCCATAAAATCAACTCCCAAAAACTTATCTATATAGATGTTACCACATTATTTACTATTGATAAAGATAAAAAAAATACAAGAGGACACTCCCTTTGTTAATAAGATAAACAAAACGTCCCCTTGTATATTACTCACCATAAACTTTGCAAATTTCTACTTTCTATTTTCCTTCAACCCAAATATTCGTTCCTTCCCCTGACACTGTTATTTTTAACGCATAATCAGTATTCCCATATTTAAATTTTAAGTCTGTTTCATTTTTATCTTTTTCACTTGCTTCAATATTTTCATTGCAGTACTTAACAACACAAAACTGGCAGCAGCTAAAATAAGCCCTGCATGACATTTGATTTTATTTTACTCTGTTTGTCAGTTTACCTATTCCCTCTATTTCAATAGTTACAACATCACCAGGTTTTAATGGACCAACACCAGAAGGTGTCCCCGTCAATATGACATCGCCAGGGTTTAAAGTCATTATGTGGGATATAAAACTTACAAGTTTTGGAACGTTAAATATGAGGTGTCTGGTGTTACTTTTTTGCTTTACTTCACCATTTACATATGTAGTTATGTCCAAAGAAGATGGGTCTAAGTCTGTCTCAATCCAAGGGCCTATGGGCAAAAAAGTGTCAAAAGACTTCGCTCTTGTCCATTGGCCATCTTTTGCCTGCAAATCCCGCGCAGTTACATCGTTAGCTATCGTATAGCCAAGGACATAATCTAACGCATCTTTTTCAGACACATTTTTCGCTCTTTTGCCTATGACAACAGCCAATTCCCCCTCATAGTCAACCCTCTCTGACATCTTAGGAATAACTATAAAATCATCAGGGCCAATAACTGCTGTTGAAGGTTTTATGAATAATGTCGGTTCCTCCGGCTCTTTGTCCCCCATTTCCTCTATATGATCCCTATAATTTAACCCTACACATATAGCTTTTGTAGGCAGGCAAGGGGGCAAAAGCTTTACTTCCTCCAAGTTGTAAGAATTGAAACCTTCACTTCCAAATGCAATAACTTTATCCCCTTCAATTATTCCATATTCATTCAACGCTTTATCTATTCTCACAAGCCTCACAATAAAACCCCCTCAAATTTTTAGATTTAAAAATATTTTACCACATAACTTATGATTAAAAAATAGCCTGCATTTACAGGCTATTTATATATTTACATTTGACTTTTTATGTACTCTCCTAATTTTTATCTACTTTGCTTTGTGATTTATAAGCCAATCCACCAACGTTTTATTGACAAGCATTATAATTGATAAATTTATGCCCTCTTTCTTTGTATTTTATTCATATCTTAGAGCTTCAATTGGATTTAAATTGGCAGCTTTATTTGCAGGATATACGCCAAAGAACAATCCTACAATTACTGAGAAGGAAAAGGATATTAATACTGTAGAGAGAGAAGGCTTAGCATTTATATTCATAGCTGAGCCTAGTACCATCGACAATACGTATCCTACTATAATTCCCACTATTCCTCCTAATCCGCTTAAAGTTAATGATTCAATTATAAACTGAAGTAATATATCTTTCTTTTTGGCTCCTAATGCTTTTCTTATCCCTATCTCTCTCGTCCTTTCAGTAACAGATACAAGCATTATGTTCATTATGCCTATTCCACCGACTAAAAGGGATATTCCTGCAATTCCTCCAAGGAGCAAGCTCAATGTAGCAGTAACACTATTTACTGTAGATAAAATTTGTGATTGATCAATTATTCTAAAGGCATTTGCATCGCCTTTAAATATAGTTAGCAGTTTGCTGTTTATTTCGTTTTTAGCGAGTTCAACGGTATCTGGACTTGTTGCTTCTATATATATTTGTCTTATATCTCTATTTTTCGCAAAGTAGAACATTGTTTTAAGGGGTATAAATATTGAATCATCATCAGAACCTGCAATTGAAGAACCTTTTTGGGACAAAATACCTACTACCGTGAAGTTTTGGCCATTTAATTTTATAGTTTTGCCAATAGGGTCAGTAAAGCCAAAAAGCTCTCTCGCTACATTGCTGCCAAGAACTGCCACCTTGTTCCTTCCTTCATCATCCATCGGCAAAATGAATCTGCCAGCTGCTACTTGTAGATCGCGTATTGATTGATAATCTCCATTAACTCCATTTACTGTTGTGTTGTCCACTGAATTATTTCCGTACATAGCCGTTACACTGGTAGATATGACCGGAGATATAGCAGCTATAAAGCTTGAGTCTTTTAAAGCAATGGCTTGGTCATAAGTTAAAGAGCTTTCTCCCCCTCTCCCCATTACGTTTACCATTATGAGGTTTGAACCCATACTCTGTATCTGAGAAGTAACACTTCTTGTAGAGCCTTGGCCTATACTTACTAAGGCTATAACAGCTGTGACACCTATTATAATCCCCAACATGGTGAGAAAAGACCTCATTTTATTGCTTAAAATACTGCGTATAGCTATTTTCAAAGCTTCTACATATCTCACGGTGTTACCACCTCGTTTTCTAAAATGCGCCCATCTTTTATTCTTACTATTCTTTTGGCTTGTGCAGCTATATTAGGATCATGCGTTATGAGTACTACTGTATTTCCTCTCTCGTTTAACTCTTTTATTATTTTCATTATCTCACTACCACTTTTTGAGTCTAAGTTTCCCGTTGGTTCATCTGCCAATATGAGATGGGGATTATTTGCTAGTGCCCTTGCTATTGCTACTCTTTGTTGCTGACCTCCTGATAATTCATTAGGTCTATGGTGCATCCTTTCCTTAAGTCCTACCATCTCTAAAAGCATCTCCGCTCTTTGCCGCCTTTCTTTTGTAGGCACACCTTTGTATATCATAGGCAATTCCACATTTTCTAAAGCCGTCATTTTTTGAAGCAAATTGAAATTTTGAAAAACAAACCCTATTTCACTACATCTTAAATCTGCTAATTGATTGTCAGAAAGTTTACTTGTATCTATGCCATTTAAAAAATATTCTCCAGAAGTTTTTACATCTAAACAGCCTATTATGTTCATTAAAGTGGTTTTGCCTGAACCTGATTGACCAACAATTGAGACAAATTCTCCTTTTTCAATGTCAAGGTTTATACCATCTAACGCTCTTACTTCATTTTCCCCCATTTTGTAAATCTTTGTTAAATTCCTTATTTTTATCAAAACACTATCCATCATTTACCTCCCTTGGGAAGAGTTATTTTGCCATGTCCTGTTAAAGCTTCCGCCTGGGTAACTACCACCTTGGCTTGTGCTGTTCCCGTTGAAATTGCCTCCTGGCCTAAAGCCACCCATTCCACCAAAACCACCTAGATTACTGTTATTTGCGTTTGTTGAAGAATTAAGGGTTGGAATTAATACTTTGTCTCCCTCCTGTAAACCGCTCACGATTTCTATAAAGTTGTCGTTGTATATGCCTGTCTCTACAAATCGCATGTTGTTCCTGAAAGAGTTCCTGTTATTAGTGCTATTGTTAGTGCTATTGATATTTTGATTTTTTAAATCGTTTGTGTAGAGTATTACGTATTTTCTATCACCGTTTGTCTGAACAGCTTGTATAGGAAGTATTAAAGCATCTTGTTTTTCTGCAACAGTTATTGAAACATTCATTGACATTCCTAAAAGTAAGTCTTCACTTGGCTCTACTTCAATAGTTACATTATAAGAAGCTACTCCGTTTTGTATTGTTGGAAGTTGTGATACTTGTGAAACAGTACCGGTAAAAGTCTTACCCGGTAAATTATCTGTTGTAAGCTGTGCTTGCTGCCCTACTTTTATATTTTTTATGTCTGTCTCGTCAACAGAAAGATTGACAACATAATTAGAATTGCCCACTATTACCGCAGTTTCTGGTTGACTCTCATAAGTAGATAATTGTGTTATATCTAAAACGGGCACAAAACCTGCTTGCTGCGATTGGCTATTTGTATTGCTTATGTTAGTGCTCGCTACAGAAGTACCTAGTATATCTCCTTCGTTTATATTTTGGCTAAGGATCTTCCCATCTATAGGAGAGTAAATTTTTAAGTTATCAATTTGTTGCAAAATCTGATTGTACTGGTTTTGTGCTTGCTTCAGTTTTAATTCGGCATTTTTTATTTGTGCATCACTTATATTATTCGAGGATAGTTTTATTAAAAGTTGGCCTTTTTTTACATTTTGTCCCTGGGACACATATACTTTTTCTACTGTACCTGCAATTTGTGCTGTAACATTAACTGAATTTTGAGTAGTTTGCCCATTATTTTCTGCAGTTTCATTCTCTTTTGAATTATCCCCAATTATTGCAACAGGCATACCTGGAGTAACATCCTGTCCTTCTTTTACTAATACCTGTACAACTCCATCAGAAGGTGCAGTTATACTCAACTTAGCAAGGCTATTATTATAATTTTGCTTTTCTTGATTTAATTGCTGCTGTGCTAAATCAAGATTTAATTTGGCTTCTTCAAGCTGATTATTTAAATCGTCATCTTCAATTTCGTATAATAGGTCTCCTTTCTTTACAGTATCTCCTACCTTAAAATACACTTTCTTTACTGTTCCACTGCCTTTTAACGTAATTGCTCTTACATCGCCACTTAAGTTTCCTGTTCCAGTGACTTCCATAGAAATATTACCACGAGTAACTGTAACATATGAAAGCTGCTGGGGTTGTGATGATTTTGCCCTGTTTACAAAGTAAAAAGTGGCAATTCCAATGATTAATACTGCAACAATCGCATATAAATATTTCCTCTTCATAAATCCACCTCTTCTAAAAAATTGATGTTATAATTAAAATATCAAAAAATTGTTATGTAAAAATTAAGAATATGTGATAAATTTGTGTAGTCTAAACTTTTATATATTTCCATCTACCCGCTTTAAACCTATAGCTATACATTACTGACCTTACAACAAAGTCGATACATATACCAATCCATATTCCATATACTCCCATACCAAATACTTTTCCCAGAGTGTAACCAATTGTCACTCTAAAAAGCCATAAACCAATAAAAGCCGAGAGAACAATATAAGGAATATCGCCTGCAGCCCTTAATACTCCTGCCATGACATTTAATATAGCAAGCAAAGGTTCCACAACAGCAAAAATCCTAATAATATCCGATGCCATTTTTATAACAATAGGATCAGTAGTATAAAGCGCTGCAAGCTGCCTTGAAAATATAAACATAAAAACACCTATAACAGAAATTACAACAACAGCAATGTTTCTTGAAACCTTTGCGTATATTTCCGCTAACATAAAATGTTTTGCACCAAGACTCCGTCCCACTAAACTGGTTGCCGCTATTGAAAATCCAAATATAGGCATAAAAGCAAGACTATTAGCATTCATACCTATTTGATATACAGCAATTGCAATAGTCCCCATTGTGGAAACGATAACTTGCATTACAAGGAAACCACCTTGCATTATTACCTGCTCTAAAGAAGCTGGTATTCCTACTCGTATAATCCTCATCATCATGTTAAAGTCAAATCGAATCTTTTCTTTTATATCAAGATTAATCCTTCTTTTAGCAAAATATAAAACATATAACTGCAAAAAACCTCCTATTATTCTTGAAATTGTAGCAGAAAGTGCAGAACCTTTTACTCCTAAAGGAGGTATTAAATATCTACTCTGATAAGTTACTCCAAATACAAGCGTGCTATTTAACAAAAGATTTATCACATTTACTGTAGCAGTTATGTACATTGGGGTTTTGGTATCCCCTGCACCTCTTAAAGCCCCACCTATCCTGAAAATAGTGTCTCTCAAAAAGGCAACAAAAAACTAAACCCATACCGATGTAAAAATATGGGATAAATAAATGGTTAATAAAGTTAAATTAAAAGTTAAGACACTGCAGATTCGACCGTGACCTTAAGGCCTAAAGACTCTAGCTTTTTTAAAGATTGACGAATAATCATATTACGCTTTTTCTCTTCATAATAAGTAGGACCTAATTCAATATATGGTTGCTTTTGCTTGAGAATATGATAAACTATAATTAAAATGCTATGTGCCACTGCAACTGCTGCACGGTTTGCTCCTCTTCGAGCAGCGATGCGGTGGTACTGACTTGAGAGATAAGTATCTTTTGCCCTTGAGGCAGCTCTGGCAGCTTCAATAAGAGAGCTTCGCAATTTTTGGTTACCTTTTCGAGTTCTTGCAGACTTTTGTTTACCAGCACTTTCATTATGACCTGGACACAACCCTGCCCAAGAACACAAATGGGCAGCAGAGGGGAACTGTTCCATATTCGTGCCGATTTCGGCTATTATTTGTTCTGCAGTTCTTCTTCCGACTCCAGGGATTGTATCCAGCAGTGCCAGGTCTTTTTCAAAAGGGAGCATTCGATTTTTAATTTCTTCGTCTAATTTTGCTATTTCTTCATCAAGGTAATCAATATGTCTAAGCTGTATTTCCAGAAGCATCCTTTGGTGATGATTGATCAAGCCTTTTAAAGCGCGTTTTAGTTCATCCATTTTATTTTTTAGCTTGCCTTGAGAAAGCTCAGCCAGGGTTTCGGGATTTTCTTCACCATTTATAATAGCCTCAAGTATAGAACGACTGGATGCCCCGTTGATATCAGAGACTACCGAAGACAGTTTGATATTAGCTCCTTCTAAAACCTTTTGTATGCGATTAAGTTCTCTTGATTTTTCTTCAATGAGGCTTTTTCTATAGCGTACAAGCTCGCGAAGTTCTCTTTGTTCACGATCTGGCACAAAGCTGCCTTGCAAAAGGCCATGTTGTAAGAGACTTGCTATCCACTCAGCATCTTTTACATCGGTTTTTCTACCAGGGACATTTTTAATATGCTTAGCATTGACGAGTAGGATTTTAATGCTCTCAAGCTCAAGTAGATTGTAAATAGGTTTCCAATAAGAGCCGGTACTTTCCATAGCAACAACAGAACAACCTTTAGCTTTAATAAATTCTTTTAATGCAATAAGGTCATCGGTCATAGTTGAAAAAGTGCGGATTTCTTTACCTTCTGGTGTTATTATACAAGCTACGACATTCTTTTTATGGACATCTAATCCGCAAACGTGAGAGTAAACTAAATCCATGAAAGAGCCAACTCCTTTTTTAAAATTTGAACGATAGCGACTGTAAAATTGAAGAGCTGGTGCAACAACCATAAGGGGTTATTCTATCCTGCGTGCTTCCCGTAAAGGGAGCAACAATCTGTGGTGCACCTGGTCGTTGGAGTCTGTCTATGAGTCGGGCTCAAAGCACCAAGGTAAGAACGACCTTTCTTCACCAGCCGCTGTACTGATTATATCATCAAAAAAGGACATTTTCATCCTCTGCTGGTGCTGCATTTGCGGCATGGGAGTCTATGATGATATCAATTATCACAAAAGGTAGACCAAAAAGCACTATTCTATAGTACATTAAAGCCAATTTAAAAACATCAGGGGATACACTTCCAAAGAAGGTTTTAACAATAGGTACTGCAAAAATATAGCCCAAAGTAGTGAGTCCTATAAAAATGGCAATACTCATAATAAGGGACTGCATAACTGCAAGGCGAGCCCCTTCTTTGTCTTCTTCACCAATAAGCCTCGCTACAATTACTGTGGAACCAGTGGCAAGCCCTGAAAAGATTGCCTGAAAGAAAAAAATAAGGGAATTAATCATCCCAACAGCCGCAATTGCACTGGCACTTATTCGACCTACAAATATAGTTGACACCATTCCAACTGTCATTATAAGCATTTGTTCTGTTATAGAAGGCCAAGCCAATTCTATAATTTCTTTAGCAACATTGCGCTTATGCCTCTCTTTTGCTTCCAATTTAATCCCTCCGTTGCTTCGTTTCCTCTTTTAAAAGTTCACTTGCCTTTTTCACTACTTCCTGCCCCATCTTTTTATTTATTTCTCTAACTACATTTTCTGCTTTAATAAATTTAATAACCCTTTTATCCAAAAAGGACAATTGCTCATATTTTACTGCACTCAAGTTAGAAACAGATAGACCAATAAGCCTTATATATTGGTCTAATTTTAGACTTTCAATAATTTCGTAGGCTACATCGTATATGTCCTCACCTAATCGTATATATTTATTTAAAGTTTTGCTTTTGGTGTGAACTGTAAAATCTGATGTTTTTATCTTAACAGTAACTGTTCTGGCATAAAGCCTCTCTCTAAACAATTCTTCCGATATTATGTCGGAAAATAATTTCGCATAGCGAAGCAAAAGTTTTTTATCTTTTGTATCTTTTTCCAATGTTTTTTCCTTTCCTATAGACTTAATCTCCCTCATAGTTTCAACAGGCCTCTCATCAATGCCACGGATTCTTAAATATATCTCCACACCTACTTTACCAAAAATTTCAACAAGATTCTCCTGTGACAGTTTTAAAAGGTCACCTATTGTATTTATTCCCATAGATTTAAGTCTTTCTTCGGATTTTTGCCCTATACCATAAACTTTGGAAACGGGAAGTGGTTTTAAAATGTCGGGAATCATGTCTTCTGTTATGACCATAAATCCGTCTGGCTTATTCCAATCTGAGGCAAGTTTTGCAAGAAATTTATTATAGGAAACTCCTGCAGAAATAGTAAGTCCTGTCGTTTCCTTCACTTTCTTTTTTATTTCCAGGGCAATAATCTCTGGATTTTTGTCAATATCTGTAACATCAAGATAGGCTTCATCTATAGAAACAGGTTCCACTAAAGGAGTTATACTGTACAGGATATCAAAAATTTGAGCTGAAACCTCTTCATATCTTTTTCTCCTTACAGAAAGAAAAATACCGTGTGGACATAGCTTCCTTGCCATGTACATCGGCATTGCAGAATGTATTCCGTACTTTCTTGCCTCATAGGAGCAAGTTGAAACTACCCCTCTTCCCGACAGACCTCCTACAATAACAGGTTTCCCTTTGTATTCCGGATTATCATGTTGTTCTACAGATGCAAAAAAAGCATCCATATCAACATGAATAATCTTTCGTTTCATAATCATCCCTCAATTTTTTTATTTCATATTAGGAAAACCCAGTTGTCTCAAGGCCTCATACAGTACTATAGCTACAGAGTTGGACAAATTTAAAGACCTTGTAGATATCACTTCATGCATTGGTATCCGTATACAATCCTCGTAGTATTTTTCAATCAACCACTTAGGAAGTCCTGCAGTTTCTTTCCCAAAAAGTATATAAGAATTGTCTTCATATTTCACATCATGATAATATTTTCTAGCCTTTGTGGTAGCAAGATAAAACTTTTTCCCTTTGTTTTGTTCAAGAAATTGTTCGAGATTATCGTAAACAGTAAGGTCTAAAAGAGGCCAGTAATCTAAGCCAGCTCTTTTTACGTATTTTTCGTCTATACTGAAACCTAAAGGTTTTACAAGATGAAGCCTGCTGCCCGTAAGTACACAAGTCCTTGCAATATTCCCCGTGTTCTGTGGTATCTCAGGTTCAACAAGTACTACATTAAGTGGCATACTCTACCTCCTGTATTGTAACTAACTTTATTTTATTATATCACAAGAGCTTTATAATTAAAAAAGAGTGAAAAATTTTTACACTCATCTCACTTATTAAATATTTTTACTAAAAATTTAATCATCACAAATAATATAACTACCACCAAAAATCTATCTCTCCAATAGCAACTTTAAACACAGTTCGTATTTTTTATTGCAAGATATACGATAGTGCCTCCAATGATAAAATTAAGCCTTCTGCTTTTATGCTCTTGTCTGCAGGCTCCCGTAGTTACTCCCGCAATGCATTCTACGCATAAAAGCGAAGACTTTAGTTAATTTTTAAATTGACTCTCCCATAAAATAGTGTTATTATTTTTAAGAAGATAACACTATTTTATGGGAGTGATAAGTCTGGAAGAAATAACACGTTTTGGAGTTTCAATGGAATCAAAACTTCTTTATCAATTTGACGAGCTTATAAAGAAAAAAAATTACAACAACAGGTCTGAAGCTATACGAGATTTGATAAGAGATTTTATCGTGGAAAATCAGTGGGAAGCAGAGGATGTAGAAACTATTGGAACAATTACTTATGTTTTTAATCATGAAGTGAGGGAAATAAGTGACAAACTGACAGATATGCAACACAAGCACTATCAAAACATAATCTCAACAATGCACGTACACTTGGATAAGCACAACTGCCTCGAAGTAATGGTAGTAAAAGGCACTTCAAAAGAAATTACAAAAATTGCAGATGAAATTATAAGCACAAAAGGAGTAAAGCATGGAAAACTGGTAATGACAACAACAGGTGAAAATTTGTAAGGGGGAATTTTTTATGCACATACCTGAAGGCTATATAAGTCCTCAAACCTGCGCTGTTATGGGTGCTGCTATGGTACCAGTCATTTCAGTTGCAGCAAAAAAAGTCAATGAAAGTTTTGACAAAAAAGACATACCTACTTTGGCTATAGGGTCTGCTTTTGCATTTACAATAATGATGTTTAACGTACCAATACCAGGTGGTACAACTTCCCATGCCATTGGTGCAACTCTCCTTGCAATAACTTTAGGGCCGTGGGCAGCAAGTATATCTCTTACTATAGCTTTATTTATACAAGCATTGCTTTTTGGTGACGGAGGAATTTTAGCTTTGGGTGCAAATAGTTTTAATATAGCTTTTATAGCTCCTTTTGTTGGATACGGAATTTATAAACTTATGTTGTCACTTAAGTTAAATAAAGTCATATCATCTGCTATAGGGGGATATGTAGGAATAAATGCTGCAGCTCTTGCTACAGCAATAGAACTTGGACTTCAGCCATTGCTTTTTCATACAGCAAATGGAACACCTCTATATTTTCCCTATGGATTAAACGTAGCAATACCTGCAATGATGTTTGCTCATCTTACTGTAGCTGGTATTGTAGAAGCCATCATAACAGGCCTTGTAGTATATTATTTACAAAAAGCGGATGAGGAAAATATACTGTATAAATTTTCATACAAGCTTAGAGGTGATAATAGATGAAAAAATTCTACATTGCAGCTATAGTTATAATACTTCTCACTCCTCTCGGGCTTTTAGCTCCTGGTTCGGCATGGGGAGAATGGGGCTTAGATGAAATTAAGAACATGATAGGATATGTACCTGAGGGAATGAGTAGATTCTCAGAAGTTATAAAAGCAATATTACCCGATTACAGTATACCAGGATTTGATGTTAATTTCTTCCAACAAGCTTTAGGTTATATTTTTTCGGCAGTTATAGGAATTGCAGCTATTGTATTGATATTTGCAATATTAGGGAGGATTATGGGAAAACCCCAGAAGAAAAATGGATAACTTTTTAGAAAAGACAATCTTAAGTATACAAAATGCATTTGAAGATATGTTTTATTCTGACACAATTTTTGCTAAGAAAGGTATTATGCAGTCTCTTGATACGAGAATAAAACTCGTCTCCGTTTTTATATTAATCATTATAGTCAATTTTGGAAAGACAATACCTTTTATGACCATATTTCTTATTTATACACTTTTGTTGGCTTATTTTTCTAAAATACCTTTAAAAGCATATGTTGTGAGGGTATCAACAGTCTCAATATTTTTTACAGGTATTGTCCTGATACCTTCACTTTTTAATGTAGTAAAAGAAGGACAGCCTTTAGTATATTTCACAAAAAATTTTTATATAACAAAAGAAGGTTTGTATAGTGCCATTATTTTTATGATGAGGTCATTTATATCTTTATCTTTTGTATATATACTAGCACTGTCAACAAAATGGGTAGAAATATTAAAAGGATTGAGGTCTTTTAAGCTTCCCCGCATTTTTACTGCTACACTTGAAATGGCCTTACGTTACATCTTTTTGCTTTTAGAAATTGCTACAAACATGTTTCTCGCAAGAAAAAGCAGAAATGTCAGGAAAAGTGATAGTAGTGAAGGAAGAAAATTTGTCGCTTCTGCTATGGCAAATGTTTTGATAAGGTCTCAACAACTGAGTGATGAAGTTTATAACGCCATGATTTCACGAGGTTACAATGGAGATTACAAAACACTAACTACTTTTAAAATGACTTTTTATGATTATATGTGGATAGGTTTTAATATAACTTTTTTATTCATCTTGTGGTATATCCACCCATAAGGAGGTGTAAATTGAGCACAGTATTTGAATTAAAAAATGTCTATTACTCTTACAATAAATCAGTTCCTGCTTTAATTGACATAAGTTTTGAAGTAAAAAAAGGAGAAAAGTTAATCCTTCTCGGTGCAAATGGCAGTGGAAAATCCACTCTTTTAAAATTGATGGACAATTTAATTTATCCGGACAAAGGTGAAATATGGGCATTTGGCAAATTGCTGGGGGGTAAAAAAACTTTTGATGAATATGAATTTAGAAAAAAAGTAGGTTTTGTGTTTCAGGACTCTGATGTGCAACTTTTCAGCACTACAGTCTTTGACGAAATAGCATTTGCACCACTTCAAATGGGCTTAAAGGAAGACGAAGTCCAAAAAATAGTGGAAGAAACTCTTATTTCTTTTGGAATTGAAAAATTAAAAGATAGGCCCCCTCACAGATTAAGCGGCGGAGAAAAGAAAAAAGTCGCATTAGCATCAGTCATGGTGATAAATCCTGAAGTTTTGCTTCTTGACGAACCTACAAATGGCCTTGACCCACGGTCAAAAAAGTGGCTTTTAGTGAAACTACAAGAATTAAACAAAAAAGGTACTACAATAGTTATTGCAACTCACGACCTTGATATGGCAGCAACGCTTTCAGACAGGATAATAGTGCTAAACGAAGACCATAGAATAGAAACTATAGGTAAACCTGAGGAAATTCTTAATAATGAGGAGCTTTTGCTAAAAGCCAATCTGATTTGATAAAAAAATAGAGTAGGTCTAGTGTCCTACTCTATTTTCAATTTATTTTTTCTATAAATTCTATTGTTTTTCACCCATTAACATTATAGCACAATTATACAAAAGTAAGAATTCTATTTAATATTCCCCCTATTAGTATTGCAATAAAAATATTAACAAAAACTACCCACCATGTTTTTCTCCATCCAATTGTCCTTTTTAATGCCGCAATTGTAGCAATACAGGGAATATAAAGCATTGTAACAACACCAAAGACAATCATCTGCCGCGGCGTCAAAATCTGTGTTATATGACTTGTCCCAGACAGTGTTAAAAGCATTATAAGGGTAAGCTCTTTCCTTAAAACCCCAAAAATCAATACTATTCCTACTATTGATGGCAATCCCAACCATTTTACTACAATAGGGTCCGTTACATACGTCACATATTTAAATATACCTGTGTATTTCAATATTTCAAGCACAAGACTTCCTACAACAATTATAGGAAGTGCCACATACAAAAAGTCTTTAATCCTAATCCATATTTGCTTTAATGTTGGTTTTAACGCGGGTACTCTGTAACCGGGAAGTTCCATTATCAAATCATAGGGTTTTCCATGCGCTATTTTATCTGCAAAATACGCTGCTATATAAATTACCAAAACATCTAAGGCAAAAACAGCAAGTGCGTATTGCGGCCCCATGAATACCCCTATTGTACCTAAAATTATCACAATCCTTGCAGAACAAGGCACAAGAGTGGACATAAAAGACGCAACAAATATTTCTCTATCAGTTTCTAAAATTTTTGTGCCTAGTACTGCCGGGACATTGCACCCAAAGCCCATCAATATTGGAATGAGAGCTTTGCCGTGAAGTCCCACTTTGTGCATTATCTCATCCATTAAAAAGGCAATTCTCGCAAGATAACCCGTGTTTTCAAGTATTGATAAAAATACATAAAATGGGAGTATATAAGGTAGTACGATGGTTATAGCAGAAATAAGTCCTTCAACAAGTCCATTCCATAAAACATCTTTATACATATTTGGAATATGCAAATTATACACCAAAGGTCTTAATACATCAAAAAATCCCTCCAACACGCCAGAGAAATACTCTCCAAATTTAAATATGCCGTAAAATGATATGAAGACAATAGCAAACATTGATATATAGCCAAATATTTTATGAAGAGCAACATTGTCAATCAAATCAGTCCATGTAATTCTATGGTGAATTTCTGATACTGTCTGCCTGGCTATAAAAGAGGCAATATCATACCTGGCTGCTGTAACTAAAGTCACAAGAGGGCCATCTGTCTTCGCCTTTAATCCCTCTAGTTCTTTTTGAATCTCTTCATAAGCCTTTTTACCATCAGGCTCTCTTTTTAGCTTTTCAATTATATCGCTATCTTCTTCTATAAGTTTTAGAGAAATCCACAGAGGATGAAACAAATTTATAATGTTTACTACATTGTGTTTTAAAAGAATATTGTAAATTCTCATTACATACTCGCTTACTTCATTTCTGTATTTGAGAATTTTTTCTTGTTTTATGTCATACTCTTTTACAGCCGTTTCTTTATGTGAATCTACAACTTCTAAAGCTTTATCTATCAATTCTTCAAGGCCTTTCCCCTTTGTAGCGATAGTTTTTACAACAGGAATTCCTAAAAGTTCTTCAAGCCTTTTTACATTTATATCTATACCCTTTTTAAGGGCATAATCCACTTGGTTTAAAGCCATAACCATAGGCACATGAAGCTCTAAAAGTTGCACTGTAAAAAACAAATTTCTCTCAAGATTAGAGGCATCCACCACGTTTATTACAACATCCGGTTTTTCAAAAGCTATAAACTCACGAGAAACAATTTCCTCTTGAGAATAGGCAGAAAGAGAATAAATACCGGGAAGGTCAACAATTTTTATAGTCCGGCCTTTAAATCTCAAAAGCCCTTCTGCCCTTTCCACTGTTTTCCCCGGCCAGTTGCCAATTATCTGAGTTAAACCCGTCAATTGATTGAAGATAACGCTTTTACCTACATTAGCATTTCCTGCTAAGGCTATAACTATTTCTTTTTTCATCTTAAGCCTTCCTTTCTGTTAGGCAATTTTTACATATATTTTTGAAGCAAGACCATATCCAATCACAAGGTGAGAATTTCTAACTTCAAGCTCAACAGGCCCCCGCAAAGGGCCTTTTCTAACCAGCTTAACTTTCGTCCCTGGGACAAGTCCCATTTCATTCAATCTTTGCATAGCTGTCCTTCCAGTTTTTATTAGTATAATCTCTCCTTCATGATTTTCCCTTAATTGTATAAGATTTATAATAGTATTCTCTGCCATTTGTGATGCCTCCATAATTGAAAATAATTATCAATATCTATATAAAAATTGTAACATTCTTTATACATACATGTCAACCCAGAATTCACACATTCGTTAAATTTCAAACGTTTTTATTTAAATTTTTATACTTCAATTTATTAAATTATTGAATTACGCCTATCTTTGTATTATAATGTGCATAAAATATATTTTTAGGAGGTGCAAAAATGGATAAAAGCATGGAGATCCTTGACCTTCTGTGCGAAAACAGCCGTCTTACAGAAAAGCAAATGGCAGCAATCACAGGGCTTAGTGAAGAAGAAGTTAAAAACACAATAAAAAGTCTTGAGGACAAAAAAGTGTTGTTAAAATACACTGCTCTCGTGGATTGGGAAAAGGCTGGCCGGGAAGTCGTAACTGCCCTCATAGATGTAAAAGTAGCACCCCAGCAAGGACTTGGATTTAATGCAATAGCTGAAAGAATATGCCAGTACGAAGAAGTAAAATCAGTTTCCTTAATTTCCGGAACTTACGACCTTTCCGTTGAAGTAGAAGGTAAAACAATGAAAGAAATAGCCTTCTTTGTCGCTGAAAGACTTGCCCCCATTGATGGCGTATTAAGCACTACCACACATTTTATTTTAAAAAGATATAAAAAAGACGGAGTTTTTTATGAAGAAGGACAAGACGACAAAAGATTGGTGATAACACCATGAATACAGACAAATACATATCCAACGTAGTAAAAAGTATTCCACCGTCCGGAATCAGAAAATTTTTTGACCTTGTGACTAATTCAAAAGACATAATATCACTGGGAGTTGGCGAACCAGATTTTGTAACTCCGTGGGAAATAAGAAAAGAAGGCATTAACGCACTAGATAGAGGTAGCACAACATACACCTCAAACTTAGGCTTGCCCGAACTTAGAATGGCCATATCCTATTTCTTAAAAACTCATTATAATTTAACCTATGACCCTGAAAAAGAAATAATGGTAACTATTGGTGCTAGTGAAGCCATTGACCTTGCTCTGCGAGCTCTTTTAAATGACGGTGACGAAGTCTTAGTTCCTGAACCTAGCTATGTTTCATATGCCCCCTGTGTAACTTTGACAAGAGGCATCCCTGTATTTGTTCCTACTGATGAAAAAAACAATTTTATACTAACCCCTGATGACCTAAAATCAAAAATAACCTCGAAAACAAAAGCATTAATTCTTCCTTACCCCAATAACCCTACAGGTGCTATCATGAAAAAAGAAGAATTAGAAGAAATTGTAAACATAATAATCGAGCATGATTTAATAGTAATTTCTGATGAAATATATAGTGAATTGACTTATGAAGGAAGACACGTAAGCATAGCCTCACTTCCGGGCATGAAAGAAAGGACAATACTTATAAACGGTTTTTCTAAAGCTTTTGCCATGACAGGTTGGAGACTTGGATATATTGCAGCAGAACACGGATTCATTGAAGCGATGAATAAAATCCATCAGTACACAACTATATGCGCTCCAATAACAGCACAATATGCAGCTATAAAGGGTATATATCAATGTGAAGAAGACATAGTAAAAATGAGAGAAACATATGATAAGAGAAGGAAATTTATTGTAAACGGATTTCGCGAAATAGGTTTTGACTGCTTTGAGCCAAAAGGAGCTTTCTATATTTTCCCGTCAATAAAAAAGACGGGTATGACTTCACAGGAATTTTGTGAAAAACTCTTAAAAGAAGAAAAAGTAGCTGTAGTACCAGGAGACGCATTTGGCCCAAGCGGTGAAGGATTTATTCGTGTATCATACGCATATTCTATAGATAAAATAGCAAGAGCACTTGAAAGAATAAAAAATTTTGCAAAGAGAATATTGTAAAGGAATAACATCCAACATATCGCAAAATACCTTTAATGTAAAAAGGAATCCTTACATCGAAAGGATTCCTTAAACTTTGTATGGCAATTAAGCTTCTTGGCATTTATTTATCAGTTTTTTTGTGAGCATTTTTATATTAATTTACTTTATTCTTTAAAAACCTTCCCCTCTATTATCGTCATATAAACAGTCAAATCATTGTTTAGCACAACTATATCTGCATCTTTGCCAACTTTTATGCTTCCTTTTCTATTATCTACTCCAATTGCTTTGGCAGGATTTAAAGAGGCCATCTTGCAAGCTTCAAAAAGCGGTACTCCAAGAAATGTTATATTTGCTAAAGCTTTATCTAACGTCAATGTACTTCCTGCTAATGAACCGTTTTCTAGTTTTGCCACACCTTCTTTTACAAGTACCTTTTGCCCTCCAAATATGTACTCCCCGTCTCCTAATCCACAGGCAGGCATCGCATCTGATATAAGTATCACTTTGTCTGTTCCTTTTATTTTAATTAATATCTTTACTGAAGCGGGATGTGTGTGAATAAAATCCGATATTACCTCACTGTATATTCTGTCATCTAAAAATACTTCTCCTAATGCACCAGGTTCTCTGTGATGTAACCCTTTCATGCCGTTATAAGTGTGAACTGCAATTGTAGCACCATGATCTACTCCATTTTTCATCTCCTCATAAGTGGCATTTGTATGCCCTAAGGAGACTTTTACACCCTTTTTAGTGACATGTTCTACAAAGCTTCCATCCGGGTCTTTTTCAGGTGCTAATGCTACTACTTTTATGTTATCTCCTGAAACTTCTAAAAATTTGTCAAATAACTCTTTATCAGGTTGTATTATATATTTTTCATCCTGTGCCCCTTTGTGTTCTTTGCTTATAAAGGGTCCCTCAACATATGCCCCTAAAATTTGTGCTCCACCTGTTCCTTTTTTCATCGTCTCATTTATGTTTTTAAGAGCATTCAGGATATAGGGTACATCCATTGTCATAGTAGTAGCGCAAAAAGAAGTTACTCCATGTTTTGCAAGATGAATTGAAATAGCATTTAATGCTTCATAAGTAGCATCCATTGTATCATGTCCAACACCGCCGTGAATATGTATGTCTATAAAGCCAGGCACTATTTTTTTGCCTTTTAAATCAATTACTTCTGCATCATTAGTACTTAAATTTTTACCTATACTTGAAATTTTCCCATTAGAAATTAATAAATCTCCATTATATATTATCTCATTCTGTGTATATATTTCACCATGTTTTAATAAAAGGTTTTTCATGCAAATCACTTCCTTCCAATAACAACTTGTCTTTTATTTCAATTCTTTTTATACACTGTGTATTTTTTCCAAATTTTGCACCCCAGTCTTGAATAAAAATCCACCAATTCAGTCCAATCTATCACCACATTTCTAATTCCTCTACTATACAAAAAGTACATGCCAGCCTGAACAATTGCCAACCCCAATCCTTTTCCTCTCTCCTTTTCATCAATACCTAAGGGCCCTATACCTCCTAGCTCTTTGTTAAATAAAGGAGCCCAATACACATTTTGCGCAATAAAAGGAGAATTAATGTCATTAATTCTACAAAAACCTACTATTTCGCCGTTTTTCTCACCTACAATAAAATCCCGTCCTTCACCTCCTCGTTTGAAATAATGTATAGCCTCATATTCCCACCGACCTGGAAAACTCTTTTTTAAAAACGAAAGAAATTTGTCTTTTTCTGCTAAATCTAACAGTTTAAATTTAACATCTAGTAAATCCGGTAATATCACTTCATTTTTCTTAGATAAATCACAATACATATCGTACTCTTCCCCATAATTAACGTATCCTCGTCTTTCAAACCATTCCCTCGTTTTTTTAAACTCAGAAGGTATGCCAGGAAAGTAATGCCATGGATCTTGGCCTAATAATACAGTTTTAACAGCTGCTTCATTTAAAGCTTTTTCTGCCCTCTTTAACAATTCGCTGCCAATTCCTTTATTTCTGTAGTCATGATCAACCAAAATGACTTGAATATGTCCAACACCTTTTTGGATTTTTAAACATTCCATATCTTCTTTCCATATTTTTGACACTATAAAGCCTACTGTCTTGTCGTTTTTTGTATCAACGGCAACCCATGACCCTTCTAAAAGGACATTTACATCTTCAAAAGTATTTTGTCGTAATAGCTCTTTTCTCATGGGAAAATTATCACCTATTTCTTTATTCCAAAGAAACAATATTTCTTCTACCCTTCCCTCTGTCAAATTAATATATTGAATATCCATGTCAACTCCCCTTTTTTACTATTTTATTTTAATTATTTGGTTTATAAAGAAACCGGCAATTCTCCTTTTGGCACATAATTACCACTTAAAACCTCTAGCACACTTTCTACAGAAAGTGGAGTATATTCATAAGTACAAACATATGTAGGCACATCTTCAAATTCTAATAAATCATATGGATTTCTTAAGGCAACAACGATGATATTTTTATTCACTTCCAGCAATGAGTTTACAAGCCTTACTTGGCCTTCATTCAAACTAGCATTATAAGCGCCTACTACAACAATTTCTTTATCTTTAGCCTCTTCTCTGATAGTATTTATGAGGTCTTCATCAGGATTTACAGGAATAGTTTTTTCAACCCCTCCAAATTTTTGCACAAAAGCTTTTGCAAAAGATACTTTATCCATTAAAGTATCATCCACACCTGAAATTGGGACTGTTTCAGGAGAAACTGCCAATATTTTTTGTTTCCTTATTGGTAAAAGGTTATTTTCGTCTTTAACAATAGTGATGCTATTCAAACTTATGTTTTTTGCAATTTCTTGATGTTCTTTACACCCCACAATAGTTTTAATTTTATTTTCATCTGGATATGGATTTTCAAAAAGTTTGTATTTCTCTTTTAATTGGATTATTCTTTCAACAGATTCATCTATTCTTTCAATTGATATTTCACCTCGTAAAACTGCCTCTTTGATTTCATTAAATGCCTCTATCTGCAGTTTTTTCGTATGGGAAACAAGGACTATATCTGCTCCTGCTTTTATGGCCATCGCAGCTGCTTTGGCCGTACCAAAATATTTTGCAATTGCATTCATTTCCATACAATCAGTTATAATTAATCCATTAAATCTAAGTTCCTTTCTCAGTATATTGGTGAGAATATTATGGGACAATGTTGCAGGCAATTTATTTTCCTCAAGAGCTGAAAAGAGAATATGGGCTGTCATTATGGCTTCCACACCATTTTCTATTGCTTTTTTAAAAGGATATAACTCAATTCTATATAATCGCTCTTTATTGTAAGACACCAATGGTAAATCAAGATGAGAATCTACTGAAGTATCCCCATGACCGGGAAAATGCTTCGCTGTCGCTATAACATTTTCTTTTTGTAAACCTTTTATATAATTAATTCCGAACTCCGCTACTTTTTCTGGATTTTCTCCATAAGACCTAACCCCTATTACAGGATTAGATAGATTATTATTAATATCAAGGACAGGAGCAAAATTAATATTTATGCCCAATGCTCTAAGCTCTTTACCTGCTATTTCTCCTATCTTATATGCATTTTCTACTTCATTTGTCGCTGCTATTGCCATATTGCCTGGTAAATAAGTGGCATCTTTATAAATTCTTGTAACCATTCCTCCCTCCTGGTCAATAGCAACTAACGCTGGAATGCCTGTATGTTTTATTATGTTCATCTGGATATTATTGCATAAATTTTGAAGCTGTTCTTTTCCCTTTACATTTCTAGAAAATAAAATTATGTTACCAATTTTATATTCACTAACTAACTTCTCAACATGGTCATCATAGGTGGGCGACGGAAAGCCAACCATCAGCATTTGCCCTATCTTTTCTTCCAGTGTCATATCCTTAATCCCCATAATCTTCAATCCTTTCAGATGATATTTTTAAAAGGACTTTCATTTTCTTTACGCACCAATTCTATTTTATGCTTTACATAATTAATTCTACATTTTTTTAATAAATCCTTTTTTATTTTTCTCACGATGTTAATATATAACTTTCGCAATTGTGATACAATTACTATAGAACCTCCCCTTTCTACATTAAAAGCAAATCATATTTTCGCGATATTGGTATTTTATTCTATATACTATATACCGAGAAAATGCTTAACGATTATATTGAAAGGGGTAAGAAATCTTTCGTTATAAAGGATTTCTTACCCCTTATTTCCAAGGCTCAAATGCTCGTCAAAAATAATTATATTAACATTTTTAGAAAGCTCTCTCCATTCTCTGGTTTTTCAACACCAAAATAATCTGCTATAGTAGCTCCTATACCTGATAAAGTCTTTCTTTCTCCTAAATTTACCGGTCTTAATTTTTTGCCGTAAACCAATAGAAGCGCTTTTTCTCTTGTGTGGTGGCTATGCCCTATGGTAGGGTCATTACCGTGATCACCAGTCATAAATAAAATATCATCTTTCTTCATTTTATCAATAATTTTAGGTAGATAATAATCTACAAGTTTCAATTTTTCGGCGTATTTTTCTACGTCCTGTGAATGCCCTGCAAGGTCTGTTTCTTGTACATTTGCCATTATTAAACCATCAGATATGTTGTCTAACTTATTCAATAATATGCTTAATACAGTTTCTGTATCAACACATGGATTATAATCTGCACCATCACAGTTTATAACATCTGCAGCCTTTCCAATAAGAGATACATCAAAACCATGCTTCTTCAAAATAGTTGTCACTTGGACATTTGGGTCTATTCCATATCCAAGATGTCTCACCATATAACCTTTATTATACACACCAGCTTTTGTACAGTTTATTCCAACGATATTATCCGATTTTTCTTCTACCGCATTTAATATATCATTTATTGTGATCCCTTTTCCTCCCAATACGATAACTCTTCCAACTTTAACGTTATCTCTTACTATTTGTCCGATTTTCAATTCTTCTTCAAATGAAATATAATCCAAAGGAGCAGTAACATTGTAGTTTAAACCTATATCCGCTTCAATATTGTCTGCTATTGTTACAACACCATTTACCAATAAAAATGGGTGTTTAGAATCTGGTATAGTAACATCAAAGCCTGCTTTCTCTAACTCAGTTTTTACTTTGTCCATACACTCTTTAAAAGGCTGTACCAAAGCTTTTCTAGGCTTTGAACCAACAATCTCTTGATGCCCTTGAAAAGTATCTGCTCCTTCATGCTCTAAGTTTGAACATCCATAGCTTGCAATGGGATTACTAACCTTTTTTATATTCTTACTCTCAACTATAAGACCTGCTCCCATTAATTCTAAATTATTTAATCTGTAATTATCATTATATTCAGAAACATGTTTTAAAGTATTTGCTCCTATATCTTGCGGACGTACCTCAGGGACATCAGCCATTTCACCAACCCCAAGACTATCTATTACAAGAATTATGGCTCTCATTTATTATCCTTCTTTCTTAAATCCTTTAAAAGATTACCTTTTGAATCAAATATATACGTTAATTTTGGTTTCCCTGAAGATAACCCTTCAAGAAGAGCTACTTTTGCTCTTGTTACAAATATTTGTGTTCTAAATGAATATATTACAGTGTCCCCGACGTTAACCTTTCTATTGTTTAAAAGTATAGTTCCATAATAGTCTATTGATTCCGGGGGTAATTCTTCAACATCAAATATTCTATCTAAAATATCTTCAGGATTATTTGATACTAACGCATATTTAACATTCGACCTCGGGTAAAACCCGCCTCCATAGCAATAAGCTTTTTCATTGTTAATATGAGATATCTCAGATACATACACAATTGATGGTTTTTCAGGCTGTTTTGTATATGCATGTAAAGGAGTCGTCCCCAATAAAGCATGCCCCGGCTCTCCATGAGTAATACCATACTTATTTAAAAGCGGTATTGAACTACAGCATGTAGCACTGGGCCCATTTACTTGCCAGATTTCAAGCCCCATTTCATTCAATATTTCTTTTGCTTTTAAGAGTGTATATACATTGTGCGTTGGTGTAATTTCTTTCTTCTCATAATCATAAAGAAAACATGGAAAGGATGTAATACCAGCAATTTTTATATTCTTCAATTTTAATATATGATGAACTGTTTCTTTTAACTTTCCAAGATATATACCTCCTTCTTGACCCGGATATATTACATCATTTTCATCTATTACTCTTAATAATATATCTTGCATAATTCCAAGCTCTTTTGCGTTATCTGATATTTCTTTTGCTTTTTCATATGAAAAACATGTTATAACTTCTGGTTTCATGAGTAAAGATAACTTAATGTCATTTTTCGGGACTTGTACTAAATGTCCTATATGCCCTATTTTAAGACCATTATCAAACAATACCCTTGCCTCATCAAAATCTACAGCTACTGCTTTATCAATTCCCGCCTTTTCAATGATTTTTGAAATAATAGGATTTCTTCCAAACTGTTTTGTCATATAATATAAGCTAATATTATATTTATCAGCAGTTTCTTTAATTAATCTTGCATTCTCATAAATACTATCAACATCCAACACATAAGTATTGGGTTCAATAACACCGTCTCTGTGTAATTTGGCAGCTTCTATAATAAGTTGTGGATTTCTTTCAATAACCATATTAAGAAACATTGCATCATCTCCTAAGCCAGACTTTTCTTTACAGCTTCTTTTAAAATTCTAATAACAGTATCAGCACCTGCCCTCATTGGATTAATGCGAATTACATAATTTTTTATTTCAGGATTATCTTTAATAAAAGTCCCTGAAACTCTATAAAACATAGCACCAATTTCATATCTTGATTCAGAACCTACAGGATAAGGTACTGCTCCCATCTCTTCAGCGTACTTTAATACTTTTGCCGCAATTGGTTCTTCAAATTCTATTAATACAACTCTGGACTGCGCATTTGCTACATATGCCTTTTTTACTCCTTTTATTTCCCCGTTATTAAGCCTCTTTGCTATTTCATCAACCTGCATTGCTTGTATTGCTAATGAAACAGGAGTGTATACAAGCGACCTTAAAGCTTCCATTGCCTCAGGTCCTTGCACTTGGCTTCCTCCTGAATAAGTTAGTTTACGAATTCCGTCTATAATATGCTTTTTACCTACTACACATCCAATTCCTTCCGGACCCAACAATTTAAATATGGAAAATACTGAAACATCCGCTCCCAACTGAACACCTATATATGGAGCTTTCATAACTACATAATTCTCATCAGTGATAATAGGCACATTCGTTATAGATTTAATAGCTTTTATTACTTTTTCGAGCTCATAGCTGTCATCAGGTTTTTGCCTTGAATGTTGTATTAACACAGCATCAACTTTTGTATTTTTTAATATCTCAAATGAATCTAAATCATTCATGTTTACTTTTAAAAGCTTAAGGCCCATCATATCGATAAGGTTTTGTGTTGTAGGATATACAGGGGCGTCATGCACAAGTAAGGTATTAAGAGGTTTTAATAAGCTATTAAAAACGAGTCTCATAGCCCCCGTACCAGCACCTCTTACTAGAGCAGAGTCTTCTGCATCAAAAAATTTAGCAAGAACCTTCTCAACTTTTGAGGTGGTTTTAGGTCGTCCAAGCTCCAATGATACACCATAATCACCAGCTTCGAGCAATTCATGCCCTCGAAAAACTGATTGGATGATATCTACTAATTTAAACTGCAAATTAATTGCTTCCTCTAAGCTAATCTGTTTAATAGGATACGTAATCATTCTTTATCCTCCAATCAAGTTCAATGGATTTCTGTATAATATAGTCTTTATATCTTCTTCTGTTAACCCATTGTTTTTTAAAAGAGGAATAAATTTTTCTACTATATATGAATGGCCAAAACCACCATAATTTTTTAGATAAGATTTTCTTGAAATATCCAATGAAAGGAGAATTTTGTTAATAAATCCTTTGTCAATAAGTTTCTTTATAGATATTGCTCTTAACTCATCTGGTTGATAATTAGTTTTACCAATTGTGTCAAAAGCAAGATAACATCCACTATCAAGTAAAGTTAAATAATAATCCATATCAATGTTTAAATCAACATGCCCTATAACTACTTTTTCTAAATTTACTTTCACATTTTTAAAAATTTTAATCTGTTCTAATCCTAAAAGCCCTAACGTTGTATGAGTTATTATCGGTACTCCGGTTTCATTATGTGCAATTGCAGCAGCTTCAAAAATTTTTCTTTCTACTTCTTTTATTTCTTCTTTACTTGTGCCTATCTCGCCTATCACAGATGCTTTATAATTTGTACCATCGATTCCATTAATAATTTCATCAATAAATATATCAGCCAATTCTTTAACAGAACTCTTATAAACTATTTCCGGCAAAAAAGGTTCTTTATAAAATCCAGTAGATAAAATCACATTCATATTTGAAATATCAGAAATATACTTGATTCTTTCAATATCTCGACCCATACCTATGTTTGTAACATCAACGATAGTATCTATGCCACTTTTTTTGAGTTCTTTTAAATCTTCAATTAAGCTATCTACATCATCAAGTTTGGCATCATCATCTTCTTTGAGTCTTGATAAATCAATAGTCAAATGTTCATGTATAAGAGTATAACCTATATCTTTAAAACCAGTATTATTATCTAAAATCATTTAATTCACCTCAAATAAAATATCATCATATTCTTTAGTGTTAAAATATTCATAAAATAGTTTTGGATGGCTAATATTGCTATCAATTATCTCTGCCAGCTTAATAGCACCTGTACCATATTTATTTCCTTCTTTCGCCATTATTAAAATCCCTACACCTAAATTTTCTGATGGTATTGTAAGAGCTGTAGTATTTACCATGTTAGCAACTTTTATCAAATATTTTCCTGAACTATTTTGAATATAACTTCCGACATATCCCATAGTACCTAAAACCGAATCTCCTAAACCAAAAATATCAATAGGTCCTTCTTTTGTTATCACTATATCTACCTCTTCAAAAGCTTTATTAAGCTTATATATAGCATCTTCTCTTTTCAATACATCCTTCAAATCAATATCAATTACTGGAATACCCTCTTTTGATAAAACTCTTTCAATATTATATAAATCTTCACGGACGTCACCAATAATCGGAAGATTTATATCGCCTTTTCGTGGAATTCCAACTTTTAAATTGCGAAAATCTATTGTATCATCCAAATCTATTAGGTTACTCAATACATCTTTACATACGAATAAATCTTTTGCAATTATTCCAATACCAGGTATGAAATTTATAGCATCTGTTGATTTTTTTAATTTTTTACCTTCAAGGCCTAATCCTTTTGCCATGATAGAATACAAATTACAGGACATCGCAGGCCCCAACACAGAACCACCACCATCAGTGCCAATAGTAAAATCATTTATTCCCAATAACACATTGATACAACCAGCACTTGTAGAGCCTGTCATCGGCCTGCCAGTAACAGGGTTTATTCTCTCAATATCAATTGCTCTACCGCCTTTTGACATCTCATCAACTGTAAGCCATATATAATTTCCAATATTAGATAATTTTTGCAAATATTCGCGTTTAATTTGTGATGTATTTTTTATTCCATAAAAGTATAATTTATCATATACTTTTAACGCTTCTACAGCTTTTTTTATTGCCTTATAATTAATATATCTAACAGAATAACCTAAATTATCACGTGCTATATTTATCGCATATGCGAGTCTTGCCATCTCATTTATTTTTTGCATAACTATTTTATCATTCATATATAACATTCACCCTAATAAATTTATTATATGGAAGAGGGGAAATTCCCCTCTTTATTTAACCGGTGGAACATACAGTCCAAAAACCGCCAATATGTTAGCAAGAATACCAACTAATATTGCTGCAATGGGTCCAACTGCCATTCTCACAATAGGTCTTCCTGCAATTTCATTTAAAAGGTATAACCCAATTACAATAAATATCCCTAATCCAGGCAACGCCATATTAGATGCATTCGCCCCGCCAACTAACAATGCCACTTCCAATAATTGTCCCATCGCTGTCCTAATGTTATCTGAAGACTTTTTAATCCCTGGGAATTTATCCAAAAATGCCGCTATACCTCCCAGCAGGTAAACTTCCGCAAAAATTATTACAAATCCTAGTATTGCTGCAAGCAGTGGATTGTTCGCAAATAAAGCTGCTGCGAATATAAAAGTCATTCCAACAGGACCATATACACCGGTAGCAATAGCAGTAGTTGCAACTAAAGGTACAAAACCAATTGCTCTCGCTAATGCAACTAAAGCAGCATCTGTATAATTACCTTTAGAAACCAATGATAGAGAAATTGGATCGCCTGCCAAAATATGCAGAGACGTGGCTGCCGCTACAAGAGCACCCATTATAGCAAGTACCCAAACATTCTTTTTTATCCTGTCTACTCTTTCAGTAAATAAAGCAGCAATATTTGTTGAATTTTCTTCTTTCTTTTCTCTCATAGCATAGATAAGTAAAACTATCATTCCAGTAACTAATGCCATACCTTCTGGATTCAAAGCTATTTTGCTTGTTCCAATAACTATTGGAGAAAATCTTGCTACTATAGCTCTAACCAATGCCGATATTGTTAAAGTAATAAGCCCATTTTTAACACCATATTGGTATGCAACTGCTAATGCAGGAAATGCTGCAAAAGCAAATATTACAGGTGTACCTATTTGTCCCATTGAGTCGAAAACATTAACCGGTAATTTTTTGAATACATTTACAATCCATTGCAATCCTACCAATAGTCCTATTCCCCACAGAGCTCCTATTGTTCCAGCAACAGCATATCCTATTTTACCTTTTGGTGACCATGTTCCTATAATATCTGTCCCGAGTAAAATACTATGAACAAGTAATATGGTAGCACCAATTGAAATTGGTATTCCAAAACCGATTACAAGTCCAAAAGATAAAGCAAAACTCGTTGCAGCCAATTCTGCTTTTTTCATTCTACCTTCTAGATATTCAGGCATTATAGGTCTTAGCCCATCATTAAATACAGCAATACCACCATTCGCAAGAATTGCTGCCAAAGCACCAATTAAAGCAATTAACACTATCTTCATTTTTTATCCTCCAATCCCTATTTTTCTAAAATTGCGTTTACAATGTAAGGTACAGCTTTTTCAATATGGTCATTAGTAAAACCAAACGCTACTTTCCCTTCAGCTACTGCTTTTTTTACGTCGGCTTCCTGTGGTGGCTTACCAGGCATAGAGATAGTTGCACATTTTTGAGCTGTTAATATAGCCATTGCCATAGCTAAAGCACCACCACCTCCTGTTGCACAAGCACCAACATAGTAATCTGCCTTTCCATTTTTCACAGCCATTGCAGCTTCAATATCTGATTTTATTTCAACACTTACTTTATCACCTCCTATCTCCTTTATCATTTGAGCAACTTTTTGCTTATCAACAGCTCCACCTACAACAAATCTTATCATGTACTTTTACCCCTTTCTAAAAGATTACACAAATGTAATAACACAAATCTTTTTTCGGATTCGGGTAATTTTATTTCTATCCTATCTTCTATATTTTGTAAAATACCAAGTGCTCTATAGTAATTAGGACAATTTTTAACTTCGTTAAAAAGTTCGTCATCTATTGTAGACTCCAATTTTTCTTCTTCTTTTAATCTTTTTATAGACATTGCTAAATGGGTTATAAACATCTCATAGTGTTCATCCTCAGCGCAAATTTCATAATTTACTCTTAATTCCTCATCAATCTTTTTAATAGCTTTTCCAGTATCAAAATCAATCACATTACCTTGTACTAACAAATCTATTCTATTTACAACATTATCCTTCACTTAAATCCCTCCAAACATTATACAGTATTTTGTACTGTGATATAAAGTTATTTTTTAAGCCCTTCCAAAAATAATATATGAATAATTATAAATCAATATTCTGGAAATATTTTATTCAACAACACTTGTTCCTGAATCTTTATAACTTCTTCTTTATCAACAATTCTATTTATTATTTTATCAACACCCCAATTATCTCTTTTAACTACTAAAACAGCACGTGTATTATCTTCACTAATTTTTTTCGATTTTTCGCTTTTAAGCGGTTCATTTTTAATAGACAGTCCTCTGTCAACTATTTCATCATAGTTCCATACAGCTGCATCTATTTTTCCTTCCATTATATGAGGTATAATTTGATTATACGGTAATTCTATAAACTCTA
Organism: Thermoanaerobacter sp. X514; assembly: GCF_000019065.1. Lineage (NCBI taxonomy): Bacteria > Bacillati > Bacillota > Clostridia > Thermoanaerobacterales > Thermoanaerobacteraceae > Thermoanaerobacter > Thermoanaerobacter sp. X514. The sequence goes on along the minus strand of NC_010320.1, from coordinate 175,807 downwards.
CATTCTTTCCCTCACATTCATAGTAGGTTAATATAAATTGGTCTAATGAAGTTGGATCTATAGCAATCTTCATTCCATCTTCAATCGCATTTTTCGCATTATTTGAAAATATTATACGATGAGTACTTACGTTCGTATTTGGTCCAAAATCGACTACTATTTTTAAATTTTTACCAGATTCAATATACAATTTTGCTGCCAACATCGACATTATGGCAAAATCATATTTTCCATTCAACAATGCCTCTAACCTTCTTTCGCTTCCTCTCATATATGCCATATTAAAAGGTATTTCCCCTTTTTCAAATACTTTATATAAACCTGTAGCTAACCCTTCATATCTTCTTGAATACGGAAGAGGCATTACCCCTGAAACAATAGTAAGTCCCGCATATTCCCATAATTTTTTGTAGTCAATATTGTTTATATACGTACCTAAATGCCCTCGTGGCTCTAATTCAATTGCTTCATTATCTTCTAAATACTTTAAAGCAGTTTGTATTGTCCCACGCCCGAGGTCAAATTTTTTGGCATATTCTCCTATCGTTTCAATTCTATCTCCACATTTTAAAGAAAGCATTTCTCGTGCCAACATCGTAACGGCAATCCCATTTTTAGTTAATAGATCTTTAATCATTCAATCACCCGGACAATATACAATATTTTGTACATTTATAATATAGCATTTTAATTCATCAGTGTCAATATGATTTCGAAAAATTTTTTATAAAAGGCGGAAACTAATCCGCCTTTCAGTTTAAATAAAACTTCCTAATAAATTCAATTTCTCTTCAAATTTATTCTTAAGACTTATTTTCATTAAGCATTAATGCCTTTGCAATATAACCATTAGACCTATCTAAAAGTTCTTTTGCTTTATTTTGGTTAAGTCCTGTTAATATCATTAAAATTGTTAATTTAACATTATAATTAGTTTCCTTAAGTATTTTTTCAATTACTTTTTCATCTGCATCCGTTGCTAATTTTACAATGCGTTTTGCTCTGTTAATTAATTTTTCATTTGTAGCTTTTACATCCACCATTAAATTGCTGTAAACTTTACCAAGTTTTATCATAGCACCTGTAGATAGCATATTTAATACTAATTTTTGTGCAGTTCCTGCTTTCATTCTGGTAGAACCCATAATTACTTCTGGCCCTACAACAGGCGCTATCATTATATCAACTATTTTTTTCATCTCACTATCCGGATTGCAGGATATCCCTACTGTATGTGCACCAACTTCTTTAGCATATCTAAGTGCTCCTAATACATAAGGCGTCCGACCACTGGCTGCAATACCTACTACAACATCCTTACTTGACAAATTCTTTTTCTTTAAATCTTCTTTACCAAGGTCTTCTTTGTCTTCCGCATCTTCTACTGACCTTCTTATTGCAACATCTCCACCTGCAATAATCCCTTGCACCATTTCTGGATCTACTCCAAAAGTTGGTGGGCATTCGGATGCATCGAGAATTCCCAGCCTTCCACTTGTACCAGCACCAATGTATATAAGTCTTCCTCCTTGTTTTAATTTTTCTGCTATAATATCAACAGCTTTTGCTATATTAGGTATTTCTTTTTCAACAGCTATTGGAACTTTTTTATCTTCATTATTTATTTTTTTTAACATATCTTCTGTACTTAATCTATCAATATCAAGTGTATCAGGGTTTCTTCCTTCCGTTATAAGTTTATCTAAATCCATTGTATCAACCCTTTCTAAATTTAAATTTTGTCCCCGGTCTAATTAAATCTACCAATATATGTTCTTCTTCAGGTATATGTCCTACCACATTTACTCTTTCATCTTGAGGCATATCAATCAAACAAATATTAAGCTCTCCCGAATATCTTTTAAAACCGTAATTATCAATTGTAACACTGTATTTCTTTCTTTCAATGCAATTATACGGCTTTATTGCTTTCCCTATCTTTGCATAACCCCTTGACTCCTCTGATCTTATAATGTATTCAGAAGAATCAGACCTATTTGTATGAATACCAGCAAAAATTATGTCTTTCTCATAATCTGTTATATCCATAATAAGATTGATATTTAATTCAATGACATCTTTATTTATTGAGATAACATCTCTTATTTCATTTATAGATGCATATGCATCCCCAAAATATATGTCATCTATCAACCCAGAATAAATTAAATGTCTCGCTGCTGTGTAAGGTTTTATGTTTCTATGCATTTCAAGCGTCGGCAATCCCTCATATATTGGCCCTCTCCTACCTTCCAAAGAAGGAATAAATGCCGATACCTTAAGTCCGTAATTTTTTATCATCATTGTCTTTTCTTTAAAAAACTTATAGGAAAGACCTGTATACGGTTTAGGATAATAATTGTGGCAAGTTGTCAAATTATCTATATTAGCTTTTAGCTTTATCAATTTCTCTATTTCTTCTTTTGTTATTGTGCTGGCATTTAACTCTATTTTAATTCCATATTTGTTGTTTGTCATTTCAGCTATTTCCTCTGCAGTAAAACCATAATCAAGCCTTAAACAATCTACTTCCAAATCATAAAAAGGTTTTAAATCTGTTATTGAGGAATTTAATATATTCATTGTTACAGGCGAAATATCAATAGTTAATTTCATATCTAGTAATTTAATATATTCAATTAAATCTTCAAATTCATTTAATTTTTTATCATATTCAACCTCAGGCATATGCATCGACGTAAAAACCATATTTATCCCATTGTCTTTTGCCATTTTTATATATTCCTTGTTCTTTTGATGTGGAAAGTCTTCTGTAGTATAAACCGAAATACCAACAGCCACCTCATCATCTCCTCCTAAAAAGGGGCAAAACGCCCCTTTTTAATTGTATCAAACATTAAAAGTAAATGGTTGTGAATTTTCTATTTCTTCATCAACTGGATCTTCAAATCCTAATAGATAGGTAGCTATAAATCCTGCAGTATACGATATCAATAATCCTAAAACATAATAAATAATTTTATTTGGCTCAATTAATACAGCTAATGGTACACCGGAGATACCCAATCCTCTTGCACCAACTACTTTAAGGGCTTCAAAAGCTCCACCAAAAGCACCTCCTATACATGCCCCTATAAAAGGTCTCCCAAGTGGTAAAGTAACACCGTAAATCAATGGTTCTCCAATACCGAGAATACCGACAAGTATTGAGCCTTCTATAATTTTTTTAAGTTGTTTGCTCTTGGTCTTCACATATACTGCTAATGCAGCTCCAACTTGACCTGCTCCCGCCATCGCTAAAATAGGAAGTAATATAGTAACTCCTGTCGACTCAATTAATTGCACATGGATAGGTGTCAAACCCTGATGCAAACCTGTCATAACTAATGGTAAAAATGTACCAGCAAGTATAAATCCTGTAAATACACCAGCTTTTCCTGCAATTGCAACAGTTACTGCTTTGCCAATACCATCAGCTATATATCCGCCTAAAGGTTGTAATACATATAAAGTTGCAAAACCTGCTATCAAAATTGTAAGCAAAGGAGTTGCAAGCAATTCTATACTGTTAGGCATTCTTTTCCTAATGTTTTTCTCAAGCCAACTTGCAAATGCTGCTGCAATTAAAACAGAAATAATTCCGCCTCTACCTACGACTAAAGCTTTCCCTCCAATTGTAATATTAGCTAATGCAGGGTTATAAATAATACCAGCAAGAATACCTCCAATTGTAGGAGAACCTCCAAATTCTTTAGCAGTATTCATACCTACCATAATACCCATATACGTAAAAATAGTACTGCCTAACAAACTTAACATAGCCAATAAATTTTTGTCTGCAATCCAATTAAATTTTGTCGCAACATTGGTAATGCCAAGTATTAAACCACCACCAATTAAACCTGGAATCAAAGGAATAAATATACTAGCAATCCTTCTCAAGAGAAGTTTAAAAGGTGTTTGGTTTTTGGCACTAATTGCCGCTTTAACTTCTTCTGCTTTTCCAACTTTAGTACCACCTAGTATTTTTGATGCCTCACTTTCTACCTTGTTAGCAAGACCAGGTCCTACAATAACTTGTAACTCTCCACCCTCTTCATTGACTTTAATAACACCGTCAATTTTCCCCAAAGCTTCCCTGTTAACCTTGTCATAATCCTTGACAAGTATCCTTAATCTTGTCATGCAGTTCGTGATTGATATAACATTCTCTTTTCCGCCTAACTCTTTAATAATTCCTTGAGCTATTTCTTTTTCTCTTGACATTCTTAATCCCCCTATCCTCAATTTAATATTTAAAGGATAATGATAATTAAACATATGAATCTTATATACCTATCTCCCACCTCCTTATATGTTATATTGTTTCATAAATATAAAGTATTTATGAAAATTTATTTCATATTGAAGTAAATTAAATAACCGCCTCAATTACAACGGTCTGCCCAGCAGTCGCTTTACCTGTCATTTTTTTAAATTCTTTTATCCTATCCATATTAGTTACTACTATAGGGGAAACGAGTGATTTAGCTTTTGATTTTATTAAAGTTCTTTCTACCTTTAATAGTTTATCGCCAACTTTTACTTTATCACCTTCAGTTACAAACGTAACAAATCCTTCACCATTTAGTTTTACAGTATCAATTCCTACATGAATCATTACCTCAATTCCTTCTTTTGTCCTAATACCTATTGCATGTTTTGTAGGGAAAACAGCTGTTACAATACCATCAACAGGAGAAACAAATATATCGGCTTCAGGTATCACAGCAACACCATCTCCTATAAGTTTTTGAGCAAACACTTCATCTGGAACATCTACTATTTCTACCACATCTCCATCAACAGGTGCTTTAATTAATAGTTTATCAGTCTTTTTTTTAAATATATTAAACATACAAACCTCTCCTTCAGTATTTTCTTGATGAGACCGCTTCACTTGTATTTTCTAAATATTTTATTACCTCATCGTATTTCCTGCAGGCTATTATAGAAAACAATATATCTACTACATTAAGTTGTGCCATCCTTGATGCCATTGCACCACTTCTAAAGATTGCTTCAGTAGAATATACAAAAAGTTTTATATCTGAAACTTCTGTTATAGGTGAATTACCAAACCTTGTTATACAAATTGTTGTAGCGCCCGAATTTTTAGCTATCCTTAAAGCATCAACAGTATCTGCTGTTTGACCTGAATACGAAATACCAATTGCCACATCTCCTTGGCGAAGATTAGCCGCAGATGCAAGTTGCATGTGAGAATCACTGTATGCCGTACAAGATTTATTTATCCTCATAAATTTTTGCAACATATCTTGTGCAACAATAGCAGATGCTCCAACTCCATAAATGTCTATTTTATTGGCATTTAAAATAGCAATAACAGCTCTTTCTACTTCGTTTCTATCTAACATATCCATTGTTTTTTCTATTGAGTCCATATTATTTTTAGATATTTTCACAATTATGGTATTAATATCATCATCTATATTAACAAAACCTTGAATACTTTTTGTCTTATATGTGTAGTCTGCAGCAATTTTTATTTTTAAATCTTGATATCCTTTGTATCCGAGACTTTTGCAAAATCTCACAACACTTGCTTCACTGGTATTGCTGTTTTTTGCAAGTTCAGCTACAGATAAATCTGAAATCTTATCAGCATTTTCAATTATATACTCAGCAATTTTTCTTTCTGATGGTTTTAAATTATTAATAACTGCCCTAATTTTCTCTATATCTCCTGGCATGTTAATGTTTGCACTCCTTTCTAGTTTATATTATACTACTTATGAAATAATATTTCAAGTATTTTTTATGGTTTTGTAATTTGGTTTCATAAAATGTTTTAAAACTTTGATATTAAAACTATATTTTCGACCTAAGTCATATTTTACAACTTTTTGTAAATTATTATCTGCATAAAAAAACAGGCCATCAGCCCATCTGTTTAAAACTATAAGTTTTATAACAGTTATTCTTTTATAATTTGAACCAATTTATCAATTACTTCTTTAAGCTTTTCTTGATTTATAGTACCGACTTTGTAAATTACAATCTTACTATCAGCTGTAAATAATTTATTTGGTCTACCTAATTTAAAGTCCCAATTTCTAAATCCTCATTGTTCAAAGGAAATGAATATATATCTTTTCAACCACATCGCCTTTTATAAGTTCTGCCATGCCTCGTCCTCCTCAGGTTTTAGCCAATCCTTTGCGGGGAAGTAATTTTATTTCATTTATAAGATAATCTATTTTATTCATATAATCACCACTTACTATTTTTTATCCTCTATTTATGATATTATACTATTATTTTAATTAAAGTCTATGTTCATTCATTTACATGCTATTATTTTCTTGTATTAATCGAGTAGGAGCTGAATAATTATTTTATTCAGCGTCCTCTCACACCACCGTACGTACCGTTCGGTATACGGCGGTTCATTAGGAATTGTGTACAATTAGATATCTTTGGGATAAACTCTTATAACCTATGCTTTCAAAGTAATTATTTGTAAGAGTCTTATTTAGGATTGGGCTATTGGATATTCTCCAGTAGCCTTTCCTTGTATTGGTGTATTCCCAGGCTTTTTGATCTTCTACTCCTAGTTTTACTAGGTTATCATGCTTCGTTTTTATCTTCTTCCATTGTTTCCATATACATGCCCTTAGTCTTCGCCTTATCCATTCGTCAAGGGTTTTCATTATGCTTTTTGCGTCTGCTAATCCAAAATAGTTGACCCATCCTGTTGTTATTTGATTTAGTCTTTTTATTCTGTTTTCCATGCTTATTCCCTTGTTCCGATTGGTTATTTCTCTTACTTTTTCCTTAAACCTTTTGATGGATTTTTCATGGATTCTTATTCTTACTTCGTTTTCTTTTGTGTAGAATGAAAATCCAAGAAATTTTCTTCTCCATGGTCTATCTACAGCACTTTTTGCTTCGTTGACTTTTAGTTTTAATTTGCTTTCTATGAATTTCTTTATGCTCTTCATTACTCTGTTTCCTGCAGACCTGCTTTTTACATATATGTTGCAGTCATCTGCATATCGGCAGAATTTATGCCCTCGTTTCTCAAGTTCTTTGTCTAGTTCGTCCAACATTATGTTTGCTAATAGGGGACTTAATGGCCCTCCTTGGGGTGTCCCTTCTTCTGTTGATACTTTGATTCCGTTTATCATTACTCCTGATTCTAGGTATCTTCGTATTAACTTTAGTACCCTTTTGTCTCCTATCCGCTTTTCTAGTTTGGACATTATTATGTCGTGGTTTACTCTGTCAAAGAACTTTTCTAAGTCCATATCTACAACCCATGTATATCCTTCATTTATATATGCTTCTGCGGCTTTTATTGCGTCTTTTGCACTGCGTCCTGGTCTAAATCCATAACTGCTATCAGAAAATGTATGGTTGTAGACTCTATTTAGTATTTGGGCTATTGCTTGTTGTATTAGCCTATCTAGTGCTGTAGGTATTCCTAGTAGTCTTACTCCTCCATCTGGTTTGGAAATTTCTACTCTTCGCACTGGTTGTGGTTTGTATTTCCCCTCCAGCAGTTGTTGTTTTATGGTTGCCCAGTTTTCTTTGAGATACGGTAGAAGTTCATCTACTTCCATCCCATCGACTCCATGGCTTCCTTTATTTGCAACAACGCGCTTGTATGCTGCTCTCATGTTTCCTCGTTCTACTATCATTTCAAGCATCTTGCTGGTATATCTTTGTACATCGTTTCTTCTATCTTTTGACGCCGATGATATACTATGCACTTCCGTTGTCTTTTGAAATTCCATTTCTCTATTCAACGGATAGCCTCTTTGTTGAGTTGTCTGCAGTCTCTGCATATCTTTCGAGTCCATAAGATTTCCAAAACCTCCTAACGTTCGGCCCTTCCTTATCTATTCATGACTAGATAAGTACTATGACCTCTGCTGACTTCTCAAGGTTCAACCATACATCACTGTATGGGTTGTCACTTCAGAGTTCACTTTAGTGACTTATCCTTGAGACCTCCCCGGGTAAGAACGATAACTTTCATCTCATATATCTGCCAGATTTACTGTATGGGATTCGGGTAGTGTTGGACTTCGTTTTGTTACGCAAACTCATCCATCCCAATTCAGCCTCTTATCTGGTTCTTGTTCATCAGACCGAGATTTTGCCTTAAGCTTCCTTCAGATTCCACCTCACGATGGACACCCTTGCTCTTGGCTAGTGGTTCCCACTACCAAGCCCACAGCGGACTTTCACCGCCTAGCTATCGCCCATGCCGGGCGCACGTAAAAAAGCCCGCCCAAAACACGGCAGGCTTTTTAGATTCGCATTCGTTTTTCTATTTTCCTTATCTGTATTGATATCATATCACTTCGTTATAAGTTTAAGCTCAGCTGGTATAAATTTTTCTACCTTTTCACCTTTTAGATATTTGTCAGCCATTTCTACTCCAAGAGAACCTATTAAAGCTGGTTGCTGAGCAATCGTTGCAGCCATTTTGCCATCTTTTATAGCTTTCAACGCATCATCTGTCCCATCGAATCCAACTACTAAAATTCCTTGCCTATTTGCACTCTCTATTGCCTTTATTGCACCTAATGCCATTTCATCATTTTGCGCAAATACTGCATCAATTTTAGGTTGGGCTTGAAGGATATTTTCCATTACTGATAAACCTTTTGAACGATCAAAATCAGCAGCTTGTTTTGCTATAATTTTTATATCTGGATATTTAGCGATAGCTTCATCAAATCCTTTGCCTCTATCTCTTGCTGCGGAAGTACCTGGTATGCCTTCAAGTTCTACTACGTTTCCTTTCCCATTTAGCGTTTTGGCAATAAACTCTGCTGCCATTTCTCCACCTTTTACGTTATCTGAAGCTATGTGACAAATAACATCTCCACCATTTGCAGACCTGTCCAAAGTAATAACTGGTATATTTTTGCTATTTGCTTCTTTTATCGCATTAACTACAGCATCGCTATCTACAGGATTTATAAGCAAAACGTCTACTTTTTGTTGAATTAAATCTTCTACATTAGAAAGTTCTTTTGAAGAGTCATTCTGTGAATCTGCTACTATTAATTTATAGCCTAATTCTTTTGCCTTAGCTTCTGCTCCATCTTTCAATGTTACAAAAAATGGATTATTAAGTGTCGATATTACCAAGCCTATAGTCTTTTCTTCTTTAGCATTTGAAGTATTATTGGTATTACCTGTACTGCATCCAGCAATTAACGCAACAGGTAAAATAAATGTTAATAAAAGGAACAAAATTTTTGATTTTCTCATAATTCAACTCTCCCCTTTTAATTAAATTTTTAATTTTTAAAACTTTTTGTTTTTCAATTAAAACCTTCCTAAAACACCCCCTTTATCTACTTTCTTTTTTGTCTAATGCTATAGCAAGTAATATTACTGCACCTTTAGCTATAAGCTGATAAAAAGGCGAAACGTTAAGTAAATTTAAGCCATTATTTAAAATGCCTATTATCAAAGCACCTATCAGAGTACCTATTACTCCCCCTTCGCCACCTGATAAACTTGTACCTCCAAGTACAACCGCAGCTATGGCATCAAGTTCAGCACCCTGTCCCGCTGTTGGAGCTGCGGAATTTAACCTTGAAGTAATTATTAAACCACTTATTGCTGCTAAAAAGCCACTTAAAGAATACACAAATAGAATTATATTGTTAGTATTAATACCAGCCAATTTAGCAGCCTGTATATTGCCCCCTGTAGCATAGACATATCTTCCAAGTCTATTATTCTTTAAAATGTAATAACCTATCGCAAAGATAAGAACCGTAAGAATTATTGGTACAGGTATCGGCCCAATATAACCGTTGCCAATATAACCAAAAGCCGCACCTAAACCCGTTATTGGTTGTCCATTGGTATATACAAGTGTTAGACCTCTTGCTACTGTCATCATGGCAAATGTCGCAATAAAGGGTGGTATATTCCATCTAATTATGACAAAACCATTAAAAAATCCTAAACCGGTACCTATTATTAAACCTGCTAATACCGCTATAATTAATGGAGAACCGTCTTTTAACATGCCAGCTGTAATTGCACTTGAAAAGGCTAATATAGAACCTACAGATAAGTCTATTCCACCTGTTAATATTACAAACGTCATACCCACAGCCATTATTGCATTTAGGGAAGTCTGTCTTAAAACATTTGTAAGATTATAATAATCTAAAAATCTTGGTGATAATATTGAAAATACAACGATTAACCCTACTAAGCCTATCAAAGATTTTGCTTTGAGTAAAAATTCACTAATATTTATTTTTGTTACTTTTTCTTCCGGTAAATTCAACTCATTCCCCTCCTACAGCTTTTAACATTACCTTTTCTTCTGTCGCTTCTTCATGAAGTATTTCGCCTGTTATCCTTCCTTCATGCATTACAATAATTCTATCGCTAATATTCAAAACCTCTGGCAATTCTGAAGATATTAAAATTATACCAATACCTTGCTTTTTTAAATTATTAATCAATTTATATATTTCATTTTTTGCTCCAACATCAATGCCTCGAGTTGGTTCATCAAGAATAATTAATTTAGGATTTGTCAATAAACATTTGGCAATAGCAATTTTTTGTTGGTTTCCTCCACTCAGTTTAGATATTTTTTGATTTATTGAAGAGGTCTTAATGTTTAATTTTTCAATCATCTGGTTTACTAAATATTTTTCTTTAGAATGGTAAATAGTGCCTATATAATCAGAAATACTTTTTAATGCTGAAAGCGTCATATTTTCTTTTAAAGTATGCTTTAATATCAAACCGTCATTTTTTCTATCTTCAGATAAATATATTATTCCATTATCAATAGCATCTTTTGGATTATTTATCTTTAGCTCCTCATTTTCAAGATAAATTTTACCTGAGGTTTTCTTATAAAAACCAAATATTGTTTTGGCCACTTCAGTTCTTCCTGCACCTATCAAACCAGCAAACCCTACTACTTCACCTTTTCTGACTGTGAAATTAATATTTTCAAATAAACCCTTCATACTAAGATTTTCTACTCGCAATATTTCCTCTCCCAGCAGAACAGATTCACGAGGATATTGTTCTTTTAGTTCTCTTCCAACCATCATTGTAACTAACTCATCACGTGTAACTTCGTTAATTTTACCTTGAGAAATAAAGCGTCCATCTCTTAAAACAATATAGTCATCACAAATTTCAAAAATTTCATTCATTCTGTGAGATATATAAATAATAGTTCGACCTTCTGATTTAAGCGATCTTATGACCTCAAATAATTTCTTTGTCTCTGCCTCTGTTAAAGCAGCAGTTGGTTCATCCATTACTAATATCTCAGCATCCATCAATAAACTTCTAGCTATTTCAACCATTTGTTGTTCTCCAACACTCAAGTACTTTACCAGTCTATTAACGTTTATATTCATACCCAATTCGCTAAGCTTTTTAGCAGCTTCTTGCTTTATTTTTTTCCAATCTATAGCGTTAAATGATTTTAGATATTCCCTCCCTAAAAAAATATTTTCAGCAACACTAAGTGATGGTATAAGATTGAGCTCTTGATGAATCATAGCAATGCCATATTTTTCAGCATCTTTGACATTTCTTATATTTACTTCTTCCCCTTTTATATAAATACTTCCTTCATTTTTCTCATAAATGCCGCAGAGAATTTTCATCAAAGTTGACTTTCCTGCCCCATTTTCACCTAATAAAGCTAAGACATGACCTTTATAAAGGGTTAAGCTCACATTATCCAGAACTTTAACATTGCCAAACTTTTTCGTTATATTCCTCATCTCTAAAACGGGTTCCAAAAATTATTCCCCCCTTTGGATTGTTAAAATTCCACACCTGACTCTAAAATAATATTTGCATATGGCTTATATTCACCAGTCCTAATAATAGCTCTAGCGTTTTTTGACATTGCCTTTAAATCTTCATGGCTAATAATTATTAGCTTTTCTCCAAATAGCTCGAGAAGGTATAGGTATAAATCGTTATTTTTATCTATCATTTCTTTCGCAATATATGCTTTTTCTACTCCCAACTCAGTAAGTACCGTATTTAATGTATCTTTAAAACTCGGTATCCCTTTTGTTAAAGCAATATCAATTCTTTTAACACCATCTGGTATAGGTAATCCACTATCAGCAATCACCAACAAATCTGTATGCCCTAATCTTGCAACAACTTCTGAAATTTCACTATTCAGCAAATATGTCTTTTTCATTTGTTATAACCCCTTTCTTTAATAAATTTTTCTACCTCATCTCTATAAGGCAAGGATGACTGAGCGCCTTCTTTAGTAACCGTTAATGCTGCTACGTATGTAGCAAATTCTATTGCACTTTCAATGTTCTTCCCTTCACTTAATGCCACTGCTAATGCTCCTGTAAATGAATCACCTGCTGCTGTTGTATCAACAGCAGTAACTTTGATCGCATCAAATAGTTTTTCTGTATCCTTATTGATAAAAAAGCTTCCTTTTTCTCCAATAGTTGTTATAACGTTTTGAACTCCTTTGTCCAGCAAATATTTTGAGGCCTTTTTTATATCTGCAATTGTTTCTGTTTTACTTCTAGATAAAAGAGCTAATTCTGTTTCATTTGGAGTTAAAATATAAACCTTTTCTAAGAGCGTATCAGGCAATTCACATGCTGGTGCAGGATTTAATATGACTTTTATACCCTTTCGGTAACATAAATCCACTACAAATTCTACTGTCTCAACTGGTATTTCTAACTGAATTACACACATTTTTGCTTCATCAAAAATATCTTCGTGTTTTTCTATTTGCTCTATATTAAGCCTTTTATTTGCTCCCTGATAAACAACTATGTTATTTTCTCCTCTTTCACTCACATTAATATAAGCTGTACCCGTCGGTATTTCGTAATCAAATTCTATTCCTTTAATGTCAACGCTATCATTTTTTAAATCCTCATATAATTTCTTACCATATTCATCATTTCCCACTCTGCCGATCATAAAGACCGTTCCACCCAACCTTGCAATTGATACCGCTTGATTTGCGCCTTTACCACCGCCGTAATTTTTTAAATCATAAGCAATAACTGTCTCACCAACTACAGGAATATGCGGAACTCGTATCACAACGTCCATATTAATACTTCCAACAACAACTATCTTCTCCATCTTTTTTTACCACCTTTAGCCAATATTTTTTGTGCTTTGGCGTATTATCAACTGTGGTCTAAAATTAATAATTTTTTTCTTTAACTTTTTCCCTTCTACAAGTTTTATTAGCATTCGAGCAGCAGCCAGTCCCATATCATATGCAGGTTGCTTTATAGTAGTTAATTGTGGTTCTAGTATTTGAGAAAGCTGTATATCATCAAACCCTACTATTGAAATATCATCTGGTATCTTGTACCCATATGAACGTATTGTTTTGTACGCTCCATACGCCATTAAATCATTGCAGGCAAAAATAGCTGTAACATTTTCATTATTACCTAACAATTTTTCAGTTCCAATTATTCCACTGTTTATCTTATAATCTCCTTCAAATATCAACCTTTCATCCACATCCATACCATTTTCTACTAATGCTTTTTTGTACCCTTCTAGTCTTTCTTTGGCACTTTTTGTATAAAGCGGTCCCGTTATACACGCAATTTTTTTATGCCCTAAATCTATGAGATGTTTTGTCGCAATGTAACCACCTTCATAGTTATCAAGAAAAACTCCGTAAATGTCTTCAGAATCAACACGTCTATCCATTATGACAATAGGAATACCACTCTTGACAAGTTCCATAATGTGTTCATGTTTAGGAATAGAACTGCTGGTAAATATTATACCATCGACATATTTTTCTTTTAGTGCATTTATATACTCGCTTTCTTTCTCCAAATTGTCATCTGTATTGCACAAGAAGACGTTGTAACCGTAAATGTGAGCACTATCCTCTACACCACGGGCAATATCAGGAAAGAATGGGTTGGAAATATCAGGAATTATAAGGCCGATAGTTTTAGTTTTTTTAGTAACTAAGCCTCGTGCTATTGCATTAGGTTGATACCCTAATTCTTTTACTAATTGAAGAATCCTATTTCTAGTTTCTTCACTAACCCCTTCACTTTTATTGTTTATAACTCTCGATACTGTTGTAATTGATACATTCGCTAGTTTTGCAATATCTTTTATTGTTACAGCCATAAATTCATCACCTATTAAATTTGGTTTAACGTTTTAGTAAAACGCTTAACTATATAATAAAATAAAAATGACATTTTGTCAATAATAAAAATAAAAATTTTTTATAACTTTTCACGTGATTTAATTATTATAAAATCAGGGCTTTTTGTGCCCTGATTTTATACTGCCTTTTTTAATATTTCCTCTATAATCTCGTGAGATTTTAAAGTACATTTTAATTCGTCATTTGCATAATTCCCTTCTAATACGTCCTTTAAAAAGCTTTTTACAGCAGTCTCAAAACCTCTTCTATAAGATATAGTATCCCAGCTTTCAATATTATGCACATATATTTTGCCATTTTCCATTATTCTTATACTTTCCATGTCTTCCACAACTGCACTTTTGCCATGCCCGTGTATCTCTAACCTTTCATAATCTTTTCCGCCATTTCTATGCATGACTCCTATCGCTGTAGAACTATTAGATTTTAATACTACTTCTATGGATTTTAATGAATCTCTTTCTTTTGAAATATTTACATCTATGTCATCAACATCTTTAACTATATAGCATAAAGTGTCTATTATATGAATGAAATCGTCATAAAGTGTAAACTTAACACTATTTTTGATGTCATTATTCCTATTTTTCACCATAATGCACAATTCAGGTTTTAAGCCTTCAAACAAAGCTAAGGCTTTTTGATACATAGGCGCATATCTTCTGTTAAAACCTACCTTCAAAATAAGAGATTTGTCCATAGCCAAATCTATAAGTTCTTTTGTCTTATCTATCTCTTCAGTTATAGGCTTATCAACATATACGTGAATACCGCTTTTTAGTAGTTCTCTTACTATTTCATAATGGCTATCTGTGGATGCATGTACAAAAGCACAATTTGGCTTTTGTTTTATCACAACGTCTATTTCTGTGTAAACATCACAACCATATCTTTCTTTATATTTTTGGAGCTTTTCTTTGTTTCTTCCAGCAATACCTAATATATTTAGTTCATCTAAATTAAATATGAAAGGCAAATAGGCTTTATTAAAAATATTCCCTGGCCCTATAATAATTGCTTTTAATTTTTCCATGTCAACACCTCATATAATTAAAGTCCAGGATATGCAAACAACTCTGAAATAACAAGCGATACTGCTCCAATTGCTCCTGCATGAAATTGAAGTTTAGAGGTTTTGATTTTTACTTTATAATATCTATACACAAGACACTTTTTTTCTACTTCTTTCAAAACCTCATCCAAAATCAAATCTCCTGCTAAAGACAACGTATTTCCAATAATCACAAGTTCCGGGTTAAATGTATTTATTACATTGACAATTCCCACACCCAATTTCCTTCCAATTTCTTTTAAAGCCTCTACTGCTATTTCGCTTCCTTTTTGAGCATAATTTATAATATCAAGAGCACTAAGTGTATTAAAATTATCTTTATTTATATAATTATCAGATTTTCCCATTATCAACTGTGTATGTATATAATCGAATAGTGCTTTTTCTGATGCATAATTTTCCCAACAACCTGTATTTCCACAACTACATTGATGGTCATGTATATTTATTGTCATATGTCCCATTTCTCCTGCCAGCCCTACTGTCCCTCTATACAGTTCTCCATTGATTATTATTCCTGTACCAATACCAATTCCAGCACTTACATATACGAAATTGTTGTATTTAATTCCAGTGCCAAACCACTTCTCACCTATTGCTCCTACATTTGCTTCGTTATCTATGTGTACTTTAATTTTGAATTTATTTTCTATGATTTCTTTAAGAGGCACATCCTGCCATTTTAAATTCGGCGCCATCAATATACTGCCTTTTTTGTAATCCACAATGCCTGGCACACCAATCCCAATACCTAAAATTCCCCTAATAGTGTTAGGTGCATTTAAAATTGCTTCGTCAATCAATTCTATTAAACGCTCAATAATAGCCTGTTGACTTTCACCAATTTTTATATCGACTTTCTTTTCCCAAATGACATTTGCCATTAAATCAGTCAAAACAATTAATATATAGTTTACATCCAAATCAATACCTATTATACAGCCAGCATTGTTATTGATGCTTAATATGATTGGTTTTCTACCACCTTTTGATGCACCAGGCCCTTCTTCCCTTACAAACCCTTCGTTTATAAGTTCATCAACAAGGAAAGAGACAGTTGACTTGTTTAAACCTGTAATATGTGCAATATCCGCTCTTGAAATATTCCCTTTTTTTCTTATGGTATTGAGCACTATTGATTTATTTATTTGCTTAACTAATAATTGATCCGCTGTTATCATTTCTTCACCTTTTTATTCCATTTTCATTGTTTTATTTTCCATATATTAATTATATCACTATTTATTTTTAGATACCACATCTATCCATACAGCTATAAGTAAAATTAATCCTTTAACAACAAATTGCCAAAATGGTGGAGAATTAAGCATACTCATTCCATTATCTATACTTGCCATAACTAACGCACCTATAACCGCTCCAAACACTGTCCCTACTCCACCGCTCAGACTAGCACCACCAATCACACTAGCAGCAATTGCATCTAACTCCGCATTTTGCCCTGCAGAAACAGATGCAGCATTTAACGTTGAAGTTAGTAGTATTCCTGCAAATGCAGCAAGCAAACCATTTATAGCAAATAAAATTAGAGTAATCTTTTTGACATCAATGCCTGATAATTTAGCAGCTTCAACATTACCACCAATAGCGTATACTCTTCTTCCAAACACAGTTTTAGAAGAAATGTACGAGAAAATTAACGCTAATATCAATAAAATCAATACGGATAACGGGACACCTTGATATAAATTTAAAATAAAGACAAATAAACCAACGAGAATTATTAAAAAAGTCATTTTTAAAATATCAATTCCTAATGGAGGAATATCTAAATTATATTTAGCTTTTGTTTTTCTGCTATTTAACACTAAATAAACTATCAAAAAAGCAGCTATAATCCCCAGTAAATATCCGCTATTTTGTGTTAAATAAGCTTGCCCTATAAATTGAAAATCTGAGCTCAAAGGAGCAATAGTATATCCTTTACTTATACCGATTAGAATTCCTCTAAACACAAGCATCCCTGCAAGTGTCACAATAAAAGCCGGAACGTTTCTATAAGCAACCCACCATCCATTCCATAATCCAATTATCACGCCTATTGCTAAAGCTACCAAAATAGAAACTATCCCATTTACGTGATACCAAACATTTAAAATAGCCGCAATACCACCTGTTAAACCAAGTAAAGAACCGACTGATAAATCTATTTGACCTGCAATGATTACAAATACCATTCCAATAGCCAAAATCCCAGTAGAGGTTGCCTGTCTTAAAAGATTAGATATGTTTCTTGGTGTAATAAAATTGCCATCTGTTGCTATTGAAAATATAGCCCATATAGCTATTAATGCTATAAGCATAGTATATAATTTCATATTTATGTTCAAAATTCCAAGCTTTGATACATATTGTTTATATTCATTATCTTTAGGCTTTACCATCATTCCTTACCTCCTATTGCACATTGCATTATCATTTCCTGTGTTACATTTTTGTTTTCAAATTCACCTTTTTTCTCGCCTTCATGCATTACAATTATTCTATCGCTTATGCCAAGTATTTCTGGTAATTCTGAAGAAATCATTATTATTGAAATTCCTTCTTGAACGAGTGAAAACATTAATTTATATATCTCATATTTTGCACCAACATCAATGCCTCTTGTCGGCTCATCTAAAATTAATATCTTAGGTTTTCTTAATAAATTTTTTGCAAGTACCACTTTTTGTTGATTCCCACCACTTAAATTTTTAACAGGTAAATTAAGACGTGGTGTCTTTATGCTTAACTTTTTTACATAATCTTTTACATCTAATAGTTCCTCATTCTCATTTATGGTACCAAGTATACTTTTATATTTTTCTATATTTGATATAGTCATATTTTCCTTTACTGACATTAAGCTTATAAGCCCAAGTCTTTTCCTATCTTCTGGTACCATCGCAATACCATGTTTTAATGCATCATTTGGATTTTTAATAATAATTTTTTTACCCTCTAAATATATTTCACCTGAATACTTCCCAGGATATGAACCAAAAATACTTGAGACAAGTTCCGTTCTCCCTGCCCCTATAAGCCCTGCAATTCCTAATATTTCTCCTTCTCTGAGACTAAAACTAACATTTTTTACTATTCTTCTATTAGGAACTTTGATATCAAAAACATTAAAATTCCTTACTTCAAATATCTCTTTGCCTATCGAGTGTTCTTCTCTGGGATAAAGTTGCGATAACTCTCTTCCTACCATCATATTTATAATTTTTTCTTGTGTTAAATTTTTAACATCATCACTTCCAATTGTTTTGCCATCCCGAATTACAGTAACAGTATCAGCTATTTCCATTACTTCATTTAACTTATGTGAAATATAAATACAGGTAACACCATTTTGTTTCAAATGCTTTAAAATATTTAACAAGATTTCTACATCGGATTCTGTTAAAGAAGATGTCGGTTCATCTAAAATCAGTAAATTTGCATTCTTCGATAATGCTTTCGCAATTTCAACCAATTGTTGCTGTCCAACACCTAAATTTTTTACTAACGTATTTGGATTAATATCAAGATTAAATTGTTGCAAAATTTTTTTCGTCTCGATATACATTTGATCAAAATCAACTATCCCATTTTTATTTGGTTCATTCCCTATAAAAATATTTTCTTTTACTGAAAGCTCCTTAATTAAAGCTAATTCTTGATATATAATAGCTATACCTTTTCTTTCAGCATCTTTAATTGAATGTAAAATCAATTTTTCACCATTATAAAATATTTCGCCAGAATAAGTACCATAAGGGTATACACCACTCAATATTTTCATCAATGTAGATTTTCCTGCACCATTTTCTCCACAAAGAGCATGAATTTCTCCTTTCTTTACTTTAAGAGAAACATTATCTAAAGCTTTGACTCCTGCAAAATCTTTTGTAATATTACGCATTTCTAAAATATATTCACTCATATTAACCCTCCATTGTTAAATCGAGTAGGAGCTGAATAATTATTTTATTCAGCGTCCTCTCACACCACCGTACGTACCGTTCGGTATACGGCGGTTCATTAGGAATTGTGTACAATTAGATATCTTTGGGATAAACTCTTATAACCTATGCTTTCAAAGTATTTATTTGTAAGAGTCTTATTTAGGATTGGGCTATTGGATATTCTCCAGTAGCCTTTCCTTGTATTGGCGTATTCCCAGGCTTTTTGTTCTTCTACTCCTAGTTTTACTAAATTATCATGCCTCGTTTTTATCTTCTTCCATTGTTTCCATATACATGCCCTTAGTCTTCGCCTTATCCATTCGTCAAGGGTTTTCATTATGCTTTTTGCGTCTGCTAATCCAAAATAGTTGACCCATCCTGTTGTTATTTGATTTAGTCTTTTTATTCTGTTTCCCATGCTTATTCCCTTGTTCCGATTGGTTATTTCTCTTACTTTTTCCTTAAACCTTTTGATGGATTTTTCATGGATTCTTATTCTTACTTCGTTTTCTTTTGTGTAGAATGAAAATCCAAGAAATTTTCTTCTCCATGGTCTATCTACAGCACTTTTTGCTTCGTTGACTTTTAGTTTTAATTTGCTTTCTATGAATTTCTTTATGCTCTTCATTACTCTGTTTCCTGCAGACCTGCTTTTTACATATATGTTGCAGTCATCTGCGTATCGACAGAATTTGTGTCCTCTCTTTTCAAGTTCTTTGTCTAGTTCGTCCAACATTATGTTTGCTAATAGGGGACTTAATGGCCCTCCTTGGGGTGTTCCTTCTTCTGTTGATACTTTGATTCCGTTTATCATTACTCCTGATTCTAGGTATCTTCGTATTAACTTTAGTACCCTTTTGTCTCCTATCCGCTTTTCTAGTTTGGACATTATTATGTCGTGGTTTACTCTGTCAAAGAACTTTTCTAAGTCCATATCTACAACCCATGTGTACCCTTCATTTATGTATGCTTCTGCGGCTTTTATTGCGTCTTTTGCACTGCGTCCTGGTCTAAATCCATAACTGCTATCAGAAAATGTATGGTTGTAGACTCTATTTAGTATTTGGGCTATTGCTTGTTGTATTAGCCTATCTAGTGCTGTAGGTATTCCTAGTAGTCTTACTCCTCCATCTGGTTTGGGAATTTCTACTCTTCGCACTGGTTGTGGTTTGTATTTCCCCTCCAGCAGTTGTTGTTTTATGGTTGCCCAGTTTTCTTTGAGATACGGTAGAAGTTCATCTACTTCCATCCCATCGACTCCATGGCTTCCTTTATTTGCAACAACGCGCTTGTATGCTGCTCTCATGTTTCCTCGTTCTACTATCATTTCAAGCATCTTGCTGGTATATCTTTGTACATCGTTTCTTCTATCTTTTGACGCCGATGATATACTATGCACTTCCGTTGTCTTTTGAAATTCCATTTCTCTATTCAACGGATAGCCTCTTTGTTGAGTTGTCTGCAGTCTCTGCATATCTTTCGAGTCCATAAGATTTCCAAAACCTCCTAACGTTCGGCCCTTCCTTATCTATTCATGACTAGATAAGTACTATGACCTCTGCTGACTTCTCAAGGTTCAACCATACATCACTGTATGGGTTGTCACTTCAGAGTTCACTTTAGTGACTTATCCTTGAGACCTCCCCGGGTAAGAACGATAACTTTCATCTCATATATCTGCCAGATTTACTGTATGGGATTCGGGTAGTGTTGGACTTCGTTTTGTTACGCAAACTCATCCATCCCAATTCAGCCTCTTATCTGGTTCTTGTTCATCAGACCGAGATTTTGCCTTAAGCTTCCTTCAGATTCCACCTCACGATGGACACCCTTGCTCTTGGCTAGTGGTTCCCACTACCAAGCCCACAGCGGACTTTCACCGCCTAGCTATCGCCCATGCCGGGCGCACGCATAAGTAGGGGAATGATTTCATTCCCCTACAATTTTTTATTGTTTAGGCCATTGGTCTTTGGGAATATTCTTATAAACTTCTTCTAACTTTTGGAACCCATCCTTTATAACCGTATCAAACATATTATTTTTGTCAACTGCAATAGGAGTTACCAAAACAGAAGGTACATCTATCTTTCCATTATTTACAGTTCCATTTGTTTCAATTTTTTCTCCTTTCGCCATAGCAACTGCCATTTCAGCCGCTTTTGTAGCTTCTAATACGATTGGCTTATATACAGTCATGGTTTGTTTGCCTTCCACAATCAACTGACAATTTGCTAAGTCAGCATCTTGACCAGAAATAGGCACTTTTCCAGCTAATTTCTGTTCTTCTAAAGCTCTGATTGCTCCCAATGCAGTACTGTCATTAGCGGCAACAACTGCATCAATTTTATTATTATTAGCTGTTAACGCATTTTGCATAATCTTATAGGCTTCGTTGGTATCCCAATTTTTAGCCCATTGTTCTCCTACAATTTTAATATCCCCCTTGTCAACTAGTGGCTTTAATACTTTCATCTGCCCTTCATAAAATAGTTTTGCATTATTATCTGTCGGAGAACCTTCAAGCAAGAAATACCTACCCTTGGGTACTAATTTAGTAATTGCTTCTGCTTGTAATTCTCCAACTTTAACATTATCAAAAGATACATAATAATCTAAATCAGAGTTCATTATTAATCTATCATAGGCTAAAACCTTTACACCTGCTTTATGCGCTTCTTCTACTATAGGCGCAATAGCACTACCATCAGTCGGAAGTATAACTAAAACTTTTATCCCTTGAGCAATTAAATTTTGGCATTGTGAATATTGCAATTGTGGATCACTGTTAGCAGATTGCACTAAAACTTCTGCTCCCAATTCTTTCGCTCTTTTTACAAATAAATCTCTATCCTTTTGCCATCTTTCCAAAGCCAAATTATCCATACTGAAGCCTATTTTGATTGTTTCTGTATTTTTAGCATTATCTGAAGAAGTTGTTGTAGAAGTAGTACTTTGCTGGTTGTTAGATGTAGTAGCACATCCAGAAAATACAAATGTCAAAATTAACACCATTATAAGTGGTAAAACAATTTTTCTGGAAATTTTCCATGACATACTTATTCTCCTCCTCAAAATAATATATTTTTATAATATTTTTGCTGTAAAAGATTTTGTCTTGTGATATTTTTGGACACCCCCTTTTAACTATTTTTTGAGATTCTTTTAAATGTATTTTTTAGTAAGTAATACAAGTCCTTGTAGATAGCATATATTTCATCATATTTACTTACATTTTCTCCTATTGGATACACACTATCAGTCACTTTGATGAGTGTACTACATGCCTCCTCAACATCTTTAAATATACCATATCCTACTGCTGCCATTATTGCTGCGCCAAAAGCTGGTCCTTCAGTCGCATTTACCATGTCTACTCTGACACCAAAAATGTCTGCAAGTATTTGTCTCCACAATACGCTTTTTGCACCGCCACCGCTTACTCTGACTTCATTTACCGGTATATTGAGTTCTTTTATTATCTCAAGTGAGTCTCTAAGCCCAAATGCTACACCTTCAAGTATTGCTCTTGTCATGTGTTCTCTCTTGTGAGTCATGTTTAATCCTATAAAACTTCCTCTTGCATAAGGGTCACTATGTGGAGTCCTCTCACCCATGAGATAAGGCAGAAATATTAATCCACCACTGCCTGGTGTTACTTTTTCTGCTTCTTCTAAAAGCTTTTCATATGTTATAGAAGAACCATTAAAGTTGATTATGTTATCTATCCACCATTTTAAACAAGCGGCTGCTGAGAGCATTACTCCCATTACATGCCATTTGCCATTAGCATGACAGAAAGAGTGTAATCTGTTTTCTTCATCTACTACATATTTGTCTTGACTTGCAAATACAACTCCTGAAGTGCCAAGTGCAACTGATACTATGCCACTTTTTACTGTTCCTGTCCCTACTGCTCCACTTGCTTGATCTCCTCCTCCGCCTACAACTATTGTCCCTTCTTTTAATCCTGTCAAATCTGCTGCCTCTTTTGTGACATATCCAGTTACCTCCGTAGATTCATAACATTTTGGCATCCAATTATAAGGTATGTCTAATGCATCTAGCATGTCTTTTGACCATTTTCTATTTTCTACATCAAATAACAATGTACCTGATGCGTCTGATACATCTGTTGCATATTCATTTGTCAATTTAAATCTGATGTAATCTTTAGGCAAAAGTATATGATGAATCTTTTTATATACATCAGGGCGATGTTTTCTTACCCATAATATCTTTGGGGCTGTAAATCCGGTTAAAGCTTTGTTCCCTGTGTATTTTGTCAATCTTTCTTTACCTAATGTTTGGGTAATATAATCACATTCCTCTTGCGTTCTTTGGTCATTCCAAAGTATAGCAGGCAATAGTACATTGTTGTTCTCATCTAAAAGCACAAGGCCATGCATTTGTCCACTTAGCCCTATGCCTTTTATATCATCATTTTTTACACCAGTTTTAATTATTAACTCACGTATGCCATCTTTTGTGGCATTCCACCAATCTTCAGGGTTTTGTTCTGACCAGCCTGGCTGAGGGTAATATACTGGATATTCTTTTGATGTGCTTCCTATTACATTTCCATTTTCCTCTACTAAAATTATCTTTACAGCTGATGTACCCAAATCTATCCCAAGAAAATACATATTTTAGCCCTCCGTCATTCACTAAATAAATACTGATTTAATATTGACTCCAGTAGTTCCTGCTTGCCTGATTTGTTCTCAATTTTTGGATTGTTTAATGCGTATTCTTCAAGAGTTTTAAAATTCGCTTTCCCACTTACTATCTCTGCTCCTATGCCTTCTCGATAACTTTTGTATCTTTCTTCTATAAATCTATCAAATACACCATCTTTAACAAGCTTATAGGCTACTTTGAATCCTTTTGCAAATGCATCCATACCCGCTATATGCCCTAAAAATAAATCTTCTGGCTCAAAGGAGGCACGCCTTACTTTCGCATCGAAGTTAAGTCCACCTTTGTTAAAACCTCCCATCTTTATGACTTCGTACATCGCAAGGGTTGTCATTCGTATGTCTGTTGGATATTGGTCTGTATCCCATCCTAAAAGCATATCTCCCATATTTGCATCTATAGAGCCTAATATGTTGTTAATCCTTGCATATCTTAATTCATGTTGAAAGTCATGTCCTGCAAGTGTCGCATGGTTCGCTTCTATGTTTAATTTGAAGTATTTATCAAGGTCGTACTTCTTTAAAAATGCATGTACACTTGCTGCATCAAAATCATATTGGTGTTTTGTCGGTTCTTTAGGTTTTGGCTCAATTAAAAACTGCCCTTCAAATCCTATCTCTTGTGCATATTCTACTGCCATGTGCAAAAATCTTGCTAAGTTATCAAGTTCCAATTCCATATCTGTGTTAAGTAATGTTTCATATCCTTCTCTTCCACCCCAAAATACATAGTTCTGTCCTCCAAGTTCTTTTGTTATCTCAAGGGCTTTTTTTACTTGCGCTGCTGCATATGCAAATACATCTGCATTACAGGAAGTAGCTGCTCCATGTACAAATCTCGGATTTGAAAAAAGGTTCGCTGTACCCCATAATACTTTTGTTTTGCTCGTCTTTAAGTAGTCTTTTATCATTGCAACTATTGTATCTAAATTTTTGTTCGTCTCCCTTAATGTCTCTCCTTCCGGAGCTATATCTCTGTCATGGAAACAGAAAAATGGTACGTCGAGTTTTTCAAATAGTTCAAAGGCTGCTTCTACTCTCGCTTTGGCAATATCCATAGGGTCAGTAAAATGGTCCCATGGCCTTTGCATTGTAGGTGCTCCAAATGGATCTGTCCCATTAGCTGTAAATGTGTGCCAGTACGCTACTGAAAAACGCAAGTGTTCTTTTAAAGGTTTTCCGTCTATTATTTCATCTGGATTGTAAAATTTAAATGCATATGGATTGTTTGATTTTGGTCCTTCATATTTTATTTGTGGTACATTTTTGAAGTATTCCATGTCATTTTCCTCCTTCTAAATTTAAAATCAGGACTTTCTAGATTTCCCTGTTAACGGTCAGAAGCTACCAAACCATCTTTTAACAATAATCACAGCTTCTACGTATCCTAAGAAAAGGATTAAACTAAAGACCTTCAAAAACTTAGCTACATTGTTTTTCTTAAATAACGATTAACAATAAGTTTATTGAGCCAACAAACTTATATATTATATATATTCTCTATAAATTTAAAAAATCCTCCTTATTTAAGTAAAAAAAATTAGGGTTTTTTTACCTAATTACAAGAAGGGCTCCCTTCACCTCATGAAGAATATTTCATTTTGAAAAACTCTCAACCGGAGGGGACCCTTTTGGAGAAATATAAATAGATAACTATTTTTCACCTATGCAATGACTTCCAGATAGCAACCAGCAACAATAAATTAAAGATGCTTAACGATTACATCGACATCGAAGAATTTATCCCTCTAGATGTAACCAAAGATTTGCCCAAACCTCATTCAGATTCAGAAGGTGTCCCTTTGTGTCCCAAAAATCCCGGTTTAAAGTTTTTTTTGTTTTTTCAATTGAGCTTTTAAACTAGAGCAAAATATATTCATAATCTGTTGGTCAATATAATCTTTCGCCTCTATAATATAGTCGTTTTATGTTGCCAAAAAGTTTCCTTTAATTGAAAAATTTTTTATAATAATATTTAAAGATTCTTTCAAAAAGGCGGTATTTTAAAATGGAAAATTTGGACCTTTTCGAGAACCTTTACCGCAGGTATTTTTCAAAAGCTTACAGGTCGGCGTACCTGGTCGCCCAGGACTGCGTTCAGGAAGCTTTTTTGGTGACCTACGAAATATTAAAAAAAACCTTGTGGACCTTTCCCGATTCCAGGCGCTGGTCTGAGCTATCGCTACCAAAAAAGCCGTTAACCTTATCCGAAATAAGGCAAAGTATGTGCTCATAGATGAGAGCTTTATGGATAAGATAGTTTCTCTGAATACCAATCTGGAAGTTTCGCTCGATACAATTACGGATGCTGAAAATAGGATAGATCTGGATTACGCTTTAAAGCAGCTCAATCCAACTTACAGGCAGATCGTAGTATTGAAGTACTATAACGACCTTTCAGAAAATGAAATATCAAAGTATCTCAGTGTACCATTAGGAACCGTCAAAAACAGGCTCTACCGCGCAAGGATGTTTTTACGGTAAATAAAATAACAAATAGAAGAGAAAAGCATTCTTCCCAATTGAAAACCTGCCAAATACTTAAAAGCCCCTCTTTTATACCAGGAAGCTATATATAAAACTTGCTATTATTGCTAAAGATGAAAGCCCTTCTACACCAAAACTGCTGTATGTAGAAAATATAAATAAAGGCCCCCATCAATCGCTGGAATATATAACGCCAAACAAATTTTACGAAGAATTTTTAAGAAATAATGCGGGCTGGGAAGTGCTAGTCGTTTAAGTCTAAATAACCGGGACCAGCATAATCAGTCTTAACTAGAAACTTTAACGTAAGCTTTCTTCCCGTTGATCCTTAACTCGAAATAAAGGGTATCTTTATATTTATTGAATATCTCCTTTTCTTCTTCTGAAAGTTTATTATAGTGCCTCATCAATACTCCTCCTTCGGCATGAATTCTTTCCCCTGGTTTCAATACAATATATTCATGAGGTGAAAACATTTCTGTTTGTTGGCCAGCAATAATTATTTGATTTAACTCCGGAGGAACGAACCTTTTTAAATTTACTTTAATAGTTTCATCTGAAATATTTATTACTCTAAATTCATATATCAGGTTGCAGGCTTCATCATCCGGGCCGCCTTCTTCTGTGGTATGATCGAAAAGCAATCGAGATTTATACATTTCAATTTTTATGTATTTTTCATAATCTATTTCACTTTCCCCTGAATTTATTCTGTCTATTACGAAGGAAACGTCTGGGAGGAAAGGATCGGCAAAATATTGGCATCCAGTTAACAATAAAAAAGAGAAAAGAAGATAAATGATAATTAATTTTCTAATAGGTTTCATAATATTTCCTCCCCATTATCCATGCCTCGTATGCTAATTGACTTAACACATTGTATTTCATATAATTTGGAGCTTTTGCTATAACTTCAGGGGGGTAATCATTTTGATGACTAAAAGCATAATCCCTCCATCTAAATTCGCCAATATCCGTGTTAAAATACCATATCTTGTAATACTTATAATAATATCTGCTCAGGCTATAGCCCACATTTTTCCACGTTTTGCTGTAGTCCCAAACACATAGGTCATGGTAAAAATCCCTGTATGTGTACTTTGTTTCCGTTTCTACTCTCTTGTAAGGGTCTATTTTTGACAAATCCGTATAAATAGCCTTTAACGCATTGTATATTTCTTCACCTCTTCTATATATATCCCCAAGACCAGGCACTGCCTTAATTATCAATATTGAAGCATATTTAAAAGTTTCGAAGTTGGTAAAACTTTTCCTTAGAGTCCCATCAATATATCCAACTTCGTTTGTTAAAACATCTTCTATTTTTACGGTTCCGTAACCCGGATCTACATATTCCACTCCTATTTCCCTATCAGAACCTAATTGAGGCGGAATAATTATTTGATATTTCAATATAATTCTATCATCTTTTGTAATTGGTAAGTTTTTATCAAAAGGCACTGCTAATGCGTTACTTAAAGAAAACACGAATAGAAAAGCCATTATAGATAATTTTTTTAATAATTTCACTTTTAATCCCTCCCGCATTAAAGTAAAACATTTAATTTTTTCGATACCCTTATTCGAATGCTAACCTTTCATAGCTCTTACCCCTTACCCGTGTTTACTTAAAAAATAGGGGTATCGCCTCCTTAAAAAGTTTTATTGCTGGTCAACATAATCTTTCTCCTCTATAATATAGTCGTTTTATGATGCCAAAAAGTTCCCTTAGAATAAAATTTTTTTATAATAGACACGTAAACATATCGAAGATGAGGTGTGGTTCAGAATAAAAAAAGAATTGGAGGCCCAAAAAGACAAAAAAATGACCATCACGAAAAAAATGGTCTATGCAGCCTTTGTCTTAGTGTTTAGCAAGAAAATAGGTTACGTTCAAAAATGATTTTGAACATTGACAAATAGAATATGCTAATCATTAAACCAGAAAAAAAGCAATGATAATCTAACCAATGCTACAAGGTACCAAATGGAAAATTTTATAAATTAAATCAAAACTTAAACCGATTGAAGGACTATAACTTTAATGTTTTCTCCGATTTCGCGGAGATGTTCATAGGTTTCATCTAAATGTTTAAGCAGCAGCTTTAAAAAATTCCGTTGGTGCCTGTTCATTCTGCCGTTGAACCGATAGTTTTATCTCTTGTAGTTTGTTACGTGCCCTTGTTTTTACATAACTTTCAACTTTTTCAACGGTTATACTGCTGTGTTCTGCTATATGGTCTATTATGGTTCCCTGATACGCCAAATATGTCTGTGAGGAAATTTGAGAGCTTAAAACCACAGCTTTGGAGGTGTTTTTCAATACCAGTTTTTTTGAGATTGCTTTTACGGTATCTTGTAAGGTCTCGTAATTCTCGAATTGCTTGAGGAGGGATGAAGCTTCCATTTAAAAGCCCTACCGTTAAAAGAGTTGCAAGCCATTCTGCATCTTTCACATGGAATTTTTCCCTCTATAAATATAGTCGTTTTATGTTGCCAAAAAGTTCCCTTGAGTTAAAATTTTTTATAATAATTATTTGAAGATTCTTTCATAAAATGCAGCAGGCCTGCGAGATAGCTCTTTCTTTAACTTTTCAAAACATTGAGCATCTCAAAAGGCAGATTAAAAGCTTTGATAAGGTGATTTCTAGAGAGCTTAGGGCTATTCCTCAAACTCTCACTACGTTTAAGGGTTTAGGTGAGGTGTCGGTTGCAGGGATAATCGCTGAAATAGGCGATATCAAGCGTTTCAAGAACAAAGCCTCTTTTGCTCAGTATGCTGGCCTCACCTGGACCCGGTATCAGTCGGGCAATTTTGGCGCCGAAGAGCGTCGTTTGACAAAGAGCGGGAACAAATACCTCCGCTATTACTTGGTCATGGCTGCAAACTCGTTGCGGGTGCACAACGAGGAATACAAGGCCTATTATCAGACCAAGTATCAGGAGGTGCAAAAGCACCAGCGGTGAAGAATTAATTTTGTTTTTAAAACTTATCCGATCTTTCTCTGTGCCATTTTTTTATACTAATTGACTAGAGATATTATTGTCTTTTTTTGCCCTGATAATTTTATTTTCCAGTTTTAGGGTATTGACATATTGCCGTGAGTCTATATAAAATTGATATTTTTCCTAATTATATATAATTATGTCATTTTTAGCAATAAAGGAAAGAAGTCCCGCAACTTTGATTCAAAAGGTTTAGGAAATAAGAAAGTAATTAAAAAATAGTTTCTGACTTGTTTTTTATTTGTCTATGAAGTAATCTATAAACCTTTTCGCAGCTTTGCTAATCTTTGTTCCCTTTTTTACTATAAATCCGGCATCCCAGTAAGCTGTGGGATCATCAATGGGGATTACCTTTATATTTTTATATTCTTCTATGTGGGGAGGCTTTAGTTTGTCCACAAATATAAAAATGCCCTGGTTCAATTCCACAAAGTCGTAAGCGACTTTCAAATCGTGGCTTGATTTAAAGTAAATTTTTGGAACAAGGCCCGCTTTCTCAAAATGTTCAAGGATAACTGGTTGGATCCGAAAAGTATCGCTCAATAGTATCAGTTTTTCGTTTTTAAGGTCCTCAAATCTTACACTTTCTTTAGATGAAAGAGGGTTGGCTTTATTGACTGTAACGATTAATTTTTCCCTTATGAGAGGATTATAGATAAAATTGCTCAGGTCTTTAGGTTTTACTGTCAAAGCTAGATCTAGAGTTCCGTTTAATACATTAGCTTCACAGTCTATATCGGAAAATTCTGCTATTTCAATGTGGATATCCCGGTTTTTTTGCTCGAATTCAATTATTGCCTTGACCCCTAAAATTTGGAGAGTGCCAGGGGCAAACCCTATTTTTATCGTTGTTTTTTCTTGGTCTATTTTACTTTTTACATCGGAAATGAATTCATCATAAGTTTTGACAAGAAGTTCCGCCCTCGAAAGGACATACCTACCCGTTTCCGTAAGAGTGACGCCTCGGGGTGTACGTTCAAAAAGCTGTGTGCCTAACTGCTTTTCTAGCTTTTGGATGCGCTTGCTTACAGCCTGCTGGGTTATAAAAAGTTCCTCTGCAGCTTTGGAAAAGCTCTTATTTTTGCATATAAGCACGAAATATTTAAGAGAAGTAATATCGATTTCCATTTCATCACCCTCGCTTCTTGGTCTACTACTGAAATTTTACAATATGGATTTAAAGGTATCAAGGCCTTTGAAAGGATATCTTTACGGTCAAAAAAAGATTGTAGCTAATACAACTACTTTATGTTAGGCAAGAGGTTTTATGTTGGCTAAAATATATATTGAAATGGGATAGTTATAACATTAACAAAGTAGGAGGGAAGGGTATGTTTAAAAACTTGTTTTCTCACGGCAGAATAGGGACTATGGAAACAAAAAGCAGGGTCGTCTTTACAGCTATGGGAAACGCCCTCGCAAATTCCGATGGAACTGTTTCGGAAAGGGACATCCAATTTTACGCGGCTAGGGCAAAAGGTGGAGTAGGGCTCATTATCACCGAATGTATGGTTGTAGACGAGAGGGGCAAAGGTAACACCAGGCAGATGTGTGCGTATGACGATAAATTTATACCCGGTCTCAGAGCTCTGGCCGATGAGGTGCACAAATACGGTGCGAAGATTGTGGCTCAGATTTATCATCCGGGAAGGCAAGGAATTTCTGCGATAAACGGAAATATGCCGATGGCGGCACCGAGCGAGGTGGAATGCAAAGTCGTGCATCAACCCGTGAGGGCAATGAGTACGGAAGAAGTCGAGGAAATGGTAAAAAAATTTGTAGATGCTGCAGTTCGAATAAAGAAAGCCGGATTCGACGGAGTTGAAGTCCATGGAGCGCACGGATATTTAATAAACCAGTTTTTGAGTCCATATACAAATAAAAGGACTGACAAGTACGGCGGGAGTTTTGAAAACAGGATGAGGTTTTTAGAAGAAATAGTAGTTGGCATTAGAGAAAAGTGCGGAAAAGATTTTCCACTTCTTGTAAGATTGACGGTCGATGAATTTTTGGAGAAGGTGGGGCTTCCAAATGAAGGGCTTCATCTAGAAGATGGGGTAAAAATAGCAAAGAGGCTTGAGGAGCTTGGCGTGGATGCACTGGATATAAGTTGCGGTATCTATGAAACAATGAATGTGTCCTGGGAACCGACCTCTTACGAGCAGGGATGGAAGATATATCTTGCTGAAACGATAAAGAAAGCCGTGGACATCCCAGTAATAGGAGTTTCAGTAATAAGGGACCCCGAATTTGCAGACAGAATGATAAGGGAAGGTAAGATCGACTTTGCGGGTTCCGCAAGACAGCATTTTGCTGATCCGGAATGGGCGAATAAGGCAATGGAAGGTAAAGTAAATGAAATAAGAAAGTGCATATCTTGCCTTTATTGTATGGAAACCTTAATTGGTGCCGATATAACAGGAATGCCTTGCCAGTGCAGCATAAACATCCAAAGTGGCCGCGAATGGGAGTTAAATCAACTTAAGGAGGATGGGGAAGGTAGGATTGTAGCTATAATAGGCGCAGGGCCTGCGGGGCTTGAGGCAGCAAGAATACTGGCGAAACGGAAGTTTAGGCCGGTGATTTTTGAAAGGACCGATAAAATAGGCGGACAGTTGAACCTTGCAAGCAAGCCTCCCAAAAAGGAGAAGATAAATTGGCTCATTGATTATTTTAACTCTCAGATTGAAAAGGAAAATATAGAGGTAAGATTTAATGCGATGCCGACGATTGATGAATTAAAGGCACTTAACCCCTACGCGGTGTTTGTAACTCAAGGTTCAGAGCCCATAATACCTAAATCGATTCCCGGCATCGAAAGCGAAAACGTATTTACAGCAGAAGATATATTAGGTGAGAAAGTATATATATCCGGTAAAAAAGTAGCAGTAGTTGGATCTGGAATGACGGGGCTTGAAACCGCTCATTACCTCGCGGAAAAAGGAAATGAGGTCAGTGTATTTGAAATGCTAGATGAAATCGGACCCGGATTATTTTTCCAGAATTTAATAGATGTTTTAGGTCATTTGAAAGCATATAATGTAGAGCTAAATCCAAACCACAAACTTGTTGCGATAAATGGAAATGAAGTGATTTTTGAGAACACGAAAACTCAAGAAAAAGTCGTTTGCAAATTCGATTACGTGGTGCTGTCTCTTGGGAGGATACCGAATAAAAACTTGGTTGAAGAGATAAAAAGCAGCTTTGAAAAGGTCTTTATATTGGGAGATGCAGAAAAAGCAGGGAAAATAAGAAATGCTATAGAGGCTGGCTTTTTGGCAGCGTATAATTTGTAAAATATCAATGAAGCTAAAAAGGGGGAAATCTGAGATGTTGTTATCCTATTCGAGATACGCCCAATTGTGTCCAATTATTTACGGAAGAGGAACTGTAAGTCTTATGGGCGACGAAGTCAAAAAACTAGGATGTTCGAAGGTGCTCCTGGTATCAGATAAAACTGTGTCAAATCTTGATATTTACCAAAAGTGCAAAAAAAGTCTAAGTGATGCTGGCATAAGCTTTGTAGAATTTGATGAAATATTACCTGATCCTCCGGATTATATAGTCAATAAAGGCGGAGAAGTGGCAAGAGAGCAAAAAGTTGACGGGATAGTGGCTGTAGGTGGAGGAAGCGTAATGGATGCGGCTAAAGGCATAAATATACTTATAAATAATCCGCCGCCCATAAACCGGTATTTTGGGAATCCCTTTTTTAAGCCCGGCGTTCCCGTTGTGATGGTGGTGACAACAGCCGGTACCGGAAGCGAAAGCACGGGAGTCGCTGTAATAACAGATACTGTAAATAATGCTAAAAACTCTGTCTTTGGAGTAGCTTCCCTTGGAATATTAGATCCCGAAGCTACTGTAAGCTTGCCAAAGGATGCCACTGTCCATACAGGGATGGACGCATTCGCCCATGCGGCTGAAGCTATTACGGCAAAACTGCCTAATCCTAAATCGCAGCTTCTTGCCTTTGATGCGATTAATAAAATAATTAAGTATCTGCCGGTTGCTGCCGAAGATGGTGCCAACATCGAAGCAAGAGCAAATATGCTTCTCGCTAGCAATTTTGCAGGTATAGCCTTTAACGATGCCTTAGTACACTTAGGACATGCCATAGCTCACACCATAGGTGCGAAGTTCCATGTAGTCCATGGCGAAGCATGTGCTCTGGCGCTACCCGAAGTGATGAAATACGCCGCTACGGTGGATGCATCTAGGGTAAAGATTGTGGGCAAAGCGATGGGCCTTGATTTTTCAGGCAGGGAAAGTGGCGAAGAAATTGGCGAAAAGGTTGCTCAAGCCATAAGAAGGTTCATGAAGGGGTTGGGAATAAGGCCGCTTAGAGAGCTTGGGATATCTAAAGAAGATTTATTGGGTACGGTTGATATGGTGTTTAAAGATCCTTGCTACAGTTTTGTTCCGCGGCAATTGGAAAGAGAAGAAATTTTGAAGATATTGGAAGATATGTACGAAAATTATTAAGCAAAAAATCCACCCTCAAACTGTCAAAGTTTGGGGGTGGATTTTTTATCACTTTATGTAATTTACTACATCCTTTTTCCTTTCTATGGGACGCGGTGGTTTTTCCAGGTCTGGGTAACCCAAGGCCACTGCAAAGTAAGGCTCATAGCCGTGTGGCAGCGAGAGTTTTTTCACCTCTTCTTCCATCTTAAATATCAAATTTATTAAGCCGATCCAGCACGCTCCGAGTCCCAGGCTGTGAGCTGCAAGCAGCATGTTTTGAGTGGCGGCGCTGCAATCGATAAGAGGTGAATAAGAACCTTTTTTGCCCGATACTACTATTACGGTCGGTGCGTTATAAAAAAGATGCAATTTCTCATTTTTGCCTAGTGCGGCTATCCATGGGACTTTAGATTCGGCCATGGCTTTTTTTGTGACATTGCTGAAATGGTCGATGAGATCTTTATTCTGAATGACGGTAAAATGCCAAGGCTGCTCGTTGTGGCCGCTGGGAGCATGGATTGCTGCTTCGATAATGGCCTCTATTTCTTCATCCCTTACCTGTTCGGGCTTAAACCGCCTTATACTCCTTCGGGATTTAATGGCGTTGATAACTTCGTTCACAATATTTTCCTCCTCCCTACCTTTTATGGATCGACTTTAAAAATTTGAAGCTTTCGCTTCAAGTCTTCTAAAGTATATTTGCGTGACTTTTCAATCTGACCGAAAGTGTAAATAAAAGGTTTTATTCCTATACTTTCACATTCTTCTTTGAGTTTTTTTGAAAATTTTTGTGCTATAAGTACTCCCGCTATGCATTCTGGACCCATTTCTCTAATATAGTTTTGTACTTGCTCAATATCTTTATATTTTGCGTTTCCAGTCTTAATTTCTAAAATAATCTTCATAGAACAGCCTACAGGCATACGATCCTTCATGAGGATATCTATGTAGCCTTCAGATAAAGCTTTTTCCCCGAGAACCTCAAAATCTTCCGCCTTAAAAGAAATCAAGCCAGCAGAAAATAAAAAGTTTTGGAGATTATTATTAACTGATAGATGTTGCCTTATCAAAGATTGGAGAATAGATTCCTGAAAGTAGAAAGTTTCGGGTGATGATTCAAATTTTCTATCCCATACAATAGAAGGAGTAAACGTTTTGTAATTGCTGATTGTTAAAGTCTCAATTGGCTTATTATAAACCTCCCCTATTTGGGAAACTGATTGTAATGTAGTCTGATCAGCTTGAAAATGGGTTTTCCTATAACCACCTCTTAAAAGTAGATTTTCTGCAACATAGGCAAATTCTAGCCTTACCATCGGATGTACGCCGTCTGCCGCCCAAAATTCTGGTTCCCTCCTGGTACAGGCCTGAGCCATAACACCGTCCAAAGGTATGAGAAAGGCACTGTATTCCCTTGCCAGCTTTCTTACTACTTGTATTTTTTGGTCCAGATCTTCTCTCCATTGCATCCTATCATCTGATATGGGAAGCACGAAAGGCTCTAAAATTATAATTTTAGAATCCAGTTCTTTCTTTAGTTGATCCAATATATACCTGTAATCAGCCTCAAAAGCTTCTACTGATGTGGGATCGTTGCTGTCATATCTTCTCCAACAATCGTTGATTCCTATGAGTATAGAAACCTAATCAGGTTTTAAGTCAAGACAATCCTGCCTCCAGCGCGCTTTAAGGTCCCTTACCCTGTCGCCACTTACCCCCCTGGTTTATAAAGCGAACGCCTAATCAGGGTACATAGCAGAAAACCACGATGCTATAAACATGGGGTACCCAAAACCCAGGTCGTTTCCATCATTCCTATTGCGTCCCGCGTCTGTCACGCTATCACCTTGAAATAATACCAATTCCCCTTGCTTTAGCAACATAATGTCGTTTCCTCCTTTCAAAATTAAAACATTTAGGTTATTGCGAAATCCTAAAAAAGCTTTAAAAATATTGAGGTTAACTTATTTAACTATATAAAAAATAAAGCCATAGAGTGATATATACTCTCCAATGGCTTTTATTTTTCTACAATTCTGTCCTACATCCTATATTTTTATCTCAAATTTTTTAATATCTGTGTTTTTACCGCAAACAACCAATACATCACCTTCATCAACCACATAGTCCGGTCCTGGTGATAGTATAATCTCATCATTCAACTTTTTTGCCGCTATGACATTTAATCCATATTTTTCTCTCATGTTTATATCCCTTAATGTTTTATGAAACCACTCTTCAATTGGAAGAATTTCTGCTATGCTGTATTCCTTAGAAAACTCAATAAGGTCTATTAAATTGCTAGAAAAAACATTTCTGGCAACCCTTATGCCCATATCTTTTTCGGGCATAACAACCCTGTCTGCTCCAACCTTATAAAGAACCCTCGCGTGTAATTCATTGTGAGCTTTTGCTATTACGTATTTTACTCCCAATTCTTTCACAAGCATTGTTACCATAATGCTTGATTCCATGTTCTTTCCTATAGCAACTATAGCCACATCAAAATTTTTCACACCTAGGGACTTAAGTACATTTTCATCAGTAGCATCAGCCCTCACTGCATGTGTAACCAAGCCATTCATAGCTTGCACCAATTCTTCATCTTCATCTATAACCAGTACGTCATTGCCCATTTCATATAAAGTCTTAGCCAAACTTATGCCAAAGCTTCCTAACCCAATAACAACGAATTGTTTCATCGTCCCACCTCTATTTAACCCACCATAATTTTTTCTTCAGCATATTTTATTATAGGTTTAGGCCTTCTCTGCCTTTTTGCCAATGCCAGCGCCAATGTTAAAGGACCAACTCTGCCAGTATACATTGTAAATATTATAATAATTTTGCCAACTGTACTCAATTCGGGGGTAAGCCCAAGTGATAGTCCTACAGTTCCAAAAGCTGAAGTCGTCTCGTATAATACAGTCAAAAAGTTGGATGTTTCAGTAATAGATAAAACCATAGTCACGGAGAAAATAATAAAAACACTTATAAAAGATATAGCTACAGCTTTATAGACTATGTTTCTGCTAATAGTGCGTTTATAAAGTACTGTCTCTTCTTCACCTTTTATAACTGATAACACAGTATATAGTATAACCGCGAAAGTAGTTGTCTTGATACCTCCACCTGTTCCAGCTGGAGAAGCTCCAATAAACATAAGTATTATTGTCAAAAATTTAGATGCTATAGTCATGTCAGAAAGCGATAATGTATTAAAACCAGCTGTTCTGGGTGTCACAGCTTGAAATAATGCTGCAAGTATCTTGGTAGGAAAATCCAGCGGTTTTAATGTTTTTGGATTATTGTATTCAAATAAAAATATAAGCAGTGTGCCGATAGTAATTAAAAACAATGTAATAGTTATAACAATTTTTGAATGCAGTGTAAATTTGTTAAAATGTCTATGTTCGTATATATCAAGCAAAACGTAAAATCCTAACCCGCCAAATATTATCAAACCCATTATGACCAGGTTTACCACCCAGTCAGAAACATAACCCGTTAAACTCCTAAAATTACCCATAAGATCAAAGCCAGCATTATTAAATGCAGAAATAGAATGGAACAAGCCGTAATACACTGCTTTTTTTAATCCCATCTGCGGTAAAAATCTCAAAGTCAATATAATTGCGCCAATGCTTTCAAATAAAAAAGAAACCATTAGTATATACTTGGCAAATTTCACAATGCCTCCGAGGCTATTTGTATTGAAAGCTTCTTGCATCACCAATCTCTCTTTAAAGGTTATCTTCCTACCAAGGATCAACGCGAAAAGCGTTGACATGGTCATAATACCTAAACCGCCAACTTGTATCAGCAACATTATCACTATTTGCCCAAAAACAGACCAATATGTTTTTGTGTCAACAACTACAAGGCCAGTAACACATGTAGCTGATGTAGCCGTAAAAAGCGCAGTTAAAAAATCTGTTCTCTCTCCACTTTTAGTTGCCACAGGTAGCATTAGTAATAAAGTCCCAATTAATATAATAGCCGCAAATCCTAAAGCAAGTACTTGAGTAGGTGTCAGTTTTATTTTTATTATAAAAATCACCTTCCCATGAAAAAAGCAAGAAGCCTATGGAACCACTTCTTCTTTAAAATATCTAAGTCAAATTTTCAACGCTTAAATTATAGCAGATTACTGTCATCGAGTCAATCATGCTATTTCTTTTAGTTATAAAGCCATGGAGCAACTTCTCCATGGCTTATTTTTCCCACTCTGTGTGGAATATTCCTTCTTTATCGACTCTTTCATAAGTATGAGCTCCAAAAAAGTCACGTTGGGCTTGAATAAGATTTGCAGGAAGATTTTCCTCTGTTAAAGCAAAATAATAATCAACTGCAGAATTTATTATCATGAGAGGTATTCTATAATTTCTTCCAATTTCTAGAACTTGATAGACAGAATTTAATTTATCCTTAATAAATTCTATAGACTTATCACTATGCAAAAGATTTGCATATTTTTCATTTTCTCTGATGATATCCCTCAAAAAGTCTAAAATTTTTGCTCTTATAATACAGCCTCCTTTCCAAATTCTTAATATTTCGCTAAGGTCTACTCCATAATTATATTGTTTTGAAGCTTCATAAATGAGCCATAATCCTTGTGAAAATGACATGAATACTCCAAAAAGCAGTGTCTTTTTTAAATGCTCTATCATTTCTTCTTTATTCACAGAGATTGTATTCTTTTCTTTCGAATATAATTTTGATAAAGTTTTTCTTTCTTCCTTGTAATGAGAAATAACTCTGGCCTCTACCGCCAAATTCAATGTTGGTGTAGGAACTCCTAAATCCAAAGAAGTTTGAGCAGTCCACTTTCCAGTGCCTTTTTGTTCTGCTTTATCTAAAATGTAATCTAATAAAAATCCTCCAGTTTCTTTGTCTTTATATCTCATAATTTTATAAGAAATTTCCATTAAATAAGAATCAAGTTCTTCCTGATTCCACCTTTCAAACACATCCCCTATCTCTTCATTAGTCATATTCAATATTTTCCTCATAAAATCATACACTTCAGCAATCAATTGCATAATAGCATATTCAATACCATTATGAACCATTTTTACAAAATGCCCTGCAGAATCGTTGCCCACATACGTACAACAAGGCCCATCTTCTGTTTTTGCAGCTACTTTTAAAAGTACATCTTTTATCAACTCATAAGCTTCTTTTGTTCCACCTGGCATTAAAGAAGGACCATATAATGCACCATACTCTCCACCAGAAATTCCCATGCCTAAAAATAAAATATTCTTTTCTTTTAAAACTTTTAACCTCCTGGAAGTATCCATAAAATAAGAATTCCCACTGTCAACAATAAGATCCCCTTTTTCTAAATACGATAAGAGTTCGTTTATCACATCATCTACAGGTGTTCCTGCTTTTATTATAAGTATAATTTTTCTTGGTTTTTTTAGACTTTCGACAAAATCTTTTAATGTGTAAAAAGGATAAATTTTCTCTTCTTTTACTTTCTCATCAATAAACTCTCTCGTCTTTTCCTCTGTTTTGTTAAATACAGAGACAGCATATCCATTTCTTGCAATATTCAATGCTAAATTTTGTCCCATCACCCCAAGGCCTATTAAACCAATGTCAGCTTTTATCATACATTACCTCCCATTATATAAATAGTTTACTTGCATATTTTTAAAGGCTTTGTTGAATTATACCCTTTCCCTTTTGTCCTATTCATTTCTTCTATAATTGTAACATTTAATTTTTTGTATCATTGCTTTTTTGTTAATAATTTCCAATAAATGGTTGTTATTTGCTTTCTTTATTTATATATCAACAGAAAAAATCAAATTTTCCATGGCCTACCCTCCAAAACTTCTGGATTTATTACCCCTTCAGGTATTTCTCCTCTTAAAACTTTCTCTACATCAGAAACCACTTTGTCCCCCATGCCTTTTAGGC
Source organism: Thermoanaerobacter sp. X514 (assembly GCF_000019065.1). Classification (NCBI taxonomy): domain Bacteria; kingdom Bacillati; phylum Bacillota; class Clostridia; order Thermoanaerobacterales; family Thermoanaerobacteraceae; genus Thermoanaerobacter; species Thermoanaerobacter sp. X514. The sequence continues at coordinate 136,003 of NC_010320.1, read as the reverse complement.
ATTCATAAGTGTATGCAGAAGTATGAGGCGTTATTATGACGTTGTCAAATGCCAAAAGAGGATGATTTTCGTCAATAGGTTCCCCTTCTATAACATCTAACCCTGCTCCTAAAACTATTCCTTCCTTTAACGCCTTAATCAAAGCCTCTGTGTCTATAAGTTCTCCTCTTGCTGTATTGACAATAAATGTACCTTTTTTCATCATGGCAAATTCTTTATGAGAAAGAATGTGATAATTGTCGCGATTTAGCGAAGCATTTAAAGAAATTATATCTGCCCTCTTTAAAAGTTCCTCTAATGTGACAGGCTCTGCTCCCCTTTTTTCTATTTCTTCCGCTGAAAGATTAGGGTCATAAGCCACTACTTTAGCACCAAACCCATATTTCAGGATTTCACAAACTCTGCTTCCAATATTTCCAATACCTATAATTCCTGCAACTTTGCCTTTTATTTCATATCCAATGAAGCTCGCTCTTTCCCCCCACTTTCCTTCTTTCACTTTAAGTGAGGCAGACCTTACTTTTTTCATAACATCTAGTAAAAGTGCAATAGCGTTTTCGGCTACAGCTTCCCTTTCTACAATGCCTTCAACTTTCGTTACAATAACTCCTTTTTCAGTAGCACTTTTAATGTCTATTGTATCATAACCTATGCCGTGACGTGTTATTAAAAGAGTTTTGTCTTTATGCTCAAAAAACTCCTTATCGTAATATGGCTTGACACTGGCAATTATTACAGAATACCCCATTAGCTTTTCCGCTAATGCCTTCCCTCTCATATCGTGGGGAAGTTCAAATCTTTCGACTTCTCCTAATGCTTTTAACCTTTCAATATGTTCAGGAAAATGCTTGCCAAAACTGCTGGAATTTACAATGGCAATTTTAACACCCATTTTTTATGCCTCCCAAATTTAATTTACTAATGAATTACGTATTGTCTGTCATATTAAATTTTATGATGGTTCCTTAAGTCCTGATAAGGCTAAACCTGCTGCTGAATCAATGCCCTTTCATGTAAACTAAACTTGATTTACCAGCCTTACAAACTCAATAGCTTTTTCGGTTATTTTGTCAAACATGCCTTTTGCAATAAGTTCTTTATCTACTAATGCTCCGCCTAAGGATACGCCTGTTGCACCTGCTAAAATAAAATCTTTAATATTATTTTTATTAATTCCTCCCGTCACAAAAATGGGTATATGTTTGAGTGGCCCTAAAATTTCTTTTAAATATTGAGGTCCAAAAACTCCTGCAGGAAAAACTTTAATAAAATCCGCTCCTGCTTCATAACCTGTTAAAATTTCTGTCGGAGTAGTAGCACCAGGAATAACAGGTATACCATACCTATTACATAATTTTATTACATCAAGTCTCATAACCGGTGTAAATATAAATTTTGCACCTGCTATAATAGCAGCCCTCGCAGTTTCCGCATCTAATACTGTTCCAGCACCAACAAAATATTTATTTGCTTTACTTAATTCTTTGATTACATCTATAGCACCGGGCGCTTCAACAGTTATTTCTAATGCTTCAATACCACCTTTTTTTAAGGCATCAGCTAAAGAAAACATTGTGTTTATATCACTATTTCTAATTACAGCTGTAATTTTAAGTTGTTTAAGTTTTTCAATTATTTGTTGTTTTTCCATCTTCCTACCTCCTATTTTTTAAAATTATTTTATTTCTGCCTTTTATAAAGATATTTTGGTTCCATGCCTTCTAATACGCTGATAAGTCCTTCCACTGCCATAATTCCCATCCTATCTGTCGCATCTTTGGTAGATGCTCCACAATGAGGTGTTAAAATTATATTGTCTAATTTCAATAATTTACTATCTATCGGTGGTTCTATTTCAAAAACATCTAATGCCGCTCCTGCAATTTTTTTATTTTTTAACGCGTTATATAGAGCATTCTCGTTTATAATTCCACCACGCGAAGTATTAATTATATAAGCTGTATCTTTCATAATTTTTAATTCTTCCTCATCTATAAAATGATAGGTTTCTTCTGTCAATGGTAAATGTAATGTTATAAAATCAGACTCTTCTAATAATGCTTTTTTATCAACGTATTTCATGCCTATGCTATTTGCAAACTCATAATTAGGGTACTTGTCATATGCTAATATTTTCATATCAAAACCCGTAGCTCTTTTGGCAACACATCTACCAATGGCTCCCGTCCCAATAATTCCAATTGTTTTCTTATAAATTTCGTTACCAATTATTTTTTCCCATCGGTTGTTTCTAACTATATTATCTAACTTTATGATTTCTCTGCTTAAACCCAACATTAGAGCAAAAACTAAATCTGCTACAGATTCTTTATTTGCATCAGGCGTATAAGTAATCTTTATCCCCATTCTTTCTGCTTCATCAACATCTATATTATCTACGCCAACTCCATATTTTGTTATAACTTTTAATTTTTTTGCATTTCTCAACACATTGCTTGTTATCTTATCTAAACCAACAATTATACCATCCACATCCTTAATGAGATCAATCAATTGTGATTCTTCATATGGTTGTCCGGATTCATTTTTTATAATTTCATAATCATACTTTTTTAGCATCTCAAATGGGAGATTACTACTTTTCCCAAAAGATCTTGGCGTAATCAATATTTTTTTCCTCATTCTTATTAAACCTCCCTTTATTTTTAAAGAAAGAAACCTATCTATGTGTTCTATGAATTTTATTTTTAATGACCTTGGTTTAACATTTTGTTCATGTCTATAATAGTAAAATGTAGTGTTTATTTATTTTAAACCAAATAACTTTAGGGCATCCTCTAAATCAACTCTTTTACTATCTGGAACTGTTTGAAAAAAGACTTCCACGCCAAAATTATCCGCAAGTTCCACAAGTATTTCTAACTCTTCTTTTTTCAAGCTAACACTGGGTATTATAAATTTCCTATCTTGGCTTTTAGCAATACCTCCTATATTCAATTTTTTTATTGGCAAGCCATTGGCAATTGTTTCTTTAACCGAAATTATATCCTTATAAAGTAAAATTACTCTAAATCCGTTAAACTTATCTTTTTTCCATAATGTTATCGTTTCTTCTGTACTAAGTATTTTCAGTGCTACATGAGCTGCTGAGGCAGACATCATATAAACTTGTTTCATAAACTCATCATTCGCAAGGGAATTATCAATTATAAAAATAGAATTACAATTATATCCTTTTACCCATTTGGTCATTACTTGACCATGAATTAATCTGTCATCTACTCTAGCAAACACTATTTCTCCCATTTTAATCACTCACCTTTCTTTTTTATCTCAAAATTCCTTGCAGAACCCAAAGATACATGAATTTTAAGGGTTCTGCAAGGATCAATAACATATATTTAAATTTAAAATCTTTATATTTTTAAAGTATACCTATTACTCCTAACACTCCAAAAATAACTACTAACCATAAAAGTGCTTGTATTATTTTCAAGCCTTTTTTGGAAAAATATAAATAAACTAATAACACAGTAAGTAAAGGCAATAACCCAGGTAGAATTTTGTCCAATATATCTTGCAACACAAACTCTTTCCCTGAAAGGCTCCATTTTAGAGGAGTACTAACTGATACATATAAAGCTGCTAAAATCCCCATCATAAATGTGCCTAAAATTGATAATCCATCAATTATACTCCTTATTCCCTTGCCACTAACTATTTCAATGGCTGCAGCTCGTCCTAACCGATACCCTAGCTGAGTAAAGTAAAATCCATAAGTAAAAGTTAAAGCCACAAATGCAATCCACGGAATTAATGCACCTAAAGCACTACCTGCTTTCGCCCAAGGAAGGAACATACCTATTAAAATATATTGAACTGTACCAGAATCTATAGCATCTCCTATACCTGCAAGTGGTCCCATTAAACCAACTTTAGTGCTATTAATTACATCCGGAGTAACAACATCCTCTCCTTTATTCTCCTCCAATGCTCTAGCCCTCGCCTCTTCTAGAGAAGCTGTAATTCCAAGTATCGTCCCACCGCCCCAAATTGCTTGAGTATTATAAAACACGAGATGTCTTTTATATGCTTCTTTTAAATCTTCACTCTTTTTATACAGTTTTCTCAAAATAGGCATCAACCCCCAAAGAAGAGAAGGGGCTATCATTCTGTCATAACTATGAGGAATTTCATTTGCATACCACCATCTAATCCAACTCAAAAGTAAATCTTTTTTCGTAATTTTACTATCAGTAGAATTAGATTGTGTACCCTTTAAATCATCCTTAGCTTCTATGTTTTCCATCATATGCCATTTACCTCCTCTTTAGATTTCTTGCCCTTCAACCTGTGAATGTGTAACAAGTACATATAGATAAGCTATTATTCCTCCTAAAATTGCGTATGTCACAGTATTGACATTAAGCGGCTTTAAAATTACAGCCATAAAATAAGCTAAAAGAAAGAACACAAGAAATTTTCTTTTTCCTATTACAGTTAGTGTTAACGCAATTCCTAATGCAGGTAGTCCTCCTCCAACAACATTTAACACATGAAATGCCTTTCCAACAGTTAATGTTTTTACTAAATCAGCTATTAGAGGTGTTCCTTTATAAAGTGCAATAAACATTAGTGGAAAGAACAGAACCAAACTTACAAGTATAGGAAGTACAATAATGCTTAAAGTTAATCCTTTTTCATTAAGCTCATCCGCATATTTATCGGTTAAACGAATGATAAATGTATTAATAAAAAATCTTAGAGAATAAAGATAAGAACCTAAAAGTCCTACAGGAACAGCTATAGCAATTGCTGCTTCTGGAGTTAGGCCTCCTAAAATAGCAACCGGTACTGCTATAGCAGTCGCTACAGCAGGTTCACTTGGCATAGCACCTCCTGGAGCAATTAAGCCCATATAAATTAATTGAATGGCAGCTGTAATAGTCATCGCTGTTGGAATATCATGCATAACTATCCCAACTATTAAGCCTGTCATCAAAGGACTAAAACGAAGCATTAATGTAGAGTAACCAAGAGCACGTGCCTCTACTATTGCTATCCATAAAGCTATCAAAGCTGCCTGTGAAATACTTAAACTCATTTGCATTTTTCATTTCCCCCTATCTCGTATAATATAATTTTGGAAATTTCTGGCTAAAGCTTCAGGCTTTAAGCAGAAAAATATTATCTTCTGGTATTATTGTATAACTGTTAACAAGAACTTGGAATCTCTAGCTTACCTCTGTAGAGCCTTCTTTGTTATTACTCGAGTTAGACTGTATTCCCTCCAACTGTCTGCTATTTTTTTACTCGTATGCTGTTTCACCTCTCTTTCTTCACAAACTAAGTGAATTCTTCTCAATTACCTTAATACCATCAACACCAACTTTGTATATGTTATTTATCAGTTCTTTTGTGTCACATGCATTAAGTGAAGACAGCAATTCTATAAGCATAGGCATGTTAACTCCTGTTATAACTTTTACATCGTAATTTTTCATAACATAAAGTGCAACATTAAATGGACTTCCCCCAAATAAATCCACAGCAATTATTACTTCCTTGTTCTCTCTTAGCTTTTCTCTAACAATCTTTTCAACTTCAGCTCTTAAAAGCTCGATATTATCCCCTAAATTAAGTCCCAAGGCTAACACATTTTCCTGTTTTCCCATAATCACCTCAATTCCGTTTAATAATCCTTTCCCAAAATTTCCATGTGTAATAATTAGTACGAATTTTTCTTTCACTACTACACCTCCGCTTTGCTAATATCTTTAACTTTGAATTTTAAAATACTTCTTTGAAACTTTTTTAAAAGTTGATGTTAACTATACTTTATTTTAAATTTTTATCTGCTTCTTTATAATGCAAAAAGCATGCCAAATAGTGTACTAACTATTCAGCATGCTTTGATTAATTACACATTTAACTCTGCTACTCTATCTTTTATAATATCATATATCAGCCTTATTTCTGATGTAGGAATTTCAATTTTGTACATCTCTTCTATGACACTAAAAGAAGATTTAACGAAATTTATGAACTGTCTATGACACTGTTCAAACTCTTCTAAACTACTGTAAAACACAATGGGCTCTTTCATTACTAATCTTTCAATCATTACACTAACGTGTATATATAAGCTTATTTTTAAATCATTTGAAAACCTCACACCAATGAATCTTTCTAAATCGGAAATAGCTTTTTCAACTTGAGCAATTATTTTATCAGGATTTAATATTGTCAAATGATGTAACACATTTTGCAAAGAAAAAAGTCTGACTATCGTTTGATTGATTCGCTGAATTTTTTCAGCATCCGCAACCCCTCTTAAAACTTTACTCAATAGTACATCGCCCTTTCCAGCAATCAAATCTTCTAACGACAAATAAGGTATTTCTTTTATGCCAGGATCTGCTGTACCAATAATTAATTTAACATTAAAGTCTTTAAATATCTCGTCTTTTACACCATTACCTTTAAGTCTATTATAATCGTACGCAATTATTTCAATATCTTCATTTACAAAGCATTCTTTTAAAAGTTCTTTTATTTTTACAGCAGTTCCTATTCCCGTTATACAAGTAGCAATAATAGCATTTCTTTTATTTTTTTGCGACTTAATGAGTTTATAACTACTGCTATTTCTTTGGATTGATTCTGTAACAATTTGTTCTATAGGCTGATTTTGCATTATCTTGTTGCCAACGTCTAAAGCCAATTGAGTAGTAATATTATTAATAATTGCTATGTCTCCCTCCACAATGTCAGTTAAAGACTTGTATATCTCCTCTAAAGAACCCATGTCTACTAATATAATAATCCCTTTGGAGGTATCTATATTTTTTAAATAATCTTGAACTTTTAGCATAATCTCTTGTGTCGACATCTCAATTGGCATATCAAAAGCTTCAAAAACAAACTGTCCCAAAAGCCTATTGGCGACACTAGCTATGCTACTGGCAGTTGAATAACCATGGGCTATTATTATAGAATTTATGAGATTTGTATTGTCACTTTTATTTAAGCTTTTAATATAAAGTGTAAAATAAATTATAGCTATTTGGTTGAGCTTGACGTCCAGATTAACTTCAATAAGTTCAACCATTTTATTAGCTATTATAAACTCTTTGGGAAAAACATTTTTCAAAACTCCCAATACCACTTTTATATTCTCAGAATACTTCTCGTAAGTTACTTCGCTTAATAAATAATTAATAAAATGAGTCAATACCAAAACTGAATTGCCATAATATTTAATTCCGTACATATTTTGTATTATATTTAACACATTTTCTATTACATTTTTAATAGCATTGAAAACTATTGAATCTATATACGTGTTATCGTTTTTAAAAATTATTTTATCTGTAAACTCATTTAAATAAATCAAAGCATCTTTTTTAAAACTGTCAGCATTTATTTCCCTACTACTATATTTCTCAAATAGCACAAATATTTTGCTTACTACTTCATATACATCTTTATTGTCTTCTTTGTCCCATATCAAATCTTCATCTTTCCTATTGTGAGAAATTAACATGCCGTTAAAGTGAAAATTACTTTTTATTATATCTAAATCGGCCTGCATTTCTCTTGGCAGGTCATATAGATGGATTCGCAATATATTTGTTTTCTCTCTTATGACATGGTTATAGGCTTGAGCACAGCTGTATTTTATGACATTTATAAGTTTGCCAATGTTGCCAGAAATTTTGGTTTTAAGAAGTACATTAAGGACTTGTTTGCTTATTAAAATATCCATTCCCAGATTTTTGGCCTCATTTTTGTAAAAGTTATAGATAAGTTGTAACCTTTCATGTAAAGGCCTATCATAGAGAGAGGGGATGTTTACAACTAATGGTATCCTTCTTAAAAAAGTCTTTGTAAGAGTTTGCTCAGGGTCTTCAGTTGTGGCAAAGATAAACCTTACTTTTGCTGTCCTCCAATTGCCTGTCTCACCAAGCCTTCTAAATATGCCTTTGTCCAAAAATAGAAACAGTTTTTCCTGCCCTTCTGGCGGAAGCCTGTGAACTTCATCCAAAAACAAATATCCTCCATCCGCTTCTTCTAAAAGGCCGGGTTTATCTTTATCAGCACCTGTAAATGCTCCTTTTACATAGCCAAAAAGGTTTGCGGAAAGTAGTTCAGGATTGTTAGCATACTCAGCGCAATTAAATATCACATATGGAGCATTTTCATCTATGGCATTGATCGATTTTGCATATTCGTAAATAAGTTGAGCAATGAAGCTTTTACCTACTCCTGTATTTCCAATAAGCAAAATAGGTAGTCCATTGGGAGGATAGGAAGCAGCAGATTTGCATAATTTCACTTGTGTTTTAAGACTGCCGTTATATCCTATAAGCTTTGTAAAAGGGTCATCGTTTGAAACCTTTACAGTTGAATCCAAAGTTTTAGCCGTTTCTTTGAATTCTTTTGCCTTCTTTTCATAAACTTCTTTGTCTAAAAAATAGACAGGCCTTGTGTTTATTTTTATTATTTTGCCCTCTTTATAAAGTTCATTTAATAAATGGCTTGCCACATTCCTTCTCAAATTCAATTTTTTGGCAATTTCTTGGGCAGTCAATCCCTTCTTTTCCTTAATATTTATATCTTTTGACAAATCCTTTATCAAATTAAATACTCTTTCTTTGTTTGTCAAGGATGATCTCCCCTTTAAGGCGAATTAGTAAACTATCGCACACCTCCATACTGTATTTATAAAAAGTATACCACAGAAAAGTAAAAATTTTTAGAGGAAAGTTAAGCTAGTTTGTAAATCAGACTTTCTCTAAATCATCAGTTGTTTCTGTTTTCGCTAAAATTAAAGACATAAATACGACTAAAATCATAAATATCAATATAGCTGAAAATCCAATAAAAACTCCAAAAATGTCGTTTAATCTTCCAATTAAAAAATTTGCCAACATATTTATTGTTGAACTTATTGTCAAAATAATGGCGATTATAATAGTTACATGTTGTTTAAATTCTTTCATGACTATAGCAATTGTCGTTGGGAAAATTATTGAATAAAAAAATCCTGCTACTGAAATTAAAAATGCAAAATTTCTTCCGGCCATTCCAGATGCAATAAGTATTGAAGAAACCAAAGAAAATATAAACAAACTTTTTATATAACCAATTCTTTCAACAATAAACCCCCCAACTAATCTGCCAAAAGTGAATGTCGCAAAGAAAAGCCCAAGATAGAGAGAACTTATTGTATTGTCCATTTTATATTGTGCGCTAAAAAATGTGACAGCCCAATTGCCTATGCCAAGTTCAGAGGCAACGTAAAATCCAAGCATACTTGCAAAAAGCCACATGCGTTTGTCACTTAGGATTTGTATGTAATCTATTTTATCTCTCGCAATGTGTTTTTCCTCTCCATGCATCTTAATCTCAAGTGCAGCTAACATTAGTATAAAAACTATTGCTCCAACAGTTAAATAAACTTGTTGCCACGAAAAATTGATATGTAACAGTTTTGCTGTCATATTTGGGGAAATAATAGCTCCAACTCCGTAAAAAAAGTGAAGCAAATTCATCATAAGTGCTTGGTTTACTATAAAAACTATTGAAGCAACTGCATTTATGCCAATCTCCAATAGTCCCATCCCCATGTTCATCACAAAAGCAAAAATAAGAAATACAATAAATTTACGAGCTGCAAAAATTCCAAGTATTCCGGCTATTATAAGGATTAGACCACTTATTAATACTGACTTACGGCCTATTTTATCGGCTAAAAATCCTCCTAGAAAAGTTGATAAAATAAATCCAAAACTTCCAGCTGACAAAAATAAGCCCATCATAGTATAGTCAACACCATAAAAAGTCTTGATATTTATTATCAGCGGTCCTTTGACATTTTCTACTATTCCTATTAACATCATTAAAAGGTAAATTATTGCAATTGTATACGCGTTTTTTCTCAACAAAATATCCTCCCCTGTCTTGTTTATCCTGCACATTAATTATACAGAAACAGGGGAGGAAAAACAAATTTGGTTATTTACCATTAACTTCTTTAAACGCATTTACGAATGCTGCAGCTCTCTTTGTTATTTCATCAAACTTTCCTTCCTCGACAAGCTTATTATTTACAAGCTCACTGCCTATTCCTACAGAACATGCTCCAGCTTTTATAAAATCTTTAAAATTGTCAAGATTTACTGCCCCAACTGCCATCATTTCTATTTGCGATAAAGGTCCTTTTAACTGTTTTATATAGTTTGGCCCAAAGACTCCAGCAGGAAACACTTTAACAATCTGCGCTCCATTTTCCCACGCTGTTACTGCTTCTGTAGGTGTCGAAATGCCCGGAACAGGTAGTACATTGTACCTTTGGCATATTTTTATCATTTCTAGATTTAAAGAAGGTGATAATATAAATGATGCTCCTGACAGTATAGCAATTCTCGCAGTTTCAGCATCTAAGACAGTACCTGCACCTACTAATACCTGATCACTATATTTTTCAACAAGTTTTTCTATCATCTTAGCAGCACCAGGGGTATTAAATGCAACTTCAATAGCTTTTATTCCCCCTGCAATCAGTGAATCTGCAATTCTATATAATGAATCAACGGATGTACCCCTTACAATTGCACAAATTCCTACTTCCTTAATCTTATTTAATACCTCATAGCTTTTCATAATCATTCCCTCCTAAAAATTATTCGCCATTAACTATGTGTGCGCCTTGCTTTTTATTTAACACTAGTACAACATTTTTTGCAGCCACAATTCCCATATTAGTAATGGCCTCACATGTGTATCCTCCAATATGGGATGTTATTACAACATTGTCAAGCTGAAGAAGTGGGCTATTAATGGGTGGCTCTTGTTCCATAACGTCAAGTGCAGCCCCTGCTATTTTCTTATTCGCTAAAGCATTGTATAGTGCGCGTTCATCTACAATACCACCTCTTGATGTATTTATCAAGAAAGCAGTTGGTTTCATCATGCCAAGTTCTCTTTCGCCAATAAGACCTTTTGTCTCCGGTGTCAATGGAACATGGATAGTTACAATATCTGACTGCTTCAAAAGTTCCTCAAATGAGCAATAAGTTACTCCATATTCTTCTGAAAATTTTAGATCTGGATAAACATCATAGCAAAGTACATTCATATCAAAACCCTTAGCTCTCTTTGCAACACCTTTCCCTATCTTTCCTAAGCCAATTATGCCCAGAGTCTTTCCGTAGATTTCAGTACCCATTATTCTCTTCCATCCGCCAGATTTCACAATTCTATCTACAGCAAGTAAATTCCTTGCAAGCACGAGCATGAGCCCAATTACCAAATCAGCCACGGAGTTATTATTAGCGTTTGGAGTATTTGTTACAACAATTCCTTTTTTCTTTGCAGCATTCAAATCAACATTATCATATCCAACCCCGTATCGAGAAATAACCTTCAACTTCTTGCCTGCATTAATTACATCTTCAGTTACTTTATCGTTACCTACTATCAGTGCATCAGCATCTTTCACTAAAGGTATAAGTTCTTCTGCACTTAAAGGCCTATCAACAGGAATCTTAACCACTTCACAGTCATTCCCTTTTAATATATTGAACGGCTCATCACTGCTCTCACCAAACGATCTAGCAGTAATCACAACTTTATACTTAGACATTGTATCACCCCTTGAAAATCCAATGTTATTTACTGTTTAAATTGCTTTTTAATTATCCGATATATGCGTTATTTACTGCTTAATAATATTACCACTCAGCTACCGTTCCATCGTAATTCCTCCACTTTGGGTTAGTCCAATGTAATCCTTCCATATCAACTTTTTTGACTAATTCTTCATCGATTTCAATACCAAGTCCTGGGCCCGTTGGAATATCGACAAAGCCATCCTTATACGCAAAGATTTCTTTATTCTTTACAAAATCAAGTAAATCAAAACCTTGATTATAGTGTATGCCTAAGCTTTGTTCTTGTATAAACACATTAGGTGTACAGATATCTAATTGTAATGTAGCAGCAAGTGCAATTGGACCATACGGAGCATGTGGAGCTACAGCTACATCAAACGCTTCTGCCATAGCAGATATTTTTTTAGCTTCAAGAATACCCCCTGTTAATGCTACATCGGGTTGAATTATATCTACAACACCGCTTTTTAATACATCTTTGAATCCCCACCTAGTATATAATCTTTCACCTGTCGCAATAGGTATGGATGTATAACTTGCTATTTCCTTCAGTGCTTCATTGTTTTCGGGTAATACAGGTTCTTCTATAAACATCGGCCTGTATTTTTCCAATTCTTTAGCTAAAACTTTAGCCATTGCCTTATGAACACGTCCGTGGAAATCTATCCCTATCTCCATTTCATAACCAACAGCATCTCTTATTGATGCCACTCTTTCAATAACAGCTTCAATTTTTTTATATGAATCAATATAATGAAGTTCCTCTGTGGCGTTCATTTTTATTGCCTTGAAACCTTTATTCTTCCTATCCAAAGCTGCTTCCACTACATCTGAGGGTCTATCTCCACCAATCCATGAGTAAACCATTATTTTGTCTCTTGCTTTTCCGCCCAAAAATTCATATACTGGCATATTATAATATTTGCCTTTTATGTCCCATAATGCCATTTCTATGCCTGATAAAATTGTCATATTTATAGGACCGCCTCTAAAAAAGGACCTATATATTACTTGCCACATATCCTCAATTTGTCTCGGGTCTTTATCAATAAGATACTCTCCCATTTCATATGCGCCTGCAACAACTGTTTCTGTTTTAGTACCCGAAATCAATTCACCCCATCCACTAATCCCTTCATCTGTATCTATCTTTAAAAATATCCATCTTGGTTTTACCTTATATACCTTTAATGATGTAATCTTCATCTTTATTTCTCCCCTCCTCATTTTAATGTCTTACTTGTGTTGAACCTTTTTTACTCTCAGCTTCTTATAATCTAAGGAATGTTTTATTACCTTACCACGAACACCAAATCTCTTGATTTCTATATATACACGTTTCTGAAAATCCATATATCTCTGCTTTTGTTAATTTACCATTACATACATCTATTATCTCTTGTAAAAGCATTTCACCACATTCTTTAATGTCTTTTTTACCTTCAATTATATCCGAAACATCTAAATCAATATTATCCGACATGTTTTCATACGTTTGTTTATTTCCCGTTATTTTAATTAAAGGTATAATAGGATTACCAATAGGAGTACCTCTCCCTGTGGTAAATACACATATCTGCGCTCCTCCAGCTACCATCCCCGTAACAGATTCAATATCATAACCTGGTGTATCCATTATAATGAGACCTTTTTCTTTCGGAATTTCTCCATAACGTACAACTTCATTAATAATACTTGTTCCACCTTTCATAATCGAACCTAATGATTTTTCTTCTAAAGTACTCAATCCTCCTTTAATATTTCCCGGTGAAGGATTCGCGCCCCTAACATCTATTCCTAATCTAATAAACTCGTTTTCTAAATTTTTAACTATTGTTAATAAGTTATTCCTAACTTTTTCATTTTTTGCTCTTCTGGCTAATATATGTTCCGCTCCAATGAATTCTGTAGTCTCACCCAAAAATACTGTAGCCCCTTCTTTTATTAAAATATCACTGCAATATCCTAATGTTGGATTAGCAGCTATTCCAGAAGTAGCATCAGAACCTCCACAATTAGTTGCTAATGTTATATTAGAAATGTCAACTTCTTCACGCTCTATTTTTGACATCTCTTCTACCATTTTTCGTGCTAATTTAATTCCCTTCTGTATGGTTTTTAGTGTTCCTCCCTCTCTTTGTATACTTATGACTTCTACTGGTTTATTACTCCTTTTTTTAACTTCTTCATATAAATCATAAGCTTGAATAGTTTCACATCCCAATCCAACTATAATGGTTCCATATACGTTAGGATTTAAAGTCAACCCTATTAAAGTCCTGTGCATAAGTTCCACGCTACTTCCAATTTGCCCGCATCCCTTTGGATTAGTTATATATGTCGTACCTTGAACTTGTTCTGATATTAATCTCGCTGTTTCATTTGCACATCCTACAGAAGGTAAAATTAAAACTTTATTTCTTATTCCATATTTACCATCTGGTCTTTTGTATGCCTTAATTTTCATCTCTTACCCCTCACGCTCTCTATATTATCTATATGAACACACTGGCCAATTTCTATAGATTTAATAGCTTTACCTATAACCTCCCCATATTTATAAACGTTATTTCCGGATTGAATAGGTACTACTGCGATTTTGTGGTATATTTCTATATCATCTAATGCAATGAGTCTATTAACTGTTTCATTATTATAGATAATATCTACAACATCACCCTTTTGAATCTGTGACAATGCCGTTGCAACACTATCCGCTTTATTTAAAAGAATTGCTTTTTTTATACTAGGCATTTAATATCTCCCCTCATTTACTTTAGCTTAGCTCTAATCAACCAAAACAATATTAGGAGGAGTTTCGCCTTTTAAAACTGCAATTACATTATCAACAGCAGTATTACCCATTCGTTTATTTGATTCAACAGTTGTTCCACCAATATGAGGTGTTAATATAACATTAGGTAAATCAAAAAGAGGCAAATGCATTGGAGGTTCAAAATCATATACATCAGTAGCATACCCCTTTAAAGTTCCATCTATCAAAGAGTTGTAAAGAGCTTCATTATCAATAAGTTGACTCCTAGCAGTATTAATCATAATAGCACCTTTTTTTATTAATTTAAATTTATCTGCATTAAGAATATTTAATGTATCGTTGGTTAATGGTAAATGCAAACTTATAAAATCTGCTTCTGATAAAAGTTCATCTAGCCCCACATACTTTACTCCTAGCTCCAAGGCTAATGGATTTTTCTTGATATCATATCCTAAAATATTCATATCATATCCAGTAGCTCGTTTTGCCACTGCAGTACCTATTGTACCAACTCCGATAATTCCAATAGTTTTTTTGCTTAAACTTATACCAACTGGCTTAATCCACTTGCCATTTTTTGTATCAGTATTTGCTTGATAAAGCCCACGAGCAAGCATATGAAGTAATCCAAAAGCTAAATCAGCAACTTCTTCGCTGTTAGTGCCAGGGGCATTAGTAACAACAATGCCTAATTGATTCGCAGTTTTAACGTCGATGCTATCTACTCCTACTCCATGTTTTGCAATAATCTTGAGTTTCTTACATTTTTTGATAACATCCCCTGGAACTTTATCATTTCCTACTATCAGTGCATCCGCATCAGAAGCATATCTTATTATTTCTTCATTTGTAAAAGGTCTTCCAAAAGGATTAAGTACAACTTCACAACCAAATTCTTCGAGACGTTTTACTGGTTCTTTATTAATTTTTCCAAATGTAACTGCTGTACTAACAACTTTCCATTTTTTCATTTAAATATTCCTCCCTCGTCTCACAAACAGATCTGCCTATATTCATTATTATGATTCACATCAACAAATTATAGTACCAAACAAGAATAAACTATCAACTATTCTTGTTTGGTACAACTAATTGCATTTTATTATAATATGTTTAAATTTTTGCTTTGCTTTCGTTGCCTTTATAACCAAATGCTTTATACCATACTTCAGGACTTCTCTTAAAGAAAAATAGCATCGCAAAAATACCTATAAATGCTACAACAAGTCCTATAGGTGATTGCCCCAGTAACCAAAACAATCCATGTAAAGGTCTCATATCAGCGCCAACAATGGCTTTACCAGTATCAGGTAACTGGGTTCCTATCAAAGTTACTATATGGGCAAAAAGTGGAGATGCTGCACTGGAAAAGTATAATGTTATAATTACAGCAATAACTGTAGTGATATAAGAAGCAATAATATTTCCTCCCATTATTGCTGTTACAGCTGAAGCTAAGAAAAAGGGTGTTACTCCTAAATCTGCTAACATGATAAATTTATTACCTGGTAGCAAAAATATAAGAGGTACAGTAGTCAACATAGTCAGAAGCCCTGTAGTAAGAACATCCGGATGTCCAATAGTAAGAGCTGAATCCATCCCAAAATTTAATTTTCTATTAACGCCTCTCTTAGAAAGTATCTCTCTTACTCTCTCATTAAGAGGTACAAATCCTTCCAAGAGAGCTCCGGTTGCTTTGGGATATAAGTAGATAAAAGCACCTGTTCCTATGCCTAATGCCAATATCCCAGACCAAGTTTGCATATCACCTAATTTATTTCTCCATGCAATAAACCCTATAATTGTAGCTATTATAAAGCCCACAACAACAGAATCTCCTAAAATACCAAATTTTTCTCTTATAGTTCGTGAACTAATTTGTATCTTGGTTAATCCAATTTTATCAAAGAACCATTTCAAAGGAACAGCTATTAATGTTCCTCCTTGACCACTTGCATGCGGAAAAGCAAGCCCTGGTAAATTAAAGAATTTTTGCATGGTAGGAGCAGTTATATCGGCAAGTATAAGAAGGAACATTTCAACTGCTACCGCAGTTAATAACCCATATACCAGATTATTAGTCGCATAATAAACCATGCTGCCTATAAAAGCCCAATGCCAGAAATTCCATACGTCCAAGTCTAAAGTATCTGTCCAGTGTAATAAAAGCATTATAATGTTAACAATTATACCAATAGGAATAATCAGTGCCCCAATTTGTGTTGAATAACCCACTGCTGCTAAAAGAGCCCAACCAGTATCAACATATGGTAAATGCACTCCTCCCGTAGTTATCATATCCGAAACTGCTTTCCCAATTAATCCCATGAAATACGGATTTAAGACTGATACTAAACCATTAAGACCTACACCTATGTAAAGTGCTGATCTGAGAGCTTTAGAAAACTTTACTCCAAGAATTAATTCAAAAATTAGTATTACAATAGGAAGTAGAACAGCAGCCCCAAAGGTTTTCACAATCATCGTAAACATTTTTACTTACCCCCTCTTTCTTTATTGTTAATAATATCTTGAATTTGAGTAAAAACTTGGTCTTTTCCTATGCCAGTTAAGAACGGAACTCCACTAATAACAGGAATATTTACATCTAAATCTGTTCCAGCAGTAGAAATCACAAAGTCAAAATCTCCATTTTTTACCATATTATCAACATCTACTACTCTTCCTTGTACAAATTCTGCGTGAATACCTTTTTCCTCCAAAGCTTCTCTTAAAGATACCAGCGCAATTGTAGAAGTAGCAACACCATCTGCGCACACAACAAGTACACGCACATTCTTGTAATTCTTTCCTGTCATCATATTTTATCTCCCTCCTATCTCTAAAGTTATGTTTCAGGAACACCCTAGCTACAGTCAACAATCTTAGCTTTTTTCTTCACTTTCTCATAATACTTCAGGTGCTGATTCCATTATCCCTTTGAGGTAATTTTTTATCCTAAAGCTACTAATGCTTCGTGTATCAGGTTTGATACGATACTGTTAGTATGACTTTGATCACGGCTATTGAAAATATTATAATTTCTTTAGTTTCCAGTTTAAAAAGTCGGATAAAGAAATCCCAAAACATCTTAACGCATTCGCCAAGAATTTGCTTGCCTTGTGTGAAATAAATTATCAATCTGGCAGCTTTAGTGCTGAAGACGCCTCTTTAGCTAAGTGTAGTAATCAACTCTTTAATTTTCAAGATTCCAATAATTACTAGTTGACATTACACCTCTAAGCCTAAATTTATAAAGCTTACTATTTTGCTTCATTTACTAAAATTTAATTCAATGTAAATGAAGCATTTTTTATTATATCAATGATTTTATCACCTCCATTTGCTTCAATTATTTTCTCAAGTAATGTGTCATTCTGTATTAATTGAACCATTTGTTGAAGCATCTCCACCTGGCTATGTGCTTCATTTAGTGCCATCATAAATACAATGCTAACATTTACTTCTTCCAACGGATTTGCCATGTTTTTAAATATAACAGGTTTTGACAATGTTGCAATAGCTATTGCAGGTTTTATTACATGTTCTGGATCTGTATGAGGAATTGCAACATTATACGTATTTAATTGCAAACCTGTTGGAAAAGTTTTTTCACGTTTAATAATTGCATCTAAAAAACTCTCTTTTACAAAACCGTTATCATATAGTTTTTTAAATAGTACTTTAAATATTTCTTCTTTACTTTTAACATCTAAATTTGTAACAATTAATTCTTTATTGAAATACTCTGATATTCTCATCAACAATTACCTCCTCATCTACTGCCCTTCTATATAGTGCAAATATCGTGCCAATTAATTGGCCGGTAGTGTATTTTTTAATATTATTTCTTTTATTTGAACCGGACTTTTAGCTCCCTTCAAAGCATTTACAATCTTTTCGTCTGTCATTACTTTATATAAATCAAGCATATAATCCTTCGAATCTTCTTTTAACGCTATCATAAAAACTAAATCCGCTTTAAGCTCTCCTTCCCAAAAAATAGGTTTTTTTAATTTTGCAATTGCTATGGCAGATTTCGTAACGTTTTTCGTGTATCCATGTGGTATAGCTATACCGCCTTTCATCCAGGTGGCTCCCATTGATTCTCTTTTGTATACACTTAGCAAAAACTTATCATCTACATAACCTTTATCTTGAAGCAATTCTACTAATTTATCTATGACATCACTTTTCATAGAAATATCCACATCACATAAGATAAGGTTTTCATCAATGATTTCTTTCAATGGATTTTCAACCTTTAAATTGAGGATTTTTTTAAGCTTTTCAATCCCTGTGCCATGTAAAATATCTTCAACAGATATAAAAGGTATACTTTTTATGCCGGGATTTATTGTACCAACAAAAGCTACCACTTCATTTTCTTCTCTTATTTTTGAAATTTCTTTTTCAATATCTTCCTGCCTGAGCATTCCAACAGGTATTATTTTGTAATCATCTTTTAGTTGTGGTAAGACATCTTCAATATATTTCTTTATTTTTAACGCTGTTCCCTCTCCTGTAATACATACAGTTACAATTGCTTTTGGAAGCTTATCTTTACTCTTTATACCTTCAACTCTTCCTATATATGTTTTATCTACGTCTAACGCATCTGCTATTTCATCTAAATTAGTATCCGGTATAATAGCTCTTCTGACAGCTTCCAACACCATAACCGTATCTACTCTTCCTACCACTCTTGTAGGTATCCCTGTCCTTTTGGTTATAATTTCACCAAAGGTAATTAATGAACCCATGTCAACCAAAATAATGCAGCCTTTGCCTTCGTCTATTCTTTTCACTACTTCAATTGTCCTCTCAAGAACAGATTCTGGGCTTTCATCAAGAGCCATATCTATACCGACTGCATGATTTACCCCTAAGAGTTTATTTGCCACCTCTGCCATGCCACTTGCAACATGGCCGTGCGTAAGCACAACTACGCCCACTCTGCCTTTAGTTATTTCTTTGTCCCCTGAGAATGTCCTTAGATACATAGCAATAAAGCCCACTTCTTCATCAGGCAGCTGTATTTCTAATTCTTTGTTAATTTGTTTTGCCATAATTTTAGCAATAGAATACTCAACAGGATATTCTTTCACTATGTTTTCAAGTTGAGGATTAATTATTGGTTTGCCACTTAATATTCTTTCATAAGCAGCACTTAAGTGTATAGCAAGGGAATAAAAGAGATTATCCTCTAAGTTTTTAAAACTTTTTTTAGCAATCTCGTATGCTTTTTCAACAGCATTTACAATTTTTTCTCCTACTATGTTTGTCAATTCTTTTTTTGAAATTGTTATGTTAGATTTTACATTTACAGCAAATTTCTTCAGCTCCGCCTCTATCTCTTTCCCGAGAATTTTATCTATCTCCTCTTTTGTAAGTCCTTGTCTTTTTAAGTCAATAAACCTTTCTTCTATAAATTGATATATTTCATCAGGCAGCATATATCTATCTTCTTTTGGATATAACTTAATTTCCTTGTCAGGATACACCATAATGTCTTCATTTGAATATCTTTCTATTTCGGGATCTCTTTTATTTACTCTGATTATCCCCATTTTTACGTGGTTAGGTAAATCTGAAAGGTCTATTGTCAATGAAGAGCTTTTACTCCCTAATGAATTTAAAAAGCTCCTCGCACAAGCAACTTGAATATCGCTCCTTAGCTGCCCTATATTCCCCGGACAGTCATAAAGCATAAGAGCTCTTACTGCCTCTTTTTTTACAATAATCGATTTATTAATTCTAAAAGACTCTTTTGAGAAAAAATGATGTATAATTTCATATCTTTCTTGGGGAGGTCTTTCTGAAAGAGAAGGAAGTTCTATCACCATAGGAATTCTTCTCCTAAAAGTAAGTAATAGCGAAGATTCAGGATTTTCAGTAGTAGCAGCAATAAGCATAATTTGTGCCTCTCTAGTACTTTCTGTTTCCCCTAATCGTCTGAATTTTCCTTTGTCCAACAAATAAAAGAGTATCTCTTGTCCTTCACTGGGGAGTCTGTGGACTTCGTCCAAAAACAAAATTCCACCATCAGCTTTTTCTACCAATCCCGCTTTTGCAGTATCAGCCCCTGTGAAAGCGCCTTTTACATAACCAAAAAGTTGCGCCATGAGTAGTTGTGGATTATCCGCATAATCAGCACAGTTAAAAACTACAAAAGGCGCATTTTCATTAAATCTTCCAGACTCTATTGCATAGTTGTACATTGCTTCAGCCAGCTGGCTTTTTCCAGATCCAGATGGTCCTACTATTAAAGTATGCAATCCATGGGGAGGATAAAGTACTGCAGCTTTTGCAAGGCTTATCTGCACTTTAAGACTTCCTTCGCTTCCAATAATCTCTTTAAATGAGAGTAAGCTTTTAGCTGTTTTAGGAGTTTCAAAATTTACAGTATCGTTTTTAATAGTACTTCGTTGCACTAAATTATCTGCAATTTTATCTTTTAAAATTTCCTTTTTTATTTGTGTAGCTACAAAACGAGAAATATTATATCCTAAATTATTTAATTGTTTTGTCAAATTTCTATCTGAAATATTTGGGTCCTTTGAAATTATTTTTTTTGCATCTTCTAAAAGGTAAGGTTTTCTTCTTTCTCTTGAGTCAGGAATATTATTTTTCAGTCTAAATTGTGTCACATCTTCTCTTTTAATATTGAGAATTGCCGCTATTTGGTCATCTGTTAAAGGATTCTTTTTATCCTCTTTTTGTATAATTTCAAAAATCCTTTCAATCATAGTGACAAGCCTCCCTTCAATATCTATTATGCAAAAAATATACCATAAATATGGCAGGAATTGTAGCGGAATATTTAGTAAATTGCATAAGTTGTGAACAAAAGTTTTTAGATAAAATAAAAAAGACCTTAATAGGTCTTATGGCATAAAAAGTATGGTAGCATTTGTATTGGTTTTTAAGTTAAGCCCTCATTGGATAAAAAATCTTTTGGTGATATTGCTTTATTAGTTATTTTTTGAAATTTCTCATCTCTTGTAATAATCAAATCACCTTTTAATTTTTTCAAACATTGCATTTGTAGAGCATCTTCTAAATCTCCAAACTCCTTCAAATTCATTGCTTTCTTTATGTCATATTTTGTTATACTAACTACTTCTACTATACTTAGCAAAGCTTCTAATGCTTTTATGCTTTCATTGTGAGAAAGGTTTTTATTTATGAAATAATATATATCCGTAATTGAAAAAGCAGCTAAATACGCATTTATCTTTTTTTCTTCTGCTAATTTTAATATGTTATAAGCATCTACATCAAAGGGAGTTCTTTTCAATAAAACGTCAAGAATAACATTAGTATCAATTAACACTTTCATTTATTTACCCCATTATACCCATATTGTTATTTAACGGGTAATTTCTCCCTCCCCTTTAATTGTATTTATTTCTTATTCTTTCTTCCCGTATTTGCTCAGCAGTTATATTTTTGTCAGGATAGTCAGATAAAATTCCATACAAAAAATCTGCATTTGGTGTACCTTCTTTTTTTGCTGGAATAAGTTTCGCAACTTCACGTCCATTTTTCGTTATAATAATTTCTTCTTTATCAACTAATTCTAAATATTTACCAACTCTTGTTTTGAATTCTGTAGCATTTACTCTCATTCTTACCACCTCTTTCACTATTTTTATTTACTATATTATCATATTATTCAATTTGATTATATTATCCAATATAGAAATAGTCAATATGCAAAAAACATAAATAACCATTTCTTTAACTTATATATTAGAACAAATATCATAAAAGAAAAACTACTTAAGTTCCATAAAAGCTGCCATACTGCCTGTCATGCCTTTGTCTCTTCTATAGGAATAAAATTCACTATTGCAATGGGTGCACATTTGGGTTACTGTAATGTTTTCATCTGGTATGCCAGTATTTATAAGTTCAATGTAGTTGGTAAGCTGTAAATCCAGCATCCATTTGCCCCCCGCCTTTTTCACAAGAACTTTTTCCCATTCATCAATAACATCTTTAATTTTATTCGCAACATCATCACCTACTTCATAGCAGCATTTGTATATAGAAGGGCCTATCCCTACAAGTATATCTTTTGGATTTGAGCCGTATTCTTCTTTCATGGCATTAACTGTTTTAGGCCCAATGTAGGCTACTGTGCCTCTCCATCCTGCGTGTGCAAGGGCAATAACTTTTTTGACAGGGTCTAAGAAAAACAAAGGCACACAGTCGGCATAAAATGTAACAAGCAGAATACCTCTTTCATTAGTCATAAGGGCATCTACGCCAGAAATATCGCTTCCTCCAAAGTTTTTTCCTTTATCCTTTAGAGTCACTTTTCTTATAACATCACCATGAACCTGGTCTGAAAAAACCATATCTTCGTAGGAAAAACCGCCAATATCGCATATTATTTTAAAATTTTCATAGACTTCCTCTTTAGTATCATATCTTTTTAAGCTTAAATTCAAGGAAGCATATTTGCCTTTACTTACACCGCCAATTCTAGTAGTAAAAAGGTGTTTGACAAGTCCTGTCTTTTCAAAAGATGGTATTGTATAAAAAACTACTCCTTTTACTTCATTTCTTTTAAAACCTATTTCCAAAGTATCACTCCTTTATCAACTGTGTAACTTATCTTTCCTTTTCTCTTTTTCTTTTTTATTTTCTTCAATTCCGAAAAGTTTATTTGTCCATTGCACAAAAAGGACCGAGGCTATTAAAAATAGCACAAAGGTAATTACTGCTATAATAGAAGCAAGAACAAAATATTTTTCCATAAATCCCCCTCCCCACCCCTCTTTAATTATATAATACTACAAACGTTCTCATAAGTCACTAAAAATTATTAAAAAATAGCAGGATTAACCTGCTATTTTAGTTCAACAAGTTCATAATCTCTTGTACCCAAGCCAATTTCTTCTCCATATTTTAATTGTAGTTCTCCTTTTGTTTCAGGGTGCAAAGCTTTAAATTTGTCTTCTCCAGGATTCATGCCATATCCCGCTTCTTCTAAAGCTGTGCCTTTGTGACCAAATTGCTGATTCACAAGGTCATAGCTTGCCTGATCTATAGCAACAGGGTCAAAGGAAGCTAATATTCCTATATCAGGAACAATAGGAGCATCACTCCAAGGCGTACAATCGCAAAGTGGTGTAACATTCATGACAAAATTTATAAACGCAATTTTGCCTTTTTTTGTAGAATAAGCGCCATATGCGTATTCCGTCATTCTCTCTACAAAAGCATCCATATCAGTTCCCCATTGAGGCTTTATCACGCCATATTGACAAATGGACACGCATTCTCCACACCCTATACATATAGAAGGGTCAATATAAGCTGAACCATTGACCAAAGATATCGCATTTACGGGGCAATTCCTGATACACATTTGACATGCGGTACATCCCTTTCCTACAACAGGCTGCACTGTTGAATGCTGCTGTTGTTTTCCTGCCGCAGGTGCACACCCCATAGCTAAGTTTTTGATGGCTCCTCCAAAACCAGCCAATTCATGACCTTTAAAGTGTGACATTACAATCATTGAGTTTGCAAAAAAAATATTTGAAGCAATTTTTACAGTATCAAAATGTTTTTTGTCAATTTTCACTTCTACAGAATCTTTACTTAAAATGCCGTCAGCAATTATTATTGGTGCATTTACAACAGCATATGCAAAACCATTT
The DNA here is from genome assembly GCF_000019065.1 of Thermoanaerobacter sp. X514. Lineage (NCBI taxonomy): Bacteria > Bacillati > Bacillota > Clostridia > Thermoanaerobacterales > Thermoanaerobacteraceae > Thermoanaerobacter > Thermoanaerobacter sp. X514. The sequence goes on along the minus strand of NC_010320.1, from coordinate 111,911 downwards.
TCAATTGCTGTTGTCAAATGGTCAACTGCATTTGAACGACTACCTTTGTAAAGAGTATTTGTATCTGTTAAAAAGGGCTTTCCCCCATAACTCTTGATTTTATCAACCACTTTTCTTACATATATAGGGTTGATGTAAGCGTTGTTTCCCTTTTCTCCAAAATGAATTTTTATAGCTACCAAGTCATTTTTATCAATAATGTTTTTAAAACCTGCTACATCAAAAATTCTCGCTACTTTGGAAGACAAACTACTGCTGGCTTTATTCGCTCTCAGATTGTAAAAATATACCTTTGATTTCATGATATCACCTCATTTTTAAATTAATTTCTTACAAGTTTAGAATTTACAAATTTTATGCCTTTTTTAAAATAAGAGAGGGCAGATTTGTCAGTGATTAATACAATGGCAGAGTAAATTATAGTTCCAATTAATATGGTCATAAACAAGACTATAACCTCATAAATTCTTTTATCTGACGGCATCTTAATAATCATATTATTATACACAAAATGCACTACAACCCCCATTACAACTGATGCAAACATTGCCCTTATAAAACTCATAAACATGTATTTCCCGCCTATTTTACCAAGTTTTCTTTTTAAAGAAGTAAATAAAAGAAAAGTAGCAAATATGGCTGCAATAGAAGTAGAAAGAGCAAGTCCTCCTAATTTTAAATATCTTACCAAAATTAAATTAAGTGCAATATTTAATAATACAGCCATGGCACCATTTATCATGGGAGTTTTTGTGTCTTTCATAGAGTAAAAACTTCTACTTAAGACATCTCTAAGGCCATACGCAGTCATTCCTATGGCATAATAAAAAAGGGCGATTGAGGTAAGATATGTGGACTTCTCATCAAAAGCTCCTCTTTCAAATAATACTTTTATTATAGGCACTCGGAGTACCATTGCACCAACTGATACAGGTATTAATACATATAAAATACCACTTACTACAAAATTTAAACTTTTTAGAAAACCTTCTTTGTCGTCTGCTACTGAATGTTGCGATAAAACAGGATATATAGCAGTTGCAATTGATGTTGAAAAAACACCTAATGCAAACGTCTTAAGCCTATTGGCATAACTCAATGCCGCAATACTTCCGTCAGGCAAAAAAGAAGCTATCACTCTATCCACATAAACATTTATAGTCTGCACCCCTGTCCCCACAAGCACAGGCATTGCTAATAAAATGACTCTTTTTACTCCTTCATCTTTAAAATTCACTCTCAACTTGAATCTGTAACCTAATTTATATAAAACAGGCAAATGAACTAATGTTTGTATAAAAGTGGCGATAATTGTAGAATAAGCTACTGCAGTAATTCCAAATTTGCCCCCATATAAAATTGCTACTGTTATTACAATAATATTGTAAGGTATACCAATCATGGCAGGAACAGTGAAATGTTCCATCGCCTGAAGAGCACCAGTAAAAATATTAGATGCAGCTATCAACACCATTGTAGGCAATAATATAGTCGTAATCTTTACTGTCAACTCAAATTTTTCTCCAGTAAAAGCTGGCGCCACAAATTTTACAAGATAAGGTGCGAATGTAAAACCCAAGAAAGTTAAAATTACTGTTGCAACCAATACAACACCTAAAAGGTTATTTATAAAATCAAATGCCTTTTGCTTTCCTTCTTTTTGAAAGTATTCGGTAAATATTGGCACAACAGTGGTAGCTATTGCGGCAGTTACCGCCACAAAAAGTGTCATAGGTATAACAGTTGCTATATTGTAGGCATCCATGGAAACAGAAGTACCAAATTTAGCAGCAAAAGTTATTTCTCTCAAAAATCCAGATACTTTACTTAATAAAGTTATTATCATTATGACGCTAGCTGCTTTTACAGCTTTTTTAGCCGTCGACATATATTAAGCCTCCTATCCTTCTTCAGTCATTATAAACATAAGCTCTGCAGTAGCTGCAACTTCATCTCCAACTTTTGCAACACCTTTAGCTTTAACAAGCCCCATCTTTATAGAATCTATTAAAACTTCTAAAACAAGTTGGTCTCCCGGCCTTACTACTTTTTTGAAGCGGCACTTATCAATCCCTGTGAAAAGCCCTAATTTACCTTTGAATTCTTCTATATTCATAACAGCAATACCTGCTACTTGTGCCAATGCCTCAACAATAAGAACTCCTGGCATTATAGGATTGTCTGGAAAATGCCCTTGAAAAAAAGGTTCATTAGCTGTCACATTTTTTATTCCAACAGCTTTTTTACCTTCTTCAATTTCTATTATTCTATCCACTAATAAAAAAGGATATCTATGAGGAAGAATTTTTCTTATACCTTTATTTTCCACTCTATTCTTCACCTCTTTTTAGCAGAATTTGAAGATATGATAAAACAGTGGCTTATCATTGATTATATCACAAAAAAATGAAAAATAAAAAGGGCAAGCGCCCTTTTACAGACTGTAGACAAACTTTCGTAAAGGAGATATTTTGCATAAGGAGCGACTTGTGACAAAGCGGTAACAAAACTTAGCGAGACTGAGGGTGGAGGCAGGGCCGAAGCCAAGGAGGGCGGAGGCGGGCACCTGAGACAGGACGTCGATTGTGCCCGGTACCCTGCCGGAACCCGAAAGTCGAGTTTAGTTTTGTCGCTTTGGAACATCGGAGCGACGATGCAAAATATCTCCTTTGAATATTTTTTAACTTTGTCAACAAACTGTAAAAAGGGCAAGCGCCCTTTTACACTTTCTTAGAAAGTTGATTATATATTTGGTCAGCCAGTCCAAAAGATCCATTTTGAGCCAACATTTCAGCATATTTATCATATAACATAGAAGTAAAAATATCCTTCGCCAGGCTATTTCCGGTCAATGAATCTTCTGGAATTGTCTTTCTCATCTCATTTAACATAAGCCCTATAAAAGTCGCCTCTAATTGCTGACATACTTCTTTAAGTTTTTGCTTGTCTTTGTCTTTTATTGCCTGTTGTATTATTCGTTCAAAATCACTTCCATCTTTTCGCAAATCAATTTGCAGTTTATTTACAGCATTATTACTTATAGGATTTATTTCCATGCAATGTCATTCCTTTCAATTATAACTATCTTCTCAGATTATTTGCAATTCCCAGCATTTCATCAGCTGCTTGTATAGCCTTTGAATTTATCTCATAAGCTCTTTGTGCCGCAATCATATCCACCATTTCTTTAACAATTTGAATATTGGAGGTTTCTAAAAATCCTTGCATGACTTTACCCATTCTTCCTTCAAAGTCATCTCTTGTACCAGGCTGTCCTGATGCTTCTGTTGGCTCATAGAGATTACTACCCACACTTAAAAGTCCCTGAGTATTGACAAAATTATAGATTCCTAAAGTAGCTACTTCTTGAGTAGTTCCGTCAGGATTTTTTACGCTTATCACACCCATAGGTGATACCGATATATCTTTTTCAGTGCTGTCAAAAACTATGGGATTACCGCTGTCATCTAGTACGGGATACCCATCTGCTGTTACAAGCATCAAATTATTCCCATTAGGACTCAATTTAAAGCTTCCATCTCTTGTATAATAAACCTTGCCATCAGGTCCTAAAACTGCAAAAAAGCCTTCTCCATCTAATGCCAAATCCAAAGGATTCTCTGTCTGCTGGAGGCTTCCTTCCGTAAAATCTTTTACAATTGCTGAAGGTCTCACGCCTACCCCTACTTGCATATTGACAGGTTTACCTTGTCCACCATATACGTTTTCTCTTTGTAAAGTTTGATATATTAAATCTTTAAATTCTGCCCTATCTCTTTTAAAAGCAGTAGTATTTACATTCGCAAGATTATTCGCGATAACATCTACGTTAAGTTGCTGAGCAGTCATACCAGATGCCGCAGACCACAATGCTCTCATCATAAGTTTTCAACCTCCTCATACTTTTCCAACTTCGTTAACAGCTTTTCCAAGAGTCTCATCAAAAGCAATTACAACCTTCTGATTTGATTCATAATTTCTCATCACGCTTATCATATTTACCATTTCTTTAACTGAATTCACATTTGACTGTTCTAAAAAACCTTGCTTTATTTTCCCTGTTACAGGAATAACTTGTACATTGGTACTGTTATCTATAAAAAATAAATTATTGCCCTCTTTTCTTAAACCATCATAATTATCAAAATCCACAATTCTAAGCCTGTCCACCAATTGACCATTGTTTATTATATTACCCATCTCGTCAACAGAAATGTCTCCCTGTGACAACTGTATAGGCCCATTTTCCCCTTCTACAATATATCCTTCTTTTGTGACTAAATGCCCATCTTTTGATAAAGTAAAAGAACCATCCCTTGTATACCTCTGACCATTAGGGGTATCTACCACAAAAAACCCATTGCCATCTATCGCAAAGTCTAACTTACCATTGGTTTGAGAAAAAGCCCCTTCTTCAAAATTTGTATGAAAAGTGTCAACTAACACGCCGTAATCCATTCTTCCAATTTTTCCGTTAGGCGGTATATTATCACCACCATGTCTTGTTACTTCAAAATTTGGAAAAGAGGAAGTAACTACCACATCTCTTTTATATCCTACTGTATTAACATTTGCAAGATTATTCGCCAAAACATCCATTATCTTAGTTTGAGTAATCATCCCAGAAGAGGCAGTATAAAGCCCTCTTAACATAAAATCACCTTCTTACTTATTGATTTTGTATACGTCAATTACAGTTTCTGATTTTTCTAATAATTCAAGAGAATCCAATGCTTTTCCTGTACCTAAAGCGACGCAACTTATAGGGTCATTTGCAAGATATACAGGTGTATTCATCCTTTCCCTTAAAAGCCTGTCCATTCCTTTAAGCAATGCTCCGCCCCCTGTAAGTACTATGCCTTTGTCACTTATGTCAGCCGCTAATTCAGGAGGTGTTCTTTCTAATACATTGTGCACAGCTTCAACAATTTCTTCAAGAGGCTCTTTTAATGCTTCACATATTTCACTGGAAGTCACTTCTACATTTTGAGGCAAACCAGATATTAAACTTCTCCCTTTTACTAGCATTTTCTCTTCTTTGCCGTCAAAGTAAGCAGTACCTATATTTATTTTTATTTCTTCTGCCATTCTCTCTCCTATTATTATGTGATACTTTTTCCTCATGTAACGGATAATTGCCTCATCAAAATTGTCACCTGCTACTTTAATATTTTTAGACACCACTGAACTCCCCAAAGAAATTACAGCTATGTCAGTGGTGCCTCCCCCTATATCTACAATCATATTTCCACTAGGCTGTGATATATCTAATCCTGCTCCTATAGCTGCCGCAATAGGTTCTTCGATGAGATAAGCTTTTCGCGCTCCTGCTTGTAATGCTGCATCAATGACAGCTCTTTTTTCTACCTGTGTTACGCCACTTGGAATACAAATCATTATTTTGGGCCTTAATAAAAACCTTCCCCCGCAGGCTTTGTTTATAAAATACCGAAGCATTTTCTCTGTAACGTCGTAGTCAGAAATTACTCCAGCCCTCAGAGGCTTTATAGCTAATATATTCCCTGGCGTCCTGCCTACCATTCTTTGTGCTTCTTCGCCAACTGCAAGAATTTTATTTGTATTTCTATCAATTGCTACAACTGATGGTTCTTTTAAAACAATTCCTTCCCCTTTGATGTAGACCAGGACAGATGCCGTGCCAAGGTCAATTCCGATATCCTTAGAGATCGCAAACATCCAAACACACCTTTCTTATGTATTTCGACAAAAATGGCATCCACTTAAATTATCGACATTGATGCCGAAATGTTTAATTTATTATCAATTTATTAATTCGCTACAAATTTACAAAATCCTCTTTTATTTTCTTAAAATTTATTGTTCATTTTTTGATATTTTATTTTGGTGGCTTTTCCTCCTCTTATATGCCTTTCCGCTTTATTTTTGCTTAGAATCTCTCTCACTTCTTTATATAATTCAAAATTTATATCAGGAAGCCTTTCTGTCACATCTTTGTGAACTGTGCTTTTGCTAACTCCAAAAACCTTCGCAGCTTCTCTCACTGTTGCTTTGTGTTCTATTATGTATTTTGATATTTCTAGTGTTCTCTCTTCTATGTAATCTTTCAAAACCAAAACCCCCTTTAAATTTTTCAAATCTCATTAATATGTATATGCCAAAACAAAGCCATTAGAATCTTTATAAAAACAAAAAAGACTTGAATACCGGGAAGTATCCAAGTCTTTTTAAACAGGTGTTCTTATTTAAAATATGCTATTGGGTCAACAGGTATTCCATTTTCTAAAAGTTCAAAATGTAAGTGGGGGCCTTCTCCAACTTCAAACTTTGCCGATTCTCCTATTTTCCCTATTTGCTGTCCTTTTACTACTTTTTCTTGTTCCTTTACTAAAATCTCATCGTCTAAATTTGCATACCGCGTTTCCCATTTTCCATTTTTTATAACAACAGTATTCCCTAATTTTGGATCTTTATATACTTTTGTCACAATTCCATCCATAGCTGCCAATACAGGTTCTCCTAAGTTTGACCCAATATCTACACCTTTATGAGTTGTCCATTCTTGAAGGGTTTTTGAAAATACAAGCTTATCTTTGGCAAATTCTAATATTATGTCTCCATTTACAGGCTTCAATAAAACTAATTTCGCAGAAGATAAACTATTATCCTTTTTTATAGTAGAGGTATTACTTGCCATAACAGTTGTTACTTTACTGTTTGTTAAACTATCATTTTTCCCTGGATTTTTAACCTCGTTACTGTGTTTTGTTACCGGTTGAGGATTTTCTTTATCGTCAGATACGTTATTTTCTTGTTGTTGGCTGATAACAGCTGTAGAATTATTTTGCTGTTCTTTTTCTTCTTGAGTTTGAGCTAGTTCTTCTTCATAATCCCAATCACTTTCAATAGCTGAATTAATTTCTTCTTGCTGTGCTTTTCTGAGTTCTTCTAATTTTTTTAAATTATTATTAGTAACATATACTGATGTAGCGGCTATCACTACTATGGATAAAAATAATACTATGTAAAAACCCTTTCTATCAAAAAATCTTATTAAATTTTCCCTGTTTATTCTCACATTTTTCACCTCCAAATGGTATTTTAACCACTAACTTAATTATTTATACAAAAAATACAGCACTTTATCAGTGCTGTATTTCCAATAAATCTTCAATTTTTACTATTTCTACCCCTGTATAATAATATTTCAATATTTCGTCAAACTTTTTACCTTGTTTTGCCAATGCATTTGCTCCATATTGACTCATTCCTACACCATGACCATAACCAATAACAGTTATTATAATATTATTTCCTTGTACCTCAAAACTAAAATTTGTAGAATTTAAATTAAAAATTTCCTTTATATCTTTGCCATTAAAAGTTATATTTCCTATTTTCAAAGTTTTAACGTGCCCAGCTTGTGTTTTTTCTACATCTTTTATTTGATTTAAAATATTGCTATTATCCAATTTCAAAGAAGGCTCTTTTTGCTTTAATTTATTTATAAATTCTTCTTTTGACACTATAACAGTAGTTTTATATTTTGATGCTACCTCTTCTCCAGGAGAAACCACACTTCTTAAATAGGGAATTTTACTCTGCCATACGTCCTCAGAATTCTCTGTTTTCCCTCCACTTATAGCATGATAAGCTGGCACAATTAAAGCATCATCGTACACTAAGACAAGTCCTCTTGTATCTTCTACTGCTTGAGATATTTTGGCATAGTATTTATCAAAATTTTCTCCCCATTTTTGCCTCAACTCCCCCTCAGATTGCCATGCTTGGCAATGTTCAGAATCGGCGCACACATCAGCTCCTGGATGTAATTCGCAACCCTTTCCTCCCAAAGCTATTTCCTTTGAGAGAGCATAAGTCCTCGCTGCAACAGCTTGTGCCTTTAAAGCTTCCATTTCAAACTCCGCAGGCATTTCTGCAGCAACTACTCCTTTTACGTATTCCTCTAAATCCATTTTTTGTATTTTGTTTTGGTTTGTTATAAAAACATTTATAGTTTTGTAATTACTTGTGTCCTCTAATTTTACTAATTTCCCGTTATCCACTAATTTTATTTCTTGGGAAGGTACAGAAAAAGTTTTATGAAAATTAAAGCCAAACACTATTATAGATGGCAAAATTATCAAACTAAAAAATATTGTGAAAACTCCATAAGCAACATATCTCATTTTCCCCCTCCGACATTAAACATGCTAAATAAAATATATGTCCATAAATATATATTTATTCTTCCAGAGAATCCAAAATAACAATTAAAATAGTGGGAAAAGTTCCCACTATAGTAGAGGAGGATATAAGCATTTATTGCTTCATAACTTTCTATCGGCAGTTTTAATATAAAACTTTAATAAAACAAAAAAACAGCTGCTTTAAAGCAGCCTACATTGGGTTGGGGGTGCAGAATATATTAAATTTTATGGGGAAAAGGGGAATCATTCTTACAGTTTAAATTATATTACATTATTTTGGCGCTTTAAATAGGACTTAAGTCTCATTTTTTGTTATTTTTATATCTTTTTATACATAAATCGACTTACTTCTCATGAGAAATGACATACCCTATCATTTTGTCTCCATCTAAATAAGCATCAAATCGTCCTTCAAATATTTTGACAGCCGTGTCGATATATGTCCCCCTTTTAAACCATTCTTCATTGAAAATATTATTTTCATAACCATCAAATACCGGCATGTATAAAATGTTATCAATGTCTAAATCAGTAAAAAAGTGAGTCCCATAAGAAAGCTCTGGCATAAAATCGCCATTTTTTATTCCAAGCTCTACAATCATAGCAGCATTAGATATTTCGTTGTATATAACAGGTACCCCTAAATAGGGATTAGAGGAACCCCATCTTCCCGGACCCACAAGAATGTATCTATCTCCTATACTTTTATTGAGTCTACCTATTATTCTTGCAATTTCATGTTTATCTCTATATTGGCTGTAAACTTTATGGTCTACGTATACTATATATTTTATGTTTTTCAAGATGCCATTTGTAAGCATTCTATCCCCTTTCAACAAGACACATTTTTTTTCAATATCTTTAGGAATGTGGACTTTTCTGAAACTCTCATAAGAACTCAATGGTCGTGTTTGAAGAAGATAAAATTCGCCTTTTTTTAAGTCATAAGTGAATTCAATGTCAACTGCCATTCCCATTTCTTCCTCAAGATATTTAAACAAATTAGAGATTATGTTAAAAAATCCTCTGTGTTTCCTCGGAAAGTTTTCAAAAGTAAAAATATATTTATTAAAAACATCATTGCTGTTATTCAGTATATTGATATCAAAAATAGCGTTCTCTCTTTTTGAGTATATTTGAGCAATATCACCTATCTTATCGTGATATGTTAAAAATTGCGGTACTTCATTTATGTTATAGGTCTCAACTTCCCCTGTAATTAAATTTAGCACATCAAAAGTTTCCTGTGAATTTTTCGCTATTTCTTTTGGATTATTGCCTTCGGGCCTTAAACGCAAATTAGTTAGAGAAAAAATTCTCGCATATCCTCTACCTGTACACTTTGTCCCTAAACCAAAAACTAATCTCACAACCCCATCTTCTATTTTAATTCTGTCAGTCCACCGTCTGTAATTTCGAGAGAAGCCTACTCCAGAAACCTCTGGATAAAAATACATACCTTTTTGTGAACCTATCAGTTGTTGCACAATTACCCCCATTAATTCTTTTTGATCAGGAGCATGTTTTCTCCTATATGCGACGGCATCTGGGCCATATACGCTTACATAAATCTCTTTAATAGCTTTTTCTAATTGTTTAAGCCTTTCTCTATCTGTCCCCTTGTTAGGAATAAAAGTGGTATAATACTTGCCAGCAAAAGAATATTTTACATTATCTTCTAATAAAGAAGAAGACCTCACAGCTAAAGGATAATACATTTTATTTAAAATCTCTGTCAGCACTTTTTTAAATTCTGGAGGAAATTTAGCTTCTCTAAATCTCATTTCTACTTCCTCATAAGGAGTATCTTCCGTTATATCATTTAAATTATTATAATCTAAAAACATTTGATAATAATCAGTAGCTATAAAAAAACTTTCAGGTATCTTTACACTTTGCTTAAAAACATCAATATATTTTTCTAATACCTCTTCTGCAAAGCAAAGTCCTGAAGCTTTTCCTCCAATATACCCTTCCCCAAAAATTCTATCTTCGTTTTTTCTGTTTAAGCGCGGATTGTAATTTTTATATAATAAAGTCTCAGACATTTTTCCACCGCCTATTGAGATTTTAATTTTACAAAAATTATAACATGAGATTTTTTAGTAAACAACAAAAAACCTCCCACAAAATTTCTTTGTGAGAGGTAGATATTTCCCTTCAGAAAATTCTTATTCTTTGTTTAAAGCCTCAACAGGGTCAACATACTCTAAACCTTGAGCATCTGCAACAGGTTTGTAGGTTACCATTCCTTTATAAACATTTAATCCTTTTAATAAAGCTTTATTTTCAAGTAAAGCCTTCTTATATCCTTTATTTGCTATTTCTAAAGCATAATGCAATGTTACGTTAGTTAAAGCAAAAGTAGAGGTTCTCGGAACCGCTCCTGGAATGTTAGGCACAGAATAATGTACTACTCCATGTTTTATAAAGTACGGGTCTTTGTGAGAAGTCGTTCTATCACAGGTCTCTATACAACCACCTTGGTCTATTGCAACATCCACTATTACTGCACCTTTCTTCATCGTCTTTACCATTTCTTCTGTCACAAGTTTTGGCGCCTTTGCTCCAGGTATCAAAACTGCTCCTATTAGCAAATCTGCTTTCTTCACACTCTGAGCAATATTAAAACTATTTGACATCAAAGTTGTAACTCGTCCACCAAATATGTCATCAAGGTAAGCAAGTCTCGCTGGATTTACATCCAATATTGTAACTCTTGCTCCCATCCCCATAGCTACCTTTGCTGCATTTGTACCTACCGTTCCCCCACCTATTATTACTACTTCTGCTGGCTCTACTCCTGGGACTCCGCCCATTACAATTCCTCTTCCTTCATTTATGTTGGTAAGAAGATAAGCTCCTATTGTCACCGACATCCTTCCAGCTACTTCACTCATGGGAGTTAAGAGAGGAAGTGCTCCATTATCTAATTGTACTGTCTCATAAGCAATCCCTACTACTTTTTTCCTTAATAGAGCTTCTGTTTGTTGTTTATCAGGAGCTAAATGAAGATAAGTAAAAAGAATCTGTCCTTCTTTGAAATAGTCATATTCGCTTGGCTGTGGTTCTTTTACCTTCATAATCATATCTGCTACATCAAATACTTCTTTTGCAGTATTAAGTATTTTCGCTCCAACCTTTGCATATTCTTCATCAGTTATGCCACTTCCCATTCCTGCACTTTTTTCAATATATACTTCATGGCCATTTTTTATAAAAGCTTCAACTCCCGCAGGAGTAATAGCCACACGAGCCTCTGCAGTTTTTATCTCTTTTGGAACGCCAATTTTCATATCCTATCTCTCCTTTATCAATCTTTTATCAAAACCTTTTCAATATATTAATTCTACAAAGCTATTAAAAATCCTTCAACAAAAAATAGAAATTATAAAAACTTTTAAGTAAACAACATACTTTCTTAAAATTTTTCGTAAATTTAAAAAGGCGCAACATGACGCCTTTATATTCTATATATGATTGCACCAAGATTTTTTAACTTTTCTTCCATTTTTACATAACCTCTGTCAATATGATAAATATCGTTTATTTCAGTCCTACCTTCTGCAATAAGTCCTGCCAATACTAAGGCTGCTCCCGCCCTTAAATCCGTTGCTTTAACTTCTGCACCTGTCAAATGATCTACTCCTGTAACAACAGCGCTTCTCCCTTCTATCTTTATATTTGCCCCCATACGCTTTAGCTCATCCACATGCATAAATCTATTTTCAAAAACTGTTTCTATTATAACGCTTGTCCCTTTTGCCACTGTCATCATAACCATCATTTGAGCTTGCATATCTGTAGGAAAGCCTGGATAAGGAAGAGTTTTTATGTCCACTGCTTTATAATTTTTGATTCCTTTGACTCGCAGTCCCTTAGGTTCTTCTGTTATCTTAATTCCGCATTCTGTTAATTTCGCAATTATAGACCTTACATGATCCACTATGACATTTTCTATAAGAACATTTCCTCCAGTCATTGCAGCTGCTACCATAAAAGTCCCTGCTTCAATTCTATCTGGTATGACAGTATGCTCAGCCCCTTTTAGCTCCTTTACTCCTTCAATTCTTATTGTATCTGTCCCCGCGCCTTTAATATTTGCTCCCATCTTGTTGAGAAAATTGGCAAGGTCAACAATTTCCGGCTCTTCCGCAGCGTTTTCTATTATAGTAACTCCTTCCGCAAAAACTGCCGCCATCATGATGTTTTCTGTAGCCCCAACACTTGGAAAATCTAAATAAATTTTTTTGCCTGTCAATTTTTTGGCTCGTGCTTCTACATAACCATGTCCTATGGTGATATCTGCTCCCAAAGTTTGAAATCCTTTTAAATGCAAATCTATTGGTCGAGAACCAATAGCGCACCCACCTGGCATAGAAATTTTAGCGTGCCCCAACCTTGCAAGTATGGGTCCCATCACCAAAAACGATGCTCTCATTTTCTTCACCAAATCATATGGGGCTTCTACATCTTTAATATCCACTTTTATCTTTAATTTCTCATTTTCAAATTCACATATAGCACCAAAATGCTTAATTAACTCTATCATGACATTGACATCCTCTAAAGTAGGTATGTCATCTAACACTATTTCTCCTGATGACAACAAAGAAGCGGCAATTATAGGTAATACAGAATTTTTAGCACCACTTATTTTTACACTTCCTTTAAGAGGTGGGCTTTTTTCAACAATAAATTTCGTTGTTATCACCCTCTTTTAATATTCTATAGCTATAATAGGTGTCGCCACCCATATATAAGTTTTATCGTCAAAAGAACTATATCTTATTGCTACGTTTAAATTTATTTTTTCACTTCCTAATTTAATATATTCTTTTAATTTGCTCGAATAAGCAGAAACACTTATTATATTTTCATCTTCCATTCCTTCTACTTTTTGTGCATCTAATTTGTCAAGTATTAATTTAACTATACTACTATTTTTTTCTTTATTCAACTTCCCTTTAAAAGTCCCTACAAAGCAGGTTGTTATCTCCGGTTTCCCTTTTAATTCCTTAAAAGTATTATCGATAAGTTTTTTTTCTTTTTCAACATCTTGATATCCTTTTAGTAAATATTCATCTATTAACAAGTATGCCTCTCCTTTATCCCTATTCTTTATACTTTGCGCCACAATACTTATTGCTCTCATATTTTCTGAATAGTCTATTTCTATCTGTCGAAAATTATCTTTTTCGCTTTTTGATACCTTAATTTTTTCTTTGTCAATTTCCATGCTTTCAAGTGCTTTTTCAACATATTTTGTTAAATTGTCAAAATTTGTAAATACATTGTCGACTTTTGCCCACCCGTTTATATTCGCATATTCATAAGTGGCTCCTGTCGTTAAAAAGACTTCTTTTGTCAGTGAAACATCTTCCGTCAATGAAAGAAAAGTCTGTTTTTGAAATCCAAATGAAAATATTACAATAAAAATTATTAATCCTGTAAATATTTTTTTAAACACATTTCTTACCTCCTTTTAAAAAAAGGCGGTAAAATACCTGCGAATCCACAAGGGGGAGAATGGATCCGCCGATTTTTACCGCCCTTCTATTTTAAATTATTAACTGAAATAAAAAGATTTATTCATCAATCTAAAAAATTTTATTATTGACATAACAGGAAAAATGGGCAGCCATTAGAAATAATTAGATAAAAAGAGAATAAGTCAGAAAAGGTCAGATAAATATAGATAAATTTTCCTGATAAACTTTTTTGGTCAAAAAAGGTCAAAAATCAAATTTGTTTTATAATTTTGATAAAGTAAAATTATAAGTGGAAGGAAAAATATCTCAAAAAGGAGGTGTGAAATATGTTCTGGGTAACACTTATTGTAGTAGGACTTATATCTAGTCTTGTATTTCATCCTTTGTTCAACTCCAAAGCTGGAGAATCTTACGTCGAAAAGCTAAATAAAATTTACGGAACATACTGGGCAGCACTAGTTGCACATCTAATCGGAGCATGGCTTGGCGGCGCTTACCTAGGCAAATGGGGCTGGATGGTCGCTGATTACAACGTAATAGGCGGATTCATCGGAGCAATAGTAATTGGTTATCTGTGGTACCTAATCGCTAAAAGTCAAACAAAAGCAGAAGCTAATAAATAAAATAAATCTATAAAAGCGGGGTTTATTCCCCGCTTATTTTTGTCGCTCAATTTTTACTAAGTCAATATTTGCTTCCTTTAAAAGTTTAAAAGCTAATTCATCGGGATACTCCTCTTCATATACAATTCGCTTAACTCCTGCATTGATTAACATTTTAGCGCATATGACACAAGGACTGGCACTTACATAGAGAGTAGCCCCTTTAGTACTTACCCCATGCAACGCTGCTTGTATAATCGCATTTTGCTCTGCATGTACACCTCTACAAAGCTCTGGCCTTTCTCCCGACGGTATCCCTAATTGCTCTCTCAAACAACCTGTTTCTTCACAATGGGCGAGTCCTGTAGGAGGACCATTATACCCTGTTGAAATTATGTGTTTATCCACCACCAAAATAGCCCCTACTTGTCTTCTAAGACAAGTAGAGCGAGTTTTTACAACATCTACAATTTGCATAAAATATTCATCCCATGAGGGTCTCATTTGTACATCCCTCGCCATCACTTTGTGCCGAAAAGCCTATCTCCTGCATCTCCTAAACCCGGTACAATATAACCATGTTCATTTAAACCTTGGTCTATGCTGGCCACGTAAATTGGAACCTCTGGATGGTCTCTGTGAACTGCCTCAATTCCTTCTGGAGCAGCTATTAAATTCACCAATTTTATATTTTGTGCGCCTCTTTCTTTGAGAAAATGTATGGCAGCACAAGCAGAACCTCCTGTCGCAAGCATAGGGTCTACCACAATGAGGTCTCTTTCTGCTATGTCGGAAGGCAGTTTACAGTAATATTCTACAGGTTTTAAAGTTTCAGGGTCCCTGTAAATTCCTATATGTCCTACTTTAGCAGCTGGAATGAGTTTTAACATTCCATCCACCATTCCTAATCCTGCCCTTAATATAGGGATTATTCCTAATTTTTTCCCTGCAATCACTTTTGTCTTTGCCACTGCCACTGGAGTTTTTACCTCTATCTCCTCAAGAGGCAAATCTCTTGTGACTTCATATGCCATGAGCATTGCAATTTCTTCTACTAACTCTCTAAATTCTTTAGAACCTGTATTTTCATCTCTTATAAGGCTTATTTTATGTTGAATAAGTGGATGGTCAATGACAAATACATTTTTATACATTTTTTACCTCCTGTAAGTTTAAAATTTCTTTTCTAATAACAAATTAATATCATTTGCTATACTTTTTCTCAATTTCCGCTATTTTGTCAATCCTTCTCTGATGACGTCCTCCTTGGAAAGTTGCATTTAACCATTCTTCCACCATCATCACAGCAAGTCCTGGTCCTGTGATGCGTCCTCCCAAGCACAAAATATTAGCATTGTTGTGTTCCTTAGCGGCTTTTGCTGAAAAAACATCTTCTGCATGAGCAGCTCTAATTCCTGGTACTTTATTTGCCGCTATTGACATACCAATGCCTGTCCCACAGACTAAAATTCCTTCGCTGCACTCATGAGATGCAACAGCCTCTGCTACTTTGAGGGCATAATCTGGATAATCTACAGATTCTGTACCAAAAGTTCCAAAATCTTTATAGGCTATTCCTTTTTCATCTAAATACTTTTTTATAGCTTCTTTAAGTTCATAGCCACCATGGTCAGCTCCTAATGCAATCACCGTTTTTCCCTTCCTTCTGAAATTTTGGTTATAATCTTTGAAATTAGATTGTCTAACTCGCGAGCCGTTTGTCTATACACTTCTATAGGCATGCCATAAGGGTCCTCAACCTCTCCCTGTAGCCCTACAAATTCTTTTATAGTAAAAACTTTATTGGAATATTCTGGGTACTTAGAAAGTATGCTCTGTTTATGAGAATTCGACATAGCTAAAATTAAATCAGCCTCTTCTAAATCTTGACGTCTTAAACTTTTTGACCTGTGGTTTGAAATATCTATATTATAATCCTGTTTTAATACTTCTATTGCTTCTTGTGAAGCTGGAAAACCTTCTGGAGCAAATACTCCAGCAGATTTTGCTTCAAAGTCCTTACCGAAAGCTTTCGCTTTGTCATTAAAAAGTCCCTCTGCCATAGGGCTTCTACAGGTATTCCCAGTGCACACAAATAATACTTTCATGGCAATTCTCCTTCAGCACTTATTTCTTTATAACCGGCAGCTTTTTCTAATCTATTCATAATAGCAAGTCCAATGTTGTCATATCCAAAACTTTCAGCAAAAATGACATCTACTCCCTTTTTGTCAAATTGTCGTAAAACTGCAAAAAGATTCTTCGCTATCGTCTCTGGTCTATTTCTATCCCCTACGACAATAATTTCTCCTTTTTCATATTGTGTCGAAGTTTGTACCGTTGCCATTATACCAACTTTTTTACCATATTTCAATTGTTCTTCTGTCAATTCTTGAATTTTTTTTACAACTTTCTCAAGGTCTCCTGTCACTATATAGACCTCCGCGTTAGGAGAATAATGCTTGTACTTCATGCCAGGGGACTTAGGCTTTAAATCTTCCTTTGGCTTTTTTAAAAGTGAAGGATCCACTTCAACATTTCCTATCACTTCTTTAAGCATTTCCAAAGTAACTGCTCCCGGTCTTAAAATGACCGGCACCTTTTCTGTCAAATCCAAAACAGTAGATTCTACGCCAACATCACATTTTCCTCCATCTATTATTACATCTACTTTTCCATACAAATCTTCAATAACGTGAGAAGCATCAGTAGGACTAGGCTTACCTGAAACATTAGCGCTGGGAGCAGATATAGGGACTTCTGCCCTTTTGATTAAAAGATGAGCAATTGTGTTTGAAGGCATCCTTATAGCTACAGTATCCATGCCAGCCGTATTAACATAAGGCACTTTTTGTGATTTTTTAAAAATAAGTGTTAAAGGGCCTGGCCAAAATTTCTTCATAAGAGTTTTAGCTTTTTGAGGTACTTCTTTCACAAGGTCATAAATCTGCTCTAATTCTGCAATATGAACAATAAGAGGGTTATCTTGAGGCCTTCCCTTTGCTATAAATATCTTTTTTATAGCTTCTTCATTGAAAGAATTGGCTCCAATTCCATAAACTGTCTCTGTAGGAAAAGCCACAAGTCCTCCTTCTTTTATCACTTTTGCTGCAAAATCAATAAGCTCAATTTCTGGATTATTTTTATTAACACGTACTATTTTTGTCATTTAAGGCACTCCCTGCATAAACAAAACTTACAAATACTTTGTTATTATTATACCACCAATAAAACCTAATATCATCCCCAAAATAGAAATTTTCCCTTTGTAAATATTTCTGGCCTCAGGAATTACATCGCCACAGGTCACATACAACATAGCTCCTCCTGCTATGCCTAAATTTAATCCAATAAAATAAGGGGATATACCACCCGTCAAAACTCCAATTAAAGCCCCTATTCCTGTAGGAATCCCAGCTAATACGGTGTATATTACATTTTTATAAGGAGGTATGCCGCCTGCAGAAAATGGCGTTGCCATTGCTAAACCCTCAGGAAAATCGTGCAAAGCAATAACCAATGCGATGTTAATACCTAATGACTGAGATACCATAAAACCAGAGCCCACTGCAAGTCCCTCAGGAAAATTATGTAAAGCAATTGCAATTCCTAATAATACACCTTCTTTTATGAAGCCTCCAGCGATATCCATATTTTCTATTATCATGTCAAAAAAAGAAATCAAAATAGCTCCTATTAATATCCCAATTGTCCCCAATGCAAGACCTGCTATATCAAAAGCATGAGGCAACAGGTCAAAAACTACAATAGAGAGCATCAAGCCCGCAGTAATCCCCATAATCCCACTAAAAAATCTATTAGAAGGGTTTTTTAAAAAATATGTCGCAGCTCCCCCCATTCCCGTACCGATTATTCCGACCAAAGAGCCTATTATCATCCCATTGAAGGCAGACATAAAAACATCCCCTTAATTTTTAAATCTACTTCAAATGTATTAAATCGTTATTGAACTTATGCTTAGCACAAAAAAATTCGCTCGAAGGTAGGAGGACCATCGAGCGAATAAAGCGTCCTCTATAGAGGACAGCTGGGGGGCAATGTTAAATTGTATGTATTTTGTCACATACTGCTATTTCTTAGTTTAACTTAATAAAGTGTTTTTTTATAATTATAATTTATAACGATTATTTAGTCAAGCACAAAAATTTAAATTATACCTATATTTTTTGATAATACACACTTCATATCCTTTTAAGGAATAAAAAAGAACAGGTTTCCCTGTTCCTTTAATTTAGATTCATATTCTTAAGTTTTTCTGCCTGGTCATTTAAAATTAAAGCATCTATAATTTCATCCAAGTCCCCATCAAGAACTTCCTGTAATCTATATAAAGTTAAACCTATTCTGTGGTCAGTGACTCTACCTTGTGGATAATTGTAAGTTCTTATCCTCTCGCTCCTTTCCCCAGTACCTACTTGGGATTTCCGTGTCTCAGCAATTTCTCTTTGTTGTTCTTGTAGAGCCATTTCATAAAGCTTTGCTCGCAAAATTTTAAGAGCTCTTTCTCTATTTTGAATCTGTGACCTTTCATCTTGGCAAGTTACGACAATTCCTGTTGGAATATGGGTAACTCTGACTGCGGAATCAGTCGTATTTACACTCTGCCCTCCATGACCGCCTGACCTAAATACATCTACCTTTATATCATTTGGATTTATCTCTACATCAACTTCCTCGACTTCAGGCAAAACTGCCACTGTAGCGGTAGAAGTGTGAATCCTTCCCCCGGCTTCAGTGGTTGGAACCCTTTGAACCCTATGAACACCACTTTCGTATTTTAACCTGCTGTAAGATCCTTTTCCAGAAATATTCAAAATTACTTCTTTAAATCCTCCGATATCTGTTTCATTGGAGCTCATTATTTCTACTTTCCAACCTTTTTTCTCTGCATACATGGAATACATCCTAAAAAGGTCATGGGCAAAAAGAGCTGCCTCTTCTCCTCCTGCTCCTGCCCTAATCTCCATTATGACGTTTTTCTCATCATTTGGGTCTTTTGGTATTAAAAGAATTTTTATCTCCTCTAATAATTTTTCTTTTTTTTCTTCTAATTGAGAAAGTTCTTCCTCTGCCATCTCTTTAAGTTCTTCATCATTTGAAGACAACAACTCTTTTGTAGCCTCTATATCTTCCAAAACTTTTTTGTATTCTCTGTATTTTAACACAATATCTTCAATAGCCGCATGCTCTTTTACATACTTTCTCCATTCATTTACATTTGAAATAATATTAGGGTCACTTATTTTTTGACTTAATTCTACATATCTATCTTCTATTGCTTGCAATTTATCAATCATTATCTCACCTCAAAGATTGATTATATCATATATTGCTATTTGTGAAAACTATAACTTATACCTTGCTATTACAACTCTATCAATTCCCGATAAATCCTTTATCACTTCAATATTTTTAAAACCACCTTTTGTCAATAAATCAGTTACCTCCTCTTTTTGGTCATATCCCATTTCAAAGCAAATTGCCCCTTCAGGATTTAGATAAAAAGGAGCTCCCTCTATAATCTTTTTATAAAAGAAAAGCCCATCTTCTCCTCCATCCAACGCTATAATAGGTTCTTTTTTTACTTCTTCTTGAAGGGTTTCAAGTTCGCCTCTTTTAATATAGGGTGGATTTGATACAATAAAATCAAACTTTATATTCTTAGGAACCTGTGAAAAAACATCACTTTCTATAAAAACAATTTTATCTAAAACGTTGTGTTTTTTTGCATTATATTTTGCCACCTCAAGAGCTTTTCTACTAATATCGACAGCATATACAAAGCAATCAGGAAAATATTTGACTACACTTACAGCTATAGCACCACTGCCTGTCCCTATGTCAATTAGTGTATTACCTTTCTTAAGCCTTTTTAATACTTCTTCCACAAGTATTTCCGTCTCAGGCCTTGGAATCAATACATTTTCATCCACGAAAAACTCCAAACCCATAAAATAATGTTTTTTTACAATGTACTGATAAGGAATGTGAGATTTTCTCATATTTAAAAGTCCTAAAAACTTTGCTAACTCCCCTTCCTCCACTTCATCTTCTCTTTTAATTATTAGATTTATCCTATCCATCCCCAAACAGTAGGCAAGGAGCAGTTCCGCTTCAAGTTTAGGATTTTCGCAAATGCCTTGAAGTTCTTTTGCCCCTAAATTTATCACTTCATATACTTTCAAATTCTTGTCCTCCCTCGTCCTCCAAAACACTTTTTAGTGATGCAATAGCAACTTCTAATTGATTGTCATCAGGCTCTCTTGTAGTAAGTTTTTGTAACAGCAAGCCAGGATATACAAAAGCCGCTATTATTTTATTGTCACTTCGCCCTGCCAATTTTATTATTTCATAAGATATACCAGCAACTACAGGAAGCAAAAGAATTCTACTGAGTATCCTTATATAAAGAGTAGGCCATTTCAAAAAAGAAAAAACTATTATAGAGACAGTCATGACTATAAAAAGGAAATTTGTTCCACACCTAGGATGTAAAGTAGTATATTTGCGAGCATTTTCTACTGTCAATTCCTCTTCATGTTCAAGGCAGTAAATAGCCTTATGCTCTGCCCCATGATATTCAAAAATACGCTTTATGTCTTTCATCTGAGAAATAAGAACAAGGTACAAGAGAAAAATGACAACCCTCAACAACCCCTCGACAAAATTTATGACTATGGTATTTTTTGTAAATAATTTCATGTAATCCGCTACATATGTCGGTCCGATAAAAAATATGACAATAGATAAAATTAAAGATATTGCGACAGAAAAATACATCAAAACATCATCTAACTTATCTCCAAACACTTTTTGTAAAAATGAATCAAATTTTGAAATATTTTCTTCATCTTCTTCTTCAAAAAGTTCTGCAGAATAAGTAAGGCTTTTTATACCTACGATAAGAGAATCAAAAAGAGCAAAAGTACCTCTTATAAAAGGTAACGAAAAAAATTTATTCCTTTTAGTCAAGGGTTTTACATACTCTTTCTTTATAATTATTTCATCTCCTTTTCTTACAGCTGTCGCTACACTATTGTGTCCTCTCATCATAACTCCTTCAATTACTGCTTGACCACCTATATCAGTTTTTTTCATTATTACACCTCTTTTCTATGTACGGGGAACTTCATGGCATTTTCGACACCTTGCTTCATAGGTTTCATGGGCCCCTACTAAAATGATTGGATCATCGTATTTTGCAGGTTTCCCATTGATAAGCCTTTGAGTGCGAGTAGCAGGATTGCCACATTTCACACATATAGCCGTCAGTTTATCCACAGACTCCGCAATTGCCATTACATCAGGAGTAGGCCCAAATGGTTCTCCCCTAAAGTCCATATCTAAGCCAGCACAAATGACTCTTTTGCCCAAATCAGCAATTTCCCTTACAACATCCACAATCGAATGGTCAAAAAACTGAATTTCATCAATTGCGATAACCTCTGTGTCTTCTTCTAAAAGCTCAATTATTTCAAAAGCTTTTACTACACTAATAGCATTTATATTAGTGCCATTGTGAGATACCACCTTGTCAATAGAATATCTATCGTCAATAGCCGGTTTAAAAACTTGTACTTTTTGTTTGGCAATTTGTGCTCTTTTAATCCTTCTTATTAGTTCTTCACTTTTACCGCTAAACATAGGACCAACTATAACCTCTATAAAACCATGATCCAAAGATCCGTATATCATGAAAACCACCTTTCTTAATGTCAAATTAAAAACAAAAGGTTAGAGTCTTCACCACTCTAACCCCCAAATTATTTTTCCTCTAAATTAAATCTCTTTCTAAATCTCTCGACTCTTCCACCTGTATCTACAATCTTCTGCTGGCCTGTAAAGAAAGGATGGCATTTGGAACATATTTCTACTCTAATTTCTTTCTTTGTAGAACCTGTTATAAAAGTATTTCCACATGCACACCTTACAACCGCATCATGATAATAGGTAGGATGTATATTCGGTTTCACAGCTTTCACCTCTTTCAACCAAAACTCATACGGAGAAATTATAACACAAGTTATACACAATATCAAGATTTATATAATTGTGCTCTTATCATATTTATAAACTCCGCATTAGATTTAGTTCGTATTAATTTTTCAATTAACATCTCTGTAACCTCTGCAGGCGGTAAATTTGACATGGCTTTCCTTAATATCCACATGGCCTCCAATTCTTCTTTAGTAAGCAGCAATTCTTCTTTTCTTGTACCCGATTTGTATATATCAATAGCAGGGAATATCCTTCTTTCTTGTAATTTTCTGTCAAGGTGAAGTTCCATATTGCCCGTTCCCTTAAATTCTTCAAATATAACTTCATCCATGCGGCTTCCCGTTTCAATCAAAGCAGTAGCAAGGATAGTTAAACTTCCACCCTCTTCTATATTCCTGGCTGCTCCAAAAAATCTTTTCGGAGGATGTAATGCAGAAGGGTCAATGCCACCAGAAAGAGTTCTTCCTGAAGGAGGTGTAATAAGGTTATAAGCTCTCGCTAACCTAGTAATACTATCTAAAAGAATCACCACATCCTTTTTATACTCCACAAGTCTTTTAGCGTGCTCTAATACCATTTCAGCCACTTTAGTATGGTGTTCTGGGAGTTCATCAAAAGTAGAATATACTACTTCTCCTTTTATAGAACGTTTCATGTCAGTTACTTCTTCAGGGCGTTCATCAATTAAAAGCACAATGAGAATAACTTCTGGATGGTTTTGTGAAATGCTATTGGCAATTTGCTTAAGTAAAGTGGTTTTTCCTGCTTTTGGCGGTGCAACAATCATACCCCTTTGCCCTTTACCTATAGGAGCAATGATATCTACCAATCTCATGGAAAATTCTGTAGGTGAAGTCTCTAATCTCAATTTCTCATTTGGGAAAATAGGAGTTAATTCATCAAAGGGAATCCTTTTTTTAGCATTTTCGGGATCTTCACCATTTATAGATTCCACATAAAGAATTGCAGAATATTTTTCCCCTTCTCTAGGAATCCTTGTAATACCTCTTACTTTGTCGCCAACTTTTAAGCCAAAACGCCTTATTTGCGATTGAGAAATATATATATCTTTAGGCCCTTGAACAAAGTTTTCTACTCTTAAAAATCCGTAACCATCTGGCAAAATATCAAGAATGCCTTCTGCCACTACATCTCCTTGTGTCTGTATAAGTTCTTTCAATGGATCAGAAAGTTCTTTAGCAATTGGCAAGATGTCTTTTGAAGGCTTTGATTGAGCTTGTAATCCATTTGCGCTATTTTCAGTACTAATAGACTTTGCATATCCATTTTTCGATATGTTAGAATTTGTATTTGAAGTATCGTCTGTATTTTTCCCTACCCTACTTTCTTGTAATTCTTGTGTTGGCCCCTCATTTAAACCTTCCTCTTTTCTGTTATCCTCTTGAATTAAATTTTCTCCATTTAATTGACTAACTTTTTCCAAAATTTTTTCTCTCAGCTCTTGTTTTCTGTATTTCGTAATACTTTTAATGCCTAACTCTTTTGCAATTTCTCTCAGTTCCATCAAACTCAAATTTCCCAAAGTATTAATATCAAAATGCAAATGTACACCTCCCAAAAGTAGAATTTTAACAAACTAAGTCCTCATTACCTCATTTTTAAAAAAGTATAAGAGGGAACTTACCTGGAGGATAAAAATGAGAATTTCTGCGCAACACACTTCTCGCAAAGGATACTTATTAAAAACACAAAAAGAAAATGCTAAAAGAAATGAATACGTATAATCTTATTCTATTTTATTTATATTTTTTTGGAATGTCAAGTAGTTATTTTCAGTCCCAAATTTATAATTGACAATTTGTAAAAATTTATACATAAAAAATAAAAAGCGGTGAAACCCCGCTTTAAATTATGCTCTTCCTGCTGCTCCAAATAAAATCATTTTTTGCTTAATTACTTCTTTCATCGCATCTTTACACGGACCTAAAATTTTTCTTGGGTCGTATACTTCACTATCTTTTTCTAATAAATCTCTTAGTCTTCGTGCAAAAGCTTGTCTTATATCCGTATCTATGTTTATCTTATTTATGCCAAGGCTTACAGCCTTCTTTATAGCCTCTTCAGGAACTCCTGAAGCTCCATGTAAAACTAAAGGAATATTGAGCATTTCTTTTATTTTTTTAAGTCTATCAAAGTCCAGCTTAGGTTCTCCTTTGTAAGGTCCATGAGCTGTCCCAATAGCTATAGCTAAATAATCTACTCCTGTTTCTTTTGCGAATTTTAAAGCTTCTTCTGGGTCTGTCATAGCCGCTTCTCTTTCATCTACTGTGATATTATCCTCTGTACCACCAATTTTTCCGATTTCAGCTTCAACAGAAACTCCCATTCCGTGAGCAATTTGCACCACAGTTTTCGTCACTTTTATATTTTCTTCGAGTGGCAATTTTGATGCATCCATCATTACAGAAGTCCAACCATTTCTCAAGCATTTCATGACCGTATTGAAATCTGTACCATGGTCAAGGTGAAGGGCAATTGGAACTGACGCTTTTTCCGCCATTGTCCTGACAATCGCTGAAATCGTCTCAATACCAGCGTATTTCAATCCTCCCTCACTGACTTGTATTATGACTGGTGATTTAGTCTCTTCTGCTGCTTCCACAATGGCTTGAGTAATTTCTAAATTACTGGTGTTAAAAGCTCCAACTGCATATCCTTCTTTATGGGCCTTTTCCAATATCTCTATACCTGTCACTAACATTTCTAACAACTCCTTTATTATAACTGTTTTCAAAATACTACCTAATATTATGTAACTTTACTTTTTCATTATAGCATTTGTTTAAAGCTAGCTCAAGAAAAATATAAAAAGGTACAAACGTACCTTATACAAACATTTCTTGCTTTAGACTATCATAAACTAAATTTTTTAGTGTTATTATGTCAAAAGGTTTAGAGATAAAAGGAAACTCCGTAAAAGGCTCTTGTGGCTCATCTGCTGACATTATAATACCTTTCATGTTTGGATGAATATTCTTAACTTTTTTGATGATTTTTAGCATATCTTTTGCCATGTGTAAATCAAACAATCCTACATCAGGTCTAAATTTTTCTATCTCTTTGTCAAAATGGCTAATATCACTGTAAGTTCTCACTTCATGGCCATCCATCGTGAAAATTTCTTCTATTAAACTACAGATTCCCTTATTATCGTCTAAAACTAAAATTTTACTCATTTTATGCCACCTTTTACACCCATAAATCTTTCTTTAACACACACAATAATTAATATTCTACAAAAAAATAAATATTCCTCTTTTTAAATCAAAAATTTATTAAAAAATTTATGAATTAGCAATTTCTATTGCTTTATCTACAATTTTGTCGTCAATCTCTAACTCTAATAAATCTAAATTTTTCCTTACATGTTCGGGATTTTTCGTTCCTAAAAGCACTGAATAGATGCAATATTTTTATTCGTTCCCTTCTAGTAACTGATACCATCTATTTCCATTTCCTTCTCCCCTCCTTTTATTTCAACAACTAATCTATTGGGCAAACATACAATAGCCTCTCCAACTCGTGAAATATAGCCTTGTTTAACACACAATTGATCAGGACAATCCGCCTCAATTACTCTCACTTTATCCTCTCCAATTTCAAGTAAATTATAACCATATTCTGTCTTTATTGGTATTGTTTTTCCCACTAAACTACTATCAAATTTTATTCTCTTTACCTCTTTCCCATCTACTTGTATACTTATATACTTTTCTTCGTAACTAGAAACTGATTTATTTATAAATATAAGTGATATAACACTGATAATTACAATAGTAATTATTAAAAATTTGTCACCTTTTGTCACTTTTTTCACTCCTTGAAACAAGTTTATTTCTACAAACGTCATACTTAGTTTACCATTTATATTTTTTATTTACAAAATAATTATAAAAGAATAAAAAAGAGCCTAATTAAAGGCTCTAAATTATTGTACTTTCTTCCTTACCTGTTCTAGACTCGAAAATATGGTACCTGTAGGACATTTTTCAGCACAAATTCCACAATTAGTACATTTTTCATAGTTAATCTTTGCTAGATAATTTTCAAAAGTAATTGCATTTTCAGGGCAACTTTTAACACATATTTGACATCCAATACATCCAACGCTACAATTGCTTCTAACTACCTTACCCGGATCATTACTCTTACATTTTATTATCACTTCTTGGTCATAGGGTACAAGCTCAATTATTCCTTTAGGACAAACTTCTATACAAGCTTTGCAAGCCACACATTTTTCTTTATCTATAACAGCAACTCCATTAATAATTTGAATTGCACCATAATCACAAACATCCACACAAGTACCACAACCTAAACAGCCGTATGAGCAAGATTTGCTTCCTCCAGCTAATATATTTTGAGCCCTACAATCCCTTATACCATAATAGAGATATTTATCTTTTGCTTTATTACGATCTCCTTGGCATAATACAGTTGCTACTTTTCTTTCTACTTCTACAGCGTCGACTCCCATTATATTTGCCACTTTTTTTGCTACAGAATTTCCCCCAACACTACAAGCATTTACTGGAGCTTTCCCCTCTACAATTGCATTAGCATAGGCATCACAACCGGGATATCCACAAGCCCCACAGTTTGCACCTGGTAAAACTTCTCTTATCTTTTTTACTTTTGGATTTATCTCCACAGCAAAAATCTTAGATGCTAAAGAAAGACTTGATCCAAATAAAAATCCTAAACCGCCTAATACTACTATTGCATACAATATACCATCCATTTTATTACCTCCTAAACAAGCCCATTAAATCCTAAAAACGCTATGGATATAAGACCTGCAGTTATTAATGTTATTGGAACACCTTCTAAAGCCTTTGGAACATCTATTATTTCAAGCTTCTCTCTTATTCCAGCCATAAGCAACAATGCAATAGCAAAACCAATAGATGCTCCTAGGGCATTAAAAATCGTTTCAAATAATGTATAGCCTTCTTGAATATTCAATATAGCTACTCCTAGTACTATGCAGTTAGTAGTTATCAATGGAAGATATATACCTAATGCACTATATAGATTTGGACTAGTTTTTTTAAGAAATATTTCAACAAATTGTACTAAAGAAGCTATAACAAGTATAAAAACTATAGTTTGCAAATATTCTAAATTTAGTGGAACTAATATAGCATGATGTATTATATAAGTTATAACTGACGATAGTGTAATTACAAAAGTTACAGCCATACCCATTCCAGTAGCTGTTTCTGTTTTATTAGATACACCTAAGAAGGGACATATCCCTAAAAAACGGGCAAAAACATAATTGTTGACAAATATCGTATTAATCAATATTATAAATATATTCATCTAAAACTTCCTCCCTTACACCAGTCTCAGAAGCTTCTTTTCTCTTTCTAACATAATTAAAAATCCCAATTAATATCCCAAGTACAATAAACGCTCCTGGTGGCATTATAAAAATTAGTGCTGGTTCAAAACTTGCTCCAAACAACTGTATTCCAAACAAACTACCTGAACCTAATATTTCTCTTATGCTTCCTAATATTAATACTGCTAAAGTGTATCCTGCTCCCATACCTAGACCATCCACTATGGAGGGCAACAAACTATTTTTGGAAGCAAAAGCTTCTGCTCTACCTAAAATTATACAGTTAACAACTATTAAAGGAATAAAAATTCCCAGTGCGTTGTACAGATCAGGAGTATAAGCCTTCATAAACATTTCCACAACAGTAACAAAAGTTGCAATAACTACAATAAAAGCTGGAATACGAATTTTATCTGGTATAACTTTTCTTAATAAGGAAACAACTAAATTTGATCCAACTAATACAGCCGTTACAGCTAATCCCATAGCCAAACCGTTAATTGCTGAAGTAGTTACAGCTAAAACTGAACACATACCTAGTGCCTGGACAAATATGGGGTTCTCCTTGACTAGACCATTATAAAAAACTTTGGATAACTTCATTCTTTACACCTCCACGATTTAACTAATTAGCCAATTTTGAATTATATATTTCCCGAACCATATTTACACCGCTGACTATTGCATTAGACGTTATAGTTGCACCAGTAAGAGCTTGTATCTCATTATCAGCTTTAGGAGGATGCTTAACAACGACTAACTTGCCAGCTACAGATTTACCTTTAAAAGAATCAGTGAAGAAGCTCTTAGTTGCATTTGCTCCAAGTCCTGGAGTTTCTCTGTGATTCAAGATTTTGATACCTGTAATATATCCTTTTTTAGATATACCAACCATGAATTGAATTTCTCCACCATAACCATTAGAAGTAATTTTAAATACATATCCAACAAGAGATGAATTTGCATCATAACCCTCACTAATTTCTAATACATTTTGATTAGAACCGGCAACCTCTTTTAATCGCTTTTCATCTAATGCAACAAAATTTTTTGCTTCTTGTAATACCTCTTGTTTTGCTGCATTATTAGCAATTTTTTCTATTTCTGCTATCTTTTCTGAAGTAACTGCATTCGAAACTCCTAATATTACTCCAGCAACAGCAGTTATCAAAAGTAAAATTAAACCTATTTTTGTTATTTCCTTCATCTATTTCACCTTCCCAAATACATTAGGTTTAGTAAATTTCTCAATTAATGGAGTCGCAACATTCATCAATAGTATTGAATAAGATACTCCTTCTGGATAAGCTCCTTTAACTCTAATTATTGCTGTTAATATACCTGCTCCAACTGCAAATATAATTCTACCTAAAGGAGTTACTGGCGAGGAAGAATAATCTGTAGCCATATAAAAAGCACCAAGTATTAATCCACCGCCTAATATATGATATGGTAATAATTTAGGTTCAACTCCTAATAATAATAACATAATAAAGGTTGTCCCTATGTAAAATACTGGTATTTTCCAATCTATAACTTTCCTTATTATCAAATAAACAGCACCTATTAACAGCAATAATGCAGAAGTTTCTCCAATAACTCCAGGAATATTACCTATAAACATATCCCTCAATGTTGGAAGTTCAGCTCCTGTACCGTACTTCATTATGGATAATGGTGTAGCTGATGTGACTACGTCCGGTCTAGTGCCCATTATGGATAATGGTGTAGCTGATGTGACTACGTCCGGTCTAGTGCCAGTATAGTTTGTCATGTGAACTGGCCATGAAGTCATCAACATTGCTCTCGCTGCTAATGCTGGATTCATAAAATTCGCACCTAAACCACCAAAAAGTTGTTTTACTACTATTATTGCAAAAGCAGAGCCTATTACTGGTAGCCACCACGGGGCACTGGCTGGTAAATTAAACGCGATTAATATACCGGTTATTGCAGCAGAAAAATCTGTTATAGTAATAGGTTTTTTAAATAATTTCTGAATTAGTGCTTCGAATAAAACAGATGAGGCTACTGAAATTAATATCAATTTTAAAGCATTTAAACCAAACAAGTATACACTTCCTATAATAGCCGGTGTAAGAGCTATTACCACATCTAACATTATCCTCTGTACCGATTCATTAGATCTTATATGAGGAGATGAAGAAACTAACAACTTATTCTCTAAAACGACTTCTTGCACTTTAGATGCCATTTTATATCCTCCTATCTATTTTGATTTCTTTTTAGCAATTATTTCTCTTTTTGCTAGTCTTATAGATTCTGCCAAAGGTCTTTTAGCAGGACATATATAAGAACATGATCCACATTCAACACAATCAAGAGCATTGTATTCTTCTGCCTTATCAAAGTTTTTCTTGAGAGAATAACTACTTATATACAATGGTAGTAAGTTTACAGGACATACTTCAACACATTTACCACATTTAATACATGGTTGTACTTGTTCTGGTCTTGCTTCCTTTTTTGTCAATATCAATATTCCACCAGTTCCCTTTATAATCGGTACATCTAGAGAATGCTGAGCTATTCCCATCATAGGCCCACCACTGATAATCTTGCCTGGTGAGTCTTCAGTAAATCCCCCACACTGTTCTATCAAATCTTTAAGAGGCGTTCCTATTTTAACAAGGAGATTTTTTGGTTGTTTAATTCCATGGCCTGTAATCGTAGTTACTCTTTCATATAAAGGTTTACCTTCTAATATCGCATCAGCCACCGCTTTAGTAGTAGCGGCATTGACTACTATAACTCCTACGTCCATTGGCAATCCGCCAGATGGTACAATTCGTCCTAATATAGCATTAATTAATCTTTTCTCATCCCCTTGAGGATATTTAACTTTTAAAGTTGCTATTTGAATGTTTTTCTCATCTTTGCTTGCTTCTCTTAAAGCCAATATGGCATCAGGTTTGTTTTTTTCTACTCCAATAATTCCTCTTTCTACTCCTACTGCTTTCATAATTGCTTTTAAACCAAATACTATCTTTTCAGGATATTCAACCATCAATCTATGGTCTGTTGTTAAATAAGGTTCACACTCTGCTCCATTTACAAGAATAGTATCGATTTTTTTGTCAGAAGGAGGCGATAATTTAACATGAGTTGGGAATCCAGCTCCTCCCATTCCTGTAATACCAGCCTCTCTAATTATCTCAATAATTTCTTTAGGAGATAAATCTTCCAGGCTTCCTTTTGGTTTTACAGACTCGTCTAGCTCATTCTTTCCATCTGATTCTATAATTACACATTTAACCCTTTGACCAGTAGGTATAAACATAGTCGTAATGTCTTTAACTATGCCCGAGACAGATGAATGTACCGGAGCAGATACAAATGCATCAGATTGCCCAATCTTTTGACCTACTTTTACAGTATCTCCTACTTTCACTAAAGGTTCACAAGGTGCTCCAACATGTTGATGCAATGGAATATAAACTACATCCGGTTCCTTTGCTCTTTCTATAGGAAGCCCCTCAGTTAAATCCTTATGATGTGGTACATTTACCCCACCCTTAAAAGTGAGATTTTCTAACTTCATTCTTTTTTCACCTCTTTTTTATTATCCTTTTGTGTAGCTAATATATGAATAATATTCATATATTAAAATATATTAAAAATGAAAAAATGTTGAGTATTATTTGGCTCTAGAATATATTTTATAATATTTTATTTAATATAACAAGAAAATAAATTTTATAAAATCAGGTTCTATAAATAAAAATGTTAGAGGGTAAAAATCCCCCATAAAAAATAACGTACTTATTCTGAATGCCTGCTATAATAAAATTGGTTAAAACAAAATTTATTAAAAGGAGGCATCAGAAGTGCATACCAATTATATCACAAAATTTCTAAAAGCTGAAGATATAATTTTTGAGGACATAATAGAAACGACAATTATATATTTCAGTTTAAAAATAAAAGGCAGGCATTCAGAAAAATACCCACCCCAACTTTTGACAAAGAACCAACAATTTTAAATCGGCTCAGAGCTTCACTGCACTTATGAGCTCCCTTAACTTCTCCCCTGATATAGTCTCTTCTTTCCTTAAAATATTTGCGATTTCTTCTAAATGTTCAAGTTTTTCCTCCAACATTTTTTGAACTTTTTCTTCCTCCTCTTTAATGATTTTATTTACTTCCTCATTGACTTTCTCTTTAGGAACATCTTCTCTACTGACTATACCCAAACCAGACAAACCAGTATATACCATTTTTTTTGCAATATGAACTGCTTGTTCAAAATCATTGACAGAGCCTGTACTTCTATTACCTAAAACCAAAAGTTCTGCTACCGTTCCCCCAAGAGCTACCATTATGTCCTTCTCTAATTGTTCTTTAGTATAAATAAGGGTATCCTCTTTATCAAACTGTCTTACAAACCCAAGAGCTTTTCCTCTTGGAACAATAGTGACTGTTGCAACAGAGCCTGGATTTACTATTTCACTTATTATAGCATGCCCTGCTTCGTGTACAGAAACTCTAAATATTTCTTCTTCTGCCGGTTTTTTGTCACTTTTTTCTCCCAGTATAACCTTATCCACCGCTTCTACAAAATGCTTTTGCAAAATAACATCGGAATTGTCTCTCATCGCAAGAATTGCCGCTTCGTTGCAAAGGCTCTCCAAATGTGCTCCTGAAAATCCAAAGGTATTTTCAGCTATAGCCTCAAGATTGACATCTTCACCTAAAGGCTTGTTTTTAGTGTGAATTTTGAGAATTTGCAGTCTTCCACTTTTATCAGGCAAGTCCACTACAACTTGTCTGTCAAACCTGCCAGGACGCAAAAGAGCTGGATCTAATAAATCTGGTCTGTTTGTTGCAGCAATTACTAAAATATTTATTTCTCCATCACTTTTAATCCCATCCATTTCCACCAGCAGTTGATTGAGGGTTTGATCATACTCGTGATGACTTTCATTAGTACCTCTTTTAGCACCTAATATGTCAATTTCGTCTATGAATATTATTGCACTATTTTTGTTCTCTTTTCTAGCAAGATTTCTTGCTGTTTCAAAAAGATTTCTAACTCTTTGTGCACCTACTCCTGCATACATTTCTATAAATTCACTACCTGAAGTCGCTATAAAACTCGAATTTGTATATTTTGCAGCTGCTTTAGCTAATAAAGTTTTACCAGTTCCAGGAGGTCCTGTCAGTAATATGCCCTTGATAGGTCGTATACCCATTTTAGATAATTTCTCTTTATTTATTACAAAATCTAGTGCCTCTTTTAGCTCCGAAATAGCAGTTTTTTGTCCTCCGATGTCCTCAAAGGATATTTCTGACTCGGGCTTTATAATATTTTTGCTTCCTGGTATTAACCCTTTATTTTCTATAATATAATTAAGAAGCAAAAAAACACCTGCTAAAAAGAGTAAAGGAGTAACATTTATACCTAGTAAAGCTGCAAATATCGCAAAAGCAATAACTACTCCTAATAAGATTTCTTTGACCATCTAGCTTTCCCCCTTGTAAATCTCACGCGGTATTATTTTATATAAATAATGAGACCCATCTCTTAAATCTAAATAAATGTTTTGCTTATCAATATATACATAAGATCTTACACTATTTTTACTTGAAATCTCTCTTATTGTATCATACATCTTCATATAATCGCCTTTTTGTATACCTTCGTAAATTGAAAACTGAGAGTTATAATAAACATTATTTAACTTCTCATTAGAATTGTCAATAAGTAAAATATTTATTTTAACAGGGTATTTATTTACTTTGTTTTCTATTTCTTTATAAGTTTCCATTAAATTTTCTACTTCTCCTAATCTAACTTTCATAATATACCCATTGGTATCAGTTGAAATTGTTACCATTTTGACAAATTTAACTGTACTTACATCTTTTGAAATCTTATCGGGCAAAATTTTATTTTGATACAATTGAAAGCCGGCAAATAAAAATCCAAAAACTACTACAAAAGTTATCAAAACAATCTGCCATTTTATTCCCTTGAGCAAAACTCTCACTCCTTGTTTATGATATACTGTATTATATCATATAATATATATCGAGTACAATATTAAAAATTTTGTTTTGCCATTCAGAAGGAGTATAATTAATTATAGAAGATACGTAAAAAATAAGGAGGCAAATTTGTATGAGAATAGCTGCTACAATAACAGCGGAAGGCTATATTGAAAAACTTCCCGACGGGCCATATATAATTATTTTTGATACACAAAAAGAAAATACTGAAAAGTACGATAATCCGGGATACTTTCTAAAAGAAGGAAGAAGAAGTGCTATTGTAGATTTTCTCCTTGACAAAAAAACCGATGTAGTAATAACTGTGCCTGAAGCTTTTTGCAGTCTTTCTTATGGAAAGGCAAAACAAAAAGGGCTAAAATTTATACGTCTTGAGAAAAGTTTGCCTTATGAAGAAGTTATACAAAACCTCTCAAAATATGTTGAAAATTTAACTGATACAATTCCTGAAGACGAACTTGCAAAATAAAAAAGCCTCACAAAGAGGCTTTTTTATTTGATAGGCCTTACTTTCTCCACAACTTTTTCTGCCAGCTCAATGTACGGTAATCCCTCAGGTCCATCATCAAGAGCAGGTGGTATACCTACATCGCTTAATTCTCTGACTTTAACCGTTATTGGAATCTTTACAAGTATTTCTGTTCCTAAATCTTGCGCTAATTTTTCTGTTTCCCCTTCACCAAAAATATTATACCTTTGGTGACAGTTAGGGCATTCAAAATATGACATGTTTTCCACAATACCTATAATTTCTAAATTAACTTTTTTAGCCATATAGCCAATTCTTCCAGCTACGTGAGATGCTGAAGCTTGTGGAGTTGTCACAAGCACAAATTTTGACTCAGGCAATTTTTGCATCACTGTAAGAGGTATATCTCCTGTCCCTGGTGGTAAATCCAATACTAAATAATCTAATTCTCCCCAATACACATCATTGAAAAACTGATCAAGCACTCCTGACAAAAGTGGACCTCTCCATATTAAAGGCGTATCTTCGTCAGCAAAATTACCCATCGAAATCACTTTTATCCCGAATCTTTCTAATGGCAAAATAGTGTGCTCATCCAATGCATAAGGTCTTTCATCCACAATACCCAAAAGCCTTGGAACACTAAATCCCAACACATCCGCATCCAAAAGCCCTACTTTAAAGCCTAATCTAGCAAGAGCTACAGCTAAATTAACTGCAACAGTTGATTTACCTACTCCACCTTTTCCACTACCTACTACTATTACTCTCGTATTTTCAAATATAGGTTTCCTGCCACCGCTAAGCTTTCTTGCCAAATTTTGTCGTTCTTCTTCTGTCATGCTACCTAAATTTACTATTACTTCTGAAACTCCTTCAAGTTTGGATACTTCCTTTATAGCATCTTTTTTAATAGTATCTTGAAGAGGGCAACCTTTCACAGTAAGGTTTATGTCAATTGTAACTTTATCCCCTTCTATATGAATATTTTTCACCATATCGAGGTCAACTATACTTCTTCCTATTTCTGGGTCATATACCTTTCTTAGAGCGTTTAACACTTGTTCTTTTGTAACCAATTCTATACCTCCTGTTGGTATTTTTTTGTTGACATTTATATTATAATATATAATCATTATTAATAGAATACCCGCAAAAAATTTTGTCGATGCGAATAATATAGTGGGGTGGTTAAGTTGGATATAAACGACAGAGTATACGCAGCCAAAAAAGATCCCTCCGAAAGAGAAAAATTAATTCAAGAATATACCCCCTTTGTCATAAAACAATTGTCTTTATTTACAAATAGATATATAGATGAAAGAAATAGCAACGAATTAAGCATAGGCCTTATAGCTTTTAACGAAGCTATAGACAGTTTTGATAACACAAAAGGTCCCTTCTTAAGCTTTTCAAGTTTGCTCATTAAAAGGCGACTTATAGATTTTTTACGGCAAAATCAGCAAAATACTATTCCTTTAGAACTATATGTAGAAAAAGGCACTGATTATGAGGCAGAAAATAGAAAATTAGAAATGATTTCTTTTGTAAACTTGCTAAGTCTTTACAATATAACTTTAGATGATTTAGTTAAGCAATCCCCCAAACACTCAGACACCAGAAAAATAGCTACAAAAATTGCTTATACAATTTGTAAAAACGAGAAATTACTAGAATATTTAAAAAACAGAAAGAATCTTCCTATAAAAGATTTAATAAGTATTTTAAAAGTAAGCCGCAAGACTATAGAAAAACATAGAAAATACATAATAGCGTTAGTAATAATTATTTCTGAAGACTTACCTCTTCTAAAACAATACATAAGCCCAGAAAGTGAGGTGGCAAAAATATGAAGGCTGTTGTAGTTCAAAAAGAAAAAAATAAAACTTATGTAATGACTGAAAAAGGAGAATTTAAGTGCTTGAAAAATTTGCAAAATGTAGATATAGGTGAAACTATCGAACTTAACGAAAATTTTGTAGCTTTTAAGCCTATTGCTAAAATTTTAATAGCTGCTTCTATTCTTCTCGCATTAATATTTACTATTATCAATTTTAAATCAGCAGAAGTTTACGCTTATGTGTATATAGATATAAATCCAAGCATTGAAGTTTTAATAGACAAAAATGGAAAAATAATAAGTGCCAATCCTATAAATGAAGATGGAAAAAAAATCTTAAAAAATCTCTCTTATAAAGGCCTTGACATTACAACGTTTATAAATCAAACAGTTGAAGAATCGCAAAAATTAGGGTTTTTAAAAGAAGATGATGCAGTAATAATTACTACTGTTCCTATTAAAAATTCACCAATTATAAATGAACAAATACAAAAAGCTATTAATAATATTAAAAAGATAAATACTAATGTTCAAATAGAAACTTTAAAATCCAATGAAACTCAAAGAGAGGAAGCTAAAAAAGAAAAAGTCTCTCCTGGAAGACTTATTATATGGCAAAAAGCCAAAGAAGAAGGAATAGAGATACCGAAAGATAAATTAAACAATTCAGAATCTTTTAAAGAATTACAACAAGCTTATACTAAAAAAATAAAAGAAAAAGAAATAGAAATGAAAAATTTCAATCCTCCTAATAAAGAAGATGAAAAAAATTATGATAATAAAAATAAAAGTAGTAACTCATCTGAAATAAAAAACAAAAGCAACAATGAAAAAATTAAAGGTGAGAATTCTGATAATTTCAGCGATTTCAACCAACAAAAAGAAGATGAATCTGAAAATTCTTCTAAAAAAGAATCAACAACAAAAGTAGAATCCCCTTATTGTAACTCTAAGAATGCTGATAAAGAAATAAAAGATGGGTATAATGAAAATCAAAATTAAAAAGAAAAGGAGGTAAAATGCTATATTCAAAAAAATTGATATATTAATAATTCTTTTTGTTATACTATTGTTTACCGCAGCCTGTTCCAAAATATCTTCTTTAAAAAACTTACAGTCTAACAAAGAATTTTCTTTTAATTTTAATGATAAAAAAATTATTGCTACTATTTTTATGGTAAATAACAACACTATAACCGTAGAAATTGATAACAAGTTAAAAAAATATAATTTACTAAAAAATGTACCTGTATATCTCGAAAGCGAAAATATTGGAAAAGAATGTTTGCAAACCGGCCAGTTAGTTAAATTAACATTGAATTCTAAAAATAGCATAACAAAAATTGAGATTCTAAATAATAAAAGTGAAAAGGAAGTGATTCAAATAGAATTAAAAAAGGTTACAAATCCTTCTCAAAAAATAATGTCAATTGTTGAATCTATTAAAAGCAAGCCTACGGTAAAACTAATAGACGAAAATGGAGTATATTATATAATTGCAACCCGCGGTATGACGCGAACAGGCGGATATATCGTAATTATACAAAAGGCCCAAATAATAAAGACATCAAAGGATGCCATATTAGAAGTTGAAGTAAAATATATAGATCCTTCTCCTGATGCAATTGTGACACAAGCTATCACTTATCCATATGACATAAAAAGTTTTACTTATGATGGTAAAATTACACAAATAAGTGTTAAAACAGATAAAAATATAAATGTTTCTGTTGATATTGATTTAGCCTCAGATGTTAAGTAAAATCCCTCATTGGAGGGATTTTACTTTTGAAAACAATTACTAAAATAAGCATAAAATTTTTGTGAAAAAAGCTAATTGATAAAAGTCCACAAATCATATACGATAAAGTTAAATCCATAAAAGGGGGAATTATCCGTGAAAGAAATAAAAGTAAAATTAACTACAATTGAAAGTGTCAAAAATTTTGTAGAAAAAACTTCAAAATATCCTTTTGACATAGACGTGACTTCTGGTCGTTATGTAATAGACGCAAAATCAATAATGGGCCTTTTTAGCCTTAATTTAGAAAATGTCCTTACAGTAATACCTCACACAACTGATGAAGAAAGCTTGAAAAAATTAGAAGAAGATTTAAAAGAATTCATAGTATAATAGTATAAAAATAAAAGCGTAGAGACTACGCTTTTATTTTTATATCAAAGGCGGTGGAGTTGGTTCTATAGGCACAGCAATTTGTCCTGTCTTTGCATCAATATGCAAAATCCAATATCCCTCATCCCTCGCGCCTCTTAAATTTTCTTTAACTGGCTTCCAAACTACAAACCCTGTCATACCACCAAAAGGCTGGTCTGCAAGAGTAAAAAATCCTGGCATTCCATATACAATATATTTTAATTCACCCTTTTCATTATTTACAAATCCCACAAGATAATGGTCAAAACCTCCCTCCCTATAACCCGTTTTAACTTTCCACCATCTATAACCTTCAAAATTTTTTTCAAAGGGCTCTACTTCTTCTAAAAAACTCACTATATTGTTAACATACTCTCTTAAATATTTTATATATCCTTCCTCTACTTCTTCCTCAAACTTAAAAGAAGTTTCAGGTTGTTGTGTATAAGAAGAATCTGTCAATGCATCAGAAGTTTCTTCAGATGCAGGAGTTTCAGATTGATCTTCCAAAATATTTTGTGAAGTTGCATCTTTTTCAGTTTCATTTTCCGCACTTTCATAGTCTTGGAGTATCGCAGTTTCAGTTTCTTCTTGATTAATTTCTCTATCATTCTTATCACTCTTCTCTGCTGGTGTTTCTTCTTCTTCTTTTGCCTTTGATAGATATTTTTTATAAGCAGCCTTCCAGTTTGTAGTTTTTTTATTTATAACAGATGCTAAAGGTATTAAAGTTTTTATTCCATCATAGGCTTCTATAAATGCTACAGAAAATTCCTCCCAACTAATTCCCGAATCTTTTACATCCTCTACATTGAACGTCCATTCTCCTCCACCACGTCCTTTATCATCTACTTTTATTGCTCCAAAATCCACAACAGTAACTTCTCCCTCGCCTTTTAGCAATTTCACATTATAGGAATACATGGGATTAAGATTTTGCAAAGCCGCTGTTATTCTTCCTCTGCTTCCTCTAAACTCCACTTTTAAATAGCCTGTCACTTCTTTTCCTTCAATAGAACATCCCTTGTCTTCTTGATTAAAGACAATATAAAACCTTTTATATATATTTATTGGCATTTATTCTTCCCCCTCATTTATCTTAAATATAACTTTGCAATATATATTATGA
The DNA here is from genome assembly GCF_000019065.1 of Thermoanaerobacter sp. X514. NCBI lineage: Bacteria > Bacillati > Bacillota > Clostridia > Thermoanaerobacterales > Thermoanaerobacteraceae > Thermoanaerobacter > Thermoanaerobacter sp. X514. Next base: position 72,615 of record NC_010320.1, on the reverse strand, counting down.
AAAGAGGGGGATTATTATTACTGCTTTGTCAAATCATAAATAACATTTGCCAAAGCAGTAAACTCCTCTATGCTAAGAGTTTCTCCTCTCCTTTGATGGGATAAATTTGAAAGAGTAAAAGCTTTATCTATAATTTCTTTTGGAAGCCCTAAAGTTTTTAAAGCATTGGACAAGACTTTTCTCCTTTGTCCAAAAGCAGCTTTTACCACGTTAGAAAATAACGCTTCATCTTTTACCTCAACTAAAGGTTTATCAAGTATCTCTAATTTAACCAGAGAAGAATCTACCTTAGGTGGAGGAACAAAAACACTTGGTGGAAGATTAAAAAGTATCTTAGGCTTTGCTTTAAAATTTATAAAAACTGTAAGTATCCCATAGTCCTTAGTACCCGGCAGAGCACAAATTCTTTCAGCAACTTCTTTTTGCACTAGCACAGTTATTTCTTTTACAAATTTACACTCTAAAAGCATCATTATTATAGGAGAAGTTATGTAATAGGGAAGATTAGCAACCACTTTAAAAGGCTTCCCTTCAAAATATTCATTAGCTATTCTATTTAAATCTGCTTTCATTATATCCTCATTCATGATAATCACATTGTTATAAATGTTAAGTTTTTCTTTTGTTGCTTCATAAAGTTCTCTGTCAATTTCAAAAGAAACTACCTTTTTAACCCTTTTAGCTAGTTCTTCTGTCAAAGTCCCTAATCCTGTTCCAATTTCTAATACAAAATCTTCAAGAGCAACTCCCGAAGCAATCACAATTTTTGCTAAAATATTTTTGTCAAATATGAAATTTTGTCCCCATTTTTTCTTTACATTAACCCCTTTTACTTTCATAGCTCCACCTCAAAAAATAAGACAGGGAAACCCTGTCTACTTTAAAATATAAACTTTAACGTATCTTCTTCCCCATCTCATTACTTCTTCACGGGTTGGAAAATAGACATCAATTTTATTACCTTTTATAGCTCCACCTGTATCTGCAGCAATTCCAAAGCCATACCCTTCTACGTACAACTTCGTTCCCAAAGGTATAACTCTGGGGTCTACAGCTATTACTCCCCTTGTAGCTTTTATACCAGTAGCTGTTATTCCATAATCTGGATCACCAGGTTTTTTACCAGTGCTTCCTTCACTACTGTCATAAGCTGTAGCTACCATAGTTCTAACTTCTCTATACCTAAAAGTCTCCCCTCTTGAAGTAGTAAAAATTCCTAATGTTCCCACATGCACAATTTGGTTAATTGGATTTTTTATTATCTTTTCTTCTATTATATTTTTTGCTACCTCTTTGCCGTTTTCATAAGTAACTTTCATCACAATTTGTTTTTTCCCAACTTCTCCTTGTTGAACTACTCTTACTTGCCCTCTTTCCATATTGTCATTCTTTACTGTCTCTGTTTGATATGGTATATCTACTTCTTGAGTAACAATTTTTTCTGTTACTTTTGTAACATCGATGTACATGTACTTAAAAACAGGCGTATCTAAACTCATATTTACTTTGTCTTGTGGTCCTAAAGTTATACTATTTTGTTGAAGTACTTCTTTTACATTAGATGCAGCAGTGTAAATATCTTTTGCTTTTCCACCCACACAGATAGTGATAGGAACTGCTCTTTTGATAGTCACCTTCATGCCATTTTTTAAAGAAGTGTCTAAAGAAGGCGTTACTACATCTTCTTTTTTTAGTTTAATTCCTTTCTCTTCTAACAAATCTTTAACTGTTGATTTAAATGTTGTAACAACTATTTTTTTATCTTCATCCTGAAGGGTTATTTCCTTTTTTAAGCTTGCGTATGTTCCAACTCCGACAATCAATAGGAATACGGCAGCCAATGTTAGAAGAGCAACTGGTTTTTTAAATATTTCACCAAGTCGCTTTCTAAAATCGTCTGTATCCATCCCATAACCTCCTGTTAAAAATTTAATTTAGGGGAGTCGTAAGTAATTTTAATCCAATTAATTTGATTTGTCAAACTTTTATACACAATTTTTCATTTATGGTGAAATTAAACTTAATGATATTATACGCATTTTTTTGACTTTTGATACCTCCCCTAAAAACAGGAAGTTGTTTTTTAATATTTTTATTTGGGAAGGATGTCAAAAAGTTTTATGGCATTTTCAGCAGTAATCCTACAAACCTCCTCATAAGACATCTCTCTTAATTCTGCAATTTTTTCTGCTACAAATTTCACATACACCGGTGTATTCCTTTTCCCTCTATAAGGCTCAGGAGTAAGATAAGGGCTATCTGTTTCAATTAAAAGTTTTTCGATGGGAACAGCTTTTACTACTTCTTTTGGCTTTTTTGCATTTTTAAATGTCACAGGTCCCCCTAAAGAAATGTAAAAGTTCATTTCAATTGCTTGAAAAGCCATTTCAACACTTCCTGAATAACTATGAAAAACCCCTCTTAAATCTTTCGTCCATTCTTGTTTTAATATATCTAGTATATCTCCATGAGCATCCCTATCGTGTATTATTATTGGAAGATTAAGCTTTTTTGCAAGCCTTATTTGCTTTATGAAGACCTCTTTTTGAAACTCTTTAGGAGGGTCATTGTAATAATAATCTAAACCTATTTCTCCTATTGCTACAACCTTTTCCTGCAAAGCCAACCTCTCTATTTCTTCCACTTTGTCAAATTCCTTTTGTGCATCATGAGGATGAATTCCAACAGAAGCGTATATAAAGTCATAGTTGTGAGCTAGCTTAATAGACTGTTTAGAAGTTAAGATATTAGACCCCACATTTATTAAAAATGTGAGATCTTTTTTGCATTCTTCAATAACTTCTTCTCTATCTTTATCGTATTTCTCATCTTCAAGATGAGCGTGAGAATCCACCAACAATTTTATCACTCCTTAGCTTATCTTTGCCCCACTTTCTATATCCCTGTCTACCGTAAGAAGAGACATTTTTCCTTCGGTAGATGCTGCCAAAAGCATTCCTTGAGATTCAATACCCTTTAGTTTCTTTGGCTCCAGATTATATACAATAATTATTTTCTTTCCTACAAGCTCTTTAGGAGCATAATGGCGACCAATTCCTCCCACAATTTGTCTTATTTCTTCTCCCACTTTAAGCTTCATCTTTATAAGTTTGTCAGAACCTTCCACTCTTTCTGCTTCTAAAATTTCAGCTACTCTCAACTGAATTTTTGCAAACTCTTCAATAGTGATGTAATCTATCTTTTTCTCTTCCTTTGCTTTTTCTTCTATAGCAACCAGTTCCTTCTTTACATCTATCCTTGGGAATATAATTTCTCCCCTTTTCACCTTTGTGCCTTCCTTTAACAGGCCAAATTTTAAGCTTTCCCAAGTAGTTAAATTCTCTTCTACTCCTAACTGCTCGAAGATTTTTTTTGGAGTATTGGGCATAAAAGGAGATATAAGTACTGCAATAAACCTCAAAGCTTCCGTCAAATTATATAAAACTGTACCTAATCTTTCCTTTTTGCTTTCATCTTTAGCTAAAACCCAAGGCATCGTTTCATCGATATATTTATTCGCTCGTCTTACCAATTTCCATATTTCAATTAAAGCGTTGGAAAACTGAAGTTTATCCATATACTCCTCAACGGTTTTCGGCAGATTCTGTGCAGTAGTTATAAGGTCATCATCTACCTCTTCTTTTTGTGAAGGTTTTGGCAGAATGCCTCCAAAGTATTTTTCAATCATTGTAACAGTCCTACTCAGCAAGTTTCCAAGGTCATTAGCAAGGTCTGAATTTATTCTATTTATTAAAGCTTCGTTAGAAAACACTCCATCCGCCCCAAAAGGAACTTCTCTCAAAAGAAAATATCTTACAGCATCTACACCATATTTACTAACTAACTCTTTAGGGTCTACTACATTACCTTTAGATTTTGACATCTTGCCTCCTTCCAGTATAAGCCAACCGTGTCCAAACACTTTTTTAGGAAGAGGCAAGTCAAGAGCCATAAGCATTGCTGGCCATATTATTGTGTGGAACCTCATTATCTCTTTTCCAACCAAATGAACATCTGCTGGCCAGTATTTTTTAAAATCGTCGTCATGGTCTGTAGAATATCCTAAGGCAGTTATGTAATTTGACAAAGCATCTATCCAAACATAAATCACATGTTTTGGGTCAAAAGGTACCTTTATACCCCAGTCAAACGAACTCCTTGAAACAAATAAATCCTCCAAACCTGATTTTATAAAGTTTATCATCTCATTGCGTCTTGACTCTGGCTGTATAAAATCAGGATGTTCATCGTAATATTGTAACAGCCTATCCCCATATTTAGACAATCTAAAGAAATACCCTTCTTCTTTTACCCTTTCTACTTGTCTACCACAGTCTGGGCATTTCCCATCTACAAGCTGGCTCTCAGTCCAGAAAGATTCACAAGGAGTACAGTACCATCCTTCATATTTGCTCTTGTATATATCTCCTTTTTCATATAATTTCGTGAATATTTTTTGTACTATTTCCTCATGATATTTATCAGTTGTGCGAATAAATTGGTCATAACTTATATCCATTATCTTCCATAAATCTTTTATCCATTCAACTATCCCATCTACATATTCTTTAGGAGACATCCCTTTTTCTCTGGCTATTCTTTGAATTTTTTGCCCATGTTCATCAGTACCAGTCAAAAACTTGACATCGTATCCGGTAAGCCTTTTAAATCTTGCCATCGCATCTGCAGCAACAGTAGTATATGAATGACCAATATGTAATTTATCACTGGGATAATAGATAGGTGTCGTAATGTAAAAAGTCTTTTTCATATCCATCCTCCTCTTTTTTTGTAAATAAAAAACTCGCCTCCACATAAGGGGCGAGATTGTCGCGGTACCACCCTTCTTCGCATACACCTCACGACGCATGCCTCACAGAGTGCTAACACACTCTTACTCTATAACGGGAGTTCCCGGTAAAACCTACTAGCCTTCGGCAGTACGGCTCCGGAGCCATCTTCAAAAGCCCAAACTTTATCGGTTCGCACCTCGCCCGACTCTCTGTAAAAGTTCAAGCTTTTTACTCTTTCCTTCATTGCCTTTTACAATATCTATTTATTCTTTAATATACCCTTTATAAAAAGTATTGTCAACTACTTTTTCTTTTATACTTTCTCTATTTTCATTCTTTCTTTTACAAACTCAATCGCATCGTTTTTATCTTGAATTTCTCCGTAAAATCTATTTTTCCTTATTTCATATAAAATCTGTCCTAATTTTTTCCCATCCTTTACATCAAAATTTATTATTATATCCAGCGGTGAAAGTAATGGTTTTTCTGTTTCTTTAAATTCTACATACCTTTTTAAAAGTCTGGTAATAAAATCTGTATACCTAGGTATTTCTTCCTCTTTGCCTAAATTAAGCCTTGTAGCAGTAAAATCAGCCTGAGATAAAAGTAAAATCGCTATTGAATCATCCTTAAGTTCGGAAAAAAATCTAAAAAGAGACTTATTCGTTGGTCCGCCATTTACATAGTACATCAAAGGCTTCATATGATAAAGAACAAGCTTCTTTAGCAAAGAAGACTCTTTTTTGGGCATTTTCATCCTTGATGCTATCTTTTTTACGATTTCTGCTCCTTTTGTCTCGTGGTTGTAAAAATGTACTCTATTTTCAGTATCAATGTATATGGATTCTGGTTTGCCTATATCGTGAAAAAGAGCTCCAAGTTTTATTATGTCCTTTACTTTGTTGTCAGAAGAAAGCTTTCTATCTAAATACTCCGAAACTATATCATATACGTCTTTGGGAAATCTCATAGAATTTATGATATTTTCGTATTCTTCTACAGTTTTTAGTGAATGTATCCAAGCATTCGTAAGGTGATAATAGCACTTTCCTACTTCTTTCATTTTAGCAACTTCTTCAAATATATTTTCCATAAGTTTTAAATCTTCCATCATTCTTAAATATTTGTGAGAATTCTTTTCTTTTAATATTATAAAAATTTCATTCATTATTCTCTCTGGCGCTACTTGTTTTATAAGCTCTGCTTCTTCTCTTATTTTAGCCTTTGTACTCTCATCAATATCAAATTTGTAAGTTACAGCAAATCTTACAGCTCTCAAAGCCCTCAAAGGGTCTTCTTTAAAAGTCATCATTCCAACATGCTTTATTTTCCTGTTTTTTATGTCCGTCATGCCACCAAAAGGATCAATAATATATTCAAATTCAAAATAATCCGTCAGTTTTATAGCCATAGCATTCATTGTAAAGTCTCTATGAGCTAAATCTATGTATATGTCTTCACCCCTTAAATTAGTAAAATCCAATATTTCATCTCCTACCACAACCCTATATGTGCCTTTTTCCGCCATAAAAGGCACAAAAGTACCCCCTAATTTTTCTGCCACCAATTTGGCGATTTTCTCTGCATCTTCCTGAACTACAAAATCATAATCTTTAGCTTCTCTATTTAAAATCCTGTCCCTTATGTATCCCCCAACAATATACAAATTATATGCTTCTTTTCCTAATTTTCTTATTAATTTTGGTATTGTTGCCACAAAAAATCATTCCTTTCCTTTTAAAAGGCAAAACAACATTACACTATATAGTATAACAAAAGTGAAAAAGTATACAAGTATTAAAAAAATAATCTGCTATAAAATACACACGAAAGTATTGCAACAATATCTGCAAAAATTCCAGAAATAACAGAATGTCTCATCTTTTTTATTCCCACTGCCCCATAGTAAACAGCAAGAACATAAAAAGTGGTCTCAGTAGATCCATACATAGCAGAAGCCATTTTTCCAATTAGAGAATCGACACCATGAGTTTTCATAATTTCAGTTGCTATCCCAAGAGCACCGCTTCCCGAAAGGGGCCTTATTAAAGCAAGAGGCACAAGTTCCTGTGGCATGCCTATTTTATTTGTAAAGGGCATTAAAAATTTCCCTAACAAGTCAAGGGCGCCTGACGCTCTTAATACGCCTATTGCCACAAGCATCGCTACAAGAGCTGGAAATATTTTTACAACTACAGAAATCCCTTCTTTTGCCCCATCGACAAACAATTCGTACACTTTGACATTTTTTATAATTCCATAAAAAGGAATAACAAAAACAAAGATGGGGATAATCCATTCAGATATAATTTTTATCATTATTTTCACTCCTTAAATATAGGCATTTTTTCAAGATATTTATTCAAAATAAGGCCAACCACAATGGCAGTACTAGTTGAAAGTATACTGACAATCACAAAATCTGCAGGATTTCGTGATCCTAAGGAAGCCCTTATTCCAATCATTACTGCAGGTATAAGCTGTATTGAAGCTGTATTTATCACTAAAAAACGGCCCATTGCATTTGAAGCACTGTCTTTTTTGTTAAGCTCTTGAAGGTATTCCATAGCCTTAATTCCAAAAGGTGTTGCTGCATTGCCTAATCCCAACATATTAGCTGATATATTCATTATCATCGCTGAAATAGCTGGATGGTCTTTAGGAACATCAGGAAAAAGCCTTATGATTATAGGTTTTAGCAATTTTGCGATAATATCTGTAAGACCTGACTTATCTGCAATTTTCATTATTCCAAGCCATAAAGACATTACACCAACTAACCCTATCGAAATAGCAACAGCAGTCTGTGCTGAATCAATTATAGCTTTGGATACTTCTGCCATTCTGCCATTTATTATTCCTACTAAAACTCCTATCGCTATCATAAAAAACCATATGTAATTTATCATGGTATAGCCCTCCCAAATTACCAAAAAAACTTCGTTTATGCTTTTCTTCTTATGTAATAAAATTTATGTTATTAACCTTAAAAAATTCCAAAAAAGGTGTTGACTTATTTTTCAAAACTTGGTATTATTATAAGTGAAGTTTAGTTGTCGAATTTTGTAACTCAGGAGGGGAGAAAAATGTTGAAATCCACAGGTATTGTAAGAAAAGTAGACGAATTGGGAAGGGTAGTAATACCAATCGAGCTCAGGAGGACACTTAACATAGCAGAGAGAGACGCTCTTGAAATCTATGTTGATGGGGAACAAATAGTCCTCAAAAAGTATGAGCCTGCTTGCATTTTCTGCGGCAACGCTGAGAATGTAATAAACTACAAAGGCAAAAATATATGTAAAAATTGCCTTGAAGAGTTAAAGAAATCTGTAGACTAATAGCAGGATAAATAATAGGAGGGTATGTCCTCCTATTATTTATCCTCTTCTTTTTTTCCTTCCGGTTCTATATGGATTATCACATGGGAATCAGGAAATTTATCCGTTATTTGTTTTGAAACTTTATGGGACAATTCATGGGCTTTTACTATGTTATAATTTCTATCTACTCTCACGTGAACATCTATTTCTCTCTTAGTACCGGACTTTCTCGTCCTTAGTTTATGAAAACTGGTAACTTCAGGATTGGATTTTATTATGTTTTCTATTTCTTTGACCTCTTCGTCAGGTAGACTGCTATCTGTCAAATCTTTTAATACTTCCTTTGTCAAATCAAATGAAGTTTTTATAATAATCAACGCAACAAAAATGGATATAATGGGGTCTAAAATGTCTAATTTAGTGACTTTTATAATTACAAGCCCTGTAGTAACTCCCAATGAAGTAAATACATCCGTCAATAAATTCGTTGCATCTGCCTTTAAAGCAATAGAATTTTCTTTTTTAGATACTTTAAACAAAACGTATGAAACAATTCCTTTTACAAAAGATACAAACAACATGACTGCAATTCCCATTTCTAATTTCTCTACATACGTGCCAGCAATTATTCTTCCAACAGCTTCATATATGATAAGTACAGCAGCAAAGAATATTAAAATAGCCTCTATAAAACCAGAAATGTTCTCATATTTATCGTGTCCGTAAGGATGGTCTTCGTCTGCTGGTTTTACTGATACTCTTATAGAAAAAAAGCAATTAAACTGGCTATTAAATCTATTGAAGAATCTATAGCTGCAGAAATTACCACCATTGAATGCATTAACACTCCTGCAACTAGTTTTATAATTATTAATGCGCTATTAGAAATCATAGATAATAACGCTGCTTTTTGTTTATCCATGGCATCCTCCAAATTATCAATTGAAATCTAACCTATTGATATACATTATATTTGATTCCTAAAAAATAGTCAAATATTATTAACGCAAAATAATTGAAAATCAAATTCAATTGATAATGGTAATTATCCCCAACTCTTTATTTTTTTCCTATAATAAGTTTATACACTTGACTCTTTGGTATTCCCAATTCTTTAGCAACTCTTTTAATCGCCTCTTTTTTATCCATTCCTTCCTCAAGGTATTTTTGAATTAATATTTCTGGTTTTTCTTCAACTTGTTGTTTTTGCGCTCCTTCAATAATTAGTACAATTTCACCTTTTATTTCATCCCCCAGTTTCGTTAAAACCTCATCTATTGTACCTCTTATAAATTCTTCATGAATTTTAGTAAGTTCTCTTGCTATGACAATCTTTCTTTCAGCTACATAAGATTTCAATTCCCGCAGAGTTTCTTTTAAACGATGAGGTGCCTCATAAAGTATAATGGTTCTCTCTTCTTTTGAAATACGGTTTAGCCTTTCTTCTCTTTCTTTATTTTTTGTCGGCAAAAAACCTTCAAAGACAAAGGAAGAAGTATCTAATCCTGAAGCAACTAAAGCAGTAATTGCAGCAGTTGGACCAGGCAATGGCACAACTTTTATGCCTTCTTCTATGCAAAGTTTCACAAGGTCTTCCCCAGGATCTGAGATTGCAGGTGTACCTGCATCTGTAACTAAGGCAATTGACTTCCCTTTTTTTAGTTCCTCTATAAGTTTTGCCCCTTTTGTCCTTTTGTTATGTTCATGGTAACTGGTAAGAGGTTTTTTTATGTCAAAATGATTTAAAAGTTTAAGAGTTTGCCTCGTATCTTCCGCAGCTATAATATCAACTTCTTTTAAAGTTTTTAAAACTCTTAAAGTTATATCTTCTAAATTACCAATAGGAGTAGGACATAAGTATAATACCCCAGAATTCTCCATCTCTATTCCTCCTCTAATTGTGCTTTAGAGTATATTTCTATAATTTCTTTTGTATACTCCCCACTTTTTTCATACACATAAAGGGGAGCCAATATATTCAAACCTGGCTGAGAACCTTTTTTTGATTCTATTAGAAGAAGATTGGGTTTACTATCTACGTAAGGATGCACAAATCTCAATTTTTTAGGTTCTAAATTGTATTTTCTTAAAAAATACAAAATGTCAACTAATCTTTCTGTTCTATGAATCATAAAGAATTTTCCTCCAAATTTTAAAAGTTTCGAAGCAGCTTTTATAAAGTCTTCAAGTCCTCCATATATTTCGTATCTCGCAATATTTTCTGACTCTTGTTTTTTATCAAATCCTGTTTTTACTGGCATATAGGGAGGATTTGAAGTCACTATATCAAATTTTTCATATCCTAATATCTTTTCTAATCCTCTTACATCGCCTTTTATTATTTTTATTCTTTCTTCCATTTTATTAATAACTACACTTCTTGTAGCCATATCCGCCATATCTTCTTGTATCTCAACACCATAAATAAATGTATCATAAGTTTTAGCAGCAATTAAAATAGGTATTATGCCAGTTCCACACCCTAAATCTACAATTTTATCTCCTTTTTTAGCAGTAACAAAATTAGCAAGCAATACCGCATCCATCCCAAATTTAAATTTATCCCTGTGTTGAATTATAACTAAATCTTTTAAGTTTAATTCATCTAATCTTTCCCCATCTCTCAGCATTTTATCACCTCTATAGTATTCTTGATTTATTTTATCACAATTATCAAAAGTTTTTATTAACTTTTTTAAATAGCGTATTGAAAATTGAAGTAGTGCACAGTATACTATATAAAGAATTTAAACATTAGGAGGATGAAAAGTTGGTAAAAGTAGTTACTGCTCCTCGCGTAAATTCAGAAATAAATAAATTAAAAATGGCCATTTTGCACAGGCCAGGGAAAGAATTGGAAAGATTGACTCCTCAAAATTTATCCGAACTCCTTTTCGATGATATCCCTTGGGTTAGAAGAATCCAGGAAGAACACGACAATTTTGTAAAAGTATTGCAGCAAAACAGAGTCGAAGTGCTGTATTTACAAAATCTCTTAGAAGAAATATTAAAAGAAGAAAATGTAAAAGAAAAATTTATTGATGAATTACTTCAAGTAAATGGAGTAACCTCTCCAAAAATCAATAACTATTTAAAAGAATTCCTTAAAGAAAAATTTTCAAACGAGGTTGCCGAAATAGCAATTGGAGGTTTGACTCTAAATGAAATAAAGATAAAAAAATCTATGATGGGTTTAGCAGAATACATATACCAAGACAGCTATTTTTATATAAAGCCCTTACCAAACCTTTATTTTACAAGAGACCCCGGAGCAATGATAGATGGTGGCTTAATGATAAGTTCTATGAAAACAGCAGCGCGAAAGCCAGAGACTCTAATATTAAAATACATTTATAAATATCATGAAATTTTTAGAAAAAATAATATTCATTGGTGGTATGATGATAGCTATCCTCATTCCATAGAGGGCGGAGATGTACTGGTATTAAGCGAAAAAGTAATTGCAGTAGGATGTAGTGAAAGAACAACTCCTCAGGCAATAGAGCAATTAGCCCATAATTTATTTGAAAAAGGTTCCTCTGTCGAAAGAATATTGGTAGTGCAAATCCCTATAAACCGCTCTTATATGCATTTAGATACAGTTTTCACGATGGTTGACACAAACAGATTTGTTTTTTATCCAGGAATAAAAAACGAGTTGAGAGTATTTAGCATCATAAAAGAAGAAAAAGGTTTCTCTATACATCAAGAAAAAGATTTGCAAACAGCATTAAAAAGTGCGCTAAATCTCTATACAATAGATATAATACCAACTGGCGGATTAAATGCAATAACTTCTGCGAGAGAACAATGGAATGACAGTACAAACACCTTAGCTATCGCTCCGGGAGTTATTGTAACCTATTCTAGAAATGAAATATCTAATAAAATAATGGAAAAGGAAGGAATAAAGGTAATCCCTATAGAAGGGTCGGAACTTTCAAGGGGAAGAGGCGGCCCTCGTTGTATGACTATGCCCCTTTTAAGAGAATAAATTAAATCATAGTCCCCTTTTTATGTACAAATCTAAAGCATAAAAAAGGGGATTTTTTAATCTACATTGAAAAGTTACTAACAAATTAACAGATATGCCCCTTTAATTATGGACAAAAACGGGATAGCCCAAGGGAAATGTTAGCGAAGATTTATTAATAAAAAATGATAATAGTCCTTACATATCTAGAAATTCTCACTTTTTCTTTTATAGCAGGAATTTTTGGAGCCTTTTTAGGATTATGAGGAAATTTATTCCTCTATTTTCTCTAAGTCCTCCTCAAATAGTTCTTCCTCGTAGGTTCCTTCAATTTCTTCTCTTTCTTCTATAATCTCCACTTCTTCAGGATCGTATTCTTTTATTATCTCTATTCCTTCTGCATTTTTCATTTTTACTTTGAGTTTTCGTCTAATCACATCTACTTCTGCAATCTTCATTTCTTTATCTCCAACTCTTATTATGCTGCCAACCTTAGGAAGCTCTGCTCTAATTTTCTCATACATCTCCTGTTCATACTTTAAACAGCACATCAATCGCCCGCAAATACCCGATATTTTGGTAGGATTTAAAGATAAATTTTGCTCTTTAGCCATTTTGATAGAAACAGGCTCAAATTCCCCTAAAAAAGTAGTACAACATAGAGGCCTTCCACAAGGTCCTAAACCTCCTATGATTTTTGCCTCATCCCTTACTCCTATTTGCCTCAGTTCTATTCTCATCCTAAAAACAGCCGCTAAATCTTTCACTAATTCTCTAAAGTCTACTCTTCCTTCTGCAGTAAAATAAAATATGACTTTGGTGTTATCAAAAGTGTATTCTACATCAATTAAATTCATTTCCAAACCATGCTGCTGTATTTTTTGAAGACATATTTCAAAAGCCTCAGCTTCTTTTTTCTTGTTTTCATAATAATGTTCTACATCTTCTGGTGTCGCAATCCTTATTACCTTTTTTAAAGGAGCCACAATTTCTTCTTCTGGCACCTCTTTTATACCGACAACTACTTCTCCAAATTCTATCCCTCTTATTGTTTCAACTATAACTTTATCTCCTACTTTTATTGGCAAATCCCCTGGGTCAAAATAGTATATCTTCCCTGCTTTTTTAAATCTCACACCTACAACAATAACCAAAATTATAAACCTCCCGCCATATCTAAAAATAGATTCTCTACTGCCAATTGATAGTTTATATTTGAATTAATCTGTGAATTAAACTGCTCTATTCTATTAATTATATTATTGAGCTTATTAATAGTCAATCGGGATTCCATTTCCTGTATCCTATTTAAAAAATCTATATTTTTTATAAAAGAGGCATCTTTTGTAGCCTTAAAAACTAACAAATCTCTCATATAAGAAAGCAGAATCTTTAAAATTTCTTCTATATTGTCTTTATTCTTATCAAAAAATTCAAACTCCTCTATCACTTCAAATCCTTTAATCGTAAGAATTTTTTCTATTTCTTGTATTGTCTCTCTTCTAAAATTTAAATATTCGTTATTAGTTAATTTGTTGGCTTGAGCAAAATTTCCATCAGCAATATGAGCTAACACTTCCGCCTCTTTTTCAGAGATATCGTGTTCAAACATTAAATAGTTCTTTATCGTATTTCTATTTTCCTTATTAAAACGGACTATATTACAGCGAGAGACAATTGTAGGCAAAAGCTCTTGTTGTTGTGATGCAATCAATATAAAAAGGCCATATAAGGGAGGTTCTTCTAAAGTTTTGAGAAAAGCATTTTGAGCTGCTGCAGTCATTTTATCAGCTTGGTCTATAATAAAAATCTTTTTGTTAGCTTCATAAGGTCTTATATTGATTTCATTAGTTATATATCTTATAGTATCTACTTTTATAGAATTCTCCTCCGGCTTTATAAAAAATACGTCTGGATGATTTTTATCCATTACCTTTAAGCAAGAACTACACTTAAAACAAGGCTTTGCAGTTTCCCCTTTACAATTTATCATCATGGCAAAATACTCTGCCATAAATCTTTTCCCTAATCCTTCTTCTCCTACAAACAAATAAGCATTTGAAATTTTATTTTGAGATATTACATTTTTAAAAATATTTAATACTGTTTCATGCCCATAAATCCTATACACGCTATCACCTATGAATATATATCTATTAATAATCCTCTTATATCATCTATCATTTTTAAAAGTTCCAAGTGTTTGGAATCTTTTAAAAACTCTTCTGTAAGCTTTTCTAGCTTGTCATTTGCTTTTTCCACCAAAGAATAAATTTTCTTCCTTCCTCTTGCATCGACATATTCTTTTTTAGTGTATTTTAACATACCACTTGTCGCTTCCTGCAAAAACTTCTTTACAAGTTTTTTGTAATTAATTAAGTCCTGCAAAGTTAAACTTTCTTTTAACTTTTGTGCTGCACTATCTATCTCTGATAAAATCCCATTTAATTTGTCTCGATGAAATTGCTCTAATTCTTCATCAAAAGTATCAATAAAATTTTTGGTAACTCTATAAGACCTATTATACTCACTTTTTATATCAGATGAAATCTTTGGAGATTTTACCTCTTCAATTCTCATGTCAAGCACCCTAAATCCTGAAGAATTTTTCTACATTTAATACAAAAACTGTAGCTCCACCAATTGTAACTTCAACGGCTTGAGGCAGGAAAATGTCTGTAGCACCACCCATAGGCGTAGGAGAAGTAATTATTCTATCGCGAGTTTTACATTTTTTCTCTATTATGCTGATAACATCATCTAATTTTTCGTCTTCTACACCTATTATCAAAGTTGTATTACCAGACCTTAAAAATCCTCCAGTAGATGCTATTCTCGTAAAACTAAATCCTCCCTCAGTCAAACCATCCATAAGTCTTCTTACATCCTCGTCCTGCACAATAGCTAACACTAACTTCATCTTATGCCCTCCTTACAAATATTTTTTTACTACATCAATTATGTCTTTATGCACCTTCATAAGCTCTTGCATTCCGTCTATAAATACAAACCTTTTAGGAAATTCTTTAACTAGCTTAATATACCCTTCTCTTACTTTTTTATGAAAATCCCAACTTTCTCTCTCTAATCTGTCTGCTTCTCTTTTGCCTCGTCTTTTCATTGCTTCTTCAGGAGTAATGTCTATATAAATTGTTACATCAGGCAAAATCCCCATTGTAGCTATTTCGTTAACTACCTTAACCTTTTCTATCCCTAAGCCCCTCGCATAACCCTGATACACATAAGAGCTATCCACAAAGCGGTCTAAGAGTACAATTTTACCCTCCTCAATGGCCGGCAATATTTTCTCCTCCACTAGCTGAGCCCTAGAAGAAGCGTATAAAAGCATTTCTGTGACTGGAGAAATGAAATTATTTTTATCCAATAAAATATCTCTAACTTTTTCTCCAACTTTTGTGCCTCCAGGCTCCCTTAATACCAAAATATTATAACCCTGTTTTAAAAGATACTCCTCCAGAAATTTTATCTGAGTAGTCTTACCGCATCCATCTATTCCTTCAAAGCTTATAAATTTCCCTTTCATATTTCACACACCAATAGGTTGTTATTTTTAAGACCTAATATCTTAATACCTTTATTATATAATACATTTATATATTTTACCATATCTTTTTTTATGCGCTCTCCTGGACAAATAAGCGGAACACCTGGAGGATAAGGGATAATAAAGTCTGCAGAAACACAACCTTCCGCTTCTTCTAAAGATATTAATTTAGTCTTTTGCCTTACCGTTTCAGAAGGTTTTAAAACCATTTCTGGAGTATCAGGATAAGCTGCTACTTCTTCAGCTGTTTTTTTATCTTTTTTTACATTTGCAAGCCCTTTTATCCCCTTTATTAAAAGGTCAATCTTTTCTTTATCATCTGCCAATGTAACCATAGCAAGTATATTAAAAGTATCGGCCATCTCTACCTGTATATTAAAATTCTCCCTCAAAAACTTTTCCGCTTCAGTCCCCTTTATACCTATGTTCTTTACACTTACAGTGAGTTTGGTTTTGTCAAAGTCAACAATGCCGAAGCTACCTACTATTTCTTTTCCTAAACACCTTACTCCCCCAATGGTGTTTATCTCATATCTTGCATAATCAGCAATAATAATCGCTTTTTCTAATCTGTTTTTACCTTCTTTTTCCATATAATCTCTTGCAAGGTCAAGCGAAGACATAAGAAGGTAGGAAGGAGATGTTGATTGAAAAAGGCTTAAAGAATATTTTAGTCGATTTGTATCTACTCTATCAGAATTCAAATGAAGTATAGAACTTTGAGTAAAAGAAGACAAGGTTTTGTGGACACTCTGTACCACAATATCTGATCCTGCCTGTAAAGAAGAAAGAGGCAAATTATTAGAAAAAGGAAAGTGAGCTCCATGGGCTTCATCTACAATTAAAATTTTATTGTATTTATGAACAATGTCAGAAATTCCTGTGATATCGCTGCAGAATCCGTAATAATTGGGATAAGTTATCACTACTGCTTTTATAGACTCATCTTTTTTTAAATATTCTTCCAGTTTGTTTATATCAACTCCCATTGGAATACCGTCTTCATAATCAATTTCCGGGTTTATGTAGACAGGTACTGCTCCTGTTAGTACAAGGCCATTGTACACAGATTTGTGAGAATTTCTCATTATAAGCACTTTATCGTCAGGATTTAAAACTGCGTACATCGCTGCATATATGCCGGATGTCGTCCCATTTACAAGAAAAAAAGACTCTCTTGCCCCAAAAGCTTTTGCTGCAAGTTTTTGTGCCTCAAGTATGGGACCTTCAGGATTGTGAAGATTGTCAAGTCCTGGTACCTCTGTTAGATCAATCTTTGCCAAATTAACAAGATATTCTTCTGGAAAAGTCCTTCCTTGTTTATGACCTGGCATGTGAAAAGGTATAATTTGGTTTTTTACATAATCCATAAGTGTTTTATATAATGGAGCTGTCATACAATACCTCCGTGTAATCGTAATTTTTCGTTATTTTGATTATACCATAAAAAAATATGAAAACCGGATTCATATCCGGTTTTCATATTTTATGTCCCTCATATAGCCTTCCCATATGTCTATCATTTTTTGCCTGTAAAAATCATAACCTTCATCAAAAGGAGATAAGTTTATCAATTTTTGTTGGCAATTTGTACAAAGAAATTTCCCTAACACTTCTATTCCATCTTCTGATTGCTGTTCGCATATAAAGCATTTCCTTTTTGTTGCTATGCTTTCCATATGCAACACCATCTTTCAAAATTATCCTAATGAAATTATTCCCTTTTGTGCAGAAATATATTCACCCTTTTTTGTATTTCCTCAATTTCATTATATTTTTTCTTAAAAGAAAAAAAGCAAGTCTCAATGCAAATTGCACCAAGCCCTGCCTGTATTATTTAAAAGACTCAATTAACTCCTTATATCTAAAGCAACTTATTAAATGGTCATTTACTATACCTACCGCCTGCATATAGGAATATATAATAGTAGAACCTATAAAAATAAATCCTCTCTTTTTAAGGTCTTGGCTGATTTTATCTGATAATTCAGTTTTAGAAGGTATATCTTCAATTTTTTCCCACGCATTTATTATAGGTCTATAATTTACAAAACCCCAAATATATTGATCAAAACTTCCAAATTCCTTTTGTATTTCTATAAACCTCTTTGCATTATGTATTGAAGCCTCTATTTTCTTTCTGTTTTTTATAATTCCACTATTTTTTATGAGTTCTTCTCTTTCCTTTTCGTCATATTGTGACACTTTCATAGGGTCAAAGTCAGCATAGGCCTTTCTGTAATTTTCTCTTTTTCTTAAAATAGTAATCCAACTAAGACCTGCTTGTGCTGATTCTAAAACCAAAAACTCAAAGTGCTTTGTATCATCATGAACAGGCACTCCCCATTCTTCATCATGATATTTTATGTAAAGCTCGTCACTAAGACACCAAGGACACCTATTCATATTTCACCTCTTATAAGAGTAATGCTGCCGCTCCTAAAACTCCCACGTTTTCTCCTAATTCAGCTCTTACTACCTCACAAACCTCGGCATTAGGCTTCAATGCTTTTTTCTTTATTGTTTCCATCATTTTATCATAAAGCATATCCCATTGAGTGGATACGCCACCACCTATGGCAATTTTTTTTGGATTATAAAAAGCCATGATATTTGAAATTCCCACTCCAAGATAAAAAGCTTCATTGTCAACCAATTCTTTCGCAAACTCATCTCCCAATTTTGCCGCTTCAAATACATGTTCTGATTTTACTACTCCATCCTTAGCTAAATCCCTTATCATTGTATCTTTCCCATTTTGAATTCCCTCTTGAGCAAATCTCGCAATAGCTGTACCAGAAGCAAAAGCCTCAAAACATCCATAATTTCCGCAATTACACCGAGGTCCATTAAAATTTATAGTATGGTGCCCAATCTCAGCTGCATTAGAATTTTCTCCGCTATAAAGTTTCCCTTCTATTATCACGCCACCGCCAATCCCAGTACTTACAGTTATATAAACAAAATTGTCTATACCTTTTCCTGCGCCAAATAAATGTTCTCCAATAGCTGCAGCATTTGCATCATTCTCTAATTTTACTTTAACTCCCAGCTTATGAGATAAAATATCCACAATAGGGACATTGTCCCAACCCGGAAGATTAGGTGGGCTTATAACTACCCCCCTTTTGGCATCAAGGGGCCCTGGAGATCCAATCCCAACTCCTTTTAAATCAGATAATTTTAATCCTGCTTCTTTTAAAACGTCATAAACACTTTGTTCTATTCGCTTAATCACTTCTTCTGGCCCTTTTTCAGCCATAGTAGGTATTTTTGTGCTTCTTATGATATTGCCCTTCTCATCCACGAGTCCTGTGCTTATCTTTGTCCCTCCTAAGTCAACACCGCATAGGATTCTCCCCATTTTTATCCCTCCATTCTTCACTGTTTTTAAATATAGTATCCTCCATTTTGCTATTAAAGTCAATATAATAAAGAAATGCCCAAAAGGGCATTTCAGACTGATGACAAACTTTCGCAAAGTAGATATTTTACATAAGTTGCGACTTGTGACAAAGCGCTAACAAAGCTTAGCAAGACTGAGGATGGAGGCGGGGCCGAAGCCAAGGAGGGCGGAGGCGGGCACCTAAGACAGGACGTCGAATGTGCCCGGTACCCCGCCGTAATCCGAAAGTCGCGCTTTAGCTTTGTCGCTTTGGAACTTCGGAGCAACGATGCAAAATATCTACTTTAAATAATTTTTGGTTCTTTGTTAACAAAGCTGAAATGCCCAAAAGGGCATTTTCTTATATACAGCTAAGCAATTCTTTTTCAAAATCCTCTAAGTTATAAATGTGTTTTACCACCTTGCCTTCTTTTAAAACAGCAATACAGGGTACCTTTTCACAGTACAGCCTCTTAGCAAGTCTGTCAGACTTATAAGTATCTATCCTACACATTTTCAGTTTATCAGCATATTTTTTATGAAATTCCTCAACCTTCATAAGATATTCTCTGTCTTTTGCTTCTACAGCATTGTAGACATATGCTAACACTGTCTCTTTAGCCTTCAAAATTTCATTCGTAAAGTAATCCGTTTCCTCAATATACTTCTCTGCCATAACACCCGCTATTGCACCATCTCCTACTGCTGTAGCAACTTGCTTCAAGAATTTATCT
The DNA here is from genome assembly GCF_000019065.1 of Thermoanaerobacter sp. X514. Classification (NCBI taxonomy): domain Bacteria; kingdom Bacillati; phylum Bacillota; class Clostridia; order Thermoanaerobacterales; family Thermoanaerobacteraceae; genus Thermoanaerobacter; species Thermoanaerobacter sp. X514. The sequence continues at coordinate 52,845 of NC_010320.1, read as the reverse complement.
CTCACATCTCCTACTGCGTATACTCCATCAATATTAGTTTCCATATTTTCATTTGTTATGATATAACCTTTAGGTGTCATGTCTATTAGACCTTTAAATATCTCCGTATTAGGAACATAACCTATAAACAGGAAACAACCATCTACATCTACTGGGATTAATTCTCCTGTCTTTAAATTTTTAAGGACAACCCTTTCCAACCTTTCATTCCCTTCAAAAGCTTCAACCATTGTATTCCAATGAAATATCATCTTTTCATTTTTCAAGGCCTTCTCTTGCGCTACTTTATTGGCATCCATTATTCCTTCATCATGAAGAACAGATACATGAACTTCTCTTGCAAACTTGGTCAAGAATATTCCTTCTTCTATAGCTGCATCTCCGCTTCCAATTATCATAACCTTTTTATCAGTGTAGTAGGCCGCATCACAGGTAGCACAAAAAGATATTCCTTTATCGTATAAAAAGTTCTCTTCCCCTTTAGCACCAGTAAGCCTTGGTTTGCCTCCTGTCGCAATAATAACAGCCTTAGCATAATAATCAACCCTGAAAGTAGAAACTACTTTATAGTCTTCTTCTATTCTCAAGCCTTTTACATCTGTAAGCTTTATTTGCACGCCAAACCTTTTAGTCTGTTGCTCAAATAATTTCATCAACTCAAGTCCACCAATTCCCTCAGGAAATCCCGGATAATTCTCGATTTCACTGGTATATGTGGCAAGGCCACCAACGAGAGACTTTTCAATCAAAAGAGTTTTAAGTCTCGCACGTCCACAATATATAGCTGCTGTCATTCCAGCAGGTCCACCGCCAATAACTACTACATCATAATATTCTCTTTTCTTTTCCATGCAAACTCCCTCCTAAAATTTAGGTGGCTACAAGCCACCTAATTATTTACATAAAATATTTGACTAAAAGTTTGCTTCCAATCCACGCTCCAATTAGTCCAAATACTGCCCACACCCAACCATAGAGAGACATTGAAGGAATACCACTGAAATAAGCTCCAGCATTACATCCAAAAGCTATTCTTGCACCGTATCCCATTAAAAGGCCACCAAGTATGGCCGCAATAACTTGTCTATAAGATTTTATCTTTTTAATTTTAAACTGCGAAGCTAAAAGAGTAGCCAAAAAAGCTCCTATAATAATCCCTATATTCTGAACTGAACCTGCGTTTGTGAAAACACTTTCAGTGAGTGCTTTTGCATGAGATGGATTTTGGAAATAAGTCCAAGTCTCTGGATGTCCTCCTAAAGCTTTAAATATCCAAGCACCCCAGTAGGAAAAAGTCGTAGTAACACCCCATGGATGCCCAGAAAATGCAAATAAAGCTATATTTAAAAGGGCTAAAAGGGCTGCTCCTATCCAATAACTCCATGGATCCTTTATTATTTTCTTAAAAAGGGGAGAAAGGGGATGCTCCTGGGACTTCATTTACTTTCACCTCCATTTATTTATTTTTTTCAATATAAACTTCCCACTGGCCATCGTCAACTTCTTCAATTTCTACATTGTATCCCATGTTTCTTGCCCATTCTGGCACATTTTTCATAGCACAACTGTGGTCTATCTCTACAATCAAAACATCGCCAACTTTTAATTTCTCCATCTCTTTTTGAGTCTTCAAAAGTGGTACTGGACAAGCCTCTCCTAAACAATCAAGTCTGTATTCTGCCATAAAAATCTCCTCCTTAAAAATTAATTTTTTGCATTAAGCATTAAATCTTTTATGCTCATACCATTCTGCAAGTATGAAAAGTAGACCTAACAATATTAGTTGTCCAAAGAATGCGACTCCCCAGCCAAATACATCTGGCAAAAACACTTTAGGGGATTTAGCTATAAACATTTCAGTCCACCATCCAAAGTCCCTTGCACCCCATAAAGAACCTATGATAAAGAATATTAATAACAACCACTGCATCATATATCCTTCTCCAACTCTCATCAAAGTTCCTGAGGCACAACCTCCAGCTATGACCATCCCTATCCCGAACATCGTAGCTCCTATTGCTATGTGTATTCCAACAGGTGAGATATTTCCAGGAATCGGTTCTCCTCTTAAATAAGCATTGTACTGAATTGCGGCAAATCCTATTGTGGCAATCATCAATCCTACAATCACAGCTCTGGTAATTGAAGTACTACCTGTCAAAATTGGGTCTCTAAAAGATGCAGTAAAGCAAAATCTGGACTTTTGAAGAACGAAACCAAAGGCGATTCCAAAGGCCCAACGAACTGCTAACTGGGGCGATTGCATTGATAAGATTATGCCTACAATGACAATTACCACTAAAAGCACGACTCCATAAGGAAACTGATTTACTTTTTTCTTTTTTTTGCTTTTTTTCACCGTCTCCATTTAAATCCCTCCCTTCGTTATTATTTTAACATTTCAATTGTATTATACTATAAGTTTTAGGCGTTTTATTATTTAAAAATCTTATACAATATTAGTTTCATTTATATCAAATTTGTAGTATAATTAAATTAAACGTTGTATTAAGTCATGTCTTTAACAATATCCGATAAATTTTTGTCAAAAAGGAGGAGGCGTATGAATATCAACAATTTGAGAGCTTTCTACAAAACAGTTTATTATAAAAGCATTTCATCTTCTGCAAAAGAATTGTATTTATCTCAGCCTGCTATAAGTCAGCAAATAAAAACTCTTGAAAAGGATTTAAAAACTACTCTTTTAAAGAGAAGCAATAGAGGTGTAATTCCAACACCGGCAGGAGAATTAGTTTATCAATATGCAGAACGAATTTTAAATTTATATGACAATATGCTCCAAGACCTACAGTGTTGTGAAAATGACTGTGTAAACAGACTCACAATATCTTGCTGCCCTACCATCGGCCAATATGCTTTGCCCTGCACTCTTCACGAATTTAAAAAGAAAAATAAAAATATTACACTTCACGTAGAGCACAATTTTAGCAATGAAGTAATCCATCACATAAAAGAAGGAGGCATTGATATAGGATTTATTGAAGGCTGTTATACTGATGAAAATATAAATTGCATTCCTCTAGGAGAATTTAAAATGCATTTTGTCGCTAGTGGCAATTGGGAGCTAAAAAACTTGCCAAAAAATAAATTATTCTATTACCACTTTTTTATCATTCATAAAAACTGTGCATTGCGAAAAATAATTGAAGAGACATTTCTTAAATACGGCATTGACATAAACAAATTAAAAATTGAAATAGAGTCACCTTCTATCGAATCAATAAAATCTTTAGTTGCTGCAGGACATGGTTTATCTATTTTGCCTTATATTTCTATAAAAAAAGAGTTGTATACTAAAACCCTCACTATTATAGAAGTAGATAACATCGAGTTTAATTACACCTATTCACTTATATATAACAAAAAGATTCGTAAAAAAATTAAGTCTGATTTTATTGATTTTATCAAAAACTCAGGCAAAAAATTCTTCTGTTAAGGTGATAAAGCATGATTTGGGAACTTATAAGTTTTGGAGAAATTTGTCCACTACCTCTTTTGAAGGCCATTGAAAAATATAAAAAAATGGAAAAAGGTGATGTGTTAAAAATCGTGGTGGACCATAGCTGTTCTTTAAAAAACATACAGGAATATTTTTTAAAGCTTAATTGTTCAGTGGAAATAGATGAAGTTCTAAATGGAGTATGGGAAATATATATAAAAAAATAAACTCCTTTTTAGGAGTTTATAAAGGGGGCTTTTTATAAAATTTTACCGGCAGCGACCTACTCTCCCGCGAAAGCAGTACCATCGGCGCTGGAGGGCTTAACTAGCACCCCAGCCGGTCTTGCGACCGTCTGGGGGCCCCTTGTGGACCGTGTTCGGAATGGGAACGGGTGTTTCCCCTCCGCTATCGCCACCGGAAATCTAGACCCTCAAAACTGCACAAAGCCTTCTCGGTCAAGTCCTCGACTGATTAGTACCGGTCAGCTAAGAGTGTTTCCACTCTTACACCCCCGGCCTATCTACCTCGTGGTCTTCGAGGTGTCTTACCCCTCTCGGATGGGAAACCTAATCTTGAGGCGGGCTTCACGCTTAGATGCTTTCAGCGTTTATCCCTTCCGAACTTGGCTACCCAGCTGTGCACCTGGCGGTGCAACTGGTACACCATCGGTTCGTCCACCCCGGTCCTCTCGTACTAGGGGCAGTGCCTCTCAAGTTTCCTACGCCCGCGACGGATAGGGACCGAACTGTCTCACGACGTTCTGAACCCAGCTCGCGTACCGCTTTAATGGGCGAACAGCCCAACCCTTGGGACCTACTTCAGCCCCAGGATGCGATGAGCCGACATCGAGGTGCCAAACCTCCCCGTCGATGTGGACTCTTGGGGGAGATCAGCCTGTTATCCCCGGGGTAGCTTTTATCCGTTGAGCGACGGCGTTCCCACTCACTGCCGCCGGATCACTAAGCCCGACTTTCGTCCCTGCTCGAGATGTCTCTCTCGCAGTCAGGCTACCTTCTGCCTTTGCACTCTTTCGCGCGATTCCCGTCCGCGCTGAGGTAACCTTTGGGCGCCTCCGTTACCCTTTAGGAGGCGACCGCCCCAGTCAAACTGCCCACCTGCCATTGTCCCTACGCCGGTTTCACGGCTATAGGTTAGAATTCCGGTAATCCCAGGGTGGTATCCCAACGTCGACTCCAGTAAGGCTGGCGCCCTACCTTCTCTGTCTCCCACCTATCCTGTACAAGAATTACCAAAATCCAGTGACAGGCTACAGTAAAGCTCCACGGGGTCTTTCTGTCCAATCGCGGGTAACTCGCATCTTCACGAGTACTACAATTTCACCGGGCCCCTCATCAAGACAGCGCCCAAGTCGTTACGCCTTTCGTGCGGGTCGGAACTTACCCGACAAGGAATTTCGCTACCTTAGGACCGTTATAGTTACGGCCGCCGTTCACTGGGGCTTCGGTTCAGTGCTCTCACACTTCCCCTTAACCTTCCAGCACCGGGCAGGCGTCAGCCCCTATACTTCGTCTTCCGACTTAGCAGAGACCTGTGTTTTTGGTAAACAGTCGCTTGGGCCTCTTCTCTGCGGCCTTTCGGCACTCCTTCTCCCGAAGTTACGGAGTCATTTTGCCGAGTTCCTTAATGAGGGTTCTCCCGCTCGCCTGTGGATTCTCTCCTCGCCTACCTGTGTCGGTTTGTAGTACGGGCACCTCAGGCCTCGATAGCGGCTTTTCTCGGCAGCTGCTTCGGTGGCTTCGCCTTCCGGCTCCCCTTCTCAGACCCCTGCCAGTACGCGGATTTGCCTACGTACCCTTCGGTGCCTGATTGGACGTGCCCTACCAACCGCACGCTCCACCTATCTCGCTGCGTCCCCGCATCT
>NC_010320.1:0-42500 GCF_000019065.1 Thermoanaerobacter sp. X514 | reverse complement strand
TGTCTATCAATCTCTCCAATTTCGTCACCTTTTAATCCCTCAGGATACCCGCTTCCATCTAATTTCTCGTGATGATTTGCGGCCCATTCTGCTATATCATCTATTCCATCTATTTCTTTGAGTATTTCTTTAGTATAATAGGTATGAGATTTTATAACCATAAATTCCTCTTCAGTAAGCTTGTCCGGTTTATCAAGAATAGAATTAGGTACAGCTAGCTTTCCAAGGTCATGAAGCAACCCAGCAATTCTTATTTTTCGAGAAGTTTCTTCATCATATCCTATCACCTTAGCCATTTCATAAGTTAACTTTGAAATACCTTTAGAATGGTTATAGGTAAAACGGCTTCTATTATCGATAATCTGTGCGAAAGCTTCTGCTATATCCTCTAATTCCTTAATTCCTATGATAATTGTGTCTTTAGGTTCAATCCTTTTTAATAAACTTTTTATATCAAAAAATTTATAATCAAGCCAAAATTTTTCTTGTCTTGTAAGGTCAAGTAATGCCTTTGCAACCACAGGATTGAACATCTTGCCAGTACCACTTTTTATACATTCTTTGATATTATTCCGAATATTATACTCACTTTCTTTCCCAACCAATGAGGTGTACCGTATATCAAATTGATCAGATATAAAAACAATTTGAGCTCCTAAAGGAATAGAGTCCCCATTTAGTTTAAAATGTCCGCTTCCATCGTAATTTTCATGATGATATCTTATAATATCCGAAAAATTTTCTCCAAAAGGCAACTTCTTTACAATCTCACTTCCTCTTTCACTGTGTTTCCACCATTCGTCTTTGTTAAAATCTTCGTATACATCTCCTTGTCCTATATCATGTAACAAAGCAGAATAGTACACTTTTTTTTGTATCTTCTTCATTTAAATTTAACATCTCTGAAATCCTTAAAGAAATATAAGCCACTCTTCTTGCATGTCCCATGTTCTTATACTCTTGCACGTCAAGGGCCAAAAATAAAGCAGACAGCAGATTATTATAATTCAAATTCACATTTTATTCCTCCTAACTGATATTTATTTTCAACTAATATATATTATACACTAACTAAATTAAATTTCCTATATAAAATCCGATATAATATCCCAATATTCCCCCTATTAGTCCAAATATAATTGTCAATGACATGTATATAAAAGCATGAAAATATTTTTTATCCTTGATTAAGTATACTGTCTCATGTGAAAAAGTTGAATATGTTGTAAAAGCACCTAGAAATCCCGTTGTCAGAAAAAGTTTAACATCATAGCTTAAATTTACATTTATTTTAGGACTTGATAAGAAATTTAATAAAAACGCACCTAATACATTTATAATAAAAGTTTCGATGGGAATAATTATCTCTCGGTTTTCCTTTATATGCCGCGACATTTCATATCTCAATATTGCTCCAAAAATTCCTCCAATCCCCACATACAGTATATTTTTCACTGTTCTTCCTCCCGTTTCTTTAATAAGTCAAAAATTTTGTCAGCAAATTCAAATCCTAAATAAGACATCAAAAGGCCTCCCATTATCGATAAAATCATATAACTTAGAGCAATATAATCTTTCCCTGCTTTTAATAAATTTATTGTTTCCATACTAAACGTGGAAAATGTTGTAAAAGCTCCAATAAATCCTGTTGTTATCGCTAACCTCAAATTAGTATTTACCTTGTACTCATCCATAGCAAAATTAGCAATAAAACTTAACAAAAAGGAACCTAAAATGTTTATTATAAAAGTTTCAAAGGGAAATACAGTGTGATACATTTTTGTAAAGTAAATTGTTATTAAATATCTCAGTACTGCTCCAAAAAATCCTCCAATCCCTATATAGATGTATTCCATGAAAATCTCCTTTCCGTTTACATTTTGGGGCAATAAAAAGGCCCCTATTAGGCCTTATATCCTCCTAATAGGAGCCATCAGCGTTCCGCATTTATGGCGAGCTCCATCGCCTTATGGTATTTATCACAAATTTATTATAATAAACTACAAATGAAAATGCAATACCTTTTACAATTCCCTTCTACCTTCAAGAGCCCTTGAAAGAGTTACAACATCGGTGTATTCCAGGTCACCGCCTACCGGCACCCCATGAGCAATCCTTGTGACTTTTATTCCTAACGGTTTTAATAGCTTAGCAATGTACATTGCTGTCGCTTCTCCCTCTATGTCAGGATTTGTAGCAAGTATGACTTCTTTTACATTTCCATTTTTTACTCTGTCTAAAAGTTCTTTAATTTTTATATCTTCAGGGCCAACGCCTTCTATCGGAGAAATAACACCATGAAGTACATGATACACTCCTTTATATTCTCGTATTTTCTCCATTGCGACAACATCCATAGGATGAGAAACAACACATATAAGAGAATGATCTCTTTCTTTATCACTACATATGTTACAAACCTCTGTGTCAGTTATGTTATAACAAATTCTACAATACTTTATCTTTTCTTTTGCATCAATAATCGCTTGAGACAAGCTTTTTACCTCTTCTAAAGGCATGTTTATTATGAAAAAAGCAAGCCTTTGTGCTGTTTTAGGGCCTACACCAGGCAACTTTGACAGTTCTTCTATAAGCTTCGCTATAGAAGTAGAATAATAGTTCATTTTTTCACCTCAAAACAGTCCAGGAATGTTTAATCCTCCGGTTATCTTTGCCATTTCAGAAGCAATCATTTCTTCTGCATTCCTTAACGCTTGATTAACCGCAGCTAATACAAGGTCTTCTAACGTTTCTACATCATCTTTATCTACAACAGCAGGATTTATTTCAATACTTACAAGTTCTTTTCTGCCATTTGCAACTGCTTTTACCATCCCACCACCGACAGTAGCTTCTACAGTCTTTTGCATTAGCTCTTCTTGCATTTTCTTTATTTCTTCTTGCATTTGCTGGGCTTGTTTAATCATATTATTTATATTAAACCCGCCCGGAAATCCGCCTTTTGCCATAACACTATAACCTCCTAAATTTTATTCTAAAAATATTTATATGCTTTTTTAAATGATTTGTGAAAATTATATTATCTCTATATCTTCACCAAAAAACTCTTTAACTTGCTGTACAAGTAATTCCTCTTCATTTTTTCTTAATTCAAACTTTAAAGGAATTGCCTTCCCAACTAGTTCTTTTAATATTCCTTCAATAAAACTTTTGTTTTCCGCTTTGCTCAATTCCTCCTTTAATAAAGCATATTCTTCAGGATATTCTACCACAATTGTTCCTTTTTTTAAATAAGGAGTCCCTTTTTCTATAAAGGCATACAAAGCTATTCTTCCTTTTTTTATCATTTCTTTTACTTCAGCCCACACCTTTTCTAGATCTATATCCTCTTGCTGTACTATTTGCGGTGTCACGTTTTCTTCTTTTTCTAGCGAAATATTTATCTTCTTATTTTCGACTTCTTTTTTTTCTTCCTTCAAAAAAAATTGGCCTTTTTCTAATTTGTCTTCTATTTGTTCTACTCTTGCTAACAAACTCATCATATCGTAAGAAATTTCCGGTTTTATCAACCTCAAAATAGTTACTTCTAAGAGGGTTAACGGAGATATAGCATATCTAACTTCTTTTTGCAGATTTGTAAATTTTTCTAAAGCGTTAGTCAAAAAAGCTGTACCAAAGTTTTGTACTCTTTCTTTTATAGTTTCTACATCGCTATACAAAATTTCTTTTAATTCTTCTCCTCCTGTTTTGTAAAGCACCATATCTCTCAAAATATAAGTTAAGGATTTTAAAAAATTTCCCACGTCTATTCCATAAGACAAAATTTTATCTAATTGTTTCAATGAAGCTGCTACATCTTTAGCATTCATGTAATCCAAAAGGGAAAATAACACTTCATCATTAGCTACACCTAACATTTCGCATACATCTTCATAGGTTATAAGGCCTTCTTTGTAAGAAGCACATTGTTCTAGTAGACTTATCGCATCTCTCATAGAACCATTTCCATAGATGGCAATAGTTTTAAGTCCCTTTTCTTCGATTTTTATTCCACTGTCATTGCAAATTCTATCAAGATTTTGAGCAATTAACCGCGTAGGTATTCTTTTAAAGTCAAACCTTTGACACCTTGATAAAATAGTATCAGGCAATTTATCCGGTTCAGTAGTAGCAAGAATAAAAATCACATGAGGAGGAGGTTCTTCCAACGTTTTTAAAAGAGCATTAAAAGCCCCTGTAGAAAGCATATGCACTTCATCAATTATATATACTTTGTACTTAGCTTGAGAAGGAGCGTAAATTACAGACTCTCTCAATTCTCTTACATCATTTACACTGTTATTAGACGCAGCATCAATCTCTAAAACATCCATCGTAGTGTTGTTATTTATAGCTTGACAAATCTCACAAGAATTACAAGGCTCTCCATCTGTATTATTTAAACAATTAACTGCTTTTGCAAAAATCTTAGCTACACTGGTTTTTCCTGTTCCTCTTGTACCTGTAAAAAGATAAGCATGTCCTATCTTATTAAGTTTTATCTGATTTTTTAAAGTTTTTACAATATGCTCTTGCCCCACCACCTCTTTAAAGCTTTTGGGCCTGTACTTCCTATATAAAGACTGATACATACTTTAACACCTCGTTATATTCAATTGTAACAAAAAAAAAGAGATATTTCTATATCTCTTAAGAAGCATTTGAAAAAACTTGATTTTTTATCTCTTCTAGTCTGTGTTTTTCATTCATGTAAAGAGAAATAAAGGCATCTACCACTTCAGGATGGAATTGTGTTCCTTTATATTTTAAAAGCTCATTAATAGCTTCTTCAATAGTCATTCCTTTTCTATAAGCTCTATCAGAAGTCATCGCGTCAAAGGCATCAGCCACACCAAGAATTGCTGCTTCTATAGGGATTTCTTCGCCTTTTAAACCATAAGGATAACCTTTCCCATCATATCGTTCATGGTGTTTGGAAATAGCTTCTAATATTTCTTTCGGCAGATCTATAGGCATTAAAATTTTTTTTGATATCTCTGGATGACTTTTTATAACGTTATACTCTTCTTCCAAGAGTTTGCCTTTCTTTAGAAGAATAGTATCAGATATACCTATCTTTCCTATATCATGTAATATCCCTGCAATCCTTAATTGTTCTATTTTTTCCCTTGAAAAGCCCATATATTCCCCTATTAAAACAGCATATTGAGATACTCTCATAGAATGTCCTTTCGTATATAAATCCTTTGCTTCCATTGCATAAGCTAAAGCTTCTATAGTCTTTATATAGACTTTTTTAATCTCGTCATACAGTTTGGAATTTTCAATTGCCACAGACACTGCGCTGGCAATAGATCTCAATAAACTCATATTTTTGACCGTATTTGTTGCAGTCCAAACTGTTAAAATTCCCTTAGTTTCATTTCTAAAAATTAAAGGCACTATCACAACTGAATAAACATCTTTAGCTGCAAAAATAGGTGTTATTTTTTCACTACAAGGAAACTCTTCTATATCTTTTATTTTTATTTCTTTTAGATTTACTAATTCATTTATGTCCTCTTCTGATAATTTAATTTCTTCAGAGACAGGATAATCTTTTAATTCTCCCCCTTTTACAAGTAAAACAAACTTATGAAAATACGGATTATATTCTCTTATAGTGCACAAAGGTGAATTTAACAATTCAGCAACTTTTTCTACTATGTTATTCAATACCTCTTTTATGTCACTTCCCGATGTAAGTAGCTTTCCTACATCACTAATAGCCAATATTTCATTATTCTTTTCAGCTATCTGTTTTTTTACATAATATATTTCTGTAATATCTCGAGAAATGCCTTGAATGCCTACCACTTCTTCATCAATTTTTAGCCTTTTAACATAGGTTTCTGTTATAACCAATAAGCCTTCTTTGCTTTTAAAATTGATTTCTGAAAAATTAATTTTACCTTCCATCATGTTTTTCAAGATTTCTCTGCTGTCTTCATCTACAATTTCAAAAATGCTTTTTCCTATCAATTCGTGCGGAGTATAATTTAAATACCTTATAACTCGTGAATTGACAAATTCAATAATAAAATTTTTATCAGTCACCCACAAAATATCCCGAATATTCTCTACTAACAATCGATACTTTCTTTCAGAAATTTCTAATTCATGAGTCAAAGCCTCTAATTGCTCGTAGGAAGCTTCTAATTCCGCGTTAAACTCCTGTAATTCTTCATTTTGTTGTATTAAACTTTCTGTTTGTTCTTTTAATTTTTTATAACTTTGAGATAAGTCTCTAGCCATGGAATTAAAATTCTCTGAAAGTTCTCTAAGCTCTTTTGAATCAGTAATATTTAACTGATAATCAAAATCCCCCCGAGAAATCCTTTTAACAGCTTCGTTTAATTTTTCAATAGGTTCAGACAATTTTTTAGATAAAAAACTCGATAACCCCAGCGAAATTAATAAAATTATTCCCCCTATAAAAACTCTATTTTCAAACCCTGACAAAAAATAAGCTAATGACAATGAGAAAACAATTACAGAAATCCCAAATAAAACAAAAAATATCCGTGTATTATAATTTCTTTTAAACATACTATCCTCCATCTCTTTTCTTTTGTAAGAATAAGTTCCCTATATTTATTTCGGCTAAAAGCCTTCAAATTTTAAGTAAAAGTTATAAAAAATAATAAGAAATATTTTCCAGTAAAAGAGCAAAAATAAAAGGCCGTACACCCAGCTTCGACCTGCCACCATAAGCGTTACATAAGCAGTTAGCTCCACTCAAGCTCCCCTGCGGCACACGGAAGTGTTTGCTTACCGCTGCTTCCTTCCGGACCTGACGGGGTTCGCAAATTTCCGTTGCGCAGGACTCAAGTATCAACGCCACTTACTTATGCCAGACCTTACAATGGTCAGGCCTCAGCCTGGGAATTCGACCCTGCTATAGCGGGTTGCAGGTTACAGGGCACCGCTACCTCCCCATCTAGTACGGCCAAGAATTACCTTTTTCATGGCGGAGAGAGAGGGATTCGAACCCTCGGTACCCCTTTTAAAGGGTACACACGATTTCCAGTCGTGCACCTTCGTCCACTCGGTCATCTCTCCACATTTATTTTTCATGGCGGAGAGAGTGAGATTCGAACTCACGAGGCGAAAAATTCGCCCACTCGCTTTCGAGGCGAGCGCTTTCGACCACTCAGCCATCTCTCCGCACCTATTCCCTTAAATTTTCAAAGAAGTCTTTTAAAAGAGTTTTGCATTCTTCTTCCATTATTCCAAAATACACTTCTGTTTTACTTCCTAAATAGCTGTTATTTAAAATATCAACTACTGTACCTGCAGCACCAGATTTATCACTTTCTGCCCCTATATACACTCTTTTTATGCGAGCTTCTAAAATAGCTCCCGCACACATGGGACAAGGCTCTAAAGTCACATACATGCTACAGTCATCAAGTCTCCAACTGCCAAGAGTTTTACAAGCTTCCTTTATCGCTATAATCTCTGCATGGGCTGTAGCATCATTTGTAGACTCTTTTTGATTAAATCCTCTTCCAATTATTTGTCCCTCTTTTACAATGACAGCTCCAACAGGTACTTCACCTAATTGGTAACTTTTTTTCGCCTCTAAAAGAGCTGCCTCCATAAACTTATTAATCATATACTCCACCGCAAGCAAAAGTAACTACACTCTTATTTTTGCTTTTTATTTGTCCTCTGCATAAAGGTATTTTATCAGAGAATTATTTAAGTGTCAAGTATGCTCCTCCTTGACTTATTTAAATCACAAACAATACAATATAATACACTATCAAAAGTATTGCACCTAGAGGAACAGCAATTCGTGCCCTTTCAGTACTTTTTATTTTTAATTTGCCCGCTGAAATGATGTTTGGGATATTACCTTGAATTAACATTCCTCCACTAATAAGCATTCCCATTAAAATAGCTCTTATCTGTTCCGGCGTCATTGAGGAAAAAATTTCGGCTTAATCTTTATATGCTCACTCTTTTAAAAGATATGCATAATTTCTTTGCAGATATTCATATATCTTATGTGCTATTATTTTATGTCCCTTCTCATTAGGATGAATACCATCAGTGCAAATAAATTGCCTAAAATCGGGATAATCTAAAAAAGCGCTCCTTATATCAATAAGCCTTGTCTTTGTTTCTTCTGCTATACTTAATATAGCTGAGTTATACTTTTCCTGCCACCAATATATTTTAGTAACACTGCCTAACCACTTTAAAATGTTTTTGCCCATCTCTTCACTGTTTTTGCTTATCCATTTAAAATATCTGTCAGCATCCAAAGGAGGTAATGTCATTAACACAGGAATTATGTTTGCATCCTCTAAGGATTTTATCAATTCTTTGAGCTTTTCTTTAAAAATATAAAAATCTGTTTTGGGGCTATGCTCATCATAAGGATTCTTCGCAATTTCTTCCCAATCGAAATCACAGTCATTTCCTCCAAATTCTATCAGAACTATATCAGGTTTATCTTTTAACAAATACCTCTTTAAAATGTCAATACCTTTTAAAAGAGTATTTCCAAACTTAGCAATATTTTTTACTGTTCCTTTTATGTTGTCCTTTAGTAAATTTACATAATTTACGTCTGATATAACGTATTTACTTTTTTCCTTACTATATACTACACCCTTTGAAATAGAATCCCCTGCTACAACGATATCATAATAATTTTCCAATGTCATGCCGGCCATTTTTATCACTTCCCCATAAATTTTTTATTTACCAAAACATTAATGGGCATCAACCTACTTGTAAGCAAAAATTAGTTTTTAACTAAATTTCATCATCATTATACCACTAATAATCTTTTACACAAATAGAAAAAATTTTTACCAAAATATCAATTTACATTAATACTCAGCCTTCACGTTAAAAAACAATAAAAAATTAAGTTAAATTAGAGCTTTTTATAGTAAAAGCAAAAAAGCCCTTAGATAATTCTATCTAAGGGCTTCGACTCCGCTTATACAATGGTGCGCCCGGAGGGATTCGAACCCCCGGCCTTCTGATTCGTAGTCAGACACTCTATCCAACTGAGCTACGGGCGCAAAAGTCTATCATATATAATAGCACATTTTAAACAGGTTTGCAAATGAAGAAAAAGCTAAAAAAGTTGCAAAAACACTTTTATAACCAATGTAGAAAAAGATATCTCACCTGATGCAAATGTAGATGTAACAGTAATACTTGGAAAAGATAAAAAATAATAAAATAGAGCAACCACATAATAAAATGGCGGAGAAGGAGGGACTCGAACCCTCGCGCCGGGTTATCCCCGACCTACAGTCTTAGCAGGACCGCCCCTTCACCATCTTGGGTACTTCTCCACGTTGGTTGCTTATAAAAAAATATTAACTTTCTGGCGGAGAGGGTGGGATTCGAACCCACGGCTCCGTGAAGGAGTCACTGGTTTTCAAGACCAGCTCCTTAAACCACTCGGACACCTCTCCCCGCTGGGACGATATAAAGTATATCATACCCCAGCTTTATTGTCAATATGCTTATATAGTATAATATTGGAAAACAATATATTTATTTCTTTATCACATCTACTTTCATGTAGGGCCTTAAAACTTCTGGTATTACAACAGATCCATCTTCTTGTTGATAATTTTCTAATATTGCAGCAAAAGTTCTTCCTACAGCAACTCCAGAGCCATTTAAAGTATGGACATATTGTGCCTTCCCACCATCTTTAGGCCTATACTTTATATTAGCTCTTCTTGCTTGAAAGTCTTCACAATTGCTACAAGAAGATATCTCTACATATCGTCCATAGCTTGGCATCCACACTTCTATATCGTATTTTTTAGAAGCAGTAAAGCCTAAATCTCCTGTGCATATGACCACTACTCTGTAAGGAAGTCCTAACGCCTGCAATACTTCTTCAGCATCTCTAGTCATTTTTTCTAACTCTTCATAGGATTTGTCTGGCTCTGTAAATTTGACAAGCTCAACTTTATTAAACTGGTGCTGCCTTATAAGCCCTCTCGTATCTCTCCCTGCAGAACCTGCCTCTTGTCTAAAACAAGCGCTATAAGCACAGTGGTATATTGGAAGCTTGTCTCCATCTATTATTGTATCTCTGTACATATTGGTTACAGGCACTTCTGCTGTAGGTATCAAAAAATAGTCTGTGCCGTAAACTTTAAAAGCATCCTCTTCAAACTTAGGAAGTTGACCTGTGCCAAACATGCTTCTTCTATGTACCATAAAGGGAGGAAACACTTCAGTATAGCCATGTTTTTCAATGTGTAAGTCCAGCATGAAGTTTATAAGCGCTCTTTCCAAACGAGCTCCAAGTCCCTTGTAAAAAGTAAACCTTGAGCCTGTTACTCTCGCTGCAGCTTCAAAGTCTAAAATATCCAACTCTTGTCCTATTTCCCAATGAGGTTTTGGTTCAAAGTCAAATTTTCTCGGTTCTCCCCATCTCCTTATTTCAACATTATCTTCATCACTATCGCCAATTGGAACACTCTCATGAGGTATATTAGGGATTGTCCATAAAATTCGCTCTAATTCTTCTTCTACTTCTTTTACCTCTTGTTCCATTTCTTTAATCTTATCCGATAATTCTTTCATTTCAGCAATCAAATCGCTAGCATCTTTGCCTTCTCTTTTTAGTTTTGCAATATTGTCTGATTCCACATTTCTACGATTTTTTAATGTTTCCAACTCCACTAGCATTTGTCTTCTTTTTTCGTCTAATTCTAAAAACCTATCTATATCTGCTTTTTCTCCTTTAAGCTCTATAGCTATTCTTACAGCCTCTGGATTATTTCTTATCCTCTTTACGTCTAACACTTTACCACACCTCCCTTAAAAATAATTCCCGTCCCATAAAGGGACGGGAATGCCGTGTTGCCACCCTCTTTTGGCTTAAATAAGCCCTCCACATGATTTAACGGTCGCCCGAAGGTCATTATACCTTAGCTCCGGGATGGAATTCATAAGTAAAACTTACTGGTTCGCACCCACCACCAGCTCTCTTAAAAGTTTATACTTACTACTCGTCCCTTCATTGCCGACAATATTATGTTTTTTAATATTATACTACTTTATAACACTACTTTCAATAACTATTTTCCAGACATAGAACCAATTCGATCAGGAGGCCAAATTCTAAAAACTATTTTGCCCAAAATTTGGTCTTTTGATACATACTTGTGCTGCCAAAATCTACTGTCCATAGACTCATTTCTATTATCACCTAACATAAAATAATGACCCGGTGGAACGACATATGGTCCAAAATTGCCTTTCATAGGTTCTTTTATATAGGGCTCCTTAACTACTTTTCCATTTCTTATTAACTGACCATTTTTTATTTCAATCACATCTCCACCAATGCCAATAACTCTTTTTACAAAATTAACTTTTGGGTCGTCAGGAAAGCGAAATACTACAATATCTCCTCGTTTTACAGGTTCAAACCTGTATATAAACTTGTTTACAATGAATTTATCATTTATTTGAATAGTATTTAACATTGAACCTGTGGGTACATCTACCAATTCAAAAACATAAGTCCTTATAAACAGTGCAATCAAAAAAGCAAGAGCTATAGTAAATATCCAGCTTAATATTTCCTTTTTTATGTTTTTGCTCATATTTTCTCTCCTCACTTAAAAGTACAGTGATATTATAGCATAAACTTCAAACAAATTCTAATTTTTTTATTTTGTATGCATATTTTTCTAATATATGTCAATAATAAAATTAAAGAATTATTTGGGAGAGATGTAAAATGAGAGAAATAGAATATCTTTTAGATTTGGCAGAAATAAAAGATACAGAGTACAAAAACTTGCTGGCTTTACTTTCTTTAATAGATTTATTAGTAGAAAAAGGAATTATAACGCGAAGGGAGCTCGCCCAAAAGTCAAAAGAAATAGCAAAAATAAAAACCGCCCTTTAAAAATCCGTTTCGGCGGATTTTTTATTTTTACAATAGACTTTCATTAATTCTCATATTATAATAAAGAGAAAGGAGGTATCAACAGTTGAAATAAAAAGTAAAAAACGGTATAGTTTTAATTAAGTGATGATAAGTGCTATTAAACATAAAAAGATTAAAACTATGCGATATAAACAAAATTACATTAATGAATCGAAGAAAAAGGAAGATTGACAATACTTGTTAGAACATCAAAAAGACAAAGGGGCAAAAAAACATGATAGTAATACAGGCTAAACTTATTTTCCTAACTTAACAAGACAAACAAATAGTGCTGGATTTAATGAGAAGATGGTCATCATGTATAAGATTTGCGTACAAAAGGCTTCTACAAGGCTATGATAGAAACACATTAAAAAGAGACCTTCAGGGAATTTTCAATTTAAACTCAAGATACGTAGATGACGCAATAATGAAAGCAAGAAGCGTATTAGAATCCTCCAAAGAATTAGGGAATAATCCAAAGAAAGTAATTTTTGGAGAGAAAGATTTATTTAAAAAACTTCAAAAACGCCATATAACTGGGAAAGAGTATCAAAAGCTAAAAACAAAATGGCAAGAGAAAAGAAAAGGAAATCTCTATTCAAGAGGAGATAAAAGCAAGAAAGGAAATCTCAACACAAGAATAGAAGTAAAAGAAAATGGCATTTTTTTAAGGATAAATGTGGGAAAAAGAAAATACATATATGCCAAAATAGAAGCAGGCTATAAAAAGAATAAGAGCAGAGAAGAACTCCTACAGGAAATCGCCGAATCAAACATACCTTACTCTGTAGAATTAAAACTCAAAAATGGCAGCATATACGCCTATTTTTCTATTGAAGAAGAATATCCAGAAACAAAAATAACAAAAGAAAAAGGGGTCATAGGAATAGATGTAAATGCATATCCAGACAACATATCATGGGCAGAGACAGATGAAAAAGGAAATCTAATAAGTTATGATAAGATACCAATGCCAGAGCTATCAAGTGGAAATAAAGACAAAAGAGAATACTTTAGATGGCAGTATGCCCATGAGATAGTAAAAATAGCAAAAGAAAAACGAAAAGCGATTGTGATTGAAGAATTGGACATAAAAGAAAAAGGAAAAAGAGGAGACTTTTCAGGAAGAAAATCAAGGAGAATAAGACATAACTTTAGCTACAAATCACTTCTTTCAAAAATAAAAACACTAGCAAAAAGAGAAGGGATAGAAGTAATAGAAGTCAATCCTTCTTACACCTCAATAATAGGGATGTTAAAATATGCACCACAGTATATGACAACAAAAGACATAGCAGCAGCCTATGTAATAGCAAGAAGAGGATTAGGCAAAGAAGAAAAGATACCGAATAACTATGTAAACTTCCTCAACACATTGACTGAAAAGGAATTAGAAGAGTTAAAAGAACATGTAAAATATACAGTCAAAAATAAGCATTTAAAGAAAAAGCATTTAATGGAAATAAACAAAGCAATAAAATTTATACAAAGCCTTGGGAGTGAGTCAGAAAGGGTGCTAAGACCTCTGTACGAAACAAGTTTTAGTACCTATGATTTCTGGCAAGTTCTCAAGGTAGCGGTGGTGACACCACTCTCCCCTGAGAAAGTACCAAGAGACTTCTCTGTCCTGAAGGAATTATTAATTCAGGGCAAGTGGGGAGACTCGTAAGGGCGCAAGTTCCTGCTTCTTGGGGCAGGGGCTATGGCTTTTCCAAAAACCGCCTGCTGGGGCTGGGAAAGCCTGAAGGGCGGACTACAAATACCCCAGCTGCCTAAACTGTCAGTTTTGTACAGTTTGGGTAACCAGGTTAAAACGGTGAATAATTTTCTATTGAGATACGGTGATATAATAAAAAAAACACTGCTCATTGTTGCTGTTTTTATTATATTTTACTTAATCATATTTAAAATTATTCCTTTCTTGATGCCATTTGTAGTGGCTTTACTTCTCGCTGTGATAATCGATCCTGGTGTAAATTTCTTAGAGAAAAAATTAAAGGTGCCGAGAGGATTAGCATCCTTTATTTTACTTTTGATATTAATAGGTGTGATAGGATCACTTATTGCAATATCAATAACACAACTTATATATGAACTAAGTTCTCTTGCAGAAATAAGCACAAATTACGCAAATACTATTAATGATGCAATTTTAAATCTTGTTGACAGAATAAGGACCTATTACATATCATTGCCTCCAAATATTACCTCCCTTATTGAAAGCAACATGCATTCTATTTTAAATTATATATCTTTATTTGCAAAGAATCTTGCTACATGGCTTTTGAACTTTGCAACAAAATTGCCTAATTTTTTCTTCATGACTTTGATCACACTCGTAGCTACTTTTTTTATAAGTAAGGATAAAAATCTTATACTAGATTTTATAAAAAGGCAAATTCCATCCCATTGGGCACAACATGCAAAAAATATACAGATAGACCTTTTAAAAACATTTTTCGGATACCTTCGAGCAGTAGCAGCAATAATGCTTATAACATTTTTGGAAGTATCCATTGGTCTTGTAATAATAGGCTTTGACTATCCATTTTTATTGGGCCTTTTTGTAACCATTGTAGATGCATTGCCCGTACTAGGTTCTGGTTCTGTTATGATACCATGGGCCCTTTACAATATTATCATAATAAAAAATTACATGGTAGGAATATATCTTTTAATATTATACATTTTGGTGGTAGTTGTAAGACAGATGATAGAACCTAAGATTGTAGGTCAGAGTATCGGTCTTCATCCTCTTGTTACGCTTTTATCTATGTTTATAGGTGTAAAACTTTTTGGTGCTTTAGGACTTATAATAGGACCTGTATTTGTGGTAGTATTTAAAGCTCTCCAAAGAGCAGAAATTATCCCTCCTTGGAAATAAAATAAGGGCATTTTGCCCTTATTTTATTTCCTCCATTAGATTTGCCATCTCTATTGCGGTAACGGCTGCCTCAAAACCTTTATTGCCACCTTTTGTTCCCGCCCTTACAATAGCTTGCTCAATTGTATCTGTGGTAAGAACACCAAATATAACTGGAACTTCTGTATCAAGAGATATTTTTGCAATACCTTTTGATACCTCATTTGCAACATAATCAAAATGGGGTGTCTCTCCTCTTATTACTGCTCCAAGTGCAATTACTGCATCATATCTTTTAGATTCAGCCATCTTTTTAGCTATAAGCGGTATTTCAAATGCTCCAGGTACCCACGCAATTTCAATGTTTTCATTTAAAGCACCATGCCTTTTTAGGGCATCAAGGGCCCCTTCGAGAAGTTTGTTCGTTATGAATTCATTGAATCTGCTTACTACAATTCCAAATTTCTTTCCTTCTGCTATAAGTTTTCCTTCATATATTTTCATAAACTATACACTCTCCTTATTAATATTCTTTCATTATATACTTAATAATTACATTTAATTCATTTTTTTGTAGCATTTTACACTTCCAAAATTAGATGTCCCATTTTTTCCTTTTTTGTCTTGAGGTATTTTTCATTATAATGATTTGGACAAATTTCTATAGAAACCCTTTCTACAACATCAAGGCCATAGTCTGATAATTCCGTAATTTTTTGCGGATTATTTGTCATAATCCTTATCTTTTTAACTCCTATATCTTTCAAAATCTGTGCAGCTATATTGTACTCTCTTAAATCGGGTGGAAAACCAAGCTTAATATTCGCTTCAACAGTATCAAGCCCTTGATCTTGCAGATGATACGCTTTAATCTTGTTTAAAAGTCCTATGCCCCTTCCTTCCTGCCTCAGATAAACTAGTATTCCTCCTTCCTGTCCTATTCTTTCCATTGCCGCATGAAGCTGGTCACCACAGTCACATCTTAGCGACCCTAATATATCCCCTGTAAGACATTCAGAATGTATCCTTACAAGTACAGGTTCTTTATTTACATCTCCTTTAATCAGAGCTACATGCTGTTTTCCTGTTAATATTTCTTCATATCCAACAATTTCAAAATTTCCATACTTCGTTGGAAGTTTCGCCTGTGCTACCCTTCTCACAAGTATTTCATTTTTCATTCTGTACTTTATCAAATCTTCAATAGATATGATTCTTAATCCAAATTTTTTTGCAAACTCTAAAAGGTCAGGCAACCTTGCCATATTTCCATCGTCTTTTATGATTTCGCATATTACTCCAGCGGGTTTGAGTCCTGCAAGAACTGCAAGGTCTACAGCCGCTTCTGTATGCCCTGCCCTTACTAATACACCACCATCTTTGGCTCTTAAAGGAAAGATATGTCCTGGCTTTGTAAAATCTTCCGGCTTTGAATTATCGTCTACTAATTTCTTCACTGTCAGCGCTCTTTCAAATGCAGAAATACCAGTGGTACATTCTTTATAATCTACAGATACAGTAAAAGCAGTTTCTTTATGGTCAGTATTATTCTCAACCATCTGGTAAATGCCAAGCTCATTAAGTCTCTTTTCTGTCATCGGAACACATACAAGACCCCGTCCATATTTTATCATAAAATTAATGTGTTCTCCTGTAACTTTTTCTGCTGCCATAACTAAGTCGCCTTCATTTTCCCTATTTTCATCATCTACCACAATAATCATTTTCCCTTGCTTTATATCTTCTATTGCATCTTCTATCCTATCAAACATTGGTCTTTCCTCCTTAACTTAGAAAAGTCATCAACATCTATATAAATCCATTTTCTTTTAATAAATCTTTTATATCCTTTTTCCCTATTAGTTTTTCTACATACTTAGAAAGTATATCAACTTCGATATTTACACTATCTCCTACCCCTTTATAACCCAATGTGGTCTTAAGCATTGTATGTGGAATAACTGAAACAGTAAAATAATCATATCCATCCTCAACAACCGTTAAACTTATACCATCAACCGCAATACTTCCCTTACGGGCAATGTATTTTGTAAATTTCTCATTGATAGCTATTTTAAATATAAAAGCATTTTTTTCCTGCCTTTTCTCTATGATTTTTCCAACGCAATCTATATGGCCAGTTACAATATGCCCGCCCATTCTCCTTCCAACTTGAAGTGCTCTTTCAAGATTGACAATGCTTCCAGTTTTCAGATCTTTTAAATTACTTGCCCTCATGGTTTCAGGCATAACATCAGCCGCAAAACTTTCGTCTGATATATTAGTAACAGTTAAACATACACCGTTAACTGCTATGCTATCACCTATTTTTGTTTCCTCAAGGACTTTGCTACATTTTATAACAATTTTTGTAAAAGTACCATGTGTAATATTCTTAACAGTTCCTGTTTCTTCTATAATTCCAGTAAACATACGCCATAACCTACTTTCTTACATATGCTGTTATTAGTATATCATCATCTATTCTATCAATCTCCACATCTTTTAATTCTATTGAATTTCCTATATCCGAAAAACCTATACCTTCTACAGGTGTTAAAGCATTTTTTCCTCCTATTATTCTAGGTGATATAAAAAACATAACTTTATCAACAATTCCCTCTTTAAGTGCAGACCAATTTAATGTCCCACCGCCTTCAATCAATACACTATCAATCCCCCTCTCTCCAAGTTTTATCATTAGCTCTTTTAAAGGTACTTTTCCATTGTCGTTCTTTAATATAATAACTTCAATATCCATATCTTCAAGCTTCTTTCTCACATTGTTTGGCATAAGTTCTGTTGTAGCAATTATCGTTTTTGCCGTTTTGTCTCTTATTACATTTGAGTCAAGTGGAATTCTACCTCTACTATCCACAATAATCCTTACAGGATTTTTATACCCCTCCAACCTTGTTGTAAGCATTGGGTTATCCTTAATTACTGTATTTACCCCAACCATAATGGCGGATACCCGTCCTCTTATTTTATGAGCAAATTTTCTTGATTTCTCATTTGTAATCCATTTAGAATTTCCATTATAACAAGCAATCTTACCATCAATACTCATAGCAGATTTTAATATCACAAAGGGGAATTTTGTCGTAATATATTTAACAAATATTTCGTTGAGTTTCCTCGCTTCTTTCTCCATCATCCCCACATGTACTTCTATTCCCGCCTCTTTTAACCTTTTTATACCGTTCCCGCTAACCTTAGGATTTGGGTCTTCCATCGCTATATACACTCTCTTAATGCCAGATTTAATTATTTCTTCAACACAAGGAGGCGTTTTGCCATAATGGCTGCAAGGTTCAAGTGTTACAAACATAGTAGAACCTTCAACATTTTCAACTGCATTTTTTAATGCATTTACTTCAGCATGTGGCCCTCCAAAATATTCATGATAACCCTCACCTATTATTTTTCCATTTTTAACTATTACAGCACCCACAAGTGGATTAGGGTTTGTGTATCCCCATCCTTTTTTAGCCAGCGTTAAAGCCCTTTTCATATATTCTTCCAATTTAATCCCTCCTATACTAAAAAATCCTGAAGGTTAAACCTCCAGGGTTAAAAAAACCCCCAGAGAACATATTCCCTGGGGAATATTTCTCCTTCTCCCATCCAGACTTTAACTGTCGGCCTCGGAATTTCACCGAGTCTGCCAAAAGGCTCGCGGGCTATACCGCCGGTACGGAATTTCACCGATCCCTGAAGGTTTTATCCAATTGTATTTTCAACAGTTCCACCTGCGGGGATAAATGGAAGCACCATTTCGTCTTTGTCTATAATACATTCTATCATAAAAGGTCTTTTTTGACTATAGGCTTTTTTAAAAGCGTTTTCAAATTCCTCTTTTGTTGTCACTCTTATTCCTTCTACTCCAAAATCATTGGCAAGATTTGCAAAGTTTAAATTTGCATTTAAATCTGTCTGCGAAAATCTTTTATTGTACAAAAGATTTTGCCATTGTCTTACCATACCTAAAGTCCGGTTGTTGAGTAATACCGTTATAACCGGAATATTGTATACTGCAGCTGTCTCCAAAGCATGTATATTCATTCTTAAACTTCCATCACCTGCAATGTTCACAACCCTTTTGTCTGGCTTTCCCACCTGTGCACCTATTGCAGCAGGAAGCCCAAAGCCCATTGTCCCGAGTCCTCCTGAGGTAACAAAAGTCCTCGGCTGCTTAAATTTATAATACTGCGCAGCCCACATTTGATTTTGTCCCACTTCCGTGGCTATTATAAGGTCATCGTTTGAAAGCTGTTGAATTTTTTCTACTATCCACTGAGGCCTTAAAACTTCATCGTTTTTATACTTTAATCCGTGCTTTTCTCTCAAGAAAGAAATTTCCTCTAACCATTCCTTTCTTTCAATGAATGAAAGTTTATTCATTAAGAGTCTTAAAACTTCTTTTACTTTACCTATAATTGCTACATCTACTTCTACATTTTTCCCTAATTCTGCAGGGTCAATATCAATATGGATTATTTTAGCATTTGGTGCAAGTCCTCCTGCTTTGCCAGCAACTCTGTCGCTAAATCTCGTCCCTATCGCTATCACAAGGTCTGATTTATACACAGCCAAATTCGCAAATCTGCTTCCATGCATACCAATAAGACCTAATGACAAAGGATGGTCTTCTGGAAAAGCTCCCAATCCCATCAAAGAAGTAGCAACAGGTATATTGGTCTTCTCGGCAAATTCTACGAGTTCGTTTGATGCTTCTCCCCAAATCACTCCTCCTCCTGCAAAGATTACAGGTTTTTTACTTTGTAAAATAAGCTCTATAGCTTTGTCTAATTCTTTTTGCGAAACTACTCCATTGATATCGTTTTTTATATCAATACTATCTCCTATTCCCTTTACATATTCTATATCGGCGTTTTGTATATCTTTTGGAATATCTACTAATACAGGACCTGGTCTTCCACTCTTAGCAATTGCAAATGCCTGTCTTATAGTATCTGTTAATTTATCAGGAGACTTTACAATAAAGTTGTGTTTAGTTATAGGCATTGTAATACCTGTTATATCTACTTCTTGAAAAGCATCCTTTCCTATAAGATTTGTAGGCACCTGTCCTGTTATCGCCACAACAGGTACAGAATCCATATAAGCGTTGGCTATACCCGTCACAAGATTAGTAGCACCGGGGCCAGAGGTAGCAAAACAAACTCCTACTCTTCCAGTAACTCTCGCATAACCATCTGCCATATGGGCTGCCATTTGCTCGTGAGTAGCTAAAATATGCCTTATATCAGAGTCATAAAGAGCATCATAAATGGGAATAACTGCCCCTCCTGGTATGCCAAATATAGTATCAACGCCCATCTCTTTTAAAACTTCTATAATTACTTGCGCTCCTTTTAACTTCATATACCTCCCCCCTTAAAAACTGCACCTGTATTTGCAGAAGTCACTTGTTCTGCATATCTTGCCATATAACCAGTTTTTATCTTTGGTTCAGGTCTTACCCATCTTTTCATTCTTTCTTTAATCTCCTCATCAGTTAATTTCACATTAATTTTTCTTGCGGGAATATCAATTTCAATAATATCCCCATCTTCAATAATCGCTATTTCTCCCCCTTCCATAGCCTCTGGAGATACATGTCCTATTGAAGCCCCTCTTGTTGCACCTGAAAACCTGCCGTCTGTTATAAGAGCGACATCTTTGTCAAGTCCCATACCTGCAAGGGCTGAAGTAGGACTTAACATTTCTCTCATTCCCGGCCCACCTTTTGGCCCTTCATACCTTATTACAACTACATCGCCTTTCTGTATTTTCCCACCATATATTGCTTCAATAGCCTCTTCTTCAGAATTAAATACCTTTGCTGGTCCTTCATGTCTTAACATCTCTTTTGCTACAGCAGATGCTTTTACAACAGCTCCTTCTCTTGCAATGTTCCCGTACAGTATCGCAAGACCTCCAGTACTGCTGTAAGGGTTGTCTATTGGCCTTATCACATCATGATTTAAAACTTTCGCGTCTTTTATATTCTCTCCCAATGTCTTTCCTGTAACTGTTAACACTTCAGTATTTATAAGATTAGCTTTCGTCAGTTCTTTTAAAACAGCCGATACTCCCCCTGCAAAATGCAAGTCCTCTATGTGGTATTTACCTGCAGGACTTAATTTACATAAATTAGGTACTCTCCCGCTTATATCGTTTATTTCATCAAGAGATATTTCTACCCCTGCCTCATGAGCTATAGCTTTTAAGTGCAATACTGTATTTGTGGAACCGCCTAAAGCCATGTCTAAACTAAAGGCGTTTATGAATGCCTCTTTTGTGAGTATATAAGAAGGCTTAATTCCTCTCTCTACAAGCTCCATGATTTTTATTCCAGCTTGTTTTGCAAGTCTTATCCTTTCAGAATAAACAGCTGGAATTGTGCCATTTCCCGGAAGTCCTAATCCTAAAGCTTCTGTCAAGCAATTCATAGTATTTGCGGTAAACATACCAGAGCAGGAACCACAGGTAGGGCAAGCGTTAAGCTCTATTCTGTAGAGGTCTTCCTCAGTGATTTTACCAACCTTGTGAGCCCCTACCGCCTCAAAAACACTGCTCAAATCACAGGTATCTCCATTACAATTTCCTGCAAGCATTGGGCCTCCGCTTACAACTATTGCAGGAATATTAAGTCGTGCTGCTGCCATAAGCATTCCCGGCACTATTTTGTCGCAATTAGGTATAAGCACAAGCCCGTCAAAGCCGTGGGCCATTGCCATGATTTCAATGCTATCTGCAATAAGTTCTCTACTACCTAAAGAGTATTTCATACCTTTATGGTTCATGGCAATGCCATCACAAACACCAATAGTGGAAAACTCTATAGGAGTTCCTCCTGCCATTCTGATGCCTGCTTTTACAGCTTCAGCTATTTTGTCTAAATTCATATGACCTGGTATAATTTCGTTTTTTGAATTTGCTACACCGATAATCGGCCTTTTTATTTCTTCATAAGTCAAGCCTAAAGCATATAAAAGTGACCTATGTGGCGCCTTTTCAACTCCCTTTTTTATGCTATCACTTATCAATATCCTCACCCCTTTATATACTCCACCACTTTATCTCCCATTTGTTGGGTATTTAAAATTATTCCTTTTCCTAAATCAAAAGTCCTATAACCTGCCTCTAAAACTTTATTTACTGCATCCTTTATGTCATTAGCAGCATCAAGTAGATTAAAAGAATATTCCAACATCATAGCAACTGACAGTATTGTAGCTAAAGGATTTGCCTTCTTTGTTCCAGCAATATCTGGAGCAGAACCGTGTATAGGTTCATAAAGTCCCACTTTATCTTCTCTTAAGCTAGCAGAAGGAAGCATACCTATAGAACCTGTAAGTTGGGAAGCCTCGTCACTTAAAATATCGCCAAACATATTGGAAGTAAGAATTACATCAAATTGAGAAGGATTTTTAATTAGTTGCATAGCACAGTTATCTACATACATATGGTTTAACTCAACATCAGAATATCTCTTACTTATTTCTTCTACCGTTTTTCTCCACAATCTTGAAGAATCTAAAATGTTTGCCTTGTCTACAGAAGTGACTTTCTTTTTCCTCTTTAAAGCCGCTTCAAAGGCAATAACCGCTATCCTTTCTATCTCTGAAGTCTGGTACACTTCTGTATCATAAGCCTTAAAGCCATAATCTATAGCAACTATTCCTCTTGGTCCAAAATAAATACCACCAGTAAGTTCTCTTACCACAAGAATATCTAAACCCTCTTGTAATAACTCGTTTTTTAAAGGAGAAGCTTCTTTTAAAGGAGGATAAAGAACAGCAGGTCTTAGATTTGCATAAACCCCTAGGCTTTTTCTTAAAGCCAGAAGACCCGCTTCTGGCCTTTTATCCCCCTCAAGGTCATCCCATTTAGGCCCCCCTACTGCTCCCAAAAGAACAGCATCACTAGAAAGACATGCATTTTTTGTCTCTTCCGGATAGGGAACGCCATATTTGTCTATAGCTTCTCCCCCAAAAGGATACTTTTTTACATCAAATTTAAGTTTGTACTTGTCTTCTATAGCAGACAAAACTTTTAACCCTTCTTCTATGACCTCAGGTCCAATTCCATCTCCAGGCAGCACTGCAATTTTAAACAATGTCACACCTTCTCTCTGACATAATTTATAAGTCCACCATATTTCATTATTTCTTTTATAAAGTCAGGAAAGGGTTGAGCTTTAAATTCTGTCCCTTTAGTTAAATTTTTTATAATTCCATTATCTGTATCAACCAAAACAATATCACCTTCTTCAATCCCATCTACTGCCTCTTTGCATTCTAATATCGGAAGCCCTATATTTATCGCATTTCTGAAAAAAATTCTTGCAAACGACTTAGCAATTATACAGGATATACCAGATGCTTTAATAGCGATTGGCGCGTGCTCTCTGGAAGAGCCACAACCAAAATTTTCACCTACCACCAATATGTCTCCTTCTTTAACTTTATTCTTAAAGTCTTTGTCTAAGTCTTCCATACAATGCTGTGCCAATTCCTGTGGATCTGAAGTGTTTAAAAACCTCGCTGGTATTATAACGTCTGTATCTATATTGTCCCCATATTTTATGGCTTTCCCTTGCATCATTCCACCTCCTCTGGACTTACGATATATCCTGCAATAGCCGAAGCAGCCGCAACAGCTGGACTTGAAAGATACACTTCGCTTTCAGGATGTCCCATTCTTCCTACAAAATTTCTGTTAGTAGTTGCCAACGCCCTTTCTCCTCTAGCCAAAATTCCCATGTGCCCGCCAAGGCAAGGTCCACAAGTAGGAGTAGAAACTGCGGCGCCTGCTTTTATAAACTCTTCAATGTAACCTCTTTTGACACATTCAAGGTATATTTCCTGTGTGGCAGGGAAAATTAAAAGTCTTACATCAGGATGAACCTTTTTGCCTTTTAGTATCTTATACGCTATCTCCATATCTGAGAGACGTCCATTCGTACAAGAGCCAATAACTACCTGATCTATTTTCACTTTTCCAACCTCATCAATGCTTCTAGTGTTTTCAGGCAAATGAGGAAATGCTACTTGAGGTCTTATCTCATCTAAATTTATCTCATAAACTTCACTGTACTCGGCGTCTTCATCTCTTTCAAACACTTTATATTCTCTTTTTGCTCTCCCCTTAACATATGCCTCGGTAATTTCGTCAAAATCGAAAATACCGTTTTTAGCCCCTGCTTCTATTGCCATATTGGCAATTGTGAATCTATCATCGATTGACAAAGCTTTTATATTCCCTGTAAATTCCATAGATTTGTATAAAGCTCCGTCAACTCCTATTTTTCCGATTATATACAAGATAACATCTTTTCCACTTACCCATTTTTGTAAATTGCCTTTTAATACAAATTTTATAGCTTCCGGTACTTTAAACCATGCCTTGCCAGTAGCCATTGCTGCCGCCATGTCAGTACTTCCTACACCTGTAGAAAAACAGGTAAGAGCGCCATAAGTGCATGTATGAGAATCGGCACCTATCACCACATCCCCGGGAAGTACAAGTCCTTTCTCGGGTAAAAGAGCGTGCTCTATCCCCATTTGCCCTACTTCAAAGAAATTCACTATTCCATGTTTTTTTGCAAATTTTCTCATTATATTCACTTGCTCTGCCGATTTTATGTCCTTATTAGGAACAAAATGGTCAGGAACAAGGGCAATTTTAGTCTTGTCAAACACCTCTTCTTTTCCTATTTTCTCAAATTCCTTTATAGCAACAGGAGCAGTGACGTCATTGCCCAACACCATATCTACATCTACTTCTATTAACTCTCCTGCTTTGACCTCTCTACCAATTTTTGCTGACAATATCTTTTGTGTCAATGTTAAGCCCAAGCTTCTCCCTCCTTAAAACTTCTAAATTCTTCTAATGTCTCCTCTACCACAAATCTTATATCCTCATCTATAATGACCTTTTTTCTGTCTGCCAAATCTTTAAACCTTCTAAAAGCATCACTTAATTCTCCTGGTGAAAGATTATTGTACCCCAATTGTCTGACTTTCAATTCAAAAGCATTTCTTCCTGAAAGCTTACCTAATGCAAAAGTATCTGGAATTATTCCAATGTCCTCTGGTTTCATTATTTCATAAGTAGCTCTGTTGTTTATAACTCCATGTTGGTGAATTCCCGCTTGATGTCTAAAAGCATTAGCACCTACAATTGCTTTATTAGGTTGGAGTTTAATTCCTGTAAGTTCGCTTACCAATTTGCTTGTATTGTATATCTCTTTGGTGTTTATACCGTGAACAAGGCCAAAATAATCCTTTCTAGTATTTAAAGCCATTACTACTTCTTCCATGGCTGCATTTCCTGCCCTCTCTCCTATTCCATTTACAGTCACTTCTACTTGAGTTGCTCCGTTTTCTATGGCAGACAAAGAATTCGCTACAGCCATTCCTAAATCATTGTGACAATGAGCACTTATCATTACTCCATCGATGTTGGGAACATTATTTCTGATGTATTTTATGAGTTCTCCAAATTCTCTTGGCATCGCATATCCCACAGTATCGGGCACATTTATTACATTTGCTCCTGCATCAATTACCTCACTAAAAACTTTTACTAAGAAATCCCAATCAGTCCTTGAAGCGTCTTCTGCTGAAAATTGAATCTCATCAAATTTTCCTTTTGCGTATTTTACCATTTCAACGGCTTTTTCAAGCATTTCTTCTCTTGACATCTTAAGTTTGTATTTAAGATGTATATCAGAAGTTGCGATAAAAACGTGTAATCTCGACCTTTCAGCATTTTTCAAAGCGCTGCTAGCTCTGTCTATATCCTCTTTTACAGACCTTGCCATTGCAGCAATAGTAACCCCTCTTAATTTGTCAGCAATATTTTTGACTGCTTCAAAATCTCCATTTGAAGCCGCGGGAAATCCAGCTTCTATGACATCTACCCCTAAATTTACCAATTGCTTTGCTATTTCAAACTTGTCATTGCTGTTAAAATTCACACCAGGAGTCTGCTCACCATCCCTTAACGTAGTGTCAAAAACAATGACTCTTTTGACCCCCATTGTCTTCTACCTCCTTATTCATTCTTTTTTAATCCAAGCCATCATTTCTCTCAAACCTTTGCCGACTTTTTCAATAAGATGATTTGCCTCTTTATCTTTTATAGCATTGTACTGTGGTCTTCCTACCTGATTTTCTAAAAGCCACTCTTTTGCAAATTTTCCTGATTGTATTTCTGATAAAACTTTTTTCATCTCTTTTCGAGTCTCTTCTGTTATTATCCTCTTACCTGTCATATAGTCTCCAAATTCTGCAGTATCCGAAATAGAATATCTCATATAACTAAAACCGCCTTCGTATATGAGGTCAACTATAAGTTTCATTTCATGCACACATTCGAAATAAGCTATTTCTGGCTGATAACCAGCTTCTACCAATGTTTCAAATCCTGCTTTCATGAGTTCAGTAACTCCACCACAAAGGACAGCCTGCTCCCCAAAGAGGTCTGTTTCTGTCTCCTCTTTAAAAGTAGTCTCAATGACACCTGCTCTTGTACCTCCTATTCCCTTTGCATAGGCTAAAGCTATTTCAAAAGCTTTCCCTGTGTAATCTTGATACACTGCTACAAGATTTGGAACTCCCTTTCCTTCTTGGTATACCCTTCTTACAAGGTGTCCTGGTCCTTTTGGAGCTACCATAAACACATCCACATTTTTTGGAGGAACAATCTGTTTAAAGTGAATATTAAACCCATGAGCAAAGGCAAGAGCTTTACCTTCTGTAAGATTTTTTTCTATGCTTTCTTTATAGACTTTTGCCTGCTTTTCATCCGGTATCAGCATCATTATGATATCTGCTACTTTAGCTGCTTCCTCAACTGTATAAACTCGCAGCCCTTCTTTTTCTGCTCTTTCTTTTGATTTACTTCCCTCGTAAAGACCAACTATTACATCAAGTCCAGAATCTCTTAAATTTAGTGCATGAGCATGACCTTGACTTCCAAAACCTATTATTGCGATTTTCTTGTTTTTAAGCAAATTCAAATCTGCATCCTTGTCATAATACATCTTTGCCATTATAATTCCCCCTCATATTCTTTTAGTGTTTTATTGCCTCTCTCTAAAGATACAAGTCCTGTCCTGACAAGTTCTTTTACCTCAAACTTATTAATTAAATTTATAAAAGCGTTTATCTTTTCACTATCTCCGGTAAGTTCTACGATTAATGAGTCGATGGAAATGTCTATAACTTTTGCTCTAAAAGTATCTACAATATGCATTATGTCATCCCTTGTATTTGAATCGTAACCTACTTTAACTAACAGCAATTCTCGAGAAACATTATCTCTTGCTCCTATGTTTTGTACTTTCAACACATCTATAAGTTTATTAAGTTGCCTTATCATCTGTGTGACGGTGTAATCATCTCCTCCCACCGTCAAAGTTATTCTGGATACATCTTCTCTTTCAGTCGTTCCTACTGCAAGGCTTTCAATATTGTAGCCTCTCCTTGAAAAAAGACCTACTACCCTTGACAAGACTCCTGGATGATTGTTCACAAGGACAGATATAATGTGCAAATTATCACCCCCTATATAAAAATCAATCCCCGCCCTAAATTACAGGGCGAGGATTTTCTCCACGCGGTACCACCTGTTTTCGCTATTACCTCACGGCAATAGCCTCACCAAGTTTTACAACTTGAACTGTAACGGGCAATCCCGGTATAGCCTAATAAGCAACTCGCCGTTCAGCTATACAGCTCCAGTGCGAGCTAATATGCGCCTTGGCACCGGTTTGCACCACCCACCGGCTCTCTTAAGCCTACGCACATACCACTCACCTTCATCGCTTTTATCCTTTATCATTTTAAAAATGCAAATCCGAATAAAGTTACTTGTTATTTTAACAGCATCTTTTACTTTAGTCAACTAAATTATTTGTAAATTTTCAATAATCTATCGTTTACATTTACTAAAAAATTTTAAATATCTCCCAAAAAAATTGCTCTTTTTTTAACTATCATTAAAAATTGCTTTAATCACATGCAGCTTAAACATTTTTGCTAAATTTGGTTTTTAAAAAGATATGTATTATGATTAAAATTAGAAAGTTCAAGAAAGGAGAGTGTTTATGAGTATTTTACATATACCTTTAAAGATAAAGGATATTACAATAAAAAATAGAATCATGATGTCTCCTATGTGTATGTACACAGCTTCTACAAATGGGATGCCAAATGACTGGCATATAGTTCATTATGCCACAAGGGCTATTGGTGGAGTAGGACTTATTATGCAAGAAGCTACAGCTGTTGAAAGCAGAGGAAGAATAACTGACCATGACCTTGGTATATGGAATGATGAACAAGTTAAAGAATTAAAAAAAATTGTAGACATTTGTAAAGCAAATGGCGCTGTGATGGGAATACAGCTTGCTCATGCAGGAAGAAAATGTAATATATCCTACGAGGATGTCGTAGGGCCTTCCCCTATCAAAGCAGGAGACCACTACAAACTTCCGAGAGAATTATCAGTTGAGGATATAAAATCTATAGTAAAAGCTTTTGGAGAAGCTGCTAAAAGGGCTAACTTAGCAGGCTATGATATAGTTGAAATACATGCAGCTCACGGCTATTTAATCCACGAATTTCTTTCTCCTCTTTCAAATAAACGAAAAGATGAATACGGCAATAGCATTGAAAATAGAGCAAGATTTTTAATTGAAGTGATAGATGAAGTTAGAAAAAATTGGCCTCAAAACAAACCTATTTTCGTGCGGGTATCTGCAGATGATTACATGGAAGGCGGAATAAACATAGATATGATGGTAGAATATATCAACATGATAAAAGACAAAGTTGATTTAATTGATGTAAGCAGTGGAGGACTTTTAAATGTTGATATAAACCTATATCCCGGATATCAAGTTAAATATGCTGAAACAATTAAAAAACGCTGTAATATAAAAACTTCTGCAGTAGGATTAATAACGACACAAGAGCTTGCAGAAGAAATTCTTTCAAATGAAAGGGCAGACTTGGTTGCACTCGGAAGAGAACTTTTAAGAAATCCCTATTGGGTTTTACATACGTACACTTCTAAGGAAGACTGGCCAAAACAATATGAAAGAGCTTTTAAAAAATAAGCCCCCACAAATTTGAGGGCTTATTTTATTCTTCATTTTCTATTCTTGCAGTAGAAACAACCCTGTCCCCATCATCAAGTTTCATAAGAGTTACTCCTCTTGTATCTCTGTGCATCTTAGAAATATCGGACACTTTCATTCTTATAAGAATTCCATTTGCAGAAATTATCATAAATTCATCTTCCGGATTTACCGACCTTATAGATACTAATTTACCAGTTTTTTCACTAAGTCTTATTGCAATTATTCCTTTTCCCGCTCTTGTTTGAAGCCTGTATTCCTCTAAATCAGTTCTTTTTCCAAATCCTTTTTCTGTAACTACCAAAATTTCGCTACCCGGGTGAACAAGGTCCATTTCTACCACTTCATCATCTTCTCTCAAGGAAATAGCTATTACACCCTTTGCCACCCTTCCCATAGGCCTTATGTCTTTTTCATTAAATCTTATAGCATAGCCTCTGGCAGTCCCTATTATTA
Source organism: Thermoanaerobacter sp. X514 (assembly GCF_000019065.1). Taxonomy (NCBI): domain Bacteria; kingdom Bacillati; phylum Bacillota; class Clostridia; order Thermoanaerobacterales; family Thermoanaerobacteraceae; genus Thermoanaerobacter; species Thermoanaerobacter sp. X514. The sequence continues at coordinate 13,082 of NC_010320.1, read as the reverse complement.
TTTCTCTTTCTCCATTTGTTAATTTTACATTTATAAGCTCATCACTTTCTTCCAACGTGATAGCTATTATACCATTTCTCTTAATTGACCTAAACTCTTCTATAGAAGTCTTTTTAATTATGCCTTTTTTAGTACACATAACAACATATTTAATATCTTGAGACTTTTTAAGAGGAATAACCGCTGTGACTTTTTCTCCTTGACCTATCTGTATGAGATTGACAATAGCTGTGCCTTTTGCCTGCCTTCCTGTTTCAGGAATATCTATAGTTCTTAAACTATATACCTTCCCTTTGTTTGTAAAGAACAACAATCTGTCATGAGTTGTAGTAATAAAAATATCCCGTACAAAGTCATCTTCTCTTGTTGATATACCTAATATGCCCTTTCCCCCACGTTTTTGCGCCTTATAAGTATCAAGAGGCATTCTCTTTATATATCCATAATGAGTCATTGTCACAACTACATCTTCCAATTGAACCAAATCCTCTAAATCTAGCTCTTCTTCTTTTGCCACAATGTTTGTCTTTCTCGGAGTAGCGTATTTATCTTTTATTTCTAAAAGCTCTTTTTTAATTATTTCCAGTACTTTTCTTTCATCTGCCAAAATTCCTTTTAATTCTTTTATCTTTTCCATTAACTCTTCAAGCTCATCTTCTACTTTTTGCCTTTCAAGCCCCGTCAGTCTTCCTAATCTCATATCAACTATCGCTTGTGCTTGTTTTTCGCTCAATCCAAACTTGTCCATTAAATTTTGCTTAGCAATTGCTTCTGTCTTTGAACTTCTTATTATGTTTATAACTTCATCAATGTGGTCAAGAGCAATTTTTAGCCCTTCTAAAATATGTGCTCTTTCTTCCGCTTTTCTTAAGTCAAACTTAGTCCTTCTCGTTACAACATCCGCTTGATGATCTACATACTTTTCTATAATTTGCTTGAGGTTTAATATCTTAGGCTCCCCGTCTACAAGAGCCAACATTATAGCTCCAAAGGTCTGCTGCATTTGCGTGTGCATGTAAAGTTTATTAAGTATCACCTTTGGATTGACATCTTTTTTTAGTTCTATTACAACTTTCATTCCATTTCTATCAGATTCATCTCTCAAATCAGAAATTCCTTCTATGTGCTTTTCGCGAACTAGCTCAGCAATTTTTTCAATTAACTTAGCTTTAAGCACCATATAAGGAATTTCAGTAATTACAATTCTCGTCTTACCGTGGTGTTCTTCAATTTCTGCCTTTGCTCTAACGACAATTTTGCCTCTTCCTGTCTCATAAGTCTCTTTTATACCGTCTCTTCCTAAAATTACTCCTCCTGTAGGAAAGTCAGGCCCTTTTATATATTTCATTAGTTCATCTACTGAAATATAAGGATTGTCTATATAAGCGATAATTCCGTCTATGACTTCTCCTAAATTGTGAGGAGGAATATTGGTAGCCATACCTACGGCAATTCCTTGAGACCCGTTAACTAAAAGATTAGGAAATCTTGAAGGAAGCACTACCGGTTCTTTTAATGTTTCGTCAAAGTTTGGCACAAAATCTACTGTTTCTTTATTTATATCCGTAAGCATTTCAAGGGCAATTTTTGAAAGCCTCGCTTCTGTATACCTCATGGCAGCTGGGGGGTCTCCATCTATGCTTCCAAAGTTTCCATGCCCATCTATCAAAGTTTCTCTCATTGAAAAATCCTGTGCTAGTCTCACTAAAGTATCATAAACAGCCGCATCACCATGAGGATGATATTTCCCTAAAACTTCACCAACAACTGCAACACTTTTTTTATATGGCTTATCAGGAGTTAATCCTAACTCATTCATCGCATAAAGAATTCTTCTATGAACTGGTTTTAAACCATCTCTTACATCTGGCAATGCCCTTCCAACAATTACACTCATTGCATAATCTATATAAGATTTTTTCATTTCATCTTCAATGCCTACTGGGATTACCTTCTCTTTTTCTTCACTCATCTATTTCACCTCTTTTATATGTCTAAATTTCTAACTGTTTTTGCGTGCTTTTCTATAAATTCCCTTCTTGGTTCGACTTTGTCCCCCATTAAAATGGTGAAAATTTCATCTGCAGCTATCGCATCCTCTAATGTAACTTTAAGCATCGTCCTCTTCTCTGGATCCATAGTTGTATCCCATAACTGGTCAGCATTCATTTCTCCAAGACCTTTATACCTTTGAACAGTATAATTTTCCCTTCCAATTTCATTTAAAATCCTGTCTAATTCTCTATCCGAGTAAGCATAATACACCTTTTTGCCTTTTGTAATTTTATATAAAGGCGGTTGAGCAATGTACACATTTCCATTTTCAATTAAAGGTCTCATAAACCTATAGAAAAATGTTAAAAGCAGTGTCCTAATATGACTTCCATCTACGTCCGCATCTGTCATTATGACTACTTTGTGGTACCTTAACTTACTTATATCAAATTCATCTCCTATTCCAGTACCTAAAGCAGTTATCATTGCTCTTATCTCTTCATTAGAGAGTATCTTGTCAAGTCTCGCCTTTTCCACATTTAAAATTTTCCCTCGTAGTGGAAGTATCGCTTGAAATCTACTATTTCTACCTGTTTTAGCAGAACCTCCAGCAGAATCACCTTCTACCAAGAAAAGCTCACACTTAGAAGGGTCTTTTTCCGAACAGTCAGCAAGTTTTCCCGGTAAAGTAGTATTTTCAAGTGCAGATTTTCTTCTAGTGAGTTCTCTGGCTTTTCTCGCTGCTTCTCTCGCCCTTGCAGCTTGTGTAGCCTTTTCTACTATTACTTTTGCAACCGAGGGATTTTCTTCTAAAAAAGCCGATAGTTTCTCTATCACTACATTTTCTACAATAGACCTCATTTCAGAATTTCCTAATTTTGTTTTAGTCTGGCCTTCAAACTGTGGGTTTTTTAACTTTACACTTACAATAGCAGTCAAGCCCTCTCTTACATCTTCACCCTGCAAATTTTTCTCGTTATCTTTTATAATTCCGTATTTTCTAGCATAGTCATTGATAACTTTAGTAAGAGCACTTTTAAATCCAACAAGATGAGTACCACCTTCTCTAGTATCAATATTATTGGCAAAACTAAAAATATTTTCAGTATACGTATCATTATACTGCATGCAAACCTCTACTTCATAATCAGTGTTTTTTGCTTCCATGTATATAGGTTCCTCATGTAAAACTTCTTTATTTCTATTGAGATATTTCACAAAAGATATAATTCCACCTTCGTAGTTAAAGACCTCTTCCTTTCCGTCTCTTTCATCTATAAGCCTGATATTTATACCTTTATTTAAAAAAGCTAATTCTCTTAATCTTTGAGCTAATACATCATAATTGAATACAGTTTCCTCAAAAATTTCTTTATCTGGCTTAAAAGTAATAGTCGTACCCGTCTCTTCTGTTTCCCCAATAATCTCTAAATCAGTTTTTGGTACTCCTCTTTCATATGTTTGCCTGAAAATTTTCCCACGCTGTTTTACAACAACTTCCAATTTTTCAGATAATGCATTTACAACAGAAACACCTACTCCGTGTAATCCTCCAGATACTTTGTAAGCATCATTATTAAATTTTCCACCTGCGTGTAACATCGTTAAAGCTACTTCTACAGCCGGTTTTCCAACTTTTGGGTGTATATCTGTAGGTATACCTCTCCCGTCGTCTTCAACCGTTATGGAATTATCTTTGTGTATAGTAACTACTATATTTTTGCAATACCCTGCCAATGCTTCATCTATACTATTATCTACTACCTCGTATACAAGGTGATGCAATCCCCTGCTGCCAGTAGAACCTATATACATTCCTGGCCTCTTTCTTACGGCTTCTAAACCCTCTAATATTTGAATTTGACTCGCAGTATAAGTTTCATCCTTTGCCATATTCACAACCTCCGCAAATTTATCCAACAGTTTTATTTTATCATTATTTTAAAAATTGCTCAATTCAAAATATTTCCCGAAAAATTTTCCCGGGAAATGAGATAATTTTATTTTTATTATTACCTATAATATAATAATACTTAACACATGTACCTATAATATAATATACTTAAATTGGAGGGAATTCAATGGCTACCTCTGAAGATTTTTTAAAACTTGACATAGGAATATACAAATTGCTGACTTCGTATCCGAAGTTTTAGGAGTAGATGATGAAGAAGGAAATGTAGTATTGCTTTAACCAGAAAGAAGAGTAAAAATAGGAAATAAAATTTACTAGAAGGTGGTAAATAGTGAAATTTTTAAGTGTCAACTTAGGTAAACTTGTGAACATATCTTGTAAAATAACAGGAAAAGGTGGAACATCTTTACCTGGAAAAATAGCGCTTAAATCTGATTCTCGATTAATAAAAAAGTTAATTGAACCTCTAAAAGAAAGCAAAGTGATGATAACAGGTACAAATGGCAAAACTACAACTTCTGGATTAATAGCCCATATTTTGAATACCGCTGGAAAAAGTGTCGTACATAATAAAGAAGGAGCGAATATGAAAACAGGAATTGCAACTGCTTTAATAAAAAGCAGCGATTTTTTAGGAAATTTAAAAAAAGAAGCAGCCGTTTTTGAGGTAGACGAAGCAAACATGCCAATTGTAATTGAAGATATAAATCCTAATATAGTAATAATAACTAACTTTTTTAGAGACCAATTAGACAGATACGGAGAATTAGATATAACAGTAGAAAAAGTAAAAAACGCCCTTTTAAAACTGCCACAAGAATCTATAATATTACTAAATGCTGATGAACCTTTTACAGCTTCAATAGGAGATGAGATAAAATCAAAAGTCTTTTACTATGGAATTGATGACAACATTGAAGGAATTAACTCATCTTCTTTTGAACAAAAATACTGTCCTATTTGTGGCCACAAATACGAATATAGAAGAATATATTACGGGCAACTGGGAGACTATTACTGCCCCAATTGTGGCAAAAAGCGACCAAATCCTCATTTTAAAGCTACTAATATATTTTTAAATGAAGATGGAATAAATTTTAATCTATACTATAAAGATAAAATCTTTACATTTAAAAGTAGATTAATAGGCATATACAACGTTTATAATTTATTAGCAGCTATATCTGCTAGCATTTTGTTGAACATAGACTTTAACACTATATCAAAAGCAACAGAAAACTATTGGCCAATAGAAGGAAGATTGCAAAAAACTAAAATAAAAAACAAAAAAGCTATAATAAATTTAATTAAAAACCCTATTGGTTTTGAAAGCACCTTAAATATGCTATCTCAATTTAGCAAACCTTTAAACCTTTTAATCTCTATAAATGATAACTACGCGGATGGAAGAGATGTATCTTGGTTGTGGGACGTAAACCTAGAAGACTTTTTATCAAAAACAAAGGTAAATTATATAATAACTTCTGGTTTAAGAGCTGAAGACATGGCAGTAAGACTCAAATATGCAAATTTCGATATTAATAAAGTAAAAGTCATAAACTCTGTAGATAAAGCTCTTGATACAATATCTGAACTAACTAAGGAAGAATTAATAGCAGTACTTCCCAATTATACATCTCTTTATGATGTAAATAAATACTTAAACTCATAGGAGGAAAAAGAATGAAACTTGTCATTGGCCATATGTATCCAGACTTATTAAATTTATATGGAGACTTAGGGAATATTTTGACATTAAAAAGAAGAAGTGAATGGCGAAACATTGAAACCGAAGTAAAATCAATTACGGTAGATTCAAATACGAATTTTACTGATATAGATATACTTTTTTTAGGAGGCGGATCTGATAGAGAACAAAAAATTGTAAGCGACGACTTGACAATCAAAAAGGGTAAAAATCTTAAATCAGCTATTGAAGACGGTTTGACTGTATTAGGTATATGTGGTGGATACCAACTTTTAGGAAATTATTATCAAACCTCAAAAGGTGAGAAAATAGAAGGCGTTGGTGTATTAGATATGTGGACTGTTGCTGGTACCAAAAGGATGATAGGAAATGTAGTAATCGATGCGAATATAAATGAAAAAAACTTTAAAATGGTGGGCTTTGAAAATCACTCTGGGAAAACATATCTTGGAAAATCTAGTCCTTTAGGGAAAGTAATAATTGGAAGGGGAAATAACGGAGAAGATAAAACAGAAGGATGTATTTATAAAAATGTGTATGGAACATATCTCCATGGCCCAGTACTTCCTAAAAATCCTGAATTTGCAGATATTTTAATTGAAACTGCTTTAAAGAGAAAATATGGCAAAGTAGAATTAACTCCTTTGGATGACTCCTTAGAACAACAAGCTAAACAATCTTTAATAGAAAGATTTGTAAAAAAATAGAGGCTTTTGCCTCTATTTTATAATTCAATTTCACAATTTTCCTTCCCAACTTTTTCACCATTTATCTTAATCTCTTTAATATCACCAAAATTTTTAAATATAAATTTATACTTTTTAACTCCTTTGTCATAGCCAAAGTGAATTTTATCAAATTTTATATCCATCCTTCCTTCTTTATAACAAAAACTTATATCGAAGAGGTTATAAACCCCTTTAGTATAATCAAAGGACTTTCCATCGTCTTCATAATGGAGATAATGCCCTTCTTCTCCTCTATAAATTTCCACTATTATCTCTTTTATTTCCTTTTCTTCTACAAAGGACTGAGGCTCACGCTTTAATAATATTCCTCCTTCTTTTACAAAAAGAGGTATTATATCTATAGGAGCATCCACAAGATAATAGCTTTCTCCTTTAAATTCTTTTCCAGTCCAGTAATCATACCATATTCCTTTTGGCAAATACACTTCTCTTTTTTCTTTAGAAGGTAAGTATATAGGCGCAACCAATAAATTATCTCCTAACAGAAATTCATCGTATATTTTATGAGTATTTTCATCTTCTTGATACTCAAAAACCAATGGCCTCATTATAGGATAACCTTTTTGGGAGGCGATGTAAAACAAATCGTATAAGTAAGGTAAAATCTCATATCTCATTTTTATGTACTTTCGCGATATATCCTCACACCTTTTTCCGAAAGACCAGGGCTCTTGGTCTTTAGTACCTATTGCAGAATGCACTCTTAAAAAGGGAGTAAAGGTAGCTGCCTCTATCCACCTTATAAAAAGTTCTTCGTGACAATCTCCCTCAAATCCCCCTACATCGGCTCCTGCAAACGGTTGTCCAGAAAGCCCAATATTTATCAACATAGGCATCATCATAAGAAGGTGTTCGTACAAGCTTCTGTTGTCTCCTGTCCACATTGCCGCATACCTTTGTATTCCTGAAAAAGCAGCTCTTGTCAACACAAAAGGCCTTTCATTAGGTCTTATCCTTAGTAAACCATCTCTTGTGGCCATAGCCATATAATTAGCATAAACGTTATGGGCTTCTTTGTGAAGTACCTTTTCTCCATCTAAAATATGAATATTATCCTCTGGCATAGTTTTAGTAGGAGTTTCAAACACAGCTGGCTCATTCATATCATTCCATATACCATCAATTCCATCCTTTATAAATTCTCTGTGCTTTTCCCCCCACCAATATCTCACTTCTTCTTGTAAAAAGTCAGGAAAACAAGCTTCCCCTGGCCATACTTTTCCAACATAGGTTATACCATACTTATCCTTTACAAAATAATCCTCCTCAATTCCTTCTCTGTAAACATGGTAGTCGTAATCCCTCTTAACTCCTGGATCTACAATCGTCACTACTTTAAATCCCATTTCTTTAAGCTGCTTTAGCATTTCCTTATAATTTTTAAATGTATCTTTATTCCATGTGAAAACTCTATATCCTTCCATGTAATCTATATCGAGATATATCACGTCACAAGGAATATCTTTTTCTCTAAAAGTTTTTGCAATCTCCAGTACTCTCTCTTGTGGAGTATAGCTGTACCTGCTCTGCTGATTTCCCAATGCCCATAAAGGTGGAAGATTTATCCTTCCAGTGAGATATGTATAATTCTCTACAACCTCTTTTATGTCTTCTCCATAAATAAAGTAATAATTCATTTGACCTCCATAGGCCCCAAAATAATAGTATTCTTGGCATTCCTGTCCCATATCAAAAAAAGACCTAAAGCTATTGTCTAAAAATATTCCATAAGTGTGATAATCGTTCATTCCTATGAAAAAAGGGTAAGACTCATATAAAAGTTTTGTAGTCTGGTTGTGAGTCATAAATTCATCTGTATTCCACATCTCTAACCTTTCGCCTTTTTTGTCGAGATATCCTGCTTTTTCTCCAAAACCGTAAAAATGGTCTTCTCTTAACTTTTTATAGCATCTAACATCTGTTTCACTAAATTTTACTCCTCCATTGTAATCCTCATTAATTATATTTTCATTTTTATCTAAGAAACTCACAGAAAGGTCATTTTTATTTATTTTTACTTTTAAAGAATCAGTTTCAATTAATATACTTTCTAATTCTTTTCTTACACTGAACTCAGGAATATCGTATTCTTTCCTTTCTATCGCAATTGTATCCTTTCTTTTTTCCTCTTTATCACTTACAAAAACGTTAATAATTTTATCACCTAATACTCTAAGCTCTAACTTCTTTCCTTCATTTCTCACAACAATTCCTTCTGATGTTTTTTGATACAATTTAATACCTCCCTAATCCTCTATTTTTTGTGTCCTTCTTATAAGGGTAAAAGCAGAAATTGGTGATAAATAAATAATACTCCTCTTATCCCTTTCTGTGATTATAAAAGACTTTGGCTTTTCGTCAGAAATTCTGACCACAAATCCTTCTTCTTCCGCTATTTTTAAAAATTGCACAGTAGCCTCCGAAGTAGTTACAACACTCATGTCAAAAATAGCTATAATGTCTTTGTCAGGAACTACCACGTTGCCGCCTAAATGGACATACATTTTTTGACCCCCTATTCTTTAATAACAACCCCATTAGATATCTTAAAATAACAATCTCCTTTTAAATCTCTTTTTGTAGTATGGGTTATAAAAGTCTGAAAACCTTTTAATCTTTCTAGGACATATTTTTTTCTATTTTCATCTAATTCTGACATTACGTCATCTAAAAGCAGTACTGGTTTTTCACTAGTCTCCTTTTTTAAAATTTCAAACTCTGATAATTTAAGGCATAAAGCCGCTGTTCGCTGTTGACCTTGAGAAGAATATACTCTTGAATCATAGCCGTTTATAATAATTTTAAAATCTTCCCTATGAGGCCCAACTTGTGTTGTAAAATACCTTAAATCCACATCTATATTCTTTGATAGTTTTTCTTTTAATCTTTTTTTAACTATTTCTTCATCTGAAGCATCTTTAAGTCCTACACTATTTAGGTAGACAATTTCTGCTGTCTCATTGGAAATTTCAAGTAAAAATTTTTTTATATTAATTTCTACGTTTTTTAAATAATTTTGTCTCATCACAATTATTTTTGCCCCGTATTCTACTAATTGGTCATCAAAAATTTCTAGTATACTTTTACTTTTCCCTTCTTTTATGCTCTTTAATAGTTTATTTCTATTCATTAGTATTTTGTTATATTGCATGAGGTTATAAAGATAATTCTTTTCAACAACAGATATACAAGAATCCAGATATTTTCTGCGATGGGAAGGTCCTTCTTTTATTATGTTTAAATCTTCAGGAGAAAAAATGACTGTCAAAAGTTGACCTAAAAGTTCGGAAGTCGACTTTATTTTATTGCCATTTACTTTAATGACTTTATTTTCATTTTTCTTGTATCCAAATTCTATTTTTTTATCGTTATTTTCTTGACAAATTATAGCTTTTACATAAAAATAATCTTCTCCAAATTTTATTAGTTCTGTCGTTTTGCTCCCTCTAAAAGACCTTCCCATACTTAAAAGCCTAATACTTTCTAATAAATTGCTCTTTCCTTGTGCATTTAAACCATAAAATATATTTATTCCTTCGCAAAATTCTATTTTTTGCTTTTGTAAATTTCTAAAATTGTCGACAAATAGCTCCTTCACATACAAGTTAAATTCCTCACTTTATGATATAAGTTTTACCATCTACCTCAATTATATCATTTTTGTGAAGTTTTTTACCTCTTTTTAATTCTATTGCGCCATTTACTTTAACTTTTCCTTCTAAAATAAATTGCTTTGCTTGTCCTCCAGTTTGACATATTTTCATATACTTTAAAAATTGCCCTAAGGTAATATATTCCGTCTCTATAGGCACTTCTATCATTTAAAAAACACCTCTTATTTTCAATTGAGCTTTACAGGAAGTATCATATAAAGATAATCTTTACTTCCTATAGGTTTTATTATTAACGGATTTATACTATTTATGAAATAAAGCGTTATTTCTTCTTCATCGATGGCTCTTAAAGAATCTAATAAATATCTTGAGTTAAAAGCGATCTCAAGAAACATTCCTTTTACATCAACTTCTATTTTTTCTATCATCTTGCCCTTTTCAGAATTAGAAGAGACAGTAATAAATTTATCACCAATCTCAAACTTAATCAAATTATTTTTGCTTTCTGCAATTAGTGAAGCTCTTTCAATACTTTCAGTTAAAACTTCTCTTTTGACTACCACTTCAGTCTTATAATCCTTTGGTAAAACAGCATTGTAGTTTATAAAGCTTCCTTCTAAAAGCCTCGATATTACCTTTGTATTTTCAATTTGGAATAACACTTGATTAGCAGTGTGGTATATTTCTATCTCTGTTTCCTCATCTTTTAAGATTCTGTATATCTCTTCTAAAGTTTTACCTGGAATTACTATAGAATATTTTTCTATATCCTCGTCAAAGAATTTTTCCTCACTCTGATAAGAATATATAGCCATTCTAAATCCATCTAAAGCTACTGCTTTAACTTCAGTTTGAAACACTTCAAATAGAACACCTGTCAAAATAGGTCTTGTTTGCTCCTGGGCAATACAAAAGACTGTTTTTCTTATTAAGTCTTTTAGAATATTTTGCGTCAACTTAAAAGAATTTTCTTTAGATACTAGAGGAATTTCAGGAAACTCTACAGCGTCACTTCCTGCAATAGTGAAATTTATACTATCGCAAACTACATTTACCGTGTTTTGAGAATCACTTTCTATTTTTACATCTCCCTCAGGCAATTTACGAACTAATTCTGAGAAAATTTTTGCAGGTACTACTATTTCTCCCTCTTCTTCTATCACTGCAGGAATTTGACACTCTATTCCTATGTCCAGATCAGTTCCTGAAAATTTGACTTGACCTTTCAAAGCCGAAATTTTTATACCTTGAAGAATAGGAAGAGTAGTGCGGGAAGATACCCCCCTTATTGCAATATTTACTCCTTCAAATAATGAATTTTTATCACACACAAATTTCATTTTTTTCACTCCTGTTTTTGAGAATATTTTTTTGAGTCAAATCATATAATAGATAAGATAAGCGTTTAGTAGTCATAGTAATAGAAGATGTTAGTTTGTTAGTAATAGTTTGTGAAGCGGAGAAAAAGTCGATAATTGTCTGTGAATAATTTCTGAGTAAACAGTTAAATTTATTAACAATATTCACAGACAAAAAATTTTAAAACATATAAACAGGGTTATCCCTGTTTATATGTCAATAACCTTTTATCCTCTTTTTAAGTTCCTCAATCTGCCTTGAGAGAAGTTCATCTTGTTTTATTTCATTAGAAATTTTTTCATAAGCATGTATTACAGTAGTATGGTCTTTTCCAAATTCTTCTCCTATTTTTGGAAGAGATAAATCTGTCAGTTCTCTTGCTAAGTACATGGCGATTTGTCGCGGATAAGCTATGTTTTTTGTTCTCTTGCGGGACCTGAAATCTTCTAGTTTTATGTTATAGTACTTGCAAACTTCTTCCTGTATGAGTTTTACAGTTATTTCTCTCGTTTTATTAGATACAATTTCCTTTAAGGCATGCTTAGCTAATTCTAAGTCTATATTGGCTTTTGTAAGATTTGAAAAAGCTACGATTCTTATTAATGCTCCTTCTAACTCTCTTATATTTGATTGAATTTTTTCTGCCACATAAGCTAAAACTTCGTCGGGTATATTTAGATTTTCTGTTTGAGCCTTTTTCTTAAGTATTGCAATTCTTGTCTCATAATCTGGTGGCTGTATATCCGCGATTAAACCCCACTCAAACCTTGACCTTAGCCTTTCTTCTAAAGTTGGAATTTCTTTTGGTGGTCTGTCACTGGAAATAACTATTTGCTTGTTGGCTTCGTAAAGGGTGTTAAAAGTATGGAAAAATTCTTCTTGAGTTCGTTCTTTTTTGGCTATAAATTGAATATCATCTATTAGAAGAACATCAATATTTCTGTACTTGTTTCTAAATTCTTCATTTTTGTCGTCTTTTATGGAGTTAACTAACTCGTTTGTAAACGTTTCTGACGTAACGTACATTATTTTGTAGCCACTTTGATGTTTATTGATAAAGTGCCCTATTGCATGCATTAAATGGGTTTTGCCTAAACCTACTCCTCCATAGATAAATAAAGGATTATAGGCTTTTGCTGGAGCCTGAGCTACTGCAAGACATGCAGCGTGAGCAAGTTTATTGCTGTTTCCAACTACAAAAGTATCAAAAGTATATTTTGGATTTAGAGTGGAAAGAGTAGTGGATTCAGTTAGGTTTTCTTTTTCAATAGATTCTTTGATTTCTCTATATTCTTCTTCGTCTTCTGATAATATTTTTATCTCGTATAATTTATTTGTAGCTTTTGAAGCAGCGTCGTAGATAATATTTATATATCTTCCATTTATTATATTTTTTGTAAAAGTATTAGGAGTGCTTAAAAATAACACATCATCAATAATTGCTAAGGGTTTTATGTGAACTAGCCAGGTGTTGTAGCTGGTGGGGGTAAGCTCGCTTTTTATGACCTCCACTATCCTCTCCCATATTTGACGATGATCTCCATACATTATATGACCTCCTAAGCCCATCAATAAAATGTGGATAATTTATTTAAAAGGGTGGCATAATATATTATCGGTATAATTTAGTTGTTAATAAGTTAAATTTAGTTTTGTGAATTTTTTAATTTGATAACTTTTGCAAAAACACATGTGCAGATATTGTTGATAAAAAATATTTTGATAAAAAAACTGATAAAAAA